>NZ_CP038207.1:4800000-6304843 GCF_004526365.1 Pseudomonas sp. S150
CGCATTGATACGTTGAATGAGGTGGAGTACTTCAAGTCCGGCGGGATTCTGCACTACGTGTTGCGGCAGCTGATCGCCTCTTGATTGCTTGATTCCTGTGGTGAGGGGATTCATCCCCGATGGACTGCGCAGCAGGCCCTTTTTTGGGGTCGCTTCGCTACCCATCGGGGATAAATCCTCTCGCTACAGGTGCTCGACACAAGCCTTCAGCGCTTTTGTACAGGCGAAAAAAAACCCGCCGAAGCGGGTTTTTCCCAAGACCATTATCGACTCCCTGTCGGCAGCGATCCTTGCTATGGTCGATCATCCGTGATCCTGAAACACTCCCTGTGTCTCAGTTGATGGGTGTAGATTACGCCGTGGATCCAATCGGCAATAGTCGCAAAAGCTACCACCGCGTGTAAGACATTCGCTATAGAAGCCCTTCCGAAAACCCTTAGCCCTCTCAGTCATCCAGCAGGCAAGCGGCGATTTGCGCGACCTGCAGCTGTTCGGCAGCCTGTTGCTGCGCATCGTCCTCCAGGAACCAGGCGGCCGACAACCCGGCAAATGCCAGCACCCATTGCAGCAAGCGTCGGCGATCAAGCCCGGACGCCTCGACGATCACCTCGACCTGCCGGCGCAATCGCTGTGAATCGCCAGCCGTCGGCAAGTCCGGGTTGCAGATCAGGTTGGCGTAGTCATAACCGCGCTCGCCGCGTACTCGTTTGGGATCAATAGCGAGCCAGCCGTGTGCAGCGAAATCGAGAACATTGTCGTGGTGCATGTCACCGTGCAGCACCACCACGTCCTGCGGATCTGCGAGCAAGGCTTCAGCCGTTTGCAGGCTCAGGGCATAGGTCCCGCCATGTTCGGCCGCGGCCACGCGCAGCGAGGCGAACCACGGTGCCAGCTCCACCAGCGGCGGTGGCGGCGTCGGGCGCGGCGCATGCAAGCGCGATAGTGTCGTGCACATGATCTGCGTGGCTTCGTCGTCTTCACCGTTGAGCGCCATGTGCATCAACGAACGCCGGCCCATAGCCCGTTCCAGCAACAAACCTTCCTCGTGATGGGCCAGCACCCGCGCTGCGCCCTCACCGTCCCACCAAGTCATCAGTCGATTGCCGAATTGCTCGTCGACATCCAGCGCAACCTTGAGCATGGCCGGCGTGTCGCCAAAACGCACCGGCAACAGACGGCTGCCGGGGGTGATGACCGGCTCACCGTCCGGTACCAGCGCCCAGCGTTGCAACCAGGGTTCGAAGATTGCGCAGTCAGTCACCATCACGCTCGCGGGTCTTGGCGCTTTCGGCGAGAAACTGTTCAAGTCGACTCAGCTGTTCTTCCCAGCCACGGCTGTCCATGTAATACGCCTCCTTCTGCCGCACGTCGGGAATGTGCGCGAAGCCGGACTCGGACACTTTGAGCAAAGTGCCGCCCTCGTAATCCTGCAGCTCGAACTTGACCAGCGTCGTCGGCTCCTGTGAATAGTCGATCTTTGGATTGACCGCGTACGGGTGCCAGCGAAACGAAAACAACTGCTGTGGCTCGACCCGCTCGACGAGCACGTTCCACAACAACACGTGTTCATAACCAGGATACGTGACCTGCCCTTGCGTCCATTCCCCGGCAATGAACCGCCTGCCCTCCAGCGCCACACCAAACCACTGGCCAAAAGCCTCGGCATCGACCAATGCGCGCCAGACATAAGAACGCGGCGCCTTCAGCGTGATTTTGCGTTCGAAACTATTGGGTACCGGTTTCATAAGTCACCTCCTGTTTTGAACAGTAGGCTTGTATGACCACATGTCCAACCTGAAGTTGTATCAAAGGGCTGCACCTGTTCAGTCCAAAGGAAACATTCGGCGGCATTTCCGATCGTTGAATGAGTGAATGACTGACGCAACCCTCTCGCTGAACCTGTTACCTTTTCCAGCGAAATGGAAACAAACAAGGACGAAGCATGCAGCCATCTCTATCCGAACGTTATCGCGGCGCTCTGCTCGGTCTCGCTTGCGGCGACGCCGTCGGCACCACGGTGGAGTTCAAGCCACGAGGCTCATTCCAGCCGCTGACGGACATGGTCGGCGGTGGACCCTTTCACTTGAAGCCCGGGCAATGGACGGATGACACCTCGATGGCGCTTTGCCTGGCGGAGAGTCTTCTGAGCAAAAACACATTCGATGCGGCGGACCAGATGGGACGCTATCTGAACTGGTGGCGGTGGGGATATCTGAGCTCGACGGGGGATTGTTTCGATATTGGCATGACCGTCAGTCAGGCACTGTCGCAGTATCAGCAAACCGGTCAGGCCTTTGCCGGGTCAACCGACCCGTTTACCGCCGGCAACGGCTCGCTCATGCGTTTGGCGCCGGTGGTGCTGTTTTTCTTCCCTGACGTCCAGCAGATCCGCAACTTCGCCAGCGACAGTTCGCGGACAACCCACGCGGCCCCTGAAGCCATCGAATGCTGTCAATTGTTTGCCGAACTGATCGCCAACGCGCTGTTCGGTATCTGCAAAAGCGAACTGTGCAGGCTGCCGCGCTCAGCTTTCACTGAGCCTAAAGTTGCCGCGATTGCTCGAGGAGATTATCTGGCCAAATCAGTCAATGATATCCGTGGCAGCGGCTACAGCGTTGAGTCGTTGGAAGCCGCGCTGTGGTGTTTTCATCACACCGACAGTTTTACAGCGGCGATTCTGCAAGCCGCCAACCTCGGCGATGATGCTGACACCACTGCCGCGATCGTCGGTCAATTGGCCGGGGCCTATTATGGCGTTCGGGCGATTCCTGCTCACTGGCTGGAAATACTTCATGACGGCGAGGAGATTGCAGCCACAGCGGATCGCCTGCTCGAAGCCTCCCGACTGCGCGTTCCTGAATAGAAGCACCATAGCCGCTAAACTGCTCTGCACTTTCATCCGACACCGTGAGATTAACCATGCTCCCACGCCTGCTCCTGGCCCTGACACCCGTCCTGTTCACGCCTCTCGCCCACGCCGCCGTCGACTGCGCCAACGCCAGCAATCAGGCCACCATGAACCAGTGCGCCGGGCAGGAATTCAAGGCAGCGGACAAGGAGCTGAACGCGGTGTATCAGCAGATCACTAATCGTTTGAAGGACAACGCCGACAGCAAAAAGCTGCTGGTGAGCGCGCAGCGAGCGTGGATCGGCTTTCGTGATGCCGAATGCAAGTTTTCCGCGTCCGGTGTGGACGGCGGGAGTGTTTATCCATTGATTTACAGCAATTGCCTGACCGAGGTGACAAAGGTGAGGGTCGGGGCGCTGAAGCAGTATTTGAAGTGTCAGGAAGGTGACATGAGTTGCCCGGTGCCAGGGGCCTGATGTTGCAGAGGGTTTCAGTCTTGCCAACAGGTTTGTTGATTCCACACTTGGAGCACCTGTCGCACGCTGGCCAGCCTACCGACTCCCCGCACCCTGCGAGCGACCATGCGGCGCCGGATTAGAAGAGGATGCTCAAGCATCAAAATCAAAAATTAATTATTGTAATTAGATAATTTATCATCGAGAATTCGCTACCAAATTGTAGCAACCAGGAATTTTCATGAGTACTCATATCAACGGATTGGCGCTGCAGCGCATGCATTGGATCGGGCTGCTGGCAGCAATTCTCGTCTGGGTTCTGGGGGTAACGGAGGTCGGCGGCAACGCAACGATCTGGTTCTTCAAAAAGGATGAAATGCTGGCGGGCCTGCTCTATGCCTTTGCTGAGGGCTCGCCGCAATTGCTTGACCCGTTTGTCGAAGGTGCCTTGCTTGATCCCGACACCTGGCTGTCATCAACGGTCACGGCGCTGATCGTCTTTCTGGATTTCCTGCCCGTGGTCCTGTCGGCTTACGCGTTATGGCTGACCGGTTTGTTCTTTTTGCGCTTGTCGCGCGGCGAAACCTGGACCGACCGCAACATCAGGGTCCTCTGGCGAGTAGGCGTGCTCTGCATCGTTTCTCCGGCAACCTACCCGCTAATAGAGACCTTGCAAGGTCTGGCGTTGTCGATAGATCTGCCGCCGGGGGATCGGATTTTCCAGTTCTCGATCGGCATGTCTTCCGCTTCTGCCTACGAGATAATCAAAGGCGTATTACTCTGTATTTTTTCAATTATCATGCGTGATGCAAAAGTACTCAGCGATGAGCAAAGCCAATACATATAGAACAATATAATGACCATTATTGTCCGCCTTGACGTAGTCATGGCCACGCAAAAAATTCGTTCAAAAGAGTTAGCCGCCCTGCTCGGGATCACCGAGGCGAATCTGTCATTGCTCAAAAACGGCAAAGTCAAAGGCGTGAAGATGGCAACTCTGGACAAGCTCTGCGCTGCGCTCGATTGCCAGCCTGGCGATCTGCTGGAATACCAGAAAGACTAAGCCCGCTGGCGGCGGTTTATTTATCGCCCCCTCATCCGTTTAACTTTTATTCAATCCTTAGTTGCAAGGCGTCTTTGTCATGTCCCGTTATTTGTTCTGCGTCCTATTAATGCTGACCGCGTTGCTTGGCGGCTGCGCCACGCAAATAGACGTAGCACTCAACGCAATACCTGATCCGGACTATCCGTTCGATCGAAAGGCAACCGTGCTGGTGACCTCGACCAACAGCGCCGATGAGAACGCACTGAATGCCCGCTACTATCTTCGCGACATGGTCAACGCACTGAAAGACAGAGGCTTTCAGGAGGTTTATACCGACGCCAGCCTGCCCAGGAATCACGCGCCGATCAAAATGACCGTCACTCTCGATATCGGCAGCCGGCAAGTGTCTTATCGCTATACCGCCACCGACTATGGGCAAGTTCCAACCAGCACTACGACCGTGTGCAAGAACGCCAAGAAGAAAGATGACCGACTGACCTGTACCAGTAAGCCCAATACGACCTATGGCCCGGTGGGAACGTCAGAGCGTATCGGCTACACCACCCTCAGTACCTTCACTGTCACCGCCCGGGATGAGGGGAGTAAGCGCACGGTGTATCTGCTGCGGGCGTCGTCTTATAACGAGGACTGTCAGGCCGCCAAGGTCGAAGCGTTTCTGGTCGAGCAGGGCCTGCAGAATTTGAACTTCCAGGATCGCATGCAACGCAACTACAGCGTCACGATGCCCGAGGGTTACAGCTGCAAGTAGTCAGTTGCCCAAACGTGAGAGCTTCACAGCTCAGCCAGCGTGAGGCGGTGCTGTGAAGCTGACTCGGGTTAGACGTGGGGATCACCCGGCGGCTTGGCCGGCGCCGCGTATTGCGGCTTGAGGTGGCCGTCCTGGTCCAGCAACCAGGCGTCCATGATCTGCCGCACCACAGGGCCGGCCACTCGACCACCGGCCTCACCGTTTTCGATCATCACCGAGATGGCGATCTTCGGGTGCTCCGCCGGAGCGAAACCAACGAACAAGGCGTTGTCGCGATGACGTTCGAGGGTTTTCTCCCGGTTGTAGCGCTCGCCTTGCTTGATCGCTACCACTTGTGCGGTACCACTCTTACCGGCAATGCGATACTGCGCACCTGCCGCTGCGGCGCGCGCGATACCCCGGGCATCGTGCATCACCATCTGCATCCCGTGGTTGACCTGATCCCAGTCACGCGGGTTTTTAAGCAGGATATTCGGCATCGGATGCTCGTCGACCGGCGCCACACCATCGACCGTCTTCGCCAAGTGCGGACGATTCCATACGCCCTTGTTGGCAATCAGTGCGGTAGCCTGAGCCAGTTGTAGCGGCGTAACCTGCATGTAACCCTGGCCGATACCCAGGATCACCGTTTCCCCCGGGAACCAGGCCTGACGGCGCGTGGCACGCTTCCAGGCCTGAGACGGCATCAAACCGGGTGACTCTTCGAACATGTCCAGCGAGACCTTTTCGCCAAGGCCGAACATCGCCATGTAGTCGTGCAGGCGATCGATGCCGAGCTTGTGTGCCAGATCGTAGAAGTAGGTGTCGTTGGAGCGCATGATTGCCGCGTCCATGTCCACCCAGCCATCGCCACTGTGGTTCCAGTTGCGGTACTTGTGATCGAAATCCGGGAGTTGGTAGTAGCCTGGGTCAAAGACGCGGGTCTGCGGCGTCACGACACCGGCATCGAGGCCGGCGATTGCCACTTCCGGCTTGATGGTCGAGCCCGGCGCATAGAGGCCGCGCAACACACGGTTGAACAGCGGGCGGTCGATGGAATCGCGTAGCGCCGAGTATTCCTTGGAGCTGATGCCAGTGACGAACAGGTTCGGGTCGAAACTCGGATTGCTGACCATGGCCAGCACTTCACCGGTGGACGGGTCGAGAGCCACCACCGAGCCACGACGGTCGCCCAGTGCGGCTTCCGCAGCCTCCTGCAGTTTGACGTCGAGACTTAGAACGATGTTTTTGCCAGGGACCGGATCGGTGTGCTTGAGCACCCGTAGCACCCGGCCTTGGGCGTTGGTCTCAACCTCTTCATATCCGACGTGGCCATGCAGCTGCGCTTCATAGAAACGTTCAATGCCGGTTTTACCGATGGATTGTGTGCCGCGGTACTCTACCGAATCGAGGGTCTTGGATTCTTTTTCATTGATCCGGCCAACGTAGCCAATCGAATGCGCGAAATGCGCCCCCAACGGGTAATGCCGAACGAACTGCGGCTCGACATCAAGGCCCGGCAGACGGAACTCGTTAACCGCCAACACGGCGATTTGTTCCTCCGTCAGCTCGTAGAACAGTGTCACCGGGGTGAATGGGTGACGGGACTGCTTCATGGCCTTATCGAAAATCGTACGATCTTCGGCGGGTAAATGCAGCAGATTAATTACCTCGTCCAGCTCCTGATTAACATCAGTGGCGCGTTCGCGGGTAATGATCAGGTTGTAACTGGGACGGTTATCAGCGAGCAGCACACCATTGCGATCGTAGATCAGGCCTCTTGTCGGCGGAATCGGCAAGACGTGCACGCGGTTGTTTTCAGAGATGGTCGAGTGGTAGTCGTATTCAACCACTTGCAGGATGTACAGGCGTACCACCAGCGCGCAACTGATGGCAAAGACGAACAGAGCGCAGGCGATCAACCGCTTGTTGACCAGACGCGTCTCTTTTTCGTGATCCTTGATCGGGATGGGTTCAGGCATTTCTACAGCAACTCTTTGACATAAATTGAGTGCCGATCCGTGGGCATGACATCAGTCCGTTAAAAAACGAGCTGCACCATACCAAAAACCGAGTGGTCACTTCAGAAGGATTTTCCCTAATGGCAGTCCCGGCGACGGTTGGAACTCTCGTGCCGTCTGACTCTGACAAGAGAAGCACTTTCCTGCGGGCAAAACAAAACCCCAACTGCTTTCGCAATTGGGGTTTCGGAATTTAATCTTGACGATGACCTACTCTCACATGGGGAAACCCCACACTACCATCGGCGATGCATCGTTTCACTTCTGAGTTCGGGATGGGATCAGGTGGTTCCAACGCTCTATGGTCGTCAAGAAATTCGGGTACTGACTCGTGACCGGCTGGCCTCGCTTCAGCAAATCGGGTATGTGATACAGGTGTTTGTGAGCATCGCGAACTTTCGGTTCATTGCGTCTTCACACACCGCAATCTGGTCTCTTTCGAGCATGCAGATTGCTTGGGTGTTATATGGTCAAGCCTCACGGGCAATTAGTATTGGTTAGCTCAACGCCTCACAGCGCTTACACACCCAACCTATCAACGTCGTAGTCTTCGACGGCCCTTCAGGGAACTCAAGGTTCCAGTGAGATCTCATCTTGAGGCAAGTTTCCCGCTTAGATGCTTTCAGCGGTTATCTTTCCCGAACATAGCTACCCGGCAATGCCACTGGCGTGACAACCGGAACACCAGAGGTTCGTCCACTCCGGTCCTCTCGTACTAGGAGCAGCCCCTCTCAAATCTCAAACGTCCACGGCAGATAGGGACCGAACTGTCTCACGACGTTCTAAACCCAGCTCGCGTACCACTTTAAATGGCGAACAGCCATACCCTTGGGACCGGCTTCAGCCCCAGGATGTGATGAGCCGACATCGAGGTGCCAAACACCGCCGTCGATATGAACTCTTGGGCGGTATCAGCCTGTTATCCCCGGAGTACCTTTTATCCGTTGAGCGATGGCCCTTCCATACAGAACCACCGGATCACTAAGACCTACTTTCGTACCTGCTCGACGTGTCTGTCTCGCAGTCAAGCGCGCTTTTGCCTTTATACTCTACGACCGATTTCCGACCGGTCTGAGCGCACCTTCGTACTCCTCCGTTACTCTTTAGGAGGAGACCGCCCCAGTCAAACTACCCACCATACACTGTCCTCGATCCGGATAACGGACCTGAGTTAGAACCTCAAAGTTGCCAGGGTGGTATTTCAAGGATGGCTCCACGCGAACTGGCGTCCACGCTTCAAAGCCTCCCACCTATCCTACACAAGCAAATTCAAAGTCCAGTGCAAAGCTATAGTAAAGGTTCACGGGGTCTTTCCGTCTAGCCGCGGATACACTGCATCTTCACAGCGATTTCAATTTCACTGAGTCTCGGGTGGAGACAGCGCCGCCATCGTTACGCCATTCGTGCAGGTCGGAACTTACCCGACAAGGAATTTCGCTACCTTAGGACCGTTATAGTTACGGCCGCCGTTTACCGGGGCTTCGATCAAGAGCTTCGCGTTAGCTAACCCCATCAATTAACCTTCCGGCACCGGGCAGGCGTCACACCCTATACGTCCACTTTCGTGTTTGCAGAGTGCTGTGTTTTAATAAACAGTCGCAGCGGCCTGGTATCTTCGACCGGCATGAGCTTACGGAGCAAGTCCTTCACCCTCACCGGCGCACCTTCTCCCGAAGTTACGGTGCCATTTTGCCTAGTTCCTTCACCCGAGTTCTCTCAAGCGCCTTGGTATTCTCTACCCAACCACCTGTGTCGGTTTGGGGTACGGTTCCTGGTTATCTGAAGCTTAGAAGCTTTTCTTGGAAGCATGGCATCAACCACTTCGTCACCTAAAAGGTAACTCGTCATCAGCTCTCGGCCTTAAGATCCCGGATTTACCTAAGATCTCAGCCTACCACCTTAAACTTGGACAACCAACGCCAAGCTGGCCTAGCCTTCTCCGTCCCTCCATCGCAATAACCAGAAGTACAGGAATATTAACCTGTTTTCCATCGACTACGCTTTTCAGCCTCGCCTTAGGGACCGACTAACCCTGCGTCGATTAACGTTGCGCAGGAAACCTTGGTCTTTCGGCGTGGGTGTTTTTCACACCCATTGTCGTTACTCATGTCAGCATTCGCACTTCTGATACCTCCAGCAAGCTTCTCAACTCACCTTCACAGGCTTACAGAACGCTCCTCTACCGCATCACTTGCGTGATACCCGTAGCTTCGGTGTATGGTTTGAGCCCCGTTACATCTTCCGCGCAGGCCGACTCGACTAGTGAGCTATTACGCTTTCTTTAAAGGGTGGCTGCTTCTAAGCCAACCTCCTAGCTGTCTAAGCCTTCCCACATCGTTTCCCACTTAACCATAACTTTGGGACCTTAGCTGACGGTCTGGGTTGTTTCCCTTTTCACGACGGACGTTAGCACCCGCCGTGTGTCTCCCATGCTCGGCACTTGTAGGTATTCGGAGTTTGCATCGGTTTGGTAAGTCGGGATGACCCCCTAGCCGAAACAGTGCTCTACCCCCTACAGTGATACATGAGGCGCTACCTAAATAGCTTTCGAGGAGAACCAGCTATCTCCGAGCTTGATTAGCCTTTCACTCCGATCCACAGGTCATCCGCTAACTTTTCAACGGTAGTCGGTTCGGTCCTCCAGTCAGTGTTACCTAACCTTCAACCTGCCCATGGATAGATCGCCCGGTTTCGGGTCTATTCCCAGCGACTAGACGCCCTATTAAGACTCGCTTTCGCTACGCCTCCCCTATTCGGTTAAGCTCGCCACTGAAAATAAGTCGCTGACCCATTATACAAAAGGTACGCAGTCACCCAACAAAGTGGGCTCCCACTGCTTGTACGCATACGGTTTCAGGATCTATTTCACTCCCCTCTCCGGGGTTCTTTTCGCCTTTCCCTCACGGTACTAGTTCACTATCGGTCAGTCAGTAGTATTTAGCCTTGGAGGATGGTCCCCCCATATTCAGACAAAGTTTCTCGTGCTCCGTCCTACTCGATTTCATGACTAAGAGACTTTCGCGTACAGGGCTATCACCCACTATGGCCGCACTTTCCAGAGCGTTCCGCTAATCTCAAAGCCACTTAAGGGCTAGTCCCCGTTCGCTCGCCACTACTAAGGGAATCTCGGTTGATTTCTTTTCCTCAGGGTACTTAGATGTTTCAGTTCCCCTGGTTCGCCTCTTGCACCTATGTATTCAGTACAAGATAACCATCTTATGATGGCTGGGTTCCCCCATTCAGACATCTCCGGATCAAAGTCTGTTTGCCGACTCCCCGAAGCTTTTCGCAGGCTACCACGTCTTTCATCGCCTCTGACTGCCAAGGCATCCACCGTATGCGCTTCTTCACTTGACCATATAACCCCAAGCAATCTGGTTATACTGTGAAGACGACATTCGCCGAAAATTCGCAAAACTCTTAAGAGTCACTCACAAATTTTACCTTAGCCTGATCCGTTACCAGTGAAAGTAACGTTCAGTCTATCTTTCTATCACATACCCAAATTTTTAAAGAACGATCTAATCAAAGACTAGAAATCAATATTCATTCACGAATATTCATTTCTAAACTCTAACAAGCAGAAGCAGTTAATGGTGGAGCCAAGCGGGATCGAACCGCTGACCTCCTGCGTGCAAGGCAGGCGCTCTCCCAGCTGAGCTATGGCCCCATACAAAATTGGTGGGTCTGGGCAGATTCGAACTGCCGACCTCACCCTTATCAGGGGTGCGCTCTAACCAACTGAGCTACAGACCCAATTTCGAGCGCGTAACTGATTAGCTAAGAGCTATCAGCTTGGAGCTTAAGCTGCTTCTATCGTCTTCTTCAATGAATCAAGCAATTCGTGTGGGAACTTATGGAGCAGCTGATGTCGTCGATTAAGGAGGTGATCCAGCCGCAGGTTCCCCTACGGCTACCTTGTTACGACTTCACCCCAGTCATGAATCACACCGTGGTAACCGTCCTCCCGAAGGTTAGACTAGCTACTTCTGGTGCAACCCACTCCCATGGTGTGACGGGCGGTGTGTACAAGGCCCGGGAACGTATTCACCGCGACATTCTGATTCGCGATTACTAGCGATTCCGACTTCACGCAGTCGAGTTGCAGACTGCGATCCGGACTACGATCGGTTTTGTGGGATTAGCTCCACCTCGCGGCTTGGCAACCCTCTGTACCGACCATTGTAGCACGTGTGTAGCCCAGGCCGTAAGGGCCATGATGACTTGACGTCATCCCCACCTTCCTCCGGTTTGTCACCGGCAGTCTCCTTAGAGTGCCCACCATAACGTGCTGGTAACTAAGGACAAGGGTTGCGCTCGTTACGGGACTTAACCCAACATCTCACGACACGAGCTGACGACAGCCATGCAGCACCTGTCTCAATGTTCCCGAAGGCACCAATCCATCTCTGGAAAGTTCATTGGATGTCAAGGCCTGGTAAGGTTCTTCGCGTTGCTTCGAATTAAACCACATGCTCCACCGCTTGTGCGGGCCCCCGTCAATTCATTTGAGTTTTAACCTTGCGGCCGTACTCCCCAGGCGGTCAACTTAATGCGTTAGCTGCGCCACTAAGAGCTCAAGGCTCCCAACGGCTAGTTGACATCGTTTACGGCGTGGACTACCAGGGTATCTAATCCTGTTTGCTCCCCACGCTTTCGCACCTCAGTGTCAGTATCAGTCCAGGTGGTCGCCTTCGCCACTGGTGTTCCTTCCTATATCTACGCATTTCACCGCTACACAGGAAATTCCACCACCCTCTACCATACTCTAGCTTGCCAGTTTTGGATGCAGTTCCCAGGTTGAGCCCGGGGATTTCACATCCAACTTAACAAACCACCTACGCGCGCTTTACGCCCAGTAATTCCGATTAACGCTTGCACCCTCTGTATTACCGCGGGCTGGCACAGAGTTAGCCGGTGCTTATTCTGTCGGTAACGTCAAAGTTGCAGAGTATTAATCTACAACCCTTCCTCCCAACTTAAAGTGCTTTACAATCCGAAGACCTTCTTCACACACGCGGCATGGCTGGATCAGGCTTTCGCCCATTGTCCAATATTCCCCACTGCTGCCTCCCGTAGGAGTCTGGACCGTGTCTCAGTTCCAGTGTGACTGATCATCCTCTCAGACCAGTTACGGATCGTCGCCTTGGTGAGCCATTACCTCACCAACTAGCTAATCCGACCTAGGCTCATCTGATAGCGCAAGGCCCGAAGGTCCCCTGCTTTCTCCCGTAGGACGTATGCGGTATTAGCGTTCCTTTCGAAACGTTGTCCCCCACTACCAGGCAGATTCCTAGGCATTACTCACCCGTCCGCCGCTGAATCCAGGAGCAAGCTCCTTTCATCCGCTCGACTTGCATGTGTTAGGCCTGCCGCCAGCGTTCAATCTGAGCCATGATCAAACTCTTCAGTTCAAACATCTTTGGGTTTTTAAGAAACCCTAAACTTGGCTCAGCAATCGTTGGTTACATCTTTGATTTCTCGCGGAGTAACTTGTGATGCTGATAATCTTGTTGACTATTAGTCTGACTCCACAAGCACCCACACGAATTGCTTGATTCAGTTGTTAAAGAGCGGTTGGTTAAGATCTTTCGTCTCAACCGAGGCGCGCATTCTACAGCAGCCTCATTTGCTGTCAAGTGATTATTTTCAGAAGTTTTCGAAGATTTCTTCAACAACTTCAACCACTTGCGCTTCCGATCTCTCGTTAGCGGGAGGCGAATTCTACAGCGTTACACGCTGCTGTCAACACCTCTTTTTCTCCGCTTTCGACCGAGAAGATCGAACCGTCAAAAGAGCCAAACATCACCGCTCTTTCAACTCCTTCCAGGCTTCGATGAACTGAAGCAAGTCGCTGTCGAAAACTGCGTAACTCATTGAATCTCAAGGAGTTTTCCGTTTCGACTGCGCCGGAAGTGGGGCGAATTATAGACTTCCTGAATCTGCCGTCAACCGTTAATTTCAGTTTTCTATCAATGCACCGAAAAAGCCTGCTTATATATAGATGCAACGTCAGCGAATGCGCAGTATATTGCCCAACACTTAAAACAACACCCTGCTCTCAACCCTGCTCTCACCTTCGGATGATGCCTCGCAATGACTGACCAACCTCGCTCTCTGGCCTCAATGCTGTTCCCGGTTGGCCTCTTATTAATAGCCATGGCATCCATTCAGTCTGGCGCCTCTCTGGCCAAGAGCATGTTCCCGGTGGTTGGCGCTCAGGGGACGACCACCCTGCGCCTGGTCTTTGCCAGCGTAATCATGCTGTTACTACTGCGTCCGTGGCGCGCCAGGCTGACAGCTCAGTCCCTGCGCACGGTGATCGTTTACGGAATGGCGCTGGGCGGCATGAACTTCCTCTTCTATATGTCATTGCGCACCGTGCCACTTGGCATCGCAGTCGCGCTTGAATTCACGGGTCCGCTGGCCGTCGCCATCTACGCCTCTCGCCGTGCGATCGACTTCCTCTGGATTGCTCTGGCGGCAGCTGGCCTGCTCCTGTTGATCCCCACCGGAGCGACCTCCACGGGAATTGATCTGGTCGGTGCCGGTTACGCCTTGGGGGCCGGCGTGTGCTGGGCGCTGTACATTCTGTTCGGCCAAAAGGCTGGCGCCGACAACGGCGTGACGACCGCGGCGCTGGGCGTGATGATTGCCGCACTGTTTGTCGCCCCGATCGGCATCGTGCATGCCGGCGCGGCATTGCTCACCCCGTCGCTGATCCCGGTGGCCATCGGCGTCGCCATCCTCTCGACTGCTTTGCCCTACACGCTGGAGATGGTCGCCCTCACCCGCATACCAGCCCGCACCTTTGGGACTTTGATGAGCATCGAACCGGCCTTTGGCGCGTTGTCCGGGCTGCTATTCCTGCAGGAGTACCTCACGCTGTCACAATGGATGGCGATCCTGTGCATTATTCTGGCTTCCGTCGGGGCAACCATGACCATGGGCAGTAGCGCCAAACCCGTTGTAGCGGCAGATTGAAACAGGATTTGACGAAGGTCTGGCAATTGGCGTTCATTTAGGCCATGTTTAGACCCCTTAACTCAGTGCCAGGCATGGATTTTTTCGGACAGGGATATCGAACCGCTTAAAGCGCAGGCGAATACAGGCAGACCCGAGCGCCAGACTCGTGGCTACCATAAGGACGGTAATGAAACGAATTTTGATACTGATCGCTGTATTGGCAGTAGCGGGGTGCGCAGCCACCGCCAAGACCCAAGTGAAGCACGGTAAAAAAGGGCTGCACATCAACTGTTCCGGGCTGTCGTCCTCTTGGGACAAGTGCTACACCAGCGCCGCCAATGCCTGCGCCCCAAAGGGCTACAAAGTCATCGCCAAATCAGGGGACGCCGTGGAAGAACCCGGCGACTACCCGTTCGGTCTTAATCCGGCCGGTTATACCAGCCGCAGCATGATCGTCATCTGCAAATGAATCATGCTGGCTGCTCGCCTTGTCGAGCAGCCAGCTGACGCCCGATTTCCTCATGACTGGATTTCAATACCGTTCGCTGAATATCCGGTGTCACCAGCATCCGCGCCACCACCAGTGCTCCGACGCATTGCGACAGAATCGCCCACGCCAGGCTGTCGCTTTCCAGAATCTGCGCCCAGCTGGCTTGCAACCGACAAATCCACAACTCTGCCTGCTCGCGAACCTGATCATCTGAACGGGCAATTTCCGCACCCAGTGTCGGCAAGGCGCAGCCCGATTCAGGCTGCTCCACGTGAGCCATGCTCAGGTACTGTTTCAGACAGCGTTCCAGCCGCTCACGATCCTGCGCCCCCTGCCCTCCCAGTCGCTCCAGGCTCTGACACAGTTCACGCTCGACGATCGCCGTGAACAGCTCGTTTTTCGACGAGAAGTGGCTATAAAACGCTGCGCCACTGAGGCCGATAGCCTTCATCAAACCATCGACACCGACTGTGGAAAAGCCCGAACGCTTGGCTGACAGCGCGCTGCTGTTCAGCAGTTTTTCTCGGGTTTCCAGCTTGTGACCGGCGGAATACCGCATGTGCTTGCCCTCTTGATCGACCGCCTTGACGTTGTCCGGATCCTAGCATAACGTTCGTTCACTTAACGATCGTTTACTAAAGGGATCTACCCATGAATAACAAGAAGGTCGTGTTGGTGGTGGGTGCTGGCGATGCCACCGGCGGAGCGATTGCCAAGCGCTTTGCCAGAGAAGGTTTTATCGCTTGCGTCACCCGGCGCAGCGCCGACAAATTGCAGCCGCTGGTCGAGGCGATTCAGGCCGAGGGTGGCGAAGCTCACGGCTTTGCCTGCGATGCGCGCAAGGAAGAAGACGTCATTGCGTTGATTGAAGAGATTGAAACCCACCTCGGCCCGATCGAAGCGTTTGTCTTCAACATTGGTGCCAACGTGCCTTGCAGCATTCTCGAAGAAACTGCGCGCAAGTATTTCAAGATCTGGGAAATGGCCTGTTTCTCGGGCTTTCTCAATGCCCGCGAAGTGGCCAAGCGCATGGTCACCCGCCAACGCGGCACCATTCTGTTCACTGGCGCCACCGCCGGGCTGCGCGGTGCTTCCGGATTTGCCGCGTTTGCCGGCGCCAAACACGGTATCCGTGCACTGGCACAAAGCATGGCTCGCGAGTTGGGCCCGATGAATATCCACGTCGCCCATATAGTGGTCGATGGCGCGATCGATACCGACTTCATACGCAACAGTTTCCCGGAGAAGTACGCGACCAAGGATCAGGACGGTATTCTCAATCCCGAACACATCGCCGAAAACTACTGGTATCTGCACAGTCAGCCACGGGATGCCTGGACCTTCGAGCTGGATCTGCGCCCGTGGAACGAACGCTGGTAAGCCCCGCCTCCTCCATAACAATAATCAGAGAGCAGCGAACATGACGAAAACCGTGGAGTTCTATTTCGACCTCGGCAGCCCTGCCACCTACCTGGCTTACACCCAATTACCGAAAATATGTGCCGCAACTCAAAGCGAGCTGATCTATATCCCGATGCTGCTGGGCGGCGTGTTCAAGGCGACTGGCAACGCGTCGCCGGCGATGATTCCGGCGAAGGGCCGCTACATGTTTCAGGATCTGGATCGCTACGCCAAACGTTATGGCGTGCCGCTGAAATTCAATCCGCATTTCCCGATCAACACGCTGATGCTGATGCGCGCG
The DNA here is from genome assembly GCF_004526365.1 of Pseudomonas sp. S150. Classification (NCBI taxonomy): domain Bacteria; kingdom Pseudomonadati; phylum Pseudomonadota; class Gammaproteobacteria; order Pseudomonadales; family Pseudomonadaceae; genus Pseudomonas; species Pseudomonas sp. S150. Next base: position 4,816,276 of record NZ_CP038207.1, read on the forward strand.
GTCACCGGCATCCAACTGCGCCAGCCGGAACGCTTTCACGCATTTATCGATTGTCTGTTCAAGGCATTGTGGGTGGAGGGACGCGCTCTCGATGAGCCGGCGACTGTCGCTGCGGTTTTGAGCGAACAAGGCTTCGATCCCAATGAAGTCCTGGCCCTGACCAACGACGAGACAGTCAAGGCAGCCCTGAAGGACAACACCGAGACAGCCATTAAACGCGGGGTGTTTGGCGCGCCGAGCATGTTTATCGGCAACCAGATGTTCTTTGGACAGGACCGCCTCGACTTCGTCGAAGAGGCCCTGCGTCAGGCTTAGAAAAACCTCAGAACCCGGACGCTGCCAACAGCGCCCGGGTTTCAGCCATTCAAATCGCCGCTGTGCGCGTGTTCAGCCACTCCAGCGCGGCCCCCTCCAGCAACGGACTCAGACGCTCACGCACTTCAGCATGGTAGGCGTTGAACCACTGCTTCTCTTCCTGCGTCAGCAAGGATGGCTCCAGGCAGCGCGTATCGATCGGGCACAGGGTCAAGGTTTCAAACTTGAGGAACTCGCCAAACTCGCTGCTCCCCGCCTCGCGGTTCATCGCCAGGTTCTCGATGCGCACGCCCCAACGACCCGGACGATAGGTGCCCGGTTCAATCGAAGTGATCATCCCCGCTTGCATCGCCGTTTGCGGTGCCGGTGCTGCCTGATAGGCGATCACCTGCGGGCCTTCGTGCACGTTGAGGAAATAGCCGACCCCATGACCGGTGCCGTGACCGTAATCCACGTTTTCCGCCCAGATCGGTGCGCGGGCGATGGCATCGAGCAACGGCGAGAGAATGCCTTTCGGGAACTGCGCCCGCGACAGCGCGATAACGCCTTTGAGTACGCGAGTGCAATCACGCTTCTGCTCGTCCGTCGGGGTTCCGACCGGGACCATTCGGGTGATGTCGGTGGTGCCGCCCAGGTACTGGCCGCCCGAGTCGATCAGCAGCAAGCCGTCGCCTTCGATCACCGCGTGTTCTTCTTCGGTGGCGTGATAGTGCGGCATCGCGCCATTGGCGTTAAACGCGGCAATCGTGTTGAAGCTCAGCGACACGTAATCCGGACGGCGCTCACGGGCAGCGGTGAGTTTTTCGTCGATGGTCAGTTCGGTGATGCGTTCACGCCCCCAGGCCGATTCCAGCCAGGCGAAGAATTCGCACAACGCCGCGCCATCCTGCTCCATGGCCTTGCGGATATGTTGCGCATCAGCTTCGCTCTTTTGCGATTTGGCGAGGGTGGTCGGGTTCAAGCCTTCGACCAGTTTCACCGCGCTGTCGAGGTTATCCAGCAAACCGCTGGTCACCCGCGCCGGATCCACCAGCAGGCTGGCGCCGCCTGGTACAGCGCGCAAGGCGTCAGCGACTTCGCGATAATCGCGCAGAGTCACGCCGTCCTGCTCCAGCACCGCACGCAACTCGGCATCAACTTTGCTCAAAGCCACAAACAGCGTGGCCTGCTGTTGATTGATCAACGCAAAAGAAACAAACACCGGGTTGAACGACACGTCGCCGCCGCGCAGGTTGAACAGCCAGGCGATGTCATCGAGGGTGGCGATGAAGTGCCAATCGGCGCCACGTTCCTGCAGGGTCTCGCGCAGTTTGGCGAGTTTTTCGCCACGGCTGACCGTCGCTTGCGGTGGCAGATGCTGATAGATCGGCGCGTTCGGCAGGCTCGGGCGATCCGCCCAGACTTCATTCAACAGGTCGATGTCAGTGCGCAGACGCGCGCCGCGGGCTTCGAGCTTGCTGCTCAGGGTGCGCGCTGAAGCCACGGCCATCACCGCACCGTCGACCGCGACTACGCCACCTTCGGGTGTCTGCTCCGCCAGCCAGTCCAGCGGGCTCGGCTGACCCGGTTGCAGCTTGACCAGCTCGATGCCGCTGCCCTTGAGTTCCTTGGTCGCCTGTTCCCAGTAACGACTGTCGGCCCAGACTCCGGCGAAATCAGCAGTCACGATCAAAGTGCCGACCGAACCATGAAAGCCCGACAGCCATTGCCGCCCTTGCCAGTAGCCCGGCAGGTATTCCGACAGATGCGGGTCGGCCGATGGCACCAGCAACGCATGAATGCCTTCACGGCGCATCAGTTCACGGGTGTGCGCCAGGCGCTGGGGAACCGTTCCTTCGGTCAAAGTCTGGGTACTCATCATGTCTCCTGCCAATCACTTCATCGTTATTGTTCGTAGCCGTGAAAACCGGCTGGTTAAAGCCCTGTCGCCCAGAATGCCGGGGCACTGGCGCAGGCGCCTTTGATCAGTGCTGCCGCCTGATCGACATCATCGGCGGTGGTGAAACGGCCGAGGCTCAGACGAATGGTGCGCCCGGCCAGCCGGGCGTCGTGCCCCAGTGCCAGCAGCACGTGAGAAGGCGTGTTGCTCGCCGAGTTGCAGGCCGAGGTCGCGGAAAAGGCGATCGACTGGCTCAAGGCCGCACTGTTGAATTCACCTTCGCTGAAAGTCAGGCTCAACGTGTGCGCGATACGCTGGCTGGCGCTGCCGTTGAGGCGTACGCCCGGCAGACTCAGCAACTGTTCGAGCAGCCGTTCACGCAGCGCCACGATGGACTTTTTCTCGGCATCGAATTCGGCAGCCGCCAAGGCGAATGCCGCGCCCATGCCGGCGATCTGATGCGTCGCCAGGGTCCCGGAGCGCAGCCCGCCTTCGTGGCCGCCGCCATGAATCTGCGCCTGCAAGCGCTGCTGCGCGCGTGGGCCGACATACAACGCGCCGATCCCCTTGGGACCGTAAAGCTTGTGCGCCGAAAACGACATCAAGTCCACTGGCCACTGCTGCAGATCGATCGCCACTTTGCCGGCGCCCTGCGCGGCATCGACATGGAACAACGCGCCACGGCCGCGCACGACTTCACCGATCGCCGGGATATCGTTGAGGGTGCCGAGTTCGTTGTTGACCAGCATCAGCGACACCAGAAAGGTGTCGTCGCGCATGGCTTCGCTGACCGCCTGCGGGGTGATCAGGCCTTCGGCGTCCGGTACCAGATAGGTCACCGCGACGCCGGCATCCTGCAATTGCCGGGCGGTATCGAGAATGGCTTTGTGTTCGATCTGACTGGTAATGATGTGGCCACCGGCAACGCCGCGTGCCTGGGCCACGCCCTTGAGGGCAAGGTTGTTGGATTCGGTGGCGCCGGAGGTCCAGACGATCTGCGCAGCCTCGGCGCCGACCAGTTCGGCGACTTGCCGACGGGCCTGCTCGACCGTTTGCCGGGCCTGCTGGCCGAAGGCGTGGGAGCTGGACGCCGGGTTGCCGAAGTTACCGTGAAACCCCAGACAATCGATCATCACCTGGATGACCCGCTCGTCCACCGGGGTGGTGGCGGCGTAATCGAAATACAACGGACGTTTATTCATAAAAGACTCGCAGAGCGTGTTCCGGGATCAGGAGGCTCGTGTCTGCAAACGGCACAGCGCAGCCTTGTGAGCTGCGCCTGGGTTCGAGACCGTCATCAATACCTGATCGGATGCCGTTAAAGAAGAACAACTTCATTTAAAAGTGCGTAGGAACGCTCCTGAAGCCGAGCTTAACAGGCATCGGGCCGGCGGTTGAAGCAATGCGTCAGTGAAAGCTTTCGAGAAGTAACGGGTACAGCGAAATCACCAACAGCGCCGCCATGCCCCAGTTGAACACCCGCAACCAGCGCGGGTCCTTGAGCACGTTACGCAGCAGCGTGCCGCACGCTGCCCAGACGCCGACGCTGGGCAGGTTGATGAGGGCGAACACGGCGGCGATGACCACCACGTTGGTGAAGTAACCCTGCATCGGCGTGTACGTGCTGATGGCACCGATGGCCATGATCCAGGCCTTGGGATTGACCCACTGAAACGCGGCGGCACCCAGATAGCTGATCGGTTTGGCCTCGCCTTCCACGCCCTCACCCACCGGCCCCGAATGGGCGATTTTCCACGCCAGGTACAACAGATATGCAGCGCCGAGATAGCGCAACACGGTGTAGAGAATCGGGTAAGTCTGGAACACCGCGCCCAGGCCAAAGCCCACGGCGACCACCAATACGAAGAAACCGCAGGTAATGCCGAGCATGTGAGGAATGGTGCGGTTGAAGCCAAAGTTCACGCCCGACGCCAGCAACATGGTGTTGTTCGGCCCCGGTGTAATCGAGGTGACAAGGGCAAACAGGGCAAAGCCCAACAGCAGATCAAGCGAGAGGGTCATGGGGCAATCCGTCAGGGTCATTCAGGTGTTGACCCTATCGCACGGCAGCGCGCAAACCCACGGACAGTTACGCGAAAATTCAAGCAGTACAGTTTGCGATTAGCTTGGACGACCGTGCAGCTGTATGGCTCGCCCGGCGCTCATTTCAGCTTTCTTGTCGAATTGCGATTCGCCCAACAGTGCGGATTTTTTCGCGTGATATTCGTCGAAAGACAAGCCGCTGCGGTTCAGCGCTTCCATTGCCAGTTCGCGGGTTTCTTCGGCGGTGTACGGCCGTTGTTCGGGGGAAACGTGGGTCGCGCAACCGGCGAGTACGGAGACAGCGAGCAGCAGCGAAACAGTCAGTAAACGATTCATGGGGAGCGTCCTGGCGAGCGGTGGTAGTCGATGGACAAAGGCTACGCCCGCTCCTCTCCGGGCAAAAATCAACGCTCTCAATAGTGGCTATCAGGATTTCAGCTTGATCGGCGACATATCTCTTAACGATCTATAAATATCGATTAACGTTCTTTTACGGAATAAACAGCAGCCGCTATAAATCCCTGCACACGGCGAACAACTGTTGCTCCAGCAACTGTTGCCCAGGCAACAGCAGATCAACAAACCCGCCCGATATCTGCACAACCGGCTCACGGCACAATGCTCAAGCCCGTGTAAACCGGGGTCTCAGGAATTGGTACAGCGCTTGCTCAAGCCTTGGCACTTACTCACTGCTCGCTGAGCAACTGTTGATAAAAAGGAACTGATCATGTCGCGTCCCCTGAAAGTCGTCGCCCTCTCCGGCGGCACCTGGCGTCCATCGCGCACGCTGGTGCTGACCCAAGCGCTGTTGGCCGAACTGGCCGGACACTTACCGGTCGAGAGTCATCTGATCGAACTCGGTGACATCGCCCGCCCGTTGGGTGGTGCCCTGTCGCGTCAGGAGCTGAGCGCCGAGGTCGAGGCCGAACTGCAAGCCATCGAACAGGCGGATCTGCTGATCGTCGCCGCGCCGGTGTATCGCGGTTCCTACCCGGGCCTGCTCAAGCATCTGTTCGACCTGATTGACCTCAACGCGCTGATCGACACCCCGGTGCTGCTTGCCGCCACCGGCGGCAGCGAGCGCCATGCGCTGGTACTCGATCATCAGTTGCGGCCGCTGTTCAGTTTCTTCCAGGCGGTGACCCTGCCGATCGGGGTCTACGCCACCGAAGCCGATTTCGCCGACTACCAGATCACCAGCGAACCGCTGAAAGCGCGGATCCGTCTGGCCGCCGAACGCGCCGCGCCGCTGTTCGGCACACAAATCAAACCGTTGCTGAAAATCGCTTAAGGAGCTGTTCATGGATGTTTTCTGGTTCCTGCCGACCCACGGCGACGGCCATTACCTGGGCACCACCCAAGGCGCGCGCCCGGTCACCCTGAATTATCTGAAACAAGTGGCGCAAGCCGCCGACAGCCTCGGCTATCACGGCGTGCTGATTCCCACCGGGCGCTCCTGCGAAGACTCGTGGGTGATCGCCTCGGCGCTGGTGCCGTTGACCGAACGCCTGCGTTATCTGGTAGCGATCCGCCCGGGGATCATTTCGCCCACCGTTTCGGCGCGCATGGCGGCAACGCTCGATCGACTGTCCAATGGTCGTCTGCTGATCAACGTGGTGACCGGCGGCGACCCCGACGAAAACCGTGGCGACGGCAGCTTCCTGAGCCACAGCGAACGCTACGAAGTCACCGACGAATTCCTCAGGATCTGGCGCCGGGTGTTGCAAGGCGAATCGGTGGATTTCGAGGGCAAGCACCTGAAAGTGCAGAACGCCAAAGCCTTGTATCCGCCGGTGCAGAAACCGTATCCGCCGTTGTATTTCGGCGGCTCGTCCGACGCGGCGCATGACCTCGCTGCCGAGCAAGTCGACGTGTACCTGACCTGGGGCGAACCGCCCGCCGCCGTTGCCGAAAAACTCGCCGATGTACGTGAACGTGCCGCTCGCCATGGACGCAAGGTGAAGTTCGGTATTCGCCTGCACGTCATCGTTCGCGAGACCGCCGAAGAGGCGTGGAAGGCTGCGGACAAACTGATCGAGCACATCAGCGACGAGACCATCGAAGCCGCGCAGAAATCCTTCTCGCGCTTCGACTCCGAAGGCCAGCGGCGCATGGCGGCGTTGCACGACGGGCGTCGCGACAACCTGGAAATCGCCCCCAACCTGTGGGCCGGCGTCGGTCTGGTACGCGGCGGCGCCGGTACCGCGCTGGTGGGCGATCCGCAGCAAGTGGCCGCGCGGATCAAGGAGTACGCCGACCTCGGTATCGAGAGCTTCATCTTTTCCGGTTATCCGCACCTGGAAGAGGCTTACCGCTTTGCCGAACTGGTGTTCCCGCTGCTGCCCGAACCGTATGCAAGCCTGGCTGGACGCGGCGTGACCAACCTCACCGGGCCGTTTGGCGAAATGATTGCCAACGATGTGTTGCCCACCCAAGCCAAGGCCTAAAAACGCCCATTGTAGGAGTGAGCCTGCTCGCGAAAGCGGTTTATCTGAGACGGTGATGTCGACTGTGCTGACCACATCGCGAGCAGGCTCACTCCTACAGGGATTGCATCGATTTTGAGGAACACCGCGTGACCGCCAAACCACAAAGCACCCTGCTCTCCCCGCTGCAGACCGCGCGCCAACTGGCCGCCGAATTCGCCCTCACCGCCGTCGAGCGTGACGAGCGCGGCGGCACGCCGAAGGCCGAGCGCGATGCCCTGCGCGACAGCGGCCTGCTGGCCCTGAGCATTCCCACCCGTTACGGCGGCCTCGGCGCGACATGGAGCGAAACCCTGCAAGTCGTGCGCGAGTTCGCCAAGGTCGACAGTTCCATCGCCCACGTCTTCGGCTTTCATCACCTGATGCTCGCCACCGTGCGCCTGTTCTCGCGTCCCGAACAATGGCAGCCGTGGTTCGAACAGACAGCGCGGCAGAACTGGTTCTGGGGCAACGCCCTCAACCCGCTCGACACCCGCACCGTGGTCAAGGACTTCGGCGGTTGGCGCGAGTTTTCCGGGAAGAAAAGCTTCTGCTCCGGCGCCAGCGATTCGCAGATGCTGATCGCTTCGGCCGTCGACGAAAGCGCCGGCGGCAAGTTGCTGATCGCGGCCATCCCCAGCGGTCGCAGCGGCATCACCTTGCACGATGACTGGAACAACATCGGCCAGCGCCAGACCGACAGTGGCAGCGCCACGTTCGAACGGGTGCGGGTCGAAGAATCCGAGCTGCTGCTCGATCCCGGCCCATTGAGCACACCGTTCGCCTGCCTGCGTCCGCTGATCGCGCAACTGACCTTCACCCACATGTTCCTCGGCATCGCCGAAGGTGCCTTTGAGGAAGCGCGCCAGTACACGCTGAGCGAAACCCGGCTCTGGCACAAATCCGCCGCCCGCAATGTGCGTGAAGACCCGTACGTACTCGCGCATTACGGCGAGTTCTGGGTGGCGCTGGAAGGCATCCGCCTGCTGGTCGAACGGGCCGCCGCGCTGCTCGATGAGGCCTGGGCCAAAGGCCCGAACCTGACCGCTGAGGAACGTGGACATCTGGCCACGGCGATTGCCACCGCCAAGGTCGCCGCCAGTCGTCAGGGGCTGGAGATTTGCAGCCGCTTGTTCGAAGTCACAGGCGCGCGTTCGACCCACGCCTCGCTGCGCCTCGACCGGCACTGGCGCAACCTGCGCACGCAGACCCTGCACGACCCGCTCGATTACAAACTTCATGAGCTGGGCGACTGGGCGCTGAACCAGGCGCTGCCGGTGCCGACGTTCTATTCCTGATCTTGCCTTTAATGGAGCGAGCCCCATGCAACTGCTGACCCTTCCGCCCTCACCCGCGCTGGCGACATCGATCCGCGCCACCGCGCAGGTCTTCGAAGACCCGAAATCCCAGGCCCTGCTCGCCCATCTGCAACAGGTCGCGCCGAGCGAAGCCAGCGTACTGATCATCGGCGAGACCGGCACCGGCAAGGAGCTGGTGGCGCGGCACATCCATAACCTGAGCCACCGCCGGCATCGGCCGTTTGTCGCGGTCAACTGCGGCGCGTTTTCCGAATCGCTGGTGGAAGCCGAGCTGTTCGGCCATGAAAAAGGCGCCTTCACTGGCGCCCTCAGCGCCAAGGCCGGGTGGTTCGAAGAGGCGGATGGCGGCACCTTGTTCCTCGACGAAATCGGCGATTTGCCGATGGCGATTCAGGTCAAGTTGCTGCGGGTGTTGCAGGAGCGCGAAGTGGTGCGCCTCGGCTCGCGCAAGAGCATTTCGATTGATGTACGCGTGCTGGCCGCGACCAACGTGCAACTGGAGAAAGCGATCAACGCCGGCAACTTCCGCGAAGACCTGTTCTACCGGTTGAATGTGGTCAATCTGGAACTCAGTCCGCTGCGCGACCGCCCCGGCGATATTCTGCCGCTGACCCGACATTTCATCGAGGCCTACAGCCAGCGCCTGGGTTACGGACGGGTCAGCATCAGCCCCGGTGCCGAACAGAAACTGCGCAGCTACAGTTGGCCGGGCAACATCCGTGAACTGGAAAACGTCATCCACCACACCCTGTTGATCTGCCGTAACGGCGTGATCGAGCGCGACGATTTGCGCCTGTCGAACCTGCGCATCGAGCGCCCGGACGATCAGCAGTCGAACGCCGACGATTCACCGGAAGCGCTGCTGGAGCGAGCCTTCCAGAAGCTCTTCGAACAACAGGCCGGCGCCCTCCACGAAAAGGTCGAAGACGCCCTGCTGCGCGCCGCCTATCGCTTCTGCCATTACAACCAGGTGCACACCGCCGCGCTGCTCGGTCTGAGCCGCAATGTCACCCGCACGCGGCTGATCAAGATCGGCGAACTGGCGGTGAACAAGCGGCGACTCACGGAGAACCTGCACGGTGAACGCCTGATCCAGTTGTCGATCTAGCCCACCAGATTGCAGTGCAGCGCATCGTCATGACTGCGGGCGATGCTGCTCAACACCTGAAATGAATTGAAGGTCACGGTCTTCGCCTGATGGGCGCGGATCAGCTGCCAGAAATCCTGCTCGCCGCTTTCATAGCGACAGAACGCCGCCTCCCCGGCTTCGCGGCTCTGCCATTGCAGCAAGCTCAGCACCCGCCGACCGTCGTCGCTGACCTGGACGCTGGCGCTGACAAAGCCTGCGTAGCGCTGCGCCAGATGTTCACTCTGCTGCGCCAGCGCACTGACCAATGCCGGTTGCTGGCGCGGCTCGATCTCGAATTCGATCAATTGGGTAAAACTGCGATTTTTCGTCGAGGTTTGCATGAGAAGTCCCCATTCATCGTAAGACGAGTCTTGCGACTCGAAGGCCTGCAGGGTAAAACCTCTAGTTAAGTCAAGGTCAAGAGCCCTATTGCAAAATGATCACCCCGGAAAACCTGCACAAACAGCTCACCGTGGGCGAAGTCGCCGCGCGCAGCGGAGTCGCGGTCACTGCCCTGCACTTTTATGAAGCCAAAGGCCTGATCACCAGCCAGCGCAATGCCGGCAATCAGCGCCGTTATCCACGGGCAGTCTTGCGCCGGGTGGCGTTGATCAAGGTCGCGCAGCGTCTGGGCATTCCGCTGGCGGAGATTGGCGAGGCGCTGAAGAGACTCCCCGACGACCGCGCTCCGACAGCAGCAGACTGGAAAGTCCTGTCCGAACAATGGCGCCGCGAACTGGACGAGCGGATCAATCAGCTGACCTTGTTGCGCGACCGGCTCACCGGTTGCATCGGTTGCGGGTGTCTGTCGATGGAGGCCTGCCCGTTGCGCAATCAGGGCGATGTGCTCGGTGATCAGGGGCCGGGGGCGCACTTTCTGGACTGACTGCTCGTCGGGGAAAAATCCTGGCCGCGCAGACAGTTCTATAGTGAATCTTCCACAAATCCGGTGGAGCCATACCTCGCAAAACAAAGAACAGGGAGAACGTCATGAGCGTCAAACCCATTCCCGAGGGGTATCACAGCATTACCCCGTACCTCGGCATCCTCAAGGCCGCCGAAGCCATCGAGTTCTACAAGAAAGCCTTTGGCGCGACCCAGGTCATGCGCCTGGACATGCCCGACGGGCGCGTCGGCCACGCCGAACTGCGCATTGGCGACAGCGCGATCATGCTCGGCACACCGTGCGATCAAGGGCCGTTGAGTGGTCCGGACAATGCCGTGTCGGTCGGTCTGCATCTGTATGTCACTGATGTCGACAAGTCCTTTCAACGGGCGCTGGATGCCGGGGCGAAAGCGGTGTCGGAGGTCAAGGATCAGTTTTATGGTGATCGCAGCGGGACGCTGAAGGATCCCTATGGGCACCTGTGGTTTCTGGCGACGCGCAAGGAGGATCTGACGGAAGAGCAGATCAAGCAGCGGGCGATGGAGATGTTCAGTCAGGGTTGAGATTTTCAGGGTTTGGGCTGGCCTCTTCGCGGGCAAGCCCGCTCCCACAGGGATCTCCGGTGTTTATACGATGGGTGTCACACAGAAAAACACTGTGGGAGCGGGCTTGCCCGCGAAGGGGCCAGCCCTGGCGACACACATCACACTTCATGAACCACCACACCACGCTTCAACCCTTGCCCCGAATGCCGAACACTTTCAGGATGCATCCCACCCGCACCTGAACAAGGATCAGCCCGATGTTTGCCGGATTCGTCAAAGACCAGCGCCACGTCAACGGCGTCGACATCGCCTATCGCCTTGGCGGCAGCGGCCCGGGGCTGTTGCTGTTGCACGGACACCCGCAGACCCACGTGATCTGGCACAAGATTGCCGAGCAGTTGGCGGAGCATTTCACCGTGGTCGCCGCCGACCTGCGCGGCTATGGCGACAGCGCCCGACCGGTTGCCGATGAACAACACCGCCGTTACTCAAAACGCGAAATGGCCAGGGACAACCTCGAGTTGATGCAGGCGCTGGGCTTCGAACAATTTTCGATTCTGGCCCACGACCGTGGCGCCCGGGTCGGCCATCGCCTGGCCCTCGACCACCGCGCTGCGGTGCAACGGATGATGCTGCTGGACATCGCCCCGACCCTGGCAATGTACACGCAGACCAACGAAGCGTTCGCCCGCGCCTATTGGCACTGGTTTTTTCTGATCCGCCCGGCGCCGTTGCCGGAAACCCTGATCGAGGCCGATCCCGCAGCCTATCTGCGCAGCGTGATGGGCAGCCGCAGCGCCGGACTCGCGCCGTTCACCGAGCCAGCGTTCGGCGAATACCTGCGTTGCCTGCAACGTCCCGGCAGCGCCCGAGGCATTTGCGAGGACTACCGCGCCAGCGCCAGCATCGACCTGGAACATGACCGGGCCGACATCGCTGCCGGCCATCATCTTGACCTGCCGCTGCGGGTGCTGTGGGGTGCGCAAGGCACAGTCGGGCGCTGCTTTGACCCGCTCAAGGAATGGCAGCATGTGGCGACCAACGTCAGTGGCAAGGCGCTGCCGGCCGGGCATTATCTGGCCGAAGAAGTGCCCGAACTGTTGCTCGCCGAAGCGCTGGATTTCCTGCGCTGAATCGAGCCCTGTACCGCCGATGCTATGCTGGCGGCTTGTGCCGCCAGTGCTCGTTCCCACATGTCCCAGAACCAAGACCCCGTGCCCCTGCCCGAAGACCTGCGCGTGCTGCTGACCGTGATCCGCAAGAACGGTTTCGCCGCTGCCGCTGATGAACTGGGCCTGTCCCCGGCCTACGTCAGCAAACGCATCCAGATTCTCGAATCGACCCTCGGCACTCGCCTCCTGCACCGCACCAGTCGCCGGGTGTCGCTGACCGAAGACGGCGAGCGGGTGCAGCGCTGGGCCTTGCGCATCCTCGATGATTTTCAACAACTGCATGACGATCTCGCCGACGCCCACGACAACCCGCGCGGGCGTTTGCATATCTGCAGCAGCTTCGGTTTCGGCCGCAACCATGTGGCGCCTGCGGTTTCGCGGCTGGCCGAGCTTCACCCGCAGTTGCAGATTCGCCTGGACCTGTTCGACCGCGCGGTGGACATCGTCAACGAAGGCTTCGATCTGGAAATCCGCGTCGGCGACGACCTGCCCGGTCAGCACATCGGCCGGCAACTGGTGAGTAACCGCCGGGTGCTGTGCGCTGCGCCCGCATACCTTGAGCGCCGCGGCACACCGCAGACTCTGGACGATCTGCAACAACATGACTGCCTGGTGATCAAGGAGCGCGACAACGCTTTCGGCGTCTGGCATCTGGATCGTGACGGCACACAGGAAAGCGTGCGGGTCAGTGGGCCGCTGTCTTCCAACAACGGCGAGATTGTCCTGCAATGGGCGCTCGACGGACGCGGCGTGTTGCTGCGTTCATTGTGGGATGTGAAACCATTGCTGGAACAGGGCCGACTGCTGCCGGTGCTGGCCGCTTACAGCCAGAGCGCCAATGTCTGGGCGGTGTACCCGACGCGGCTGGCCAACTCCGGAAAGCTGCGGGCGTGTGTGGAGTTTTTGCAGGGGCATTTCAAGGATTTGTCGCTATAGCGGGTGCAACACCAAACCCTTGTAGGAGTGAGCCTGCTCGCGATGGCGGTCATTCAGCCAATGATTATTTCGACTGACACGACGCCATCGCGAGCAGGCGAAGGCCTACAGAGGGCTAGTTGGGTGTCAGGTCAGCCATGGGTTGGCGGCCAGATGTTCGCGCTCGAACGCCTCGATCTGCTCACGCCGCTGCAAGGTACTGCCAATCGCATCCAGCCCCAGCAACAGCGCGGTCTTGCGCAAGTCATCAATCTGGAAATCGATGACTTCACCGTCCGCCAGACGTATCTGCTGCGCCTCCAGATCCACATTGATCAGTACCGTTTCAGGCTGACTCACCAACCGGCCAATGCGCTGCACCTGTGCCTCGTCCAGGGTAATCAGCAACACCCCGTTGCGCTGGCAGTTGTCGTAAAAGATCCCGGCAAAACTGCTGCCGATCAGCGCGCGAATGCCCATTTGCTGCAACCCCCACACCGCGTGTTCGCGGCTGGAACCGCAGCCGAAATTCGCCCCGACTACCAGAAAACTCGCGCCCTGCCAGGCTGGCTGGTTCAACACGAATTCCGGGTTGGGCGTGCCGTCGGCAAGAAAGCGCAGATCGAAAAACAGCCCACGATCCAGTCCCTGACGGTCGATACCCTTGAGAAACTGCTTGGGCATGATCACGTCGGTGTCGACGTTGGCCGCGAGCAGCGGCGCGGCCTGGCCGCTGACTTGCGTGAAGGGTTGCAGGCTCATGGGCGTTCTCCAAAGTGGCGGATGTCGGTGAGGTGGCCGCTGATGGCGGCAGCGGCAACCATCGCCGGACTCATCAGATGGGTGCGCGCCCCGGCACCCTGGCGGCCTTCGAAATTGCGGTTGGTGCTGGAGGCGCAACGGTCGCCGGGCGCGAGCACGTCATCGTTCATCGCCAGGCACATCGAGCAGCCGGACTGGCGCCATTCAAACCCGGCGTCGATGAAGATCTGCGCCAGCCCTTCGGCTTCAGCCTGAGCGCGGACCTCACTGGAGCCGGGCACGATCATCGCCCGCACATGCCCGGCCACCCGCCGACCGCGCACCACGCTGGCGGCGTCACGCAGATCCTCGATCCGCGCGTTGGTGCAGGAGCCGATAAAAGCGTGGCTGATGACGATATCGCGCAGCGCCATCCCCGCCTCCAGGCCCATGTATTGGAGGGCGCGGCGCATGTCCTGACGCAGGATCGGATCGTCGATGCGTTGCGGGTCCGGCACCTGCGCACCGATCGGCGCGGCCTGATCGGGGCTGGTGCCCCAGGTGACCATCGGCTCCAGCAGGCTGGCATCGAGGTGGATTTCGCGGTCGAACACGGCGCCGGGATCGCTGCGCAGTTCACGCCATTTTTCCACGCCGCGCGCCCAGCGTTCGCCTTGCGGTGCGCGGGGTTTGCCGTTGAGATAAGCAAAGACTTTTTCGTCCGGCGCCATGAACGCACCGCGTGCACCGGCTTCGACCGCCATGTTGCAAATGGTCATCCGCGCTTCGACGCTCAGCGCATCGATGGTCGATCCGCAGAACTCGATCGCATAGCCAGTGGCGCCCGACGCACCGATGCGGCCGATCAGCGCCATGATCACATCCTTCGACGTCAGCCCCGGCGCCAGTTCGCCATCCACCGTCACGCGCAGGCTTTTCAGGCGTTTGTAGACCAGCGTCTGCGAGGCAAGCAGGTGCTCGATTTCCGAGGTGCCAATGCCAAATCCGAACGCCCCCAGCGCACCGTACGTGGTGGTGTGGCTGTCACCGGCAGCGATGACCATGCCCGGCAGAATGAAGCCTTGCTCCGGGGCGATCACATGCTCGATGCCCTGACGTTTATCGAGGATATCCAGCAGTTCGATGCCGAAATCCCGGCAGTTCTCCGCCAGATACGACACCTGCCGCGCACCGCCGGCATCAGGCATCGCCGCCACCCGTTTGGGGGTGGTCGGGTTGACGTGATCGACCACCGCCAACGCCGTACCCGGCCGCCAGACCTTGCGCCCGGCAGCACGCAGACCGCTGAACGCCTGCGGGCTGGTGTATTCGTTGATCACCTGGCGATCGATATACAGCAGCACATGGCCCTGATCGTCGAGGCGGCACACGGTGTGCGAATCGATGTGTTTGTCGTAGAGGGTTCTGGGGCTCATCAGGGCGCTCGCTCAGGGAATCCGGTGTTTTCCATCATAGGGAGCGCTTTGATCGCATCAATTGCCAGGCAGTGAGAGCGGCGTTCATGAATCGTGTTTGATCGGCTGATCAATGACTGCCTCTGTGGGAGCGGGCTTGCTCGCGAAGGCGTCGCGTCAGTCGACATCAAAGTTGAATGATCTACCGCATTCGCGAGCAAGCTCGCTCCCACAGGGGTTGGTGGTGACTGGGGGAATTGCGAAACATTTGCTTTCATATCACCTTTCGGGATTTCTCCGGCTCATCCGTCCTATAGAGATGCAGGCCGTTCGCACAGGCAACAGCCACGACCGCGCCTTTTGCGGACACCCGCGCTGCGAAGCCCGTAGCCGCGTGCCCTTTCATCGAAATCAAGACGCGCAATCATGTCGAAGAAATCCCGTTCCAAACTGTGGTTCCTGGTGCATAGCTGGCTCGCGCTGCCGATCTGGTGTTTTGTCCTGATCGTCTGTGTCACCGGCACGCTGGCGGTGGTCAGTCAGGAAATCGTCTGGCTGGCCAACCCGCAAATGCGCGCCAGCCAGCCATCGGATGACGCACCGCGGCTCAGTTACGATCAAGTGCTGGCCGCGATCAAACAGGCCGAACCGCAGACGCTGGTGGAAAGCATCAGCCGCCCCGACGAATCGCACTTCGCCCTCGATGTCGAGGTCAGCTACCCCGACGGCCGCTCGCAGACGGTCTACGTCAACCCGTACACCGGGGTGATCCAGGGCCCGGCGCCGGACTTCAACTTCAAGGCGTTCACCCGCGCCCTGCACGGCTGGTGGCTGGTGCCGTTCACCAATGGTTTCAGCTGGGGCTGGTACCTGGTGTCGTTCCTCGGCCTGCCGATGCTCGCTTCGCTGGTCACCGGGCTGGTGGTGTACAAGCGTTTCTGGAAAGGTTTCTTCAAACCCACCCTGCGTTTTCGCCACGGTGCGCGGATCTTCTGGGGCGACTTCCATCGACTGAGCGGCATCTGGTCGATCTGGTTCATCGCGGTGATCTCGATCACCGGCACCTGGTTTTTGATCCAGGCCATTCTGGCCGACAACCAGGTGTCGATCAGCAGCGAGCCGATCATTCCCGCCATGTCCCGGGAAAGCGTACCGATGTCGAGCGACGCCAGTCCTCCCCCACGGATCAGCCTTGATCGCGCGGTGCAGATCGCCGAACAGCACATCCCCGGGCTGGAAGTCAGTTTCGTCAGCCTGCCGGGCAATGCCTACAGCCACTTGAGCCTTGGCGGGCGCGGCTGGTATCCATTGATGTTCCAGACCGCCACGCTCAACCCGTACAACGGTGAGATGGCCGCCACGCGACTGCTGACTGACCGCTCCTCGCTGGAGTTCGTCACCGAGTCGATGCGCCCGCTGCACACCGGTGATTTCGGCGGTCTGTGGATCAAACTGATCTGGTTCTTCTTCGGTCTGCTGCTGAGCATGATGGTCCTCAGCGGCCTGTTGATCTGGACCAAGCGCACCGCGCTGGCCACCGCCAACGCGCTCAAGCGCGAAAATAAAAAGGCCCGCAGCCCCCGCGTCAGCCGTGAACCGGCGGAGGTCAGTCCGTGAGCCAGTCCAACCGCACTGCCCAACCGTCCGCCCTGCGCCGCTTCTGGCACAAATGGCGCTTTCACCTGAACGCCTTGTTGCTGCTGATTCCGTTGGGCTTCATGCCCAAGTATTTCGCCGATGCCGCGCTGTTTCGCGGTGACGTCGGCCTCGGTGAGCATGAGGTCGGCGAAATCCAGGTCGGCCCGTGGAGCCTGCGCCTGGCCGAACTGCGTAACGAAGCACCGCGCCTGAGTGGCCCCGCCGGCTACATGAAGGACTTCAATGCCGCCCTCTGCGACGCCTGTGTCGAACAGGTCAAGGCCACCTACCTGCGCATCGGCAAACCGCGCAGCCTGCGCGCCGCTGGGGTGATTTTCTTTGGCACGCCGTATCGCATGGGCGCGCAATTGCCGGTGGCGGAAAAAACCAAAGCCGATGCCGAACTGTGGATCACCATGGAAGGCTGGGACGGCAGCATGCATCAGGCCTCGATTCCCCTGAGCCAGGCCTCCCCCGCCACCCTCGCCTGGCTGAACCAACAAGGAGCCAAACCATGAACCGCGTTCAACGCCCTTCCCGCCTGCGGATGCGCGCCGCGTTGCTGATGCTGTGCGCAGGTTTCAGCGCCGGCGCCCTGGCCCATAACCCGATGTGCGAATGCAAAGCCGTCGATGCCGAGCAGATCAAATGCACCGGCGGCTTCTCCGACGGCAGCGGCGCACCGGGAGTAACCCTCGATGTGATCGGTTACGACGAAACCATTCTGCTGCCGGGCAAGCTCGGCGCCGACTCGACCGTGACGTTCAAGAAACCGGCGGCCGAATTTTATGTGCTGTTCGACGCCGGCCCCGGCCACGTTGTGGAAATCGACCAAGCCGACATCGAGGCCCCATGAGCACGCCCACCACCCAAGTCGTCCGCCCGGCCGGTGCCGGGCATGAAACCCTCAATGTTCTGCTGTTGTGTTTACTGATCCTTGCCGTCGCCGGCTCGGTGGTGGCATGGCGCGGGGTGTCCCATGAACCGGAGCCGGTCGCCAGCCATCAGCTCGATGCGCGGCGCGATCTCAGCGCCGCCGAGCAAGGCATCTACGCCGACCTGCGGGTGACCCTCGATGAAATCCGCCTGCTGCATGAGGAACAGCAGAGCCTGCCGACGCCACAGACTCTGGCTGAAGAAGGTTTCGCCCCGTTCGCCCAGGACGCCAGCTCGGTCAGCCGTGGCGGGCATGCCTGGCAGTTACTGGCGGACCGCGCCTATTTCGGCCACAGCCAGGCGCCCGCCGTCGCCGGTTCGTTCGTGATGCTACTGAGCGCCGACGCCACTGCCGCGCCGGACATCTGGCTCAACCGCGCCGCCGAGCTGCAGACGCCCACCGAACTGAATGACGCCGCGCTGTCCGCCGCAGGCTGGAAACAGATCGTCGCGCAGTTCGATGCCGGCGTGACCCGCGAGCATCGCCACTGAACCTTCGCCTTCACCCGAGAGAAGACCGCTTGCCCATGCTTATTTCCCTGACTCGCCGTCCCCTCCTGCGCACCCTGCTGTTAGGCCTGTGCGCGTGCCTGCTGAGCCCGCTGGCCAGCGCCGATCCGGGCAAACGCCTGCGCATCGGCATCACCCTGCACCCGTATTACAGCTATGTGGCGAATATCGTCGGCGACAAGGCCGAGGTGGTGCCGCTGATTCCCGCCGGCTTCAACCCGCACGCCTACGAGCCACGCGCCGAAGACATCAAGCGCATCAGCGGGCTGGATGTGATCGTGCTCAACGGGGTCGGTCATGACGACTTCGCCGACCGCATGATCGCCGCCAGCGAAACGCCGAACATCAAGACCATCGAAGCCAACGAAAACGTGCCGCTGCTGGCCGCCACCGGTACCGCTGCGCGCGGCGCCGGCAAAGTGGTCAACCCCCACACCTTCCTGTCGATCAGCGCCTCGATTGCCCAGGTCAACAACATCGCCCGCGAGCTGGGCAAACTCGATCCGGACAACGCCAGGGCCTACACCCAGAACGCCCGCGCCTACGGCAAACGCCTGCGGCAGATGCGCGCCGATGCGCTGGCCAAACTGACTCAGGCACCGAACGCCGAACTGCGTGTGGCCACGGTGCATGCGGCCTACGACTATCTGCTGCGCGAATTCGGCCTGGAAGTGACGGCCGTGGTCGAGCCGGCCCACGGCATCGAACCCAGTCCGAGCCAGTTGAAAAAGACCATCGACCAACTGCGCGAACTCGACGTGAAGGTGATCTTCTCCGAGATGGATTTCCCTTCCACCTACGTCGAAACAATCCAGCGTGAGTCCGGCGTGAAGCTGTACCCGCTGTCGCACATTTCCTATGGCGAATACAGCGCCGACAAGTACGAAAAGGAAATGACCGGCAACCTCGACACCGTGGTGCGGGCGATTCAGGAGTCCGGGGCATGACAGCAAAAGAAACCCTCTCTGACACCCCGCCATCCCCTGTGGGAGCGAGCTTGCTCGTGAAGGCGTCCGGTCAGTCAGCATCATTATTGAATGAACTACCGCATTCGCGAGCAAGCCCGCTCCCACAAGGGGTAAGTGGGCCGACTCTGGATTTTGCGGGAGTCTCTCTGACCCTCGGTCGCACGACAATCCTCGACAACGTCACCTTCCAGGTTCAGCCCGGTCACGTCCACGCCCTGGTCGGCCCCAACGGCGGTGGCAAGAGTTCGCTGATCAAGACCTTGCTCGGGCAAATGCCGCATCAAGGCCAGTTGAGCCTGCACTGGCCCGGCCAACCCGGCACCATCGGCTACGTGCCGCAGGCGCTGGAGTTCGATCGCGGCCTGCCGATGACCGTCGACGACTTCATGGCCGCCATGTGCCAGCGCCGCCCGGCGTTTCTCGGCCTTAGCAAGCACTACGCCAAGGCCATCGGCGAGGCGCTGGAACGGGTCGGCATGCAGGACAAACGCAAGCGGCGCATGGGCGCGTTGTCCGGTGGCGAACGGCAGCGCGTGTTGCTCGCTCAAGGCTTGATCCCGGCTCCGCAATTGCTGGTGCTGGATGAGCCGATGTCGGCCCTCGACGAAGCCGGGATCCAGGTGTTCGAACGCCTGCTCGGCGACTGGCGCGCCGCTGGCATCACCGTGCTGTGGATCGAGCACGATCTGGAAGCGGTCAAGCGTCTGGCCGACCGGGTCACCGGTCTCAACCGCCGCGTGCTGTTCGACGCTACGCCGCAACAGGCACTGACCCCGGAACGCCTGTTGAGTCTGTTTTCCACCCATCCACGGAGCGCGGTCTGATGAGTTACGAAGCCTTTCGTCTGATGGTTCAGGGCTGGGCGTCGTCCGGTTACCTGCCGGAAGCGCTGGCCTACGGCTTTGTGGTCAACGCATTGCTCGCCGGCCTGTTGATCGGTCCGGTGCTCGGTGGCCTCGGCACGCTGGTGGTGGTCAAGCGCTTTGCGTTTTTCTCCGAAGCGGTCGGGCACGCGGCGCTGACCGGCGTGGCCATCGGCATTCTGCTCGGCGAACCCTACACCGGGCCGTACGGCAGCCTGTTCGGTTACTGCCTGTTGTTCGGCATCCTGCTCAACTACCTGCGCAACCGCACCGGCCTGGCGCCCGACACCCTGATCGGCGTGTTTCTCTCGGTGTCGCTGGCGCTTGGCGCGAGCCTGCTGTTGATTCTGGCCGGCAAGATCAACGTGCACATTCTGGAGAACGTGCTGTTCGGTTCGGTGCTCACCGTCAACGGCAACGATCTGCTGGTGCTGGCCATCGTCGGTTCGCTGGTCATGGCGCTGGCGCTGCCGTTGTACAACCGGATCATGCTCGCCAGTTTCAACCCGCAACTGGCGGCGGTGCGCGGCGTCGCGGTGAAGACTCTGGATTACCTGTTCGTGATTCTGGTGACGCTGATCACCGTCGCGGCGGTGAAGGTCATCGGCGCGATTCTGGTCGGCGCGTTGCTGGTGATTCCGGCGGCGGCAGCGCGCTTGCTCAGCCAGTCGCTCAAGGGCTTCTTCTGGTGCTCGGTGCTGATTGCTACCGTCAGCACGCTGTGCGGGATCCTCGCGCCGATCGTCTTCGATCTGCCGATCCCGTCCGGCGCCGCGATCATTCTGGTCGCCGGCATCGCCTTCGCCCTCGCCGCCATCGCGCGCGGGGTTGTCCCGAGTCTGAAAGGGAACCTTGGATAAATGACTTTCTCACTGCGAAAACTGACCCTGGCCATGGCCCTGTGCGGCGTGGTCGGCAGCCCGTTGCTGGCGGCTGAAAACACCAAACCATTGCGCGTACTGGCCTCGCTGCCCATCACCTACGGCCTCGGCGAAGTGCTGCTCAAAGGCACCGACGTCAGCCTGGAGCGCGCAGCCCCGGCGAATCTGCCGGGCAGCCGTCAGACCGCATACTTCACCGGTCGCGGCGCTCCGGCGCTGGGCAAACTGGCGAGCAATGCCGACGCGGTGATCGGCGTGCGCTCGCTGTGGGCCGATGATCCGCTGTACCCGATCGCGCGGCGCAGCAACATTCGCATTGTCGAAGTCGACGCGGCGCGCCCGGTTGATGGCGCCCTGCCGGGGATCGCCGTGCAACCGGGGCTGAAGGTCGATGGCTTGAACAGTCAGCCATGGCTGGCGAGCAACAACATGGGACGGATGGCTGATGTGATCGCGGCAGACCTGGTGCGCCTGGCGCCGTCGGCCAAACCGAAGATCGAGGCCAATCTGACGGCGCTGAAACAGCGCCTGCTCAAGCTCAGTGCCGACAGCGAAGCGCGCCTGGCCGAGGCTGAAAACCTGAGCGTGATGAGCCTCAGCGATCACTTCGGTTACCTGATCGGCAGCCTGAATCTGGAGCTGATCGGCCAGGACGCGCGAGCAGATGCCGAGTGGACAGCCGAAGATCTGAAGAAGCTCACGGCGACGCTGAAGGACAACGACGTGGCGCTGGTGCTGCATCATCGTCAGCCGTCGGAAGCGGTGAAAGCGGCGATTGCCGAGTCGGGGAGTCGACTGCTGGTGTTGAGCACCGATGCCGAAGATCCGGTGGCGGAGCTGGAGGGGAATGTGGATTTGTTGCTCAAGGGGTTGAGTGGGGCGTAGTTTCAGTAATACCGCGTTATCGTTCTTCGCGAGCAAGCCCGCTCCCACAGGGGAGTTGTGTGCACCACAGATCCAATGTGGGAGCGGGCTTGCTCGCGAAGAGGCCCGCCAGAACAACACCATTGCGAGCAATGAAAAAACCCGCTGACTGTCACCAGTCCAGCGGGTTTGTTTTTGCCTGGCAGATTACTGAGCAGCCGCCTGCCCTTCCATCTTCTCTGCCGCAGGCTCAGCGGACGCATGTCGGTCCAGACTTCTTCGATGTAGGCCAGGCATTCCTTCTTCAGGCCGCTCTTGCCCACGGTGCGCCAGCCCTCCGGCACGGCTTTGTAATCCGGCCAGATCGAGTATTGCTCTTCGTGGTTGACCACGACCTGAAAGAGGATGTCCTCGCGGTCGAATACTGACGTCATGCATGCTGGTTCTCCATCGGTGTAAGGGTGGGCTGCACCGGGGGTGCAGCCGGGTATGTAGTAAGAACGTTCGGCGCTGCGAAAAATTTACTCGGCGGCGGTGGCGGCGGCCAGGGCCCGGCCGAAAATCTCGGCGACGCGGTCGATTTCGGCGGCGGTGATCACCAGCGGCGGCAGGAAGCGCACTACCGCACCATGCCGGCCGCCCAGTTCGAGAATCAGCCCACGCTTGAGGCATTCGCGCTGCACCAGCGGTGCCAGACGCGCGAACGCGGGTGGGTGACCGAGCGCATCCGGCGCGCCGTTCGGGTCAACCAGTTCGACGCCGAGCATCAAGCCACGACCACGAATGTCGCCCAGTTGCGGGAAGTCGCGTTGCAGGATGCGCAGGTGTTCGCTCAGGCGTTCGCCCATGGCGGCGGCGTGTTCGCAGACCTTGTGTTCAAGCAGATAACGCATCACCGCGGAACCGGCGGCCATCGCCATCTGATTGCCACGGAAGGTGCCGGCGTGGGCACCCGGTTGCCAGGTGTCGAGCCAGTCGCGATAGACCACCACCGCCAGCGGCAGGCTGCCGCCGATGGCTTTGGACAACACCACCACGTCGGGGACGATGTCGGCGTGTTCGAAGGCAAACATCTTGCCGGTGCGGGCGAATCCGCTCTGGATCTCGTCGACGATCAGCGCCACCCCGGCCTTCTCGGTGATCCGACGCAAGCCGCGCAGCCACTCGATATCGGCCGGGATCACCCCGCCCTCGCCCTGCACCGCTTCGACAATCACCGCTGCCGGCAACTGCACACCGGCCTCAGGATCATTAAGCAGGTTTTCCAGATAACTCAGGTTGGCTTTGACCCCGGCCGCGCCGCCGAGACCGAACGGGCAACGATAGTCATAAGGGAACGGCATGAATTGCACACCGTTGCTGAGCAAGGCGCCCAGCGGCTTTTTTGGCCCCAGACTGCCCATCAGGCTCAATGCGCCTTGGCTCATGCCGTGATAACCGCCGGAGAACGACAACACCGTGCTGCGCCCGGTGGCGGTGCGCACCAGTTTCAACGCGGCTTCCACCGCATCGGTACCGGTCGGGCCGCAGAACTGGATTTTCGCTTCGGCCGCCAGTGCCGGCGGGAGTAAACCGAACAGGTCCTGGACGAACTGATCCTTCACTGGCGTAGTAAGGTCGAGGGTGTGCAGCGGCAATTCATCGGCCAGCACTTGCTGGATCGCCTCGATTACCACCGGGTGGTTGTGCCCCAAGGCCAGAGTCCCGGCACCGGCCAGGCAATCGATGAAGGTCCGGCCTTCGACATCTTCGACGTACAGGCCCTTGGCGCGCTTGAGTGCCAGCGGAATGCGTCGCGGATAGCTGCGGGCATTGGATTCCTGCTGGCTCTGCCGGGCCAGTAGTGGTGATTCGTTGAACTGATACAGGGTTTCCGCCGGCGCGGAGCTGATCCGGGCCGACGACTCTTCGATAAGGCTGGTGGCGACTGACATCTCTCGACCCCTCAATACGCTATGGATAGTGACCAAAACAGCACACTGCACAGGTGCGCGTTCCGGTCGCGGGGCGCACATGCAGGTTTTCCTGTTCTGGAAACGCTTAAGCGGGGCGAGGATTTAGACCCTTGATCGAGATGTCAGTCGGACAATGGCAACAGCTTGTGCAGCGTAACGCGGTGCAAGCCCTGATCGCTGGCGCGTGGCACTGCATCGCAGTAGCCCAGATGCCGATAAAAAGCCGCGCCGCTACGTGTGCTGGCGATGCGCGCCTGCGGCACACCACGAATCCGCAGCCAGCCTTCAAGGTCGGTCATCAGGGCGCGCCCTGCGCCACGGCGAAACCATTCCGGCTGCACATGACAAAAGCCTATCTCACCGCTGGCCGTGGCCATGCCGACACCCACCGGTTTGTCCTGCAACAAGGCGATATTCAGGTAGCAATGCGCGTCGGCAAGGTGCGCGCTGATGACGTCGGCAGATTGTCGGCCGATCCAGCGGCTGACCAGTTGCGGATCGTTGCGGTGTTCGAGCGCACAACCGACGCGAATCGATCGCTCGATGATGCGACTGATGATGCCGGCGTCGGCAGGTTTCGCCGGGCAGATGCAGATCGATGCTTCCATGGCGCGTTCCCTCAATCCATTGAGTCAGAGCAGCCCCGACCTTAACGCCGAGGCCGGCGAATCACCAACGCAGAGACGTTACATTTGATGTGCCACACCACGGATCCCCTAATGTGGGAGCGGGCTTGCTCGCGAAGGCGGCGTGCCAGTCAGCAACCTGTCGACTGACCGGACGCCTTCGCGAGCAAGCCCGCTCCCACAGCGGATTTTTGCTGGTTCAGACAGGTTGCAGCGGCATGGTCAACTCGACGCGCAAGCCATCCGGCCGGCTGTCGAAATGCAGGGTGCAGGCGCAGCGCTGGACGATGGCTTGCACGATGGCCAGGCCGAGACCGCAGCCGGTGCTCTGACCGTTGCGCCAGAAGCGTTGGGTCAGGTGCTGCAGATCTTCAGCCGCAATTCCGGGACCGTGGTCGCGCACCACAAAACGGGCGCGCTGGCCGACCGTTTCCAGGCTCAGCTCCACCTCAGCGTCTGCCGGGGTATGGCGCAGGGCGTTGTCGAGCAGATTGCGCAACGCGGCAATCGACAGCACCGCCGGCATTTGCACCGGCGCACTGGAGAGCTGCTTGGGCAATTGCAGCTTGATGCGCTGACGCTCGCCACCAGCCGCATCCTGCATCGCCAGTTTCGCCACCTGTTCGGCGCTGCACTGCACGCCGTCATCGAACGACAGACTGCCCTCGACCCGCGCCAGCAACAGCAGTTGCTCAAGGGTGCGGTGCATACGGTCGGCACCCTCTTCGGCGCGTGCCAGCGACTGATCGCGGGCACTGCCTTCGGTCATGCGTGCCACTTGCAGGTGGGTCTTGATCGCCGTCAACGGGCTGCGCAGTTCGTGGGCGGCGTCACCGGTCAGGCGACGCTCGCGTTCGATGGTCTTGCCAATGCGCTGGAACAGCTGGTTCTGCGTATCCAGCAGAGGTTTCAGTTCGCTGGGAAACGACTGCAATTGCAAAGGTTCCAGCGAGTCGGCGTTACGTCGCATCAGTGCTTCACGCAGACGATTGAGCGGCGCCAGGCCCTGACCGATGCCCAACCACAGCAGGCACAGGCAACCGAGCAACGCCACGCCGACCGGCACCGAGGCCGCCAGCAAAATCGACATGTTCAGCGCTTCGCGTTCGATCTGCCGATCAGCGGTGGTGATCCGCACATCGCCCCTGGCCAGGGTGAAACTGCGCCACGGCGCGCCATCGATCAGCTGGTCATGGAAGCCCATCTTTTCCGCTTCCAGGGTTTGCTCGGGGCTGCTGTGGCTGCGTGCCAGAATCTCCCCGCGCAACGAACTGACCTGACAGGCCATGCCGCCGGGAATGTTCAGTTGTTCGGCACTGAAATGGGTGCCCTCGCCCTTGCTCGGCAGCGCCGGCAGTTGCTCCAGCAGCCCGGCGACCATGCGCGCCGAGGCTACCAGCCGCTGGTCGAGGGAAAACATCATCTGATTGCGCAAGTCGCTGAGCATCCAGGCCGCAGCCAGTGCCCAGATCAGGGCGAACGCGGCGCCGAGGGTCAGACTCAGGCGCAGACGCAGACTCATCACTTCTGTTGTTCTCCACCATCGGCCGGCCCGAGGCGATAACCCAGACCGCGCACGGTTTCGACGATGCCCTTGCCGAGTTTGCTGCGCAGGTGATGGATATGCACGTTCAGCGCGTTGCTCTCCAGCTCGTCATTGAAGCCGTAGACGCTGTCCTTCAACTGCTCGGTGGACAGTACTCGGCCACGGTTGTGCAGCAGCGCCTGCAACAGCGATTGCTCGCGGCGCGACAAGTCCACCGGTTGCCCGGCCAACGTGGTTTCGCGGCTGCTTGGATCGTAGGTCAGCGCGCCGTGCTCGATCAGGTTGACGCTACGCCCGGCGACCCGGCGCAGCAGGGTTTGCAGACGGGCGAACAATTCCCGCAGATCGAAGGGTTTGAGCAGGTAATCGTCAGCCCCGGCCTGCAAGCCATCGACCCGGTCGGTCACCGAGTCGCGTGCGGTCAGGATCAGCACCGGAATTTCCAGGCCCTGCTGACGCAGTTGTTGCAGCAACTTGAGGCCATCTTCGTCGGGCAAGCCGAGATCGAGCACCATCACGTCGAATTCGGCAACTTTGAGCATCGCCCGTGCTTTCGAGGCGGTGTTGACGTGCTCGACCGTCAGGCCCTGCGCCGTGAGACCGGCAACGATACCGCTGGCGATCAGTTCATCGTCTTCGCAAACCAGTACGTGCATGATCCGTCCCGTAGAAAAAAGCCGATTAGGCCGTTGGCCGATTAAGCTGACATTATGGCGCCCAACGCCACAGCGACAAGGGCGTGACGGTTAATCATCGGTTAATCGCCATCCACCATTGTGCCCACACTTGCACAGGGACAAGGCTCCTCCATGCGTCATTTTTTTCTTTTGTTTGCACTGCTGATCTCCGGCCTGGCCCAGGCGGGAAACAACCCATTCGAGACCAAACCGGAGTTTCTGCCGGTCGACAAAGCCTTCGTGCTCACCTCCGAACGCCTTGAGTCCGGGGAAACCCAGCTGTTCTGGCAAATCACCGACGGCTATTACCTGTACCAGAAACGCCTGAAATTCGACGGTTTGGCGGCCGAGCAGCAGCCGGCGCTGCCCGAGGGCGAGTCGCACAGTGACGAGTTCTTCGGTGAACAACCGGTGTATCGCCAAGGGCTGGAGGTGAAAGTCCCGGCGTCGGCCAGCGGTCAGATCAAGGTCAGTTATCAGGGCTGCGCCGATGCCGGCCTGTGTTATCCGCCGCAAACCCGGGTCATCGATCTGGGCGGCAAAGCGACGCCAACGGCCAGTGCCGAAGCACCGGATCAGGCCCTGGCCAGCAGCCTGCAACAACGGGCGCTGGGCTGGAGCCTGCTGGTGTTCTTCGGCCTCGGCCTGTTGCTGGCGTTTACCCCGTGTTCGTTGCCGATGCTGCCGATTCTGGCGGGCATGATTGTCGGCAGCGGTGCAACCCCACGCCGTGGTTTCGCCCTGGCCAGCAGCTATGTGATCTGCATGGCGCTGGTGTATGCAGCGATGGGGGTGATCGCTGCGCTGCTCGGCGCCAACCTGCAGGCGTGGCTGCAAAATCCATGGCTGCTCGGTGCATTTGCAGCAGTGTTCGTGGTGCTGGCGCTACCGATGTTTGGCTTTTTCGAATTGCAATTGCCGGTGGCCCTGCGTGACCGCCTCGAACACGCTTCGCGCAGTCGCAATGGCGGCAGTCTGATCGGTGCCGGGGTGCTCGGCGCATTGTCCGGTCTGCTGGTCGGCCCGTGCATGACCGCGCCACTGGCCGGCGCTTTGCTGTACATCGCGCAGAGCGGCAATGCGCTGCACGGTGGCTTGATTCTGTTTGCGCTGGGCATCGGTATCGGGGTGCCGCTGTTGCTGTTGGTGACCGTCGGCAATCGCTTTCTGCCGAAACCCGGAGCGTGGATGAACCTGCTCAAGGGCATCTTCGGTTTCCTGTTCCTCGCGACCGCGCTGCTGATGTTGCGCCCGGCGCTGGACTCGTCGCTGTGGCTGGGCCTGTGCGGCGCGCTGCTGCTGATCGCCGCGTTCTGTGCCTGGAAGCAATCGGACGGCTTCGGCCGGGTTGCCCAGGTGTTCGGCGCCAGTTCGTTGTTGCTCGGTCTGTGGGGCAGCCTGTTGCTGATCGGTGCTGCTGGTGGCAGCGACGACCCGTATCAGCCGTTGCAGGTGTACAGCGCCGGCCGGGTCGCCAGCACCACGCCGAGCGGGCATGACGCGTTCACCACGATCAAGGATCCGGCCGCCCTGCAGCGAGAACTGGATAGCGCCAAAGCCCAGGGCCAGTGGGTGCTGCTCGATTACTACGCCGACTGGTGTGTGTCGTGCAAAGTCATGGAGAAACAGGTGTTCGGCAAGGACAAGGTCATGCAGGCGTTGAGCGATGTGCGCCTGCTGCGCCTCGACGTCACTGCCGACAATGCCGCCAGCCGCGAGCTGCTCGGCCGCTACAAAGTCCCGGGGCCACCGAGTTTTGTCTGGATCGGCACCGACGGCGAAGAACGACGTAGCCAGCGCATCACCGGTGAGGTGGATGCCGAGACGTTCCTGCAACGCTGGACCACCACCCGAGACGCCAATTAAATGCTGACGTTCACCCTCGGCACCTTTGCCATCGCGCTTAACCACCTGCTGCTGATCAGTGCCCTGGCGCTGGCGACCTTTGTCGGCTGGCGGGTGGCCAAGCGTGGCGGCGATAACCCCGAGTCGGCGCTGTTCAGCCTGTTTCTGCTGGGCATGCTCGCGGCACGCGTGGCGTTTGTCGCCCTGTACTGGGGCCACTATCGCAACGATCCGTGGCAGATCATCGACCTGCGCGATGGTGGATTCCTCGCCTGGCCGGGGGTGATCGTGCTGCTGCTCACCGCTCTCTATCGCGGCTGGCGCCGCCCGGGCCTGCGTCGGCCATTGGGTTTTGGCGTGGCCAGCGGCGTGCTGTTCTGGTTGTTGGCGACCCTGTCACTGAACATCTACGAACAAGGCACGCGCCTGCCGGAAATCACCCTGCGCAACGCCGCAGGCGAGACCATCCAGCTCAGCGACTATCAGGGCGGTCCATTGGTGATCAACCTCTGGGCAACCTGGTGCCCGCCCTGCCGGCGCGAGATGCCGGTGCTGGAAAACGCTCAACAACAACGCCCGGACCTGACCTTTCTGTTCGTCAATCAGGCCGAAAGCATGCAAAGCGTTGCCACCTTCCTGGAAACCCAGGGCCTGAGCCTGAACAACGTACTGTTCGACCGCAGCGGTCGACTGGGTCAGGCCGTGGGCTCCATGGCGTTGCCGACTACGCTGTTCTATAGCCCTGACGGTCGCTTGCTGAGCAGTCATCTGGGCGAACTGTCGAACGCCAGCCTGGCCCGCGCCCTGGAAAATTTCGACATCCCGAATCCAACCGCCGCACCGGCCACCTCTGCAAGGAAACTGCCATGCCCCGCCTCCGCCACCTGCTGACGCTGACTCTGGGCACTGCCCTGCTGCACCTGCCGTCGGTGCAGGCCGCCGAAGAATTGCCCGCCGCGATCAAGCAGATCGAAGCCAAGGGCGCAAAAATCGTCGGCCAGTTCGACGCCCCGGACGGCCTGCGCGGTTATGCGGCGCAGTACCAGAACCGTGGCATGGCGCTGTACCTGACGCCAGACGGGAAACACGTGTTGCTCGGCAATCTGTACGACGCCGACGGCAAGGATCTGAGCAGCGAGCCGTTGCAGAAACTGGTCTATGCGCCGATGGCCAAGGAAATCTGGGGCAAGTTCGAAGCCAGCAACTGGATTCAGGACGGCAACAAGGACGCGCCGCGCACCGTGTATCTGTTCAGCGATCCCAACTGTCCGTACTGCAACATGTTCTGGGAACAGGCGCGACCATGGGTCAAGGCCGGCAAGGTGCAGCTGCGGCACATCATGGTCGGGATCATCCGCGAAGACAGCCCGGCGAAATCCGCCGCGCTGCTGGCGGCGAAAGATCCGGCCAAGGCCCTGGAAGATCACGAAAAGGCCGGCAAGGCCAGCACCCTCAAGCCGTTGAAAGACATTCCAAAAGCGGTGCAGACCAAACTGGCCGCCAACATGCAGTTGATGGAAGACCTGGAACTGCAGGCGACACCGGCGATTTTCTACATGGATGACAAGGGCGAGCTGCAACAGCAGCAAGGCGCGCCTTCGCCGGAGAAACTGGCGAAAATTCTCGGGCCAAAGTGAGTCCGGCTTCTTTATTGCCTGATCGGGCCTCTTCGCGAGCAAGCCCGCTCCCACAGGGATCACCGCGGTCACTGTGGGAGCGGGCTTGCTCGCGAAAAGAACGATGACACGGTTTAGCGGTTGCGCTCAGCCAAAAAAGTAAACAACACCTCGCTCACAAACTGCGGATTCTCCAGACTGGAGATATGCCCCGCCTCCGGCACCAGCACCCACGGGCAACCGATCAATTCAGCCATTTCCTGTGCCTCCGACGGCGGTCGCGGTTTGTCCTGATCGCCGCACAGCACCAGGGTGGTCGCGGCATTCAGTTCGCCCAGGCGCGGCAACAGATCATCACGACTGAAGGTGATACGCCCCATCGGCACGATGCTTTCGCGCAGGCGATCCGCGGTGTAGGCCGCCAGTTTGGCGCGGAAGTCCTGATACAGCGCCGACTGCGGATCGATGCCCGGGCGGAAGAAGATCGGCACCACGATGTCGAGCAACTGAGGCGCAATCTCGCCGCTTTCCTCGATCTGCTTGAACAGCGAGAAATAGTACTGACGGGTTGGCTCAGGCTCGACGCCGACGTAGGTGTCGAGCAGTACCAGACCGTTGATCCGCTGCGGTGCCGACAACGCCAGACGCACGCCCCACATGCCGCCGACTGACAGCCCCGCCAGCGTTATCTGCTCGATCTGCAGATGATCGAGCAAGGCCGCGACCTGTCTTGCGATGTCATCCAGCGAGGTGGTGCCTGGCGGCAAGCGCCCGGATTCGCCATGGCCCCAAAGGTCCAGCGCAATCACCCGGTAGTGCGGCGACAGTGCAGCGATCTGCGGCGCCCACATCGCCGTGTCCCACAGATAACTGCCCGCCAGCAACACGGCCGGGCCGGTGCCTTGATCAATGTAGTGCAGCGCTTGTCCGTCAACCGTGAAGAAAGGCATCGACCACCCCCGAGACAAAAAAGAGAACCGGCAGACTGAGCTGCCGGTTCATGATCGTCAACCGTGTAAATGTCTGAAAATGTGCCGCCCCCAATCGCGAGCAGGCTCACTCCTACAAGGGAACGCATACCCAATGTAGGAGTGAGCCTGCTCGCGAAGGGGCCGGTACAGACGCCGAAGATTACAAGCCCTCCAGCTCCGCCATCAGATCATTCAAGCGATCCACCTTGTCCTCGGTCATGTCACTCGCCGCCAGGCCTTCGATGTACTCGGCCAGTTCCTGCACCGTGCTGCACTCGAACATTGCCCGCAGCGGCACATCGCGTTGCAGGGTTTTCTGCACCCGCGAGGCGATCTGCGTGGCCAGCAACGAATGCCCGCCCAGCTCGAAGAAGTTGTCGCGCACCCCGACCTTGTCGACCTTGAGCACTTCGGCCCAGATGTCGGCCAGGGTCTGCTCCAGCTCGTTGCGCGGGGCCAGGTAATCCTGACTCTGCAACTGGCCGATTTCCAGGGCCGGCAAGGCCTTGCGGTCGAGTTTACCGTTGGCGTTGTGCGGCAGCTGATCGAGCCACAACCAGTGCAGCGGCACCATGTATTCCGGCAGTTCGCTACGCAGGCGTTGCTTGATCCGCTCCAGACGTTCGCTCGGGTTGAGCGCCGAATCCGCCGCGACCAGATAGCCGACCAAGTGCTTGCCATTCACGCCTTCCTGCACGCCAACCGCCGCATCGCGGACTTCCGGCTGTTCGTGCAGACGCGCTTCGATTTCACCCAGTTCGATGCGGTAACCGCGAATTTTCACCTGATGGTCAACCCGGCCAACGTACTCCAGCACCCCGTCACTGCGCCGCCGCGCGAGGTCACCGGTGCGATACAGACGCTCGCCCGGCGCGCCGAACGGGTTCGGCACAAATACCGGCGCGGTGCGCAGCGGATCGCTGACGTAACCGCGACCGACACCGGTCCCGGCCACGCACAACTCACCCACCGCGCCCAGCGGCACCAGTTCCAGCGCGCCATCGACCAGATACAGCAAGTTGTTGTCGGTCGGCGTACCGATCGGCAAATAGCTGCCGCGAGTCGAAGCCATGTCCACACGGAAGAACGCCACGTCATCGGAGCATTCCGCCGGGCCATAAGCATTGACCAGACCGATCTGCGGATAACGCAGCAGCCACTGGTGCGCGAGTTCCGGCGGCATGGCTTCACCGGTCGGCAGCATCCAGCGCAGACCGTCGAGGCTCAGGCGCTCGGAGGCGAGCATGCCCTGAATCAACGACGGCACGCTCTCGAGCACGGTGATCCCCTGCGCCTGCACATGCATCAGCAACCCCTGCGGATCGTGAGCGATAGTGTTCGGCACAATGTCCACCCGCGCCCCGAACAGCGGCGCGGCGAGGAACTGCCAGACCGAAATGTCGAAGCTTTGCGATGCGGTCCGCGCGATCACGTCGGCGTCCGTCAGTTGCAGGTACGGCACTTTGCTCAATTGGTTGTTGAGCATGCCGCGCTGCTCGATCATCACGCCTTTCGGCAGACCGGTCGAACCCGAGGTGTAGATCACGTAGGCCAGGTTGTCCGGACCGCTGTGGATACCGAGGTTTTCGGCGCTAGTCGCAGCAGCCTGAATCTCCTCCCAGACCAACAGCCGTGGACGGTTGGCGCAGCTGAACTCATCGAGCAAAGTCTGCGCCTGTTCGCGGCAGGCTTCGCTGCACACCAGCACTGGCGTGCGGCTCATTTCGATGATGCGTTGCAGACGCTGGCTCGGCAGGCCCGGATCCAGCGGCAGGTAACCGGCACCGGCCTTGAAGCTGCCGATGATCATCCCCAAAAGATCCAGATTACGTTCGGCCAGCAACGCTACCGGTTGATCCAACTGCACCCCGGCGGCGACCAGTGCATGGCCGAGGCGGTTGGCGTTGAGGTTGAGCTCGGCATAGCTCAGTTGCTGATCGAGGCAAGTGGCGGCGATGCGCTGCGGATGCGCCGCGACCTGCGCTTCTAACAGTGCCACGTAGCTGTGCTCCAGCGGATAATCGTGCGCGCTCTGGTTGCAGCCGTGCAGCAGAAAGTCCTGCTCCTCGGCCCCCAGCAGCGGCAGATCAGCCATATCACCGTGGAAACCATCGACCAGTGCCAGCAGCAGGCGCTTGAACTCACCGAGCATGCGCTCGATGGTCGACTCGTCGAAGTAACGCTGGTCATACGACAGATGCAGGCCGAGGTCATCGCCCGGGTAGCACACCGCCGTCAGCGGGAAGTTGGTGTGGGTTCGACCGGAGTCAGAAGTCGCGTTGAGGCTCTGCGCACGGTCCAGCACCGAGACTTCCACCGGCGCGTTCTCGAACACGAGCAGGCTATCGAACAGCGGCTGGCCTTTCGGCAGTTCGCTCTGCTCCTGAATGTTCACCAGCGGCAGGTATTCGTACTCGCGCAGTTGCATGTT
Source organism: Pseudomonas sp. S150 (assembly GCF_004526365.1). Classification (NCBI taxonomy): domain Bacteria; kingdom Pseudomonadati; phylum Pseudomonadota; class Gammaproteobacteria; order Pseudomonadales; family Pseudomonadaceae; genus Pseudomonas; species Pseudomonas sp. S150. Next base: position 4,849,427 of record NZ_CP038207.1, read on the forward strand.
GCTGTCGAGCAAAGCGCTCAGCCACTGCCGCACGCTGCTGCGCTGATCGTCCTCAGGCATTTTCACCCGCAGCGCGATGCTGTTGATGAACAGGCCGACGGTGCGCTGCATTTCCGGCATTTCCACCGGGCGCCCGGCCACGGTGACGCCGAACAGCACGTCGCGATCACCGCTCAGACGGCGCAGTACCAAGGCCCACGCCGCTTGGGCGAAAGTGTTGATGGTCAGTTGATGAGCCTGGGCCAGCTCGCGCAGCCGGACGCCATCTTCAACGTTGAGACGGGTGTAGCGGTCACCGACGATCATGCCGCCGCTTTCGCCGGCGTGTTCGCGCAGGAACGGTCGGTCGCTCGGGATCGGCGTGGTGCGCTCGAAACCTTGCAGGTTCTGCTGCCACCACTGACGTGCCTCGGCCAGGCTCTGGCGTTGCAGCCAGCCGATGTAGTCGCGGTAACGCGGCGGCACCGACAACTGTGCTTCGCGACCTTCACCGAGGGCGGTGTAAATCTCGAAGAAATCGTTCATCAGCAGCGAACGGCACCAGGCATCGATGAGGATGTGGTGGTTACTCATCATGAACCAGTAACGCGCCGTGCCGACCTTGATCAGGCGCAGGTGGAACGGTGCCTGATTGAGCAGATCGAACCCGGCCTCACGCTCGCTTTTCAGCAGCGCTTGCAGCTTCGGTTCTTGCTCGTCCTCGGCGATGGCGCTCCAGTCCAGGTACTCGATCGGCGTACGACCCGGGGTGTGGATCACTTGCAGCATGTCCTCGCCGACGTTCCAGCAGAACGATGCACGCAGCGCTTCATGACGGGCGACCACCGCTTGCCAGGCCTGGGCGAAACGCTCGGGATCGAGCTCGCTGTTGATGCGGTAGCGATCCTGCATGTAGTACAGACCGGTGCCCGGTTCGAGCAAGGTGTGCAGCAACATGCCTTCCTGCATCGGCGTCAGCGGGTAGACGTCTTCGATATGCGCCGCCGGCACCGGCAGTGCATCGAGTTGCGCCTGGGTCAGTTTCGCCAATGGGAAGTCCGACGGCGTCAGGCCGCCGGCTTCGTCTTGCAGGCAATGTTCGATCAGGCTTTGCAGCTCACCGAGGTAGGCGTCGGCCAGATCGTTGATGGTTTGCGCCTCGTAGCGCTCGGCACTGAAAGTCCAGCGCAGCAGCAGTTCGCCGCCGTACACCTGACTGTCGATGCTCAACTCGTTGGGCAACGGCGCCTGCGGATCGTGGGCCGCACCGACCGGCTCGTCCAGCGGACGGAACAGCGCATCGCTGGCGAAACTCTGATCGAACTGGCCGAGGTAGTTGAAGGTCACCGGAGCATTCGGCAACGCCGCCATGCTGCGCTGACTGAGGTCATCGGCCAGATAACGCAACACGCCATAACCGAGGCCTTTGTGCGGTACCGCGCGCAGTTGCTCCTTGATCGCCTTGATCGAAGCGCCCTGCCCGGCGGCCTCTTCGATGTTGTGCGGGGTCAGGCGTAATGGATAGGCGCTGGTGAACCAGCCGACGGTGCGGGTCAGGTCGATCTCGTCGAACAGGGTTTCGCGGCCGTGGCCCTCCAGTTGAATCAGTGCCGACGGCTGACCGCTCCAACGGCACAGCACACGGGCCAGCGCGGTCAATAGCAGGTCATTGACCTGCGTGCGGTAGGCGCGCGGTGTCTGTTGCAGCAGTTGTTGGGTACGCTCGGCATCCAGGCGCACGCTGACGGTTTGCGCGTGACGATTCTGCTGTCCGCCCTGCGGGTTTTCGCACGGCAGATCGGCGTTCGATCCGGCCAGTTGGGTTTGCCACCAGTTCAGTTCTTCACGCAGTGATTCGCTGCCGGAGTAGGCCTGCAAACGTGCCGCCCAGTCCTTGAAGGCACTGGTTTTCGCCGGCAGTTTTACCGACTGTTCGGCTTCGAGCTGGCGGTACACGGTTTGCAGATCGTCGAGCAAAACGCGCCACGACACACCGTCGACGACCAAGTGATGGATCACAATAAACAAGCGTTGCTGACCTTGCGGCCCATCCACCAGCAAGGCGCGCAGCAGCGGGCCGTTTTGCAGATCGAGACTGCGCTGGGCATCGGCGAACAGCGCTGCGCACTGGTCCATCGCCGCCACCCGCACCTGCCACAACACCTCGGCGTCGGACACCGGTTGATGCGTTGCCTGCCATTGATCGTTGGCCTGAGTGAAGCGCAGACGCAGGGCGTCGTGCTGTTCGATCACTGCCAGCAGCGCCTGCTCCAGACGATGCGGTTCCAGCACCACGCTCGGCTCCAGCAGCAGCGCCTGGTTCCAGTGCTGACGCTCAGGAATATCAGTGTCGAAGAACCAGTGTTGAATCGGCGTCATCGCCGACTCACCGACCACCAGTCCCTGCTCGGCAGTGACTTGCTCGCTGCGGCTGGCGACAGCGGCGAGGGTCTGCACGGTCTGATGCTGGAACAGATCCCGCGGGCTGAAATGAATGCCCTGCTGCCGCGCGCGGCTGACCACTTGAATCGACAGGATCGAGTCGCCGCCGAGTTCGAAGAAGTTGTCGTTGAGACCGACCTGCTCGACGTTGAGCACCTCGCACCAGATCTGCGCCAGGGTCTGTTCGAGTTCGTTGCTCGGGGCGACATAGTCCCGACGGTTCAACTCGGGATCCGGCGCCGGCAAGGCGCGGCGGTCGAGTTTGCCATTGGCGGTCAGCGGCATGCTCGCCAGCAGGATCAGGTGCGTCGGCACCATGTAATCCGGCAGTTGTGCCTTGAGGTGCGACCTCAGTGCTTCGCGCAGTTCGGCCTGTTGCGCTTCGCCTTGCTCGGCAACTTCGCTGACCAGGTAGCCCACCAGTTGCTTGCCGCTCGGCGCATCCAGCGCCAGCACCACCGCTTCGCGGATCGAAGCGTGATCGAGCAGACGGGTTTCGATCTCACCCAGCTCGATACGGAAACCGCGGATTTTCACCTGATGGTCGATCCGGCCCAGGTATTCCACCAGACCATCGGCGCGCTGGCGCACCAGATCGCCGGTGCGGTACATGCGCCCGCCATCGGCGGCAAACGGGTCTGCCACGAAACGCTCGGCGCTGATGCCCGGACGGTCGTGATACCCCTGCGCCAGACCGGCGCCGCCGACGAACAACTCACCGGTCGCGCCTTGCGGCACCAAAGCCAGATCGGCGTCGAGAATGTACGCCACGCGGTCACCGATCACGCTGCCGATCGGCACGCTGCCGGCGCCCTCTTCCAGCACTTCCGGGGCGAGACTGGCCAGTGGCATGACCACGGTTTCAGTCGGGCCATAGGCGTTGAAGAACAGGCTTGGTTTGAACGCGGCGCGAATCCGTTGCAGGTGCTCGCCAGTCAGCGCTTCGCCGCCGGTGATGATCATCCGCACCGGCAGAGTTTCATTCTGCGTGGCGAGGAACTGCGCCAGCTGGCTGCCGTAGCTCGGGGTGAAGCCGAGCACATTGATCCGATGGGTGCGGATCAACCCGCAGATTTCTTCCGCATCCCACTGCCCTTGCGCTCGCAGCACCACTTGCGCGCCGCTGAGCAACGGCACCAGCAGACGCTCGGTGGCGGCGTCGAAGTTGATCGAATAGAAGTGCAGTTCGCAGTCGTCCGGACGCATGCCGAAACGTTCGATCACGGCCTGGCAATGCATGGCGATTTCACCGTGGGACACCACCACGCCTTTCGGCTTGCCGGTCGAACCCGAGGTGTAGATCAGGTACGCCTGATGCTGCGGCAGGCTGATAAAGGGCAGCTCAGTGGCCGGGTAATCCGCCAGCGCCGCGCAGTCGTCTTCCAGGCACCAGCGCGCCACGTTCGACGGCAGAGCGCCAAGCGCTTTGAACATCGCGCGGTCGCTGAGCAGCAGACCGATGCGGCTGTCTTCGATCATGTAGTGCAGGCGATCGAGCGGGTATTCCGGGTCCAGCGGCACATAAGCGCCGCCGGCCTTGAGAATCGCCAGCAGGCCGACGACCATTTCCAGCGAACGCTCCAGCGCCAGACCAACCCGCACTTGCGGGCCGACCCCACGCTCGCGCAGGGCCCAGGCCAGGCGATTGGCGCGGGCATCGAGTTCGGCGTAGCTCAAAGTCTGTCCGGCGAAAGTCAGGGCCGGGGCATCTTTGCGCGCCAGCGCCTGCTCGGCGAACAGATGATGGATGCACTGATCGAGACGACGCTCGCCCGGTTCAACGCCGAGGCTGTCGAGCAACTGCTGTTGCTCAGTCGGGTCGAGCAGCGGCAATTGGCTCAGACGCTGTTGCGGATCGGCGATCAGCGCTTCCAGCAGGTTGCGCCAATGCTTGGCCATGCGCGCAATGGTCGGCTCGTCGAACAGATCGGTGCTGTAGGTCAGGCAGCAACCGAGGCGATGATCGAGGTCGGTGACTTCCAGGTTGAGGTCGAACTTGGTCGCCCGCGCATCGTTGGCCAGGTACTCGACGGTCATCCCGGCGAGCATCCGGCTCTGCTGGAATTCCCAGCGCTGCACGTTGCACATCACCTGGAACAACGGGTTGTACGCCGCACTGCGCGGCGGTTGCAGCGCTTCGACCAGATGATCGAACGGCAGGTCCTGATGCGACTGGCCTTCGATAACGGTGTGGCGCACTTGCTCGAACAGTTCGCCGACCGACATCTGGCCGTCGAGCTGGCAACGCAGCACCTGAGTGTTGAGGAATGCGCCGATCAGCCCTTCGCTTTCCGGGCGGATACGGTTGGCCACCGGCGCGCCGATGCGCAAGTCGGTCTGGCCGCTGTAGCGGTAGAGCAAGGTGGCGAGCGCAGCGGTCATGGTCATGAACAGGGTCAGACCGTTCTGCGCATTGAACGCCCGGACACGGGCGGCGAGGTCATCACTGAGGTCGAAACGGAACAGCTCGCCCTGATGGCTTTGCACCGGTGGCCGCGGACGGTCCCCGGGCAGTTCCAGCAACGGATGTTCGCGACCGAGTTGCGCGGTCCAGTAGTCGAGCTGGCGCTGACGCTCACCGGACTCCAGCCACTGCCGCTGCCAGACGCTGTAATCGAGGTACTGCACCGGCAACGCTTCAAGCGGCGAATCGCGCTCATCGACGAACGCTTCGTACAGCGCGCTGAGCTCGCGGGCAAAAATATCCATCGCCCAGCCTTCGGTGACGATGTGGTGCAGGGTCAGCACGAAGTAGTGTTCGTGCTCGGCGGTCTTCACCAGACAGGCGCGCAGCAGCGGACCGCTTTCCAGATCGAACGGCAGATGCGCCTCGTCATCGGCCAGTTGCTGGACCTGCTGCTCACGCTGGTCAGCCGGCAGTTTCGAGAAATCCTTCCAGCCCATGCGCACGCCGGTCTCGGCATGCACCTGTTGACGGGCCACGCCATCGACGCTCGGGAACGTGGTGCGCAGGGTTTCGTGGCGCAGGATCAACGCCTGCAAGGCTGCCTCGAAATGCTCGACGTGCAACACGCCGCGCAGGCGCGCCATGCCACCGACGTTGTACGCCGGGCTGTCCGGCTCCATCTGCCAGAGGAACCACATGCGTTGTTGCGAGTACGACAGCGGCACGGCTTGGCTGCGATCGACTTTGGCAATCGGCGGCTGCTTGTTGGTCTGGCCGCTGGCCTGGATCAGGCGGATCTGCTCGGCGAAGTCACCGAGTTCGCTGTGCTCGAACAAGGCGCGCAACGGCAACTCGACGTCACAGGCCTGACGGCTGCGCGAGATGATTTGTGTGGCCAGCAACGAGTGCCCGCCGAGGGCGAAGAAGTCGTCACGCAGACCGATCCGTGGCAGACCCAGCACTTCACGCCAGATCGCGGCGATCTGTTGTTCCAGCTCGGTGACCGGTTCGATATGCTCACGCACTTGCCACTGCGGCTCGGGCAAGGCGCGACGGTCGAGCTTGCCGCTCGGGCTCAGGGGCATTGCGTCCAGGCGCATCAGTTGCGCCGGGACCATGTATTCCGGCAGTTCGCCGGCCAGCGCGGTTTTCAGGCGGGCGATCTGCACGTGCTGATCTTCGCTGGCATCGACAGCGGTGAAGTAGCCGATGAGTTGCGCGCCGGCTGCGGTGTCGCGCACCAGCACCACGGCTTGAGCGACGCCGTCCTGGGCCAGCAGCCGCGCCTCGATTTCTTCCGGTTCAACGCGGAAGCCACGCAGTTTGACCTGCTGATCGAGACGCCCGAGGTATTCGATCACGCCGTCCGAGGTCCAACGTGCACGGTCGCCGGTGCGGTACAAACGTGCGCCCTGCTCGCCCAACGGGTCGACTACAAAGCGCTCGGCCGTCAGCGCCGGGCGACCGAGGTAACCCCGGGCCAGACCGATGCCGCTGATGCACAGTTCACCCGGCACACCGGCCGGCACGGGATTGAGATCGGCGTCGAGCACGCGGCAGATCACATTGCCCAGCGGCCGGCCAATCGGCGAACGCTCGCCGTCGGCCGTGGTGCAGTGCCAGTGGGTGACGTTGATCGCGGTTTCGGTCGGGCCGTAACGGTTGTGCAGTTGCACCGCCGGCAGCTGCGCCAGCACGCGGTTGCGCAGTTCCGCCGGCAGCGCTTCACCGCCGGAGAATAACCGGCGCAGGCTGGTGCATTCGGCGCTCAGCGGCTCATCGATGAACAGCGCGAGCAGCGGCGGCACGAAGTGCAGCGTAGTCACGCCGTACTGCTGAACCAACTGCGCGATGCGATGCGGATCGCGGTGTTCACCGGGGCCGGCGATCAACAGACGCGCGCCAGTGATCAGCGGCCAGAAGCACTCCCACACCGACACGTCGAAACTGATCGGCGCCTTTTGCATCAACACGTCGCTGTCGTTCAGGCGATAGCTGTTCTGCATCCACTGCAGCCGTTCGGCCAATGCGGCGTGGGTGTTACCGACGCCCTTCGGTTGACCAGTGGAGCCGGAGGTGTAAATCACGTAGGCGAGATTGTCGCCGTGCAGGTGCAGACCCGGTGCCTGGCTCGGCCAGTTTTCCAGGTGCAACGCGTCCATGGCGATCACGCTGACGCCGTCACTGGCCGGCAGACGCTCGAGCAATGCGGTCTGGGTCAGTAGTAGTTCGACGCCGCTGTCGCTGAGCATGTAAGCCAAGCGCTCGGCCGGGTAATCCGGATCCAGCGGCACATAAGCGCCACCGGCCTTGATGATCGCCAGCAGGCCGATCAACAGTTGTGGCGAACGCTCGGCGGCAATCGCCACGCACACATCCGGGCCGACGCCTTTATCGCGCAGATAGTGCGCGAGGCGGTTGGCCTGGGCGTGCAATTCGGCGAAGTCGAGGCTACCTCCGTCCCACACCAGCGCGGTGCGTTCCGGAGTTTGCCGCGCCTGTTCGTTGAGCAGTTCCGGCAGCCATTGTTGCGCCGGCGTACACGGGGCGATGCTCCATGCCTGCTGCTGTTCGTGCTCGCACGGAGTCAGCAATGGCAGGTCGCCGATCGCCTGTTGCGGTTGTTCGCAGACGGCGCGCAGCAGATTGCTGAAGTGTTCGGCCAGACGCTCGATGGTCGCCGCGTCAAACAGTTCATCGGCGTAGTCGAAGGACAAGGTCAGGCGTCCGTTGCGATCCTCTTCACTGTGCAGTTGCAGGTCGAACTTGGCCTCGCGGCTGTGCCACGGCAACTCTTCGGCGAGCAGGCCCGGCAGGCGTTTGAGCGCACTCAAGTCGCGTTGCTGGTGGTTGAACATGACCTGGAACAGACCCTGTTCACGGGCCTGCGGGAACGCTTCGAGCAGTTGCTCGAACGGCAGATCCTGATGGGCCTGAGCACCCAGTGCAGCCTCGCGGGTCTGCGCCAGCAACTCGACAAACGACAGCCGCGAATCAACCTCGGCACGCAGCACCTGGGTGTTGATGAAGAACCCGATCAAGCCCTGGGTTTCCAGGCGCGGACGGTTGGCGTTGGGGATGCCGATGCGGATATCGCGCTGACCACTGTAACGGTGCAGCAGGCTCTGGAAGGCCGAGAACAACAGCATGAACGGCGTCGATTGATGCGCCTGCGCAGTCTGCTTGATCGCATCACTGAGGCTGACGCCAAGGCGCACACTGTGGCGCGCGGCGCTGTGCAATTGTCTGGCTGAACGCGGGTGGTCGGTGGCCAGTTCCAGCACCGGATGTTCGTCGCCCAGCCGGGCTTTCCAGTACGCCAGTTGCCGCTCGCCCTCGCCTTGCGCCAGCCACTGGCGCTGCCAACTGCCGTAGTCGGCGTATTGGGTGGGCAGCGGCGCGAGTTCGGCGCGCTGGCCTTGGGATGCCGCAGCGTACAGGCGCGAGAATTCGTCGATCAGCACGTTCAGCGACCAGCCGTCGGCGATGATGTGGTGCAGGGTCACCATAAGCTGATGATCTTCATCGTCGAGGCGTACGAGTGTCACCCACAGCAGTGGGCCTTTTTCCAGATCGAACTGGGTGCGCGCCTCGTCCTCGCGGATCTGTTGCGCGCGGGCTTCACGTTCGTGCGCCGGCAGGTCGCTGATGTCGATCAGTTGCAGGTTGAATTCAGGTGCGGCGTCGACTTGTTGCAGCGCTACGCCGTCGCGCTCGAAGAAGCGCGTGCGCAGCGATTCGTGGCGTTCGATCAGTTGCTGGAAGCTGGCGCGCAGCGCATCTTCGTCCAGTTCGCCACGCAGACGCAGGGCGCCGGGGATGTTGTAGGCGCTGCTGTGCGGGTCGAGTTGCCAGGTGATCCAAAGTCGGTTTTGCGCCAGCGATTGCGGCAGTGCTTCGCTGCGCGACAAGGCGTTGATTGCGTCTTGGGCGTTACCGCCATCCTGTTGCTGCTGCGCCACGGCAGCGGCGAATGCCGACAGGGTCGGTGCTTCGAACAACAGGCGCAGGTTCAGCTCCAGGCCCAGTTCTTCGCGCACCTTGGCGATCACCTGAGTTGCCGCAATCGAGTTGCCGCCGAGCAGGAAGAAATGATCGTCGGCGTTGACCTGTTTGAGGTTGAGTTGCTCGGCCCAGATCTTGCCAATCAGCGCTTCCAGCTCGGAAGCTGCCAGGGTCGGCTCGGTACTTTGCAGCTCGGCGGAGGGGAACACCGCGTAGCTGTCGAGGCTGCCATCGGCCAGACGATTGCGGCACGCCGAGCGTTGCAGCTTGCCGCTGGACGTCTTCGGCAGCGCGCCCGGGTTGAGCAGCACCACCACGTTCGGCGCCTCTTGATAGGCCTCGGCTACCGCTTGGCGAATAGCTTTGATCAGCGCTTCGGGCGGCAGGATTTTCTGCACGCTGCGGCTGATTTCTGCGGCGATGCCAATGCCTTCTTCACCGCCTTGAGTGACCGCGAATGCCGCGACGCGACCTTTGCGCACCACCTCCACTTCGTTCTCGACGGTCTTCTCGATGTCCTGCGGATAGAGGTTGTGGCCACGCACGATCAGCATGTCTTTCAGGCGCCCGGTGATGAACAGTTCACCGTCGCGGATGAAGCCCAGGTCGCCCGTACGCAGCCAGGTGCGGCCGGCGTGCTGAACGAAGGTTTTGGCGCTGGCCTCGGGGTTGCGCCAGTAGCCGTGAGCGATGCTCGGGCCGGCGGCCCAGACTTCGCCGACCGCATTGTCATTGAGTTCTTGCAGACTGCTCGGCTCGACGATCAGCACCGCATGCTCAGGCTGGCTGATGCCGCAACTCATGATCGGGCTGCCGTCGCCCGGTTCAGCGCGATTTTGCGCCAGTGCCTGATCATCGACGCGCAGCGCAGGAATGCCGGTGCCCCGTGGTGTGCCGGCGACGAACAGGGTCGCCTCGGCCAGACCATAGGAGGCCATGAAGCTGTCTTCGCTGAAGCCGCACGGGGTGAACTTCTCGGCGAAGCGCTCAAGGGTATCGAGACGGATCGGTTCGGAGCCGGAATAGGCCACGCGCCAGCGGCTCAGGTCGAGGCGCTCCAGCGCCGATTCGCTGACCCGCTCGCTGCACAAACGATAGGCGAAATCCGGCCCGCCGCTGATGGTGCCGCCGTATTGGCTGATCGCTTCAAGCCAGCGCAACGGGCGACCAAGGAAGTACGCGGGTGACATCAGGATGCACGGTACGCCGCTGAAAATCGGCTGGAGTAATCCGCCGATCAGACCCATGTCGTGGTACAGCGGCAGCCAGCTGACGATCACATCGTCGGGGTTCACGTCGATGCCGAAACCGTGGCGAATCAGCAGCTCGTTGGCCACCAGATTACCGTGGCTGACCTGCACGCCTTTGGGCAGCGCGGTGGAGCCGGAGGTGTATTGCAGGAAGGCGATGTGGTCTTGCGGCAAAGTCGGTTCGACCCAGCGCTCGGCCAGGGCGTTGTCGAGGGTATCGACGCACAGCAACGGCGGCGCGCCATCGATTTGCTGCAAGGCATCGCGCAGGTCGGCGCTGGTCAGCAGCAGACGCGGTTCGGCGTCGGCAATGATAGACAGCAGGCGTTCCTGGTGATGCCGACGTGCGGATTCCGGCGGATAGGCCGGCACCGCGATCACCCCGGCGTACAGACAACCGAAAAACGCCGCGACGTAATCCGCGCCGCTGGGAAACAGCAGCACCGCGCGATCACCGAATTCAGCCTGGGCCTGCAACGCGGCAGCAATGGTCCGCGCGCGTTGATCCAGTTCGCGGTAACTGAGCACCACGCCCTGCTCCTCGGTTTCGGCGAGAAAGCGCAGGGCCAGGCGATCCGGCGTCTGTGCCGCACGGCGCTGGAGGGCTTGGACCAGAGTGCTGGGGAGTTCGAACGCGTCGGTCATGAGGTTTCCTGCCTGAATTCGGCTTGCTAAGTGGAATCGAGTTGCTGCGTCACGCCGGTCGAGGGCGTGCAGGGCGCGGTCTGTGCCGACCGCGCAAGGCATCGGAATGCTGTCTGGCCGGGGCTCGGTACCCGGAACCATTCACCAATGAGAACGGATGACGTCTTGAAATAATTAGTCGGCAGGCTGGATCGCCAACGGAGGCTGGGGTGTGGCGGTGTGTCGCAGTTCTCGATTCGCACCTTTACGGAGCATTAGTTCTCTTTCTCAATTGACAATCATTATCATTCAACATAATTTGTCGCTCGATGTGTAGGACGGCCTCGTCCCCTGGCGTCCCACTAACCTATTGGCAGCAAGGTGATTTCCATGACGGAACAAGTATCCACAAGCAGGTGCGATTCACCGCTACTTCAGGCCTTCGTCGACAATCGACTGATTCTGGTGAAGATCGCAGCGCGCATTACCGGCTGCCGTTCGCGCGCCGAAGACGTGGTGCAGGATGCGTTCTTCCGCTTGCAGTCGGCCCCGCCGATCACGTCGTCGATCAAGGCGCAATTGAGTTATCTGTTCCAGATCGTGCGCAACCTCGCCATCGATCACTACCGCAAACAGGCGCTGGAACAGAAGTACTCAGGCCCGGAAGAGGAAGGGTTGAATGTGGTCATTCAGGGCGCTTCGCCGGAAACCTCGCACATCAATTTCTCGACGCTGGAACACATCGCCGACGCGCTGACCGAACTGCCCAGCCGCACCCGCTACGCCTTCGAGATGTACCGTCTGCACGGCGTGCCGCAAAAGGACATCGCCAAGGAACTCGGCGTCTCGCCAACCCTGGTCAATTTCATGATTCGCGATGCGCTGGTGCACTGCCGCAAGGTGTCGGGCAGTCGTGGGGGTGCGGCTTCGATGGGTCGTCGCTAAGCCCTGAATTCGGCGTCAAGCCATTCGCGAGCAAACCCGCTCCCACATTTGACCGGCGTACACAGGTCGATGTGGGAGCGGGCTTGCTCGCGAAGGCAGACTTGAAACCGCAATAGATCCCAGGCCTTGTCACTTCAGGCCAGCTTGCACCGATCAAAAAACCGCTCACGCCCCAGAATCATCAACGCCGCGCGCTTGTGCGGAAAGTCGAATTCCTTCTCGCAGTGGAAGCACTGATTCTGCATGTGGCCGATCATCTTCGCGTTGTCGGCACGCGGTTCGGCGACCACGCGCTGGGTACGCGGATCATCCAGAAACAGATAGTGCACCAGCGCCGACAACCAGCTCGCGACCTTGTGCGGGCCACGGTGATTCTCTTCCCCCACCAGCATGTGAATGCCACGGTCGTAATTGTCGACATCATAGAACGGCGCGATGCGATCTTCCTTGGCCCAGTAGGCCTCGAAATAGGCAAACGGCTGATCGTCGAAACAGCCGATCAACGTCAGCGTGTGCGGATCGGCGTCGAGCTTGCTCAGGTATTCGCGATGCTGCTCAAGACTGCCCTCCTCCTGCCAGAAACTGGCGACACGCGGACTGTTCTGCCAGCGATTGAAACGCGCCAGATCCTGCTCGATCTCCAGCGTGCGCAGGGAAATCCACGCCCCGAGGCGTGCATCGAAACGTCGATAGACTTCACCGCGCGGCTTGACCGGGCGCTGCGGATGGCGCTTGCCCTGGCTGATCACCATTTGTTGCGGGTAGCTGCCGCTCAGCGATGTACCGAGCCATGGCTGCGGCAATTGCCAGAACAGGGTGCGCTCGCAACGGTATTCGCCGGCCACTTCGGTGCTGACCAGCAAGCCGCTGAGCAAGGCTTCGGTGGGTGGCTGATCCAGCTGCCAGAGCAATTGCTGGCGCTCCGGCTCACGGGCGAACAACCAGTAACAGGCAGCCCACAACGCCAGGCCGGGCGGCAGGGCAAAACGCTCATCGAGCTGAATCGGGCCGGTGCCGTCACGATTCAGACGCAAGCGAACCAGCGGTTGCCCGTCCAGGCTCAGGCTCAGACGGCTTTCAGTAGCATCGGCTACCAGTTCACTGCCCGAAGGCAAGGCCAGGGCAGTCAGGTCATTCAGATTGGACATGGGTCGGGCTCACGATAATCGTCGACAGTTCAACGATGGGACGTGAGCCGCACGGGAAAATTTAGCCGGCGGGGTCAAATCAGTGTTGCGGTACCGGTACCAGAGCGATCTTGTATGGCTCGAAAATCTTCAGCATCTGCCCGTTGTCCCGCAGCTCCTGCAACAATTTGCCAAACGCCTCGCCGGTGATCGGCGCGGCCGGGCGTAGAATGGAGTAATGGTGATAAACCTGATCGATGCGCTGCGACACCAGCAACTTGTCGGCCACCTTTTCGTTGCGTTTCAGGTAGTCGAACAGGTAAGAGCGCGTGACCAAGGCGATGTCGGCGCGCCCGCGCAGCACCATCAACAGATTGCTGTCATGGGAATAGGTCAACGTGGCCTTGAACGTATCCGCGAGAAATTTGGGGTCGGCGTTGAAATTGGCGAACTCGTAGTGATAACCGCTGTACAGCGCCAGCCGCTTGCCGTTGAGGTCCGAGAAGTAATCCTGGTGCCGACCCTCTTCGCGTTGCGCGACGAAAATCTCGGCATCTTCCAGACCCATATCGACCGTGGTGTGTGGAATGTCCTTCCAGCCCCACTCCGGGTTTTCGAAAATCGCCATGTCGGTGCGCCCTTCCTTCAAGTCACCGAAACGCCGGGGAATCGAGGTCGGTACCAGGACAAACTGATACTCCTTCTGCAACGCATTCAGCGCTTCGACCAATTCCGGCAGCAGACCGGTGTCGGCACCGTTTTCCGGGCGGATGGTGTAAGGCGGAAAGTGCGCGGCGCCCACTCGAACCAGTTGCGCCGCCTGCGCAGGCAGCCCTGAAAATGCCGTCAGCGCGACGAGTACCAGCCCCGTGGCCGTCCGAATTGGCGAAGACTTCAAAACACCCCACTCCCCGAAAAAATACCGATCAATGCATTCAAGCTAGGCGGTTTCGCCCAGTTAGCCAGTTTCCTGACCTGTTGAAACGTGGGTTAACGCTCTTCGAGCACCAGAATCAGCGCTTCATCGGCCAACTGATCGAGGCTCAGGCTGCCGCCGGCACGAAACCAGGTGGTGGTCCAGGACAGCGCGCCAGTGAGAAAACGTCGGGTAATGAATACATCGCCACGGATAAACCCCGCCTCCTTGGCTTCGCCCAGCACCTGCAACCAGAGGTCTTCATAGACATCGCGCAGGGCCAGCACCCGGGCCTGACCTTCTTCGGACAGCGAACGCCATTCATAGACCAGCACCGCCATGGCTTCGCCGCTGCCGCCCATGATCGACTGCAACTCGCAGCGAATCAGCGCCAGCACCCGCTCGCGCACGTTACTGGCTTCGGCCAACGCGGCGCGCATCAGCGCGGTGTTGTAGCGGATGGTTTCTTCCATCACCGCCCGGAGGATTTCATCCTTGCTCTTGAAGTGATGAAAAATGCTCCCGGACTGGATCCCCACCGCCCCCGCCAGGTCACGCACCGTGGTGCGCTCGTAGCCTTTGTTGCGGAACAGGTGAGCGGCCACTTGCAGCAGTTTGCCGCGGGCGCTGTCGGGGTCAGTCAACTGGCCCTGGTCGACCAGTTCGCGCATGACCCTCAGGGCTTTTTGCTCGTCCACCCGTTCTCTCCTACAGTCGATCAGTCTGTTGCCCCCTGAACACGCAGGGTTGCGCGCAATTTAAGCCGCGGGCCGCAACCAAGCAAGCGCTTGGGCAGAAGATATTTCAGTGGTTTACAAACCAAGCGCTTGCTTGGTAGCCTCCAGACACTTCTGTCGCAGGTTCCTGAGTCGGAGATAAAAATGCCCACCACCGTTCGGATCGGATGCGCCAGCGCATTCTGGGGTGACACCAGTACCGCCGCCGCACAACTTGTGGCCGGCGGGCAGCTGGATTATCTGGTGTTCGATTACTTGGCCGAAATCACCCTGTCGATCATGGCCGGCGCGCGCATGAAGGACCCGCAGGCAGGGTTCGCCGGGGACTTCGTTGAGGTGCTCGCGCCGCTGCTGCCGCAACTGGCTGAACAGAAAATCCGCGTCATCAGCAATGCCGGCGGGATCAATCCGAAAGCCTGTGCCGCCGCCCTGCAGGCTGCCTGCGACAAGGCCGGGGTCAGTCTGAAAATCGCCGTGCTGCTCGGCGATGACCTGCAACCGCAATTCAAGCAACTTGCCGCCCAAGGCATCCACGAAATGTTCAACGGCACGCCGCTGCCGCCGATGTGCGTATCGACCAACGCCTACCTCGGCGCACCGGGCATCGTCGAAGCCCTGCGCCTGGGCGCCGACATCGTCATCACCGGGCGTGTGGTCGACAGCGCGGTGGTCAGTGCGGCGCTGGTGCATGAGTTCGGCTGGGCGTGGCACGACTACGACAAACTGGCCCAGGCCGCGCTCGCCGGGCACATCATCGAATGCGGCGCGCAATGCACCGGGGGCAATTTCACCGACTGGCGCGACGTGCCGGACTACGAACACATCGGTTTTCCCATCGTTGAAGTCAGTGCCGACGGCCAGTTCATCGTGAGCAAACCCGAAGGCTCCGGCGGATTGGTGACGCCGCTGACCGTTGGCGAGCAGATGCTCTATGAAATCGGTGATCCGCAGGCCTATCTGTTGCCGGATGTAGTCTGCGATTTCACTCAAGTGAAACTGCAGCAACAGGGCAAAAACGCCGTGCACGTCCACGGAGCCAAAGGCCTGCCGCCCAGCGATAAATACAAGGTCAGCGCGACCTGGCCGGACGGATTCCGCTGCACAGCCAGTTGCCTGATCGCCGGCATCGATGCGGTGGACAAGGCGCGCCGCGTCAGTCAGGCAATCATCGACAAGACTGCAGAAATGTTCAGCCAGCGCGGCTGGCCACCCTACAGCGAAGTCAACATTGAACTGCTCGGCAGCGAAGCCACATACGGCCCTCACGGCCAGCGTCGTGACAGCCGCGAGGTGGTGATCAAACTTGCGGTGCGCCATCCACTGAAACCGGCGCTGATCCTGTTCTCCCGGGAAATCGCCCAGGCTGCCACCGGCATGGCACCGGGACTGACCGGCATCGTCGGCGGACGGCCGACGGTGTATCCGCTGATCCGTCTGTTCTCGTTCCTGATCGATAAAACCGCCTGCAGCCTGCACATCGACATGGCCGGTGAACAGCATCCCTGCGCCCTCCCCGCGCAAATGCCGCTCGACAGCCATGACCTGCCAACCCCCGACCAGCCACCCAAACCCCAAGGCCGCGCCGACGCCAGTGTGCCGTTGGTGAAACTGGCGGTGGCGCGCTCCGGTGACAAGGGCAACCACAGCAACATCGGTGTCCTGCCGCGTCGACCGGAATACCTGCCATGGATCGCCGAAGCGCTGACGCCAGCGGTGATCGTCGACTGGATGCGCCATGTGCTCGACCCGATTCACGGCCGGGTCGAACGCTGGTACCTGCCCGGCACCCACAGCCTGAATTTTCTGCTGGAGAACGCGCTTGGCGGCGGTGGCGTGGCGAGTCTGCGCATCGATCCCCAGGGCAAGGCCTTCGCTCAGCAACTGCTGGAAATCCAGATCCCGGTGCCGCAGAGCATCGCCGAACAACTCGACTAGAGGTTGGGCTTCATGGCTTACGCATCGATTTTCAAAGCCGATCTGTTCAGCGGCCAGACCATCATCGTCACCGGTGGCGGCAGTGGCATCGGCCGTTGCACCGCGCATGAACTGGCGGCGCTCGGCGCCACTGTGCTGCTGGTCGGGCGCAAACCGGAGAAGCTGCAAAAGGTCGCCGCCGAAATCAGCGAAGACGGCGGCCGCGCCCATTGGCAGGCCTGCGATATCCGTGACGAAGACGCGGTGAAACAACTGGTCGCCGGGCTGATCGCCGAACACGGGCCGATCCACGGTCTGGTCAACAATGCCGGCGGCCAGTACCCGTCGCCACTGGCCGCGATCAATCAGAAAGGCTTTGAAACCGTATTGCGCACCAACCTGGTCGGCGGCTTCCTGATGGCCCGGGAAGTGTTCAACCAGTCGATGAGCAAACACGGCGGCAACATCGTCAACATGCTTGCCGACATGTGGGGCGGCATGCCCGGCATGGGCCACTCGGGCGCGGCACGTTCGGGGATGGACAACTTCACCAAAACCGCCGCGTTCGAGTGGGGGTACGCCGGGGTGCGGGTCAATGCGGTGGCGCCGGGCTGGATCGCGTCCAGCGGCATGGACACTTATGAAGGCGCTTTCAAAGCCGTGATCCCGACCCTGCGCGAACACGTGCCACTCAAACGCATCGGTACCGAATCGGAGGTCAGTGCGGCGATCGTTTTTCTGCTCAGCCCGGCGGCGGCGTTCATCAGCGGCAGCACCTTGAAAATCGATGGTGCGGCCAGTCTCGGCAGCCGCGCATGGCCGTTGCACAAGGCAAGCCACAGCGAGTCGTTCAACGGTTTCCATCGGGCGTACCTGCCCGACGTGCTCAAGGACAAGGAGTAAGCCATGCCGCAGATCCAGTCCCAACTCGATCCGCACAGTGAAGCTTTCGCGCGCAACTGCGCGGCGATGCTCACGGCCATCGAGCAAGTCCAGCAACTGGAACAGAACCTGCTGAACAAGGCTGCCGAAGCCAAGGGCAAATTCGACAAGCGCGGGCAACTGCTGCCCCGCGAACGCCTGAACCTGCTGCTCGACCCCGGCGCGCCGTTCCTCGAACTGGCGAGCCTGGCCGGCTACAAGCTGCACGACGACAAGGACGGCAGCGCTGCCGGTGGCGGCCTGATCGCCGGCATCGGTTACGTGTCCGGCATACGGGCGATGGTGGTGGCCAACAACAGCGCGATCAAGGGCGGCACGATCTCCCCCACCGGCCTGAAAAAATCCCTGCGGCTGCAACAGATCGCCCTGGAAAACAAACTGCCGGTGATCACTCTGGCAGAGAGCGGCGGCGCCAACCTCAATTATGCGGCGGAGATATTCGTCGAAGGCGCACGCAGTTTTGCCAATCAGGCGCGGATGTCGGCCATGGGGTTGCCGCAAATTACCGTGGTGCACGGCTCGGCGACGGCCGGTGGCGCCTATCAACCGGGGCTGTCGGATTACGTGGTGGTGGTGCGCGGCAAGGCCAAGCTGTTTCTCGCCGGACCGCCACTGCTCAAGGCCGCGACTGGCGAGGTCGCCACCGATGAAGAGCTGGGCGGCGCCGAGATGCACGCGCAGGTCGCCGGCACCGCCGAGTATCTGGCCGAGAACGATGCCGATGGCGTGCGCCTGGTCCGCGAGATCTTGCGCATGCTGCCGTGGAACGAGCAACTGCCGTGGCTGCCCGAGCCGCAATACAAGGCGCCGCTGTACCCGATCGACGAGCTGCTCGGGCTGATTCCCGACGACCCGAAGAAGCCCTACGACGTGCGCGAAATCGTTGCGCGGATTGCCGATGAATCGGAGTTTCTCGAATTCAAGGGCGAGTTCGATCAGCAAACCATCTGCGGCCAGTTGAAAATCCACGGCCGCGCCTGCGGCTTGATCGGCAACAACGGCCCGATCACCCCCGCCGGCGCGAGCAAGGCCGCGCAGTTCATTCAGCTGTGCGACCAGAGCCAGACGCCGCTGCTGTTTTTCCACAACACCACCGGTTTCATGGTCGGCACCGAGTCCGAGCAGCAAGGCGTGATCAAACACGGCTCGAAACTGATTCAAGCGGTGGCCAATGCGCGAGTGCCTAAACTGACGATTGTCGTCGGTGGCTCCTACGGTGCCGGCAACTATGCGATGTGCGGACGCGGTCTCGATCCACGTTTCATCTTCGCCTGGCCCAACAGCCGCACCGCGGTAATGGGCGGCGCGCAGGCCGGCAAGGTGTTGCGCATCGTCACCGAGGCCAAACAGCTCAAGGAAGGCCTGGTGCCGGATCCGAAAATGCTCGACATGCTCGAACAGGTCACCGCGCAGAAACTCGACAGCCAGTCCACCGCGCTCTACGGCAGCGCCAACCTGTGGGATGACGGCCTGATCGATCCGCGCGATACGCGCACCCTGCTCGGTTACCTGCTGGATATCTGCCACGAAGCCGACATCCGCACGTTGCAACCCAACAGCTTCGGCGTCAGCCGCTTCTGACTGCCACGGATCCCAAGGAGAACAATAAAAATGATCTTCACCCCGGAACACGAAGCACTGCGCCGCACCGTCCGCCAATTCGTCGAGCACGAAATCAACCCGCACGTCGATGAATGGGAAAAGGCCGGACGCTTTCCAATCCACGAGATTTTCCGCAAGGCCGGCGACCTCGGCCTGCTGGGGATTTCCAAGCCGGAAAAATTCGGCGGCATGGGCCTCGACTACAGCTATTCGATTGTCGCCGCCGAAGAGTTCGGCACTATCCACTGCGGCGGCATTCCGATGTCGATCGGCGTGCAGACCGACATGTGCACCCCGGCGCTGGCCCGTTTCGGCTCCGATGAATTACGCGACGAATTCCTCCGTCCGGCGATCACCGGCGAGCAGGTCGGTTGCATCGGCGTCTCGGAAGTCGGTGCCGGCTCCGACGTCGCCGGACTCAAGACCAGCGCGCGCAAGGACGGCGACGACTACGTGATCAACGGCAGCAAGATGTGGATCACCAACTCGCCCAGCGCCGACTTCATCTGCCTGCTGGCCAATACCTCGGACGACAAGCCGCACATCAACAAGTCGCTGATCATGGTGCCGATGAACACCCCGGGCATCAGCCTCAGCTCGCACCTGGACAAGCTCGGCATGCGCAGCTCGGAAACTGCCCAGGTGTTTTTCGATAACGTGCGTGTGCCGCAGCGCAACCGCATCGGCCACGAAGGCGCCGGGTTCATGATGCAGATGCTGCAGTTCCAGGAAGAACGCCTGTTCGGCGCGGCGAACATGATCAAGGGTCTGGAATATTGCGTCGACAGCACCATCGAGTACTGCAAGGAGCGCAAGACGTTCGGCAACGCGCTGATCGACAATCAGGTGATCCACTTCCGCCTCGCCGAACTGCAGACCGAAATCGAATGCCTGCGAGCGCTGGTCTATCAGGCCACCGAGCAATATGTGAAAGGTCAGGACGTCACGCGTCTGGCGTCGATGGCCAAGCTCAAGGCCGGCCGTCTCGGTCGTGAAGTCAGCGACAGTTGCCTGCAATATTGGGGCGGCATGGGCTTCATGTGGGACAACCCGGTGGCCCGCGCCTATCGCGACGTGCGGCTGGTTTCGATCGGCGGCGGCGCCGACGAAATCATGCTGGGGATCATCTGCAAACTCATGGGCATCCTGCCGGGGAAAAAGAAATGAGCCCCCTGCCCGATTGCCAGACTCTGTTGCTGGAACTGCACGGCGGCGTGCTGCACATCACCCTCAATCGCCCGGACAGCCGCAATGCGATGAGCCTGCAAATGGTCGCCGAACTGCGCGCGGTATTGGCGGCGGTGCGCGATGACCGCGGGGTTCGCGCTCTGGTCCTCAGCGGTGCCGGTGGGCATTTCTGTGCGGGGGGCGACATCAAGGACATGGCCAATGCCCGTGCCCAAGGCACCGACGCTTACCGCGAGTTGAACCGCGCCTTTGGAGCCCTGCTGCAAGAGGCTCAGGACGCACCACAAGTGCTGATCACCGTTTTACAGGGCGCAGTGCTCGGTGGTGGTTTCGGGCTGGCATGTGTCAGCGATATCGCCATGGCCGATCATCAGGCGCAGTTCGGCCTGCCGGAAACCAGCCTCGGTCTGCTGCCGGCGCAGATCGCGCCATTCGTGGTGCAGCGCATCGGCCTGACCGAGACCCGCCGCCTGGCACTGACCGCCGCACGTTTCGACGGTCATCAGGCGCGGCGGCTGGGGCTGGTGCATTTCGTCGAGCAGGATCCGCAGGCACTGGCAGAACGACTCGACGAAGTGCTCGACCATGTTTTGTGCTGCGCACCCGAAGCGAATGCGGCGACGAAAAAACTGCTGCTCGCCAGTGCCGGGCAGCCTTCGAGTGAATTGCTGGATGAAGCGGCGCGGTGGTTCAGCGAAGCGGTGACCGGGGCCGAAGGGATCGAGGGCACCATAGCTTTCGTGCAAAAACGTAAACCTGGGTGGGCCCCTTAAAAGCTTCGCGAGCAAGCCCGCTCCCACAGACGGAACGCATTCCAAATGTGGGAGCGGGCTTGCTCGCGAAGAGGCCAGCACCAACACCGCAAATTCCGAGGGAACAGCCATGCCCGTCATCCACAAAATCCTGATCGCCAACCGCGGTGAAATCGCCTGCCGCATCCAGCGCACCGCCCAGGCCCTCGGCTATCGCACCGTCGCCGTATTCAGCGATGCCGACGCCGATGCCCTGCACGTGCAGATGGCCGATCAAGCGGTGAACATCGGCGCCGCATCGGTGCAACAGTCCTATCTGAACATCCCGGCGATCCTTGACGCCGCACGCCGCAGCGGTGCCGACGCGATCCACCCAGGCTACGGCTTTCTCTCGGAAAACGCCGAATTCGCCCGCGCCTGCGCAGCGGCCAACCTGACCTTCATCGGCCCCAGCGCCGAGGCCATCGAGCTGATGGGCAGCAAGCGCCTGTCGAAAATCGCCATGCTCGACGCCAGTGTTCCTTGCATCGCCGGCTATCAAGGCGCCGCGCAGGACGACGCCACTCTGCTGCGTGAAGCCGAGCGCATCGGCTACCCGCTGATGATCAAGGCCAGTGCTGGCGGCGGTGGACGCGGCATGCGTCTGGTGCACAGCAGCGAGGAATTGCCGGCGCAATTGCGCACCGCCCGCTCCGAAGCGCTGAACGGTTTCGGCAGCGACGAACTGATCCTCGAACAGGCACTGATCGAACCACGGCACGTCGAGGTACAACTGTTCGGCGATAGCCATGGCAACCTGATCTACCTCGGCGAGCGCGATTGCTCGGTGCAGCGCCGCCATCAGAAAGTCGTCGAGGAAGCACCCTGCCCGGTGATGACCCGCGAGTTGCGCCAGGCCATGGGCGAAGCGGCATTGAAGGCTGGCCGCGCGGTGAATTACCTCGGTGCGGGCACCGTCGAGTTTCTGCTCGATGCCCGTGGGCAGTTCTACTTTCTGGAAATGAACACGCGTCTGCAGGTCGAGCATCCGGTGACCGAACTGATCACCGGGCAGGATCTGGTCGCCTGGCAATTGGCCGTCGCCGAGGGGCAGCCGCTGCCGTTGACTCAGGATCAGCTCGCGCTGAACGGCCACGCCATGGAAGTGCGTCTGTATGCCGAAGATCCGACGCAGAATTTCCTGCCGCAGACCGGTCGTGTACAGGCCTGGGAACCGGCGTTGGGTCCGGGGGCGCGGATCGATCATGGCGTGCTCGAAGGTCAGTCGATCAGCCCGTTTTATGATCCGATGCTCGGCAAACTGATCGCCCACGGCGCCACCCGCGAAGAGGCACGGCGCAAGCTGCTGCGCGCGGTGCAGGACAGCGTGCTGCTCGGCGTTCAGAGCAACCAGCGTTTGCTGGTCAGCCTGCTGCAGCATCCGCAGTTCATCAGCGGTGAATTCAGCACCGCGTTCATCGCGCAGCATTTCACTGACCACCCATGCCTGCACACTTACGCCCCCACCGCCGAGGAGCTGGCCATCGCCGCCGTGCTGTTTTATCAGGCTGGCGCGCAGGCGCATCGTGCGCCGCTCAAGGGCTGGCGCAACAATGCGGGCGCGCCGCTCAATTACCGCCTCGGGCTGGAACAGCAGGAATGGAGCTTGCAACTGCTTGCGAACGGCGCTGGCCGCTTCACCGTGAACGTGATGCAGCGCGCACTGTCGCTGACCGTTATTGAGTGCAACGAACGCTCAGTGACGCTGGAAGTCGACGGCCTGCGCCAGCGTCACGCCTACCGGATCGATGACGAAGAACTCTGGCTGTTCACCCACCCCGGCAACCTGCGCCTGGAGGATCGAACTCATGCGCTGATCAGCAGTCAGAGCAGCGTCAGCTCCGGCACCCTGAAGGCGCCGATGGACGGTGCCATCGTCGACGTGCTGGTCAGCGAAGGCAGCCCGGTCAGCAAGGGTCAGTTGCTGGTGGTGCTGGAGGCAATGAAAATGGAGCATCCGCTCAAGGCCGGCATCGACGGCGTGCTCAAGCGGGTGCAGGTCAAGGTCGGCGATCAGGTAAAAAATCGTCAGGTTCTGTTGCAGGTCGAGTGAGTCGCCAGGCGCAAACGCAAGGTTTGACTACGCTCTGATCTATCAGGACGCGTAAATCAGGAAACCTGCGATGCCCCATTGGCTGGTCATTGATCTGGAAGCCACCACAGATGAAGGTGGCTGGCCGGTTACGGAAATGGAAATCATCGAAATCGGCGCGACGCTGGTCGACCGTGCCGGTCGCGAGCAGGATCACTTTCAGCGGTTCGTCAAACCGACCCGGCGGCCGTTGCTGACGCCGTTCTGCCGTGAGCTCACGCACATCACCCAGGCCAACATCGACACCGCACAGCCGCTGAGCGAGGTCTGGCCAGCATTCGAACGCTGGCTCGGGCAACACCAGACGCGCCTCGAAGGCTGGGCCAGTTGGGGCGATTACGACCGCAAGCAGTTGCTCCAGGAATGGCAGCGCCTGCAACTCGACAGCCTGTTGAGCCGAGTGCCGCACATGAACCTCAAGCAGCGCTTCGCCAAGGCCCGGCGCCTGGAACGACCGCTGGGCTTGAACGGTGCGCTGCAACTGGCCGGCATGCAGTTCAGCGGTCAACAGCACCGAGCCCTGGAAGATGCGCGCAATACCGCGCGGTTGCTGCCGTTGGTCTTGCCACTCTGAAGTCAGGGCGAGAACTCGCCGGACACGCCCCGGGCAGGTGACGGCGCCGGGAGCCTTGTGCATACTGGCCAGCCTTTTTTAACCCTTTTTTGCCCTTTTCGAGAGGAATCGCCCATGTTCAAAGTCAACGAGTACTTCGACGGCACCGTCAAGTCGATCGCTTTTGGCACCGCTGAAGGTCCGGCGACCATCGGCGTCATGGCCCCGGGCGAATACGAATTCGGCACCGCTCAGCGCGAGATCATGCACGTGGTCTCCGGTGCGCTGACCGTCAAACTGCCGGACAGCAGCGACTGGGAAACCTTCGCCGCCGGCAGCCAGTTCAACGTTCCGGCCAACAGCAAGTTCCAGCTGAAAGTCGCCGTTGAGACTGCTTACCTGTGCGAATACCGCGGCTAAGCCCACGGTTTTTCCCGGTGCAAAAAAATGCCCGTGTCCATGGACACGGGCATTTTCATTTCCGGCAGGTTACTCGAGGATTTCCACCGGCATTCCGACTTCCAGCTGACCATTGCTGTCGTTGACCAAATTTTGCCCGAACATCGCACCATCGGCCTGCGCACGGTATTTCTGCAGGGTTGCCAGCGGTTCGCGATCAGCACTGCGTTCGCCGGTTTGCGGATCGATGGTGGTCAGAATGCAGCGCGAGCAAGGCTTCACCACGCGGAACTCGACGTCACCGATACGAATGCGCTTCCAGCCGTCCTCGGCGAACGCCGCGCTGCCTTCGATCACCAGATTCGGCCGAAAGCGCAACATCTCCAGCGGTCGTCCGACCTTTTGCACCAGATCCTCAAGTGACGCTTCGCCAATCAGCAACAGCGGGAAACCGTCAGCGAACGCGACCTGATCGTCCTCACGGCCATAACCGGCCTGCGTCATGCGCGCGCGATCAAGCGGCACCTGCACCAGACGGGTCGGTTTGCCGATGAAATCGCTGACCCAGCGGGCCGCTGCATCACCGGCATCCGGCACGCGCAGGGTGTCACGCCAGATGGTCACACCGCGCAAGTCGGAATCGGCCTCGGGCAATGGCACGTCCAGCGCGGCAAGCCCGGGGGCACTCAGGGTCAGACCGCCCTGCGCATTCCACAGCGCCGACAACTGGCTCATTTTCGCCTCGGCCCGCTGGGTCAGAAAGCGGCCGCTGGCTTCATCCACGAGCATCCAGCGTCGGTCCCCTGCAAGGCCCAGTTTGTCCAGGCCAATCGATTGCAGAATCTCGGGTTTGCCGGATTTCAACGGATAACGATAAAGCGCGCTCAGACGCAGCATGGCCAGCTCCCTGGTGGGCAAAAAAGCCACCCTATACGAGCTTTATCGGCGAATCAAAGGCAGATGCACGCACCCGCAAAGATAGTTTGTGGCGAGGGGATTTATCCCCGATGGGGCGCGAAGCGGCCCCACTTGAATCAAGAAAGCGGGACTGCTGCACAGTCCATCGGGGATAAATCCCCTCGCTACAGGTTTTCGTCAGGCCGGCACTTCATCGAGCATCAGACGCTGACGCACCACATCGACCAGTTTGTCCGGCTGGAATTTGGAGAGGAAGTTGTCGCAACCGACCTTCTTCACCATCGAGTCGTTGAAGCTGCCGGACAGCGAAGTGTGCAACACCACGTACAGACCGCGCAGACGCGGATCGTTGCGGATCTCGGTGGTCAGGCGATAGCCGTCCATTTCCGGCATCTCCGCGTCGGTGAACACCATCAACAGCTTGTCGGTCATGTTCACGCCGGTATCGGCCCAGGCCTTGAGCATGTTCAGCGCCTTCAGACCGTCACTGGCGATGTGCATTTTCACCCCGAGCTGGCCAAGGGTGTCGCGCAGTTGCGAAAGCGCCACGTTGGAGTCGTCCACCAGCAGCACTTCGCGGCCACGGGCACGCTCCAGCACCGGATCATCGAGCTTGTCACGCGAGACCTTGGCGTTGTACGGGACGATTTCGGCGAGGACTTTCTCGACGTCGATGATTTCCACCAATTGATCGTCAACCTTGCTGATTGCAGTCAGGTAGTGCTGGCGGCCAGCACTGGTCGGCGGCGGCAGAATGGCTTCCCAGTTCATGTTGACGATGCGATCCACGCCACCGACGAGGAAAGCCTGCACCGAACGGTTGTACTCGGTGACGATGATGGTGCTGTTCGGGCCCGGCACCAGCGGGCGCATGCCGATCGCCTGAGACAGATCGATCACCGGCAGCGTCTGCCCACGCAGGTTGACCACGCCGCAGACAAACGGGTGACGCTGTGGCATCAGGGTCAACTTCGGCAGTTGGAGAACTTCCTGAACCTTGAACACGTTGATCGCGAACAATTGGCGTCCGGCCAGTCGAAACATGAGAATTTCCAGGCGATTCTCACCCACCAGTTGCGTGCGTTGGTCTACCGTGTCGAGAATGCCGGCCATCAATGACTCCTGGGCTTGTTCTGATGAATTCACTACTAAGTGGGGTTATCGGCTGTTTATGGCGATTCTTGATCCCCACAAAATTCACCATCAAAATGCCACACATGGGCATTGATGTCACATTAACATCATGGTTTACTGACCCGGTGTTTTCATCTGCTACATTCTCTTCTGGCGCGACCACAGTTTGCGCCACAGGTTCCCGCGCGTAAGGGAATCCCCTAGGAACAATCAGGCCCAACCTGATGTTCGCAATATCCAATAGCCATTAATGTGACGCCATTCTCATTGCATGAACGGAGTCAGGCTATTGTGTGCGATCGCAGGTCAGTGGAACCCCACCCTCTGGAAAACCTCAGCCAGTGCAATTGCACGGTGGGGCGCGATCTCCCGACGATCCACGAACGTCGACACACACGGCATTCCCTCATCAGACATGACGCTGTGGAGATAAGCATGCCAATCGACCGTAAAGACTGGGCGCAACGCTTTCCCGAATTCCTCGTCGAAGCTGAAACACTCCTGGCCAAGTCCGAAGAGTGCCTGAGCCACCTGCAATTGATCAGCAACGACAAAGACGCCATCGACTGCATGCGCAACACCCTGCTCAAACTGGCGAGTCGGGCTGAAGCGTTGGCACTGGAGGCGATCTCCGAGTTTTCCCTGCATATTCACAGCCTGCTCGACCACGCGCCGGATCATATCGATCTGCACGCACAGGCGCTGAATGCGCTGCAGGACTGTTTCACCTTGATGGCCTGGCAGATTGAACTGGTCGATCACAATACCGGCCAATTGAGCCTGGATGGCAGCGAACAAACCTCACTGATCGAAGCTTTCGCGTTTCAGGTCGGTCAAAACCAGTTCAAGCCACCGCTCCGGCCTCAGCCGGTTTCGCTGTTGTCTTATTCCGAGCGTCAGGCGTGATCCGCCGCATTCAAAGCGTAAATCCAGGCTGAAGACGGGAATCGCTGAATGTCGCAATTGGATAGTTCATACCTGCCAGCGACAATTCGAATTAAATAATCACATCTGACACCAGCAGATATTCTGCCGCGGCCTCAGGGTTTGCCTGTATCTGTGTAACGATCAACTTCGAACCGCACGGATCTCTACCAAGCACAATAAAACGACATTTTCCATAATGGAACTCACGTCCAACATGACGTATTTCCTGACTCATTGGACATATATCGCAAACGCGACCAACGGTATCTTAAGTGGTATTATGCCGACCGTTAGTTGCTTTCAACTAATGGCACAGTGATTCAGCGACTGTCATCCAACGAACTTGATGGTCGAATATCGTTCACTGTACTTCGTTAAAATCAATAACATAATTGACAGCATTTTCAGACAGAGATCCGCCAGCCACCGGCCGGTCTGCCCGTAGCGAACATCCATTGGCTCCATCCGTTATGTACGCCAGCCTCAAGTCAATCATCAAATGGCCACCGTCCCGGGAAAATGCACGCCGGTTCACTCTCATATTGAGTGTCATCGCCGCCGCTGGCAGCCTGCTGACCTACGGATTGTCTGCTCCGCTCTCACTGGGTCTGCTGCTGTTGAATATTGCCGCCACTGCTTGTGTCTGGGTGCAATATCGACTGTCGCGCAAATCGATCAAGTTTCAGCCTCAGGAACTCGCCGACCGTTTGCTGGAAGTCCAGGAAAACGAACGCCACCGTCTCAGCCGTGAACTGCACGACGATATCGGCCAGTTACTGACAGCGGCCAAGCTGCAAAGTGAATGGCTGAAAAAACGCCTGCCAGCCGACTTGCAAGCGCAATGCTCGACACTCTGCGACACCCTTGATGAAACCCTCAACAAGGTGCGCGACGTTTCCGCCATTCTCAATCCGCGCCAACTGACCAGCCTCGGGCTGGAGGCCAGTCTGCGCGCGCACCTGCTCAAGACCCTGGCGAACACCTCGGTGCACTGGAGCCTCGATTGCCAGCAACGGCTCAATGGCATTCCGGAAGAAATGGCGGTCGCTGCCTTTCGCATTGCCCAGGAAGCGGTCACCAACATTCTGCGTCACGCGCAGGCCAGCAATCTGCTGATCCGCGTGCAACGCTTGCCAAAAGGCCTGACGCTGTTGATCAGCGACGACGGCCAAGGCTTTGCGCCTGCCGCGGATCCGGGCCGGGAAGGACAGCGCGGAATGGCCGGGATGGCCGAAAGGATCGAACAGTTGGGCGGCACGCTGAACGTCATCAGCGAGCCGGGCAAAGGCACTCAAATCGAAGCACTATTCCCCTGGGCGCCCCGTGCACTCGAGCGGGCCAGTACGAATAAGGTTATGCGTTGACTTGTAACTTACTTCTGGTGGATGACCACTCGCTGATCAGGGCCGGCGTGCGCGCTCTGGTGCTCGATATTCCCGGTTACGCGGTCGTTGGCGAAGCCAGCGACGGCTCGCAGTTGCTCGAAATGGTCGAGCAACTGGCGCCCGACATCGTGTTGCTGGATATCTCGATGAAGGAAACCGGTGGCCTGGAAGCCTTGCAACGGCTCAAGCGGGTGCGCCCGCAAAGCAAGGTGCTGATTCTCTCGATGCACACCGATCCGGCGCTGATCATGCAGGCGCTGGAGTCCGGCGCGCACGGTTACCTGCTCAAGGACACCACGGCCACCGAGCTTGAACACGCCCTCGAAGCCTTGCGTAATAACGAGCGCTACCTGAGCCCGGCCATCGCCCACACCGTGATCAACCAGGCGCTGACCCGCACGCAGAAAAACCAGCCGGAAGTGGCCGACTCGCACAATCTGACGGCACGCCAGCTGGAAATCCTGCGGTTGATCGTACGCGGCAAATCCACCCGGGAGATTGCCAACGGCCTGGGCCTGAGCATCAAGACCGTCGAGACCCACCGCTCGCAGATCATGAAACGCCTGCAGATCTACGACGTGGCGGGTCTGGTGCTGTTCGCGGTGCGCGAACAGATCATCAGTCTGGACGACTGATCGAACCCGCGCCGCCCAACAGCGGCGAATGCTCCGGCAAATGCACCTGCAAGGCGGCGGGGCGCGCCTCGAAACGCAGGCTGTCGCCCTCCAGCGGCTCGCCGTCAAGGTTGATGCTCAGCCCCTCGGCGACCTTGATTTCGACCCAGGGCAAACGGGCCCGGACAAACATATTGTCGAGGCCGAAGCCGTCGCTGAGCAGGTTCTTCAGCGTGCCCACCAACTCCTGTGGCGCCGGCAGAATACTGATGTCCAATAGACCATCGTCCGCCAGTGCCTGCGGGCACAAGACGTGTCCGCCGCCTGCCTGACGACCGTTGCCGATGCCCAATGCGAGCAGCTCGCCGCTCCAGTGAAAGTCCGGCCCTTGCAGTTCACCGTAAGCCGCGTGCAGCTCACTGAAGCGCGACAAACCGGTGAACAGATAGGCGGCCCCGCCGAGCACTTTTTTCAGATCTTCAGAGGTATTGGCCGTGACCTGGCTGCCGAAACCACCCGTCGCCATGTTCAGGAAAATCTGCCCACCGACTTCGCCCAGGTCAATCTTGCGCGGTGGCACGTCCAGCATTTCCAGTGCTTCGGCCGGCTCCAGCGGGATCCCCGCCGCGCGGGAAAAATCGTTAGCCGTTCCTAGCGGCAACAGCACCAGACTGGCCTCGTCCGGATGCGCGGCAAGCGCTTCAGCGATATCGCGCAACGTGCCATCTCCGCCTCCGGCGATGATCTTCCGATAGCCACTCGCCAGTGCTTCTTCCACCAGACGCTGAGCGTCACCGGCCTCCCAGGTCAGCCTTACGGCCAATTCCCAGCCCTGCTTGCGTTTGCCTTCGACGGCGGCGCGAACCGCCTCATTGAGTGCCTGCTTGCCATGCAGAATCAACAGCGCCCTGCGTTCACTCATTACGGTCACTCCCCAAGATTGAATCGGTATGAAACATCTTGACCACTGGTGCAGGCAAAAAAGCCATGGGAACACCATTTAATTCAAGCGACTGACCTGTTGCGTCCTACGCGACGGTATTTTTTCTTACAACATGTGAGGAATCGGCTCAATTGACCGGACACGATCCTTGATTCACCTTGTGCAGGTGGTATCAATTTTCGATTCAACAACACAAGGATGTGCAGGTAATGATTGGATACACCCTCGGAGCTGTTGGCAGTCTGGATGACGGGAAGGCCGGTGCGCTTACACTTGAAACAGCCGATGGACATTTCCATGCCAAGCCATGAAGCCAGAATTGCAAATAGTCCAGTTGCCCCTCTGGACGAAAGTCGCGCCAGTCACAAATCCGATTTCAGAAAGAACGCCAGAACCGCTGGAGAAGTTGATATGGAACCGCGCGTGACCGAACTGGAAACCCACCTCAAATACATTCGTCGGGATATGGACGAAGTTCGCGGGGATGTAAAGACCATCAAGCACCGTCTCGCCTATTCGGCGGGTGCGACGGCGGTGGTCCTGGGACTGCTGGGATGGGTTGCCAACAGCCGGTTCGATCAGTTGGTCACACTGATGAGCCATTGACAGAGGAATGCAGGCATCGACGCGGTATCGGTCGAGCCTGCAATTACCGGAAGCAGATCAGCCGAGCAGGTCGCTCAGGGGAATGAACCCGACCTCATCGCCTTCTACCAGCGTGCGGCCTTCCAGCACCTCTACCAGACCATCCGCCCAGGCCGCGCTGCGCAGCACACCGGAGCTTTGATTGCGGTAGATGATCGCCCGCCCCTGCTCGAGACGACCGCGCAGGTATTCGCGCCGATTGCCGGCCACAGGCCAGACAAAACCTGCCGGAACCGTAAACTTCAGAGGTTCGACATCCTGTACGCCCTGACGCCGCAGCAAGTAGGGCCGCGTGAGCAGAGCAAAGGTCACCAGCGTCGAAGCGGGGTTGCCCGGCAGGCCGATGACCGGCACCTTGCGAAAATGGCCAACTGTCAGCGGCTTGCCCGGTTTGATGGCCAGTTTCCACAGCGCCAGCTCGCCCTCTTCCCGCAATGCGATGCCAAGAAAATCCGCTTCACCGACCGACACGCCTCCGGTCGAGAGAATCAGGTCGACACCCTGCAAGCCGCCAAGGCGCGCCCGCGTGGTCGCCAGATCGTCCGGAAGAATACCGGCATCAATCACTTCACAACCCAGGCGCTGCAGCCAGCTGCACAACACCACCCGATTACTGTTGTAGATCTGCCCCGGCCCCAGCGGCCGGCCCGGCTCGACCAGCTCATCGCCGGTGGACAGCACCGCCACTCGGACCTTGCGTACCACATTCAGCCCGGCACACCCCAGCGACGCCGCCAGACCTTGCTCAATCGGTCCAAGCCGGGTACCTGCCGCCAGAATCAACTCACCCACGGTGGTTTCCTGGCCTTGCGGGCGAATGTTCTGGCCGACGCTCATGGTTTCGATGAAACGCACGTTGCCGTCGTCCTGAACTTCGGCGTTCTCCTGCATTTCCACGCAATCGGCCCCGGCAGGCACTGGCGCACCGGTGAAGATCCGCGCGCAGGTACCGGGCTTCAACGGCTCAGGCGCCTGCCCGGCAAAGACTTTCTGGCTGACCGGCAGCGGTGCGCCGGTCCAGTCGGCCAGATTCAGGGCATAACCATCCATGGCGCTATTTGGCCAGGGTGGCAGGTCCAGGGTCGAAACCAGGTCCTCGGCGAGCACCCGCCCCTCGACTTCGGCCAAGGGCAGAAACTCGCGTTCGACAATCGGCGAGGCTTCAGCCATCTCCAGCAGGCGGGCCAACGCTTGCTCGACAGGCATCAGGCTGCCGGTCTTGCCCGGCTTACCCACGGGATTCACAGGGCGCCGCCTGTTTCAGGTGAGGGACGAAGTTGCACGGACGGTGCCGCGAATCCAGCTGTTCGGCGAGAATGCCGTCCCAACCGGTGCGCACCGCATTGGTCGAACCTGGCAGGCAGCACACCAGTGTGCCATTGGCCAGGCCGGCCAGTGCCCGCGACTGCACGGTCGAAGTACCGATATCGGCCACCGAGATCTGGCGGAACAGTTCACCGAAGCCGTCAACCTGCTTGTCGAGCAGACAAGCCACGGCTTCAGGCGTGCTGTCACGCCCGGTGAAACCAGTGCCGCCGGTAATCAACACGACCTGCACGACGTCCTCGGCAATCCAGTGGGCAACTTGCGCGCGGATCTTGTACAGGTCATCTTTGAGCAGGACCCGTTCGGCCAAGCGGTGACCGGCAGCAGTCAGGCGGTCGACGAAGACCTGGCCTGAGGTGTCGGTTTCCAGGGTTCGGGTATCGCTGACAGTCAGCACCGCAATGTTCAGCGGCGCAAAAGGTACATCGGCCTTGGCTTTCATTAGGCTCGTCCAGTTGTAGGAGAAACAGCCCGGTGTTATATCACAGCGCCTGAATTTTTCGCCGCCCCGCTGGAGAGCTGCCATGACCTCGAATACGCCATTGCCCCCCTGCTCCATTCTGCTCCTGGCAGGCGGACGCGGCCAGCGCATGGGCGGCCAGGACAAAGGGCTGGTCGAATGGCAGGGTGAGCCGCTGATTGCGCATTTGCAGCGCAAGGTCCGACCGCTGACTGACGATCTGATCATCTCCTGCAATCGCAATCACGAGCGTTATGCAGCCTACGCCGATCAATTGGTCAGCGATGAGCAAGGCGATTTTCCCGGTCCCCTGGCCGGCATCCTCGCCGGACTCAAGGCAGCCCGCCAGCCACACCTGCTGGTCTTGCCCTGCGATGTGCCGCGAATCGACGCCGCGCTGTTGCAGGACATGCGTGAAACCGCCGGCCTGTTTCCTGAAAAACCTTTAATGTTGCGTCACGACGACCACTGGGAACCCCTGCTGTGTGTAATTCCCGTCGCCCTGTTGCCCGCCTTCGAAACCGCGTGGAACGCCGGCGAACGCAGCCCCGGCCGAATCATGCGCAATCTCGGCGCGACTGCCCTGCAATGCCCCGACAATGACCCGCGCCTGGCCAACCTGAACACCCCCGAACTGTTAAATGCGCATAACACTGTGTCAGACTGACAGCATTCAAGGAACTCTCACGCCTTGTACACGTCTCAAGCTCAGTAACCAAAGTATTCCCATTCGGAGACACACCCATGACTCAACGGACCCTCGCCACTTTCATGCTCGCACTGGGCCTGGCAACTCTCGCTGGTTGCTCGTCGCCAACAGTGATCACCTTGAATGACGGTCGCGAAATCCAGGCCGTCGACACCCCGAAATACGATGAAGATTCGGGCTTCTACGAGTTCAAACAACTCGACGGCAAAGAGACCCGCATCAACAAGGATCAGGTTCGTACCGTTAAAGAGCTGTAAGCTTTACGTCGACACCAGATACAGAAAAGCCCGCATTAATGCGGGCTTTTTCATGGGTGCGGGGAAGTGAGTGGCGTCACCATTGCAAGGTGATCTGGCTCTCGAACTCGCGCGCCTCACCGGTCACCGGGTCGATAAACCGCAAACCCTGCGCCAGCAGCTTGAGCGGATTGGCGTAATCATCCTCAACGTCTTTCAACACATCCGGGTAGAACGGATCGTTGCAGATACTCGCCCCCAGCGCGGTCATGTGTACCCGCAACTGATGCTTCTTGCCGGTTACAGGGTAAAGGCCATAGCGCCACAGATCACCGTTCTTTTCCCGGACTTCCACCGCTGTTTCCGTATTGGCCGCGCCTGGCCCTTCCTGCATGCGGAAGAATGGTTCGCCATCGATCAGACGGCTTTTGTGTACCAGGGGAAATTCCAGCTCCGGAAGCGCATGGGCAATCGCCTCATAGCGTTTATCGATCTGCCGCGTAGGGAACAGCGACTGATAAGCGGAGCGGGTATGTGGGTTAGCCGAAAAGATCACTAAGCCTGCCGTGTGCCGGTCAATGCGGTGCAGTGGCACCAGATGCGGATTATCGAGGCGACGGATCAGACGGCGCAGCAACGTCTGTTCGACGTACTCGCCGGCCGGTGTCACCGGCAGGAAGTGCGGCTTGTCCGCCACCACCAGATGTTCGTCCGCATACAGGATCGACTCGACCACCGGGATCGGTTTTTCATCCGGCACTTCACGGAAGTAGTGAATACGCAGGCCTTCCTTGTACGGCAGATCCAGCGCAATCGGCTGTCCCTGCCCATCCAGTACCCGGCCCCGGGCGATCCGGTCCATCCATTGCTCGCGACTGATCGCACTGAAATGCTCACACAGGCAATCAAGGACGGTAGGCCAACTGCCCGGAGGAAGGTAAAGGGTGCTGGCCTGATTCTGCGCAGCGGAAAACGTTGGTGTGGACATACGGAAATTCGAACCCTCAATGCAGGTCGGCATTATCCAACACTGAGCGATACGAACCTAGCGCCGATTCCACCGCCCGCTTCAGGCCGGGATCGACTTGAGCGCGGCGGCTTCGGTGAATTCCTTGAGCCAGCGCAGCACATCGACCGCCTCCCAGCGCCCCGGGTCATACAAGGCGTACAGCAAGCCCTGATAACCGACCACATCCAGCTGCTTGTGATAACCGGCACGCTGGAACAGCGCCTCGATCTCGGCAAAACAGGTGTTGAAATGCAGTTTGTTGAAAGGCGTCTTGCCCTCCGTGACCAGCCCGTCCAGGCGCAACTCGAGGACCGCCTCGCGCACCACGTCAACCGACATCCGGTTCACGCTGTTCTTCAACTGTTCGACATTGACCACGGTTCGTCCCTCTGACTGCCGGATTCACCTGCTCAAGTCATGCAAAGCAGCAGGCCAACCCAATTACTGTATGCACATACAGTAACCGAATAAACCACAGAGTGCCAAGGGAAGGATGCACGGTCACGACCGGCGGAAAGCCATGTCGCGTCACCGAAGAAAAGGCTCAGCGCAGGAATGCCACGACCTGATCGGCATTGAACGGCCAGCTCAGCTCCGCACCATTATCAACACGGCGCAGCACCGGAATCCGCAGGCTGTAAGCCTCGAACCAGGATTCATCGTCAGCAATATCCACCAGTTCGACCAGCAGACCGTGCTCGACGAAAGGCATCAACTCGGCTTCTGCCAACTCACACAAATGGCATCCCAAGGTGCCGAACAACTGACATTCAGGAGGCATGATCGCTCAACCGGAAAAATGAGCATTCATTCTAGGCCTGCCTCGAAAACCCGTCGAGCCGCTGCCGCCCAAAGGCCCGAGCACGGCAACCAGTACGCAAAACCCTGACGCAAATCAGTCCAGAGAAAAGCCAATCAGGCCATGCTCCCGGGCTTTTTGCCTCTACGCTTGAGAAGCCTGAGCCTGACATCGGAGTGCCTTGTGTTTGCCAACCTGCTGATCATCCTCGCCTCATCCCTGGTGATGATTGCCCTGTTTCGCCGCCTGCGCTTGCCGCCGGTTCTGGGCTATCTGTGCGTGGGCCTGATGGTGGGGCCGACCGCGTTCAACTGGGTCAACGAGAGCGAGCACCTGCCGGACGTGGCCGAGTTGGGCGTGGTGTTTCTGCTGTTTTCGCTGGGCCTGGAGTTTTCCCTGTCGAAAATGATCGCGCTGCGCCAGGTGGTGTTTCGCCTGGGCAGTCAGCAGGTATTGCTCAGCACCGGGGTGCTCGGGCTGGTGCTGATCCTGCTGGGCATGCCGCTGGCCCCGGCAATGTTGCTCGGGGCCGGGCTGTCGTTGTCGTCGACGGCGATTGTCACCAAGGAGTTGAGCAGCCTGGGCGAAGTGTTCAGCAGCCACGGGCAGAACGCGGTCGGGGTCTTGCTGTTTCAGGACGTGGTCGCGGTGTTGTTGCTGACCCTGGTGCCAGTGTTCGCCGGGAGCAGCACGCAAGCCTGGTACGGGGCCTTGCCATTGACGCTGGTGAAGACCGTGGTGCTGTTTTTCGGTCTGCTGCTGGCCAGCCGCTGGTTGCTGCCACGGCTGTTCCACGAAGTGGCGGCCTCGCGCTCGGCGGAATTGTTCGTCCTGCTGGCGCTGGTGATTGTGCTGCTGACCGCCTGGCTGACACACCTGCTGGGCCTGTCCCCTGCCCTTGGCGCATTTCTCGCCGGCATGCTGTTGGGCGAGAGCCACTATCGCCATCAGATCGAGGCCGACATCCGGCCGTTTCGCGACATCCTGCTCGGGGTGTTTTTCGTCAGCATCGGCATGCTGATCGACCTGCAACTGTTCGTCAGTCACAGCCTGCTGATTCTCGGCCTGACCCTCGGTCTGATGCTGATCAAAGGCACGGTCGTCGCGCTTTTGGTGAAGTGGCGCGGCAGCGATCACGAAACTGCCTGGCGCAGCGGCCTGGCGTTGGCGCAGGGCGGGGAATTCTGCTTCGCATTGATGGCGCAGATGCAGCAAAACCGCATGCTGCCTGACGAACTCGGCGGCCTGCTGCTGGCGGCGACGTTCTGCTCGATGTTGCTGACCCCGCTATTGTTGCGCGGGGCACCGAAAATTGCCCTGCGCCTGCATCGCAAGCCGAATCAGGAGGCGCAAATCGAGGAAATCAGCGCCCTCAATGCCGGTCTGGATCAACATGTGGTGATTTGCGGCTACGGGCGCGTTGGCCAGTCCATCGGCCGCTTCATGCGCAATGCCAATCAACCTTACATCGCGTTGGACAACGATCCGGTGCGCGTGCAGGAAGCCGCGTCCGAGGAAAGTGATGTGCATTATGGCGACTCATCGCGCGGTGACTTGCTAACGGCCATCGGATTGTTGCGCGCGAAACTGCTGGTGATCGCCGTGGATCAGAGCGATGTCAGTCTGCGAATTCTCAAGGAAGCGCGCCGGCTCAATGCGCGGATACCGATTCTGGTGCGCACCCGCGATGACAGCCAATGGGCTGAACTCAAAGCGGCCGGCGCCACCGAAGTGGTGCCGGAGTTATTGGAGTCGAGCCTGATGCTCGCCTCCCACGCCTTGATCATGCTCGGTCTGCCAGCTCATCAGGTACAGGAGAAAGTCGACCAGGTGCGCATCAATCGCTATCGCCTGTTGCATGGCTTTTACCCCGGCACCGACGACAAGGAAACTTAGTCCTGACTGACCGCGCCGATCTTGTGCAGCGACAGGTCGGCGCCATAATACTCTTGTTCCTGACTCAGGCGCAGGCCGTGCAAGGCCTTGATCACGCCGTAAACGGCGAATCCGCCGAGCAATGCGACCACCACACCGAGCGCAGTGCCGATCAACTGACTGATCAGGCTGACGCCACCGAGGCCACCCAGCGCAGTCTGGCCGAAGATGCCGCAAGCGATCCCGCCCCACA
The DNA here is from genome assembly GCF_004526365.1 of Pseudomonas sp. S150. Classification (NCBI taxonomy): domain Bacteria; kingdom Pseudomonadati; phylum Pseudomonadota; class Gammaproteobacteria; order Pseudomonadales; family Pseudomonadaceae; genus Pseudomonas; species Pseudomonas sp. S150. Next base: position 4,886,573 of record NZ_CP038207.1, read on the forward strand.
CCCCGCACAAACCGTGCAACGGCCAGACGCCGAGTACATCGTCGATACGCCATTTGACTTGCGCGGCGGTAAAGCACCAGACAAACAGTGCACCGGCAATCGCGCCGGTCACCAGCGCACCCACCGGGTGCATCAGGTCGGAACCGGCGCAGATCGCCACCAGCCCGGCCAACGGACCGTTGTGCAGGAAGCCCGGGTCATTGCGCCCGACGATCAGCGCCGCCACCGTGCCGCCGACCATGGCCATCAGCGAGTTGACCGCCACCAGACCGCTGACGCCCTGCAAGGTCTGCGCGCTCATCACGTTGAAGCCGAACCAGCCGACAATCAGAATCCACGAGCCCAGCGCCAGAAACGGAATGCTCGACGGCGCGAACGCCACCAGCCGCCCTTCGCGATAACGGCCGTTACGCGGGCCGAGCAGCAAAACCGCCGCCAGTGCCAGCCAGCCGCCCATGGCGTGCACCACCACCGATCCGGCGAAATCATGGAACGCCGCGCCAAAGCGCGCCGTCAGCCAGGCCTGCAGACCGAAGTTGCCGTTCCAGACCATGCCCTCGAAAAACGGGTAGATGAACGCCACGATCAGCGCCGTTGCACACAACTGCGGAACGAAGCGCGCACGCTCGGCAATCCCGCCGGAGATGATCGCCGGAATTGCCGCTGCAAACGTCAGCAGGAAGAAAAACTTCACCAGCCCATATCCGTGATCGGCACTCAGCACCGCCGCCGGTTGCATGAAGGTGACCCCATAGGAGATCCAATAGCCTATAAAGAAATAGGCCAGGGTCGAAACGGCAAAGTCGCTGAGGATCTTCGACAGTGCGTTGACCTGGTTTTTCTGGCGCACCGTGCCGACTTCAAGGAAGGCGAAACCGGCGTGCATCGCCAGCACCATCACCGCACCGATCAGAATGAACAACGTGTTGGAGCTGTGAACCAGCGTGTCCACAGCGCTTTGCAGATTTTCCATAAAGAGGCAGACCTGAAGGCTAAAAAGGCACCAAAGCGGTTCGCGCGGACAATTCATGCACCAAGTTGCGACCGGTCGGTCTGCGCAATGAAGCTGCGATGAACCGGTTTGGCGCACAAGGTCGATGTCCTGACACGAACCAGGATTATTTGAGTTAAGGTTTTGCTGCATGTACGCCCGCCAACAGCGCACGGCGGCAGCAGAACGCACCACGACATAGCAAAAGCTGTACCAGTCATTTGTACTGAACCTTCGCGCAAGGCTCATACTCGAACGCTTCAGACGTCACCTACGGAGATCCACCCATGGCCAGCATCAAGGCAAAGACTGCTCAAGAAATCCTGATGAACGACTTCCAGACTCTGGTCGCCGACACCGAGCGGCTGCTCGAACACACCGCGTCCCTGGCGGGCGATCAGGCTGATGAGCTGCGTGATCAGATTCACGACAGCCTGCTGCGCGCCCGGGAAACCCTGAAGCTGACCGAAGACACCCTGCGTGATCGCGGCCAGGCTGCCGTCACCGCCACCGAAGATTATGTGTCGGCCAACCCTTGGCAATCGGTGGGCATCGCCGCCGGCGTGGGCTTCCTGATTGGCCTGCTGGCCACTCGGCGCTGATCATGTCGATCGGCGAATCCGGCCTGGGGTCGGGCACCTCCTCTTCCACGCGGCGTCTGGGCGCCGCTGTTCTCGGCTTGCTGCACAGCCATGTCGAACTGTTCGGCATTGAATTGCAGGAGCAGAAATCACGCACCGTCAGCCTGTTGCTGTTCGCAGGGCTGGCGCTGGTGTTTGCCCTGCTGTTGCTGGTGGGTCTGTCGACGCTGGTGCTGATCGTGTTCTGGGATACCTATCGTCTGGCAGCGATCATCGGCCTGTGCGTGTTCTACACCCTGGCGGCCGCTTTCTGCGGGCTGCGTCTCAAGGCAGCAGTCTTCGATGAATCCTCGCCCTTCCACGGCACGCTGGAAGAATTGGCCAATGATCGGGAGCGCCTGCTGCCATGAGCCTGCCTGAACTGCCACACAACAGCTCGCGCCGGGAAATGCGCAAGGCGCTGATCCGCCTGCGCATGGAAATGCATCGTCAGGAAATCCGCCACGAAGCCGGGCAAGTGCTGCAGCCCTTGCAGCGCATGCGCGGCATGACGCAAAACCTGCAAGGCGGCTTCGGCATCAAGCACGCGCCGCTTTGGGGCGTGGCCGCCGTCACCCTGCTGGGCTTCATCACCGGCAAAGGCGCAAAAAGCGGCGGTGTTGGCGGGCTGACCCGGCTGATACGGCTGGGCACCAGCCTCGGGCCACTGATCAAACTGGTCATGCAGAGTTCGGGCAAACGCTAAGCCGACGCATCTGGCTACATTCTTGCAATATCCGCGGGATGAACCTCTTTACCCGGAGGTTCAATCCCGCGCGCCTACCCGGTCGGCGGGGTTCATCCAGAACAAGAACGACTAAGGAGGCCCCGTGATCGACGGGCAACCGCTCGCCTGCTTTCAACCTTTCATCGATACCGCTACCGGACGAATTGCAGGCGTCGAAGCTCTCGGTCGACTGCGCCAGCCCGACGGCCAACTGGCCTCGGTCGGGCCCTTGTTCGCCGACCCGCGCACACCCGCCATCGCCCTGCGCCGGCTCGACCGACAGATCCGCGACAACGCCCTGAGCCGACTGCATGAAGCCCCCGCCGAGTGGTTTCTCAGCCTGAACATGTCGCCGCGCTGGATCAGTCGCCTGCGCGCCGATCAACCGCTGCCCAGCCTCAAGCAGATGCTGCGCCACGGCGTCGATCCGCAACGCATCGTGTTCGAGATCACTGAACTGGGCGGCAATGGTCAGCGTCTGGCCGAAGTGGTGGCACGCTACCGCGAGGCCGGAGCGCGGATCGCCATCGATGACTTCGGCGCCGGTTACTCGCAGCTCGATCGGGTGCTGGCGTTGCAGCCGGACATTCTCAAACTCGACATGCGCCTGTTTCAGGCTGCCGCACTGGGCGGGCCGAGCAGTGACGTGGTCAAGGCTCTGGCGCAAATGGCCGAAAAAACCGGCTGCTGGATCATCGCCGAAGGCGTGGAAACCGAGGCCCAGCTCAATTTCGCCCTGGAATGCGGTTCGCGCTACGTTCAGGGTTTCCTGTTCGCCCGGGCGCAGGAGGCGTTTTATCCGACCGACGCCTTCGTGCAGCGCTTTGCCGAACTGCGCCAGCGTTACGTGCGGCAGAAACTGGCCGAACGCGGGCGCCTGATGCAGATGCGCCAGCAACTCGGCGAACTGATGGCGATCCTCCAGAGCTGGGCTCAGGCCCACGCGCCGCTGAGTGCGCTGCCGCAACTGGAAGCCTTCCCGTGGTTGCTGCGGTTTTACCAATGCGACCGTCACGGCACCCAACTCACGCCCAACCTCGAATGGCGCAACAACGGCTGGGTCGCCGATAACCGCTATCTGGGCCACAACTGGTCATGGCGTCCGTACTTCTATCATTTGCTCGCCGAAGGCTGGGAAGAGCGGCGCCTGACCCTGTCCAGCACCTACCGCGATGCCACCAGCAACCAGTATTGCCTGACCGCCGGGCAGTTCTTCGATAACGGCGAGCGCCTGCTGCTGATCGATATTGATGCCGCGGGCTTGTAGTTCCGCTTGCAGGTGTGTGGCTGAACCGGGAAGCTAGGGCAACAGTCATCCCAGTCACCGACGGAGAGAACCAGCCTTGGATTGGCAGACCCTGCTCAACCGCGAACGCCTTGGAAAACCGCTGCACAGCCCGCAAGAACTGGGCCGCAGCCCGTTCCACAAAGACCACGACCGCATCATCTTCTCCGGTGCCTTCCGCCGTCTGGGCCGCAAGACCCAGGTGCATCCGGTGTCGAGTAACGACCACATCCACACCCGCCTGACCCACTCGCTGGAAGTCAGCTGCGTCGGGCGCTCGCTGGGCATGCGCGTCGGTGAAACCTTGCGCAGCGCCCTGCCCGACTGGTGCGACCCGAGCGATCTGGGCATGGTCGTGCAATCGGCCTGCCTGGCCCATGACATCGGCAACCCGCCGTTCGGCCACTCCGGTGAAGATGCGATTCGGCACTGGTTCCAGCAGGCGGCCGGGCGCGGCTGGCTCGACGACATGAGCGAAGCCGAGCGCGGTGACTTCCTCAATTTCGAAGGCAATGCGCAAGGCTTCCGGGTGCTGACTCAGCTGGAGTATCACCAGTTCGACGGCGGTACCCGCCTCACCTACGCCACCCTCGGCACCTATCTGAAGTATCCGTGGACCGCACGTCACGCCGACTCGCTGGGCTACAAGAAACACAAGTTCGGCTGCTATCAGAGCGAACTGCCGCTGCTGGAGCAGATCGCCCACAAGCTCGGCCTGCCACAACTGGAAGACCAGCGCTGGGCGCGCCACCCATTGGTGTACCTGATGGAGGCTGCCGACGACATCTGCTACGCGCTGATCGACCTCGAAGACGGCCTGGAAATGGAGCTGCTGGAGTACGCGGAAGTCGAATCGCTGCTGCTCGGTCTGGTGGGAGACGATCTGCCGGAAACCTATCGCCAGCTCGGCCCGCAGGATTCGCGTCGACGCAAACTGGCGATCCTGCGCGGCAAGGCCATCGAGCACCTGACCAACGCCGCTGCCCGGGCATTCGTCGAGCAACAGGATGCGCTGCTGGCCGGCACCCTGCACGGCGACCTGGTGGAACACATGCACGGCCCGGCCAAACGCTGCGTACTCAACGCCAAGGACATCGCCCGCAAGAAAATCTTCCAGGACAAGCGCAAGACGCTGCATGAAATCGGCGCCTACACCACCCTGGAAATCCTTCTCAACGCGTTCTGCGGCGCGGCCCTGGAGCAACATGGCGGCCGCACGCCGTCGTTCAAGAGCCGCCGGATCCTCGATCTGCTGGGCAACAATGCGCCGGATCCCCATGGCCCGCTGCACACCTCGTTCCTGCGCATGATCGACTTCATCGCCGGGATGACCGACAGCTACGCCAGTGACATGGCGCTGGAAATGACCGGGCGTTCCAGCCACTGACAGAAAAAATTGCTCAACCGGGTCAGGCAACTGCCCGGATGAGCGATACCTCGATTGAACCGGTTCTCTGGTCTCAGGCAAACGGATCGACTGAAAGGTAAATCCGTTTAACAGCCAACTACGCAAACAAAACCTTGTTTATTCAAGGTTCGACAAGCAACTTAAAACATTCAGATAAACAAATCAGCACAACACTTCCTTACGCGACACAGAGTTTGGTCGTAGTCGGTTTCCTTTTAGTGCGTAGGACTTATCCTATATTGCCGCAACAGCCCCGGGAGTTCATGCGGCAGCTCATTTATCTGAGCTAAGGTGCGCCCTTTATTCGCGCACGTATGGGATTTGATTATGAACTCCGTTTTTATTGTCGATGATCACCCCGTCATCCGACTTGCCGTTCGAATGCTGCTCGAGCATGAAGGTTACAAGGTCGTCGGCGAAACCGATAACGGGGTCGATGCCATGCAAATGGTCCGCGAATGCATGCCCGACCTGATCATCCTTGATATCAGCATACCCAAACTCGACGGCCTGGAAGTTCTCGCCCGGTTCAACGCCATGGGCACCCCGCTCAAAACCCTGGTACTGACGGCGCAATGCCCGACGCTGTTCGGCATTCGCTGCATGCAGTCCGGTGCATCCGGTTATGTCTGCAAAGAGGAAGACTTGAGTGAACTGGTCAGTGCGATCAAGGCGGTACTTTCCGGTTACAACTATTTCCCCAGCCAGGCATTGAATCCGGTACGCCTCGACGACGTGCGTTATGCCGAACTGGAGTTATTCAAATCCGTCAACGACCGCGAGCTGATGGTCCTGCAATTATTTGCCCAGGGACGCACCAACAAGGAAATAGCCAAGGGCATGTTTCTCAGTAACAAGACAGTCAGTACCTACAAAAAACGCCTGATGCAAAAACTCAAGGCCAGATCTCTGGTGGAACTGATCGAGATGGCCAAACGCAACGCGCTAGTGTGAGAGCCTGAATGCCCAGTCGTTTAAAGATCTGTCTCGCCCTATGTTGCGTCAGCCTGTGCCTGACGACTCAGGTGCAGGCCAGCTTCGTCACCGCGCAAGATTATGTGCTGCGCAGCCGCTCGGGCCACGAAGCGCCATCCGTGTCCCTTGAACCCGCGCAACGGCTATGGCTGGAGAGTCGCCGCGAACTGGTACTGGGCACTTCCGCGCCGGACTATCCGCCGTTCGACATGACCGCCAGCGGTCGTGATTACGAAGGTTTTACCGCCGACTACGCCGGTCTGCTCGAACAGGCTGTCGGGTTGCCAATCCGGGTCCAGCGCTTTGCCTCACGGGAAGCCGCCTTGCAGGCGTTGATTGCAGGTCAGGTCGACATGCTCGGTACGGCCAACGGTTTCGAGGCCAGTAACGCAAATATCCTGCTTTCAACGCCCTACGCCATCGATCAGCCGGTTCTGGTTACCCGCGAAGGCGAGACCCGCTCGCTGACTGAAGGCCTGGCCGGTCTGCGGCTGAGCATGGTCTATCACTATCTGCCCCAGGATGAGGTCAAGGCGCAGTATCCCAAAGCCATCCTGACGTCCTATCCCTCCTATCAAAACGCAATCAACGCGGTGGCTTTCGATCAGGCTGACGTGTTTCTGGGTGACACCATTTCCACCCACTACATGATCAACAAGGGTTATCTGAACAACATTCGCATGGCCAATTTCGGCAAACAGGAAGCCCATGGTTTCAGCTTCGCCGTTCACGCCGACAACCCGCAACTGCTGGCGATCATCAACACCGTGCTGCAAGCCATACCGGCCAGCGAACGGGACAACATCGCCAAGCGCTGGAGCGCCGGCAGCGACATTCTGCTGACCGACCAGAAGCTGCAATTGACCCACCACGAAGAACAGTGGCTCAAACAGCACCCGGTGCTACGCGTCGTCGTCAACGAGGCGTTCGCGCCGCTGACATTCTTCGACAGCGACGGCAACCTGCGGGGCATCACTGCCGACCTGCTCGAACTGCTGCGCCTGCGTACCGGCCTGCGCTTCGAACTGGTCCGCAGCCGCAGTGACGGAGAAATGATCGAGCAGATCAATCAACATCGGGCGGATCTGATCGCCGCGTTGCTACCCAGCCCCCAACGGGAAAAGACCCTGCAATTCAGCCGTCCCTATCTGGAAAACTCCTTCGTCCTGCTGACGCGCAAATCCGCTGACAGCCCGACACATCCCACCCAGCTCAAGAACCGATACCTGGCGATTGCCCAAGGCAGTCCCATGGCTGATTACCTGCGCCGCGAATTCCCCAACATCCACCTGATCGAAACCTCCGACACTTTCGGTGCCGCAACCTTGCTTGCCGAAGGCAAGGCCGATGGCGCCGTCGCCTCGCTGGTGATTGCCAATTATCTGATTTCATCGCGGATCTTCGAACATCAATTACAGATCACCACCACCCTGGGCACACGTCAGGCGGCCTTCTCGCTGGCCAGCGCCCGTGACAATGCCGAACTGGGCTCGATCCTCGACAAGGCGCTGCTGAGCATCACACCGGAGGAACTGGGGGTCATCAACAGTCGCTGGCGCGGTTTCTCCAATGCGGCTCAAAGCAACTGGCATCACTACAAGCGCCTGTTTTACCAATTGATCGGCGCGGCCTGCCTGCTGCTGTTGCTGTCGCTGTTGTGGAACGCCTACATGCGTCGCCAGATCAAGCAACGCCAGGCAGCCGAACGGGCACTCAACGATCAGTTCGAATTCATGCGTTCACTGGTCAACGGCACCCCTCACCCGATCTACGTGCGCGATCGCCAGGGTCTGCTGCAAAGCTGCAACGACAGCTACCTCGAAGCCTTCAACGCCAAACGCGAAGACGTGATCGGCAAAAGTGTCATGCAGGGCACCCTGAGCAACGCCTTCGAAGCCCAGGCCTACCAGGCGGATTACCAGCGGGTGGTGGCCGAAGGCACGCCTCTGCTGCTCGATCGTCCGCTGCACATCGGTGGCCGGCGTTTGACGATCTACCACTGGATCCTGCCGTACCGCGACTCCAGTGGCGATGTGCAAGGGATCATCGGCGGCTGGATCGACATCAGTGAACGTCGCCAATTGTTCGATGAACTGCGCCGGGCCAAGGAACAGGCGGACAACGCCAACCGCGCCAAAAGTACCTTTCTGGCCACCATGAGCCACGAAATCCGCACGCCGATGAATGCCATTATCGGCATGCTCGAACTGACGCTCAAACGCATGAATGATCAGGCTCCGGATCGCTCCTCCATTGAAACCGCCTACTGCTCGGCCAAGGATCTGCTGGGCCTGATCGGCGACATTCTCGATATCGCGCGGATCGAATCCGGGCACCTGAGCCTGAGCCCGGAACGGGTCAATCTGGTCGAAACAGTGGCGTCGGTGGTCAGGATCTTCGACGGCCTCGCCCGCCAGAAAAACCTCCTCCTGCCGCTGATCATCAATCCGCCGGGGCTGCAGGTCGACGTGGAACTGGATCCGTTGCGCTTCAAGCAGATCCTGTCGAACCTGATCAGCAATGCCATCAAATTCACTGAGTCCGGGCAGGTGCGGATCAATCTGGATGTCCTGCCCAACGGGCCGGGCCAATGCTCGCTCGTTCAGTTGACGATCCAGGACACCGGGGTCGGCATCAGCATCGAAGATCAACAACGCCTGTTCGAGCCGTTCGCCCAGACCGAGAGTGGCCGGCAGCAAGCTCGCAGCGGCGCAGGCCTGGGGCTGGTGATCTGTCGCAACCTGTGTGAAATGATGGGTGGGCAGCTGCAGTTGAGCAGCCAGCCGGGGATCGGCACCCAGGTCTGCCTGTCGCTGCCGCTGCAGACGCTGCCGTGCCAGGTGACCACGGCAAAAACCGAGCCTGTGCTGCAAACCTCTGCACCACTGAACATTCTGGTGGTCGACGATCATCCGGCCAATCGCCTGCTGATGTGCCAGCAACTGGAGTTCCTCGGGCACCGATTCACCCTCGCCGAAGAGGGTCGGAGTGGATTCGAGAAATGGCAGACCGGTGCATTCGACCTGGTTATCGCTGACTGCAACATGCCGTTGATGAACGGCTACGAACTGACCGAGGCGATCCGCCAACAGGAACAACGCACTGGCCGCCCTCCGTGTACCGTGCTGGGCTTCACGGCCAACGCGCAGCCTGAAGAAGTACAGCGCTGCAAACAGGCCGGCATGAATGACTGCCTGTTCAAGCCGTTGAGCCTCAGCGCACTGAGCCACTGGATCAATGGTCTGCAGCCCGCGACGCTTGAACCGGCGTTCAATCTTGACGGGTTGAGTCAGTTGACTGGCGGCAACCCGCTGCAAGTCCGGCGTCTGCTCACGCAATTGCTCAAGAGCAGCCGTCTCGATCGCGAGGAATTATTAGCCCTGGCCCCCTGCAATGATCGTCAGGCAGTGGCGCTGGTCGCCCACAAGATCAAAGGCGCCGCCCGGATCGCCCAGGCCTCGCGTCTGATCGCCTGTTGCGATGCGCTGGAACAGGCCTGCATGCAGACAACGCCCGCACCGACCATCGTGCGCTGCGTCGAGGCCACCGACGCAGCCATGCTCGAACTGGAGCAGGCGTTGCGGCAACAACTGGAACCGTTCGAAGAAAGCACAATGACCGAGCCTTAACTATGCTTGGACGCTGAGCAGTGTGTTTACTTCAATGGAGAGTCAGCAATGCCCAGCCCACTGCGCCCGGATCAACGCCGGTTCCCGTTGCACGTGCACATCAGCGTCATGTTCACCTTTCTGCTGTTGCTCACAGGCGTCGTGCTGGGGTTGTTCAACTATCGCCAGACCACCCGGATCATCCTGTCGAGCAGTGAAAACCTGTTCAATCGCATCGAACAGGATGTGCGCCTGGACCTGCATTCAACCTACGAACCGATCCGGCACCTGCTGAGCCTGCTGGCCGACAATCAGGCGGCCGAGGCGCCGAACCTGCAACAGCGTCTGGCGCTGCTCAAGCCGTTCAGTCAGTCGCTCAAGGACAACACCGATCTCGCCTCGCTGTATCTGGGGTACGGCAACGGCGATTTCTTCATGGTCCGGCCCTTGCGCACCAGTGCGCTGAAAACCCTGCTCAAGGCACCACCAACAGCGGCCTATCAGGTCTGGAGCATCGAGCACGACGCCAGCGGCACCGTATTGTCGCAGTCACTGTTCTTCGACCAGACGCTGACGCCTGTCGGACGCGACACCAATCCCGACGACCGCTACGACCCGCGTACCCGCAACTGGTACAGCAACGCCCTGCAACAGGGCGATCAGATCACCACCGAACCCTATGTATTTTTCTCCACTCACAATGTGGGCACCACCCTGGCCCGACGCAGCAGCGCAACCAGTGTGATCGGTGCCGATCTGACTTTGGAGGCACTCTCGGCCACCTTGACCAAGCATGTGGTCACCCCCTCGACCGAAATCGTGTTGTTCGATGCCGATGGCAATGCCGTGGCCTATCCGGACAGCAGCCGGCTGATCGTCGACGGCAGCAGCGCACGCCTGGCCAAAGCGGCCGACCTCAGTCCGAATCTGCACGCGTTGCTGTCCACCGCCCATCCGGGCAAACGGCTCGACGTCAATGGCCGCCACTGGATCGTCGCCCGCAGCACCCTGCAGGAAGGCGGGCCGAAAGGTTTGCAGATGGCCCTGCTGGTGCCCGAGGACGAACTGCTTGCCGATGCCTACCGCATGCGCTGGCAAGGCGCGCTGATCACCTTGGCGATCTTGCTGCTGTGCCTGCCGCTGGGCTGGCTGATCTCGCGGATTCTGGTCAAACCGTTGCACGCGCTGGTCAAGGAAGCCGACGCGATCCGCAGTTTCGATTTCAACTTTCCGGTCACCCGCCGCTCGCCGGTGCTGGAGGTTGACCAGTTGAGCCTGTCGATGGCGCGCATGAAGGACACGCTCGCCAGTTTCTTCCGCATCACCGACAGCCTCTGCGCCGAAACCCGCTTCGCCCCGCTGCTGCAAAGGGTGCTGTTCGAAACGGTGCAGATCGCCCAGGCGCAGGCGGGGTTGATCTATCTGCGCGAAAGCGATGGCAACCGGATGGAGCCTTACGGACTGGTCATTGATGGCGCCTCGCACGAGCCGGGCGAGTTCGCTGTGCTGGGCCGGGATCTCCTGGCCGATCAAGGGCCGGCGTGGTTCCAGCAACTGATCAACGCTGACAACGTGGTCAGCAGCCTTGGCTTCGAGCAGGCCGGGGACTTGCAGAAAGTCCTGTTGGCCATGCAGTCGCCGCGCATCCACCTGATCGGCATCCGCCTGCGTAATCGGCACAACGAAACCATCGGCCTGTTGCTTCTGCTGATCAACGACAGCGGCAGCGCTCAGGACCTGGAAAAACTGCGCCCGGACCGCATCGGCTTCCTGCAAGCCGTGTCTGGTGCGGCGGCGGTGAGTATCGAAAGTCAGCGCCTGCAAGCGAAGCAAAAACAGTTGCTCGATGCGTTCATCCAGTTACTGGCCGGCGCCATCGACGCCAAGAGCCCGTACACCGGTGGCCACTGCCAGCGCGTGCCGGAACTGACCCTGATGCTCGCGCAGGCCGCGGCCGCCAGCCAGGCGCCGGCGTTCCAGAGCTACCAACCGAGCGAAGACGAATGGGAAGCCCTGCACATTGCGGCCTGGCTGCACGATTGCGGCAAAGTCACGACGCCGGAGTATGTCGTCGACAAGGCGACCAAACTGGAAACCCTCAACGATCGCATCCACGAAATCCGCACCCGTTTCGAAGTGCTCAAGCGCGATGCCTGGATCAGTTACTGGCAGGCGATCGCACTGGGCGGCAACGCGGCGCAACTGAGCGAACTGCGTGACGCCACGCTGACGCAACTGGATGACGACTTTGCCTTCGTTGCCCGTTGCAATCTGGGCGGTGAGGCCATGGCGCCCGCCGATCTGCAACGTCTTGAACGCATTGCCGAGCGCCGCTGGATGCGCACCCTCGATGATCGCTTGGGGGTGTCATGGGAGGAAAACCGCCGCCAGGCGCAAACGCCGGCGGCGAATCTGCCAGTCAGCGAGCCACTGCTGGCGGACAAGCCCGAACATCTGATCGAACGCGCCGACAGCGAACTGATTCCGGAAGACAATCCGTGGGGGTTCAAACTGGATGTGCCGCGTTACAAATACAATCGCGGCGAACTGTACAACCTGAGCATTGCCCGGGGCACGCTGACCCGCGAAGAGCGCTACATCATCAATCACCACATGGTGCAGACGATCCTGATGCTCAGCCACCTGCCCTTCCCCGGGCACCTGGACAGCGTCGCGGAAATCGCCGGTGGGCATCACGAAAAGATGGACGGCAGCGGTTATCCCAAACGCCTGAAGCGCGAGGACATGAGCCTGCCGGCGAGGATGATGGCGATTGCCGATATTTTCGAGGCCCTGACAGCGGCCGATCGGCCGTACAAGAAGGCCAAATCCTTGAACGAGGCGCTGGGGATCATGGCCACCATGTCCCGCGAGGCGCACATCGACCCCGAGCTGTTTGCGCTGTTCATCAACGATGGGGTGTACATGCAGTACGCCGCACGGTTTCTCGATCCGCGCCAGATCGATGTGGTGGATCCGGCCAGCCTGTTGCGCAAGGCTCGCCTGAGTGCCTGATCAGCAATCGGTCAGACGCAGGAAGATCGCCGCCAGTTGTTCAATGCCAGCCTGATCGTCGGTGCCGAAACGTGCGAGTTTCGGGCTGTCGAGATCAAGTACGCCGATCAACCGACCGTCCTTGACCAGTGGCACCACCAGCTCGCTGTTGGAGGCGCTGTCGCAAGCGATATGACCGGGGAACGCATGCACGTCTTCAACGCGCTGGGTCTGCCGACTGGCCGCTGCCGCGCCACATACACCGCGACCGAACGGAATGCGCACACAGGCGATCTGCCCCTGAAACGGGCCAAGCACCAGTTCTTCGTTGCGATTGAGGTAGAAACCGGCCCAGTTCAAATCGTCGAGCTGGTTGAACAGGAACGCCGAAAACTGCGCGGCGTTGGCGATGAAATCGCGCTCGTCCGCCAGCAGCGATTCCAGTTGTGCGGCCAACATGCCATAGCCTTCGAGGCCCTGGCCGCTTTGTTGCAAATCAATCATGCCTTGTGCTCCAGCAATTTCAGTCCCACCCAGTAACGGGCGAATTGGTACGCGCAACGTCCGTTGCGATTGCCGCGCCCGGTTGCCCAGCGCACGGCGAGGATGTCGAGCTCTTCGTCGCGCTGCCAGCTCAAGCCGGCCTTGGCGGCCAACTGGCCGATCCAGTGTTCGACGACGTTGAGGAAATGTTCCTGGGTAAACGGATAGAACGACAGCCACAGGCCGAAACGGTCGGACAAGGCGATCTTGTCTTCCACCGCCTCACTCGGATGCAGCTCGCCATCGACGCGTTTCCAGTTTTCGTTGTCGCTTTCCTTTTCCGGCACCAGATGGCGGCGGTTGGAAGTGGCGTACAGCAGAACGTTGTCCGGGGCCTGTTCGAGCGAGCCGTCGAGCACGCTTTTCAGCACGCGATAATCGCTTTCGCCGGATTCGAACGACAGGTCATCGCAGAACAGCACGAAGCGTTGCGGCAGTTTGCCGATCTGCTCGACCACGCGCGGCAGGTCGGCCAGATGGTCGCGCTCGATTTCGATCAAACGCAGGCCGGCCTTGGCGTGTTCGGCCAGCAGCGCGCGCACCAGCGACGATTTACCGGTGCCGCGCGAGCCCCAGAGCAGCGCATGGTTGGCCGGCATGCCGTCGAGAAACTGCTGAGTGTTGCGGCCCAGTTGTTCTAACTGACGGTCGACACCAATCAAGTCGGACAGGCGCATGTCGAGGCTGACTTCCAGTGGCAGCAAATAGCCGCTGCGCCCGTCACGCTGCCAGCGCGCGGCCAGGCAGGTTGCCCAGTCGATCAGCGGACGCGGCGCCGGCAGCAAGGGTTCGATCCGCGCCAGAACCGACTCGGCGCGTTCAAGAAAAGCATTCAATCGGGAATCCACGTCTTCTCCTCGGGCACGTTCACAGTGATGATGTCGATCCAGCGACGACAGACAGATCTCAATCCCCGTTCAAGCCTTGTTACAAGGCGCTTCGGGAACCTCGGTATCCATACATGATCGACTATGCTTGAGCAGCGAAGGGAAACGGAAGTGGTTCAACACCCCATGGATATCAAATTCACCCACCGGCTGTCATACAAGCAAGCCAGATTCACGGTGCTGGTCGGGTTCGTTCTGGGCACGCTGCTCAGCCTGCTGCAAATCGGCATCGATTATGCCAGTGAAGACGCCTCCATCAACCGTGAAATCCTGTCTTTGCTGGAAATCAGCCACAATCCGGCGTCGCGAATCGCCTACAACATCGATGCGGAACTGGCGCAGGAACTGACCCTGGGCCTGTTGCGTTCGCCGGCGATCATCTCGGCGCAACTGACCGACAACAACGGCAACGTCCTGGCCAACGTCAAGCGCCCGGAGCTGCAAAGCGGTTACCGGGTGATCAGCGACTTTCTGTTCGGTGCCAAGCGCCAGTTCGAAGACCGCCTATACCTCGACCACCTGCCCGAGGAATCACTGGGCACGCTGAGCCTGGAGGTCGATACCTACGCGTTCGGCAGCCGGTTTCTGCGCCGCGCCGAAGTCACCCTGCTCAACGGCTTTGCCCGCAGCCTGATTCTCACTGGCATCCTGTTGGCGCTGTTCTACGTGATGCTGACCAAGCCACTGGTGCGCCTGATCCGGGAACTCAGCGCGCGTGACGCACGCAGTGCAGAACCGACGACCCTGGAATGTCCGGCCGGCCACGCCAATGACGAGATCGGCGTACTGGTCAAAGTCGCCAACCAGCAGTTCGACAATATCGCCACGGAGATCCAGCAACGGCGCAACGCGGAAAACCGCCTCACCGATTACCTCGGGCAACTGGAGCACATCGTCTCGGCCCGCACTGCCGAGCTCAAGGCCATCAACACCCGGCTCAGCCAGTCCAACGAAGAACTGGAAGTCGCTCGCAGCACCGCACTGGACATGGCCGAAGCGCGCTCGGCATTCCTCGCCAACATGAGCCACGAGATCCGCACCCCGCTCAACGGCCTGCTGGGGATGATCGCCCTGTCCCTCGACGGGCCGCTGAATGCCGAGCAGCAACAGCAACTGTCGATTGCCCATGACTCGGGCAAGGTGCTGGTGGAGCTGCTCAACGATATTCTCGACCTGTCCAAGTTCGATGCCGGGCAACTGGAGCTCGAACACATCCCGTTCGACCTCGGCTCGCTGATCGAGGACACCGCCAACCTGCTGTCGCAGAACGCTGCGCCGAGCGTCGAGCTGACTTGCCTGATCGACCCGCACTTCCCCGCGCTGGTGCTGGGGGATCCGACCCGGGTACGGCAAATCGTCAGCAACCTGCTGTCCAATGCCCTGAAGTTCACCCGCTTCGGCCGGGTCGATGTGCGCCTGTCCGCCCACAAGGACGGGGTGCGCATCGAAGTCTGCGACACCGGCATTGGCATCGCTCAGGATGCCCAGGTGAAAATCTTCCAGCCGTTCACCCAGGCCGGTGCCGGCATCACCCGGCAGTACGGCGGCACCGGTCTCGGTCTGGCGTTGACCTACAACCTGTGCGAGGCCATGCAAGGCCGATTGACCATCAGTTCCGAGGCCGGTTTCGGCAGTCAGTTCTGTGCCGACCTGCCACTGCCGTGTCACACCCGGGCGGTCATGCCGGCGCCACTGCACGGCAAGGTGCTGGCGATCACCGCGGCCAGCAGCGGGCTGGCGGAACTGCTCAAGACATTGCTGCCGGTGTGGGGCGTGACCTATGAGCAGCGCACCATGGATGACCCGTTGCTGGGCCTGTCACCCGATCTGCTGATCACCGATTGCCCGGAATGCCTGTTCAGTCTGCGCCCGACCATCAGCGCACCGATCCTCGTCGTAACCGCTTATGGCAGTTTCATGCCCGGCGAAGAAGCCGCCGCGCTGGCGCCATTGCAGCAACAAGCCCGACCGCTGGCACGCAACGCGCTGTACCAGATCCTGCGGCGCATTCTGCTGGCCGATGTCACCACGAGCAACGATGCGCGCCTCGAGAGCCAGCCGGTCCGGCGGCGCGGAAAGGTGCTGCTGGTGGAGGACAATCCGGTCAATCAACTGGTGGCCAAAGGCATGCTCGGCAAGCTCGGTTGCGACGTGGTGGTCGCTGCCCACGGTGCCGAGGCGCTGGATCAACTGGAGCACGATGAGTTCGATCTGGTGCTGATGGACTGCAACATGCCGGTGATGGACGGCTACGAAGCGAGCCGGCAGATCCGCCAGAGCGGGCGCTGGCCGCATTTGCCGATCGTCGCGCTGACCGCCAACGCCATGTCCGAGGAACGCGAGCGCTGCCGTGCGGCCGGCATGAGCGATTACCTGGCCAAGCCGTTCCGCCGCGAAGAGCTGGCGGCCCTGCTCGACCAGTGGATGCCGGCTACGTCAGCGCTTTGATCTGCCCCAGCAGATGATCAAGGCCATTGCGCAAATCGTTGAGCCGATCAAGATCCACCCCGCTGTCGCACAACAATCGGGCCTTGAGCGGCCCGACCTGCTCGCGCAGCGCTTGGCCTTGCGCGGTCAGGCTCAGATGCACTTCACGCTCGTCGCGCGCCGAACGCTGGCGCTGCACCCACTGCAATTGTTCAAGCCGCTTGAGCAACGGCGTCAGGGTGCCGGAGTCCAGCGCCAGGCGCTCGCCCAACGCCTTGACCGTCGGTTGCTCCGGTGCACTGTCCTGCCACTCCCACAGCACCAGCATCGCCAGGTACTGCGGGTAGGTCAGGCCGAGTTGATCGAGCATCGGCTTGTAAGCGCGAATCACCGCCCGGGACGCGGCGTACAACTTGAAGCACAACTGACTGTCGAGCTTCAGCGAATCGTCGGGCAGGCTGTTCATTTGAGCAGGGCTTCGATCTCGCCGCTAATGTCCTGCGGCTTGGTGGTCGGGGCGAAACGCTTGACCAGTTGCCCATCCTTGCCGATCAGGAACTTGGTGAAGTTCCACTTGATGCCCTCGGAGCCGAGCAAACCCGGAGCGCGCTTTTTCAGCTGCACGAATAACGGATGCGCTTCAGAACCGTTGACGTCGATCTTCTTGAACAGCGGGAAACTCACGCCGTAGTTCAGCTCACAGAACTCGCTGATCGCACCTTCGTTGCCCGGCTCCTGCTTGCCAAACTGATTGCACGGAAACCCCAGCACCACCAGGCCCTGATCCTTGTAGGTCTGCCACAGCTCTTCCAGGCCTTTGTATTGAGGGGTGAAGCCGCATTTGCTGGCGGTGTTGACCACCAACACCGCTTTGCCGGCAAAATCGGCCAGGGTCTTTTGCTCACCCTTGATGGTGGTGACAGGGATATTCAGCAGGTTGTCGCTCATGGGTCGGCTCCGCGGGTTATCGGGAAAGGCCAAACATAGCGAGCAATTAAATTGTGTGCAATTTAATTATCCGAATGGCGACCCGCAGGTCGCCGGTCCGCTTACTCGCGCGGCTCGAGATTCAGGCACACCGAGTTGATGCAATAACGCAGGCCGGTCGGTGGCGGGCCATCGGGGAACACGTGGCCCAGATGCGCGTCGCAGCGGGCGCATTTGACCTCGGTGCGGATCATGCCGTGGCTGGTATCGCGAATCTCGGTCATGGCGCTTTCGCCGATCGGCGCGTAGAAGCTCGGCCAGCCGCAGCCGGAATCGAATTTGGTCGTGGAGTCGAACAGCGGCTCATTGCAGCAGATGCAGTGATAGACACCGTCGGTTTTGGTGTCGTTGTATTTGCCGGAAAACGGCCGTTCGGTCGCACTGAGACGGCACACGTTGTACTGCTCGGGGTCGAGCATCGCCCGCCATTCTTCCAGGGTTTTTTCCAACTTTTCCATCATCACACCTCAGCGGCTGAAAAAGCCCGATCTGTACCTTTTCCACGGATCGGGTGGCACGTATGATTGCGCCTCGTCACACGCCAGTCTGGCAGCCAGACCGGGCGCATTCAAACGGATTCTCGGCGCCATGGCGCAAGACTCCGCCTGTGCGAAGACGCAGGAATCCCAGTATGGTTGGCCATCCGCCGTCTGGATCGTTCATTTTCGGGATCACATCGCCATGCAGTTCAGCAAATCGAACAAGCTCGCCAACGTCTGCTACGACATTCGCGGCCCGGTGCTCAAGCACGCCAAACGTCTGGAGGAGGAAGGCCAGCGCATCCTCAAGCTGAACATCGGCAACCCGGCGCCGTTTGGTTTCGAAGCGCCGGACGAAATTCTTCAGGATGTGATCCGCAACCTGCCGACCGCCCAAGGCTACAGCGACTCAAAAGGCCTGTTCAGCGCCCGTAAGGCGGTGATGCAGTACTACCAGCAAAAAAATGTCGAAGGCGTCGGCATCGAAGACATCTACTTGGGCAACGGCGTGTCCGAGCTGATCGTGATGTCGTTGCAGGCGCTGCTCAACAACGGTGATGAAGTCCTGGTGCCGGCCCCGGACTACCCGCTGTGGACCGCCGCCGTGAGCCTGGCCGGCGGTAACGCCGTGCACTACCTGTGCGACGAGGGTGCCGACTGGTTCCCTGATCTGGCCGACATCAAGGCCAAGATCACCCCGAACACCAAAGCCATGGTGATCATCAACCCGAACAACCCGACTGGCGCGGTGTATTCCAAGGAAGTGCTGCTGGGCATGCTGGAAATCGCCCGTGCGCACAATCTGGTGGTGTTCTCCGACGAAATTTACGACAAGATCCTTTACGACGACGCCGTGCACATCTGCACCGCTTCGCTGGCGCCGGACCTGCTGTGCCTGACCTTCAACGGTCTGTCGAAATCCTACCGCGTGGCGGGTTTCCGCTCCGGCTGGATCGCCATCTCCGGGCCGAAACACAATGCCCAGAGCTACATCGAAGGCATCGACATGCTGGCCAACATGCGCCTGTGTGCCAACGTCCCGAGTCAGCATGCGATCCAGACCGCCCTCGGCGGCTATCAGAGCATCAATGACCTGGTACTGCCGCAGGGCCGCCTGCTGGAGCAGCGCAACCGCACCTGGGAATTGCTCAACGACATTCCGGGCGTCAGCTGCGTCAAGCCGATGGGCGCGCTGTATGCGTTCCCGCGGATCGACCCGAAAGTCTGCCCGATCCACAACGACGAAAAATTCGTCCTCGACCTGCTGCTCTCCGAGAAGCTGCTGGTGGTGCAAGGCACGGCCTTCAACTGGCCGTGGCCGGATCACTTCCGCGTGGTAACCCTGCCCCGCGTCGACGATCTCGAGATGGCCATCGGCCGCATCGGCAACTTCCTCAAGTCCTACCGCCAGTAACCGGTCAACGGTGCGCAACGGCCCGAACGTTGCGCACTGTCTGATTCAGCAACACTTCTGCTCTCCCCGCCTCGCTGCGCCTTCTACACTTGCGATTCATAGGGCCCACCCGCCTCTGGCGCAGTGGCGGCGGGTAGCGGCTGGCTGTCATCCCTTTCGGTTTTGGCCGTGGGCAATGACCTGCCGACTCGGGAATCCGCTGTAGGACACAGTTTGAAATAGTCACTCGGTTGAATCACCCGGTGCCGCACCTTATATACCCCGCAGTACGCTACATCTTTAGCTTGAGGAGATTTCTACAACCATGATGCGCATCCTGCTGTTTTTGGCCACTAACCTGGCGGTCGTGCTGATAGCCAGCATCACCCTGAGCCTGTTCGGCTTCAACGGGTTCATGGCGGCCAACGGGGTTGATCTCAACCTCAGTCAGCTGCTGGTTTTCTGTGCGGTCTTTGGTTTCGCCGGTTCACTGTTCTCGCTGTTCATCTCCAAGTGGATGGCGAAGATGAGCACCAGCACCCAGATCATCAGCCAGCCACGTACCCGGCATGAGCAATGGCTGCTGCAAACCGTCGAGCAACTGTCCCGCGAAGCCGGGATCAAGATGCCCGAAGTCGGTATTTTCCCGGCCTACGAAGCAAACGCCTTCGCCACCGGCTGGAACAAGAACGACGCGCTGGTCGCGGTCAGTCAGGGCCTGCTCGAACGTTTTTCGCCAGATGAAGTGAAAGCCGTTCTGGCCCACGAAATCGGTCACGTGGCCAACGGTGACATGGTCACCCTGGCGCTGATCCAGGGCGTGGTGAACACCTTTGTGATGTTCTTCGCGCGGATCATCGGCAACTTCGTCGACAAGGTGATTTTCAAGAACGAAGAAGGCCAGGGTATCGCCTACTACGTGGCGACGATCTTCGCCGAGCTGGTTCTGGGCATTCTCGCCAGCGCCATCGTCATGTGGTTCTCGCGCAAACGCGAATTCCGTGCCGATGAAGCCGGCGCACGTCTGGCCGGTACCAATGCGATGATCGGTGCATTGCAACGCCTGCGCGCCGAACAGGGCCTGCCGGTGCACATGCCGGACACCCTGAACGCATTCGGCATCAACGGTGGCATCAAACAAGGCTTTGCCCGCATGTTCATGAGCCACCCGCCGCTGGAAGAGCGTATCGACGCGCTGCGTCGTCGCGGTTGATCGGTTTGGCGCAGTAACGAAAAGGCCCGCAGCGATGCGGGCCTTTTTTTGTGCGCGGGATTATGGGTTGCCTGTTCTGGCCTCTTCGGGAGCAAGCCCCCTCCCACAGTGTTTTCTAGTGTATTCAAGATTGCTATTACACCGACGCTCCCTGTGGGAGCGGGCTTGCTCGCGAAGAGGCCGTTAATGCCGATACAAAACTATCGGCCAGAAACCCGATAAGCCCGCTCCTCTAACCGCGTCACCCCCGCCTGCAGGAACCTGACACTCTCCGCCAGCACATCCTGTTCCTCAAGCACCTGCACCTGCCAGACTTCGCCCAGCAAGCGCTGCACTTCATCATCGCTCACCGCAAACGGTGGCCCTGGCATCTGCGCTTGATCGTAATCCAGGGTGATCAACAACCCTTGCACACTTTGCGGCAGGATCTGCTGCAAATGCGCCGCATAGCGCTCACGCATCGGAGCCGGCAAGGCAATCAGCGCTGCCCGGTCGTACAACGCCGCGCAATCCGCTACATCGTCGGCTGTCAGCGCAAAGAAATCACCGCACCACAACTCGATGGAATCGGCGCGATAGACCTTGAACGGCCCCTTGGCACTGACCTGCGGCGTTATCTGATGCTCACTGAAAAAATCCTCGACGGCCTTCAGCGACAGCTCGACTCCGAGCACCTGATGCCCGCGCCCGGCCAGCCACAGCAGATCCAGGCTTTTCCCGCACAGCGGCACCAGCACCCGGGTCTGGGCCGGGATCGCCAGTTGCGCCCAGTGACGCTGCAGATACGGGTTCACCTCAGGCAGATGAAAGCCGATCTGATTGGATTCCCACTTCTTGTGCCAAAACTCAGGCTGCATGCATCCCCCCAATAAATTCGATCAAAAGGCGTTAAAACTTATATTAGATTTAGATCAATGGTCTGACTGAAGATGAGGCCATCTTACCGCTCAGGAACCTCTCCATGTTTCCCAGCCTGTTTATCTCCCACGGCTCGCCCATGCTGGCCCTGGAACCCGGTGCCAGTGGCCCGGCTCTGGCGCGTCTGGCGGCCGAACTGCCGCGGCCTAAAGCCATCGTGATCGTCTCTGCCCACTGGGAAAGCCAGGAACTGCTGGTCAGCAGCAATCCTCGTCCGGAAACCTGGCATGACTTCGGCGGCGTCCCGCGTGCCCTTTTCGAAGTGCAGTACCCGGCACCGGGCAATCCGCAACTGGCAGCCGAAGTGGCTGAATTGCTTGACGCCGCGCATCTGCCGGCACGCCTCGATCCGCAACGACCGTTCGATCACGGCGTCTGGGTGCCGCTGTCGCTGATGTACCCGCAGGCGGATATTCCGGTGGTGCAGGTGTCGCTGCCGAGTCGCGGCGGCCCGGTGTTGCAAACCCGTGTCGGACAAGCGCTGGCGAGTCTGCGCGAGCAGGGCATTCTGCTGATCGGCTCCGGCAGCATCACCCACAACCTGCGCGAACTGGACTGGCACGCCGGCCCGGAAAGCGTCGAGCCGTGGGCACGGGACTTCCGTGACTGGATGATCGACAAGCTGGGGGCCGACGATGAGGCGGCACTGCACGATTATCGTCAACAGGCGCCCAATGCGGTGCGCAGCCATCCGAGTGATGAGCATTTGCTGCCGCTGTATTTTGCCCGTGGTGCGGGAGGTGAGTTCCGCATAGCGCATAAAGGCTTCACGATGGGTGCACTGGGTATGGATATCTATCGCTTCGGCTGACGTCATCGCTGGCAGCCAGCTCCCACAGGGTTGTGGGGCGAGGCAAAAAGCAGGCAAAAAAAATCCCCGAACCAGTCGGGGATTTTTCATGTTCGATCAATCAGCCCAAGGGCGGATCAATCTTCGCGGTAGCGACGCAGTTTCAGCTGCTTGCCAGCGACGCGAGTGTCCTTCAGCTTGGTCAGGAGTTTGTCCAGACCATCTTCCGGCAGCTCGACGAGGCTGAAGCTGTCACGCACCTGGATGCGACCGATCGCTTCGCGGGCCAGACCACCTTCGTTGAGGATGGCGCCCAGCAGGTTCTTGGCGGCGATACCGTCACGCGCACCCAGCGCGGTACGGCAACGGGCACGACCTTCGCCCAGAGGCATTGGCGCGCGACGCTCGCGGTCACCACGCTCAGGACGATCACCGGAACGCTCAGGACGGTCGCCACGCGGTGCATTGTTCGGCACCAGTGGGCGTTCCTTCT
This sequence comes from Pseudomonas sp. S150, assembly GCF_004526365.1. Lineage (NCBI taxonomy): Bacteria > Pseudomonadati > Pseudomonadota > Gammaproteobacteria > Pseudomonadales > Pseudomonadaceae > Pseudomonas > Pseudomonas sp. S150. The sequence goes on from NZ_CP038207.1 coordinate 4,909,311, forward strand.
CGATCGCCGCCAGGTTCAGCGCTTGACCGTTGGTCGCCTTGCGCAGCAGAGCTGCAGCCAGGGCACGCGGGGTGCAACCGATGTCAGCGGTCAGGCGATCCAGCAGTTCGCCGTGAGTCGACTCAGCATCAGCGACCAGCGGCGACAGGCTGTTGGTCAGTTTCTTGATGCGTGCATCGAGAACAGCCTGAGCGTCCGGCAGACGCACTTCGGCAACCTTCTGACCGGTGACACGCTCGATCACTTGCAGCATGCGGCGCTCACGTGGAGTCACCAGCAGCAGTGCGCGACCTTCGCGACCGGCACGGCCGGTACGGCCGATACGGTGCACGTAGGATTCCGGGTCGTACGGCATGTCCACGTTGAATACGTGGGTGATGCGCGGAACGTCCAGACCACGGGCAGCCACGTCGGTCGCGACAACGATGTCCAGGCGGCCATCTTTCAGCGAGTCGATGACGCGTTCACGCTGGTTCTGGGCGATGTCACCGTTCAGCGCAGCGGCCTTGTAGCCTTTGGCGTCGAGGGCACTGGCCAGATCCAGGGTCGCTTGCTTGGTGCGCACGAACATGATCAGCGCGTCGAAGTCTTCCACTTCCAGCAAGCTGAGAACGGCGGAGGTCTTCTGGTCAGCGTGAACCAACAGGTGAGCCTGTTCGATCGCGGTAACGGTCTGGGTCTTGCTCTGGATCTTCACGTGCTTCGGATCGCGCAGGTGGCGCTCGGCGATGGCACGGATCGACTGCGGCAGGGTTGCCGAGAACAATACGGTCTGACGGGTTTCCGGCATGGCCTTGAAGATCACTTCCAGGTCGTCCATGAAACCGAGTTTGAGCATTTCGTCTGCTTCGTCCAGAACCAGGTGGTTCACGGTAGCGAGGACTTTTTCGTCGCGACGCAGGTGGTCGCACAGACGGCCCGGAGTGGCGACAACGATCTGTGCGCCATTACGGATTGCTTTCAATTGTGGGCCCATCGGCGCGCCGCCGTAGACAGCCACAACAGTTACGCCCGGCATTTGCTTGGCGTAAGTTTCGAAAGCGGTTGCAACTTGTAGCGCCAACTCACGAGTTGGGGCCAGGATCAGAGCTTGCGGCTCGCGCTTGGACGGATCAATGCGGTGCAGGATAGGCAGGGCAAAGGCAGCGGTTTTACCGGTACCGGTTTGCGCCTGACCAATCATATCGTGACCGGCGAGGATGATCGGGATCGACTGCTGCTGAATGGCCGAAGGCTCTTCATAGCCGGTAGCGACTACTGCAGCGACAATATTGGGATGAAGTTCAAGAGCGGCGAAGCCGCCGATTTCCTGGGTCATGGGTCTGCCTCTAAGTGCATCCGCAAAGACCCATGCTCCAAAGCTGCACATGCCGTGTTGAGACTCAAGAGTCGCCCTGGCAGCTTTGTCGGCGGGGATTTGCGAAAACGTATGAATGAAAAAGAATCGTCAAGGAAGAGCCCGCAGTGCGGACATGCAGCCGAAGCTGACTTCGGGGAATTGCGCTACCTAAACGCGGCCCGGTTAAAGGCCGGCGCGCACTATACCGGAATTTGCCCAAAAAGGGAGCTTTTTTTATCGCCTGAATCGGTGTGTCACCGCTGTGTAACGGGGTTTTGCGGATAATCGTGCAAAGGTCTATTTTGCAAAGGCCCGGCCCTGCGGGTGATGACGCTTAAACGATTCACCGATATGCGGCATACCGTCGCTGCACCCGCCCTTCCCGCCCGAGGATTTCTCCATGAATCAGCCCTGCCCCGGCCGCGTCAGCCGTGAACGCCGTGGTCATGTCCACCTGATCGGCCTTGACCGGGCCGCCAAACGCAACGCCTTCGACCTCGATCTGCTCAATGACTTGAGCCTGGCCTACGGCGAGTTCGAGGCCGACAGCGAGGCGCGGGTGGCGGTGGTGTTCGGGCATGGCGAACACTTTACCGCCGGTCTGGATCTGCTCAACGCCAGCGCCGCCCTCGCCGAAGGCTGGCAGGTTCCGACCGGTGGTTGCGACCCATGGGGTGTTTTCGTTGGTCCACGGGTCAGCAAACCGGTCATTGTCGCCGCGCAGGGCTACTGCCTGACCATCGGTATCGAGTTGATGCTGGCCGCGGATATCAACCTGTGCGCGAGCAATACCCGCTTCGCGCAAATGGAAGTGCAGCGGGGGATTTTTCCGTTTGGGGGCGCGACATTGCGCTTTCACCAGGTGGCCGGTTGGGGCAACGCGATGCGCTGGTTGCTGACCGGCGATGAGTTTGATGCCCACGATGCGTTGCGTCTGGGTTTGGTGCAGGAAGTGATGGCCAGTGAGGATCTGTTGCCGCGGGCGATCGAACTGGCCGAACGGATTGCCCGGCAGGCACCGTTGGGGGTGCAGGCAACGCTGATGTCGGCGCGCCAGGCGCGGTATGAAGGCGAGACGGCGGCGGCGCAGGGATTGCCGGCGCTGGTGAAGAAGTTGCTGGGGAGTGAGGATGCCAAGGAGGGGGTGAGGTCGCTGGTTGAGCGGCGCCCGGGCATCTTCAAAGGGATCTGAGAAAAAGGGTGTTCTTCAGGCCCTCTTCGCGAGCAAGCTCGCTCCCACATTTGGAATGCATTTCAAGTGTGGGAGCGGGCTTGCTCGCGAAGGGGCCATCACTGACCACTCAAGTCGCCGGGCGAATCGCCTTGATCAACGACTGCAGCGAATAACCCAGCCGTGGCGCCAGCACTTCGGCGCGGGCGGTCAGCGCCTGCATGTCCAGCTCCTGATCGAGATCCGCCGGCACAATCAGAATCACATTGCCCTCCTTCACCGGCAGCTCCCAGTAATGCCGGTGATAGAGCCCGCGCAACAACGCCGCGCCCAACGGTTTGCCGTCATCGGTGGCCCACTGGTTGATCACCAGCCAGCCGCCCGGGTTCAGACGCTTCTGACAGTCGCCGAGAAAACTCCAGGCCAGGTGCCCGACACCCGGGCCGACATCGGTGTACAGATCGACAAAGATCAGATCCGCAGGCTCGGCCGTCGGCAGCAACTCCAGCGCATCGCCGACCCGAATGTACAAGCGCGGATCGTCATCCAGCCCCAGGTACTCGATCGCCAGACGCGGCACGTCCGGGCGCAGTTCGATGGCTTCGACGTCTTCCAGCGGCAGGAACTTGAGGCAGGCCTGGGTCAGCGTGCCGGCACCGAGGCCGAGAAACAGCGCGCTCTCCGGTTGCTCATGGCACAACGCGCCAATCAGCATCGCCCGGGTGTAGTCATATTCGAGCCAGCTCGGATCGGCGGTGAACACGCAGCTCTGTTCGATGGCATCGCCAAATTCCAGAAAGCGGTAATCGGCCACTTCCAGCACGCGAATCACGCCGAACTCATCCTGTACCTCGGCGAGCAACAGCTCGACGCGCTCCTCAGTCATTTCGTCTCCTGATGGTCACCGGGCGCGGTGACGCGATGGCACCGCTGCGGCGCCGTGGCAAAGCGACGATTGTCGGTGATGGGGCGGGAGCAGGTCACGCACTAATTGCTGCTACCATGGGCTTCCCGTGCGTAGAACCAATTAGAGACCGTGATGAGCCAACCGTGGAGCCCTGACAGCTGGCGCGCCCTGCCGATCCAGCAACAACCCCAATACCCTGACGCGGCGCATCTGCGCCAGGTCGAGCAGACCCTGGCCAGTTATCCGCCGCTGGTGTTTGCCGGAGAAGCGCGCGAGCTGCGCCGTCAGTTTGCCGAAGTGACTCAGGGTCGGGCGTTCCTGCTGCAGGGCGGCGATTGCGCGGAAAGCTTTGCCGAGTTCTCGGCGGCGAAGATTCGCGACACTTTTAAAGTGCTGCTGCAAATGGCGATCGTCATGACCTTCGCCGCCGGTTGCCCGGTGGTCAAGGTCGGGCGCATGGCCGGCCAGTTCGCCAAACCGCGCTCGGCCAACGATGAAACCATCGACGGCGTGACCCTGCCCGCCTACCGGGGCGACATCGTCAACGGCATCGGTTTCGATGAAAAAAGCCGCGTGCCGGATCCGGAGCGCCTGTTGCAGTCGTACCACCAGTCCACCGCCACCCTGAACCTGTTGCGCGCCTTCGCCCAGGGCGGTTTTGCCGACCTGCATCAGGTGCACAAGTGGAACCTGGACTTCATCGCCAACTCGGCACTGGCCGAAAAATACAGCCACCTCGCCGATCGCATCGATGAAACCCTGGCGTTCATGCGCGCCTGCGGCATGGACAGCTCGCCGCAACTGCGCGAAACCAGTTTCTTCACTGCCCACGAAGCGCTGCTGCTGAACTACGAAGAAGCCTTCGTGCGTCGCGACAGCCTGACCAACGATTACTACGATTGCTCGGCGCACATGCTGTGGATCGGTGACCGTACCCGTCAGCTCGACGGTGCTCACGTCGAATTCCTGCGCGGGGTGAACAACCCGATCGGGGTGAAAGTCGGCCCGAGCATGAACCCGGATGATCTGATTCGCCTGATCGACGTGCTCAACCCGGACAACGATCCGGGGCGCCTGAATCTGATTGCGCGGATGGGTGCGAACAAGGTCGGCGATCACCTGCCGGCGCTGATCCGTGCGGTGCAGCGTGAGGGCAAACAGGTGCTGTGGAGCTCCGACCCGATGCACGGCAATACCATCAAGGCCAGCAGCGGCTACAAGACCCGCGACTTCGCGCAGATCCTGGGTGAGGTGAAGCAGTTCTTCCAGGTGCACGAAGCCGAGGGCACTTATGCCGGCGGGATTCATATCGAGATGACCGGGCAGAATGTCACCGAGTGCATCGGTGGTGCGCGGCCGATCACTGAAGACGGGTTGTCGGATCGTTATCACACCCACTGTGACCCGCGGATGAATGCCGATCAGTCGCTGGAACTGGCGTTCCTCATAGCCGAAACGCTGAAACAAGTTCGCCGCTAGACCGCATCGCTGCTTTCGCGAGCAAGCTCGCTCCCACATGGGTTTTGTGTACGACACAGATCCAGTGTGGGAGCGGGCTTGCTCGCGAAGAGGCCCGCTCAGTCACAGCCGATCTGCGCCAATGCCACCCGCAACCGCCCCGCACTCTCACGCTGACAATTAAGCTGCACCCGCGCAAGCCCCAGCCAATCGGCCATCTGCCGCAAATTCAACGCCAGCGCCAGCATCCCCTCTTCGTCCAGCCCCGGCTCTTCCTCGTGCACTGCATGCACCGCCAATCGTCCCGACGCCCGCTCGGCGCGCAGATCGACCCGCGCGGCAATCCGCTCGTTGTGCAGAAACGGCAACACGTAATAGCCGTAGACCCGCTTGTCCTGCGGCGTATAGATCTCCAGCCGATAGCGAAAATCGAACAGCCGCTCGGTACGACTGCGCTCCCAGATCAGCGAATCGAACGGTGACAACAGCGCACTGGCGAAGACTTTGCGCGGGACTTTCGGCTGCGGCAGGCAGTAGGCGATCTGTCGCCAGCCAGCGACTTCGCAGGTCTGCAATTGCCCGTCCTCGACCAGCTCCGCCAGACGCGGGCGCGCATCGCCAGGGTTCAAGCGGAAATAATCGCGCAGATCCTTTTCCGTGCCGACACCCAATGCCTGGGCCGCGTGCAGCAGCAGACCACGCTGCGCTTCGGCTTCATCCGGCAACGGCTGCTGCAGAATCGATGTCGGGATCACCCGCTCCGGCAAATCATACAAACGCTCAAAACCGCGGCGGCCGGCGACGGTCACTTCACCGGCGGCGAACAACCATTCCAGCGCATGCTTTTCCGCGCTCCAGTCCCACCATTGCCCGGCCTTGTCCTCGCGGGTCGACAGACTGCCGGCGCCCAATGCACCGCGCGCCTCAACCGCGCTTAAAACCCGGCGCACGACGTCCTGCTGCTCAAGACCAAACTTCGCCAGTTGCTGATAGATGTCTCTGCCAGTTCTGGCCCGCTGCATGCGCCACCCCATCAACGGATACATCGCCAGCGGCAGCAACGACGCTTCGTGGCCCCAGTATTCGAACAGCGTGCGCCGACGGCCCGAACTCCAGGCAGCCTGGTTGAGCAGATCGGAAGAATAGGAACCCAGACGGGAAAACAGTGGCAGATAGTGCGAGCGCACCACGGCGTTGACGGAGTCGATCTGCAACAGCCCCAGCCGTTCGATCAGCCGGTTGAGTTGCGGCGCCTTGACGGTCGGCGGCTGGCGCCCATTGAACCCTTGGGCAGCCAGCGCCAGTCGTCGCGCCTGTTTGAGAGAAAAGGCCAGAGTCGCGGGCATGAACATCTCCTTGTCTGCTCGCAACCTACCTCACCTGAAAGTGGTTTGTGTAGTAAGGCCTTGATCATTTATGCATCGGATCATCCCAGAACGGCCGGATGGCCTCGTGTTCGACGTCGGCACGGCTGACCCCGATGTCCTTCAGCGCTTCGTCGCTCAGGCTGGCAAGCAACTCACGCTCACGGTGCAGTTCGTACCAGCGGCTAAACTTGTGCAGCAGGTCGGAAACGATATGGCCGTGGCCGGAAAATTTTGCGTCGTCTACATACTCTCTTTGACCTTTCATCGTGTTGCCCTCCTTGTGGATGGCTCAAGTCTCGCGCTGGCGCTAAGATCAATCCAACGAATGTTTCTGATGGCATTCATCACGGAGATTCATCAATTGTCGGCCTACCCCAGTATCGATACCGATGTCCTGCGCACTTTCGTTGCGATTGCCGATCAGGGCGGTTTTACCCGCGCCGGCGAGATGGTCAACCGCACGCAATCGGCCGTGAGCATGCAGATGAAGCGCCTCGAAGAAGACGTGCTGCAGCGACAGTTGTTCGAGCGTGACGGCCGCCAGGTGCGCCTGACCGCCGAGGGCCAGGTGCTGCTGGGTTATGCGCGGCGCATCCTGAAATTGCACAGCGAAGTGTTCAACACGCTGCGCGAGCCGCACATGGTCGGCACTGTGCGCATCGGTACGCCGGACGATTACGTGATGCGGTTTCTGCCGGGGATCCTCTCGCGGTTCGCTCAGTTCTACCCGCTGATCCAGATCGAAGTGCATTGCGAATCCAGCAAACAGCTGTTGCAGCGCACCGATCTGGACTTGTCGATTGTCACCCGGGAGCCGGGCAACGAGATCGGTCAGTTGCTGCGCAAGGAGCGTTTCGTCTGGGCCGAGGCGCAGAATTTCAGCGCCCACGAGCAGACGCCGTTGCCGCTGGCGATGTTCAACAGTGATTGTTTCTGCCGTTTGTGGGCGTGCAATGCGCTGGACGCAATGGGCCGCGACTACCGCATCGCCTACAACAGCACCAGCCTGTCGGCACTGATGGCGGTGGTGAGCGCGGGTCTGGCGATAACCGCGCAACTGGAAAGCCTGATCACCCCGGACATGCGCATTCTCGGCGCCGCCGAGGATCTGCCGCTGTTGCCTGAGGCCAGTATCATGTTGATCCGCAACCTGAACAATCCGTCGCCGATCACCGAATGCCTGGCCGAACACATCGTCGAAGGCTTCAAACTTTAAACGCGAGCATCACCGCGCACAGCACCAGAAAACCGCAGAACAGCCCGCGCAGGAGCCTTTCCGGCATGGCGTGGGCGACTTTCACCCCCCAACTGATGCTGGCCAGACCGCCGATGGCCAGCGGCAAGCCGATCATCCAGTCCACTTCGTGATGCACCGCGTACGTCACCAAGGTCACGCCGGTGCTCGGCAATGCCAACGCCAGCGACAGGCCCTGGGCAACCACTTGGCTGGTGCCGAACAGACTGGTCAGCACGGGCGTCGCCACCACGGCCCCGCCGACACCGAACAAACCGCCCATGGTCCCGGACGCTGCGCCGAGAACACCCAGCCATGGCCATGAGTAACGCATTTCGGAGGTCACGGCGGTTTTCTTGCCGAACATCTTCAGCAGGTTGTATGCCGAGAGCACCACAAGGAAGGCGACAAAGCCGATGCGCATGGTTTGCGCATCGATGCCCACCGCCCAGATCGAACCGATCCACGCAAAGCAAAAACCCATGACCGCCAACGGCAGCGCATGACGCAGCTCGATGCGATTGCGCTGATGATAGCGCCACAGCGCCAGCATCACGTTGGGCACCACCATCACCAGCGCCGTGCCTTGGGCGATCTGCTGATCGAGGCCAAACCACACGCCCAGCAGCGGGATGGCGATCAAACCACCGCCGATGCCGAAGATCCCGCCCAATGTGCCAAGGGCGGCGCCAAACAGCAGGTACAACAAAAACTCGATCACAGCGATGTCCTCATCCGTCAGGCGATTCATCCTACGCAGTCGAGGCTGGCGGGGAAACGCACAGCAACGCACAATGGCTATGCCAATTTCGCACAAGCACCGAAACACTCATGAATCCCAATCAGTTGACCGAGCAGCTCGGGCTGTTTCTCGATGTACTGGAGAGTGGCAGTTTTTCTGCGGCTTCCCGTCGTCATCCGCTGACGCCTTCCGCCGTGGCGCGGCGCATCGACAGCCTGGAAAGCGCGGTTGGCAGCCAGTTGTTCATTCGCAGCACCCACGTCGTAAGGGCAACTCCGGCGGGTCTGGCGTTTGCCGAGCGGGCGCGGCGCATCGTCAGCGAGCTGCAACTGGCCCGCGCCGAGGCGGTGTCGTTGAGCAGTGCGCCGGAAGGCTTGATCCGCATCGATGCTCCCGCCGCTTTTGGTCGCCGCCATCTCGCGCCGGTCATCGCTGACTTTCTGGTGCTGTACCCGGGCCTCGACGTGCAGTTGCACCTGATCGACAGCTTCATCGATATGCACGGCTCGAACCTGGGCAAAGTCGATCTGGTGCTGCGTGCCGGGCAAATGGCCGATACGCGGCTGGTCGCCACGCCGCTGGCGAGCATGGTGCGCATTGCCTGCGCCAGCCCCGACTACCTCAAACGCCGTGGCGCACCGCGCCATCCCGCGCAGTTGAGTGAACATGACGGGCTGGATTGGGAAGGTCTCGCCCCGCCCTTCGCCTGGCGCTTCGAACTGGACGGGCAAATGCAACTGCATCGCCCCGCGCGCATCCGCATGAGCGCCAACAATGCCGAAGCGCTGGTGTGCGGTGCACTCGCCGGACTGGGCATCGCGCATTTGCCGACCTGGCTGGCCAGCGAATACCTGCTACGCGGCGAACTGCTGCCGCTGTTCTGCGAGAACGGCCTGCCGCAACCGGAAAGCACCGGCATCTATGCGCTGCGCATGGAACAGCAGACCCACTCGCGCAGCCGTCTGCTTTTGGAATACCTCAAGACCCGCTTCAGCCCGGTGCCACCGTGGGATCTGTCGCTGCAACGCGAGCTGGGCCGACACTAGATCCTGGATAATTATCTGGCGCATTAAACATTCGGGCGCTAGATTCAAGCCCATCACCGAACAAGGCTTTGCCATGACCACCGAACGCGACACCTGCGACGACCTGCTGCTCGACAATCAGGCGTGCTTCGCCCTGCATTCCACTTCACTGATGATGACCAAGGTCTACAAGCCGCTGCTGCAAGCGCTGGGCCTGACCTATCCGCAGTATCTGGCGATGATGGTTCTGTGGGAAAAGGATGGTTTGACCGTGGGCGAAATCAGCACGCGGTTGCTGACCGATCCAGGCTCGCTGACACCGTTGCTCAAACGGCTAGAAGGTGAAGGTCTGCTCAGCAGAACCCGCAGCCGTGAAGACGAACGGGTGGTGATCGTCGAACTGACCGCGCAGGGCCGGGCTCTTCGTGAGCAGGCCAAAAGCGTTCCGCAATGCATCTTGGGCGCCAGTGGTTTCACCCTCGAACGCCTGCAGAATCTTCAATCTGAGCTGCAAGCCCTGCGCAGCCATCTGCAAGACAGCCTGACCGGATAACAGCGCTGCCGTATTGTAGGAGTGAGCCTGCTCGCGATAGCGGTGGTTCAGTCGGCCCCCTTATTGCCTGCTCCACCGCTATCGCGAGCAGGCTCACTCCTACAAAGAATCGGTTCACCAGGAAAAATATTCTTCAGCCCGCGCCCCCACCATCCGCTCTAAATCTTCACTTTCAAGCTGATCGACAGTGCATTTAAAGAACCGTGATTCAGCTTTCTCAAAAAATTATCTTGCGCACTAAACATTAGCGAGCTACATTCACCTCGCACTTACTTAGCGCGCAAACAATTAGCGCAAAAACAGACACCCAACGAGGCCCACTCCATGCAAACTCTCTACACTGCAATCGCAACCTCCACTGGCGGCCGTGACGGTCGTGCGATCTCCAGCGACAACATCCTCGACGTCAAACTCGCTACCCCGAAAGAACTCGGCGGTGCTGGCGGCGCAGCGACCAACCCTGAGCAACTGTTCGCTGCCGGTTACTCGGCCTGCTTCATCGGCGCACTGAAATTCGTCGCCAGCCAGACCAAACGCAAAATCCCCGACGATGCCTCGATCACTGCTCATGTCGGTATCGGTCAGATTCCTGGTGGTTTCGGTCTGGACATCGACCTGCACATCAGCCTGCCGGGCCTGGAACAGGCGGATGCACAGAGCCTGGTTGAAGCGGCGCATCAGGTCTGCCCGTACTCCAACGCCACCCGTGGCAACGTTGACGTACGCCTGCACACCACCGTTTGAGAACAACACCAATCCACTGTGGGAGCGGGCTTGCTCGCGAATGCGGTGTGTCATTCAACACACAGGTTGTCTGACCGGGCCTATTCGCGAGCAAGCTCGCTCCCACGGGGTTCGGGGGTAGAAGTGGAATCGCAGGCACAAAAAAGCCCGACTCAATGGTCGGGCTTTTTCTTTCCGTAAAAAGCAGTGCTTATTTGGCACGGCCTTTGTAGGAACCGCCTTCGCGGGTATCGATCTCGATCATGTCGCCGATTTCGATGAAGTCAGCAACCGACAGCTCGGTACCGTTCTTCAGTTTGGCAGGCTTCATCACCTTGCCGGAAGTGTCACCGCGAGCGGAACCTTCGGTGTAGTCAACCTGACGCACGATGGTGGTCGGCAGTTCTACGGAAACCAGACGCTCTTCGAAGAACACGGCTTCGCAAACGTCGGTCATGCCTTCTTCAACGAAAGGCAGAACGCTTTCGATGTCTTCGGCGTTCAGTTCGTACATGGTGTAGTCAGTGGTGTCCATGAACGTGTAGGTGTCGCCGCTGATGAAGGACAGGGTCGCTTCTTTGCGGTCGAGGATCACGTCGTCCAGCTTGTCGTCCGCACCGTAAACGGTTTCGGTCTTGTAACCGGTCAGCAGGTTCTTCAGCTTGGTCTTCATGATCGCGCTGTTACGGCCCGACTTGGTGAATTCAGCTTTCTGAACCAGCCAAGGATCGTTGTCGATACGGATCACGGTACCGGGTTTGAGTTCTTTACCAGTTTTCATTGCGAATATCCGAATTTGGATGGGATTTACAAAAATCTAGGCCGCGTATCATATCCAATTTAGGTAAAACTGTACCAGCGCCGTGGCAAGATCCGCCTGCAAGCCTTGTTCCAGACACCACGCCTCGGCGTTTTCCTGCAGTTCTGGCCAGTGTTTACGGGCCTGGAGCCAGTGCTCGCCGATCGGTTTCCCGGCACTCCAGGCCCGCCACAGACCGCTCATCGCCTCGGCAGCGGCCGGTGAAAGCCCTTTGGTGTAGAGCGCGAGAAAGGCATCGAGCTTGTCGAGGTGGATGTCTTCGTCCTGCTGATAGATATGCCAGAGCATCGGTCGCCCGGCCCACTGTGCACGGACGAACGAGTCTTCACCGCGCACCGCGTTGAAGTCGCAGCACCACAGCAACTGATCGTATTGATCCTGACGGACGAACGGCAGCACCTGCACCGTCAGCGCCTGACGCACGTCCAGATCGCCGACAGCCAACGCGTCGACCCCGAGCCAGCGCGCAACGTCACCGAGAATCCGCCCTTCCGGCACCAGCAGATGGGTCGGCGCGCTATCGGCCGCCAACGCATCCAGCCAACTGGCCAGCCCGGCATTTTCGTAGGCAAACAACGAGATCAGCTGTGCGTCAGCTGCGCGATCTACGCCCAGGCCGTGCAGGAATTGTCGCTGCGCAGCCGCGTCCTGCTGAAATCGCCGACGCCGCTCAAGCAGACCGTTTTCACGCAGCAAGCCGCCCGTCCCCGGTTGAAATCCGGGAAAGAAAAAGAATTTCTGTACCGACTTGTACTTCACCGACGGCAAACCGTGACAACCGGTGACCCAGTCTTCGGCGCTGAGGTAATCGAGGTTCATCCACAGCGGTGGCTGTTGCCGCTCGGCCATGGCGTCCATGTACGCCGATGGCAGCTGACAGGCAAATGCGGCGATCACCACGTCCGCCGCCTCCGTCTGCGGCCAGTCGCTCGGCCAATGCCGCACCTCGACGCCCTGCTGCGATTGCTGCGCCAGGTGGATGTCGATCTCGGGGCAGATACGTTCAAAGGCGCGCAGGTCATCGACCCACAGGCGCACCGCCAGCCCATGCTCGGCTACCAGTTGCCGGGCCAGACGCCAGGTCACACCGATATCGCCATAGTTGTCGACCACGGTGCAAAAAATATCCCAGCGGGTTTTCGGTATCGGCATGCAAGACTCCCGTTGGCAAAAGCGCTGATTGTCCGCATAAATGACCTCGCGCAGAAGAGCCGACGGCGATTAATCTTCGTGCGACAATCGCCACTTGCCCGCAATCATCCGCCAGGAGGCAGCCATGCCCTATCGTCCCAATCCGCGTCGCCCGTTGCCCGTTCAGCTTAGCGCGCTGCAACTGACCGGCAGCATTGCCCTGGGCATGTGGCTGGGTTTTCTGGCCATCGCCCTGACCTGTTGGCTGATTTCGCGGTTCGTGTTGACCGAGCAACTGGCGCCGGTTGCCCAGGCCGTGCAGCAACTGGCCAAGCCACCAGCGGCGATGCAGGTGCAACCAGACATTCCGCCACAGAGCCCGCTGTTCGAACAGTACGAAGAAAACCTGCGCAAGAACGAGCAGCAGGCGCGCCTGGATCAGGCTCGCGGCAGCAGTCGCAACCAGTCAAATCCGAAATGCCAGTTCTGGCTGCAACAGGACCAGACCGCGCCGAGCGAAAAGAGCCGCGCCAACGTTTTGCAATTCTGCGATTGATCATGAACAAACACACCGTCCACCAACTGATCCTCGACAAACTGCGCGTCGACCTCGACATCGCCGAACGCGCCGCGCAGACCGCTTACGAAACCGCGACCCACGAAGAGAACATCGCCGAGAACAAGTACGACACCCTTGGACTTGAGGCTTCCTATCTGGCGGCGGGTCAGGCGAAACGGGTCGAGGAAATCCGCCAGTCACTGGCGCTGTGCCAGAACCTGACACTGCGCGCCTATGACGAAAATCGCGGCATCGAGATCGGCGCCCTGCTCGGCCTGGAAGACGAAAAAGGGCGCGAGCAATGGCTGTTTCTGGCCCCGGATGCGGCGGGCCTGAAAGTCGATGTGGTGGGTCAGCCGATTACCGTCATCACCCCGCGCTCGCCGCTGGGCAAAAGCCTGCTGGGCAAGTTCGAAGGTGATGAGGTGGTGATTCTGGTAGCGGGCACCCGGCAACAGTTTGCTGTCACCGAGGTGCTTTGAGGCAGGGTCTTAGTGGACCGGCAGTTCGACGCCGTCGAACAGCTCTTCCAGTTCCTGCTTGTTGTGGCACTGGATGGCTTTGGCCATTACTTCGCGGGTCAGGTGCGGGGCGAACTTCTCGATGAAGTCGCACATGAAACCACGCAGGAAAGTACCGCGACGGAAACCGATCTTGGTGATGCTCGACTCGAACAGCTCGCTGGCATCCAGCACCACCAGGTCGTTATCGAGCTTGGTGTCGACCGCCATTTTGGCAACGATGCCCACACCCAGGCCCAGACGCACGTAGGTTTTGATCACGTCGGCGTCGGCCGCGGTAAACACCACTTTCGGCGTCAGGCCGCGATGGCTGAAGGCTTCGTCGAGTTTCGAACGGCCGGTGAAACCAAACACGTAAGTCACGATCGGGTATTCGGCCAGCGCTTCGAGGGTCAGCTTCGGCAGCTTGGTCAGCGGGTGGCCCTGGGGCACGACCACGCAGCGGTTCCAGCGATAGCACGGCATCATCACCAGATCACCGAACAGCTCCAGCGCTTCGGTGGCGATGGCGAAATCGACGGTGCCGTCAGCGGCCATCTCGGCGATCTGCATTGGCGAACCCTGGTGCATGTGCAGCGCCACGTCCGGGTATTGTTTGATGAAATTGCTGATCACCGGCGGCAATGCATAACGCGCCTGGGTGTGGGTGGTGGCGATCGACAGGGTGCCTTTTTTCTCGTTGGAGAATTCCTGGGCAATCTGCTTGATGCTTTCGACCTTGCGCAGGATTTCGCCTGCGGTGGTGATGATGCGCTCGCCGGCCGGGGTGACGCGGGTCAGGTGCTTGCCACTGCGGGCAAACACTTCAACGCCAAGTTCGTCTTCCAGCAGGCGGATCTGTTTACTGATACCCGGTTGCGAGGTGTAAAGGCTTTGGGCGGTAGCGGAAACGTTGAGGTCGTGGTGCGCCACTTCCCAGATGTAGCGCAATTGTTGAAGCTTCATATGTATCCCTCAAAGCAGGTAGACGCCACGGGCATCAGCGACGGTATATAACTATATTAATGGTTTGATGAATAAATCTAGAACTTTTTTATCAAAAGGCCATTATTCCCGCTTCAGCGATCCCCCCGGCGCCGGCGCTCCACCAATGGCACCAGATAAACCGGCACCTTGGCCAATTGCAGGACCCGAGTCGCCGTGCGCCCCAAAGGCGTTTCCGCCCCTACGCCGTGGCTGTGAGTGCCTACGATCAGCAAATCCACAGAGAGTTTCTGCACCTGGTCGAGAATCACCTGCGCCGGATCGCCCTGCACCACACGAACCGCGCAAATCCGCTGCAGATCCTGCTCGCCCTCGTCGCCCAGCTCTTCGCGAAAACTGTCCAGCACCCGTTGCTCGATATTGGCGATGACAGTTTTCAGACCCTGACTGTGAAATTCGTTCAATGCCTGTTCGTCGAGATAACTCTGCAACACCGACTCGGCAAACAGCCCCATGGGTTCCACTGCATGCACCACATACAAGTCGGCATTGAATGTCCGCGCCAGCGCCAGGGCATGCTGCATCACTAAAGGTGCGTACAGACCGAGGTCAGTGGCATACAGCATCGAACGAATCATATGACCTCCTCGCGTGCCAACATGGCGGAGATTGATTCAGCTTAGCAGTGCCTTGGCGAGTACGACGTGCGACGCAACGTCTTGAAGCACAGGGGCTTTAGATCGATGGTTCGTTACTGATGCCATGCGGTACGTGACCGGTGGCGACCACTTCGCGGGCGGCCTCGCAGTGGCCGGCCTGATCGTCGAAAAACACATCGGCAGCGAAGGCTTCGAGAAACGCCGATTTGGTCAGCCCGCCGAGAAACAGCGACTCGTCGAGGCGGATGTCCCACTCGCGCAAGGTGCGGATCACCCGCTCATGGGCCGGTGCCGAACGCGCGGTAACCAGCGCCGTGCGGATCGGGCAGTCGTCTTCGGGGAACTCGCGTTGCAGCGCATTGAGTGCCGCCAGAAAGCCCTTGAAAGGCCCACCGCGCAATGGCTCGCGCGCCGACTCGCGTTCCTTGGCCTGAAACGCCAGCAGCCCGCCAGCCTGATAAACGCGCTCGGATTCGTCGGAGAACAACACCGCGTCGCCGTCGAAGGCGATGCGCAACTCATCACTGGCCGCGCGACTGGCGCCGCCGGAGAGAATCGTCGCCGCGGCAAACCCGGCGTCCAGCGCGGCGCGCACATCCTCGGCGTGGGTGGACAGAAACAAGTCACAGCCAAACGCTTTGAGATAGGGATACGGACTGCGCCCGCCGACGAAGGCCGCCCGCGAGATGTCCAGCCCATAATGATCGATCGAGTTGAACGCGCGCAGGCCGGTGTCGGCACTGTTGCGCGAAACCAGAATCACCTCGACCCGGGCGCGGTCGAGGCGACTGTTGAGGCTCAGGAGTTTTTCTACCAGCGGGAACGCATCGCCGGGCGCGAGAATTTCGTCTTCGTGTTCGATCTGGTATTGCCGATAGGCTTCGACGCCGCTCGCCAGGTAGACCTTGTGACTCTCGCTCAGGTCGAACAAGGCGCGAGACGAAATCGCCAGCACCAGTTTGTCATCGATGTTCTTGGACATGCCTTCCCCCACTCCCCCGAAAACCGACTCAAGTGTTGCGTCGGTCGATAAAACTCAATGTGCGATACAGCGCTTCGATCCGTGGCAACTCACAGCCTGCCGCTTTGGCTGCGGCCAGAGGCCGGGCGTAAATCGCGTCCAGTTCCAGCGGCCGCTTGTGCAGAAAATCGTGGTACATGCTCGGCCAATAGTCGGGCATTTTCTCGGTCATCATGAACAGGTACTCGGCGTAACCGGGCGGTATCTCGTGACCACAGGCCCTGGCGCCCTGTACCACTTCGGCCATCAACGCCTGGATCAGCGCGCGACTGTCCCCGTCGGCCATCAGCGCCGTGGTGCCGGCGCCGAGCAACACCGAGAGACCGTTGTAGGGAATATTCCACACCAGTTTCTGCCAGCGCGCCTGTTGCAGATTGGCCATCGCCTGCGAATCGATACCGGCGGCGCGGAACAGACCGGCGCCCTCCTCGACCAGTGCCGTGCGCGCCGCTTCATCCGCCGCCGGGCCACTGTGATAGCCGACATTCACCGCACCCAAGGCCTGATGGGTGATGTGTCCCGGCCCTTCGCGATGCACGCAGATCAGGCACAGACCACCGAGCAGATGCAGGGAATCGGGCAGCAACTCGCGCAAGCTGTCTTCGACGTCCAGACCGTTCTGCAGCACCAGCACTTTCGCGCCGGGCCTGGCCGCAGCAATGATCGCCGGGGCCAGACCCGCGCTGCTGGTGGTCTTGGCGCCGACCAGCAACCAGTCGCAGGCCGGCATGTCCTCGGCCTTCGCATACGCCTGCACCGGGTTCAGCGTCAGGGTGCCATGCACGGCACTGTCCACCTGCAAACCACGTTCGGCCACCGCCGAGAATTCACTGCGCAGTAAAAAGTGCACATCGAAACCGGCCCGCGCCAGCATCACACCGTAAAACCCGCCAATGGCCCCAGTGCCGATAATCCCGATCACCGGTTTGCTGTCTGCTCCCACCATCTATGGCAACTCCTCTGCAATTCGACCCAGCGCCTGCGCCACTGCCGCGTTCAGCGCAACGGCGGTCAGACGCGTGTGCAATGCCCCAAAGAACTCGCCGTCGCGCACCACAAACAGCGCCGGCAAATGAAAGACCTGATAGCGCTCCACCAACCCGCCGTTGTTGCCGGCATCGATCCAGCACAGGCGATCCACCGCCAGCTCGAACCCGGGCAACACCTCTCTGGCATAGCGGCAGCTGGAACAGCCGACGCTGGTGAAAATCACCAGCGAAACGCCGCTCATCGCCAGCAGCCGCTGGTCGGCGTCGAAATCGGTCAGCTCGGATTCGACCACTATACTGGGTGAAACAATGTCAAATGGCCGACACAGGGAGTCTGTGCTCATGGGACGTTTCATTCCTCATCCGGACGATGTGCCGGTTGAATTAACCTTGCTCAAGCCCGAGTGTATTTCCAGGCAACAGCTGCACACTATCAGCCTCGGCGGGATCGCTTGCAATTATCACCGCGCCTGGCGCCACGGCACGGCGCTGCAGGTGCGCATGCCGACACTCAACGCCGAGATCTGTTATCCGGGCTATGTCGCATGGTGTCTGCGGCGCAAAAAGGGCTATCTGGTGGGGATCGCGTTCACCGATGAGCAGACGCTGTTCAGTGCCCGGATGGGCGAACAGGTGTGCCAGATCGAACGTTATTGCCGCATGAACGAGGCCCACGACGATCTGCAGGATGTTCAGGCGCTGGCCCTGCAATGGGTCGAACAACACGCCGACGAGTTCTCCCACGACAGCGTGCGCAAGGCTTTTGCCCAGCCAGTGCTGGATTAAAGCGGCGTTTGCCCATTGTCGAGCCGCGTCTGACGCGCTAAGGTTCGGCTCCCCGACGCGCTTAAATCTGCTGTGCTCCGCCGCGCGGGGATCGCTGGCGGCCGGCACCCGTGACCTGACGAGTAAACGATGGCTGATTTACCGATCAACGACCTAAACGTCGCCTCTAACGAGACCCTGATCACTCCCGATCAGCTCAAGCGTGATATCCCTCTGAGCGATGCTGCGCTGCGCACCGTCACCAAGGGCCGCGAAGTCATTCGCAACATTCTTGATGGCACCGACCACCGTCTGTTCGTAGTGATCGGCCCGTGCTCGATCCACGATATCAAGGCTGCCCACGAATACGCCGATCGCCTCAAGGTGCTGGCGGAGGAAGTCTCCGGCACCCTGTATCTGGTCATGCGCGTGTATTTCGAGAAGCCACGAACCACCGTTGGCTGGAAAGGCCTGATCAACGATCCGTACCTGGATGACTCGTTCAAGATTCAGGACGGTCTGCACATCGGTCGCCAGTTGCTGCTGGACCTGGCCGAGAAAGGCCTGCCGACCGCCACCGAAGCCCTCGACCCGATCTCCCCGCAGTACCTGCAGGACCTGATCAGCTGGTCGGCCATCGGCGCACGCACTACCGAATCCCAGACCCACCGTGAAATGGCTTCCGGCCTGTCTTCGGCTGTCGGCTTCAAGAACGGCACTGACGGCGGCCTGACCGTGGCGATCAACGCCCTGCAGTCGGTGTCCAGCCCGCACCGTTTCCTGGGGATCAACCAGGAAGGTGGCGTGTCGATCGTCACCACCAAGGGCAACGCCTACGGTCACGTGGTGCTGCGTGGCGGCAACGGCAAGCCGAACTACGATTCGGTCAGCGTCGCCCTGTGCGAGCAGGCGCTGAACAAGGCGAAGATCAAGCCGAACATCATGGTCGATTGCAGCCACGCCAACTCCAACAAGGACCCGGCCCTGCAACCGCTGGTGATGGAGAACGTCGCCAACCAGATCCTCGAAGGCAACCAGTCGATCATCGGCCTGATGGTCGAGAGTCATCTGAACTGGGGCTGCCAGGCCATCCCGAAAGACCTCGTCGACCTGCAATACGGCGTGTCGATCACCGATGCCTGCATCGACTGGTCTGCCACCGAGAACACCCTGCGCAGCATGCACGCCAAGCTCAAGGATGTTCTGCCGAAACGTCAGCGCAACTGATCAGCGTTTCAGGGGCATAAAAAAACGCCGGGCATTGCCCGGCGTTTTCGTGTGTGCGATTCAGATCTTGGCGGCGCGGCGCTGATGACGTTCCATGTAGCGCTCGACGTAGGAGCACGACGGGATCACCGTGTAACCCATTTCTTCGGCGTACTGCAGCGCGCTTTCGGTCAGCGCGGCGGCAATGCCACGGCCGCGCAAGGCGTTGGGCACGAAGGTGCGATAGATATCCAGGGTCTGTTTCCCCAGATCCATATAGGTCAGGTAGGCACGATGACCGTCCACATTGGTCTCGAACTGATGACCAGCCTGGTCATGGTGGATGGACAACGCCTCGCTCATCACTACTCCTCGCGGGTCTCGAATTCTGACCCCTACCTTACCGATGTTTTTCCGGCGAAGGAACATCTACGCCACCCCGTGCCTGATGGACACCGAGAAAAACCACACCGGTCTCGCGCAATCGAGCACGTGATAAATAGTAGGCACCATTGGCGAAAATGCTCAAGGTGCGCTCGTCATCGTGCTCGTTGACCGGGTGACTCCGATGGACGCAGCGGCAGGCGCAGGGAAGATCTTCCCGAAGCGCTCACCGGAACATTGCCGAATGTCGAGACTTAAGACGCAGCCTCTTCTTTAAAGTCACCTCAAGAGCGACAAAGATATGTGAGGCGTCATGCAAAATCGGAACAAAAGTGTAGACGAATTCATCTAGGCACACTTGGTGCAAGACGCAGAAACTGCATCAGGCAACGGGAACTTTTTCTCATTAACACGCTCAAGCCGGGGCTTGCAGCTGGATACTTTTTATACAGGCCGGTTAAAAGTTGCTCGAAAAAGAATCAACGCCTACAATTTTTTTTGCTTCTTGCGTTAGGTCAGTTTACTTACTACAAGTAATGGGTAGTATGTACGCCGGCTATTTCCTCAATCGGAGGAGAAAGCCACTTAATTGAAAGTCCTTGAAGGGGAACACGATGAACAACGTTCTGAAATTCTCTGCTCTGGCTCTGGCCGCAGTTCTGGCTACCGGTTGCAGCAGCGCATCGAAAGAAACCGAAGCACGTCTGACCGCTACTGAAGACGCAGCTGCTCGCTCCCAAGCTCGTGCAGACGAAGCTTACCGTAAAGCTGATGAAGCTCTGGCTGCTGCTCAAAAAGCACAACAGACTGCTGACGAAGCTAACGAGCGTGCTCTGCGCATGCTGGACAAAGCTAGCCGCAAGTAATAATCCCTCGGGATTGTTATCAAGCCGACCCATTTTTTGGGTCGGCTTTTTTATTGCCGGTACTTTCCCCCGGGCAATAAAAAACCCGCCGACGCTGCACGCGCCTGCGGGTTTTGATCGACTTACTGCTGCAGGTCGATCGGGGTGTTCGAGACCATCGGCGCCGAGGTATTCGGTGTGCCGATTTCAGTTGGCAGGCCATCTTCGGCCGCTACCACATCACGCACGACATCCCAGTTCACGCGCAGGTTGTTGGTGACATCTTCGCGCTTGAGCATCGCATTGATCACTGCAGTGTGCTTGTCGACCACCGACGGGTTGCCCTTGTCATCGATGGGTGTGTGCGCTTCCAGATAGACCTTGCCGCCACTGCTGCCGAACTTGTACGCATCGTTGAGAATGCGCACCGAAGTGCCGACCGGCACCATGGCCGCCATTTCCAGCACGTTGTTGTTGAACATGCGGAAGCAGCCGTGGCTGGTGCGCATGCCGATGCCGAACTTCTTGTTCGAACCGTGGATCAGGTAGCCCGGGGTACCCAAGGTGAACTTGAACGGCCCCAGCGGGTTGTCCGGACCGGCCGGTACCACGTTCGGCAGCGGATCACCGTCGGCGGCGTGCTCGGCCTTGATCGACGCCGGAGGGGTCCAGGTCGGGTTCGGCGTCTTGGCAGTGATCGAGGTGTGGGCGATTGGCGAGCCCCAACCTTCACGCCCGATCCCCAGCGGGAAGGTGTACACCACGTTCCGGCCTTTCGGGTAGTAGTAGAGGCGGTACTCGGCGAGGTTGATCACGATGCCTTCGCGTGGACCCGGCGGCAGAATGAACCGGGTCGGCAGGACGATTTCAGTACCGGCGCCCGGCAGCCAGGCATCGACGCCCGGGTTGGCCGCGACCATTTCCGAATAACCCAGGTCGTACTTGGTGCCCAGGTCAGCGAAGGTGTCTTCGTATTTGGCCTTGATCACCTGCACCTGGCCGATGATGTCCTCACCGGGTGGTGGCAGGGGAAACTCCAATGCAGCAACGGGACCGGCCACACACAGGGCGGCAAGTGACAGGCAGCGGGTGACGGCAGGAAAGCGCGGCAACATCCGGAAAATCCTTCGCATGATCAACAAGGGTATAAGAGCGCGATTGTACACCGCACCTCGGGAATTCGGGGAGATGCGCCGATGGGCAGCCAGAAGTCTTCATGTAGGAGCTGTCGCAGGCTGCGATTTGTTGATCCTAGAGTTCGAAACGCAACTCAGGCCAGATCGGCGAGGTGCCGCGCTTCTGCGACTCGAGAATCGCCCGGCACAACGAACACAGACGCTGATCCTGAAACACCCGACGATCCACACTCGACCAACGCGGTTGTGCTGGAAGCAGACTGCCACACAACGTGCGGTCTGCCGAGCCACCGAGTTCGAGCTGACGGGTCACCAGATGCACCCGCACTTCCTGGCAGGCGAACAGATCCAGCTGTTCGTCAGGCTCGATCAGTTGGTAGGCAAACAGGGACCAGGCAGGACGCGGCATCGGGGGCTCCAAATAAGGGGGCGCCACATTAGCCGAAAGCCTGCCACTAGAAAAGCCTCATAACAGCGGTTTTAGCGTCGGCCAGACATTTTCCAGCAACTTGCCCTGAGCCCCGGCGGCCGGGTGCAGACCATCGGCCTGCATCAGCTCGGGATGCCCACCCACGCCGTCGAGGAAAAACGGCACCAGCGGGATTTTTTTATCGTCCGCAAGTTTGCCGTAAACCTCGGCAAAGGCATCGGTGTAACGCTTGCCGTAGTTGGGCGGCAATTGCATGCCCAGCAGCAACACCTTGGCGCCACTCTGACGCGAGCTGTCGATCATCGCCGCAAGGTTTTGTTGCAATTGCGTTGGCGGCATTCCGCGTAGGCCGTCGTTGCCCCCCAATTCGAGGATCACCAGTTCCGGCTTGTGCTCTGCAAGCAGCGCCGGCAGGCGTGCCTGGCCTCCGGCACTGGTGTCGCCGCTGATCGAGGCATTGACCACTTTGTCGTCAAAACCCTCCTGTTTGAGCCGTTGCTCGAGCAGCGATACCCACCCCAGGCGGGTATCCAGTCCGAAACCGGCGCTGATACTATCGCCAACGATCAGGACAGTACCCGCCGCTGCGTTCTGGGCCATGCACATCAAGGCCAGGCCAGCACTCAAAAACCACACACGCATCGGATTCTCCATGGGCGCAAGCATTCTCACCGCGAAGAACCTCAGCAAAGTGGTTCCCAGCGCGGAAGGTGAACTGACTATCCTGCACGAACTCAGCCTGGAACTGAACCAGGGCGACAGCCTGGCCATCGTCGGCGCGTCCGGTTCCGGCAAATCCACCCTGCTCGGCCTGCTCGCCGGCCTCGACCTGCCAAGCAGCGGCGAAGTCATCCTCGCGGGGCAAGGCCTGAGCAATCTCGACGAAGACCAGCGCGCGCGAATCCGTGCCGAACACGTGGGTTTCGTCTTTCAGTCCTTCCAGTTGCTGGACAGCCTCAACGCCCTGGAAAACGTCATGCTGCCGCTGGAACTCGATGGCCGCAAAGACGCCCGCGAACGCGCCACTGAACTGCTGCAACGGGTCGGTCTCGGCCAGCGCCTGACGCACTCGCCGCGCCAGCTCTCCGGCGGCGAACAACAGCGCGTGGCGATTGCCCGGGCTTTCGCTGCCGAGCCGGACGTGCTGTTCGCCGACGAACCCACCGGCAACCTCGACAGCCACACCGGCGAGCGCATCAGCGACTTGCTGTTCGAACTGAACAAGGAACGCGGCACCACCCTCGTGCTGGTGACCCACGACGAACGCCTGGCCCATCGCTGCCGGCGCCTGATCCGACTTGAAGCCGGGCTGCTGGTTGCCCCCCTGGAGCCTTGATGGCACGTCTGCCGCTGTTGCGTCTGTTCAGTCTCGCCCTACGTCAACTCATGCGCGATGCCCGCGCCGGGGAATTGCGCGTGCTGTTCTTTGCCCTGGTCGTCGCAGTGGCGGCGAGCACCGCCATCGGCTACTTCGGTGCCCGCCTCAACGGTGCGATGATGCTGCGCGCCACCGAGTTCCTTGGCGCCGACCTGGTGCTTGAGGGCAGCTCGCCGGCCCGCGACGAACAGATCCGCAGCGGCACCGAGCTGCGCTTGAATCATGCGCAGGTGGTGGAATTTTCCAGCGTAATCGCCACTGACAACGGCATTCAGTTATCGAGCATCAAAGCCGTCGACCGCGCCTACCCGCTGCGCGGCGAGCTGAAAAGTGCCCCGGCCCCGTTTGCCGCTGAAACCTCGGGCGGCGAGCCGCAACCTGGTGAAGCGTGGGTTGAAGCTCGTCTGCTGACTGCGCTGGATCTGAAGATCGGCGACAGCATCGACGTCGGCATGAAAACCTTGAAGCTGACCCGCGTGCTGACTTACGAGCCGGATCGCGCCGGCAACTTCTACAGCCTCACGCCTCGGGTGATGATCAACCTCGATGACCTCGCGGCCACCGGCGTGGTGCAGCCCGGTAGCCGCGTGAGCTACCGCGAGTTGTGGCGCGGTGAACCGCAGGCGCTGGAGACCTACCGGCAATTGATCAAACCGGGGTTGGCGGCCAACCAGCGAATCGAAGATGCGCGCGACGGCAATCGGCAGATTGGCGGTGCACTGGGCAAGGCCGAGCGTTATCTGAACATGGCCAGTCTGGTCGCGGTGTTGCTGGCCGGCGTGGCCGTAGCGTTATCGGCCAACCGCTTCGCCAGCCGCCGCTTCGATGCCAGTGCGCTGTTGCGCTGCCTCGGGCTGTCGCGCCGGGAAACCATGGCGCTGTTCAGCATTCAACTGACCGTACTCGGCCTGTTCGCTGCCCTCAGCGGCGCGGTGCTCGGCTGGCTGGCGCAACTGGGCCTGTTCGCTCTATTACATGATCTACTGCCTGCCGATGTGCCACCGGGCGGCCTGTTTCCGGCGCTCGCCGGGATCGGCACCGGGCTGGTCGCACTCGCCGGGTTCGCCCTGCCGCCGCTTGCCGCGCTGGGTCGGGTGCCGCCGCTGCGGGTATTGCGTCGTGACATGCTGCCGATTCCGTCGAGCACCTGGATGGTCTATGGCGCGGCGTTGGGTGCACTGGGCCTGATCATGTGGCGTCTGAGTCTGGATCTGCTGCTGACCTTCGCCCTGCTTGGCGGTGGCGTGGTCGCTGCGCTGGTGCTGGGTGGCTTGCTGCTGTTGTTGCTCAACAGCCTGCGCCGAATGCTCGCCCGCGCGCCGCTGCCGTGGCGCCTCGGTCTGGGCCAGTTGTTGCGTCATCCGCTGGCGGCGGCCGGGCAAGCGCTGGCGTTCGGTCTGATTCTGCTGTCGATGGCGCTGATCGCCCTGCTGCGTGGCGAGCTGCTCGACACCTGGCAAAACCAGTTACCGAAAAACGCCCCCAACTACTTCGCCCTGAACATCCTGCCGGCGGACAAACAGGCCTTCACCGATCACTTGATCAAGGTGTCCGCGCAGGCGGCGCCGCTGTACCCGGTGGTGCCGGGACGGCTGATCAGCATCAACGGCGAACCGGTGCAGCAGATCGTCAGCAAGGATTCGGCCGGCGACCGTGCCGTGCAACGTGACTTGAGCCTGACCTGGGCCGCCGACCTCCCGGCTGGCAACAAGCTCACCGCCGGTTCGTGGTGGACCGGGCAACCCTCGGATGACGTACCCGGCGTGTCGGTTGAAGGCAAAGTCGCCGAAAGCCTCAAGCTCAAACTCGGCGATCACATGGTGTTCAGCGTGGGCGGGGTCAATCGTGAAGCGAAAGTCACCAGCCTGCGCGAGATCAACTGGGACAACTTCCAGCCGAACTTCTTCATGATCTTCCAGCCCGGCACCCTGAAGGATCTGCCGGCGACTTACCTGACCAGTTTCTATCTTGCACCCGGTCACGATCAGCAGATCGTCGAGCTGTCACGGGCATTCCCGGCGGTGACCATCCTTCAGGTCGAAGCTCTGCTGGAACAACTGCGCAGCATCCTCGCCCAAGTCACCCTGGCGGTGGAATACGTGTTGTTGTTCGTGTTGGCGGCGGGGATGGCGGTGCTGTTCTCCGGCTTGCAGGCAACGCTGGATGAACGCATTCGCCAAGGCGCACTGTTGCGCGCGCTGGGTGCGCAACGGCAATTGCTGGTCAAGGCGCGGCGCATCGAGTTCGGCTTGCTCGGTGCGGTCAGCGGCTTGCTGGCAGCCATCGGTTCGGAAGTGGTGAGTCTGGTGTTGTATCGCTTTGCCTTCGATCTACCTTGGCATCCGCATCCGTGGTTGCTGATGCTGCCATTGATTGGCGCCGCGCTGATTGGCGGTGCCGGTGTGTTCGGCACACGTCGAGCGCTGAATGCGAGTCCGCTGACAGTCTTGCGCGAGGGTTGATAGACTCCAGCCTTCGTCACCACAAGAAGTTGCCATGAGCCGTTATCGCCCTCCTCGCACCGCCGGCACCGCGCTGATCACCCCTGAAGGTGAAGCGCGGATGCGCGCCGAATTCCATGAGCTGTGGCATGTGCGCCGCCCGCAGGTAACGCAAGCGGTCAGCGAAGCAGCGGCCCAGGGTGATCGTTCGGAAAACGCCGAGTACACCTACGGCAAGAAAATGCTGCGCGAGATCGACAGCCGCGTGCGATTTCTCACCAAGCGTCTCGAAGCACTGACGGTCGTCAGCGAAAAACCCAGCGATCCGAACAAGGTCTACTTCGGCGCCTGGGTCACCATCGAGGACGAAGACGGCAAGCAGTCGCGCTACCGCATCGTCGGTCCGGATGAACTGGATCTGAAACTGGGCCTGATCAGCATCGACTCACCACTGGCCCGCGCCTTGATCGGCAAGGCGCTGGACGCCGAAGTCCGGGTACAGACGCCAACCGGTGAGCAGTTTGTCTATATCGTGGCGATCGAATATCCCTGAGCGTTTCAGCGGCGGGTGATCAAACCCTGCCGCGCAACGCGGGTCAGTTGCTTGATCATTTCCGGCGCGTCTTCAGCGCTCGGTGCCTGAATCACTGCCAGATCAAAACTGTCACTGGCGAACCGCGCCAGCGACTCGCCGTCTTCAACAAACTGGATCAGGAACGCGGCAGGACCGCCGCTGCGACGTGGCCAGCCATCGAGATAACGCAACAGCGTCGGCTGATGTTTGCCGCCAAGCAGGATTTTCGGGTTGCGCTGGGTGATATGTGCCGTGATCGGCGCGGGACGTGCTGGAGGGCGTAGTGCATTCATCGTGTCGTGTCTCTGCCTCAAAAGTCTGCATGGCAGGTGAGAGGCAACACCGAACCAGCGCTTTAGCGGTATTTCGAAGCCCTGTTCCGGCTTCTGACGGCAACTGTCTGAGTCACCTGGCGCCCCGCAAGTAGCTGTTTAAATCGGCGCATGAGCAACATCCTAGATAACGTGACCGATGAGTGTCAAGAATCGGCCGCAACAAAAAAGGCCCGCACAATGCGGGCCTTTTGCTTGATCCAGAGCGCTCAACCGGCGATGGCGCGGTCCACCGACAGCTTGCCGGCGCCTTCGATCATCACCGCGAGGCTGCCACCGAGCAGCGCCAGGGCGAACTCGTAACCGTTGTTGGCCATGAACAGACCGTTGCTGATGTGTACGGTGAAGATCGCCACCAGCGACAGGAAGGTCAGACCCAGCGCCGCCGGGCGCACCAGCAGGCCGATGATCAGCGCCAGACCGGCGAAGAACTCGGTACCGCCGGCCAGCGTGGCCATCAGGTAACCCGGGTGCAGACCGATGCTGTCCATGTATTGCGCGGTGCCCGCCAGACCGTAACCACCGAACAGACCAAACAGTTTTTGCGAGCCGTGGGCGGCGAAGATCACGCCGACCGCGATACGCAGAATGGTCAGGCCGTAACCGGCGCGAGTGAACAGAACCTTGTTGATCAGAGAGCTCATGGGGCATTCCTTGTTTTGCGAGAAGTGTGTTGGGATTGGCCGCTATATTAATCAGTTAAATTCATGTTAAAAGCGCAATTATTCCGCCATAACAATCAAATTATTAGATCATTTCCGTGAAGCGACTTTCTGTCCCCGGGGCTCCAGCGACTCCCGCTCCCGGTCGAACGCCAGGTAATACTTGTTCACGCTATTAACATAGCTGACGGGGCCCATGCCCACCTGCTCCATGGCGATGCGCTCGACCTGAAAGAACCACTGGTTCGGATTCAGCCCGCGCCGCCGTGCCTCGGCGCGCATGCCCTGCACCCGCTCCGGGCCGATATTGTAGGCCGCCAGGGTGAACGCCATGCGCTCGCGCTCATTGAGTTTCGGACTGTTGAAAAACTTGCGGCGAATCATCGCCAGGTACTTGGCCCCGGCCTGCACATTCGCATCGAGATTCTGGATATTGTTCACACCGACCCGCTGCGCTGCGGACGGGGTAATCTGCATCAACCCGGTCGGGCCACTGCCGCTGCGGGCGCTGGGTTGCAGGGCTGACTCCTTGAAGGCCAGCGCCGCCAGATTCAGCCAGTCCATACTTTGCGCGTCGGCGTGTTTTTGCAGGGTCGGGCGCAGTTTCTCCAGACGCTGGCGGTCAGCCTTGGCCAACGGATAATGCACTTGATAGAGCCGTCGATAAATCCGCAGAAACTCTGCATCCTCGTTCGCCGGCTTCCTGTAGCCGCCCAGGAAACGATCGATGCTCGCCCGCAGCATCGAGGCATCCCGGCGCACGAACCAGTATTCCTCACCCGGTTCGCTGATCATCAATTGCCGGTCGAAACGCAGCTTGGGCAGGATTTTGCCCCAACGCTCGGCGATCGGTTGCTCGACGACGGTCAGGTGGAAAATCCCGCCCTGCACCATCTCCAGCACGTCCTCGACCGCCAGCGTCGGATCGACCCATTCGATCTTGATCGGCGCCAGTTTGTGCAACGCCAGTTTCTGATTGAGCTGGCTGACCGCCTCCCCCGCCGCGCTGCCGGTGGGCAAGGCCAGGGTTTTGCCGGAAAGCTGCTCGACCTTGGTGTAACGGCGCTCGCCCTTGATGCCCACCAGCACCAGCGGCACGTTGCTGGCGATCGGCTCACTGCTGGCAACCGCGTGGCCGGGTTGCAGATCAAGCAGCTCGCCGGGCGCGACCAGATCTCCTTCACCACGCTGCAACGCGCCAAGCAGTTGATCCTTGGCTTTGGGAATGATCTTGAGGGTGACCTCCTGACCATCGCGGGCGTGGCCATTGAGGTATTGCTCGAAGGCGCGCAGGCGATGGTATTCGACGCCGATGGCCTGACCCTGGACTTCACCGGAACTGTTGCGACTCTGATTGACCAGCACTCGCAACACTCGACTGCTGCGGATCTCCGACAGGTCACGAACCTTGGCGGCCGGCACGGCTTGCTGTGGCCCGGGCAAGCGCGCAACCGCCGTTATCGGCAGCAGCAGTGACGCGCACAACAGGAGCAAAACCGAGGGACGATGCATCCACTCTCCGGAAAGAATACGGGGTGATTTCACCGCTGAACGGTCGAAATCACCGACGAAAACAGAGCGCCTGGAGCGCTGGCAAAGTGCGAGAGACTGGCACAGTGATGGCTTTTCTGCCAACCCGGGCTACGTCACGGCATCAAAAGACAGCTATAACTCGTTGTAGTTCTTGGCTTTTCTTATAAATCTACAGCTCTGGTATGCTTTCCGGCCTTCGGCCCGAGGTAGAACCATGCAACTCATCGATATCGGCGTCAACCTGACCAACCCCAGTTTCGCCGAAAAACATCAGGCCGTGCTCGACCGCGCCTACGCTGCCGGGGTCTGCCAACTGGTGCTGACCGGCACCAGCGTCGAGAGTAGCGAACAGGCGCTGGAGCTCTGCCGGCAACTGGATCAAAGCGGCCAGCGGCTGTTTGCAACCGCTGGCATTCACCCGCATTCGGCCAGTGACTGGAACGCTGACAGCGCGCGTCGTTTGCGCAGTCTGCTGCAAGAGCAAAACGTGGTCGCCGTGGGCGAATGCGGGCTGGATTTCAACCGTGATTTCTCGCCGCGCCCGCAACAGGAAAAAGTCCTCGAAGAACATCTGGCGCTGGCAGTAGAACTGCAATTGCCGGTGTTCCTGCATGAGCGGGATGCCAGTCAGCGTCTGCTGGAAATCCTCAGGGACTTCCGCGACCAACTGCCCGCCGCCGTGGTGCACTGCTTTACCGGCGAGCAAAAAGCCCTGTTCAGTTACCTCGATCTGGACCTGCACATCGGCATCACCGGCTGGATCTGCGACGAGCGCCGTGGCACGCATCTGCACCCGCTGGTCAAGGAGATCAAGCGCGGACGACTGATGCTCGAAAGCGACGCGCCGTACCTGCTACCGCGCACCTTGCGCCCAAAGCCGAAGAACGGCCGTAATGAGCCAGCGTATCTGACCGAGGTGCTGCGCGAAGTGGCGCTGCATCGGGGCGAGACCGAGGAAGATCTGGCTGCGCACACAACGGCGTGTGCCCGCGCGTTCTTCAACCTCCCCGCCCTGCCCTGACACACCTCAAATCCCATTGTGGGAGCGGGCTTGCTCGCGAAGGCGGTGTGTCAGTCATTGTTAATTAACTGAACCACCGCATTCGCGAGCAAGCCCGCTCGCACAAAGGGGGCTCAGCGTAGAACCTGTTGACCTGTATCAAGATCTTCAGATCCGCATAGCGGCACAATGCTGGCACCTTGCCAAAACTGTTTCCGCTATCAGAGAAGACCTCCATGGGTGCCTGGCTTAGCAATATCTCGCTGAAATACAAATTCTGGGCGGTCAATGCGGTCGCTTTCGTCACCACCTTGCTGCTGGTGCTGTATGCCGTGCAGCTTGAGCAGCAGGCCCGCAGCCACGCCTCACAGGCTTCCGCTCAGGCCCAGGCACAATTGCTCAAGGCGTGGCCGGCTGGGCAGGCGCTGCCCAAGGCCGATCAGGTGCTGACCTTCAAACGCGGGGAAGCGCCGCGCCTCAATGGTCAACCGCTGCTGGAGATCAGCGATAGCAACGGCTGGAACGAGATCAATCATCTGCCGCTGTTCGGCAGCAACCCGCTGCTGGGCGCCGAAGTGTTCAGTCGTGGCG
Source organism: Pseudomonas sp. S150 (assembly GCF_004526365.1). Lineage (NCBI taxonomy): Bacteria > Pseudomonadati > Pseudomonadota > Gammaproteobacteria > Pseudomonadales > Pseudomonadaceae > Pseudomonas > Pseudomonas sp. S150. The sequence continues at coordinate 4,939,731 of NZ_CP038207.1, forward strand.
ACGGCCAGCAAGTCGCGGTCATCGCCTATGGCCCAAGTCTGGCGCAAGTGTTCAGTGATCGTTTTGCCAACTACGCCGTGGCGGTGTTTATCCTGATGCTGGCCATGCTCGGCGCTTCGCAACTGCTGATCCGCTTCCTGCTCAGTCAGCTCAACACCTTGAAAGACGTGATGCTGCATGTCGAGAAGAGCGGTGATCTCTCGGCCCGCGTGCCGCTGGCCTGCAAGGACGAAGTAGGGCAAATGGCCAATGCGTTCAACGCGATGCAGGCCGGTTATCAGCGCGTGGTCACCACGGTCGCCAACACCGCGCGGCAACTCGACGTCGGCGCTGCGCGTCTGGCAGCGAGCATGAACGAAGTGCGCCACGGCATGCTCGGTCAACAGAGCGAGACCGATCAGGCCGCCACCGCAATTAATGAAATGACCGCCACGGTTTATCACATCGCCCAGCACGCCGGCGCCACCCGTGACCTGTCGCAGACCGCCGATGGTCTGGCGGGCAGCGGCCAGCAAGTGGTCAGCCGCGTGCAACAGTCGATTGCCGGACTCTCCAGCGGTGTGCAGCAGACCGCCGAGATGATTCAGCGCCTGGCCGAAGACAGCCAGAAGATCAACGGCGTAGTCAGTGTGATTCACAGCATCGCCGAGCAAACCAATCTGCTGGCCCTCAACGCCGCCATCGAAGCGGCGCGTGCCGGCGAGATGGGCCGCGGTTTTGCGGTGGTCGCTGATGAGGTGCGCAACCTCGCCAAGCGTGTGCAGACCTCCACCGATGAAATCACCACCATGGTCTCGGCACTGCAGGCCGGCACGCGCGATGCGGTGGACTTCATGCAGGAGAGTTCGTACAAGGCCGACGACTGCGTGCAGCAGGCGCAGGAGGCCGGCGAAGCACTGGCGGAAATCACTGGCGCCGTGGCGCAGATGCGCGAGAGCAACACGCAGATTGCGGTGGCGGCCGAGCAACAAAGTCAGGTCGCGGAAGAGATGAATCGGGCGGTGGTGAGCATTCGTGATGTGACCGAAAACACCGTGCAGCAGACCGTGGATTCAGCGACCACCAGCAATGAGTTGGCGACGTTGGCCGGGGAGTTGAGCAAGGCCATCGGTCAACTCAAACTTTAAGGGACTCATCGCGAGCAGGCTCACTCCTACAGGGGATTTGTGTACGCAGCAGATCCTTTGTAGGAGTGAGCCTGCTCGCGATGGCGTCAATTGCAACACCATCGAATCCAGCCATTGCACCTATCACCACCATAGCCAACCTTGATTCGCCGCCCCACCCGCCCCGGCCTATTCTTCAACCATGTGTTCAACATGGATCGAGGAGTAGTCAACATGGGCAAACGTCACCCCAATCTTCCCGCGTGGCAATGGCGCGCGTACCCGAACAATCACCAGCACCCGACCAATCTGGTGTTGCACCTGATTGCCGTGCCGCTGTTTATCGTTGCATTTCTGTTGATCGTGTCCGGCGTGTTCAGCTTGAGTCTGGCCAGTATCGCCATCGGCGTAATCGGTATCGTCGCGGCGCTGGGTCTGCAGCGCCACGGCCACAGCCTGGAGGCGCAAGCCTCCGAGCCGTTCAGTGATCGCAAAGATGCCGTGTCACGCTTGCTGGTCGAGCAGTTTCTGACCTTTCCGCGGTTCTTCCTCAGTGGCGGCTGGTGGCGCGCCTGGCGTGAGCGCCACCGTCGGCATTGATTCAGGCAAAAATCGTTACGGTCTGACGACTCATGGCGATCAACTCCCCGTCCGCACTCCACAGCTTGGCGGCGACATGGCCGTAACCGTCGGCGGCGTATTCGATGTCTGCCAGATATTTGCACCAGTCCAGGGTGCTCAAGTCGCGTAGCGGCTGCACGAATTCAATGGTCCAGGTCAGCGTACTGCCCGGTGCCGGCTTCTTCAGATACGGCAACAATGCCGGTGGCCATGCATCCACCAGTGCCAACAGATGCGCCTCATTGACCGGCTCTTCCTTCACATCGCCACGCAAACGCACCCAGCCGCCCATCTGCCGCGAAGTGTTGCCGGTGAAAGGCATGCCGCCGACACTCCAGCGCATCGCCAGATGGCGCATGAACTCCGGGGTCACGCCCTTGATGTACGGCAACTCCTGGCATTCTTCCCAGTGTTTCATTTCAGCTGCCGGATAGGCCTCGACTGCGACTTCCGAAGGTCGCGAAGCACCAAAGCTGCCCTGCACGATCGTCACTACCTGACCGTTCTGCACAGCCCGGCCCAGCACTTGGCTGACCGCTTTGCCTTCGCGCAACACATCGACTTCGAAACGTACCGGGACGTCCGGCTCCACCGGGCCGACAAAGGTGATCGCCAACGAACGCACCGGGCGCTCCGCCGGCACATTCGCGCGCATGGTCTCGTATTGCAACGCCGCCACCAGGCCACCAAAACTGGCCCGACCCTGACCCCACTCGGCAGGAATGGTCACTTCTGGCTGGCGACGAACCGCATCGAGCAGATCGGAAAAACGCATGACAACCTCGGCAAGCGAAAAAAGGAATGCAGCGATCTTAACCAGCATGGCAGAGCGCCGCAGCGTCTATTCCGGTCAAATGGACTGACAGAAAGGCCTTAAGGTCAGGAAGATATTCGAATGTGGGAACGGGCTTGCTCGCGAAAGCGCTGTATCAGTAGACACATCTGTGACTGACACACCGCTTTCGCGAGCAAGCCCGCTCCCACAGGGGATCTGAGTGGATTCAGGATTTGAAGCAGCTTGAACTGAGTTTTTCCAGCACCCGATCGGCCTTGGCTTCAGCCTTGATCAGGCCCGCCTGCCAGGTCGCGACGCAGGCTTGCAGATCGCTTTCCAGTTCGGCCCGCGCCAGCCACTGCCAGCAATCGTGCCAGTCACCCAGCGCGCCCTGCGCCGACTTCAGCCGCTCCAGCGCCGGCTCAGGCAGGCGATCCAGTTCCGGATAGGCTTCGATGCCATACCGCACGCGCTTGATCAGCAAGCGCAGACGATGGCGGTCGTGGGCCGGATCGTGCAGCGCCTCGTCGAGTTTCTTCCATTGTTTGTGCAGGCGTTTTTCGATGCGTTTGCCCAGGCCCTTGAGCAGGCCCTGACGCTCGGAGGCACGCAGGAAACGCGGGAACGCATCGAGGATGATCAGCAGCGAAGCCACTTCGGCGCTCGCTGCCAATGCTGGATAGGCTTCGTCCATTTGCGCCATGCGCCGCTGCGCCGCTTGCGGCTGATCATGCTTGAGCAGGTACGCCGCCAGTACCTCGCGATCGCGCCACGGGGTGGTCAACTGACCGACCGCCGAGGCGGCACCTTCCAGTTGCTCGACTCCGGGCAAACCACGCAAGGGTCGCAACAGGCTGCGCAAGCGCCGCACCGTGGTGCGCAAATCATGTAGCGCCTCGGGGTCGGTACGCGCAGTCACGCGCGCCTGACAGGCCAGCAAACGCACTTCCAGACTCAGGACATGAGCCACCAACCGGTCAACCAACGCAGACATCACTTGCTCCTGATTCACATGGCTTGAAGGATGAGTCTGCCGTGGTCGGCCAGCCGCATCCTTGCGTCAAGTCAGCAGCTTAGCGCCCGGCGCGGGATTCGCGAATATAGAAACGGGCTTTCTCGGCCTTGTTGCTGCAGCCTTCAAAGCCTTCGAATTGCTGCTGAGTCTTGGCCGCCGTCAGCAGCGACAGCGCCTTGGAGTAGCTGACCGTGCCGGCGAAACCTTCGGCCTTGGCCAGGTCCAGCTCATGCCATGCCACGCCGCATCGAGCTGACTGCCGCAGCTGTCGCGATAAGCAGTCTTGCCAGCGCAACCGGCCAATGCCAGCGCGATCAACGGCACACAGATCCAGGCTTTCATCACTCACACCTCAAAATAGGTCAACAGTCGTGCAGGTAAGACGTTGCGGCGCGGGAAAAGTGCCTTGGCGCCCAATGAATCTGCGGTGACCAGAGCATAGCGCCGAGCGGTCACGGAGTATCGAAAAAACGACGCCCCTGCCGTCTCCAGCGACCCTGCCGATTGTCGCCCGCCCCCCGAAGGGTGCATTGTGGAGCCTTGTCGGGAGGAAGTTTGATGAAAAAGCGTGTCGCACTGGTGCTGGGCTCCGGAGGCGCCCGGGGCTATGCCCATATCGGGGTCATTGAGGAAATCGAAAGACGCGGTTACGACATTGCCTGCATTGCCGGTTGTTCGATGGGCGCGGTGGTCGGCGGGATCTATGCCGCAGGCAAACTCGACGAGTACCGCACCTGGATCGAAACCCTCGATTATCTGGACGTGCTGCGGCTGGTAGACGTGAGTTTTCGCCTCGGGGCGATACGTGGCGAAAAGGTCTTCGGGCAGATCCGCAAGATCGTCGGCGAAATCAACATCGAAGACTTGCGCATCCCCTACACCGCGGTCGCCGCCGACCTGACCAACCAGCAGGAAATCTGGTTTCAGGAAGGCTGTCTGCATCAGGCGATGCGCGCCTCGGCGGCGATTCCCAGCCTGTTCACCCCAGTGATGCAGGGCAACCGGATGCTGGTGGACGGCGGCATTCTCAACCCGTTGCCGATCGTGCCGGTGGTCTCCAGCCACTGCGACCTGATCATCGCGGTCAACCTCAACGCGACCAACCAGCGCCACTACAAATTGCCGGTGATCCAGCGCCCGCCCGCGTTTCGTTCGCGCTTCGACAGTTTGCTCAGTTCGCTGGGTTCGAAGATGCCGTTCCGCCGCAAACAGGCCGAGCAATTGCTGTTGCTTGAGCAGGAAGCCCTGCGCGCGGAGGCGGCGGACATCAACCCATGGCTGGAAGGCAGCGAACCGGAAAGTCAGCAACCGGCAGCGGCACCCGAGCGCGAAGGCGCGCCGAAGTCCGCCACCGGCTCGTTCATCATCGACAACGTCGGGCCGGCGTCACTGCTGGACCTGATCAACCAGAGTTTCGAGGTGATGCAGACCTCGTTGGCGCAATACAAGATCGCCGGCTATCCGCCGGACATCCTGATCAACGTGCCAAAGCGCGTGTGCCGGTTTTTCGAGTTCTACAAGGCGCCGGAACTGATCGCGCTGGGGCGGGAGATTGCGCGGGATACGCTGGATCGGTATGAGAGTGAGCAGAGTAGAGAGCCCTGAAGTTCTCGGCTGGCTGTCAGGGCCTCTTCGCGAGCAAGCCCGCTCCCACAGTGGCCGGTGTGAAACACAAAATTTCAATCACACCGAAGAACCCTGTGGGAGCGGGCTTGCTCGCGAAGGCGTCAGCTCAGCCACCCCAAAACCTACAGGCTGTTCTCACTCAACAACCGATAACCAACCCCAGCCTCCGTCACAATAAACCGCGGCCGCGTCGGATCATCCGCCAGCTTCTGACGCAAATGCCCGACCACAATCCGCAGGTAATGACTGTCCTCGGTATGCGTCGGCCCCCAGATGTCCTTGAGCAATTGCTGCTGGGTGATCACCCGGCCCGGATGCCGTGCCAGTTGCGCCAACACTGCGTATTCCTTGCGAGTCAGCGCCACTTCGACGCCGTCGAGCAGCACTCGTCGATAGGCCAGATCCACCGTCAGCGGGCCGAACGTCAGCGCCGCTTGCTGGGCCTCGCCGGCCGGCGCCTGACGCAACAACGCGCGGACCCGGGCGAGAAACTCCTGAATGCCGAACGGCTTGGTCACGTAATCATTGGCGCCGCCATCCAGCGCCTGGACTTTCTGCCCTTCGCTGGCCCGCACCGACAGCACCAGCACCGGCGCGGTGGCCCACTCGCGAAACTCGCGCAGCACCTGCTGGCCGTCCATGTCCGGCAGGCCGAGGTCGAGCACCAGCAAGTCGGGCTTGTTCAGCGCCGCCTGGGCCAGCCCCTCGGCGCCGGTGCCGGCCTCGAGCACTTTGTAGCCTTGTGAGGCGAGGCTGATGCGCAGGAATTTACGGATCTGCGGTTCGTCATCGATGACCAAAATGGTCGCGGTCTGGCTCATGAATTCACATCAACACAAAAGATTGGCAAGAGAGTAGCGCAGTCGCGATCAGGCTTCATTGTCCATCCCCGGTTGCGTCTGCAACGGCAGGTGCAGGGTGATGCTGGTGCCGCGCCCGTCGATGCCGTCGGCGACGCTGATCCGGCCGCCATGCGCGCCGACCATGCCCTGACAGATCGCCAGCCCCAGACCGGTGCCCTGCCCGCCACGATCACCACGGGCGGCGGTGTAGAACATGTCGAAAATCTTCGCCCGCTCCTCTTCGGGAATCCCCGGCCCTTCATCGCTGACCGTGAAGAAAATCTCGTCTTCACTCGCCCCGGCACTCAATTGCAAACGCCCGTGTGGCGGCGAGAAGCGTGCGGCGTTTTCCAGCACATTGACCAGCGCCTGCTCGATCAGCGCCGCATGCACGAACAGCAGCGGCAACTCGGACGGCACATCGGTGCTGACCTGCAACGGCGCGAGCACCGCACGCAGGCGATTGAGCGAACTGCCGACGATGTCCGCCGGCGCTACCCAGTCGCGCGCGAGCTTCAATGCACCATGGCCGAGGCGGGTCATGTCCAGCAGGTTCTGAATGTAGCGATCGAGGCGTTCGGCTTCGTCGCGGGTGCCTTCGAGCAACTCGCGGCGATCCTCCAGCGGAATGGCTTCGCCGAGGGCCAGCAGGCTGTCGATGCTGCCGCGCATGGCGGTCAGCGGTGTGCGCAGATCATGCGATACCGAGGCCAGCAGCGCACTGCGCAACTGCTCGGTTTCACCGTGCAGGCGCGCGGCTTCCAGATCGTCCGCCAGTTGCGCCCGCGCCAGCGCCTGCGCCAGTGGCTGACTCAACGCGGTGAGCAGGCGTCGACGCTGGCCGCTCAAGGTCTGGCCCTCTTTGGCGCAGACCCCGAGCAGCGCCAGCGGCCCGTCCTCCACCGACAGCGGCCACCACCACCAGCGACCGAACGGCAGCGTGCCGGTGCCCATGCCGGCCGGTTGATCGTGTTGCCAGGCCCAGTCGGCGGCGGCGCGTTCCGATTCGCTGAATTCCAGCGGCCCGCCGGTCTCGACTTTCCAGCCGCCCTGCCCGTCGCGGTTGAGCAGGCACAATTGCAGATCGCTCCAGCCGTTGAGGTGCTGCGCCGCAGCGCTGACTACCGCCTGACGATCCGTTGCCGCAGTCAGTTTGCGCGACAGATCGAGCAGCTCTGTGGTCTCTTCTTGCGTGTCGCGCAACGCCTGCAACTGCCGCCGCTGACGCGCCGCGAGATTGCCGGTGAGCGCCGCCATCAGCAGGAAGAACAGCAAGGTCAGAACATCTTCTTCGCGCTGGATGGCGAAGGAAAAATTCGGCGGAATGAACAGGAAGTCGTAGGTCAGAAACGACAACGCCGCGCAGGCCAGCGCCGGGCCCAGACTGCTGCGCACCGCCACCAGCAGCACCGCCGCGAGGAACACCAGCGAGATGTTTGGCAGCGGCAAAATACTCGATACCGCCCACGCCAGGGCACTGGCCAACAGCGTGGCAACCAGCGCCAACAGATAGTCGAACCAGACCAGCGTCGGCGTGGTTCGCAGGCGCTGTTGCGGGTGTTCATGATCGTTGTCGAGGACGTTGATTTCCAGGCCGTGGGCCTGGCGCAGCAAACGCGCGGCGAGCCCGCCACCGAACAGGCGACGGCGCAGACTCGGCCGCGACTGCCCGACCAGCAGCAGACTCGCACGGCGTTCGGCGGCATGCTGGATCAGGGTTTTCGCCACTTCGCCGGCGCGCAACAGCACCACTTCACCGCCGAGGCGTTCAGCCAGTTGCTGGGCGTTTTGCAGGCGCAGGCGCGATTGCTCGTCGCGCACCGTGCCGTTGTCGACATGCACCAGACTCCACGGTAAATGCCGACGCTGGGCCACGCGGCTGGCGTGACGCACCAGGCGTTCGGCATGCGCATCGCCATCGACGCCGACGAGCAAACGCCCGCGCACCGCCGGAGCTGCCTGACCAAGTTGGCGATAGCCTTGCGCGAGATCGTTATCAACCTGCGCGGCCGCCGTTTGCATCGCCAGCTCGCGCAACGCGGTGAGGTTGGTCTGGGTGAAAAACGCATCGATCGCCGCCCGCGCCTGTTCCGGCACGTAGACCTTGCCTTCGCGCAGACGCTCCAGCAGCTCGCGCGGTGGCAGGTCGATCAGCAGCAGTTCGTAGGCTTCCTGCAGCACCCAGTCCGGCAGGGTTTCACGCACCTGCACACCGGTGATGCCGCGCACCTGATCGTTGAGACTTTCCAGGTGCTGGACGTTGACCGTGGTGTAGACGTCGATGCCGGCGGCGAGCAGTTCCTGAATGTCCTGCCAGCGCTTGGCATGTCGGCTGCCGGGGGCGTTGGTGTGCGCCAGTTCGTCCACCAGCACCAGCTTGGGTTTGGCCGCGAGCAGGCCGTCGAGGTCCATTTCTTCGAGCATCACGCCACGGTATTCCGAGCGTACCAGCGGCTGCTGCGGCAAACCGCCGAGCAGCGCTTCGGTTTCCGCACGACCATGGGTTTCGACGACACCGGCAATGATTTTCACGCCTTGGCGCAATTGCGTGTGCGCGGCCTGGAGCATGGCGTAGGTCTTGCCGACCCCGGGGGCGGCGCCGAGGAAAATCTTCAGCCGGCCACGGCCGTCGCGGGGCAGGTCTGCTAACAGGGCGTCGGCGCGGCCGGAGTCGCTCATGCTTGATCTCTTCAGTCAGACGTTTATGTGTTGCCAGTTGTGGCCTCTTCGCGAGCAAGCTCGCTCCCACAGGTTCAGTGTTGCTCTTGTGGGAGCGGGCTTGCTCGCGAATGGCCGCGCCGCAGAATTACAGCTTTTCCAGCGCCATGTTCAGCTCCAGCACATTCACCACCGGCGGCCCCACCAGCGGCTGTTCGATGTGCGCATCGAGCAGTTGCTGCAAAGTCGACATAGGCAAGTTGCGCGCTTGCGCGACACGCGCCAGTTGATAGGCAATTGCCGCCGGTGGCAAGTGCGGATCGAGGCCGCTGCCGGAGGTGGTCAGCAACGCCAATGGCACCGGCCCCTGGCCGGGCACCTGCAACTTGTTGGCGTCGTCGATCACCCGCGTGGCCAGCGCCGGATTGCTCGGCGCCAGGTTGCTGGCGCTGCTGGAAACGGTCGCGAAGGCGCCCGCCGAAGGACGCGGATGAAACCACGCATCACCGACGAAATCCTGGGCGATCAACGACGAGCCGCGCACCTTGCCGTCGGCATCGTGCACCAGGCTGCCGTTGGCCTGTTCAGGGAAAGCGACCTGCGCAACGCCGGTCACCACCAGTGGATAGGCCACGCCGGTGATCAGGGTCATCAGCACCAGCAGGCTCAGGGCCGGACGTATCATTGTGGACATTGCAAAATCCTCGAATTCGTTGGGCAAACTTTTGCGGGGTACCAGGGAGATCTTTTCCCCCTCACCCCAGCCCTCTTCCCCAAGGGGGCGAGGAGAAAGGGAGCCGATCTCTGCGCTTTTCCAGACCTGAGTTCGGCTCGCTATCCCAGGTCGGTACGCCTCTTACAAACACCTCGATCAGTCCCCTCTCCCTCCGGGAGAGGGTTAGGGTGAGGGGCTCTTCCAACCTCAAACCAAATGCAAAGCCGTGAGCAGCATGTCGATCGCCTTGATCCCCACGAACGGCACCAGAATCCCGCCCAGTCCGTAGATCAGCAGGTTGCGCCGCAGCAGTGCCGCGGCACTCGCTGCTTGTACGCGTACGCCACGCAATGCCAGTGGAATCAGCACGACGATGATCAGGGCGTTGAAGACGATCGCCGAGAGGATCGCGCTCTGCGGACTGGTCAAGTGCATGATGTTCAGCACACCCAGTTGCGGATAGATCGCGGCGAACAGCGCCGGCAGAATCGCGAAGTATTTGGCCACGTCGTTGGCGATGGAAAACGTCGTCAGCGCACCACGGGTCACCAGCAATTCCTTGCCGATCTGCACCACGTCCAGCAGCTTGGTCGGGTCGCTGTCGAGGTCGACCATGTTGGCTGCTTCGCGTGCGGCTTGCGTACCGTCGTTCATCGCCATGCCGACGTCAGCCTGGGCCAGCGCCGGGGCATCGTTGGCACCGTCGCCGCACATGGCGACCAGACGACCGTCGTTCTGTTCGAGACGGATACGTGCGAGTTTTTTCTCCGGGGTGGCCTCGGCGAGCACGTCATCGACGCCCGCTTCAGCCGCGATGGCCGCAGCGGTCAACGGGTTGTCGCCGGTGACCATCACCGTGCGAATCCCCAGTTTGCGCAGCTCGGCAAAACGCTCGCGAATGCCTGGCTTGACCACGTCCTTGAGATGGATCGCACCGAGCAGTTTGCCGTCGGCGCAGACCAGCAACGGCGTACCGCCGCTCTGCGCGATCTTGTCGATTTCCCGCGACAGCGCCGGGGCCAGATCGGAGCGTTGTTGACCGAGGAAGGCCAGCAGCGAATCGACTGCGCCCTTGCGGTACACGCGGCCCTGATAGTCGACACCGGACAAGCGGGTTTCCGCACTGAACGGCACGGCAGTCAAAGTATCCAGCGCCGGCTCGGTTTGTGGGTGCAGACCGCGCAGGTACTCGACGATGGATTTGCCTTCGGCGGTTTCGTCCGCCAGCGAGGCAAACAACGCGCCTTCGGCCAGTTCGCGACCATTCACGCCTGGCGCGGCATACACCGCGCTGCAACGGCGGTTACCGAAGGTGATGGTGCCGGTCTTGTCCAGCAGCAACACATGCACGTCACCGGCCGCTTCCACGGCGCGCCCGGATTTGGCGATCACGTTCAGCCGCACCAGACGATCCATCCCGGCAATACCGATGGCCGACAGCAAACCACCGATGGTGGTCGGAATCAGCGTGACCAGCAGCGCCACCAGGAACACCAGCGGCAGGCTGCCGTTGGCGAAGTGGGCGAACGGCTGCAGGGTCACCACCACCAGCAGGAAGATCAGGGTCAGGCCGATCAGCAGGATATCCAGCGCGACTTCGTTCGGGGTCTTCTGGCGCTTGGCGCCTTCGACCAGGGCGATCATGCGATCGAGGGTCGATTCACCCGGGTTGGCAGTGATCTTCACCAACAACCAGTCGGACACCAGGCGCGTGTTGCCGGTGACCGCCGAGCGATCGCCACCGGACTCGCGAATCACCGGCGCCGATTCACCGGTGATCGCCGCTTCGTTGACCGCGGCAATACCTTCGATGACTTCGCCGTCACCGGGGATCATCTCCCCCGCTTCGACGCGCACCACGTCACCTTTGCGCAGGCTGGCGGCAGGCACCACCTGGAAGCTGCCGTTGGCCAGTTTGCGCCGCGCGCTGAGGCCTTCGCTGCCAGCCTTGAGGCTGTCGGCGCGGGCCTTGCCGCGACCTTCGGCCAAGGCCTCGGCGAAGTTGGCGAACAGCACGGTGAACCACAGCCACAGAGCAATCTGCGCGGCGACGAAAGTCGGCACGACGTTGTCCGGGATGAAGCACAGCACGGTGGTGAAAATCGCCGTCAGTTCGACCACCAGCATCACGGGCGAACGCACCAGCTGGCGCGGGTCGAGCTTGACGAAGGCTTGCACCAGCGCCGGACGCCACAGGGCCGAGATCGCGGTTTTCGGTGCTTCTGCCGACTGGGTCGGCACCGCAGGTTTTGCAGGAACATGCATATTCATGATCGATTCCTTAGAAGCCCATGCTCAAGTGTTCAGCAATCGGACCGAGCGCCAGGGTCGGCAGGAAGGTCAGGCCGCCCACCAGCAAAATGGTCACGGTCAACAGGGTCACGAACAGCGGGCCGTGGGTCGGGAAGCTGTTCTGGCCGATCGGTGCGGTTTTCTTCATCGCCAGGCTGCCGGCCAGTGCCAGTACCGGCAGGATGTAGCCGAAGCGACCGATCAACATGCCCAGACCGAGCATCAGGTTGTGGAACGGGGTGTTGGCGCTCAGGCCACCGAACGCCGAACCGTTGTTCGCGCTGGCCGAGGTGTAGGCATAGAGCAACTGGCTGAAACCGTGCGGGCCGGGGTTGCTGATGGTCGCCGCCGGGCCAGGCAGAGCAGCGGCGATCGCGCCGAGTACCAGCACGCCTACCGGCATGACCAGCAAGGTCACCACCAGCAATTGCACTTCCCGCGCCTGCAATTTCTTGCCCAGGTATTCCGGTGTGCGGCCAATCATCAGGCCGGCGAGGAACACCGCGATCAGCACGTTAAGCAACATGCCGTAGAGCCCGGCACCGACGCCGCCGAAGATCACTTCGCCGACCATCATGTTGACCAGCGCCACCATGCCGCTAAGCGGGTTGAGGCTGTCGTGCATGCCGTTGACCGAACCGTTCGACGCTGCGGTGGTGGTCACCGACCACAGCACGGTGGCGGTGGTACCGAAGCGTGCTTCCTTGCCTTCCAGCGGCGCGGTCTGTTCGACCGCGACATTGTTCAGCGCCGGGTTAGGCTGATATTCGGCCCACAGCGAAGTCGCGCCGCCGATCAGGAACAATGCGAGCATGCAGGCGATGATCGCGCGGCTCTGACGCTGGTCTTTCACGTAATGACCGAAGGTGAACACCAGCGCTACCGGAATCAGAATGATCGACGCGAGTTCGAACAGGTTGCTCCACGCGGTCGGGTTCTCGAACGGATGCGCCGAGTTCACACCGAAGAAGCCACCGCCGTTGGTACCCAGTTGCTTGATCGCAATCTGGCTGGCGGCCGGGCCGAGCGGGATCACTTGATCGACGCCCTGCATGGTTACGGCATTGACGTATTGCGCGAAGGTCTGCGGCACGCCCTGCCAGACGAGGTACAGCGCCAGCAGCAGGCACAGCGGCAGCAGGCCGTAGAGGGTTGCGCGGGTCATGTCGACCCAGAAGTTGCCCAGGGTCTTGGTCGACTTGCGACCGATGCCACGGCACAGCGCAACCAGCACCGCCAGGCCGGTGGCGGCACTGACGAAGTTCTGCACGGTGAGGCCGACCATCTGGCTCAGATAGCTGAGGGTCGCTTCACCACTGTAGGACTGCCAGTTGGTGTTGGTCATGAAACTGACCGCGGTGTTGAACGCCTGGGTCCATTCCTGGCCCGGCAGGTTTTGCGGGTTCAGCGGCAGGTGATCCTGAAACAACAGTATCGCGAACAACAGCAGGAAACCGGCGAGATTGAACGCGAGCAAGGCCAGCGTGTACTTCTGCCAGCTCTGCTCAGCCTGCGGATCAACCCCGGCAATCCGATAGCAACCGCGCTCGACCGGGCCGAGAACCGGCGTCAGCCAGGTGCGCTGACCTTCCATCACCTTGTAGTAAAAGCGCCCGAGGAACGGCGCCGGCAGCAAGACCACCGCAAAAAACGCGAGGATCAGCCAATAGTCATAACTGTGCATAGCCGCTCCTAGTTCCGATCCGCGCGCAACAGCGCAACCAACAGATAAATGAACAGCCCGGCTGCCAACAGCAGGGACACCCCGTCCAGAACGCTCATGGAAGATCTCCGTTTTACGGCGTATTGCCGCGTGTGGAGGCATTGTCGGAAAGGAGGCTGTAAAGGAACGAGACCGAGGGGTGCGGCGGCGCATAAAGAAAGCGTAAAGAGTGGGTTTATGCGTTCGTTACAGGTGGGTTTTGCGTCGTGTTGGCGGGCTTCTTCGCGAGCAAGCTCGCTCCCACAGGGGATTTGTGAACGCCACAGATCCAATGTGGGAGCGGGCTTGCTCGCGAAGACGGCATAACTGCCAGCATCGCACCCAACTGGCGCACAAAAAACGCTCATCCAGCCGCGAACATCCCCGATACGACAGCTTTCAGCGCTTTACGACCTGACTTACAGCAATGGCACGCCCACTGCACACGCCCTCCCCCGAGCTTTCCAAACCGTTCCGGGAGCAAGCGCATGAACACACAACTCAAACCCACGCTGGGCACCTTGCACCTGTGGGGCATCGCCGTCGGGCTGGTGATTTCCGGCGAGTACTTCGGCTGGAGTTACGGCTGGGGCGTGGCTGGCACGCTGGGTTTTCTAGTGACCTCGTTCATGGTCGCCACGATGTACACCTGTTTCATCTTCAGCTTCACTGAACTGACTACGGCGATTCCGCATGCCGGCGGGCCGTTCGCTTACAGCCGTCGTGCGTTCGGTGAGAAAGGCGGGCTGATCGCCGGGCTGGCCACGCTGATCGAATTCGTCTTCGCACCTCCGGCGATTGCGCTGGCGATCGGCGCCTACCTGAACGTGCAATTTCCGGCGCTTGACCCGAAACACGCGGCAGTCGGCGCCTATATCGTGTTCATGACCTTGAACATCCTCGGGGTGAAACTGGCGGCGACGTTCGAACTGATCGTCTGCGTGCTGGCGGTGATCGAATTGCTGGTGTTCATGGGAGTGGTCGCGCCGGCGTTCAGCTTCAGTAGCTTTGCCCTGAATGGCTGGGCCGGTTCCGATGTGTTCGGGCCGCCAGCGATTGCCGGGATGTTCGCCGCGATTCCATTTGCGATCTGGTTTTTCCTCGCCATCGAAGGCGCGGCGATGGCCGCCGAAGAAGCCAAGGATCCCAAACGCACGATCCCCAAGGCCTATATCAGCGGGATCCTGACCCTGGTGTTGCTGGCGATGGGCGTGATGTTCTTCGCAGGCGGCGTCGGTGACTGGCGCACCCTGGCGAACATCAACGACCCTCTGCCGCAAGCGATGAAGACCGTGGTCGGCGACAACTCCGGCTGGTTGCACATGCTGGTGTGGATCGGCCTGTTCGGTCTGGTGGCGAGCTTCCACGGGATCATCCTCGGCTACTCGCGGCAGTTCTTCGCCCTCGCCCGCGCCGGTTACCTGCCGGCGTCGCTGGCGAAACTCTCGCGCTTCCAGACCCCGCACCGGGCGATCATTGCCGGCGGCATCATCGGCATCGCCGCGATCTACAGCGATGGTTTGATCAACCTCGGCGGCATGACCCTCACTGCGGCGATGATCACCATGGCTGTGTTCGGCGCGATCGTGATGTACATCATGAGCATGCTCAGCCTGTTCAAATTGCGTAAATCCGAACCCAATCTCGAGCGGACTTTCCGTGCGCCTTGTTATCCGCTGATTCCGCTGATCGCACTGGTGCTGGCGGTGGTGTGTCTGATCGCCATGGCCTGGTTCAATGCACTGATCGGGCTGATTTTCCTTGGCTTCATGGCGGTCGGCTTCGGCTACTTCCTGCTCACCGGGCAACTGCGCGCTGACGCTCCGGCCGATGCGATGCTGACCGGCCGCTGAGGGATTTCGGGTACACCGGGCTTAACCGGCCTAGAATGGAACCACTGCGAACTCACTTCGCTCAAAGTGGTATGCAGCGTCGCTGGCGAAACCCTCGCCCGCCGAGCTGCCATTAAGGAGAGCCGTTATGCCCTGGTATGCCTGGTTGATTCTGGTCGTTGCAATCGGCTCGATCGTTGGCGGATTGATGATGCTGCGCGACACCGCCAACAAGGTTGAACTGACCGATGAAGAACGCAAACGCGTTGCGCAGCGCAACGCCGAAGCGGACATCAAAGACGCGCAGGATCGCTGAACGAAGAACCCCGCCTGAATCGGCGGGGTTTGTTTTTTGTGGGAGTATTAACTCCAAGGATCGTGTTGGACTCAGCGGCGCGCTTTTAAGAAGTAGAAGTACAGTCACCATGTCATTTACCTTGGTTAAGATGGTGGTCTTGTTGCGGAGAGTTCCACATGCGTTACTCGCAAGATCATAAAGCTCAAACCCATCAGCGGATCATCAAGGAAGCCTCGGCGCGATTTCGCAAAGACGGCATTGGTGCTACCGGTCTGCAACCCCTGATGAAAGCACTGGGGCTGACCCACGGCGGCTTTTACTCACACTTCAAATCCAAGGACGAACTGGTCGAAAAAGCCTTGCAGGAGGCGAGCGATCAAGTCGATGGTCTGTGCGCCGAGATCTTTGCCAAGGAACAGCCGCTGCAGGCGTTTATCGACACCTACCTGTCCGAATGGCATCAGACCTCCCCGCACGAAGGCTGTCCGCTGCTGACCATTTCCTCAGAGCTGGGTCTGCGCGGCCAGCCGAGCCCGACCAGTGATGCGGTACTCAATGCCCGACTGAGTCAAATCGAAGGCACCCTCGAGGGCGACAACAACGCCGACCGGGCCATTGTCATCATGTCGACGCTGGTCGGCGCGCTCTTGCTGTCACGCAGTGTCGCTGACGCCGAGTTTGCCCAACGCATCCTCGACGTCACGCGCGATCACCTCAAGCAATCGCAGGACTAAGCCTGCCAGCGCTTGAACAGCACACTGGCATTCACTCCGCCAAAACCGAAACCGTTGGACAGGGCATACTCGATTGGCATCGACCGCGCCTGACCGTGAACGATATCTACACCCGCACTCGCCGGATCGGGATTGTCGAAGTTGAGCGTCGGCGGGACGACCTGATCCCGGATGGCCAACAAGGTGAAGATCGCTTCCAACCCGCCGGCAGCGCCGAGCAAATGCCCGGTGGCGGATTTGGTCGAAGTCACGGCGATTTTATTCTCCGTACCGAACAGCGCCTTGATCGCTGCCAACTCACCAAGATCGCCCACCGGCGTCGAGGTCGCATGCGCATTGAGATGCTGCACCTGATCTGGCGCAACACCCGCCTGAGCCAGCGCCAACTGCATCGCGCGTCGTGCACCGCTGCCGTCCTCCGGCCCGGCGGTGAGGTGATAGGCATCGGCAGTGGTGCCGTAACCGACCAGCTCAGCCAAAGGCTGCGCGCCACGTGCCAGCGCATGCTCCAGCGATTCGATCACCAGCAGACCGGCGCCCTCGCCCATCACGAAACCATCGCGACCACTATCAAAGGGTCGTGAGGCACGTTCGGGGGTGTCGTTGTAACCGCTGGACAACGCTCGCGCCGCGGCAAAACCGGCCAGGCTGACCCGATCAATGCAGGCTTCCGCGCCACCGCAAACCGCGATATCCGCTTCACCGGCACGAATCATCCGCGCAGCATCGCCGATTGCCTGGACCCCGGCAGCACAAGCAGTCACCGGTGCGCCGAGCGGGCCTTTCAAAGCATGCTGGATCGACACATGACCGGCCGCCAGATTGACCAGAAACGATGGAATGGTGAACGGCGACAGCCGACGCGGGCCACGACTGTCCGTGGTGCGTACGGCGTCGGCTATTGCACCGAACCCACCAACACCGGAGCCGATGATGGTCGCGGTGCGCTCCTGATCCTTGGCCTCGGACGGCTGCCATCCGGCTTGCGCCAACGCTTGGCGCGCCGCTTCCATGGCGAACAGGATGAAGCGATCCATCTTCTTCTGCTCTTTGGGCGGCGTGGCAAGATCCGGATCGAAACCGGCCTCGACGTCCTCCGCCGCCGTTGGCACCATCCCGGCGACCCGGGTCGGCAGATCTGCGCTCACCGCCTCCGGCAAATTGCGCAAGCCCGAGCGCCCGGCGAGCAAGCGCTGCCAGACCCTCTCGACGTCACTGCCCAAGGGAGAAACCAGGCCCATACCGGTGACAACAATTCGACGCTGACTCATACCGCAGTTACCTCTGATCAATTTTTGTAGCGTTCAGCCGCCGAACTGCGCGACAGATTCGGTGCCATGACATGCCGTGCACGCACAAAGGCCTGCCATTCACTCTCGTCAGGCAGCGACGGGATGGTAATCAACTCGCCCTGATCCAGACCGGCGAGCGCCGCATCGACCATCTCGCCGGCCTCCATCACCATCTCCGCCGGAATGCCGCTGGCATCGATGCCGGAACGCTCCCAGATTTCAGTGCGGGTAACGCCAGGCAACACCGCTTGCACCTTCACGCCAGTGCCTTCGAGCTCGGCGTTGAGCGACTGAGTCAGGCTCAACACGTAGGCTTTACTCGCACTGTAGGTTGCATTGAAGCGTTCTGGAAACAGCGCCACCACCGAGGCGATATTGATGATCGTGCCGCGTCCAGCCTTGGCGAAACTGGCGGCGGCTGCCGAGGCCAGCAACGTCACGGCGGTGACGTTCAATTGGATCAGACGCTCCAGTTGCTCGGCGTCGGAATTGGCCAGCAAACCATCGGCTGCGACCCCTGCGTTATTCACCAACAGGCTGATGCTCGAATCACTGCGCAGGCGTTGCTGGAGTTTGAGGACATCGTTCTTTTGCGTCAGGTCGGCTTTGAGCACTTCGACCTTTACACCGTGCGCTTCGCGCAACTCGCCCGCAGCGCTTTCAAGACGCTGTTGATCGCGTGCCACCAACAGCAAATCAAAACCACGCGCTGCCAGCCGCTGCGCGTAGACGGCACCGATACCGGACGATGCGCCAGTGACGACGGCCGTACCTTGAGACTGGACTGAACTCATGACAGCGCTCCTGAAATATATTGGGAGATAGGCCTCCAACGCTCACTGGCCTGGAGGTGGCGGAAATTATTATAGGCATAATCCAAAGACAATATGATACCCATAATTTTCAGCTCACCGACAAACGCGACGCCCCTCTCTCTGCCGCATCTCTACCACCAGAAAGCAGAAAGGCCGGTCAATGACCGGCCCCTTGGCGTTGAACAATCAGCTTAGTTCACTTCCAGCTTGTCGCGGTTGCGATCGAGGATCGCCTTGCCGATGCCCTTCACTTCAAGCAGTTCATCCACCGAGGCGAATGGCCCATTAGCATCACGATACGCAACAATCGCTTTGGCTTTCGCCTCGCCGACTCCGGACAGCTGTTTTTGCAGAGTTGCTGCGTCGGCGCCGTTGAGATCGACCTTTTCACTGGTAGACGTCGCAACGGTATCGCTCACCATCGTAGCCTTATCCGTGTTCTGGACAACGGCAGGTGCCGCCACTACAGCGATTGAAGCACTGGTGAGCAAAGCAAAAACCAGAGAGTAGAAAAAACCGTTACGCATAAATGACGCTCCATCATCGTTTGGGAAAGCAGCTTTCCGAAGCTGCTCTCCAAACTTAGGCGATGGTTGGCGGGTGTCAAAAATGCGTCTATTACAGGATGTGAAACAATCAGGGTTCGAGGCGGCGCTGCTGGTAGATCCAGTCGACGATTTCGCCGTCGGGGGTGTAGCCGCTGACAGTTTCGCGCAGGAGTTGGCGGACGCGGGAATAGTCGTCCTGCTCAACGGCAGTCATCAATTCCGTCAAACGCAGCTTGAGTGACTCCCAGGAGAGATGATCTTCCTTTGCGCTCATGATCATCGGATGCTCAGTCGCCAATACGTTATCGCCAATCAGCAGCTCTTCATAAAGCTTCTCACCGGGGCGCAATCCGGTGAACTCGATGGATATATCGCCCTGCAGATTTTTTTCCGAACGTACGCTCAAACCGGACAGATGAATCATCTTCTCGGCCAATTCGACAATCTTTACCGGTTCTCCCATGTCGAGCACAAATACATCGCCGCCCTGCCCCATGGAGCCAGCCTGAATCACCAGCTGTGCAGCTTCAGGAATGGTCATGAAATAACGGGTGATTTTGGGATGAGTAACGGTTAACGGCCCGCCGGATTTGATCTGGCTGTGAAACAGGGGAATCACTGAACCGGAAGAACCCAGGACATTACCGAAACGCACCATTGTAAAGCGAGTCTTGTTGACTCGGGAGACATTGGACTTGTCGCCGAATAGCACCGGCGCAATTTCCCGACTCAAAGCTTGCAGCGTAAGCTCTGCAAGGCGTTTGGTACTGCCCATCACATTAGTGGGGCGAACCGCCTTGTCAGTTGAGATCAACACAAAGTTTGCCACACCCGACTGCAGCGCAGCCTGAGCAGTATTGAGAGTACCAATGACGTTATTCAACACCCCTTCGGCAATATTGTGCTCGACCATGGGCACATGCTTGTAAGCAGCGGCATGGTAGACCGTTTCAACGTTCCAGGTTTTCATGACATCCAACAACTTATGTGGATGACGAATGGAGCCGAGAATTGGCAACAATCTGACCGCTACCGACTCTCGACACCTTCTCTGCTCCAGCTCCGAAAGAATGCTATAGAGATTGAATTCACTGTGATCAAACAACAGTAGAGTGGTCGGACCGAGTGCGAAAATCTGCCTGCACAGTTCCGCCCCAATCGAGCCACCCGCGCCAGTGACCAAGACCGTTTTGCCTTTGATACAACGTTCAAGCAAATCCGCTTGCGCAGGTACGGAATCGCGCCCAAGCAGATCAGCGATGTCCACCTCTTGAATATCTTCAACTTTCACACGGCCGCTGGCCAGATCAGTGAAGTTGGGCACGCTCCTGATGTGGAGAGGAAAGCTCTCCAGAAGTGTGAGAATTTCCCGGCGGCGTGCACGGGTTGATGACGGCAGAGCCAGAAGAATTTCCTGAGCCCCGGTTTCATCGATCATTTGTTGAATGTGTTTTGGTTTGTAAACCTGCAGGCCTGCTATCACCCGATCCGAGATACTTGGATCGTCATCGATAAATGCCACTGGGCGCATGGCTCGCCCCATGCGCAGGGCCGCCACCAGCTGATTGCCAGCAACACCGGCACCGTAGATCGCAACTTTGACCAGGCCGTCATCGCGGTTTGTAAATGGCACGTGTTGAGCGCCGGCGAACCAGTCGCCCATGAAATACTGCCGCATACAAAGCCGTAATCCGCCAAGAATGACGAGACTCAGCCACCAATAGTTGAAGACAATCGAGCGTGGAACGACAGCCTCGTGATTGCTGTACCAATAAACCACAAGCGCCAAAATCAGCGCAGACAGGCTGACCGCTTTTATAATCGCAATGAGCGCATCGTTGCCGAAATAGCGCATGACCGCACGATACATGCCAAAACGAATAAACAAGGGAATTGCGATGATAGGTGCGCACACGAAAAGCCAGAAATGCACCTTGAAGGGGTTATACATATCGTCCAGGCCGAGGCGGACGATAAAGGCCAGCCACAGGGCGGCCCAGACAAGCACCATGTCTGTGGTGACCTGAATCAACCTCTTACGGCGCCGAGGCAGGCTTACCAGGTACTCTCTGATTTTATCCATAAACCCTTCAATTACCTTGATCACTCTGCTCAGCGGCACGCACCATGGTGGCAGCTTGCGGCGCGCTCGGTGATCACTCTAAACCTAAATGACCCAATGATTGCTGCTTAGTTCTTGACTGCCGGAGTCTCCAGATCTCCAGCACGAAACTTTATCGCCAATACGATCAGCGGTGTGTAAGCCAGAACTACTCCCCAGGCACCGTCCAGATCCAGGCATGTGACGCACAACGCTATGGGCAACAGCCAGAACAGATTGATCAAACCGACCGCCGCTGTTACCGGCAAGTGCCTGCCAAATCGACGCGACGCAAACTGGTAAGCATGGCTTCGGTGAGCCTCGTAGACCTTTTCCCCTCGAAACATGCGGCGCAACAACGTAAAGGTCGCGTCGACAATGAAGACTCCAAGCAGAATCAACCAAGCCCAGAGCATTGGTGCACTTATCCATGCAGCCTGTAGAGACAAGGCTCCCAAAACCATACCGAGAAATCCGCTGCCAGCATCGCCCATGAATATCCTCGCTGGAGGAAAATTCCAGTAGAAAAACCCGGCAACGCAAGCAGCCAGCAACAACGGTGCCCAAATCAGGCTCTCCATACCCGATAACCAGTAAAGCAGACTGGCCCCCAGACAAGCACAAATCGCTTCTACACTGGCGATACCATCAATGCCGTCCATGAAATTGTAGAGGTTGAGCAGCCAAACCAGGTAGAAAGCTGCCATTAAATAACCTGCCCAGCCTAAATCGATGGAAACACCGAACACCGCGATTGGCGGCAAGCTCCCGATCCATCCCAGCACCCAGAAAGCTGAACCGAAATGACCCAATAACCGCCAGCGTGCAGCGATATGTCCGTGGTCGTCCATGAACCCGATCAGGGCAACCGCGCCGCCACCACCTGCGAGAGCGAAAAACAGCTCGACAGAAATCAAGCCTGTAAAAAGCAGTAAACCCAGGGATACGAAAAAAGCCAGGACAATTGCAACGCCGCCGCCACGAGGCGTCGCAACGACATGTGAACTGCGCGCATTTGGAACATCCATCAGACTTCGGGATATTGCATAACGACGCAATACTGCAGTCATGACAAAAGAAATACCGAAAACCACAGGTATGACCCACGCGTAACTCATCTTTTTCGAGACTCCAAAAAATGCTCCGCTGTTGCTTTCAAACCATCGTTAAGACTGAACGGTGGCCGCCAGCCAAGCAACTCACGATTTTTCTTGATATCGACTTGCAACGATCCGAAAAGACGCTGTGCGACAGCACCTCGTCCGACGGAGATGGCAAGGAGCTTCAGCACTGCGACAGGAATAGGGATGAGCCATGTCTTCACGCCGAGCGAAATCAGGAGACGGCTCATTAACTGCGTCGTGGAAACGTCTTCGCCATCACTGACCAAAAACACCTGGTTCGCGGCACCAGGATGATCGATACAAGTCGTAACCAGATCGACGACATTGTCTACGTAAACAAGGCTTCTTGAATTACTAATTGCCCCGAATGGCAGGGGAATCCCTTTCACCAGCCAGTGCATCATTTGCTGGAAATTCGCTCGAACCCCAGGACCATAAATAAGTACAGGTCGAATAATGACAACCTCTATCGCGCCTGTCTGGGCAAGCTGCATGAGTTGTTGCTCTGCTTCGTACTTGGAGATCCCATAAGCGTCCGAAGGGTGCGGCGTATCGCTTGCGGTGAACGGGTGACCTACCGGAGTGCTTTCACCATTAACCTTGATGGAACTAATATAGATAAATCTTTTAACCCCGGCCTGAACGGCCTGGTGTGCAAGGCAAAGCGTTCCTCTTACATTTACCGCCCGAAACTTCGCAATGGCTTGCGCCGATTCCTCTTGCATGACATGCACTCGCGCTGCTGCGTGTACAACAACATCTACACCCACAAGTGATTCGTGCCAGTCTGTTTCTTCATTGATATCCGACAAATGTGTAACTACAACTCTTTCGGATAGCCTCGCACCTACATTACGTAGTGGAGCAACAATAGATATCTCCGGAAAATTGCAAAAATGCCGAACCAAGGACCTCCCAAGAAATCCTGTCGCACCGGTGACAAGTATTTTTTTTGGCATGTTAAACCGATTCAGACTGTAGAAAGCAAGGCTGCAATTTATCATGAAAAACCGGCGGGAGACATTGCTCCACGGTCCTCTCAGGGAATCATTCAAGCAGAATCGCCTTCACCGGCGAGCAGAATGCGAGGATTTATTTCACTTCGTTGCCTGGGAACGTGCCAAGGCACGTATCCAGCGCAGGAACAAATATGCACTGACTACATGCCTTGCTAGCTTCCCCAGTTAAAGAGGCCGTTATTTACCTTTCGGATTAGCGTTTCTCTCGTTGACTAAAATGACGCAATAATTTTCTAAACGCTCTAGAAAAGGTAAGTCTCCAACCACCCTCGTACATGGAGATCTCAACCAACAACCAATAATGCGCCAGTTTTCTGGAAATACCGCTCCAAAACGAACTACGAACTGGACGCGTTTTATTATTATTCAACTCGCGCGCACCCTGCTGGAAAAGTTCGGCCCACTGAGCAGCAACAGCAACGATATCAAATCTTTGGTAGACATCAATGTGCGCCCGTTCAGCAATGGAAATCCTGAACTTTTCATCATCCAGGTAGCGCTCGATTGCGGCAATCCAGCATGCCGCAGTATTATTCTTGATGAGCAAACCAGTTCTACCATCTACAACAGAATCCACATAGCTTTCGGAATCTGTATAAATCCCAGCACAACGGAACGCCGAATATTCGCGATACTTATTATTCGTCTTATACCTATTGGATGTCTTGTTATCCAAAGGCGCCAAACCAATCTTCCAACCGCGCTGCACCTGAAAGGCTATATAGTCAGCATAGCTATTCATATGCCCAAAAAAACGCACCTTGGGACCCTGCTCCAACCACTTGGGAAGACAGCCGACAAACTCAAAGACGACATCGTCTCTTTGCGCGAGAAAATAAGGAATGACGTCCTTGAGCACTTCCAGATCAGCCTCACGCGAGGCACTCCCCGCGAAACCGATACGGTACTCAGAGACAGTTTTGACGTCGCCAGTTGGCAGTAACGAGAAGTCAAAAAAAGCCGGCAGGAGCACCGTATTGCGGTTTTTCGGAAGGATGAACTCTCTTAGAGCAACCGAATTGGTAATGACGGCACTGGCCTTTTCAACAGCATATTTAAGCGAACGACGGATAATCGGATGCTGGTAATACTTCGCCAAAGCAGTATCACCGTCTATCAGCCAGAAATTATCATCAATATAGTAGAAATACGGAATATTGCTACGCTTTAAAGATTGCATCCATGATATAGCAACTGGATCGGCCGTTCTCACAAACAGAGGTAACGCAGACTCTGAAAAAACATGCTGATCGAGATCAGTAAGATATACTTTCTTGTATCTAATACCGAGGCAAGAACACTCAGACAACAACTGTTCAGTCAACTGCGTTGTCGCGATATCCGCTTCGACAATCAGTAGAACTTCAATACTTGAATCAACATCACTCATCATTTGAAAAACATGCGTATGGAACCAGTTTGCTGGGGCGTAAAGGCCAACGAGATGCAACCGAACACTCTACAACCTTGGCGCAGATATTCAAGTTTCGACCGAAAAAACGCATATAGGCCAAATTTTCTTGTCTAAGCGGTTCTCCGATAGAAAAGTGTACAACTCCTATAATATTTATTTCGGACAGACTTTCAGTTGAGCTGAATACAATATTGTTGCCTTTATCGACCAGTTCCAAGCCCAACAGAGCATCTGTGGTATCTGCAGCCAAGTAAATACAAACAGAAATCGAATTAAACTCGCCGCTCCCTCTTATTGGATACTCAACATATCCAGTACCCGGTATTTCTTTACCAAGCCGATAGCCCCTTGGTTCCCGGGTGTTGTATTTTTTGGAAAAATACTCATCAAAAAGCTTCGAATCAGATTCGGGCAGATCTGGCCCAGCGGTAAGTAAGTTAATCAGCCTCTCATTTCTAAAAAGCTTTTTTTCACACTCAACAACATAATGATGTTGCTCTTTCAACCTCTCGCTTAGACGCTCCTCAGCAAAAGACAAGGTAGAAAAACTCTCTACTTCATACTCTTCTGCATCAGCCCTAGACTCCTGCAGCGCAGGAGTGTCCAAAAATGGGTAAGATTCCAGATTTTCTGTTAGCTCAACGTAGTCATTCTCATCATCATCCTTCCAAACAACAAGATGATAAACAACCTGATGGCAAACATCAGTTAAGTGCTGTCGCAACTCTCGCTGACAAGATGGTTCCATCTGATTGAATCGTGGAAAATAGAAAAACTCCATCCGCAGCAGTCGTATTTCTAAACCCGGATCCGAATTATCAGACTGCGACAAACCCCACGTGACTGCATGGGGATGGAAATACTCCTTTTTATCAATGGGTGCCCAAGAACAGCTGGACCAAAATCTTGGCGTGTGCTCGTTGAATACCTGAAGATGATAAGGATTAGCTACGTTAAGCTTCTGCTCATAATAGGGAGCGACAATACAGATCTGAGCTTTATGTTTACATACACGATAAAGCTCCCTCATTGTAAACATTAGATCTGAGACGTGTTCCAAGCTGTGCGCTGCATGCACTAGCTCTACAGAGTCGTCTTCAAATGGGAGCGGTTTATCAAGATCCGCTATCACTTGGACACCTGGTAGTGGAAACCTATCGACACCGATAAATCCCGGAAGGCATTTTGGCCCACAGCCTATATCTAATTTCATCGGCAATACCTATACAGTCGATATTTCCACGAACGGATACACAGGGAAACGCTTCAAGCCTGCATAACGATATTTAACCAGTTCAAACATATATACAGGGTGAGACGTACGCGCAAAAACTCGCAATCGATAATCAGCCGACGAAGAAACTGCCGCCTGATCGACCACGAATTCAACAGGCAAAGACAGATCCACTCCGCTTAACGATGCAACTCCATTGAAAACAATGGATCCGGTTGCCCCAACAAGTTCAATACCAACTAAACCATCCTGAAGCCCATCAGTGGCAAAAGCTATTAAAACGGACTTTATTGCCGCAGGAAAATTAATTGAGTACTCAACATATGGAACATCGTGCAGCGACTTGGATAGCTCCAGCTTAATCTCCGAGCTTCCGCTCTTAGCTTGTTGAGAAAACTCCTTCAACTTTGCGAATTGTGGCATCAAGTTGTCCCACAAATCGTGCTTACGAGACAAAAACCCTAGACGCTTAGATCTAGAAGCCGCCTGCCGTAGCCGAGCTAACTCCTCAAGACTCTCAAGCAATTTTTGTGGATCTTTTATTACATCACCACCCGCAATAGATATATGGCTGCCATGGCTCTTAGACATTAATTTCAACCTACCTTCTACGGTGGTAAAACCATTAAACGTAGTAGGCTTAGAAATGGACGCCAGAACTCTGCAACTTAAAACTCCAGAGAAGTGTTCATTACAATATTTTTTGTTATTTTTCTTCATTTCTGAAAACTTGGAAAAATCCAAACCTTCAAGAACTTCAAGCCATGAGCGAGCGCTAAACGGCGATGAGACTACATAAGCGTTATTCAGTTCTTTAAAGTCGGAATAAGGCATGTAATCTGGAACAACAAGTACGGCATCTAATACATCTGCAGACAATGCGACATTTGTTGTTTTATACTTATTATTGGCCGACTCGCTCGGAGCATGAATAAGAATATCTGGACTATATCGCGAGATCTGCAGTAGCGCAGTTTCCCAGTTCAGCTCAAAGGGTAGCGTTACCAATTCAAGAAAATCATGCTTTTTGAATTCGTCCGAAAAATCCGAGCCTGCTCCACCAACAATTAGCTGAATAGTTTTACCCGACTCTGTGTACTTGAGAAAAGCGGGCAACATGACATCACGGAGAGCGGACAGCCGATGACTGCCTCCCGCGAAAGCGATAACCAACCGGTCACGTACCGGAACAACCTTGCTGGTAGTGATTTTCAGATCACAGAATGTAGGCGGAAAAAAATCTACATTCGAATGAATAAGATGCTCTCTAAAGTATTCTTGCAGTTCAAGAGTGCTGGTCAAGACTCCTGAAAAATCTTTCAGTTTATTACGCAACGTCTTCTTGCTTAAGTCCTCAAAAAAATTCATCTCCTTATTTTCTTGAAGCAGAGTGAGATTATCGTCGGTGAAATAATAGCAAGGAATTTGCATCTTCTGTGCAGCAGCAATCCATTCGAAGAACGGATCCAGTTGCCGGACAAATACAATACAGCTAGCATGTGCAATTTCGGAAATCGGCCAACCACCTGGGTATCGAATAACTCTTACACGGCTTTTCCATTCATCAGGCAAAAAGTCGAAGTATATACTAGTGCATGCATCGTGATTGCCTGTAAGAACCAATACCTTTCGATTATCATCTGAGCCGGACAAAGAGCTACTGATATCAAAATTTTCTCTCGTTCGTCCGTGCGCAACTGCCATTTCTCTCACGGCGATAGCTGTACAATGCGCCGCTGAATCCGGCAACGCGAAGATATCATACTCCTCAAAGTTCTCTGGTCGGAGAGACCAATCACGCTCTTGCCTCATTTGCTCTTCCGAGGCCCAAGTATCCAGCGCGTACGTTTTTCCTAAACTATCGTCAGTTGCAGGGCCACCAACTTCGCCAACGCAAACATCTACATAACGCAAAATGTACTTTCTGGAAATCCTTCTCCACAGATCCCAATCACAAAGGCGCGTCATAAGTATGTGCGGATCGTATAGACCTATATCATCAAGGATGAAACGTGGTACTAAGACTGCGTTATTTGAGATGCAATTCCAGCTATTTATATTGTGCGATGAAATACTTTCACCCAAGTGCACAAACTGCTCAGTACCAGAGCCCAACTCCCTTATTCTCATACCGACAGACCCATAGACTACTTGGTCTGGCGTCATTTGAGCATGTTTGTAAAGCTCTTCCAGTGCATCAGGAAAGAATTCGTCATCATCAAACGCAAATGCGATGTAGCGACCGCGAGACTTTGAATACGCCTCATACTCAGAAATTGCAGGAAGACCAATGTTTACTACATGGCGAAGACAGCTCACACGCCCATCTTTTTCCATGAACTCCGCAATAATGTCAGCACTACCGTCTGTACTGGCATCATCAACGATGATCAACTCAAGCTCAGTCAGCGTTTGACTTAATACTGACTCTATCGCCTTACGAAACTTACCACTCTTCGCGCGCCGAAAGGTGGGAAGAAAAACGGAGACAATTGGAAGCGGACCGTCAACATAAGAACTACCAGGCAACCACTGAGTTTCGCGAATGAGATCTTTGACTTTCATGTTCGAAACCTTAGACAGTTGCCGAATAATTTTCTGAATAAGCTTTTAGCACTTTTTGAGTTTCACCATCCATGCGTATTTTTCCTTTTTCCAGCCAGATTGTTCGCTCACAAAAATCACTTACCAAATCAGGCGAGTGACTCGAAAAAACAAGAATTTTACCTTGAGTCATAAATTTCTTCATGCGCTCTTGGGCTTTGTGAGCAAAGTTTATGTCACCAGCACCCATAACTTCATCAAGCAAAAGGACTTCGGGGTTAATAGCAGTCGACACAGAAAACGCCAAACGTATAAACATACCTGCAGAATAGGTACGAACTGGGTAATTTAAAAACTCACCCAATTCTGAAAACTCCGCAATTTCTTGCATTTTGGCTTTAATTTCTTTGGGTTTCAGACCTAATAAGAGCGCCCGGATTTTTATATTATCCCAACCAGACTGATTCATCTCAAAGCCTGTAGCGAACTCAAACATTGGGCATACATGACCAAGTGTTTGAGCAGTGCCGCTGGTAGTTGGATAAATTCTAGCCATTACCTTCAACAAGGTGCTTTTACCCGCACCATTCAAGCCAATCAGGCCTACACGCTCCCCTCGCGCTACTGAAAGATTCACATTTGAAAGAGCGTTAATTGTATATTCTTGAGTATTAGCCGTTCCTGGACGACGCAATACTGCATTTTTCATTCGTCCGAGGAAATCTGTCCGACCAGTGAACACCACACTTGCATCTCGCAAATCTATTGAAATATCGCTCATAACATGTAAACCACTTTTTTATCCATTTTAGATGCAAGCAAAATGCAGACGACCCACAGGAGCGACAAGTAAGCGGCACAAAAAATATAGTCTTGCTTGACTGCAAATGTACCTTCTAAAATTGGAAATCTAATAACATCCACTAAATAATACAGCGGATTATATTTATAAACAAAATCCAAACCACGATCTTTAAGCATCGTCACAGGAAACATAATCGGCGTAACAAAAAATAACACCTGAAAAATCCCTGTTAAAGCATGAGGCAGATCCCTAAAACGAGCAGACAAATACGCACTGAGAGTAATGTGCCCCAGGCCTGCGGCCAAAAGAATTCCGAGACCCGGCAACGCATATAACCAGCCTATGGGCTTGAAGCGTTCAAAGACTAATAACGTACCCGCCAGCGCGACAACACCAACCAACATAACCGCGAACAGCGCGACCAACACACGGAGCAGATAAATTTGTTTTGGAAACGAGAACTGCTTTATATAGCCTTCAGACCCCACAAACGCATAGCCACCTTCAACAAACGAGGCAACTAAAAACCCCCAAATAATCAGGCCGCACGTGAGGTAAGGAAGAAATTCCTCCATGGGTTGCTTTAGCAAAACGCCATAAACTACACCAGCACCTAGAACCATCATTGCCAGGTTTATCAGAATCCAAAGTGGGCCGATCGCCGATCTGCGAAAACGAGCCTTAATATCCTGAAGTCCCATGTATAGCCATACACGCCACTCAAGAAGCGATTTTATTGCACCGGATATAAAACTATTCTGACTGATCATCTAAAGCCTATTTAGCTCAAGCACTATTAATTCACCCTTACGGGAAACTTCGTTGAAGCCCAGCTTTTCGTATAACTTTATAGCCCTGACATTTTCATCCAGAACTTCTAGAAATACATTTTCAAGCGAAAGCTGCTGCCAACATGTTTCAATCAACAGTTGGCAGCCTCGCTTGATATAGCCTTTACCTGCATTGTCCGGCGCAGCTAGAAAGCGGCCCACTTCGGCTCGCTTTCGTTCCAAATCCACGCCATAGACAGCACATTGCCCTACCAACTCACCATCTGCCTCGATAACAAACACAAAATCGTCAGACTTTTTTTGATAGGATTCGAACCACTTTACGTGGCTGTCCCATTCAATGATGTTCGAGTTAATAAACCATCGGCGGTTTTCGTCCCTGTTTCTCCAGGCCAGAGTGGCTGGTAAATCAGCTACTTCTAGTAGACGGATCCCGACGACTTCATCAGATGTTGAGTAGAGGGTAGGTTTCATTTTGCGTACTTGGCTACCAGTTGAGATACGGTGTCAACATCGGCTTTGCTTAGACCCATATGCACCGGCAACGAAATGATTTCCTGAGAGGCCAGCGCTGCTTTAGGGCAAGAGCCATTACCATGCGCGTACATGCGGTATTCCGTGTTATCACGGTAATGCACGCCTGGGTACACTTGATGTTCATTGAGTGCGAGCATCAGCTCTTCACGGTTTTTGACACGAATTTGCACCAGGTGAGTCGACGATTCACATTCTGGATTAATGTCGATAAACCGTACCTTGTCGTTACCAGCTAGGTTTTCGCGGTACCAGTTAGCGATTTGGCGGCGGTAGGCGTTATCACGATCCAAATACTTCAATGCCACCAGACCCATTACTGCCATGATCGAGTTGCCGTGGTACTTGAAGCCTACTTCTTCAACATCATACATCCACTTATACGCGCCCTGAGCGGCAGTACGTGCATAAGTATCCTTGTTGATGCCCAGCCAGCTCATCTTGCGAACACGCTCGTCATCTTCCGCGTTTTTGAAGCAGATCATGCCGGAGTCAGCGGTTGCCAGATTTTTTACAGCCTGGAAGCTGAACACCACAACGTCCGCTTCCGGACATACGTGACGTCCATTAATACGGGTGCCGGACATGTGGGCAGCATCGAGAATCAACGCGATGTTGCGCGCCTTGCAAATTTCAACAATTTTCTGGTACTGACCGACATTGCCGCCAATACCTACAAAGATCAGTGCTTTGGTCTTGTCAGTAATGCGCTGCTCGACGCTTGCAGGATCCAGACACAGCGAGTCATCAACATCCGCAAATACAGGCTTCAGACCTGCGCAGAGAATCGCGTGGTTAGTGGATACGAAAGTAAGAGGAGTAGTAATGACCTCTGCATCATCGTCCCAGCCGTTCTTTGTCTTGAACAGTCTGAAAGCCAATTCAAGACCCACAGTATTCGACGAAAGAAAATGTGCGTGCGGCAGTCCGGTGTAGGACTTCCATGCTTCTTCCATCTCAACAGTTTTAAAACCTAATCCAGTCCAGCCTTTCTCAAGACATTCACGAATACCTTCAAGGCATTCGTCGACACGAAAGTTAGGTACAAACAGTTGAATTGACATGTATTTAGCCTCGAATTACAAGTGCTGTGCGATTTTAAGTTTTGGTTCAGGTATATTTTTCACAGAACGGGCCGAAATCTGGTCTGTTCTGCTGTTTGCAAATCAGTGACTCTCGTGTTCCAAGAGACGCTTAAGATACTTTCCATATCCGTTTTTGATCAATGGAGCCGCCAACGCGAGTAATTGCTCGTCCGAAATCCACCCCTTGCGCCATGCCAGTTCTTCAGGGCAAGCGACTTTGAGGCCTTGTCGGTTTTCCAACGTTGCAATGAAATGACTCGCCTCAAGAAGAGACTCATGAGTTCCCGTATCCAACCAGGCATAGCCCCTTCCCATGATTTCTACCGAGAGGCTGTTGCGCTCTAGATAGACGCGGTTCACATCCGTGATTTCCAGTTCGCCACGCTCAGAAGGCTTGATGCTTTTAGCGATTTCTACAACATCGGCATCATAGAAATACAGACCAGTCACAGCGTAGCTGGATTTGGGCACTGATGGCTTTTCTTCCAGGCTGATAGCCTTGCCTGACTTATCAAACTCAACAACGCCGTAGCGCTCAGGGTCGTTTACATGATATGCAAATACACTGGCTCCACTATCACGCTGCATTGCATTTGCCAGAAGTTCCTGGAAATCATGCCCATGATAAATATTATCGCCAAGCACCAACGCACATGCACTACCGTCGAGAAACTCCTCGCCGATAATGAAAGCTTGTGCCAGCCCGTCCGGAGAGGGCTGGACAGCGTAGCTTAAATTGATACCCCACTTTGCGCCGTCACCAAGAAGCTGCTCGAAACGAGGCGTATCCTGTGGCGTGGAAATAATCAATATATCTCTGATCCCCGCCAGCATTAATGTGCTGAGGGGGTAATAAATCATCGGCTTATCGAAAACCGGAAGGAGCTGCTTTGAAATTGCGAGGGTTGCTGGATGCAAACGCGTACCAGAGCCACCCGCTAGAATTATACCTTTACGATACATAATCATCCCTGCCTAGCTATATCAGAAAGCGTTCTTTTCACACAAATCTTCCAGTCCGGAATACTTATATTGAACACATCTTGAATTTTACTATTATCGAGTCGCGAATTTTTGGGTCTAATTGCTTTAGTAGGATACTCAGAACTGCTAACCGCACGGATATCGAGTTCAGAACAACTCAACTTAATGCCCAATCCAATTGCTTCAGACACTAAATAACAAGCATATTCATACCAACTTGCAAATCCCGACGCCACCAAGTGATAAACTCCACTCAGATCTTCAGAGTTTGTACCATTTACAATTCGGTAAAGACAAAGTGCAGTGACATCAGCAACGAGCGAGGCACTTGTTGGCGCGCCAGTTTGATCATCCACCACTGAGAAACTGTCTCTGGTCTCCGCTAGACGCAGTATTGTTTTTGCAAAATTACTTCCCCGCGAAGAGTGAATCCAACTCGTCCTCAACAGCAGATAATTACACCCACTTGCAATAACTGCACACTCACCATTGGCCTTTGATCTTCCATAGACACTCAGAGGATTAGGAACATCCTCCTCAGAATACGGAAGCACCGCCACACCATCAAAGACATAATCCGTTGAATAATGAACCAGCCAAACGTTATTAAGCGAAGCATACTCCGCTAACACTTTAACTAAATCAAAATTGATTTTCTGGGCTTCATCTTCGAAAGACTCAGCCAAGTCGACCGCATTGTAGGCCGCTGCGTTGACGATAACATCAGGGCGCTCATGCTCCAGATAAGTTGACAAGGCTTCTAGATCAGTCAAGTCAACTTTGCTGCGATCACAAGGCACTACGTTTCCAAGTGGGGACAGAGAGCGTTGCAACTCCCAACCTACTTGTCCATTACTCCCAAGCAGCACAATTTTTCTCATACGTACTGCCTGCTTACCCACTCTCGATAAGCACCGCTCGTGACGTTACCTACCCACACCTGGTTGTCGAGGTACCATTCGACAGTCTTTAGAATACCCGTTTCGAAAGTCTCCGCCGGCTTCCAGCCCAATTCACGCTCAAGCTTCCGAGCGTCAATTGCGTAGCGGCGATCGTGGCCTGGACGGTCTGTCACATACGCGATCTGCTGGTTATATGGCTGGCCATCGGCACGTGGGCGCAACTCGTCCAGCAAACTGCAAACAGTGTGTACGATCTCGAGGTTTGGCTTCTCGTTCCATCCGCCAACGTTGTAGGTTTCGCCAACCACCCCAGCTTCCAATACACGACGAATAGCGCTGCAATGGTCTTTGACATAGAGCCAATCACGAATTTGTTGACCGTCGCCATAAACAGGCAATGATTTACCGGCAAGCGCGTTGACGATCATCAACGGGATGAGTTTTTCCGGGAAATGATAAGGCCCGTAGTTATTCGAGCAGTTGGTGGTCAGTACGGGCAAACCATAGGTGTGATGGTAGGCGCGTACCAAGTGGTCACTGGCAGCCTTACTTGCAGAGTAGGGACTATTCGGCTCGTACTGATGAGTTTCGGTGAACGCCGGATCATCTTTAGCCAGCGAGCCATAGACCTCATCAGTGGAAACGTGCAAGAAGCGGAACGCTTCTTTGGCGCCTGACTCGAGCCCGCCCCAATAGGCGCGCACTGCTTCCAGAAGGCGGAAGGTGCCGACGATGTTTGTTTCGATGAAATCTTCCGGACCATGAATAGAGCGGTCGACGTGCGATTCAGCAGCGAAATTCAAGATCGCACGTGGCTTATGCTCGTTCAACAGGCGAGCTATCAGCTCACCATCACCGATATCGCCCTGCACAAATACGTGGCGCACATCTTTGTCCAGACTGGCCAGGCTTTCCAGGTTGCCCGCATAAGTCAGCTTGTCCAGGTTGATCACCTGTTCATCCGACTGCGCCAGCCAGTCCAGTACAAAGTTCGCCCCGATAAAACCGGCCCCGCCGGTGACTAAGATGGTCATAAATTTAGATCTTTTTCAGTAGAACTACGAGAATAAGCCCCAGGTTTCCAAGCAGTGTCTGCCGGTAGATACCAGCCCGCTGGAATCCTAGGATTCTTGAGAAGAGTTTCTGCTTGCGTGCTTTTTTGAAGCGATCCAACGTCACCTGGTGCTCAGGGCTCAGACGATGATGCATTGCTTCGAGCGCTTTGATGATCTGATCATTCCACTTGCTGAACCGGCCCTGGTAAATCAGCGGTATGCGCTTGAGACGCGCAGACCAACCGGAGTTTCCACCAATCAGGTTTTCGTCGTGCTGGCGATACAACAACGCCGGTTCAGGATCGTAATGAACCTCGCCCCCCGCCCCGGAAACAAGCAAATAAGCCCACCAATCGTGACATGGAATATCCACGTCATAGCCTGCCTCAAGCAAAAGCTTTTGGGCCGCCCTATTGAATACCATGGTGTTACCGCCACCAATGCTTTGAACGAGAGCGTTCGAGAAACGTGGTGGAAGGCTAAACCGGGGCGAATACCCAAACGAATCACCTGTTTCACCGATCAGCTCTGTGCGACCACAGTACAACGCAGGGACATCACCGGGGATACCCTGCAGCCAATCAAGTGCCTTCTGGAGTTTGAAATCCTTCCAGATGTCGTCTTGATCAGACCAGGCAAAGAAGTCCGCATCGATATCCGCTCGGCAGGCGAGAGACAGGAAATTGGCTACAAACCCTCTTTTGGGGCCTGTCGCAATGTGGACGCGCTCTGCGCCCACCTTGACTTGAAATGCTTTCAGGATTGCCAGTGTCGCGTCCTGAGAACCATCGTCGGAAACATATAGTTTCCAATTGCGATACGTCTGACGCTCGAGCGAGTCGAGTTGCTCAGCGAGAAATGATGCGCCGTTGTATGTACACATAAGAATTGCGACGTCCGCAAGACGCTCGCCAGCTACCTGGGCGGCATTATCTGTACCAAAACTCTGGCTGGAAACCGTCACAAAATCCCTCTTTGCACGAACCGTCGCCCCGCAAAGAGCGCCATCACTTATAAAAAAGCCAATCAGTATTTGCTTTTGTTCTTAGCAAGCAATGCTACATTCTACATCAATTGATGCAACGCACACTTAAAAAAGCGACGACAGCCACCACCATCAGCGCTTGCCTCGCCCTCACTCTGCAGTGCTTGCGAAAACGAATGCAGTCTGACCGAAACGAGCCGTATCGCCCCACCCCGCACGCCATGCTGACAAAAAAAATCCTGCCTCCCGACCTGAGAATCTGACAGCTTTAAGGGATGGCGAAATGGACAGGCCGCAAGGATGCGGAGGTATGCATCATCTGCGCCTTGTACACCGCATGATGAAACCACCACGGATCACCCGGGAGGCGATCACTGAACTCATAATAATTTTTTAGACTTTCAGCCTTTATTTTTTACCAGCATTTTTAGCCAGCAAACAAAAAAGAATAATACTTTATCGCGCATCCGACGCCGGCAACTCCACGCACTGAACGATAGCCTGAGCATTTGCAAACCATGCAATGGGAGCCAACTCGCTACAAAAGGATCAAACTCCTGCCCCGTTAGTCGAGCAATGAGTTGCACCTGACTGAACCACCAACCATCATGAATAGTTTTGTATCGAGAAATTAAAGACCGAAGCCCCGTATTGGCACCTACTTGATTACGATCGTGCTGCCGATACAGCATAGAAGGCACTGGATCGATATACCAACGATATCCATGACTCCGTGCGTATGCGTAGAAAAACCAATCATGCAGACTCACGCCCTGTAAAGCTTCCCAATTCGCAAGCACCGAAGATTTAATGGACTGCGACAACCTGCTGCTAAAGACATAAGTACAGCCCGGACCAGCCGCCTCAAACAGATAATCCCATTTAACTTGAGACTGAGCTTTATCCAACAAACGCGTCTTACCATCTAACCAGAAAGCAGTGACATTACTGGAATATGCATCAACCTCCTGCCGCCCGAGGCCGACCACAGCGCGCTGCAACTTATCAACGCACCAGATATCATCCTGATCAGCAAAAGCAACAAAATCAAACCCGTCGAATTCAACATCACGAATCAGTCGAAAAAAGTTGCGCGACGCACCACCAAACTTTCCGGCATCGGGCAGTACAATGACATTCGACACTCTCGTTGCCAGCGCCGCACACCAAGCTTCCGTGCCATCAGTGGAAGGATCGATACTAATATATACGCTAACATCCACCCCGGACTGAGCAAAAATCGAAGCAATTTGCTCTTCAATCCACTGCATGCCATTGTAAGCGGCCAACAAGACCGCAACTTTTGGTATTTTCCCTGACATGCCATCCCACTTGTAACGTTAAACTTGAAAACTGAAAACCTCAGACAACAAGCCCGCACTGAAACTTTCCGAAGATTTAAATGCGCATAGCGTATACACACCAGCGAGCTTCAATACCGCTAGCATAGAAGAACGTAAAACGCTGACTTGCAGCTGATCGAAAACGGAGTCATCGCAGCGGGAGATCAAGACCACTAAAAATCAACCCGGAGGAGCGCTTCAACCGTTAAGCAACCATTCACACCTTAAGCCTAGCCAGCCCTAGGTGCATTGTCACAACTTAAACAAAACGCTTGCGCGCACGCTTAGCAAAACGCCCCAGAAACCAGGCGAGCATCGGCCCCACAAGCATTCCAATCAGCAATGCCGCGATCACAACGAGGGAGATGGGCAGCTGAGGCACAGACCATCCGAGAAACAACAACGACACTGACTGCTGATTTTCCAGCACGAAAGCCAGGATCACCAGCACCAACAAAAGAACGAAAACACCAAAAAATATACGTTTGAGATTACGCACCTACGCCCCCTTGATAATTAGTAGCGCGGATCAAACGCCTTCCTCCTCTTCCTCATTCACCCGGTCACGCAGCTCCTTGCCCGGCTTGAAATGCGGAACGAATTTGCCGTCGAGACTAACCGACTGACCAGTCTTTGGATTGCGACCGACGCGCGGCGCACGATAGTGCAGGGAGAAGCTGCCAAACCCACGGATCTCGATGCGATCACCAGTGGCCAGACATTGGGACATTTGTTCAAGCATGGTCTTGATGGCCAGCTCCACATCCTTGGATGAGAGTAGCCCTTGATGGGTGACAATTCGTTCGATCAACTCCGACTTCGTCATATTTTTCCCTTCTTTTTCAAGCAGCTAGATCAGCGCTTGAAAGGTTTTAGCACGCCCGGAAGATTTTGAACAGCCCAGGGATTGACATATCTTCCTTGGCGCCGAAACGCCTGTTTTCAGTGCACAAAAGCACAAGCCGAAGCAGCACACACTCAACGGCACATGACCAGCATGGTTCGAGTGACGTAGCCTGCGGGATTGAAGCCAAACGGATATTCATCTTCATCCTTGGCCTGATCAGATCGGGTGATTACCCTGTAACCCGCGCCCTTGCACTCCTTCGCTGCGCGCTTTTGGCATTTCTCCCACCCCGAACCCAGACCAGAGCAGTCGATCTCGATACCGCTGACGCCACGCACAGCATGCGTTTTGGCACTTGTGGTGCAGCCAGCCAGTACCAACACCGCAATCAAGACAATAAATCTGTTCATCCACTTCCTTATGCCAGGCAACGCCCGACTACTGCACGACTAATACCCAGCTTAGTCGCGAATAGGCGATTGATCCGATTAAAGAAACAGACAACCCGCTGAAGTGATTGGTTTCACCGTAGCCTCGATACACGCAAACCGCGGCGCGCACCGCCACCAAATCGCAGGCACAAAAAAGGGCGACCGAAGTCGCCCTTTTTCATGATCAAGCAGAACTTAGTTCTGTTTGGCCATTGCTTGACGCAGCAGTGCCGCCATAGTGGTGTCAGCTGCTTCACCTTCCGGAGCTGCTTTCAGGCTCTGGATGGCTTCTTTCTCTTCAGCATCGTCTTTCGACTTGATCGAGAGCTGGATTACGCGGCTCTTGCGGTCAACGCTGATGATCTTGGCTTCAACTTCCTGGCCTTCTTTCAGAACGTTGCGCGCGTCTTCAACGCGGTCACGGCTGATTTCAGAGGCTTTCAGGGTTGCTTCGATGTCGTCGGCCAGAACGATGATGGCGCCTTTGGCGTCAACTTCTTTCACGGTACCGGTCACGATAGCGCCCTTGTCGTTAACCGAGACGTACTCGGAGAACGGATCGCTTTCCAGTTGCTTGATGCCCAGGGAGATGCGCTCGCGCTCTGGGTCAACCGACAGGATGACGGTGTCCAGCTCGTCGCCCTTCTTGAAACGACGTACGGCTTCTTCGCCCACTTCGTTCCAGGAGATGTCGGACAGGTGAACCAGACCGTCGATGCCGCCGTCCAGACCAATGAAGATACCGAAATCGGTGATCGACTTGATGGTGCCGGAGATCTTGTCGCCCTTGTTGAACTGGCCAGAGAAGTCTTCCCATGGGTTCGACTTGCACTGCTTGATGCCCAGGGAGATACGACGACGCTCTTCGTCGATGTCCAGAACCATGACTTCCACTTCGTCGCCGACTTGTACGACTTTCGAAGGGTGGATGTTCTTGTTGGTCCAGTCCATTTCCGAAACGTGTACCAGACCTTCAACGCCTTCTTCCAGCTCAGCGAAGCAGCCGTAGTCGGTCAGGTTGGTTACACGAGCGGTAACGCGAGTGCCTTCTGGGTAACGGGCTTTGATAGCAACCCATGGATCTTCGCCCAGTTGCTTCAGGCCCAGGGAAACACGGTTGCGTTCGCGATCGTATTTCAGAACCTTGACGTCGATTTCGTCACCAACGTTGACGATTTCGGAAGGATGCTTGATACGCTTCCACGCCATGTCGGTGATGTGCAGCAGGCCGTCCACGCCACCCAGATCGACGAATGCGCCGTAATCGGTGAGGTTTTTGACGATACCTTTGACTTGCTGGCCTTCCTGCAGGGATTCCAGCAGAGCTTCACGCTCGGCGGAGTTCTCGGCTTCCAGGACGCTGCGACGGGAAACGACAACGTTGTTGCGCTTCTGGTCCAGCTTGATGACCTTGAATTCCAGCTCTTTGCCTTCCAGGTGCGTGGTGTCGCGCACTGGACGGACGTCAACCAGGGAACCTGGCAGGAACGCACGGATGCCGTTAACGTCGACAGTGAAGCCGCCTTTAACCTTACCGTTGATAACGCCCTTGACCACTTCCTCAGCTGCGAAGGCTGCTTCCAGAACGATCCAGCATTCAGCGCGCTTGGCTTTTTCACGGGACAGCTTGGTTTCACCGAAACCGTCTTCAACCGAATCCAGAGCAACGTGAACTTCGTCACCGACATTGATAGTCAGGTCACCAGCATCGTTGTAGAACTGTTCCAGCGGGATGAGTGCTTCAGACTTCAGGCCAGCGTGAACGGTTACCCAGCGAGCCTGGTAATCGATATCAACGATAACACCGGTGATGATGGAGCCTGCCTGAAGGTTCAGGGTCTTTAGGCTTTCTTCAAAGAGTTCCGCAAAGCTTTCGCTCATTTTAATTCCTGTAGATGAGGGCGAAGAATACGCCCATCTCCACACCCCAGACGGTGTGGGTTAGTTTCATTTAAAAGAAGCGCTGCAGGACTATGACTGGTCCCCTGCGGCCTTCTTGGTCACCCGGCGATATCGCGAATGGCGATCTCGCTCATGATGCGTTCAAGCACCTGATCGATGGACAACTCCGTGGAATCCAGCTGTATCGCATCAGCCGCCGGCTTGAGCGGGGCTACTGCGCGCTGGGTATCACGCTCGTCGCGTGCACGGATCTCATCTAGCAGACTCGACAGACTAACACCCTCGACTTTGCCCTTCAACTGCAAATATCGGCGGCGAGCCCGTTCCTCGGCACTGGCAGTGAGGAAAATCTTCAGCGGCGCATCCGGAAAAACCACTGTGCCCATGTCGCGACCGTCGGCCACCAGGCCCGGCGCTTCCTGGAAAGCACGCTGGCGCTGCAGCAGCGCCTCGCGTACCGCCGGCAATGCGGCCACCTGAGAAGCGCCGGAGCCGACGCTTTCAGTACGGATGACATCGCTGACTTCATCGCCTTCCAGAATGATGCGCTGCAGCTGACCGTCGGTCGCCGCGATGAACTGCACATCCAGATGAGCGGCCAGTTTCTTCAGCAGCTCTTCATTGGTCAGGTCGACACCATGATTGTGCGCAGCGAACGCCAGCAGGCGATACAGCGCACCGGAATCCAGCAGGTTCCAGCCCAGACGCTTGGCCAGAATCCCGGCGACCGTGCCTTTGCCCGAACCGCTTGGCCCATCGATGGTGATGACCGGTGCAATGTTTTTCACGACTGAGCCTCTTGAACCACGCGAATGCCGACCTGCGCGCACAGCGCGAGGAAGTTCGGGAACGACGTCGCGACGTTGGCGCAATCATGGATGCGGATCGGTGCAGTGGCGCGCAGCGAAGCGACGCTGAAAGCCATGGCGATACGGTGATCACCGTGACCATGCACTTCGCCGCCACCGATCTGGCCGCCATCAATGATGATGCCGTCCGGAGTCGGCTGGCATTTGACGCCCAGCGCCAGCAAGCCGTCCGCCATGACTTGAATGCGATCCGATTCCTTGACCCGCAGCTCTTCGGCACCGGTCAGCACGGTACGACCTTCGGCACAGGCCGCCGCCACGAACAGCACCGGGAATTCGTCGATGGCCAGTGGCACCAACGCTTCCGGAATCTCGATACCCTTGAGTTTAGCAGCGCGCACGCGCAGGTCAGCCACTGGCTCGCCGCCAACTTCACGCTGGTTTTCCAGAGTGATGTCCGCGCCCATCAGACGCAGAATGTCGATGACGCCGGTACGGGTCGGGTTGATGCCAACGTGCTCCAGCACCAGCTCGGAACCTTCTGCGATCGACGCCGCCACCAGGAAGAACGCCGACGACGAGATGTCGCCCGGCACTTCGATATGGGTCGCCGTCAGCTTGCCGCCGGACTCGACCGACGCGGTGGCGCCATCGACGCTTACCGGGTAGCCAAAACCGCGCAGCATGCGCTCGGTATGGTCACGGGTCGGCGCCGGCTCGGTCACGGTGGTCTTGCCTTCGGCGTACAGACCCGCCAGCAGCAGGCAGGACTTCACCTGAGCACTGGCCATCGGCATGGTGTAGGTCAGACCCTTGAGTTTGTGCCCGCCACGAATGGTCATCGGCGGTCGACCTTCGGCGGCGGTTTCGATCACGGCGCCCATTTCACGCAGCGGATTGGCCACGCGATTCATCGGACGCTTGGACAGCGACGCATCGCCGGTCAGGGTGCTGTCGAAGTTCTGCGCCGCCAGCAGGCCGGACAACAGGCGCATCGAGGTGCCGGAGTTGCCCAGATAGATCGGGCCAGGTGCCGGCTTCAAGCCATGCAGGCCAACGCCGTGAATGGTCACACGACCGTGGTGCGGGCCTTCGATGACCACGCCCATGTCGCGAAATGCCTGCAAGGTCGCCAGGGCATCTTCGCCCTCGAGGAAACCTTCAACCTCGGTCACGCCTTCGGCCAGCGAGCCGAGCATGATCGAGCGGTGGGAAATCGATTTGTCA
Organism: Pseudomonas sp. S150; assembly: GCF_004526365.1. NCBI lineage: Bacteria > Pseudomonadati > Pseudomonadota > Gammaproteobacteria > Pseudomonadales > Pseudomonadaceae > Pseudomonas > Pseudomonas sp. S150. The sequence continues at coordinate 4,981,738 of NZ_CP038207.1, forward strand.
CCTGGTACGCGAATCCGACCGGACAGGCGGCCACCAGGTTGAGCCAGGAAAATCAGATCGTTGGAATTCATAGCGTCCACATAGGCCCTGCGGGCCAGGATTTTACTGAAATGCTCGCGGGCAACCCGGGCGCGCGTGAAGACGCCCAACAATTGGTGCCCATCCCCTGCATCGACCGCGTCGCGCAAGGCGTCGAGGTCGCTGCGAAATGTATCGAGTGTGCGCAGGACAGCCTCGCGGTTGGCAAGGAAGATGTCGTGCCACATCACCGGGTCGCTTCCGGCGATTCTTGTGAAATCGCGGAAACCGCCCGCAGCGTAACGGAAGATCTCAAGGTTTTCATTGCGTTTGGCCAACGAGTCAACCAGACCGAAGGCCAGCAGGTGCGGCAGATGACTGGTCGCAGCCAGCACTTCATCGTGGCGCTCGACCTGCATGTGCTCGACGTCGGCACCCAGTTCGCGCCACAAGCGATCGACCACCGCCAGTGCGGCCGGGTCGGTCTGCTCGAGCGGCGTCAGAATCACCTTGTGCCGACGGAACAGCTCAGAGTTGGAGGCTTCCACCCCGCTCTGCTCGGAGCCGGCAATCGGATGGCCCGGCACGAAGCGCGCCGGCATACCGCCAAACGCCTCGGTCGCCGCGCGTACCACATTGCCCTTGGCGCTGCCGACATCGGTCAGAATCGCCTGCCCCAGATCAACGCTCGCCAGACGAGCCAGGACTTTCTCCATGGCCAGAATCGGCACCGCCAGCTGAATCACGTCGGCGCCCTGACACGCAGCGATCAGGTCATCTTCACAACGGTCCACCACACCCAACTCGACCGCCAGCTTGCGCGATTGCGGGTCGAGATCGACCCCGACCACTTCGCGGCAGATACCGCTTTCACGCAAGCCTTTGGCAAACGAACCACCGATCAACCCCAGACCGACCACCACAAGGCGACCGATCATAGGTGCAGCAGATTGCAGAGCAGTGACATCACCCACGAGCCAGAACCTTACGCAGCGCTTCGAGGAAGCGGCTGTTTTCCGCCGGCAGACCGATGGTCACCCGCAGGTGGTTCGGCATGCCGTAATTGGCCACCGGACGCACGATCACGCCTTCACGCAGCAGCCCCTGGAAAATCGGCGCAGCCACCTGACCGAGATCGACGCAGATGAAGTTGCCTTTGGACTCGATCCAGCTCAGACCCAACTCACGGAAACCCGCCTGCAACTGCTGCATGCCGGATTCGTTGAGCTGACGGCTTTGCGCCAGATACTCCTCGTCTTTCAGCGCCGCACAGGCCGCGGCCAGGGCCAGGCTGTTGACGTTGAATGGCTGGCGCACACGGTTCAGCACGTCCGCTACTACCGCAGTGGACAGGCCATAACCGACGCGCAGCGCCGCCAGACCGTAGGCCTTGGAGAACGTGCGCGATACCAGCAGATTCGGATACGCCGCGAGGAAATCCAGACCATCCGGCAGATCACTGCCTTCGGCGTATTCGATGTACGCCTCGTCCAGCACCACCAGCACGTGCTCCGGCACGTCCTGCAGAAACTCGTCCAGCGCTTCGGCGCCGAACCAGGTGCCGGTCGGGTTGTTCGGATTGGCGATGAATACCACGCGGGTATTGGCGTCGATGGCCGCAAGCATCGCAGGCAGGTCATGCCCCCAGTCTTTGGCCGGAACCACTTTGGCCTGCGCACCGACAGCCTGGGTGGCGATCGGGTAGACAGCGAACGCGTGCTCACTGAACACGGCATTCAGGCCCGGCGCCAGATAGGCGCGCGCCACCAGCTCGAGAATGTCGTTGGAGCCGTTGCCCAGGGTCACCTGGTTCAGCTCGACGCGGCACTGCTCGGCCAACAGCGATTTCAGCGCGAAGCCGTTGCCGTCCGGATAGCGGGTCAGCTCGGCCAGTTCTTCGCGGATCGCCGCCAAGGCTTTCGGACTAGCGCCCAGCGGATTTTCGTTGCTTGCCAGTTTGACGATTTTCGCCGGATCCAGATCCAGCTCGCGCGCCAGTTCGTCCACAGGCTTGCCCGGAACGTACGGCGAAAGTTGTTGCACGCCCGGCTGTGCCAGAGCGAGGAAGTTGCCACTCATTTGCTACCGCCCCTTAGAGAACTGCTTTCGGGTAGGAACCCAGCACTTTGAGTGCTACTGCTTCCTGACTGATCTTTTCCAGCACACCTTTGATCAGCGGATCACGGTGGTGGCCGACGAAGTCGATGAAGAACACGTAGGTCCATTTGCCGCTGCGCGACGGACGGGTTTCGATCCGGGTCAGGTCGATCCCGTTGTCATGGAACGGCACCAGCAGCTCGTGAAGCGCGCCAGGCTTGTTGCTCATCGAGACGATGATCGAAGTCTTGTCGTCGCCGGTCGGCGGCACTTCCTGGTTACCGATCATCAGGAAACGCGTCGAGTTGTCCGGACGGTCTTCGATCTTCTCGGCCAGACGCGTCAGGCCGTACAAACCTGCGGCCATGTCACCGGCAATCGCCGCCGAATTCCACTCACCCTTGACCCGCTTCGCCGCTTCAGCGTTGCTCGACACCGCCACGCGCTCGACATTCGGGTAATGCGCGTCCAGCCACTTGCGGCACTGAGCCAGCGACTGGGCGTGGGAGTAGATGCGGCTGATGCTGTCGGTCTTGGTGTTTTCACCGACCAACAGGTGATGGTGGATGCGCAGTTCGACTTCGCCGCAGATCACCATGTCGTGTTCGAGGAAGCTGTCGAGGGTGTGGTTGACCGCGCCCTCGGTGGAGTTTTCCACCGGCACCACGCCAAAATTCACCGCACCCGCCGCCACTTCACGGAACACTTCGTCGATTGCCGCCATCGGTTTGCTGATCACCGCGTGACCGAAGTGCTTCATGGCCGCCGCCTGGGTGAAGGTGCCTTCAGGGCCGAGGTAAGCCACTTTCAATGGCTGCTCGAGCGCCAGGCACGAAGACATGATTTCGCGGAACAACCGCGCCATCTCTTCGTTGCCCAGCGGCCCCTGATTGCGCTCCATCACCCGCTTGAGCACCTGAGCTTCACGCTCGGGACGATAGAACACCGGCACTTCGCCTTCGGCCAGCGAGGCCATCTTTACTCGCGCAACTTCCTGGGCGCAGCGGGCGCGTTCGCTGATCAGCTCGAGGACCTTGCTGTCCAGAGCGTCGATGCGAACGCGCAGTGCCTTGAGTTCTTGCTCGGACATCAGCCGTGTTCCTTCTCGAATTCAGCCATGTACGCCACCAGCGCGTTGACGGCGTTGATGTCGACGGCGTTGTAGATGGAGGCGCGCATGCCGCCCACGGAGCGGTGGCCCTTGAGGTTGAGCAAGCCGCGCTCGTCGGCACCGGCCAGGAACGGCTTGTCCAGACGATCGTCCGCCAGACGGAACGGCACGTTCATCCACGAGCGGTCCGACTTGTTGATCGGGTTGCTGTAGAGGCCGCTGGCATCGATGAAGTCGTACAGCGTGCGCTGCTTGACGTCATTGAGCTTGGCAATCGCTTCAACGCCGCCCTGCTCCTTCAGCCACTGGAACACCAGGCCGGAGAGGTACCAGGCCAGGGTCGGCGGGGTGTTGTACATCGAGCCGTTATCGGCCGCGACCTTGTAGTTGAGCATGGTCGGGCACAGCGAACGCGCCTTGCCCAGCAGGTCTTCGCGGATAATGTTGACGACGATGCCGCTCGGGCCGATGTTCTTCTGCGCGCCGGCGTAGATCATGCCGAACCGCGAGATATCGACCGGACGCGAGAGAATGTCCGACGACATGTCGGCCACCAGCGGTACGTCGCCGGTTTCCGGGATCCACTGGAATTCCAGACCACCGATGGTTTCGTTCGGCGCGTAGTGAACGTAAGCGGCGTCTTTCGACAGATTCCACTCGTTCTGGCCCGGAATGGCGAAATAGTCGTATGGCTTGGCGGTGGCGGCAACGTTGACGTGGCCGTAGCGCGAGGCTTCTTCGATGGCTTTCTGCGACCAGATACCGGTGTCGATATAGTCGGCGCTGCCGCCTTCAGGCAGCAGGTTCAGCGGAATCTGCGCAAACTGCTGGCTGGCGCCGCCTTGCAGAAACAGCACTTTATAGTTCGACGGGATATTCAGCAGGTCACGCAGGTCCTGCTCGGCCTGGGTGGCAATAGACACGAACTCATCACTGCGATGACTCATTTCCATGACCGACAGACCCTTGCCATGCCAATCAAGGAGTTCACCCTGGGCACGTTGCAGGACAGCTTCAGGAAGCGCCGCAGGACCGGCACAGAAGTTATAGGCTCGCTTGCTCACATCCAATCTCGCTCTGATTTGGTGGTATCACATATCAGTCGGCGCCGATCCTGTGGGAGCGAGCTTGCTCGCGAAGGCGGACTGACATTCAACAACGATGTCGCCTGTTGCTCCGCTTTCGCGAGCAAGCTCGCTCCCACAGGGTTCGTCATGGGCGCCGATATTTCATACCGGACAAATAACAAGGGGGCGAATTTTCATCCGCCCCCTCGCTTGTCCGCTTATTCCTGCGGCTCTTCGTCAGCTGCGGCGTCGAGTTGCTGGTCCTCGGCAACGTCGTCGATCACGACATCCCCCTCGAACCCGGCACCCTCTTCACCTTCAAGCTCTTCGCCTTCGACTTCCGATGGCTCCTGAACCCGCTCCAGACCGACCAGGGTTTCGTCCTTGGCAAGTTTGATCAAGGTCACGCCCTGGGTGTTACGGCCCAGGCTCGACACTTCGTCGACACGGGTGCGCACCAGAGTGCCCTGATCGGAGATCAGCATGATTTCTTCGCCATCGAGCACCTGAACCGCACCGACCAGACGGCCGTTACGCTCGTTGCTGACCATGGCGATCACGCCCTGGCCGCCACGCTTGTACTCAGGGAACTCGGTGATCGCGGTACGCTTGCCATAACCACGCTCGGAAGCGGTGAGGATCTGGCTGCCTTCTTCCGGGATCAGCATCGAAATCAGCTTCTGCCCTTCCGGCAGACGCATGCCGCGCACACCACGTGCGGTACGGCCCATGGCACGCACGTCAGACTCTTTGAAGCGCGTCACTTTGCCGCCGTCGGAGAACAGCATCACTTCGCGCTCGCCATCGGTGATGGCCGCAGAGATCAGCACGTCGCCTTCGTCCAGCTCCAGCGCGATCAGACCGACGCTGCGCTGACGGCTGAAGGATTCCAGCGGGGTCTTCTTCACGGTGCCGTTGGCGGTCGCCATGAAGATGTAGTGACCTTCGGTGTATTCCTCGACCGGCAGCATGGTGGTGATGTATTCACCGTCATCCAGCGGCAGCAGGTTGACCAGCGGGCGACCACGGGCGGCACGGGACGCTTCCGGAATTTCGTAAGTCTTCAGCCAGTACACCTTGCCTTTGCTGGAGAACAGCAGCAGCGTGGTGTGACTGTTGGCCACCAGCAGGTGAGCAATGTAGTCCTCATCCTTGACGCCGGTCGCCGATTTGCCTTTGCCGCCACGGCGCTGAGCCTGGTAAGCAGCCAGTGGCTGAGTCTTGGCGTAGCCACCGTGGGAGATGGTCACGACGCGCTCTTCTTCCGGGATCATGTCACCCAGGGTCAGATCGAGACGCGCATCGAGAATCTCGGTGCGACGTACGTCGCCGTATTCGGCGCGGATCACTTCCAGCTCTTCGCGGATCACTTCCATCAGGCGCACGGCGCTGTTGAGGATGCGGATCAGCTCGCCGATCTGGTTGAGAATCTCTTGATACTCGGCCAGCAGCTTCTCGTGCTCCAGACCGGTCAGACGGTGCAGACGCAGTTCCAGAATGGCTTGCGCCTGTTCTGGCGACAGGAAGTATTTGCCTTCGCGCAGACCGTATTGCGGATCGAGATTTTCCGGACGGCACGAATCGGCGCCGGCACGTTCAACCATCGCGACTACGGCGCTGGATTCCCAAGGGGTGCTGACCAGTGCTTCTTTCGCTTCCGACGGAGTCGGCGACGCCTTGATCAGAGCGATCACCGGGTCGATGTTCGACAGGGCAACGGCCTGACCTTCGAGGATGTGACCACGCTCGCGAGCCTTGCGCAGCTCGAACACGGTACGACGGGTGACCACTTCGCGACGGTGACGGACGAAGGCTTCCAGCAGATCCTTGAGGTTCAGGATGCGCGGACGGCCGTCGATCAGCGCGACGATGTTGATGCCGAATACCGATTGCAGCTGGGTCTGGGCGTAGAGGTTGTTGAGGATCACCTCAGGCACTTCGCCGCGACGCAGCTCGATCACGACGCGCATACCGTCCTTGTCGGACTCGTCGCGCAGCTCGGTGATGCCTTCAAGCTTCTTCTCTTTGACCAGCTCGGCGATCTTCTCGATCAGACGCGCCTTGTTCAGCTGATACGGGAGTTCGGTGATGACGATCTGCTGACGACCACCGACCTTGTCGATGTCTTCGATGATCGATCGGGCACGCATGTAAATGCGGCCGCGACCGGTGCGGTAGGCTTCGATGATGCCGGCACGACCATTGATGATCGCGGCCGTCGGGAAGTCCGGACCGGGGATGTATTGCATCAGCTCATCGACGGTCAGCTCTGGGTTGTCGATGAGGGCCAGGCAACCGTCGATGACTTCACCGAGGTTGTGCGGCGGAATATTGGTCGCCATGCCCACGGCGATACCGCTGGAACCGTTGACCAGCAGGTTCGGGATGCGCGTCGGCATCACCGCCGGGATCATTTCGGTGCCGTCGTAGTTCGGCACCCAGTCCACGGTTTCTTTATGCAGGTCAGCCAGCAGCTCGTGCGCCAGCTTGGTCATGCGCACTTCGGTGTATCGCATGGCCGCGGCGTTGTCGCCGTCCACCGAACCGAAGTTGCCCTGACCGTCAACCAGCAGGTAGCGCAGGGAGAAAGGCTGAGCCATGCGGACGATGGTGTCGTACACCGCGGTATCACCGTGCGGGTGATACTTACCGATCACGTCACCGACAACACGGGCAGATTTCTTGTACGGCTTGTTGAAGTCGTTGCCCAGCTCGCTCATCGCGAACAGTACGCGACGGTGCACGGGCTTGAGGCCATCGCGCGCATCCGGCAGTGCACGGCCGACGATTACGCTCATCGCGTAGTCGAGGTAGGACTGTTTCAGCTCGTCTTCGATATTGACCGGGAGGATTTCTTTGGCCAGTTCGCCCATGAGAAGCCTGATTCCTTTTTCTGGTGAAACTTCGTCATATCCATATGGGATGTACGAAGCTCGTCGGGGCAGGCTGAGTGCCATGCGCCGACTTACGACAAATCAACAAATCGAACCGTGGATTTGCGCAGTAAAGACAGCTCCGTGAAGCTGCCTCGGAAAACGCCGGATGTTATCACAAGAGCCGCCACGCACCTATCCCCCAGATGCGCATGGAGCATAGTTAGTTGACCGGTGACAGGCGTAAAGGGGACGAGAGAGGCTCAGAGCTTCTTTGAATGCAGATTTGGGGCTTGATTTGGAGATGTTTATTGACTTTGATGGCCCCATCGCGAGCAGGCTCACTCCTACAGGGTTTGCGTTCGACACCAATCAATGTAGGAGCCAGCCTGCTGGCGATGGCGTCCTTTCAGACGCCACAGCCCATCAATGCAGGCGCTTGCGGCACATCAATTGAGCCATCTTCGCCGTATCCGGTCGCTCGACGATGCCCTTCTCGGTAACGATCGCATCGATCAGATCCGCCGGCGTCACGTCAAACACCGGGTTGAACGCCTCGACGTCCGCCCCCACGCGCTTGCCACCGACCTCCAGCAGCTCGGCGCCGTCACGCTCCTCGATCGGGATGTCGTCGCCACTGGCCAGATGCATGTCGATGGTCGAACTCGGCGCCACCACCATGAAACGCACGCCGTGGTGCATGGCGTTGACCGCCAGTTGATAGGTGCCGATCTTGTTCGCCACGTCGCCATTGGCAGTGATGCGGTCAGCCCCGACGATCACCCAAGTCACGCCCTTGGTTTTCATGATGTGCGCAGCAGCCGAATCGGCATTCAGCGTCACCGGGATGCCTTCGTTCGCCAGCTCCCACGCGGTCAGGCGCGAACCCTGCAGCCATGGCCGGGTTTCATCGGCATACACCCGCTCGACCATGCCTTCCAGATACGCCGCACGAATCACCCCCAGCGCGGTACCGAAACCGCCGGTCGCAAGGGCGCCGGTATTGCAGTGGGTCAGGATCGCCTGGGCATTGCCCTGATGCTTGCGGATCAGATCGACGCCGAGCTGGGCCATGGTCAGGTTGGCTTCGCGGTCGCTTTCATGAATGGCAATGGCTTCGGCTTCCAGCGCCACCAGCGGATCGGCATTGTCCTTCAGACGATCGAGCCGATCGTGCATGCGATTCAACGCCCAGAACAGGTTGACCGCCGTCGGGCGGGAATCCGCCAGCAGGGCGAAATCCTCTTCCAGCGCCGCGTACCAGTCGCCGCCTTCAGCCACGCGAGCGCGGGCCGCCAGCACAATGCCATAGGCCGCGCTGATGCCGATGGCCGGTGCGCCACGCACCACCATCGAACGAATCGCCTCAGCCACACCGGCAGCGCTGGTGTAGGCAATCCACGTTTCCTCGAACGGCAAAATACGCTGATCCAGCAGGTGGAGCGCGCCATCTCGCCAATCGATGGCCTTTACTTTCTCCGCAGCCAACAGTCGATCGCGCATCCCTCACCCCGCACTCATGAACAAAAGCCGCCGATTATAGCGATCCCCCCGCGAAGACGCTCGGGTATACTTCGCCATCCTTTACAAAAGCACTGGAACCGACCCTCGATGCCGAAACCTGCCATTGCGCTCGACTTATTATTGCTGCCGACCTGGCTGGTACCCGTCGAACCCGCAGGCGTTGTGCTCAAGGAGCATGGCCTGGGCATTCGCGACGGTCGCATCGTGTTTATCGGCCCGCGCGCCGAAGCATTGAAGTGTAACGCCACTGAAGTCCGCGAATTGCCGGACGTGCTGCTCGCCCCAGGCCTGATCAACGCTCACGGGCACGCGGCGATGACCCTGTTCCGTGGCCTGGCCGACGATCTGCCGCTGATGACCTGGCTGGAAAACCACATCTGGCCGGCCGAAGCCAAATGGGTCGATGAAGATTTCGTCCGTGATGGTACTGACCTGGCGATTGCCGAGCAGATCAAGGGCGGCATCAGCTGTTTCTCGGACATGTATTTCTTCCCGAAGGTCGCCAGTGAGCGCGTGCACAACAGCGGCATTCGCGCGCAGATCGCGATTCCGATCCTCGATTTCCCGATCCCCGGCGCCAGCAGCGCCGATGAGGCCATTCGTCAGGGCGTTGAGCTGTTCGGCGATCTGAAGCATCACGAACGGATCAAGATCACCTTCGGCCCGCATGCACCCTACACCGTGGGCGACGAGAACCTGGAAAAAATCCGCGTGATCGCCGAAGAGCTGGACGCGTCGATCCATATGCACGTCCACGAGACCGCCTTCGAAGTCCAGCAATCGCTGGAGCATCGCGGCGAGCGGCCGCTGGCCCGCCTCGGTCGCCTCGGCCTGCTCGGCCCACGCTTCCAGGCGGTGCACATGACCCAGATCAGCGATGACGATCTGGCATTGCTGGTAGAAAGCAACACCAGCGTGATCCACTGCCCGGAATCGAATCTGAAGCTGGCCAGCGGGTTCTGCCCGGTGGAGCGCCTGTGGCAGGCTGGCGTGAACGTCGCCGTCGGCACCGATGGCGCGGCGAGCAACAACGACCTCGACCTGCTCGGCGAAACCCGCACCGCCGCGCTGCTGGCCAAAGCCGTCGCCGGCTCGGCCACCGCGCTGGACGCCCATCGTGCGCTGCGCATGGCCACGCTCAACGGCGCACGGGCCTTGGGCATAGAGGCCCAGGTCGGTTCGCTGGAGATCGGCAAGGCTGCGGACATTGTCGCTTTCGACCTGTCCGGCCTGGCCCAGCAGCCGGTCTATGACCCGGTGTCGCAGCTTATTTATGCCACCGGCCGCGACTGCGTGAAACACCTGTGGGTCGCCGGCAAACAGTTACTCGACGACCGGCGCCTGACCCGTCTGGACGAACAACAGCTGGGCGCCACCGCCCGGGCCTGGGGCCAGCGCATCAGCGGCCACACCGAATCGTAAACACCCCGGAGCAGACTCCGCGGCTACAGCCCTTTTCAAGTTTTTCGAGGAATAGATCATGAGCAACGTCGACCACGCCGAAATCGCCAAATTCGAAGCCCTGGCCCATCGCTGGTGGGACCGTGAAAGCGAGTTCAAACCGCTGCACGACATCAACCCGCTACGCGTCAACTGGATTGACGAGCGGGTCAATCTGGCCGGCAAGAAAGTTCTCGACGTCGGTTGCGGCGGCGGCATCCTCAGCGAAGCCATGGCCCAGCGCGGCGCCACTGTCATGGGCATCGACATGGGCGAAGCGCCACTGGCGGTTGCGCAACTGCATCAGCTGGAGTCAGGCGTCAGCGTCGAATACCGGCAGATCACCGCCGAAGCCCTGGCTGAAGAGATGCCCGAGCAGTTCGACGTCGTGACCTGCCTGGAAATGCTGGAGCACGTACCAGACCCGTCGTCGGTGATCCGCGCCTGCTACCGCATGGTCAAGCCCGGCGGCCAGGTGTTCTTTTCGACCATCAACCGCAACCCGAAGGCGTACCTGTTCGCCATCATCGGCGCCGAATACATCATGAAGCTGCTGCCGCGCGGCACCCACGACTTCAAGAAATTCATCCGCCCGTCCGAGCTGGGCGCCTGGAGCCGCATCGCCGGCCTGACCGTCAAGGACATCATCGGCCTGACCTACAACCCGCTGACCAAGCACTACAAGCTGGCCAGCGACGTTGACGTCAACTACATGATCCAGACCCTGCGCGAGGAGTAAGCCGATGGCCATCAGAGCAGTCCTTTTCGATATGGACGGCACCCTGCTCGACACCGCGCCGGATTTCATCGCCATCTGTCAGGCGATGCGCGCGGATCGCGGCTTGCCGCCGATGAACGACAAGCACATCCGCGACGAAATCTCCGGCGGCGCCAAAGCCATGGTCGCGGTGACGTTCTCGATGGACCCGGAATCGCCGGGCTTCGAGGAACTGCGTCAGGAATTCCTCGAGCGTTATCTGGCCGGGTGCGCGGTACACAGCAAGCTGTTCGACGGCATGGGCGAGCTGCTGGCCGACATCGAGCGGGCCAACCTGATCTGGGGCGTGGTCACCAACAAACCGGTGCGGTTCGCCGAGCCGATCATGCAACAGCTGGGGTTGGCCGAGCGCTCGGCGCTGCTGATCTGCCCGGATCACGTGAAAAACAGCAAGCCGGATCCGGAGCCGCTGATCCTCGCGTGCAAGATGCTTGATCTGGATCCGTCGACGGTTTTGTTTGTGGGCGATGATCTGCGCGATATCGAGTCGGGCCGCGATGCCGGCACCAAGACCTGCGCCGTGACCTACGGCTATATCCACCCGGACGACAACCCGCGGCACTGGGGCGCGGACGTGGTGGTGGATCATCCGCTGGAATTGCGCAAGGTGCTCGACAGCGCGCTGTGCAGCTGCTGAAAACGGCCTTTGTGGCGAGGGGATTTATCCCCGATGGGTTGCGAAGCAGCCCCCGCAATCTTTCAGGTCGATTCGATATGCAGGTTTACGACTGCTTCGCAGCCGGTCGGGGATAAATCCCCTCACCACAAGGAAGCAGGTCTTCATGAATGGATTGTGAGGTTCTTATGTTCGATTACACCGCCCGTCCCGAATTGCTCAAGGATCGGGTCATTCTGGTCACCGGTGCCGGTCGTGGCATCGGTGCGGCTGCCGCGAAAACTTACGCCGCTCACGGCGCCACCGTGCTGCTGCTGGGCAAGACCGAAGCCAATCTGACTCAGGTCTACGACGAGATTGAAGCGGCGGGGCATCCACAACCGGCAGTGATCCCGTTCAACCTCGAGACCGCCCTGCCCCATCAATACGATGAGCTGGCGGCAATGATCGAAACCGAGTTCGGCCACCTCGACGGCCTGCTGCACAACGCCTCGATCATCGGCCCGCGCACGCCGATCGAGCAGCTGTCGGGCGAAAACTTCATGCGTGTCATGCAAGTCAACGTCAACGCCATGTTCATGCTGACCAGCACCCTGCTGCCGCTGCTCAAGCTGTCGCAGGATGCCTCGGTGGTGTTCACCTCCAGCAGCGTCGGACGCAAGGGCCGGGCCTACTGGGGCGCTTACGGAGTATCGAAGTTCGCTACCGAAGGCTTGATGCAAACCCTGGCCGATGAAGTCGATGGCGTGGCACCCGTGCGCTCCAACAGCATCAACCCGGGCGGCACGCGTACCAGCATGCGTGCACAGGCCTATCCGGGAGAAAACCCGCTGAACAATCCGACCCCGGAAGAGATCATGCCGGTGTACCTGTACCTGATGGGCCCTGACAGCGCCGGCATCAATGGCCAGGCATTCAACGCGCAATAACTGCCATACGTCGCTTTTGTTGCCGTGGCGGATTACCGTCGCGGCACACAATTGCCGCTTCCCACCGTCACACTTCAGTCAAATATCCGCCACCCGCCCTCAAAGCAAAAAGCCATCCTGTTGATTCATAAAGGTTTTAATAAACCTGAACCGAATGGCACGACTTTCGCTCTAATTTTCCTCAAAGCATGCCGTGTGAAGGCACTGGGGCAAGGCCGATTTCGATAGCTGACTAATCGTCATCCGGCAGACTAAACTTACGCCAAATGTCCTACGGGACTGATGGATCAGTATGACGCGCAGCCCATAGCCGCTCTCACCCAGCCTGTAAGACAGACTTACTGCTTAGGGGCTCACGCCATATGAAATCACCTTCCCAGACCAATGCAATTGACTTTGACAGTGCCAAATTGCAACGCCTGGGCTTTGGTCAGCTGCCTCCGCTTCTGGAACGCCCGGCCAGCCTGGCGCAATTGCGCCAGCAAATGAGCCTGCAACTGCAAACCAGTCTTGAGCCGCAACGAATCCTCGGTCTGTTTTTCCGCGAAGTTCAGCGTCTTGTGCCGCTGGATGCCTTGAGCTACGTGCATTCGGGCAGCGACTTGCGCCTGGAGTTCGGTGCCCGCGGTCACCATTCGGTCAGCTACAGCCTCAGCCACGAAGGCGAGCACCTGGGTGAACTGGTCTTCCGCCGCAACCAGCGCTTCAGCGAGCAGGATCAGGGCAACCTCGAATCGCTGCTGTCGTCGCTGCTGTTCCCGATGCGCAATGCCCTGCTCTACCGCGCGGCAACACAAAGTGCGCTGCGCGACCCGTTGACCGGAACCGGCAACCGGATCGCCATGGAGCAGACCCTGCAACGCGAGATCGACATGTCCCGCCGGCACCTGCAACCGCTGTCGGTGCTGATGCTCGACATCGACCACTTCAAGCGGGTCAACGACAGTCACGGCCACAGTGCCGGGGATGACGTGCTCAAAGCGGTGGCAGCGTCGATCAAGGGCCAACTGCGTAACGTTGACATGGTGTTTCGCTATGGCGGGGAAGAGTTTCTGATCTTGTTGTCCAACACCGGCCGGGAAGCGGCAGCGATGGTCGGCGAGCGTCTGCGTCACGCCGCGCAGACTGCAGAATATTTCGCGGACGGTAAACTGATCGACCTGACCGTGAGCCTTGGCTGCTCGACTCTGTTGCCGGGAGAGTCAGCTGACAGCCTGCTGCGCCGGGCCGACAGTGCGCTGTACGTGGCCAAGCGCGAAGGGCGTAATCGGCTGGCGATGGCGGGCTGAGTCCTTCCAGACACCCAAAAACCACTGTGGGAGCGGGCTTGCTCGCGAAAGCGGTGTGCCAGTCAAACAATTGCTGACTGACACACCGCTTTCGCGAGCAAGCCCGCTCCCACATTTGCTTTGGCGTTTTGCCGAAAATCAGCTCTCTACAAGTGCCCGGCGTTCACGCCCGTGCAACGCCCGATCGGCGGTCTCCAGTTGCATGCAACGCTCCAGAAACAGGTACATGTAGTCGTAGCTCTTGCACACCGCCTGACGCAGTTCGGTCTGCAGAGCCTTACTCGGGTTCATGCCCGCCAGCGTGCAGATGATTTCCAGCGCTTCCCATGGGTGAGCGTCGTCGTACTGGGCATGCATCTTCAGCCACTTCATTGCACGCTTGCGCTCTTCTTCCGGGAACGCCGCCGCATACACGCCAGTGGAGCAGACCAGCGCTGACCACTCCCCGGTCGCGCCCTCGATGGCGTAGTTGGTCGCAGCGATGGCGACGATCAGCGAATCCGCCGAACTCGTATGCCAGCACCAGTGACTCAGCGCATGCAGTTCCGGCGGTACTTGCTGGGCCTGCAGATCCTCCAGGCTGACGCCATGCGCGCGACTCCAGTTCAGCCAGTAGTCGGCATGATTGAGTTCGACGCGGATGTTGCGCATCAGCCAGCGGCGCGCCATGTCCTCCCCAGGATGGCGGGCAAACTTGGTTTTGGTCAGGTTCTGCGCCATATACAACGCAAACTGTTCAACTACTGGCCAGCCCCCGATCAAGTACTGGCGCATGGTTTTGGCGCTGAGCTTGTTATCGCGCATGCGCAGGTACAGTTCATGTTCGACAACCCGGCGCTTGCTCTCGCTGCAATCTGCAATGAGCTGTTGTGCCCAGGCAGGATAACTTGCAGCTTCCATGAGTGGTCCGGTTCGGTTGAATGTGTCGATCACTGTTCGGCTCCTTTTGATTTGTGATTGTAAGGATCGGCAAGATATTTCAACGGAACGTGCCAGGCGCCTTGAACAACAGCGGCTGCGGTCTGGCGGGCCGACTTTGCAAACTGTCGCAGGTAAACAACTGCGGGCGTTCGATGACATAACCCTGAGCGTAATCCACCCCGATTTCAAGCAATGCCTGCTCGATCTGGGTTGTTTCAACAAACTCGGCAATTGTCTGCTTACCCATGACATGCCCGATGTGATTGATCACCTCGACCATTGCACGGTTAATCGGGTCGTCCAGCATATCCTTTACGAAACTCCCGTCGATCTTCAGGAAGTCTACAGGCAAATGTTTCAGATAAGCGAATGAAGACATTCCGGCACAAAAATCATCAAGTGAGAAGTAACAACCTAAGCCTTTGAGTTCATTAATAAATCTAATCGCGCTGCCGAGATTGGCAATGGCGCTGGTTTCAGTAATTTCAAAACAAATCATTTCAGGGGGTATAGCGTAATTAACAAACTGTTCACGCAGAAAGTGCAAGAACGCTTCATCTCCGATAGTAATGCCTGAAAGATTAATCGCACACATTGCCAACGGACCTTCATGTTGTTCGGTAATACATTGGGCAATCACTTTAAAAACATTCTCGACGACCCAACGATCCAGTTGACTCATCAGACCATAACGTTCGGCCGCCGGAATGAAACTGTCCGGCAGGATCATCCGTCCGGCTTCGTCATGCAGACGCAAGAGTATTTCGATGTGCCCCCCGCCATGGGCTGTAGCGCCCAGCGGAGCAATTTCCTGGGCATAGAGGCAGAAGCGGTTTTCCTCCAGCGCCATGTGCAGGCGCTGCACCCAGGCCATTTCGCCGAAGCGCAGCGACAGTTCGGAGTCGTCGGCATGATAGACCTGCACCCGGTTGCGGCCCTTTTCCTTGGCCATGTAGCAAGCCATGTCGGCGGCGCGCAATGACGCTTCGAGGGTGGTCGGGGTCTGGGCGATGTGCACCAGGCCAATGCTCACAGTGGTCAAAAACGGCCGTCCCTTCCACACGAAGTGCAGGTTCTGCACGGTCTGGCGCAGGCTCTCGGCGATTTTCTCGGCGGCATCCGGGGCGCAGTTCTCCAGCAGAATGCCGAACTCGTCGCCGCCCAGCCGCGCGAGGGTGTCGCTCTCGCGCAAGCCCGATTGCAACAGCGTGCAAATGTGCCGCAGCAACTCATCGCCGGCGGCGTGACCGCAGGTGTCGTTGACCAGTTTGAACTGGTCCAGATCGAGAAACATCAGCGCATGCCGACCGGGCTGGCGCGTCAGGTTGTGCAGGGCCTGTTCCAGGCGATATTCGAACTCGCGGCGGTTGGCCAGACCGGTCAGGGCATCGTGGGTCGCCTGCCACGACAGGTTGGCGATGTATTGCCGTTCCTGAGTCATGTCATGCAGCACCAGCACCGTACCGATAACCTTCTCGGCGTTGCGGATCGGCGCGCCCACCAGCGTCACCGAGACCGTACTGCCATCCAGGCGCTGAATCAGTTTGGAGTGCTCGCTGCCACCGATCAGTTGCCCGCTGAGAATGTGCTCGATCAGCGTCAGCCCTTCGGTCTGCGCATTGTCATCGAGCAGATTGAACAGCGCTGCCAATGGCAACCCCGCCGCGTGCTCGGACTTCCAGTGCGTCATCGCCTCCGCCGCCGGGTTCATGTAATCGATCGCGCCGTTGACGTCGGTGGTGATCACCCCGTCGCCAATCGATTGCAGGGTGATGTGTGCCCGATCCTTCTCCAGTTGCAGCGCCTGGGCGAAGGCATGCCGCTGCTTGAGCAGTTTGTGGGTGCGCAACAATGCCAGCACGATCAACCCCAGCGCTGTGGCCAGGTTGGTGAACAACAGCAGGCGCAGGATCATCCGCGAGCCTTCGCCCAAGGCATCGCTGAACGCCTTGGCCGCCGGCGTCACACCGTCGTTGATGGCAAAGATCTGCGCTTTCCAGTGCTGGATATCAGCTGGCGTCGCGTTGTTTTCGCTGATGCCCTGATGCATCTCGCGCGCGACATTGTCCAGTTGCACCAGATAGGCGTCGCCGATGGTCCAGCGGTCGATCGCGGTTTCCAGATAACTGAAATGGCGGAAATTGAGGTACAGCCAGATCAGGCTCGAGACGTCGTCGGGATGGTTGCCGCCCTTGAGAATCCCCTCCCGTGCCGCCTGCAGATCCGGCGGCTGACGATCCAGCGCCAGACGCAACTGGTGACCGCCCTGAGGCACGGCAATCGCTTCCTTGTATTTGAGGAAGATCGCCTCGTCGCGGCTGTCGGCATACAGGTTCAGGTAATAGATGGCGTCTTTCTGGCCCTTGGACCAGAGACTCTCGCCGGCAACATAGCCGCGAACGGCCGACAGGACGTAAAGACTCACGCCCCCCAATAACGCCTGAAATAACACGACGGCGATAAATGGCCAGACGATGCCCAACAACCGTGGCGTTCCGAGAGTCCTTTTATGCTTCATGAGGTCCTTTGCGCACGCACTGTCATCTTCAAGGGGAGATCGCCAGAGCCAGACAAGGGAGCGACCCCTTCCAGCAAACCAGGACATTTTCAACCGGCGATACGTATGTACCGCACCCGCTGTTCGCCATGCTTCGACACTGACGGCTTTCAATCATTCCAGAGCCGTTTTCCATGCAGTCACCTTCCGCCACGCTGCAACGCCATACTGCCCAACAGAGCGAATACCGCGCAATGATCTCTGCGCTGCGCGCCGTGCTCGACGCATCGACCTCACTGCAGACCTACTACCTCACACCCCAGACACATTCACGCCTGGGTGCAGCCCACGACCAGGCGCAAAACCTTCTGCAGGCACTGTTCGATGACAGCGGCGAGCCACAATTGGCGGCCTACCTGCAAACGTCCAGAGGATCATTGCTGCAAGTCGACGCCGCAGCCGGTCACTGCAGCTTTTCCTTCAATCGTCCCGATGGCAGCTGCGCCCGCTTCACCATCGAGGATGTCACCCGGGCCTCCAGCACAATTCAAGAATTTCAGCGAGCGTTGCTGAGTATAGGCGCACACCTGCGTTCCGACAGGCTGCTGCCGTTGTCACAACTGCTGCGTGAGTCCGGGTTCACATTTACGGATGCACAGGACGCCACCGCACTGGCCCGGTTGATCCGCAAGGTCGAAGAACAACGCGCCTGCCACCGACTTAATCTGCGACACCAGCCGGCGCTGACGGGACTGATGAGCGACGATGACAAAGCCGCGATTCACGACCTGATTGGCGACTGGCTGACCGGCAAAGCCCTGTCAGTCATCGACAGCCTGGCCGGCGAAGTAACGCCTCCTTTCACCCGTCAGCAACTGGAACAACAGCCCGCCGCCTGCCTGGAACGCCTGCTCGACACCCCCAAGGCGCGTGACCTGGGCCAGCGCCTGCTGCAGAAACTGCAATGGTATGGCGCGCGGCCCGATGAGCCGACCGTCCCCGATATCGGCCTGCGTTTATTGTTGGAAGCGTTGTGTCTGTGGTACGAACTGCCCGGCGACAGAAGCTCGACCGAAGTGGCCGGTTTTGCGCTGGAACAGCGCGCTCACCACGGCGCCAGCTACGCCAGCATTCGCCGGGATTTTTTACAGCACCTGGAGGATTCTCACCGAACCTCGACCCCGACCGAAAAACATCTGCTGGGATGGGTATGCCTGACGCAGTTCGGACTGGATTTCCAAGTACGCGACATTCCTGACGACCTGCCGTACGCCAGCTCGGTGGTCTGGGTCAATTTCGTGCATGGCGTGCACCTCGCCCATGCCCTCGATCCACAGTTGCTGGAACATCTGAGCTTTCAGCAACTGGTCGATCTGCCGCTGCACAAAAGTGAAAACGCCAGCACCGACCTGCAAACCCTGATCGCCATGACCCGAGTGGCTGCCGCGCAGACCTGGACACTGGCCACCGGAGCCCAGGCCGCAGCGAACGAGACATTCGGCGATGACACTGCCCTGCAAGCGCTGGAAGACCACAAGAAGCAAATGAACGCAGCGATCCTGCAACTGGACATCGAGCCGCCACGGCGACTCGCATTGGCAAAACAGCAACTGGACAAGGCGCTGGCCAACGAGCTGTACGATCACACGACGATTCGCCTCAAACGCCACCATCCTTCAACGCCCAACCGTAGCCGACGCAGCATTATCGACACCCCGGATGTGGCATTGCCGACCTGGCCGTTGCTGGAGGTCTATGCCGCTGGCGGGTTGAGCCCCGACACGCGCTGGTACGTCAGCAACGATGGCCGCAGTGTCAGCGAATGGATCAGCCTCAACGCAGCAGGCAAACTGCAAAGCGGTTTTGTCGATACCGGACATCCAGGCCGACGCCTTTCACGGTTTCCGAGCAACTGCACCTTGCCCGAGATCAGGCCCTTGTTCGAGCAGCAGTTCGATGACTATCTGAGCGAGGCCCGCGAAGCCTATGAATACCTGATCAAGTCGCTGTTGGTCACACTGCCGTGGCCCGACCGCCGGGCACTGGAGCACGGCGAAGTGCGGATTCACAGTCTCAGGGATCCGACACGGCATATCGAAGCTCACCTGGAGACAGCGGAAAACATCCTGCCGCACCGGGCCCGCATGGGCTTCGTGTTGCAGGCGACGTATCAGGGCCCGCCTCAATTCTACGAATGCCTGCCTCGTGCCGGCATCATTCGTAAACGCCCGGATCTGGATGGCACACATGTTGGCGGTCTGTTATTGCCACCCCTGCCGCCCAAACGTGGACGGACCAAGGGCCAGAGCATCAGCCGCATCGTCGCCCGCCGCCTGCCGTTCGATCGAAAAGCCCACTGGAACGGTTCGACACCCGCCCCCGACGCCAAATGCGTCGCGATCCTCGAACCGCTGGGCGACTCCCTCCCGGTTTCGATGATCCCGGCGGCCCATCACGACAGTTCGCCGAACCTGACCTTCAGCTCACCGCGCACGGCGCACATCGCCTCGTTCATCGCGACCCGGTTGTTCTATGCCGATGAGCAGGCGCTGCGCAGTGAGGCCTGGGGTGATACCCGTTTCGAGCGCGACAGCCGCAAACAGCACTGGACTCATGCCCTCAAGGGCTTTATCCCGTTCTGGGGCAGTCTCGAAGACCTGCAGTCGGACAGTCCGGGCAAACGCGCAATGGGCGTACTCGGCCTGCTCCTCGATATCGTCTCGTTCGCGATTCCCTTGGGCAAGTTCGTCGCCGGCAGCATTCGCCTCGCGGCCGTGGCCGGGAAAATGGCGATTCGCGTCGCCCTGCCACGCATGGCGCAATTGTCAAAAAACCTGCTGGTTTCGAGCTTGAGAAACCTCAATCCGCTGGACGCTGCGCCTGCTTTGCTCAAGCTCGGCGGCCGAGGTGCGATCGGCGCAGTGCGGGCCGTGGCGCATCTGGAACACCGCGCGGTTGCACGTCTGAAAAGGCTGGCCGGCAGAAGCGCTGACTATGACCTGCTGCACAGTCTGCCCCAGGCACTGGATGCCGGGCGCTGGAAAGCGCTGAACCCTGCCGATCATCTGGCCGTGGTCAGAGGCATTGACGATGTGCCGGTGCGCAACGTCGGCGGCTCGCGGCATCACTTGCTCGATCCGCTGTCCGACCGCCCTTATGGGCCGCAGTTGCTCGCACACGAGCATGATTTTTCGCTGGGGCGTTCGCACTACCGCACCGTGAAAAAAACCGACGATCAGATCGATATCGAAGTAGCGCCGAACACCCGCGTCGAGCTTGTCCCCGAGGCTGGCGGACGCACCACGGTCTTGATCGATGATGTGCCCTATCGACTCGACGGCGATGAACTGCGCCGGGTCGAGCTGCTCGATGACAGTCAGCACTGGACGCTGCTGCCGTGCCGGATCCGTCGCGCACCGGGCGCGGGCGACTGCCGCGTCAGCTACATCACCGCAGAACCCGCCCCGACGCCCGCCGTCGGCACCATCGACAAGGAAAAGGGTTACGCACCGTGGTTCGGCGAGCGGGTTTCGGAGCCGGCCACCCTGCCCCGGCGTGACGGAACGTTCCTGGCGGTCGAAGCCAGGCTTTATCAGATCATCGATAACCGCCCGAGGCTGTTCAACGGCGACCTGCGTCGCCTGGGTTTCATTCAAGGCAAACTGGTGCCGAGGCAACAGATTCAAGCCACGCTGCAGTTTCGCAAAGGCATTTATGCGCGGATAAAAACCGGCGGCACCTACGACGGCATTGACGATTCACATCAGGTCGGCGCCGTGCTGATGCCGGCCATCGACGACTCGGCCACCCATGTGTTTTTCCGGGTCAACCACCACGAGTACTACCTGGCAACCTTCGCCAAAGGCGAAATCCCCGGCAAGCAGCTGACGTTCAAGCGCCTGGCACCCGCCGAACTGGCCGACGGCACCCTCGGCGCTGAACTGCTGACCGTCTACACCGGCTCGCTGCATGCCAACAACATGGTGCGCATCCATGGTCTGGAATCGGTGCAGCGCGCGATGCAGACCATGGAACAGATCGCGATCCCCATCGGCACCACGGCCATGCCTGCAAACAATATGAAATGGCTGAAGGTCGACACCAGCCCGGGCGAAGCACTGATGTTCGATCACTCGACACGGATGATCGTCACCCGCCTGCCCGAAGGCGCCGTCACTTGGGCGCGCAGCAAGGAAGCGCCGGAAGCCTTTCGGCAGAAAACCGCAGAGATTTTCGACACGTTGTTTCTGTCACCAACAATCAACCCGTCCAACACTAACGCGGCCCTGCGCATCGACAGTGCCATGCAGAAACTGCACAACCTGTTGCCCGTGCGTGAGCGGCCGGTCAACGCACGTAACATCGCCTATGCCGAAGTCACCACGACCAGCGGCAAACGGGAGATCTACGTCAGCGTGTCCGGCGCGCAAGGGAGCACCCAGCGCCTGCCGCTGTTTCGCCACATGGGTGCCAATCACGTGCGGATCGGCGACACCACTTACGTCAACATCGACTACAACCCAAGCTTCCCGCGCACCTCGCTGGAGGTCACCGAGCAAGGGCAACTGCTGGCCGTGCCGCTGACCATCAAGGAGCTGAAAACCTATCAGCCGACGCAAACCAGCCGGCCGACCTCGCTGGACAGCGAAAGCAAACTGATCAGCGTGCTGCGCGAGAAATATCCCGACCCGACAGAGATCCGCGCGGTCGACATCGCAACAACCATGCGCCCGTGCGAATCCTGTTCGGTGGTGATGAAGCAGTTCGGCCATGACGGCGGCGAGGCGGCGTTGCAGGTGCTGTGGGGCTGATTACAGGCGCTGCAGGTGGCCGTAGAGCTTGGCGTAGAGGCCGCCATCGGCGATCAGTTGCTGGTGGTCGCCATCCTCGGCCACTTGCCCGCCATCGAACACCAGCACCCGATCCGCCTGCTTCACCGCCGACAGGCGATGGGCAATGATCAGCGTGGTGCGGCCATTGAGGAAGCGCGCCATGGCCTGATGCAGGTTGTATTCGGTGGCAGCGTCGAGGGCTGAAGTGGCTTCGTCAAGAATCACCACTTTCGGCTCGGCGAGGATCATCCGCGCAATTGCCAGACGCTGACGCTGACCACCGGACAGGCGCACGCCGGAACGTCCGACGATGCTGTCGAGTCCGTCCGGCAACGCCCGGATGGTCGTCTCCAACTGGGCGATTTCCAGTGCCTGCCAGCAGGCTTCGTCACTGCGGGTGCGGCCCATGGTCAGATTGGCGCGGACGGTGTCGTTGAACAGCGCCGGATGCTGCAGCACCACCGCGACGTTTTCACGAATCAGCTCCAGACCGATTTCCTGTTGGGTCGAACCGCCGAAACGGATAGTCCCGGACAACGGCGTGTACAGCCCTAACAACAGTTGCACCAAAGTGCTTTTGCCGCCGCCGCTGGCGCCGACAATCGCGACTTTTTCACCGGGGGCGATGGACAGGTTCATCTGATCCACCACCAATTCATCGCCGTAACCGAAGCTCAGTCCCTGCACCTCGATACCCACGGTTTCCCGCCCCTTGAACGGATCGACGCCGCCCGGGTATTGCGGCTCGTCAGCCCGCGCCAGCAGTTCGTTGATCCGCGCCAGTGCGCCACCCGCCGCGTAGTAGGCGTATTGCAGATTGAGCAGTTGTTCGACCGGGCCGATCATGAACCACAGGTAGCTGAACACCGCGAGCATCTGGCCGATCGACAGGTCGGAGAACAGCACCGTGAGCATCGCCGCCGCGCGGAAGATATCGATGCCGAACTGGAACAGCAGACCACTGGCGCGGTTCGACGCATCGGTCTTCCACTGCGAGTTGACCGCATAGTTACGCACTTCCTGCGCGCGCAAGCCGAGTCGCCCGAGGAAGAAACCCTGACGGTTGCCGGCGCGCACTTCCTGGATCGCATCGAGGGTTTCGCTCAAGGCTTGAGTGAAACGTGAGGTGCTGTCGTTCTCCAGTTTCTTCAGGTGCTTGACCCGCTTGCCCAACTGCACCGTGGCGTAGATCACCAGCGGATTGAACAGCAGGATCAGCAGCGCCAGTTTCCAGTGCATCCACATCAGGATGCTCGCGGTGCCGACCAGGGTCAGCATCGCCACCAGAAACCGGCTGAGGGTTTCGCCGACGAACTTGTCGAGGGTGTCCAGATCGGTGACCAGATGGGTGGTCACGGTGCCGCTGCCGAGGCTTTCGTATTCGCCGAGGGAAATCCTTTTCAGGCGCTCGATCAGCCGCACGCGAATGCGGTAGACGATGTCTTTCGCCAGCCGCGCAAACAGCCGCGCCTGCAACACGCCAAAACACAGGGCGCTGCAACGCAGAGTCAGGGTGACCACCAGCATCAGGCCGATGTAACCCGCCGCTTGTTGCCACATCGACGGCAGCACGTGGTTCATGACTTTCAGCGCGGCATCGCCATGCCCGAGCAGGACTTCGTCCACCAGCAAAGGCAACAGCAACGGAATCGGCACACTGCACAGCGTCGCCAGCACGGCCACGCCGTTGGCGATCCACAGGGATTTTTTGTGATGCAGTGCCAGGCGCCGGACTTCTGCCCAGCTCAGCCGGTCGACACGCTTTACGGCTGGCGTGTCATCGGCCAGGTCAGGCACAGGCGGCGCGCTCCAGCCAGCGACCAAGCAGCGGCGAGAGTTCGCTGAGCGGTTGATAGCCGTTGGTCAACAGCGCCAGTTGGCCGTTGCGCTCGGCGAGCAGGGTCGGGAACCCGGCGATGCCCAGATCCTGCACCCAGCTGAAATCAGCCTGAGTCGCTTTGTGTTGGTCGGCATGATCGAACAAGGCAGCAAATTCGATGCGCGGCACGCCAGCCTTTTCAGCCAGCTCCACCAACACACTGGCCTGAGTGACATCGCGGCCTTCAGCATAAAACGCCTGCTGGATCAGGCCGACCAGCTTCCACGCGCAATCCGGCGCCAGGCTGCGCGCGGTGACGATTGCCCGACAGGCCGGCTCGGTGTCGTAGACAAAACCGTCGGGCAACGCACCCTCGAACTTGAACGGCTGACCGGTAGCCTCGTTGACCGCTTGCCAGTGCTCGAGGATGTAGCGCCGTGTAGTCGGTTCCAGCGCCGCACCGCTACCGGTGCGCAACCCGCCGACCACCAGGTGCAACTCCACCCCGGCTGCCTGCGCCTGCTCGACCAATGCCTTGGCAACCGGAGCGAACCCCCAGCACCAGGAACACATCGGATCCATCACATAGAGCAGGCGCGCAGTCATGATCAGGCCTCGGTGGATGCTTGTTTATAGTTGTAGCCGATCGGGTGCGGCATGTTGCGCGCCTTGGCCAGTTCGATCTGCTTCTGCCGATCGATGGCGCTGCGGCGGGTTTTCTCGCTCAGCTTGTCCCAGCAATGCGGGCAGCTGATGCCGGCCACGTAGTGCTCGGAGGCGCGATCTTCAACGCTGACCGGTGTGCGGCAGGCATGACATTGATCGTAGTCGCCTTCGCTGAGGTCGTGACGCACGGTCACCCGGTTGTCGAACACGAAGCAGTCACCCTGCCACTTGGTTTCTTCCTGCGGCACCTCTTCGAGGTACTTCAGGATGCCGCCCTTGAGGTGGTAAACCTCTTCGAACCCCTCGCCCAGCATGTAACTGGAGGCTTTCTCGCAGCGAATGCCGCCGGTGCAGAACATCGCGACCTTCTTGTGCACGGCCGGGTCGAAGTGTTCTTTGATGTAGTCGGGGAATTCGCGAAAACTGGTGGTTTTCGGATCGATGGCGCCTTCGAAGGTGCCGATCGCCACTTCGTAATCGTTGCGGGTGTCGATCAGCAGCACTTCCGGGTCGCTGATCAGCGCGTTCCAGTCCTGCGGCTCAACGTAGGTGCCGACCTTTTTGTTCGGGTCCACGCCTTCGACGCCAAGGGTGACGATCTCTTTCTTCAGCTTGACCTTGGTGCGGTAGAACGGCTGCTCGTCGCAGTACGACTCTTTGTGGTCGATGTCGATCATGCGCGGGTCGTTCTTCAGCCAGGCGAGCAGGCCGTCGATGCCTTCGCGGCTGCCGGACACGGTGCCGTTGATGCCTTCTTCGGCGATCAGCAGGGTGCCTTTGATACCGTTGTCGACCATCGCTTGCAGCAGTGGCTCGCGCAGGTCAACGTAATCTTCGAGGGTGACGAACTTATACAGTGCCGCCACGACAATCGGTTGTGTCATGGGTAATTCTCCAGGTGGCTACCCTCGCAAAGGGTGAACCGGATTCAAAAAAAACGCGCCGGCTGAGCGGCGCGTTGCGGATTCTAGCAAAAACAGGATCGTTATAGGATGTGCCGAGAACTCTGTGGCGAGGGGATTTATCCCCGATGGGCTGCGAAGCGGCCCCAAAACCCGCGAATGCAGTCTCTCAGGGATACCGCATTCTGTGGGTTTACGACTGCTGCGCAGCCGATCGAGGCGGTGCGACGTTTCGCTAAATCACCTCGCC
This sequence comes from Pseudomonas sp. S150, assembly GCF_004526365.1. Lineage (NCBI taxonomy): Bacteria > Pseudomonadati > Pseudomonadota > Gammaproteobacteria > Pseudomonadales > Pseudomonadaceae > Pseudomonas > Pseudomonas sp. S150. The sequence continues at coordinate 5,007,367 of NZ_CP038207.1, forward strand.
ACAAAAGCTCCCACACCACAAAAAGCCCGTTACATCCAAAGTCAGTGTTTGCTACCGCCGGCACAGGTCGGCGACGCCGGAGCGGCGCCCACTTCTGCCCATTCCTGCGGGGTGTAGGTGTGCAGCGCCAACGCATGGAACTCGCCCATCAGCTCGCCAAGCGTGCCGTAGACTTTCTGGTGGCGCTTGACCCGGTTCAGGCCTTCGAACTGCGCGCTGACCACCACTGCCTTGAAGTGCGTCTGTAACCCGCGACTGTGCATGTGGCTTTCGTCCAGCACTTGCAGATGCTCAGGCTGCAGCAGGCCCAGCGTCGATTCGATGCGTTGTTGCATGGTCATCACGAACTCCGCTTACTTCTTCTTGGCCGGCGCAGCGCCTTTCGGTGCCAGCTCGTTGGTCATGTCGTCGAGCAGCTTGTTGACGACAGGCACGGCGCTTTCCAGCTTGGCCTGAGTCATCTGGGCCGATTGCTGGGTCAGCTGCGGCATTTTCTCCAGGACTTTCTTGCCCAGTGGCGACTGGTAGAACGCGACCAGGTCTTTGAGCTCCGATTCGCTGAAGTTGCTGGTGTAGAGCTTGACCATGTCAGGCTTGAGCTTGTTCCAGCCGATGGCCTGGTCCAGGGCGGCGTTGGCCTTGGCCTGGTAGGTTTCCAGTACGGCTTTCTTGGATTCCGGGGCTTTGGTCTGTTCAAAACGCTGAGCGAACATTTGCTGCACTTGCATGTACACCGGAGTGCCCAGCTTGTCAGCGTGCGCCAGGGTCAGGAAAGCTTCAGCACTGGCGTTGTGGCTGGCGGTATCGGCAAGCACCTGGCCGCTGGCGCAAACCAGTGCAACCGCGGTGCAGATGGCACGAAGACGAGTCATCGAGTTTCCTTTTCAGCTAGGCGAGGTAAAACCCCAAGGGCGACCATTCTGCGCCTAAAAAACCTCGTGGCTCAACCCCCGAGCCTTGCCGCGCTTGATTGCCCGGGTTTTACCGGTCAACAATCGGTTCGAGGGAACCACCTGGGCCTGACCGGGCCTAAACTGCGCAAACGAACCAACAGGAGTGTGCACGATGAGCCGTATCGAAACCGACAGCCTGGGCCAGATCGAAGTCCCGGACGACGCCTACTGGGGTGCTCAGACGCAACGCTCGCTGATCAACTTCGCTATTGGTCAGGAACGCATGCCGCTGCCGGTACTGCACGCCCTGGCCCTGATCAAGAAAGCCGCTGCCCGGGTCAACGACCGCAACGGCGACCTGCCCGCCGACATTGCCCGCCTGATCGAACAAGCCGCCGACGAAGTGCTCGACGGTCAGCATGACGACCAGTTTCCGCTGGTGGTCTGGCAGACCGGCAGCGGCACCCAGAGCAACATGAACGTCAACGAAGTGATCGCCGGCCGTGCCAACGAACTGGCCGGCAATCCGCGCGGCGGCAAAACGCCGGTGCACCCCAACGATCACGTCAATCGCTCGCAAAGCTCCAACGACTGCTTCCCCACCGCCATGAGCATCGCCACTGCCAAAGCCGTGCAGGAGCAATTGCTGCCGGCGATCGCCGAGCTGTCCGGCGGCCTGGCCGAATTGGCCGCACGGCACATGAAACTGGTGAAGACCGGCCGCACGCACATGATGGACGCGACGCCGATCACCTTCGGTCAGGAGCTATCGGGGTTTATAGCGCAGCTGGATTACGCCGAACGGGCGATCCGCGCGGCACTGCCGGCGGTGTGTGAACTGGCGCAGGGCGGCACTGCCGTCGGCACCGGCCTGAATTCGCCGCACGGCTTTGGCGAAGCGATTGCCGCGGAACTCGCCGCGCTGTCCGGTCTGCCGTTCGTCACTGCGCCGAACAAGTTTGCCGCGCTGGCCGGGCATGAGCCGCTGACCAGCCTGTCCGGCGCCCTGAAGACCCTCGCCGTGGCGCTGATGAAAATCGCTAACGACCTGCGCCTGCTCGGCTCCGGCCCTCGCGCAGGCTTGGCCGAAGTCAAGCTGCCGGCCAACGAGCCGGGCAGTTCGATCATGCCCGGCAAGGTCAACCCGACCCAGTGCGAAGCGTTGTCGATGCTGGCCTGCCAGGTGTTGGGTAACGACGTCACCATCGGCATTGCGGCGAGTCAGGGTCACCTGCAACTGAACGTGTACAAACCGGTGATCATCCACAATGTGCTGCAATCGATCCGCCTGCTCGCCGACGGTTGTAGCAACTTCCAGCAGCACTGCATCGCCGGTCTTGAACCGGACGCGCAGGTCATGGCCCAGCACCTGGAACGCGGTCTGATGCTGGTGACAGCGCTGAACCCGCACATCGGTTACGACAAGTCGGCGGAAATCGCCAAGAAGGCTTACGGTGAGGGCCTGACCTTGCGTGAGGCGGCGCTGCAGCTGGGCTATCTGACCGATGAAGAGTTCGATGCCTGGGTGCGGCCGGAGAACATGATTGAGGCTGGCGCCAAGGGCTGAGTCCTGTAGCGCCTGACAGGCCGCCTTCGCGAGCAAGCCCGCTCCCACATTGGTACGGCATACACCGATCAAAATGTGGGAGCGGGCTTGCTCGCGAAGAACGATAAAGCGGTCTAACTGGCTGCAATTCGCATCCGCCGCGCCTTCAACCCGGCAATCAACGACGGCCCCAACGCCACCAGCGCCGACCCCAGCACCACCAGCACCGCCCCGCCATAACCCAGTCCATTGATCTGCTCGGCATGCACATATTCCGGCCACACCCCGGCGGCAATCGCCACCGCGCCAAAGGTCACCAACGGCGTGATCGCCAGCGTCGCACTGACCCGCGAGGCCTCCCAGTGCGCCAGTGCTTCAGCAAAGGCACCGTAGGCAATCAGCGTGTTCATGCAGCACGCCAGCAGCAGCCAGCCCTGCACCGGGCTCAGTTCCAGTGCTTCGAGCGGATGCACCCACGGTGTCAGCAACAGCGCGCAGAACAGGTAGATCACCATCATCACCTGCAACGAATTCCACACCGTGAGCAATTGCTTCTGCCCCAGTGCGTAGAAGGTCCAGACCGTCGAGGCCAGCAGCACCAGCAACACGCCGGCGGTGTAGTCCGACAATGAGGTGAGCAGTTCAGCCAGACGCTGATTGAAGAACAGCACAAAGCCGATCAGCAGCACCGCCAGGCCAATGCCCTGACCGATGCTGAAGCGCTCCTTGAACACAAACAGGCTGGCAATCAGCAACATGATCGGCCCCATCTGCACCACCAACTGCGCGGTGCCGGGGCTGAGCAGGTTAAGGCCCATCAGGTACAGCACGTAGTTGCCCACCAGCCCGAGCACCGCCATCAGCACCAGCCAGCCACCCCGGGGGCCGAGCACCTTGCGGCTCGGCAGGCGGCGCGTGGCTGCCAGGTAGATGAACAGGCAGCCGCCGGAGACCAACAGGCGAAACCAGGTCACCGTGATCGGGTCCATCACCAGCAGCACCTGCTTGAGTTTGATCGGCAGGATGCCCCACAAAAACGCCGTCAGCAGCGCCAGGAACAGACCGTAAACCCAGCGACCGGATGAAATGTGCATGCGAACCCCAATGCCTGCTGACGAGAGCGGTCATTCTAGGCCCGCCGACAGACGCAACACAGGGACAGTTCGGGCCAGGCCGCGAATGAAACTGTGCAGGTCGCAGCATTAAATTGACGCTTTGCCGTTGATCGGCTGGCGAGGCGCGCCAAGTGCTTCAGGCATAAGCTCATTGGATCCCTGCAACGGATCAATCAAGGAGCCGGATCATGTACGGAATGCGCGCCGATGACAGCGCCCCCGCCACGCACTTTCGCAGCGACCGGTTGTGCCGGGTCAATGGCGAACTGTTTTTCAGCACGCGGGAGAACACCCTTGAGGGGCCGTTCAACAGCGCCGAGAAGGCTGAGCAGGAAATTCAGGCGTATATCGCGCGGATGCAGCTTCTGGATTCCAACCGGTAAACCCGGTCGATCCCTTCGCGAGCAAGCTCGCTCCCACATTCTGATCGGTGTACGCCGTACCAATGTGGGAGCGAGCTTGCTCGCGAAGGCGTCCTGACAGTCAATACAAATCTGCAGGTTTAACGAACAGCCTCAAACAACCCCGTCGCCCCCATCCCGCCCCCCACGCACATGGTCACGATGCCGTAACGCAGGTTACGCCGCTGCAACTCACGCACCAGATGCCCGACCTGCCGCGAACCGGTCATGCCGAACGGGTGGCCGATGGAAATCGAGCCGCCATTGACGTTGTATTTGTCGTTGTCGATCTCCAGCCGATCGCGGGCATACAGGCATTGCGAGGCAAAAGCCTCGTTCAGCTCCCACAGATCGATATCCGCCACCTGCAAGCCTTTGGCCTTGAGCAGTTTCGGCACCGAGAACACCGGGCCGATGCCCATTTCGTCCGGCTCGCAACCGGCGACGGTGAAACCACGGAAAAACGCCTTCGGCTTGAGCCCCAGTTGCAGGGCTTTTTCCAGGCTCATCACCAGGGTCATCGACGCGCCGTCGGACAGCTGCGACGAGTTGCCGGCGGTGACCGAACCGTCCTCGGCAAACACCGGTTTCAGTCCGGCGAGACTTTCGTAAGTGGTGTCCGGACGGTTGCAGTCGTCGCGATCAACGATGCCGTCAAGGATCTGCACCTCACCACTGTTCTTGTCTTCGACCCGGTACTTGACCGCCATCGGCACGATTTCATCATTGAACAGCCCGGCCGCTTGCGCCTGGGCAGTGCGCAGCTGGCTTTGCAGCGCGTAACGATCCTGGGCCTCGCGGCTGACGTCGTAACGGCGCGCAACCACTTCGGCGGTCTGGCCCATGGTGTAGTAGATGCCCGGCACCTGCTGCTTGAGCAACGGGTTGATCAGGTGGTCGGTGTTGACGCTTTTCAGGGTCAGACTGATTGATTCGACGCCGCCGGCGACAATGATGTCGCTGCAACCGGAGGCGATCTGGTTGGCGGCAATCGCAATCGCCTGCAACCCCGAAGAACAGAAACGGTTGAGGGTCATGCCGGCCACGCCGGTGCCCAGACGCGACAGCACCGCCACGTTGCGGCCGATGTTGTAACCCTGCGCGCCCTCGTTGGAGCCGGCGCCGACAATGCAGTCCTCGACACTGGCCGGGTCGATATCGTTGCGCGACAACAGCGCGTTGACGCAATGGGCCGCCATGTCGTCGGGGCGGGTCTGGTTGAACTTGCCGCGAAAGGACTTGGCCAGGCCGGTCCGCACGCTGTCGACGATCACCACTTCACGCATGGCATACCTCAATTGTTGTTGTCGGAGGAGAGTTGACCGAGCATAAGTCCACCCTGCCGCCGACCGCGACAATCATTCACCCCGCGTATGCGGGTCCATCGGCTCAGTCCTTGTGTTTTTTCGCGCGTTTGTCGGACTTCGCGAATGCTTCCTCAAGCGCTCGGTTGATCGTGCGCAGGACCTTGATCCGGGCCCAGCGTTTGTCATTAGCCTCGACCAGCGTCCACGGCGAAATCTCGGTGCTGGTACGGTCGACCATATCGCCCACGGCGGCGCGGTAGGCGTCCCACTTGTCGCGGTTGCGCCAGTCGTCCTCAGTGATCTTGAAGCGCTTGAACGGAATCTGCTCGCGGGCCTGGAAGCGCTCCATCTGGGTGTCCTTGTCGATCGCCAGCCAGAACTTGACGACGATGACCCCGGCGTCGGCGATCTGCTCTTCGAAATCGTTGATCTCGCTGTAAGCCCGCAGCCAGTCGGCCGGGCTGCAGAAGCCCTCGACCCGCTCCACCAGCACCCGGCCATACCAGGAGCGGTCGAACACGGTGAACTTGCCCCGCGCCGGCAAATGCCGCCAGAAGCGCCACAGATACGGCTGCGCGCGCTCCTCCTCAGTGGGCGCGGCAATCGGCACGATGCTGTACTGCCGCGGATCGAGCGCCGCCGCGACCCGACGAATCGCCCCGCCCTTGCCCGCCGCATCGTTGCCTTCGAACACCGCCACCAATGCATGGCGGCGCATGCGCTTGTCACGCATCAGCCCGGACAACCGTGCCTGCTCGGTGATCAGTTGTTCTTCGTAGTCTTTCTTTTCCAGCCGCTGGTTCAGGTCGAGGCTGTCGAGCAGGTTGAGTTGATCGACCGCCGTGCCCAACGGGGCGGCGTTGACCTCTTCGGTATGCACCTCGGGGCGCTTGAGCGCATTCTGCAGGCCTTCCAGCAGGATTTTGCCGACGGCAAGACTGCGATAATTGGCGTCCATGCCTTCGATGATGTGCCATGGCGCGTAGTCGCGGCTGGTGCGGCGCAACACACGCTCGCCGTATTTGACGAACTTGTCGTAGGTCTGCGATTGCTGCCAGTCCAGCGGGCTGATGCGCCAGCTGTGCAGCGGGTCGTCGGCCAGCGCCTTGAGTCGCGCTTTCATCTGCTTCTTGGACAGGTGGAACCAGAACTTGAAGATCAGCGCGCCTTCATCGCAGAGCATTTTTTCCAGACGCTCGGCGGCGTTGATCGCCTGGTCCAGACGCGGATCCTTGAACAGACCGTGAACCCGGCCCTGAAGCATCTGGCTGTACCAGTTACCGAAGAACACGCCCATCCGTGTCCCTTGGCCGGGAGCATCCGCCAGTAACGCCACGCCGGTGGCCGCGCCAGCTCTTCATCGGTCTGCTGATCGAAAGTACGCACCTCGATCAGGCGCGGGTCCATCCACTCGTTGAGCAACTTGACGGTCTCGCCCTTGCCGGCGCCCTCGATGCCGTTGATCAGAATGATCACCGGAAAACGCTTCTGCTGCTGCAACTCGAACTGCGCTTCCAGCAGTGCTTCACGCAAGGCAGGTACAGCCGCGTCGTAAGTCTCTTTGTCGATGGCATGGCCGATTTCGGCGGATTCAAACATGGGGACGGCTCCTTCCAGGATTCAGCAAGACTAGCGGATTGGGCATGGGCGCGGCGGAGAAATTCCGCTCCTTTTGGCTTCAAGAAAAACTCTGTGGTGAGGGGATTTATCCCCGATGGGCAGCGCAGCGGCCCCAAAGCCATTCAACGCCAGATGCACGCTGGTAGCGGGATTGCGACTGCTACGCAGTCGATCGGGGATAAATCCCCTCGCCACAGGTTGCTCTGATCCGCGCCCAAATCGTTAATTGTCTTCGAGGCTGCACAGCCAGGCCTTGCCATGGATCAAGCACGCTCCGCCCGATCGGCTAGAATGGCCGCCTTGTCGTTGCCGAGCCTGCCATGAAACCTGTATTGCCCCACGCCCAACTCGACTGGGATGACCAGGGACGCCCACGTTCGCGGGTGTTCGATGATGTGTATTTTTCCGACCAGTCGGGGCTGGATGAAACCCGTTACGTGTTCCTCGAACAGAACCGTCTGGCCGAGCGCTTTGCCGCGCTGCCGGCCGATGGGCGACTGGTGATCGGCGAAACCGGCTTCGGCACCGGGCTGAATTTCCTTTGCGCCTGGCAGCTGTTCGAACAGCACGCGGTGGCCAGTGCGCGGCTGCATTTCGTCAGCGTCGAAAAATATCCGCTGAGTCCGACGGATCTGCAACGGGCGCTGGCCTTGTGGCCGGAGCTCAAGCCACTGGCCGATCAACTGCTGACGCATTACGTGGCGATCCATCAGGGCTTTCAGCGGATCGTTCTCGGTAATGGCCGAGTGACGCTGACGCTGCTGATCGGCGATGCGCTGGAGCAACTGCCGCAACTCGATGCGCAGATTGATGCGTGGTTTCTCGACGGTTTCGCCCCGGCGAAAAACCCCGACATGTGGACCGCTGAATTGTTCGTCGAACTGGCGCGACTGGCGGCGCCGGGCTCGACCATCAGCACCTTCACCAGCACCGGCTGGGTGCGGCGTCTGCTCAATGCGGCCGGGTTCAAGATGAAACGCACGCCGGGCATCGGCCACAAGTGGGAGATCCTGCGCGGCGAGTTTCTCGGCTGGCCGCAGGACGTCGCGCCACCGCTGCCGGACAAACCGTGGTTCGCCCGCCCTGCCCCGCAAACCGGTGAACGTCGGGCGCTGGTGATCGGCGCCGGGCTGGCCGGTTGTGCGACCGCTGCCAGCCTCGCCGCGCGCGGTTGGCAAGTCAGTCTGCTGGAGCGTCACCAGGCCGTGGCGCAGGAGGCGTCGGGCAATCCGCAGGGCGTGCTCTATCTGAAATTGTCGGCCCACGGCACCGCGTTGTCGCAACTGATCGTCTGCGGCTTCGGCTACACCCGCCGTCTGCTGGAAACCCTGCAACGCGGCACCGACTGGGACGATTGCGGCGTGCTGCAACTGGCTTTCAATGCCAAGGAAGCCGAGCGTCAGGCGCAACTGGCCGCGGCATTCCCGGAAGATCTGGTGCACTGGCTTGATCAGCCGCAAGCCGAAATCCAAGCCGGGATTGCGCTGGCACACGGCGGGCTGTTCTACCCCGAAGGGGGCTGGGTGCATCCACCCGCGCTGTGCCAGGCGCAAGCCGCGCAAGCGAACATCGAACTGCTCAAGCATCACGAAGTGCTGGAACTGCGCAAGGTCGAGGGTCAGTGGCAAGCCCTCGACGGCGAGCGCGTGCTCGCCAGCGCGCCGGTGGTGATATTGGCCGGCGCGGCGGAGATCAAACGTTTTGCGCAAAGTGCCGAGTTGCCGCTTAAGCGCATTCGCGGGCAAATCACGCGCCTGCCGCAAACCACCGAGAGCCAGACACTGCGCACCGTGGTCTGCGCCGAAGGTTATGTCGCGCCGGCACGCTTGGGCGAACACACGCTGGGTGCGAGTTTTGACTTCAACAGCGATGACCTGACACCGACCACCGCCGAACACGTGGGCAATCTGGCGATGCTCGAAGAGATCTCCGGCGATCTGGTGGCGCGCCTGCACATCAATCAACTGCCCCCGGAAACTCTGGAGGGACGCGCCGCATTCCGCTGCACCAGCCCCGATTATCTGCCGATCGTCGGCCCCCTCGCCGACCGCACAGCCTTCGCTCAGGCCTATGCGGCGTTGAGCAAGGATGCACGACAAGTGCCGGACATCGCCTGCCCTTGGCTCGATGGCCTGTACGTCAACAGCGGCCACGGTTCACGCGGGCTGATCACCGCGCCGCTGTCGGGCGAACTGCTCGCGGCGTGGCTGGACAACGAGCCGCTGCCACTGCCCCGAAGCGTCGCCGAGGCCTGCCATCCCAATCGTTTTGCACTGCGCACGTTGATTCGCGGCAAATGAAAAATCGCGACTGGCCGCTGGTCAGTCGCCCCCTCTTATAACTCATCGTTCTAAAACTCCCACATCTGCAGCGGGTCAGTTTCTGAGTACCGGCCATTTTGGCCTGACTTGAATGACCCCTCCCCAACGGAAAAACCGGTAAGGACTTTATGTGCGGATTAGCTGGCGAGTTACGTTTTGATCATCAACCTGCAGACCTTGCAGCGGTAGAGCGAATCACCCATCACCTGGCCCCTCGCGGCCCCGATGCGTGGGGCTTCCATGCCCAAGGGCCGATTGCCCTGGGCCATCGTCGCCTGAAAATCATGGACCTGTCGGACGGCTCGGCGCAGCCGATGATCGACAGCCAACTGGGTTTGTCCCTGGCCTTCAACGGCGCGATCTACAACTTCCCGGAACTGCGCGCCGAACTCGAAGCACTCGGCTACGCCTTCTATTCCGGTGGCGACACCGAAGTGCTGCTCAAGGGCTACCACGCCTGGGGCGAAGCGCTGCTGCCGAAACTCAACGGCATGTTCGCGTTCGCCATCTGGGAGCGTGATGCCCAGCGCCTGTTCATCGCTCGCGACCGTCTCGGCGTGAAGCCTTTGTACCTGTCGCGCACCGGCCAGCGTTTGCGCTTTGCCTCGGCCCTGCCGGCGCTGCTCAAGGGCGGCGACATCAACCCGATCCTCGATCCGGTGGCGCTCAATCACTACCTGAATTTCCATGCAGTAGTGCCGGCTCCACGCACCTTGCTCGCGGGCATCGAAAAGCTGCCGCCAGCGACCTGGATGCGCGTCGAAGCCGATGGCCGCACCGAACAGAAAACCTGGTGGACCCTGCCCTACGGCCCACACGACGACGAGAAAAACCTGACGCTCGAAGACTGGCGCGACCGTGTGCTCGATAGCACCCGTGAAGCGGTAGCGATTCGGCAACGGGCGGCGGTGGATGTCGGTGTGCTGCTGTCCGGCGGTGTCGATTCGAGCATGCTCGTCGGCCTGCTGCGAGAAGTCGGGGTGGAGAACCTGTCGACCTTTTCCATCGGTTTTCAGGATGCCGGCGGCGAGCGTGGCGATGAATTCCAGTATTCCGATCTGATCGCCAAGCACTACGGCACTCAACATCATCAATTGCGCATCGACGAAAAAGAGATCATCGAGCAACTGCCCGCTGCGTTCCGTGCGATGAGCGAGCCGATGGTCAGCCACGACTGCATCGCCTTCTACCTGCTGTCGCGCGAAGTGGCCAAGCACTGCAAAGTGGTGCAAAGCGGCCAGGGCGCCGACGAACTGTTCGCCGGTTATCACTGGTACCCGCAAGTCGACGGTGCGGCGGATCCATACGCAGCCTATCGCGCGGCGTTCTTCGACCGCAGCTACGACGACTACGCCGCTACCGTGCAACCGAAATGGTTGACCGCGAATGACGCGGCCGGCGACTTCGTGAAAGAACACTTCGCCCAACCCGGCGCCGATGCCGCAGTCGATAAAGCCTTGCGTCTGGACAGCACGGTGATGCTGGTGGATGACCCGGTCAAACGTGTCGACAACATGACCATGGCCTGGGGCCTGGAGGCTCGCACGCCGTTTCTCGACTATCGCCTGGTGGAACTCTCGGCGCGGATTCCCGGCCAGTTCAAGCTGCCGGACGGCGGCAAACAGGTACTCAAAGAAGCTGCACGTCTGGTGATTCCAAGCGAAGTGATCGACCGCAAGAAAGGTTACTTCCCGGTGCCGGGCCTCAAGCACTTGCAAGGCGACACCCTGAACTGGGTGCGTGAACTGCTGCTGGATCCGAGCCAGGATCGCGGTCTGTTCAACCCGGCCATGCTCGACAAATTGCTGACTGATCCGCAAGGCCAACTGACGCCATTGCGCGGCTCGAAACTGTGGCAACTGGCGGCCCTGAACCTGTGGCTCAGTGAACAAGGAATCTGATTGATGAAACCTCACGCCACAGCGATCAATCAGCGCCTGTTACGCGGTCAGACACCGTCGTATGAACGCTTGCAGGCGCGTCTGGCCGAAGACGGCAGCGAACTCGGCGCCGACCCCATTGCCGTGCATTGCGGCTGGGGCCGGTTGCTGATCGGTCACACCTTTCCTGACCCGGCGACCCTGGCGCAGGAACTGCTCAACGAACAGCCCGGCGAACGCGATATCGCCCTGTACGTCGCCGCACCGCAGCAGATTCTCGGGCTGGAACCGACGCAACTGTTTCTCGACCCATCCGATACTCTGCGCCTGTGGTTCAGCGATTACCGCCAGGCCACCCGCGTGTTTCGCGGCTTCCGCATTCGCCGCGCGCAAAGCGAAGCGGACTGGCAAGCGATCAATCTGCTGTATCAGGCACGCGGCATGTTGCCGATCGATGCCACGCGCCTGACCCCGCATCATCAGGGCGGCCCGGTGTACTGGCTGGCCGAAGATGAAGACAGCGGCGCGGTGATCGGCAGCGTCATGGGCCTCAATCACCAGAAAGCCTTCAACGATCCGGAACATGGCAGCAGCCTGTGGTGCCTGGCGGTGGATCCGCAGTGCTCGCGGCCCGGTGTCGGTGAAGTGCTGGTGCGGCATTTGATCGAGCACTTCATGAGTCGCGGTCTGAGTTATCTGGATCTGTCGGTGCTGCATGACAACCGTCAGGCCAAAAATCTTTACGCCAAGCTCGGTTTTCGCAACCTCTCGACCTTCGCCATCAAGCGCAAGAACGGCATCAATCAGACGCTGTTCCTCGGGCCCGGGCCGGAAGCCAACTTCAACCCTTATGCGAGGATCATCGTCGAGGAAGCGCACCGGCGCGGCATCGACGTGCAAGTGGATGATGCCGAAGCCGGGTTGTTCACCCTCAGCCACGGTGGACGCCGGGTGCGTTGCCGCGAATCGTTGAGCGACCTGACCAGCGCGATCAGCATGAGTCTGTGTCAGGACAAAAGCCTGACCCACAAGGTGTTGAAGGCCGCCGGGCTGAAACTGCCTTCGCAGCAACTGGCGGGCAACGCCGACGACAACCTGGCGTTTCTTGACGAGCATCAGCGTGTGGTGGTCAAGCCGCTCGACGGCGAACAGGGCCAGGGTGTGGCGGTCGATCTGCAGAGCATCGAAGAGGTGCAGCAGGCCATCGAAGCCGCCAAACATTTTGACAGCCGTGTGCTGCTCGAAAGCTTCCACGAAGGTCTCGACCTGCGGATTCTGGTGATCGGTTTTGAAGTGGTGGCCGCAGCAATTCGTCGTCCCGCCGAGGTGGTCGGTGACGGCCATCATTCGATCGGTGCATTGATCGAGGCGCAGAGCCGGCGTCGGCAAGCCGCTACCAGTGGCGAGAGCAAGATCCCGCTGGATCACGAAACCCAACGCACCCTGCACGCGGCCGGGTATGACTACAGCAGCATCCTGCCGGCGGGCGAGCACCTGTTCGTGCGTCGCACGGCCAATCTGCACACCGGTGGCACGCTGGAAGACGTTACGGCGATTCTGCATCCGACCCTGGTCGATGCCGCCGTCCGTGCGGCGCGAGCGCTGGACATTCCGATGGTCGGCCTCGACCTGATGGTGCCGGCGGCGGATCAACCGGAGTACGTGTTTATCGAAGCCAACGAACGCGCGGGGCTGGCCAATCATGAGCCGCAGCCGACGGCGGAGCGCTTTGTAGATTTGTTGTTTCCGCACAGTCAGCCGGCTGTTTCTTGATTCCGAGGTGTCAGGACTGACGCCTTCGCGAGCAAGCCCGCTCCCACAGGTTCAACGCATTCCAAATGTGGGAGCGGGCTTGCTCGCGAAGGGGCCGGATCAGGCACTACAAATCTTTCCCCTCATCGAAACCATCGATGCGCCTCAACTCATCAGGAGTTTCCATGACCACTCAAATCCCTGAACCGGATCTGAACTACCTGCAAAAAGTCCTGCTGGAAATGCTCGCCATTCCCAGCCCCACCGGGTTCACCGACACCATCGTGCGCTACGTCGCCGAGCGTCTGGAAGAACTTGGCATCCCTTTCGAAATGACCCGTCGCGGCACCATTCGCGCCACCCTCAAGGGCAAGAAAAACAGCCCCGACCGCGCCGTCTCCGCGCACCTCGACACCATCGGCGCCGCAGTGCGTGCAGTGAAAGACAACGGTCGTCTGACCCTGGCCCCGGTCGGTTGCTGGTCGAGCCGGTTTGCCGAGGGCAGCCGGGTCAGCCTGTTCACCGACAATGGCGTGATTCGCGGCAGCGTGTTGCCGCTGATGGCCTCCGGGCACGCGTTTAACACTGCCGTAGACGAAATGCCGATCAGCTGGGATCACGTCGAGCTGCGCCTGGATGCCTACTGCGCGACCAAGGCCGATTGCGACTCGCTGGGCATCAGCGTCGGCGACGTGGTGGCGTTCGACCCGCTGCCGGAGTTCACCGACAGCGGTCACATCAGCGCCCGTCACCTCGACGACAAGGCCGGGGTTGCGGCATTGCTCGCTGCGCTCAAAGCCATCGTCGAGAGCGGTCAGGAGTTGATGATCGACTGTCACCCACTGTTCACCATCACTGAAGAAACCGGTAGCGGTGCGGCGGCGGCATTGCCATGGGACGTCAGCGAATTCGTCGGTATCGACATCGCGCCGGTCGCACCCGGCCAGCACTCCAGCGAACACGCGGTGAGCGTGGCGATGCAGGATTCCGGTGGCCCTTACGACTATCACCTGTCGCGGCATTTGCTGCGTCTGGCCGGTGAAAACGAACTGCCGGTGCGGCGCGACCTGTTCCGCTATTACTTCAGCGACGCGCATTCGGCGGTGACTGCCGGGCACGATATCCGCACCGCCCTGCTCGCCTTTGGCTGCGACGCGACCCATGGTTATGAACGTACGCACATCGACAGTCTGGCGGCGCTCAGTCGTTTGCTCGGGGCGTACATTCTGAGTCCGCCGGTATTTGCCAGCGATGCGGCGCCGGCCAATGCTTCGCTGGATCGCTTCAGTCACCAGATCGAACATGAGACACAGATGGAGAGCGATACGCGAGTGCCGTCGGTGGACAGTCTGGTGGGGCAGCGCTCCGACAGTTGAATCCTTGTTATCTGAACTATGGCTATCGCGAGCAGGCTCACTCCTACAGTTGGAATGCATTTCCTTGTAGGAGTGAGCCTGCTCGCGATGAGGCCGGTACAAACCACACAAAACTGGCAGCCAGCCACCAATCGCCGTAGCATCCCGCCATTGATTTAGCCGAGGTGCCCATGCTGATTCCCTACGACGCTCTTGAAGTCGACACCCTCACCCGCCTGATCGAGGACTTCGTCACCCGCGACGGCACCGACAACGGTGATGACACACCGCTGGAAACCCGCGTGCTGCGCGTGCGCCAGGCGCTGACCAAAGGCCAGGCGCTGATCGTCTTCGACCCGGAAAGCGAACAATGCCAGTTGATGCTCAAACACGATGTGCCCAAGCATCTGTTCGACTAGCGGACCTTTTCGGTGACCTGTTTGCGCTGGATCCGCTGATAGACTTCAGAACGGTGCACATTGACCTTCTGCGGCGCCTCGACACCAAAGCGCACGCTGGAACCGTTGACTGACAGTACGCGCACGGAAATGTCGTCACCGATGGAAATCAACTCGCCCACTACACGGCTGAGTACAAGCATGGAATTTATCCTTCAGGGTTAGCCAGGCCTGAAGATGCGCGGTGGGCGCGCGCTCGACAATACGTCGTGAGCAATTCAGTCTTGCCCTACACCCACAAGCGCTGCGCCCGTCAGACATTTCCTGCAAATCACTAAACAGCCTCGCCTCACGGGGCGGAAAAGCGCGGACCGAACAGAATCACGCTCGCGCCGATCACGCACAGCGCCACGCCGATCCAGTCCGAACCCAAAGGGCGAACGCGCTCGACCACCGCCAGCCAGCCGATCGACGCGACGATGTAGATCCCGCCATACGCGGCATAGGCGCGCCCGGCGTAGGCCGCTTCGACGCGGGTCAGCAACAGGGCGAACAGGGTCAGGCTGAGCAGCGCCGGGATCACCCACAAGGCACTCTTGCCCTGACGCAGCCACATGAAAAAGGCGAAACAACCGGCGATTTCAAACAGCGCCGCAAGGAAGAACCACAGGTAATTGAGCATTGATGTGTCTCGACAGGGTGACCATTGCGGCCACCCTAACGACGCGACACCCTTCGGGCAAGTTCAGCCGTTGGTTTGTCTGGCCTTGGCGCGCATTTTATCGGCCATGGTGGTCATTTCGTTGTAGATCAGTTGCGGGTTCTTCTGTTTGATCGCCCAGGCCATGCGCCCCTGCTCGTGCGGCAGGATCATGAATTCGCCGGCAGCCACTTGCTGGTAGATATAGTCTGCAATGTCGGCAGCTGTGATCGGCGAACTTTCCAGCAACTTGCCGACCTGGGCTTTCATGGCCGGGGTCGGACCACGGAACGAGTCGAGCAAGTTGGTCTGGAAGAACGACGGGCAGACCACATGCACGCTGACTTCCTGCTGCGCCAGTTCGATCAGCAAACTTTCCGACAGCGCCACTACACCGGCCTTGGCCACGTTGTAGTTGCTCATCGCCGGGCCCTGCATCAGTGCAGCCATCGAAGCGATGTTGATGATCTTGCCTTTGCTCTGTTCGAGCAGCGGCAGGAACGCCTTGCAGCCCTTGACCACCCCCATCAGGTTGATCGCGATCTGCCAGTCCCAATCCTCCAGCGACAGTTCGCTGAAGAATCCGCCGGACGCCACACCGGCGTTGTTGACGATGACATCGATACCGCCGAGCTTCACTTCGCAAGCCTGGGCAAACGCGGTGAGCTGGCTGTAGTCACGCACATCGCAACGTTGGGTGAAACCGTCACCACCGGCCTCGCGCACCCGCTTCAGGGTTTCCTGCAGGCCAGGTTCGCTGACGTCGGACAAGGCCAGCTGCCAGCCTTCACGCGCCCAGCGCAGCGCGATTTCGCGACCCAAACCTGAGCCCGCACCCGTGATCATCATGCGATTTTGCATAGCAGACAGCCTTGTTGTTCCGTAGGAGATGCGCGGAGTGTAGCGAAGGAACACTGGCCACCCACGCTCCATCAGATTGCTGAATACAGGATCAAAAGATCGCAGCCTTCGGCAGCGCCTACATGAATTCCCTGTAGGAGCTGCCGAAGGCTGCGATCTTTTGATCTCGCGCTTTAAAGGAAATAAACGAGTAATCCAAATACATTAAAAAAACATTGAATTTTCTTTCATTCGCACCGGTCGGAATTTGTAAGCCGTCTGGAATTAGTTAGCCTCCAGTCGCCCTTGAACACCAAGTCTTCTCGAACGCTATAAACAAGGAAATCGACATGGGCACAATTCTTATCATTATCCTGATCCTGTTGCTGATCGGTGGTCTGCCGGTCTTCCCGCACTCCAGAAGTTGGGGTTATGGTCCTTCGGGCATTATCGGCGTGGTGTTGGTGGTGCTGTTGGTCTTGCTGTTACTTGGCAGGATATAAAACCCCAAGACAAAAAAAAGAGGCCCTCAGGGGCCTCTTTTTTATGCAGCGGTTTTATCAGTCCGGCTTGCCGTTGATCACACCGGCGGTGTTGTCCATCAGGCTCTTGGTCGCCGTTTGCAGGAACGCTTCCAGCTTGAGCTTCAGTTCGGCGGTACGCGGTGCGTCCGGAATGATCTCGGCAGAAGGGTTCGCGCCCAGTTGGTACTGGTAGATCTTCGGCGCCATTTCCTTCTCTTTCGGCAGCACCAGGATCTGATCGGCAGTGACGATGGCAGTGGTCTGCTCGCTACCCGACGGCTTGATCACACCGAAACCGGTGTCGCCGGCCGGCAGGTTGAGCAGGTCGCGGCCCCAGCACTGGTGACGCACTTCGCCACCCAGACGGCCCATGATGGTCGGCACGATGTCGATCTGGGTGCCCACGGTGTGGTCGCGGGTGCCGAACTTCTCCTGGATGCCCGGAGCAATCATCAGCATCGGCACGTTGAAGCGGCCCAGGTCCATTTCGGTGATCTGGCGCTCGTTGCCGAAACCGTGGTCGCCGACGATCACGAACAGGGTTTCCTTGAAGTACGGCTCTTTACGCGCCTTCTCGAAGAACTGACCCAGTGCCCAGTCGGCGTAACGCATGGCGGTCAGGTGTTCGTTGAGGCTGCCACGATCGGTCACGCGCTCCACCGGCAATGGCGTCGGCAAGGCGTACGGCGTGTGGTTGGACAGGGTTTGCAGCAGCGCGTAGAACGGCTTGCCGTTTTCCCGTGCCTTCAGCTCCTGCAGACCACGGTCGAACATGTCCTGGTCGGACACGCCCCAGGTCGGATCGGAGAACACCGGATTGACGAAGTCGTTACGACCCACGAAGTTGGTCATGCCCTGGTTACTGAAGAAGCCCGACTGGTTGTCCCAGGCGAAGTCGCCGTTGTAGACATACACGTCGTCATACTTGCGCGCGCTGAGCAGCTGCGGCAGACCGGACAGCTTGTGGCTGCCTTCCGGGGTCTGCATCAGGTATTCGAAACCAGGCAGGTTCGGGAAGCACGCCATGGTCGCAAACATGCCCTGGTGGGTATGGGTGCCGTTGGAGAAGAAGCGGTCGAACAGCAGGCCTTCCTTCGACAGTTTGTCGAGGTAAGGTGTGATGTTGCCCGGTGCGCCCAGGGCGCCGACCGAGTGACCGGCCATGCTTTCCATCAGGATCACGACTACGTTCTTGATCGGCAGGGTCTTGTCGGCCGGCGGCGTGTAGTCACGACGCACGGCAGCGATGTCGGCATCGACCAGTTTGTCGTCCGGCATCACCAGCATCTCGCGCACCACTTTCTGCGCCTGTTCCTGCGGCAGCGTGGCTTTCCAGATGTTGTTGCGATCCTCGCCCATGCGGTCCTTGGCAGCGGCGATCAGCGACAGCGTGCCGTTGAGGCCGAGCTGGTTGGCGAAGTTCGATTCGGTGGTGTACACGTCACCCCAACGCAGCGGCGGGCCCTGACGCAGGGTGCCACGTGCGGCTACGACGCAGATCAGCAGGCAGACCACGAACACCGCCAGGCGGGTGTACCACGGCGCCACCTGACGGGTGCCGACGTTGCCACCGCTGAACGGGCCGCGTGGACGGGTCGCACGGTCGGCGCCCTTGAAGGCCAGGGTCAGGATCACGGTGCCGATGACCCACGCCAGCAGGTAACGCACTACCGGGAAACCGTACCAGAGCATGCTCATCACGGTTTTCGGGTCTTCCTTCACGTACTGGAACACCAGGCCGTTGAGGCGCTGGTGGAACTCGCGGTAGAAGTCCATTTCCATCAGGCCGAGGAACAGCGCGATGCTCGACGCCACGGTCAGCCACAGACGGAAGAAGCCACGCGCAGCCATCGCCCGCGCACTGAACAGTGCCAGCAGCAGCGGAACGCAGACGTAGACCACCAGGCGCAGGTCGAAACGCAGGCCGTTGGCGAAGGCTTCGAGGAAGGTCGAAGCCGGGGTATCGAGGATCATCTCGCGGTTGTAGACCAGCAGCGCGAGGCGCAGCACGGAAAACATCACCATCATGACCAGGGCACACAGCAGCGTGTAGGCCAGATGCGATTTGACGGTCGGTTGCAGCAGGCGAGTGGAAGATCGCTGCTGATTCAGGGCGTCCGGGTTTGCCATGTCGTTTTAGGACCCATTGGAAGTTGAAGTTGCAAAATACAGCGGCGCCATGCCCTCTTTTGGCCATTCCAGGCCCCGGGGCGTGCGCGGTGCGCAAATGTTGCACGATCAACGGCAGCATTGCCATTGATTACTGCCCCATTGCCCGACTCTTTCATACAAGCATTCGGACGGGGGACAAACCGAGTTGCGCGGGCGAATTGTCTGGAACACTTTGTGAAAATTTCGTCCAACGCATATCTGGAAACACAATATAACGACAAAACAAAACGCCCCGATTCGGTCGGGGCGTTTTGCTGTCAGCGCGAAGAATTACTTCTCGGCGCGTTCTTTCAGGGCTTTCAGCGTATTGAACGGCGCATCGACCACGAACTTGTTGGCGATCATGCTCGGCACGCTGCCGCCGGGCTCAGTGTGCACCTGATAGGTCACTTCGACTTGATCACCTTTGGGTACGAACTTCCAGAACCCTTTGACCTGAGCGACACGGACAAAGCCTTTCTCTTCGGGAAGGTACTTCGGCACGCCTTCGAGGTTGCGGGTCAGGCTGCCATCGGCGCCCTCAACGGTGGTGATGTGCAACACCGAATCACGCGGGGTCACTGGCCACGGCGTATTGAATTGGGTATAGGTCCAGCTCTGATCGCCCTCGTGCTTGAGCAGTTTCTGGGTTTTGCATTCGTGAATCCAGGCGCAGGCTCCGGCCACGTCTTCCTGCAAGGCACGCAGTTTGGCAACGGTGGTCTTCATCAGGGCAACACCCTGATAGGACTTGTAATCGGAACCCGGCACTTCGGCCAGCGAGACCTTGATCCCGTCCTGTTCCTTGGCGACCTTCCAGTCTTCGGCCTGAGCCATCGAAGTAGCCAGCACAGCGGTCAAACCACACAACACAGCGATACGATGCAGCGAACCCATAGTCTTATTCCTTATTGTTGAAGTTCCGTTCGTTTGACACATCACGCCGCCGTCATCTGCTCCCACCAGCCGATCAGTTTGATCGCTTCCTCGGAGCTGCTGCCACAGACTTCGACATCGGCGGCAAATCCTGAACAGACCGCCGGACGCTCCGGCTGACCGAAAATGCTGCACAGGTTTTCGACCGAGAGTTGCACGCAACGTTCGCCGGCAGGTTTGCCGTTGGGCATGCCCGGAATGGCAGAGCTGATGGAAGGGGCAATGCAGCAAGCGCCACAGCCTTCACGGCATTTCATGACGAGCAAGTCCTCGCGACGGGCAATGTGTTAAAGAGACACGGACAGAGTAACCGCTAAAACGGTTGTTTCAAATTCCCTGGACCGGGGTTTTTACCGATAACTGAATGTGACTGACCAGTCTCCGACAAAGCGTCTGGTTCGCGGGTCACGGCTCGATTGAATTTATTGCTTGAACTCGAAATCCAGCGCAGCGCCTTCAATATCGCGGCGCTCTTCGTTGCGCAGTTGCAACTGCATTTCGTTGCTGAGCAGGCGGCCGTTGAGCTGGAAGCCGCTGTTCTTCTCGCCGAACATCTGCGGCAGGATCGCCTCGTGTTTGGGCATCGACACAGTACCGGCAGGTTTGAGTTGCTGAACCATGTCTTTGGGCAGGCTCAGGTCCAGTTTGGCCGGCGGCAGTCTGGTTTTAGCCACCTCACTGGCCGATTTCGACTTGGAAGCGACCGGGGGACGCTTCTTCACCGGGGCGGCTTTCTTCTGTGAGGCTTTCTTAGCCGGTGCTTTTTTATCCGCAACGGCTTTTTTGCTCGCGGCCGATTTGCTTGCCGGGGTGGACGTTGCGGGCTTTTCCTGAACGGCAGCTGCCATGACACCGGGCGCATGGCCCATCGTCAACACACCAAGCAAAATCCAGACAGCAGGCAAAATCGCTTTCATGAGCCCCACAACACTAACGGCAGAGGGCCATATGCTCGCCTGTTGAGTGTCACAAGACAAGCACGGTGCGCCACTCGTTCAGAAACCGCCTGCGGTTTCCTGACACAGTTGAGTCGCCAGCAAACCGAGGGTCATCAGCGCCCTTTCCGCCTCGCGATTCCACGGCGTGCCGCAATTCAGGCGGATGCAGTGGTTGAACTGCTCGGTATTACTGAAGATCAGCCCCGGCGCAATACTGATGCCCTGCTGCAAGGCGCGGACATGCAATTCCTGGGTATTGACCCTGCCCGGCAGACTCACCCAAAGGATGAAACCGCCCGTGGGCCGGGTCATTTGCGTACCCTCGGGGAAGTACTGCTGCACCGCCAGCTGGAACGCGCTGAGGTTTTTCCGGTATTCCTGGCGGATGTACCGTAAATGCCGGTCATAACCGCCATTTTCCAGATAAGCGGCAATCGCCATTTGCGTGACGCTGCACGCCGAATGCGTGGTGAAGGTCTGCAGACGCTGGATTTCCTGCTGATACTTGCCGGCGATCATCCAGCCGACCCGCACGCCCGGCGACAAGGTCTTGGAAAAACTCGAGCAGTAAATCACCCGGTCCAGCCGATCGTAGGCCTTGAGGGCTTTGGTGCGGCCCTGTTCGAACATCAACTCGCCATAGATGTCGTCTTCGACGATCTGGATATCGAAGTCCGAGGCCAGACGCAGCAATTGTTTCTGCCGTTCTTCCGGCATGGTGCCACCCAGCGGATTGCTCAGCCGGGTGGTCAGCACCAGCGCCTTGATCGACCATTGGTTGGCCGCCAGTTGCAAGGCTTCCAGGCTCATGCCCGTGGCCGGGTCGCTGGGAATCTCGATCACTTTCAGGCCCAGCAGATCGGCCAGTTGCAGCAGGCCGTAATAAGTTGGCGACTCGGCAGCGATCAGATCACCCGGACGGGTCAGCACCCGCAGCGACATCTGCAGCGCATCGACGCAACCGTGGGTGATCACCACTTCCGACGGATCGACCACCACGCCAGCATCGCGCATGCGAATCGCCACTTGCCGGCGCAGCGGTTCGAAACCGGGGCTGAACATGTAGCTGAAAGCGCGAGGGCTATGGAATCGGGTGACCTTGGCCAACTGCTGATGCAATGCGCGCACCGGGAGGTAATCGACACTCGGCACCGCCGCGCCCAACGGGAAAACCCCCTCGCGCCGCGATTCGACCAACACTTGCTGAATAATGCTGGCGCGGGTGACCAGGCCTGGGCGTTCGACCCGGGCGATATCCGGTGTCGGCGCCGTCAGGGCCGGGGTCTGGTGCACGTAGTATCCGGACTGCGGCCGTGCGCGGATCAGCCCCTGATCCTCGAGATTGGCGTAAGCCTGCAACACCGTTGCATGGCTGACATTGAGCTGCGAACTCATCTTGCGCACCGACGGCACGCGTTCGCCGGGCTGATAGACACCGCGCCGGATATCTTCCGCCAGTTGTTGAGCAATACGTTGGTAGAGCAAGAGGTTGGTCATGACGCAGCACTCGATTTCACGGGCATTTTATTCTTGTGTGAAACAATACCGGAACAGTTTAGAAGTGTACTGGGACAGTTGCCACCATAGTCGACCGTACAGTGCAGTGTCAGCTACAACTGTACGGATTTGCGCGCTATTCGACAGACGTAAAAAAGCCCGGCGCTGCATGACAGGCCGGGCTTTCCAGAGACGCAGCCCTCAGCGGGCGGCGCCGAGCTGGCCTTTTTCGTCGGAAAACACAATTTCCACCCGACGGTTCTGTGCCCGCCCGCGCTCGGAAGCGTTGGCGTCCACCGGGTACTCGTCGCCGTAACCTTCGACCTGAATGCGCTTGTCCTCAATTCCGAGGTCCATCAACACATCGGCCACCGCTTGCGCGCGATCACGCGACAGCTTGAGGTTTTCCTGTTTGCCACCGGTGCTGTCGGTGTAGCCCTCGATACGCACCACGCGTTTCGGGTTGAGCTGCAGGAACTGCACGATCTTCAACACCACGCGATTGGCCGAGTTCTTCAGCTCCGCCTCGCCAGTGTCGAACAGCACGTCACCGAGGGTCATCACCAGACCGCGATCGGTCTGTGTGGTGGCGAGCGCGACGATCTGTTCTTCGAGCCACTTGCCCTGCTGCTGCACGCTCAGCAGTTTGGACTCACGCAGGGCCAGTTGCAGGCGCTGGCGTTCCAGCTCCAGCTTCGCCGCACGCTCTTCGTTGAGCACCAGATTGGTGTGTTCGCGGGCGATTTCGCTGTAACGCTGACTCAGGTAGGCGTAATGCGCGACATCCCAGCCGCTGCCCCAATAGGTCGACAGGCGATCAGCACGGGCCAGCGATTCACCGGCGCGGATCACGTCCTTGGGCGCGATACGCAGCACATTGGAATCTTCCTTGACCTTCTGGAAGTCGCTGCTGGCCTGCTGCAAGGCGGCTTCGCTGTGTTGACCGGCGCAACCGTAGAGGCTTGCACAACCGGCCAGAATCAACCCGCCGAGGGCTTTGGACTTGAAGCTCATTGGGCATCTCCCAGTTGCTTGCGCAGACGGATGATGCGGGTGTTGAGCACATTGAGTTGCTCTTCGCTCTTTTGCGTCAGCACTTTGGCTTCGGCCAGACGCGCATCCAGCTCGGCCTGTTCGGCGCGCATGCGGGCGTTCTTGAAAGACTCGTCGGTCATGTTGCCCTTGGCCCGGTTGAACTTGTCTTCGGCCAGTTTCATTTCCGGCAGTTCATCGGCGGTCGCACCGACAGCTTTGGCCTGGGTGATGGCCTGCTCGGTCAAACGCATTTGCTCATTGGGCGCAGGATCGTTGGCGCAGCCGGCCAGGGCCAGAACGGCCATGGCCGCGAAAAGAGGTCGAATACTCACTAAGAATCCCTACTGTTTTGGGGCACTGACAGGTGGCTGCGGCTGTTGCTGCTGGGCCTTCCAGCGCTCGATGTTGCGTTGCAGCGCGGCTTCGGTCAGTCCGGACGCGGGCAATTCTGTCATCTTTTTAGCGAGCTGTCCGCGCAACCACGGATCGTTGCAGGCCGAGTTGTGCGAAACCGCGAGGAACAGTCCCGGTCGGTCGATCGGTTGCTCGAAGGCCAGCAGATCATTGGCCATGCCCAATGCCTGCGCGGCGGCCATGCCCGAGTAGCGCCCGGCGAGTACGTATTCCACTTCACCCAGCAGAAGTTTCTGAAAGGCTTGAGTGATGTTTGCCGTCCGGGTCAGGGTCAGATTCTGCTCGGCGAAAGTGCCGAATGCCTGGGTCATTCGAGACTTTTCCGACAGCCCGCCGGTGTGCCCGTGCAGATCCCTGGCTTCGCTGTAGACCAGCGTTGAACCCTTGCGCGTCCACACCAGATAGTCGTTTTCCAGCAACGGCGGATAGATGTAGTCGAGGTTTTCCAGCTCGTTGAACATCAGCGGCGTGTCGGCCAGCATGTCCATGCGCCCGCTGCGTACTTCATCAAGGGCCTGCGCGCGTTTGCCGGCGTAGAGCAGCTCGACCTTGATCCCCAGATCCTTGGCCACTTGCTGCAACAGGTCGGCACTGGCGCCGATCAAGTGCTTGGGATTCTGCGGGTCCTGCCACAGGTACGGCGGCGCATCCGGGCTGCCGGTGACGACAAGGCGCTCGCATTTGCCGGCGGCCGCAGCCATCCCCGGTAACAGGATCAATCCCAATAACAACCCGCGGCGCAGATCCATGGCAAAACACTCCCACGCAAATTCGAGACAAAAAAAAGCCCGACCATAAGGCCGGGCTCTTTATAAGTGAAGCTGCCGGATTAGACCAGCTTCTCCAGCTCAGGTACCGCTTCGAACAGATCCGCCACCAGACCGTAATCGGCCACCTGGAAGATCGGCGCCTCTTCGTCCTTGTTGATCGCAACGATCACTTTGGAGTCTTTCATGCCGGCCAGGTGCTGGATCGCGCCGGAGATACCGACGGCGATGTACAGCTGTGGCGCAACGATCTTGCCGGTCTGACCGACCTGCATGTCGTTCGGGACGAAACCTGCGTCGACTGCGGCGCGCGAAGCACCGACGGCGGCGCCCAGCTTGTCGGCCAGAGCGTACAGGTGTTTGAAGTTGTCACCGTTCTGCATGCCGCGGCCGCCGGAAACGACGATCTTGGCAGCGGTCAGCTCTGGACGATCGGACTTGGCCAGTTCTTCGCTGACGAAGCTGGAAGTGCCGGCGTCGTGCGCAGCCGCTACGGCTTCAACAGCCGCCGAACCACCTTCAGCGGCAACCGGGTCGAAACCGGTGGCACGCACGGTGATCACTTTGATCGCAGCGGTCGATTGCACGGTAGCGATAGCGTTACCGGCGTAGATCGGACGCTTGAAAGTATCGGCGCTTTCTACCGAGATGATCTCGGAGATCTGGTCAACGTCCAGCGCAGCAGCAACGCGCGGCAGGATGTTTTTGCCGTTGGACGTGGCGGCAGCCAGGATGTGGCTGTAGCCCTTACCCAGCTCTGCAACCAGCGGCGCAACGTTTTCCGGCAACTGATGCGCGTAAGCGGCATTGTCAGCGTTCAGGACTTTGCTTACGCCAGCGATTTTCGCAGCGGCTTCAGCCACAGCGCCAGCGCCCTGGCCTGCAACCAGCACGTGAATGTCGCCGCCGATTTTGGCAGCAGCAGCCACGGTGTTCAGAGTGGCCGGGGCCAGCACTTTGTTGTCGTGTTCAGCAATAACCAAGATAGTCATTTAGATTACCTTCGCTTCGTTTTTCAGTTTCTCGACCAGTTCAGCCACCGACTTGACCTTGATGCCCGCGCTGCGTGCAGCCGGCGCTTCGACTTTCAGGGTCTTGTTGGTGGAGGCGGTGGAAACGCCCAAAGCGTCCGGAGTCAGCACTTCGAGAGGCTTCTTCTTGGCTTTCATGATGTTTGGCAGGGACGCATGACGCGGCTCGTTCAAACGCAGGTCGGTGGTGACGATCGCTGGCAGTTTCAGCGAAACGGTCTGCGCGCCGCCGTCGATTTCGCGGGTCACGGCAACGCTGTCGCCAGAGACTTCGACTTTCGAGGCGAAAGTGCCCTGACCGTAGCCGCTCAGTGCAGCGAGCATCTGGCCGGTCTGGTTGTTGTCGCTGTCGATCGCCTGTTTGCCCAGGATCACCAGCTGAGGCTGTTCCTTGTCGACCACAGCCTTGAGCAGCTTGGCCACGGCCAGCGAAGTCAGGTCTTCAGCGGATTCGACGAGGATGGCGCGGTCGGCACCCAGAGCCAGTGCGGTACGCAGCTGTTCCTGAGCGGTGGTCGGGCCGATGGAGACGACGACGATCTCAGTCGCAACACCTTTCTCTTTCAGGCGTACGGCTTCTTCCACTGCGATTTCGCAGAACGGGTTCATCGACATCTTGACGTTGGCGAGGTCTACGCCGGAATTGTCCGCCTTGACGCGGACCTTGACGTTGTAATCCACAACGCGTTTGACAGCTACAAGAACCTTCATGGATTCCTCGTTACTCTCCGGTGAAAAGAAAGTCGCCTAGGCGAACCTGGCGGTTGATGCTCATCGGGCACAAGGGCACCTCTAAAAACGCCGGCTAGTGGCGATGACCGTTCGTCAGTGGTGACCAACAAGTCATTGAATCGCACGGTGTGTAAACTGCGCGCCGGACTTGCGCTGCGCATCACCTTGTACTGCCTGTGCCCTGTCTTTAGAGGTGCTCTTGAAACCGCCAGTCTGCCTACGGCGAGCGCAAAACCGCCCGTATCTTGACCGGAACGCCTATTCCGGTCAATACGGCAAAATGGCCGTTCATAAGCCGTGCTTCTTTGATTTCTCTGGGCTGGAGCCGATTCAAACAAACGTTTGTATTGGACGCTCGGAGTGGTGTAGATATAATGCGCCGCCTAGAGAGAAAGGTGGTTTGCCCATTATTACCCTTGACGTTAACGTAAAGGCAATAACGGATATGACACCGAACCTCCAAATTAGAAAAAAAACTGTTGAGCCTTGAGTAGGAGATAGCCTGTGGAACGCGAATACATGGAATTCGACGTGGTCATCGTCGGTGCCGGCCCCGCTGGCCTGTCCGCCGCCTGCCGTCTGAAGCAGAAGGCCGCCGAAGCCGGTAAGGAAATCAGCGTCTGCGTGGTCGAAAAAGGCTCCGAAGTCGGCGCACACATCCTTTCCGGTGCCGTGTTCGAACCACGTGCTCTGAACGAACTGTTCCCGGACTGGAAAGAACTCGGCGCCCCGCTGAACACCCCGGTCATCCGCGATGACATTTTCGTGCTGAAAAACGCCGACAGTGCGCAGAAAATTCCTGACTTCTTTGTGCCCAAGACCATGCACAACGAAGGCAACTATATTATTTCCCTCGGCAACCTGTGCCGCTGGCTGGCCCAGCAGGCCGAGAACCTCGGCGTGGAAATCTACCCGGGCTTCGCCGCTCAGGAAGCGCTGATCGACGAAAACGGCATCGTGCGCGGGATCATCACCGGTGATCTGGGCGTCGACCGCGAAGGCAACCCGAAAGAAGGCCTGTACACCCCGGGCATGGAACTGCGTGGCAAGTACACGCTGTTCGCCGAGGGCTGCCGTGGCCACATCGGCAAGCAACTGATCAAGCGTTACAACCTCGACAGCGATGCCGACGCTCAGCACTACGGCATCGGCCTGAAGGAAATCTGGGAAATCGACCCGGCCAAACACCAGCCAGGTCTGGTGGTGCACACCGCCGGTTGGCCGCTGGACATCATGGGCACCGAAAACACCGGCGGCTCGTTCCTCTATCACCTGGAAAACAACCAGGTAGTGGTCGGTCTGATCGTTGATCTGTCTTACAGCAACACTTACCTGTCGCCGTTCGACGAGTTCCAGCGCCTCAAGCATCACCCGGTGCTGGCCCAGTACCTGGAAGGCGGCAAGCGCGTCAGCTACGGCGCCCGTGCGATCTGCAAAGGTGGCCTGAACTCGCTGCCGAAAATGGTCTTCAAGGGCGGCGCGCTGATCGGTTGCGACCTCGGCACCCTGAACTTCGCCAAGATCAAAGGCAGCCACACTGCGATGAAGTCCGGCATGCTCGCCGCTGAATCGGTGGCCGACGCGCTGTTCGCCGAAAAGGATGGCACCGAAGAGCTGACCTCCTACGTCGACGCGTTCAAGAAGAGCTGGCTCTACGACGAACTGTTCGCCAGCCGTAACTTCGGCCCGGCGATCCACAAGTTCGGCGCGATCGTCGGCGGTGGTTTCAACTGGCTGGACCAGAACATCTTCGGCGGCAAACTGCCGTTCACCCTGCACGACACCAAGCCGGACTACGCTTGCCTGAAACTGGCGGCCGACTGCAAGAAGATCGACTATCCGAAGCCGGACGGCAAACTCAGCTTCGACAAACTGAGCTCGGTGTTCATCTCCGGTACCAACCACGAAGAAGAACAGCCGTGCCACCTGAAGCTGACCGACCCGAGCATCCCGATCAGCAAGAACCTGCCGCTGTACGACGAACCGGCGCAGCGCTACTGCCCGGCCGGCGTCTACGAAGTGATCACCAAGGAAGACGGCGAAAAACGCTTCCAGATCAACGCCCAGAACTGCGTGCACTGCAAGACCTGTGACATCAAGGACCCTTCGCAGAACATCACCTGGGTCACGCCGGAAGGCGCTGGCGGCCCGACTTACCCGAACATGTAAGCCGTATCGCTGAACAACGAGGCTCCCGAAATGGGGGCCTTTTTGTTGCCCAGGTTTTCTGTTTCACCACAAAACAACTGTGGGAGCGGGCTTGCTCGCGAATGCGGTGTGTCATTCAGCCCATTCATTGACTGATACACCGCATTCGCGAGCAAGCCCGCTCCCACAAGGGATCTTAATCGACTCAGGCAACGCGTTCGTCGCCAGGGCTACGCTCGAAGTAGCGCTTGTACTCGCGACTGAACTGCGACGTACTCTGATACCCCACCCGATGCGCCACCTGCGCCACGCCCAGCCCCTCGGCGACCAGCAAGGTCTGCGCCTTGAGCAGGCGCAAGCGCTTCAGGTACTGCACCGGCGACAACAGCGTGCTGCGCTTGAAGTGCTCGTGGAAGGACGACACGCTCATGTTCGCGCAACTGGCCAGAGTCTCGACGTTCAGCGGCTCGGTGTAATGCGCATGCAGATGACTGATCGACGCCGCCACCCGGGCGAACTGTCCCTGCTGTTCGACTAGCGCGCGCAACACATCGGCCTGTGGACCGCGCAGCGCGGTGAACAGCAATTCACGCACCCGCGCCGGCCCGAGAATCTGCCGCTCCAGCGGATCGTGCAGGCAGCGCAACAAGCGTTCGACGCAGCCGCGCATGTCATCGTCGAGCACCACCGAGGTCATCGACTCCGGCGTTTGCGCCGGGATATGCCGCCCCGGCGCCAGCCCCATGGCCAGCACCAGCTCGCCGAGCAGCACCCGGTCGATGGCCACCGATACCCCCAGCAACGGCGCATCCGGCAAGGCAAAGGTTTCGCACTCGAACGGCACCGGCAGCGCCTGAATCAGGTAGTGCCCGGCACCGTACTCCATGGTGCGCGGGCCGAGGAACGCCAGTTTGCTGCCCTGAGCGATGATCATCAGGCTCGGCTCATAAATGTGCGGGCCACGCGCCACGTCGCAACTGGCGCGCAACACCTGCACGCCGGGCAACCCGGTCTGGCTGTAACCATCGCAGAGCGCCAGCGGCTCGATCAGCGAAACCAGCGTGGCATTGGCATCAAGGTGACGGGTCAACTGCATCGGAGGGGTCTTCAAAAAAGTCACGGAAAAAGGCATGCAAGCATCATCGCAGATCCTTTTGCCAATGCGCTTGCCCAGACCTGCATGCCGGAGGATTAGGCATGAGACCCGGAGGAATCGTCATGGCCGCAGCGGCAGACGGCGCCCAAAATGCGCCACCTCACCAGTCACTGCTTCTGCGAGGTTTCTCATGTACACCGCTATCGGTTATGCCGCCCAATCGGCCACCACTCCCCTCGCCCCGATGAAATTCGAACGCCGCAGCCCACGCGCTGACGACGTGGCGATCGAGATCCTCTACTGCGGCGTCTGCCACTCCGACATCCACCAGGCGCGCAATGAATGGGGCATCGCGGTTTATCCGTTGATGCCCGGCCATGAGATCGTCGGCAAAGTCACCGCCGTTGGTGCGAACGTCACTCAACATAAAGTCGGCGATCTGGTCGGTGTCGGTTGCATGGTCGACTCCTGCCGCACCTGCGCTGCCTGCCAGCAGAACCTCGAGCAATACTGCCTCGAAGGCCCGACCATGACCTACGCCACCCCGGACCGGGTCACGGCAGCAACACCATGGGCGGTTATTCGGACAGCATCGTGGTCAGCGAGCACTTCGTCGTGCGCATTCCGGAAAAGCTGGATCTGGCCAGCGCCGCGCCGATCCTCTGCGCCGGCATCACCACCTACTCACCGCTCAAGCACTACGGGGTCAAGGCCGGTGACAAGGTCGGGATTCTCGGCATGGGCGGCCTCGGCCACATGGGCATCAAGTTCGCCAAGGCCATGGGCGCGGAAGTCACGCTGTTCACCCGTTCGGCGAGCAAGGCCGAGGAAGGTCGTCGTCAGGGCGCCGATCATGTGATCGTCTCCACCGATGCCGAACAGATGGCCGCCGCCGCAGGCCGCTTCGACTTCCTGCTCGACACCATTCCGGTGCAGCACGACCTCAACCCGTACCTGCAAACCCTGCGCTTTGATGGCGTGCATATCCTGGTCGGCCTGATCGAACCGATCGACCCGCCGGTGCACGCCGCCAACCTGGTGCTGGGCCGCCGCGTACTGGCCGGTTCGTTGATCGGCGGCATCGCCGAAACCCAGGAAGTGCTGGATTTCTGCGCCGAGCACAACATCACCTGCGACATCGAAATGCTCGACATTCGCCAGATCAACGAGGCTTACGCGCGGATGATTGCCGGTGACGTGAAGTATCGCTTCGTGATCGACATGGCGACGCTGAAGCTTTAAACCTTCAGACCGAGCTCTGCCGAGAGCCGGGCTGTGACCCCTTTGATCAGGGGGATCAGCTCGGCCATTTTTTCCAGCGGCATGTACGGCACGGTGCTGGCGATACTGATCGCCGCCACAATGCGCTTGCTCGCATCACGAATCGGCGCCGCCACGCAGCGGATCGACGGTTCGTTATCCTCCAGATCGAAGGCGTAGCCACCGGCCACGTACTCGGTCATGCGCTGCTCGAGCTGTTCCCACGATTGCTGGGGATGCTGCGGCCAGAACTGACTTTTCCCACCCGCCGGCAGGCTGATGTCGTACAGCCGCTGCCAATCCTGCGGCGAATCGTCGAGCATCAACGCCTTGCCGATCCCGGTGCGCGCCAGCGGCATCCGGTGGCCGACCCGCGAACGCATTTCCGGGCCGTTACGCCCCGGATTCTTCAGCAGGTACAGGACCTCATCGCCTTCACGAATCCCCAGGTGCACGGTGTCCCCGGTCAACGCCGACAACTCGTCCAGGTACGGCCCGGCCAGACTCACCAGCGGCAACTCTTCGCGCGCCTGAAACCCCAACTCGATCAGCTTCGGCCCCAGCAAATAGCCGATTTGTGGCACCACGCGCAGGTAGCGCTCGTCGACCAGGCAACTGGCCAGACGATGGGTGGTGCTGCGCGTGGTGCCGATCAGCCGGGCGATCTCTTTCAAATCGCGGGCGCCACTGGCCACCGCCTGCACCACACCCAGTCCGCGAAGCAGGGTCTGGGTGCCGGTGGGCGCGGCGTCCTTGGTTTTTTCCGGGGCGTCTTCCTGCATATCCAGCCTTTACCGTTGAGCGAGGGAACGGGCGGCATTATGGTCGCCCGACGCAGACGACTACAACTCGATACGCTCGACCTTGCCTACCAGCAGCACGTAGGACAATGCACCGATCAGCGCCAGCACCGCGATGTAGGTGATCGCCGGGGCGAACGAATCACCGCTGGCGAGGAAACCGATGACAATCGGCGTGGCAATCGCCGACAGGTTGCCGATGAAGTTGAACACCCCGCCGGTCAGCCCCAGCAACCGCGCCGGAGCGAGGGTCGAGACCAGCGACCAGGTGATCGAGGCCAGACCGTTGCCAAAAAACGCCAACGCCAGGAAGGCAATCACCAGCGGTGTCGATTCAACAAAATTGGCGCCGATGATCGAGGTGGAAATCAGCAGCCCGCCAATGATCGGCAACTTGCGCGCGAAGCCCACGCTGCAGCCACGCCGGATCAGCAAGTCGGAAAAGAACCCCGAACACAGCACGCCAATGAACGCGGCCAGAAACGGCAACGATGCCAACAGGCCGGACTTGATGAAGTCCATGCCGCGATATTTCACCAGGTAGGTCGGGAACCACGTCAGGAAGAACCACAGCGTCGAGTTCAGGCAGAACTGGCCGAGGTAGATGCCCCACAATTTGCGTTTGCTCAGGACGATACCGAGGTCGGTCCAACTGAACGAGGCCTTGGCCGTTTGCGCTTGAATATCCACCAGTCCGCCACCCTCGCGGATCAGGTCGATCTCCGCGTCGTTGGCGCCTTTGAAGTCTCGCGGTTCGCGATACACCGCGTACCAGATCGCTGCCCAGATGATGCCAGCCGCACCGGTTGCGACGAACACCATGTGCCAGCCGAATTCATGTTGCAGCCAGGCCAGCACCGGCGTCAGAAACGCCAGGCCGACAAACTGCCCGGAGGTGTAGAAACCAATCGCCGTGGCCCGCTCACGCTCGGGAAACCAGGTGGTCACCACGCGGCTGTTGATCGGATAGGCCGGTGCTTCCAGCGCGCCGACCGCCATGCGCAGCACAAACAGCGCAATGAAACTCGCAGCGAAACCGAGCAGCACCGTGGCCAGCGACCACAGCAGCAGCGCGACACTGTAGAGGATGCGCGGCGGCACCCGATCCACCAGCCAGCCGCCGGGAATCTGCATCGCGGCGTAGGTCCAGCCGAATGCGGAGAAAATCAGCCCGACGTGAACCGGGTCGATGCCCAGTTCACTGGTCAGCGCGGGCGCGGCAATCGACAGGTTGCTGCGGTCGAGGTAGTTGATGACCACGGTGATGAACAGCAACACCATGATGAAAAACCGCTTGCGGCTAGGCGTGACTAAAGACGCCTGCCCGGTGAGGGTTTGCGTTGGCATGGGGGGTGCCTCTTCTTATGATTATTTGAGGTCATTGACGCCATCTCCCATCCATGGAGATCAATTGTGGGAGGGGGCTTGCTCCCGAATGCGGAGTGTCAGTCGACATCTCTTTAGCTGACATGCCGCATTCGGGAGCAAGCCCCCTCCCACAAGGATTTGTGGTGGGTCAGAAGGGAATCACCACTCGGCAAAACTGCCATCGGCATGGCGCCAGATCGGGTTGCGCCAGCGGTGGCCGACCGCCGCGCGTTCGATCACGTATTCCTCGTTGATCTCGATGCCCAGCCCTGGCCCGTTCGGAATCTTCACGAAGCCCTGGTCGTAGTCGAACACTCGCGGATCCTTCACGTAGTCGAGCAGATCATTGCTCTCGTTGTAATGGATACCCAGACTCTGCTCCTGAATGAACGCGTTGTAACAAGCCGCGTCCAGTTGCAGGCACGCCGCCAGCGCAATCGGCCCCAGCGGACAATGCAGCGCCAGCGCCACGTCGTAGGCTTCGGCCATGTTGGCGATCTTGCGGGTCTCGGTGATACCGCCGGCATGCGAGGCATCCGGCTGGATGATGTCGACGTAGCCTTCGCTCAGCACCCGCTTGAAATCCCAGCGCGAGAACAGCCGCTCACCCAGGGCGATCGGCGTGCTGGTCAACGGTGCCAGCTCTTTCAGCGCTTCGTAGTTTTCACTGAGCACCGGCTCTTCGATGAACATCAGTTTGTACGGGTCGAGCTCCTTCATCAGCACCTTGGCCATCGGCTTGTGCACCCGACCGTGGAAGTCGACGCCGATACCGACGTTCGGCCCGACGGCATCGCGCACGGCGGCAACGTTGGCCAGGGCCAGATCGACTTTCTCGAAGGAGTCGAGGAACTGCAGCTCTTCAGTGCCATTCATTTTCACCGCAGTAAAACCCCGGCTCACCGCCTCTTTCGCGGCACGTGCGGTGTCGGCCGGACGATCGCCACCGATCCACGAATACACACGAATCTTGTCGCGCACCTGACCGCCGAGCAGATCGCTGACCGACACGCCGAGGGCTTTGCCCTTGATGTCCCACAGCGCCTGATCGATACCGGCCAGTGCACTCATGTGGATCGCGCCGCCGCGGTAGAAGCCACCGCGGTACAACACAGTCCAGATGTCCTCGATGTTGCGTGGGTCTTTGCCGATCAGGTAGTCGGACAATTCTTCAACGGCAGCGGCGACGGTGTGTGCGCGGCCTTCGACCACGGGTTCGCCCCAACCGGTCACACCCTCATCGGTTTCGACCTTGAGGAAGCACCAGCGCGGCGGGACGATGAAGGTGGTGAGTTTGGTGATTTTCATCTGTTTGTCTCTCTTGTTAGATGCAGCGCACGCAGCGCCGGATAAATCTCAGCGAAGGGCCTTCCAGGCAGCCACGTAGGCCTTGGCATTGGCCGCCACTTGCTCAACCGTCATGCCCGGTTTGAACAGGCCGGAACCGAGGCCGAAACCTTTCACACCAGCGTCGATGAACGCTTGCATGTTGTCCGGGGTGATCCCGCCGACCGGCGCCAGCACCGTCCCGGAAGGCAACACCGCGAGCCATGCCTTGACCACCGCCGGGCCCATCTGCTCGGCCGGGAACAGCTTGAGAATGTCCGCGCCCTCCTCCAGCGCCGCGAACGCTTCGGTCGGCGTCGCTACTCCCGGCGACAGGTACAGCCCCGCCGCTTTCGCTGCGCGCAGCACCTTGGCGTCGCTGTGTGGCATCACGATCACCTGGCCGCCGGCCTCTTTCACCAACTCGACCTGCTCCGGGGTCAACACCGTGCCGGCACCGATCAGGCAATCGGCGGGCAAGGTCTGACGCAGGATGCGGATACTTTCGTACGGCGACGGGGAATTGAGCGGTACTTCGATGACGCGAAATCCGGCGGCATACAGGACTTCTCCGACAGCAGCGGCTTCCTGCGGATGCAGGCCACGCAGGATTGCGATCAGACCGTTTTGTGCCAATGCTTGCTTGAGCATGTCAGGCCTCCAGTCAGGGTTAACGGGATAAGGAATCAAGCAGCCCGGCGGCCAGCGCCAGTTGCCACAGGCCACGCTCGGTGGCCTGCTCGGCCAGCGTGACGCGCGCGAAACCGCAGGCATTGAGGGCACGGCCGTAACGGGCGCAGAGTTGCGCGTTGCCGATGAGGATGATCGACGGCAGATGCGCACTATTGCGTCGGTGCCGCTGGGCTGCGGCAAGCGCCACCAGTTCATGGCCAATCATCAGGCCAGAGAGGTAATCCGCTTGCGCCGTCGGCGCCAGTTCACCGGTCAGGCCCAGGGTGCGGGCACTGAATAATGTGGAGAGCACGCCCAGTTCGCCGTCCGCCGACAGCGCCACTTGCACGCCACGGTCGAACGCCAACCCGTCGAACGCCGCACCCTGTTGCTGGGTACGCCCGAGAATGCTGTGCTCACTGAGCACAGCGAACACTTCGCCGGTCATGAAGGTGTCGAAATGAGTGATGCGGCCCTCGACCACCTCCACCCACTTGGAGTGGCTACCTGGCAGACCGATCAACAGATCGCCGCCCGCCTCGGCCGGCAGATTCTGCAGTACGCCGAGGACCTGAGTTTCTTCGCCGCGCATCACATTGGGCAGACGCGAACGCTGGATCACCCCCGGCACGATATGTACCCGCGTGCCGCGCAGACTGACCAGTGTTTGTAAGGAATTTCCGAGATTGGCGACGTTCGCCGGCGTCTCGCAGTAGGCCGCTTCGCGCCAGCCCTGGGCGCTGCCGACCATCCCGCAGGCGATCACTGGCAGATCCGGCTGCGCCTCGAGCCAGTCGCCGCATGCCTCTTCGAAGGCCAGTTCAAAACCGTCGGCGCATTCATCACCGTGGATGACTCGCGGCGTCTTCGGTAACTGCATGATCCCGGACGACAGCGCACGCTGCTCCAGCACCACCCCGCCCGCCGCGAGTTTGTAAGCACGTAATGAGGTCGTCCCCCAGTCGAGCGCGATCAATTGCGCCTGCATCGCTTCACCTGTTTTGTTTTTGGCAGTGAGTGCGACGGACTATAGACCTTTCAAGCGCGAAATCTCAATATGTAATTTTACATCCCATATTTTGGGATTGAATAAGTCCATTTTGTCCAACGCTGAACGACGTCCGTTCAGGTGCAGGCAGGACGACACGTTAAAAAACCAGCAATCAGTAGCAGCCGGAATCCTCTCAGCCCCATCAATCGCGCTTCTCTTGAATCGCACGCACGATGTCAGTTGCTGGGATGAGCATTGACTTCGAATAATATCCACCGAATGAATAAGCAGAAGTGAACACCTTACAAGAGATGACATTACGCTGACCTAATACCTGCAATAATTCACTGGCAGGCATAAAAATATTTGATACGCCCTCATCCTCTTTTTTAAACGAGGACAATTTGGCCATATAAATATGCTCCGCTTTAGATCCAGAACTATCAAGCTCAACAAAATCCCCCACCAAATACTGAGTCAACTTGTCAAAATCCTTAAACTCGACATCCTTATCCAGCGAGCAGAACAAAGACTCGCCCAACTGACTTTCCCCGGTCACATCCTGAAAAAAATTCAACAGATCGGTTTTCGAACCAAACTTAATACCTAAAGATGAGTGATCATCTCCACCACTGACAGAAATCAAGTCAATATCAATGACCGGAAGAACCGGTTGCTTAGTGCAAGAACTGCACAGTAGCAGTGTCAGAAAAACAAACAACGACTTCATTTCGAAGATTCCAAATATTGACTCAAACGTTCATACACAATATCGCATGCCGATTTACCACCCTGTAGCGTAGCGCCAAACATGACACCTGCCTGACGATGGTTGGCGTCTACCGCTTCGTTGATAGCTGGCCCAGATGTCATAACCCAACGCTCGCCCATGCTGGCAACGTTATCAGATGAATCCGTCACCTTGGGCGAAGCCAATACATTGACCCAATAATCTGCCGAGGGCTTCGGTGTCGTGAAATATATATCAGACACCATCCAGACACCTGTGCCACCGCCAACAGGATCAAGCGTTACCAATACCTTTACGGTGTAACCGCGCTCTTTCAAAATCGAAGTCAGATGTGCACCATTCCAACCACCCAAACTATGACCTACAACGACAATATAGACCGACTTATCACCTTTCAAAGGACGCTCGACGTACTTTTTAATATCTTTTTCACCGCGAACGTCTTTGTAACTTATGTATGGCAGATTCACCTCAACTTTCTGCTCATTAGTAAGACGCTTCTCTAACTGCTTCCATGCATTCATCACATTATGATGCGGCGGCTCATTTTGATAGTACTCTTCCTTATCCCCAGCACCGCCAATAAAAAACACTGCAACTTTTTTTACTTTAACCGCAGCCTGTTTTACGCTCTGATCAGTCTTGCAGGTCAACTCATGACCAGCCACTTCAGTTTTACAATCGTTGAGTGCGGGATTTTCGACTTCCATTTCGATCACTCTACGAACAGTTTAATAGTTTCGGCCAAATGCGAACTGACCATATGGGTAAAGCCCTGTTCATCGGTGATGCCATGCTCAACACGCCCATCGCCTCGCTGAATCGCATAAGGGTGGTCGGGAATAGGTTCGCCCGTGGCTTCATTAACGACCTGCATCCGATCATTGAAATGCACCGGCATCGGCAACAACCCACTAAACGCTGCCCCTCCGCCACTTTGTC
The DNA here is from genome assembly GCF_004526365.1 of Pseudomonas sp. S150. Taxonomy (NCBI): domain Bacteria; kingdom Pseudomonadati; phylum Pseudomonadota; class Gammaproteobacteria; order Pseudomonadales; family Pseudomonadaceae; genus Pseudomonas; species Pseudomonas sp. S150. The sequence goes on from NZ_CP038207.1 coordinate 5,044,874, forward strand.
CAATCATCACCGTGCCCGAACCACCGACCACGACATTGCCGTGGCCACCGGTGCTGTCGAGGGTTGCGGCGTTCAGGCCGTTGATGAATACGGTGCCGGAAACAGCGCCGGTGATCGGGCTGCCACAGGCTGATTTGTCGGTCATGCGCGCAGCGGCGAGGCCGTCGAAGAAGACGTCGGGCGAGCCGGAAACGATCGGGTTGGTGCCATGGCCTGGCAATGGGCAGGCGGTCGGGTCGGTGACGCGGGCGGCGGGTTTACCACTCAATTCAAAGCTCCTTGCTTCAGAGGTTCCGGGTGCGGCTGATGGATGTCGATGTCGGTCGCGGCGAAGCGCCAGCGGTTGTCGACAGGGTCGAACAGTGCGTGGCAGTGCTCACGGCTGTCGGGTGATGTGGCAGTTTGCAGATGTCGCCAGGCGCGGTCGGTTTGCCAGGCCAGTTCGGCCGGCGCGGCGTCGTCGAGTTCGTTGAGCCAGGCGTTGTAATTGCGCAGTTGATTACGCTCGTAAGCCGTTTGCAGCAGATCGGCCATTTGCACGCCGAGGTCCAGATGATGTTCGGCGGTCCACTGGCCGATCTCGGAATAGACGTACCAGCCCATCGGCATCAACGCGCCGTCCTTGAGCAACGAATGGCTGGCGGGGGCGACGAAACCGCAACAGATGTGCAGCGTCAGCCAGCCCTGATGCGCGTCGATAAACGCATTCGGCTCGAAGTGGCGTAACGCGATCACACGGTAGTCACCCAGGCCGGCGCTGCGTGTCATGAGTTCGGCGTCGAGCCGCGACACAAACGCACGAATGACTTTGCCGCCCGTGCGATTGACGATGCACAGGATGTCTACCGGTTGACGCTGAGGGTTGTCAGAGCAGCCTGAGTTTTTCACCAGGCCATACAGGCGCATTGACGCCCGCAATCCGCTCATCGCCGGTCACTCAGAGACACAGCGAAGGCCCCACGGGCGTGGAGAAGTTTTGCCAGAAGCATTGCAGGTGTCGTCCGTGAGCGCGCAAAAATGGCGCGTAGAATGCCGGACTAGAGCGGTGGCGGCAATCACTTCAACATCGGATTGCCATCATCTCCTCAGCCTTCGGCAAACTCACGCAACACCTTGCCATCCATGCGATAGCGCACCCACTCTTCCTGCGGCTGCGCACCGAGGGATTTGTAGAATTCGATGGCCGGGGTGTTCCAGTCCAGCACGCTCCATTCGAAGCGCCCGCAGTCATTGGCACAGGCAATTTTCGCCAGATGCCGCAACAGGGTTTTGCCGGCGCCGCCGCCGCGTTGTTCGGGGGTGATGTAGAGGTCTTCGAGGTACAGGCAATTGCTGCCGAGCCACGTCGAATAGCTGAAGAAGAACACCGCAAAACCGATCGGCACACCGTCACGCAGGCAGATCAGGCCGTGGGCGGTGGCGCCCTCGCTGAACAGGCTGCGCTCGATGTCGGTGACGCTGGCGATCACTTCGTGGCGAGCCTTTTCGAAATCTGCCAGTTCGGTGATGAAGGCGAGGATTTGCGGTGCATCGCTGGGGGTCGCCGGGCGGATTTCGATCGTCATGAACGGGCCTTGTCGGAAAAGGGAAAGCGCCATACTAAGGCCGGATGCGGCGCTCGTCACATGGCAACACAGAGAATATCCTGCGCCGATATTGCAATGTGGGAGCGGGCTTGCTCGCGAAAGCGGTCTGACAGACAACAATGATGGTGACTGGATTGACGCCTTCGCGAGCAAGCCCGCTCCCACAGGAACTTCGCCAGTCTGAAAGGATGCTCATGAACACTGAGATTTTATGCCCGTGGAGGCGCTTGCAGCAGCACTGCTGCCCCACGCCCTCGAACCCGGCGACGACGGTGCCCACGACCTCGCCCACCTGCAACGGGTCTGGCACAACGCGCGCACCTTGCAGGCCGAGGAAGGTGGCGACCTGGAAGTGTTGCTCGCTGCCGTGCTGCTGCACGATTGCGTGTCCGTGGAAAAAAACTCGCCGCTGCGCTCGCAGGCTTCGCGCCTCGCCGCAGAAAAAGCCGCCAACGTGCTGGCCGATCTGGACTGGCCCGAAAGCAAAATCAGTGGCGTCACCCACGCCATCGAAGCCCACAGTTTTTCCGCCAACATCACCCCGCTGACCCTCGAAGCGAAACTGGTCCAGGACGCCGACCGGCTCGACTCGCTGGGCATGCTCGGCGTTGCCCGCACCTTCTACGTCGCCGGGCGCATGGGCAGTGCGTTGTACGACCCGCTCGACCCTGAAGCCAAGGAGCGCGACTACGACGACACCCGCTTCTGCCTCGATCACTTTCAGACCAAGCTGCTGCACCTGGCCGATGGTTTCCAGACTGGCGCCGGTCAGCGTCTGGCGCAGATCCGCCATCAACGCCTGAAGGGTTTCATGGAGCAGTTCAAGGAAGAAATCGGCCTCGACTGATAATCCTGTGTCTCGACCGTTCGTCGCTCATCAGGCACCAATCCGATTCAAGGGCAGACCAAACACAGGTAAGGAATTCAATCACTGGAGAAGCCCTATGATCCCGTCAAGGTTGACTGCCCTCGTATTCAGTGCCCTGCTCTGCCCAGCGGTCTCCGCCGCGTCCACCACCGCAGCGGGCACAGGCCCCACCGATCCGGTTCCATCACCGCGCGCCCCGGCCATCAACAGTGCCCCAGGCATGAACACCGATGGCTCCGGGGTTCCATTGATCAACCAGCCACCTGCCACTGGCACCGACCCACGCACCCAAGGCAGCGACCCCGGCCGCCAGGGTGGCATGAACACCCCTGACTCCCCCGCCACACCCGATAACGCCGGCCCCGGCATCGGCTCGAAAACCACCACCGGTGGCTCGGGCTCCGAGGGCGGCAGCCAGTAGTTCGCCGACGCGAGCGTCCTATTCACATCCATGAAGAGGTAACCATGAACGTCGATAAAAACCTGGAAAAAGAAGTCCTCACCCGCCTGCTGCATGCCCATCCGAGCGGACTGGGCAAAGAGGTGCTGGACAATTATCGCGGCGAGAAAGTGGTGGCCAGCGCCCTCGCCTCTCTGCAGGATCGCGGACTGATCCACCACGGTCATGTGACCTGCAACGAGGCCGGCGAACACTCGTTGAACTTGCCGATCAAGCTCAGTGCGGCTGGCGTTGAAGCGGCGCGCAAGCTGGATCTGCAGTAGACCTCAGGCCGCTCGCTGCCGGTGCGGCGAGCGGCCGAATCTGCACACAAGAGGAGAAATCCCATGCCTCGTGGAAGCAAAGACAAATACACCGCTGAACAGAAGCGCAAGGCCGAACACATCGAAGACAGCTATGAGAAAAAAGGCTTGTCGAAGGATGCAGCCGAAGCGCGGGCCTGGGCGACGGTCAACAAACAGTCGGGCGGCGGCGAAAAGGCTGGCGGTTCCGGACGCAAGAAACCGGCGAGTGCCAAGTCCGAAGATCGCAAAGAATCATCGCGGCGAGCGGTGGCCAGTCGCGGGGGACATGCGCGCGACAGCAAGGCGTCGCGCGAGACGCAGACTCTCGACAGTCTGCGCAAAGAGGCGCGGGCGAAGAACATTGCCGGGCGTTCTTCGATGCGCAAGGATGAGTTGATTGCGGCGTTGCGCAAGGCCGGCTGATCCATATTTTGTGCTGAGCCGTATGGCCTCTTCGCGAGCAAGCCCGCTCCCACATTGGAGTTGTGAAAGACGCAAATCCCCCCTGTGGGAGCGGGCTTGCTCGCGAAGGCGGTTGATCAATCGCCGCAGGACTCGTGGATAAACGCATCCACCTCAGCAACTCCCGGCGCAGTCGCCGGCCCCCATCGTGTCACTGCCAAAGCCGCCGCCGCATTCGCCCGCCGCGCCGCCTCATGGGCGGGCAAACCCTGCGCCAACCCGGCGACGAACACCCCGGCATGGGCATCACCCGCCCCGTTGCTGTCCACGGCTTTTACCGCAAACCCCGGTACATGCCGTCGCTCGCCACGCTGCTGAATCCAGCAACCCTGTGGTCCATCGCGCACCACCATCAGCACATCCTTGGGCAGATGATCCGCCAGCCGATCCAGCGCTTGAGCAATGTCTGCAGCCTCGGTAAAGCGCAACGCCTCGACGCTGTTGCTGGTCCACACATCAATGCGCGGCAGCAGCGCCCGCATCAACGGCGAGTCCGGCGACTCCACCAACGGCCCCGGATCGAACACCACGTTGATCGCTTCCGGCAGCGCCAGCGTCCAGTCCAGCAGCGCCTGCGCCTTGCCTGCGTGCAGCAGGCTGTAACCGCTCACATAAACGTAATCGCCCGCCTCGGCCGCCACGCTGTTCAAGTCCTCTCCGGTCACCTCACCTTCAGCGCCGATGTAGGAAATGAAACTGCGCTCGGCCGACGCATCGGTCAGCGCCACGCATATCCCGGTATCGCGTTGTGCAGGCATCTGGATGCCGATGTGAATGCCTTCATCCTTCATCGCCTGACGCGCCAGATCGCCGAAACGCCCGGTGCCGTGGCGACCGAGATAGACCACCGGCAAACCATTGCGCACGGCTGCGGCCATCACGTTGAAGCCGCCGCCAGCCTCGAAAGCGGCAGACTGCGCCAGCACATCGCCGCCGATTTGCGGCAGCTGATCCACGGCCATGACCAGGTCGATGATGACCTGGCCGGTGTGCAACATCTTAGGCATGAGCATTCTCGACTTGCGCGGCACGGCGATCTTTCGCCCCGCCAAGGACGAAGTAAATGCCACCGGCCACCACGAAGGTCACGATCCAGCCGAGGCCGTTGTGGCCCAGCCACGAGTCGGACAAAAAGCCCTTGAACCAGACGTTCTCGGCGGTGGTGCCGATGGTGGTGAAACTGAAGCCGAGCACGATGGCAATCGCCCACGCGCCGAACGCGCGCCACTCGATGCCGCCGCGATACCAGTAGGCGCTGCTCGGGCTGACGTCGAGCAGGTCTTTGGGGCTGTAGTAGTGACGGTGAATCAGGTCGACGACGAAGATCCCCACCCACGCGGTGATCGGCACCGCCAGCAGCGAAATGAAGGTGATAAACGGGCCGTAGAAGCTGTCGGCAATCAGCATGAAGTAGATCGAGCCGGCGAAGATCGCCACGATGTCGACCACCACCGCGTAGACGCGTTTGACCTTCAGACCGAGGGTCAGCGTGGTCAGACCGGCGGAGTACACCGACAGGTTGTTCGACAGCAGCAAGCCACCGAACGCGGTGATCAGGTACGGCACGGCCATCCAGGTCGGCAGCATGTCGCGGATGGCCACGATCGGGTCAGTCGCCGATGCCAGATCGTTGTTGCCCACCGACAGCAGGCCGCCGAGGGTGATCAGCAGCACCAGCGGAATCCCCGCACCGAACGCCGCCGAGGCGACCAGCCGTACAGCCTTGACGCTGCGGTGCTGATAGCGCGACATGTCCGCACCCGCGTTAGCCCAGCCGATCCCGGTGCCGGCGGCCATGGTGCCGATGCCGATGATCATCGCGCTCAGCGGCGCTGGCGTGGCGTTGAACACCGCGCTCCAGTCGATGGTCGCGCAGAGGAAGCCGCCGACCAGAATGTTCAGCGCGCCGAACACGTAGGTCGCCCACTTCTGGATCACCAGCAAGGTGGCGTGACCGAGGCCGGAAACCGACAGGGTCAGCAGGACGAAAATCGCGATGAAGATCAGCGTCAGCACGGGCGCACTTTTCGCTTCAACCGGCGAGCCGAACAGGATCGAACACAGCGATAGCAGCACGAACGCCGCGGTATTGGTGTTGACCGTTTCCCAGCCCAGACGCGACATCAGCGAGACCAGCGTCGGGCCGATATTGCCACGCACGCCGAAGATCGCCCGCGACAGGGTCAGACTCGGCGCGCGGCCACGGCGGCCGGCAATCGAGATGATCCCGACCACGGCGAACGAACCGGCGGCGCCGACGATGGCAACGATGATCGCCTGCCAGATCGCCAGCCCGCGAAACGCCACCAGCGTGGCGCCCAATGGCAGGCCGAGAATGGAAATGTTGGCGGCGAACCAGACCCAGAACAGTTGCAGCGGATGACCGTTGCACTCAGCTTCCGGCACCGGCTCAATGCCGCGGGTTTCCAGTTGCCCGGCGCTTGGCCCGGCGTTTGTTGAACTCATGAACAGTGCTCCTGTTTGCCTTTATTGTGGTTGTGGCAATGACTCAAAACGACAAGACATCCCGGCCATCCTCGGCCTGTCTGTGCGATCCATTGCGGGGTAAAAATCCGTAATCCGCAGCGCGCCATTCGCGAGCAAGCCCGCTCCCACAGGAGATTTGTGAACGGCTCAAATCCCCTGTGGGAGCGGGCTTGCTCGCGAAGGCGTCAGCTCAGTCAACGCAGGGTCAACAGCCCCTGCACCAACGGTTCAAGCTCCAGATGATTGACCGCTTTGACCGTGGCAATCATCGGCGCAGGCCAGCTCTCAAGGCCCAGGCAGGCCCCGAGCATGGCGCCGAGAATTGCCGCGATGGTGTCAGTGTCGCCGCCAAGACTGGCGGCCATGCACAACGCATCGAATGCGCTCATCTCGCCAACGGCCACTTGCTGCGCCAGGGCGAACGACACCACGACCGATTCCTGCGAGGCCACCGAAGTGCCGATCACGTCGTACAGCAGATCCGCCAGCAGGGCCTTGTCGCTGTCGACGCTGATGGTTCGCGCCCAACTGATGCGCGAAGCGATGCGCCCGCCGGCCACCCAGTGCCCATGTGCCTCGGCCTGTTGCGCAATCTGCTGGCCAAGGTTCAATGCCTCGCCCAGATCCATGCCGTTGATCCCGGCCGAGACCACCGCCGCCACCGCCGCCGCACTGGAAATCCCCAGCGTGGTGTTGTGGGTGACCTGACAGGCCTGCACCACGGCCGTAATGAAACGCTCGGGATCGGCGACGTCTGCCGCAATGCCCACCGGAGTGATGCGCATCGCCGCGCCGTTGGTGGTGCCGTAACGCCCGGCCTCCTCCGGCGAATGCCCGGCGAGGATCATTTCAATGGCACGTTTGGTCGACGGGCCGAGCAGGTCCTGCGACCCCTTGGCCTGCATCTCGGCTTCCCATTCGATCAGCCGTTGGGCGAGGACTGCCGGCTCGATGCGGCCCTTGCCTTCGACCAGCAACTCGCCGACCAGAATCGCCTGTTCGGTGTCGTCGGTAATCGAGCCTTTGGGCATGTTGGCGGCGATCGGTTGCAGAGGACCGGCATCCTGCAGATCGGTGATCCGGCCAAAGCGGGTCTTGATCGTTTCGCGGTTCAACGATTGCGTCGGCATGCCCAGCGCATCACCGAGGGCCAGGCCATAAAACGCACCGAGGGCACGGTTGAGCGCGGTCATTTCGATTCTCCAAATTGCAGGTGCAGGCGGAAATGCACCGGGTCGAGCAGGCTTTCGACCTGCTCCATGAAACGGTTCTGCCGGTCGTAGGTGGTACGCAGGGCCTTGAGGAACACGGTGCCGACCGGGCGCCCGAGCAGTTCGGCGTCTTCGGCATTGAGTGGTTCAGCGCCGATCCACTGATCGCCGCGCTCGCCGATGTAGCCGTAAGCGGCCAGGGTGATGGTCAGCGAGTTGTCGATCAGACCGACGCGCGGCAGGCTTTCCAGGCCGCCGGTGGCCGGCATCAAAGAACGTTCAAGGGACACCAGCGTGCCGTCGTTGGAACGACGACGGCGATCGAGGGTGATGAATTGGTCGGTGCCGAAGCGCGAAAGCAGATCAGGCCGCGTCACCGCTTCCAGGCGCAGCACTTCGGTGTTGATCAGCGCCCCGCTGTCGGCCAAGGCCTGCGCCCAGCCGCTGCGCTGATCGAGCACTACACCGTCGAAGGTGACGATCGAGCCGACTCCGCTCTGCGTAGCGATGTAATTGCGCCGCTTCAGTTCGGCCAGCGCTTCGCGCAACGTGCCACGGCTGACATTGAATTCCTGAGCCAACTGATGCTCGCCGGGCAACAGAAAGCCGTCCTCCATGAGGCCGCTTTCGATGCGCCGGACGAGTTCGTCGACCACCCGTTGTTTCTTATCAAATCGTACCTGTCTAATCATGTACAAAGTGATACCCGAAACGGGTGCGGGCGGGCAAGGGAAATTTAGGGAAGGTGACAGAAGGCGGGAGAATCAAAAGCCCCTCACCCTAGCCCTCTCCCGGAGGGAGAGGGGACTGACCGAGCAGTTTCACGCTCTGCATCGACCTGAAAAATCCAGTCGATTATGGATTCAGCAAAGCACTTTCAGGTCGATGTATCTCTGAAAGATCCCCCAATCAGTCCCCTCTCCCTCTGGGAGAGGGCCAGGGTGAGGGGGAGCTTTTGATCTCAGCGTTGTTTCAGGCGGTCGATGACCACGGCCAGCAACAGAATCGAACCACGAATCACATACTGATAAAACGTATCGATGTTCTTCAGGTTCATCGCGTTCTCGATGATCGCCAGAATCAGCACCCCGGCAATCACGTGGCGGATCATGCCGATCCCGCCGCTCAGCGACACGCCGCCGAGCACGCATGCCGAAATCACCGTCAGCTCGAAACCCTGGCCAATCATCGGCTGCCCGGAGGTCATGCGCGAAGCGAGAATCACCCCGGCCAGCGCACCAATCACGCCGTGCACGGCGAAAATGATGATCTTGGTCCGGTCAACGTTGACCCCGGCGAGCAATGCCGCCTCCTGGTTGCCACCGATGGCCATGGTGTTGCGCCCGTAGGTGGTGTAGTTCAGCAGCCAGCCGAAGAACAGGAAGCAGACGATGGTGATCAGAATCGGCACCGGCACGCCGAACAACTGGCCGTTGCCGAAGACGAAGAACGATTCCTGCGACACGCCCACCGCTTTGCCGTTGGCAAAAATGTAGGCCAGGCCGCGAACGATCTGCATGGTCGCCAGCGTGGTGATCAACGCGTTGACCCGCAACTTGGCGATCACGATGCCGTTGATCAGCCCGACAATCAGGCCCATCACCAGCGCTGCGCTGACGCCGAGGAACACGCTGTTGGTGTCGCGCATCACCACCGCCGCAACGACCCCCGCGCAGGCGATCACCGAGCCCACCGACAAGTCGAAGTGACCTGACGCCAGGCAATACAGCATGGTGCACGCGGCAATGCCGGTGGTGGAAATCGCTAGACCCAGCCCGCGCATGTTCAGCGGCGAGAGGAAGTTATCGATCAGCAGCGTGCAGGCGACGAAGATACCGATCGCCGCCAGCAGCATGACCCAGTCGTCGAGGAAGCGCCGCAGGTCCAGCGGTTTGCGGGGAGTCGGCAGCGCCTTGTTTTGGATGGTCATCATAGTCACCTCTCAGTTCGCCACGCCGTCAGCGCGATGGCGCGGCAAAGCCAGTTGCAGCAGGTTGGATTCATTGGCCTGGTCGCGGCTGACTTCGCCGCGCAGCGCGCCTTCGCAGAGCACCAGAATGCGGTCGGAAATGCCCATCACCTCCATGAGGTCGCTGGACACCACGATCACCGAAATACCGTCGGCGGCCAGGTTATGGATGATCTGGTAGATCTCGGCCTTGGCGCCGATGTCGATGCCGCGAGTCGGCTCGTCGAGCAGCAGCACCTTCATCGGCATCGACAGCCAGCGGCCGAGAATCGCCTTCTGCTGATTGCCGCCGGACAGGAATTTGATCTGCTGACCGGCGTGCGGGGTTTTGACTTTCAGCGCCTTGATCTGCTTGTCAGCGTTGCCCTTCTCCCACAGCCCGCGCAGCAGGCAGCCGAGGCTGGCATTGGCGCCGCGCGCGCTGATGTTGATGTTCTCGGCAACGCTGGCCAGCGGGATGATCCCCTCTTTTTTCCGGTCCTCGGGGCACAGCAGGATCCCGGCGGCAATCGCGTCACGCGGCGAGCGCAACTTCAATTCATGCCCGCGCAATTCGAGGCGTCCGGCGGTGTTGCGTTCAAGCCCGCTGAGCAAGCGGAACAGCTCGGTCCGCCCGGCCCCGACCAGGCCGAACAGCCCGAGAATCTCGCCCTTATGCGCCTCGAAACTCACCGGCTCACGCAGCCCCGGACCAAGCAGACCGTCGACCTTCAATGCCACCGCGCCGCGTGGACGACTGCGGTAATCGTAGATGTCCTGAATGTCGCGGCCGACCATGCAGGTCACCAGTTGATCGTGGGTCAACTGGCTCATGTCATCGAAGGTGCGCACGTAACGGCCGTCCTTGAACACCGTCACCGCATCGCAAATGCGGAACACTTCTTCCATGCGATGCGAGACGTAGAGCACCACTTTGCCCTCATCGCGCAGGCGACTGATGATCGCCATCAGACGGTCGATTTCGCGCGCCGAGAGGCTGCTGGTCGGCTCATCGAAGGCGATCACATGCGCGCCACGGGACAGCGCCTTGGCGATTTCCACCAGTTGCCGCTGACCGAGCGACAGGCGCCCGACCTTGGTCTGCGGATCGATTTCATCGGCCAGGCCCTTGAGGCAGGCCAAGGCATTCTGGCGCAGGACGCCACGATTGATCAGGCCGAAACTGGCCGGCAGATGACCGAGAAACAGGTTCTCGGCCACGCTCATTTCCGGCACCAGATGCAGCTCCTGGTGAATCACCGCGACGCCGCTGCCGATGCTGTCGGCGGTCGACTTGAACGCCATGGTCTGCTCGCCGATCTGCAACTCGCCGCTGCTCGGAATGTAGGCGCCACCGAGGATTTTCAGCAGGGTCGATTTGCCGGCGCCGTTCTCGCCCATCAAGGCGTGCACCTGCCCCGGATGGGCGACGAAGCTGATGGCGTCCAGCGCCTTGACCCCGGGGAAGGTCTTGCCGATCCCGTTGAAGCGCAGGCTGCCGCCGGCGCTGCTTGCATGTGTCTGTACTTGCGCGTGCATCTGAGTCACCTCTTCACACCGATCGAGCAGCCATCAATTCCACAGGCCGATTTTTTCCAGCTCTTGCTTGAAGTTCTCACGGGTGATCAGGGTGACGTCGTCCATCGCTGTGTACTTCGGCGGTTCTTTGCCGGTGGTGACCCACTCGTACATCATCTCGGCAGTCTTGTAGCCTTCGATGTGCGGGCTAGGCAGCATCGAACCGAAGAAACCGCTGTTGGGCTTTTTCAGCTCGCCGATGGCGTCGGTGCCGTTGATGCCGATGCCAATCACATTGGCCGCAGCGAACCCGGCGGCTTCGGTGGCGCGGACGCCGCCGAGTACGGTGTTGTCGTTCATGCCGCCGATGATCAGGTTCTTCGCCGCGCTGGGCAGCTTGACCAGCGCCGAGTTGGTGGCGTCCATGCTGCCCGGCACGTCGAGGGTTTTCAGCGCGGCGGTCAGGATGTGGTCTTTCGGCAGGCCGGCGTCTTCGAGCGCCTTCATCGAACCGTCGGTGCGCTTCTTGCCGGTGTCGAGTTCGTTGTAGGTGTTGACCACCGCGTAGGTGTCTTTCCAGTCCCAGTTGCGCTTCTTCGCTTCGGCGACCATCGCGTTGCCCTGCTTCTGGCCAACTTCGAACGCGGCCATGCCGAGGTACGGCACGTCCTCCATGAACTTGCCGCTGGCGTCGACGAAACGATCGTCCACGGCAATCACTTTCAGGTCATTGAGTTTGGCTTTGGCCATGATCGCCGGGCCGAGCGAGACGTCCGGCGGGCAGATCACGAAGCCTTTGGCACCGTTGGCCGCGAGGCTGTCGATGGCCGAGAGGGTTTTCTCGCCGTCTGGCACGGCGATCTTGATCAGTTCGAAGCCTTTATCCTTGGCGGCTTTTTCAGCAAAAGCCCACTCGGTCTGGAACCACGGCTCTTCAGCCTGCTTGACCAGGAAACCGATTTTCACGGCATCGGCAGCCAGCAGCGTACTGCTCAGACTGAACGCGGTGACCGCCAGCGCGGCACTGCACAGGGTACGAATTCCGAAACGACGTTTCATAAGCTGACTCCTTGTTATTTTTTTTGAGCAAATTAAACAGCTTGTGGCGAGGGAGCTTGCTCCCGCTGGGCTGCGAAGCGGCCCTAAAACCGGTTACCTCGGTCAATCAAACACACCGCGCAGCCCGAATTTACGACTGCTGCGCAGCCGAGCGGGAGCAAGCTCCCTCGCCACAGGTGTGGTGGCGTGACACGTACTGCTGCAAAGCCTGTTGAAAATAGTCATATCGTATGATGATTGGATTTCACGCGGAGTTCACCGCCTGAAACACGATCCACTCAGTCGTGGTACATCACCGAGCGCCCACCATCGATGGTGATGCACGAGGCGTTGATGAACGGCGCTTCATCACTGGCCAGAAACACGGCGGTCATCGCCACTTCGAGCGGCTGGCCGATGCGTTTCGGCGGGTGCAGATCGAATGCTCGCTGACGCTCGGCGTGCGGATCGGCAAAACCGTTCCAGTAATCGACGTTGAGTTGCGTCTCGATGTACCCCGGGGCGATGGCGTTGACCCGAACGCCCTTCGCCGCGTATTCGATACCCAGCGCCCGGGTCAGCCCAAGCAGGCCGTGCTTGGCTACCGGGTACGGGAAACAGCCGGGAATGATGTGGCTGGAATGGGTCGAGGCGATGTTGATGATGCTGCCGACACCCTGCTCGATCATCTGCGGCAGCACGGCTTTGCAACCGTACCAGGCGCCGTCCAGATCGATGGCGAAGCAACGACGCCAGTCTTCTTCGGTCATTTGCAGCGGGTCGCGGAACACGTTGACTCCGGCGCAGTTGACCAGCACGTCGATGCGCCCGTGCAGCTCGATGGCCCGTCTGGCCATGGCATGCAGGTCTTGCTGGCGCGAGACGTCAGCCTTGATCGCCTGCACGTCGTAGCCCTTGTCGCGCCACTGAGCGGCAACCTTCTCGACCTTCTCTGCCTGAATATCGCTGATCACCAGTCTGGCCTGCTGCGAGGCGAACGCGGCAACGATGGCTTCGCCGATGCCTTGAGCGGCACCGGTCAGCAGCACCACTTTGTTTTTCAAACGCTCACCCTTCGGCGGCGCGGGCACCGGCGGCAAGGAAAGAGGTTCAGCCATGGATCAGGACTCCTGTTCGTCAGCACAAAAAAACCGGGCATCTGTCGATGTCCGGTCTGGAAGACTGTGAAAACGAAACAGGCAGGCGCGGCGAGCGACGCCGGGCCGTTGCGAGACGCTGACTCCGCTGAGGAGTGCGATAGAGGTTCGCTGCATCACTTCACCTGTTTTGTTCTTTTTAAGTGTGAGTGCGTGTTACTGCTGGAGCCGACTATAAACCCGACTGCCAAATAATCTCAATATATAATTTTGCATCCCATATTTTGGGATTCAGCCTGCAAACCGCGTGCAGAGTTTGCCCGGCACATCGACCCTCATCGACAGGACTGCGCCATCCAGTGGATGGTTGCGCGGACTCTGGGCGCTGGTGATGTACAGGGTTTTCAGGTCTTCGCCGCCGAATACGCAACTGGTTGGCCGGCTGACAGGCAGATCGATTTTGCGGTCGACCTTGCCGTCCGGCGTAAGGCGCAGCAGGCAGCTGCCGTCCCAACGGGCGTTCCAGACATAGCCCTCGGCGTCGACTGCCGATCCGTCCGGGCCACCATTCTGGTCAGGGCCATACCAGATCTCGGCGTTATCCAGATTGCCGTCGGTGTGAATGAAATAGCGATTGAGCGCCCCGTCGAGACTGTCGCCGAACAGCAGCGTGGTGCCGTCATCACTCCACAGCAGTGTGTTGGGAATGCCGAGACCGAGCAGCAATGGCGTGACACGCTGGTCGGGGTCAATGCGGAACAAGCCACCGGAACGACGCTCGATCGGCAGGTCTTCGCCGTTGTCACCGATGTTGTTCTGCATGGTGCCGAGCCACAGTCGGCCTTGGGCGTCGCAGCGTGCTTCGTTGGGCCGATTGCCGGGTTGCGGGTCGGCGATGCAGAACAGCGTGAGGCGTGGTTCGAGGCCCGGGGAATCGAGATCCAGTCGATACACGCCGCTGCTCAATGTCACCAACGCGTCGCCGCTGGCACAGGGGATGAACGCGGAAACGTGCTCGGGCATCTGCCAGATCTGCACATTGTTGCCGATCAGCCGCAGCGCCTGCTTGCCGGCGATATCGACCCAGTACAGCGCCTGGGTCGGGGCGTCCCAGAATGGCCCTTCGCCGAGCTTGGCGCGGTGTTGGGTTACGGCGGTCAACGGCATATTGAATCCTTCATGTTGTTGTTCTAACTGTAGGAGTGAGCCTGCTCGCGATAGCGGTGGGTCAGTGACGACGATTGTGACTGACCCACCGCTATCGCGAGCAGGCTCACTCCTACAGGGGGATTTGTGTTCTCAGCTGGCTTTTTTGTCGGCCATCACCTGCGGGTAAAAGCGTTTGATCGCCAGGTCGGCGTTGTCGATCAAGGTCATGCAGGCCCAGACCCCGCGTGCTGAATCACGGGCAGCAATGGCGTCGGCCATGTCTTTGTGGATCGGCAAGGTGCGCCGTAGTTCATCGGGGTCGGCAGCGGAGACTTCAAACGACACGGCGAGCAAGGCGCCGAGGGCCGGGACCATTTGCTCGATGAACTGGTTGTGGCTGGCCGCCAGAATGCATTCGTGGAAGGCCTGGTCGGCACGGTTGTAATCAATGCCGCTGTCGACCGCCCGTTCCAGCGCGTTGTAGGCCAGTTGCACCGCGTGAATCTGCTCCAGGCTGGCGCGCTCGCAGGCCCAGCGCACGGCCATCGGTTCGATGGTGCGGCGCAGGTCGAGCAGGTCATCAACAAAGTTTTCCGGCAGGCCGTTGCGTGAGAGCCAGCCGACGACTTGCGGATCGAACAGGTTCCAGCGCCGTACCGGTAACACGCGAGTGCCAACCTTAGGCCCGACTTCGAGCATGCCTTTGGCGACGAGGGTCTTGATCGCTTCGCGAATCACCGTGCGGCTGACACCTAACTGCTCGCCCAGATCCGCCTCGACCTTGATCGCCTGCCCCGGTTTGACCTGGCCAGCGGCAATCCAGCTGCCCAGCCAATCGACCGTTGACGCATGAAAGCTGCTGGACATGGAGACCTCAAAGCAGTTGGCGATGGGTGTCCACGCTAATGATCATATGATTGGGTGTCAAATCAGATTTTCAGGTTGTCCATCAATCAATGTGGGAGGGGGCTTGCTCCCGAAGGCAGTGCAGCAGTCAATACATAGGGTGACTGTCACACCGCCTTCGGGAGCAAGCCCCCTCCCACATTTGATTCATTGTCAGGGCTCGAGGCCGATCCGGAAGAACTCGCCGCCACTCCATACGCCCAACCAGCGCTGCCCATCGATCTCACGACTGACCGCCAGTTCCACCAGTTGGTAAAACACATTGCGGTGAATCAACGCTTCGAGGTTGGTGCGCACGTGCACGTAAGGCGCGGGTTCCTGAGTCACCGGGTCGATCTCGACGCGGATCGGATGTTCCGGCCCGGCCTCAGCAGTCTCTTCAACGTTGGTAGTGAAACGCAAGACCTGCGCTTCGCCCTCGCCTTCGGCTTCCACGGCAATCGCCACGAACGGCGCATCGTCGACTTTGATCCCGACCTTCTCGACCGGGGTAATCAGGAAATAATCATCGCCGTCGCGGCGGATGATGGTGGAGAACAGCTTGACCATCGGCTTGCGCCCGATCGGCGTACCCAGGTAATACCAGGTGCCGTCGCGGGCGATGCGCATATCGATGTCGCCGCAGAAGTCCGGGTTCCACAAGTGCACCGGCGGCAGGCCTTTGGTTTTGGGGATCTGTCCCAACAGGTCATTGGCTTTTTGCGGTCCACTCATGGCGTACTCCTTGGTTTATTGGTCGCCGACTCCCAGCAGGCTGCGCGCGTATTGCGCCAGCGGCGGGCCGATCAGGTCTTCCGGCTTGTTATCGTGGAACGTCAGTAAACCGCCACGACTCTTGATGCGTGCAGTATCAATCAAATACTGGGTGCTGGTCTCGATCAACATGATCTGAATCACCCCGCCATCGATGCCGAGGCGATCCACGGCTTCCTGATCGAGCCATTCGTCAGAGTTGCCGATACGGTCGTCAGCCTTGGCGAAACGGGTGTACAGCAGGTAGTGGGCGCCGGCATCGCGGGCTTCGCCCATCGCTTGATCGAGGCCTTCCGGGGCACGGGCGCGGCGGACCATCGGGAAGTATTCGACAAAACCCTTGAACGCTTCTTCGGCCACCACGTTCGGGCGCGGATAGGAGCCACCCGGCGGTGCAAATGCGCCCTGAGCGATGTAGATGAACGAATCCGGCTGAATGCGGAAGTTGTTCACCCGACGGCTGTCGCTGTGATCCAGCAGCCCCGCGTCGCTCATCTGATAGCGAGTGCCTTCGGCCATATCGCTGACAGTCATACAGCCGCCAAGCGCCAAAACGGCCAGCAGCAAAACCAGGCTACGCATCCTCATCCTCCAGAAGCCGGTGACGGAAAACCGGCGAATGGCCGTTGGATGCAGCTTTTGCGCCAGCTCAGGAAATTCGTTGATTGTAAGATCGTATTCGCGAGCAAGCTCGCTCCCACAGGAGAATGCATTCGAAATGTGGGAGCGAGCTTGCTCGCGAAAGCGGTTGTTCAGCCGCCGATAATCTTCATGACCGTAGCGCCACCGGAGAACGCCACTTCCTGCTTGTCGCCCAGCGCCTTGACCAGAAGACGCTGCAGCGCCGGCAATGCCTGATGACGCGGCTTGTCGAGCAGATCACCGACATAGTGGCGGTTGCTCGACGACAGGCAGCCATGCAGCCAACCGGTCGACGACAGACGCAAGCGCGAACAGGTTCTGCAGAACGGCACGCTTTCGTTGGCGATCACGCCGAAATGGCCGCGGCCCGGTATCGCATAGCGCACGGCCGTGGCATCCACCGGCGCATCAGCTTGGGCGTACTCGTAGCGCTCGCCGATCAGGCTCAGCAGTTGCTGCAGGCTGACGAACTGTTGCAGGAATGCGTTGGAGTCGGTGGCGAGGTGGCCCATGCGCATCAACTCGATGAAACGCAATTCATAGCCCCGTTCCAGGCAGTAATCGAGCAGCGGCATCACCTGATCCAGGTTCTGCCCACGCAACGGCACCATGTTGACCTTGATCTTCAGTCCCGCCGCTTTCGCTTGGTCCATGCCATCGAGCACGGTCGCCAGATCGCCGCCACGGGCAATGCTGCGGAACGCGCCGGCATCCAGGGTATCGAGGGATACGTTGATCCGGCGCAGACCGGCATCCACCAGTAGCGGAAGTTTTTTCGCCAGGAGTTGACCGTTGGTGGTCAGGCTGATGTCTTCCAGCCCCATCTTGCCGACAGCGCTCATGAAAGATTCGAGTTTGGGGCTGACCAGCGGCTCGCCACCGGTGATGCGCAAGCGCTCGATGCCGGCGGCTTCGATCAGATAAGCCACGCCGCGGGCCATGGCCTCGGCCGACAGTTCATCCTGCGCAGCCACCAGCCGCTTGCCGTTGGGCACGCAGTAGGTACAGGCGTAATTGCAGGCTGAAGTCAGGCTGATGCGCAAATTGCGAAAACGCCTGCCTTGACGGTCAACGATCATGATCACTCCGGCGATAGAATTTCGAGCCGCTAAAACTTGACTCACAAATCAAGTTTTAGCAAGCCCTATGCCTGAGTATATTCCTGCGGTACTGCGTCATGTAGCGAAATCATGGCGCAATAAGGCCGCTGAATGATTCAGCTGCTCGGTGTTTCCGGGTCGCGCTTGCGCTTGTTGCCCATGCGCACGCCGATGTCCATCAGGAACTGGAAGAAACCTTCCTGATCTTCCAGCACATTGCTCCAGAACGGCGAGTGATACAGCGCCACCGCGCCGTGCACCAGCGCCCAGGACGCGCAGTAGTGGAAATACGGCGGCACGTCTTCGAGCTTGCCTTCGCTGATCCGGCCCTTGATGAGCAGGGTCAGGCGTTCGAAGTTCGAGGCACGGATCTTGTGCAGCTCCTCGACCATTTCCGGCACCTGATTGCCTTTTACCACCTTCTCTTCGAGACGGTCGAACAGGCGGTAGCGCTGCGGGTCGCGCATGCGGAATTCGAAGTAGGCACGGGACAGCGCTTCCTTGTCCTTGTCGACATCGGCCGAATGCAGCAGCTCGTTCAAATCACGCTCGTAATCGAGCATCAGCCGCAGATAGATCTCGGCCTTGGATTTGAAATGCTTGTAGATCGTGCCTTTGCCGATACCCACGGCATCAGCAATCATCTCGACGGTGACGCTGTCTTCACCTTGTTCGAGGAACAGCTTGAGCGCGGTATCGAGAATTTCTTGCTCGCGGCGACGAAACTCACGGACCTTACGAGGTTCTTTGTGCATAAGAAAAGGTCTGTAGGGGTCAAAATTCGAAGCCGCGTATTATGCCTAACTTGCACAAAAATGCACGGATCATCCGACCATATCTGCGTTTCTTGTTCATTTTGCGAACGCCAGGGGTGCAATGAGAACTCAACTGAAGCGCACGTATTCCAAATTTGTTTAAAAACCCCGACCGGCTAACTGGACTGAACGCCAGACTGATCAATACTTGAACTGTCGGGCGGCATCTCCCCCAAGTGCCGTGCCGGTAAAGGTACCAAGGGACCGCGTGCCTTTGTTTTACTCCTAATGGTCTTAACCCGGATTCACCCCCCAGAACCCGGGTTTTTTTTGCCTGCGATTTGGCGATGACCTACATGGCAGATTTGACAGAGGCCAGCGGAAACAGGCGCTTGAAGTTCTCGGTGGTCTGCTCGGCAAACCGCTCGTAGCTCTCCCCACGCAGCATCGCCAGAAACTCAGCCACCTCACGCACGTACTGCGGCAGGTTCGGCTTGCCGCGATAAGGGATCGGCGCCAGATACGGCGAGTCGGTCTCCACCAGCAGGCGATCGGCCGGCACTTTGCTCGCCACGTCGCGCAGAGCGTCGGCATTGCGGAAGGTGACGATGCCCGACAGGGAAATGTAGTAGCCCATGTCCAGCGCGGCTTTGGCCATGTCCCAGTCTTCGGTGAAGCAATGCAGCACACCGGCCTGGGGCAACGCCGCTTCTCGCAGCAGCTCAAGGGTATCGGCACGGGCGCCGCGGGTGTGGATGATCACCGGCTTACCAGTCTGCTGTGCGGCTTGCAGGTGCAGGCGGAAGGATGCCTGCTGCAGCTCGGCGGCTTCCGGCTCGTAGTGATAATCCAGACCGGTTTCGCCGATCGCCACCACTTTCGGGTGATTGAGCTCGTGCAGCAGCCAGTCCAGCGCCGGCGCCGCGCCCGGTTGCACATCCAATGGGTGCACACCAACCGAGCAATCGACGTCGTCGTAGCGCTCGGCGAGGGCTTTGACGTCGGCGGCGTTATCGGCACTCACGCCGATACACAGGAAGTGCCCTACCCCGCGCTGGCGAGCCGCATCGAGTGCAGCATCCAGCGAACCGTCATGGGCGGCGAGGTCGAGGCGATCAAGGTGACAATGGGAATCTACGAGCATAAAAAAGACGGCTACTTACATCGTATGAGTGGGACGGTCGGATTTCAGTGCTCCGGCCAGATGGGTTTCGATGCGACTGCGGGCGGTGTTGTCGCCTTCATTGAATTGCACGCCGACGCCGGCTGCGCGGTTACCCTGAGCGCCTTTGGGGGTGATCCAGGCGACCTTGCCGGCCACCGGAATCTTCTCCGCCTCGTCCATCAAGTTCAGCAGCATGAACACCTCGTCGCCCAACTTGTAGCTCTTGTTGGTCGGGATGAACAGGCCACCGTTCTTGATGAACGGCATGTAGGCGGCGTAAAGCACCGATTTGTCCTTGATGGTCAGGGACAGGATGCCGTTGCGCGGCCCGGGGCTGATGGCTTCATTCATGTTGACCTCCACTGCTGATGTTCAGAGTCTAGGTACACATTCTTATCTTTGACCAGGCAATCCCGCCCATTGCACCAACAACGCTTCCAGCAGCAGTGCCGGGTTGAGGTTGGCTTTGCTCAGGACTTTCTGCCGCTGGGCGAGAATCCAGTCCTGTATATCGAGGACTTTGCCTTGGGCGCTTTTTTGCGCCAGGTACTGCACGACTTTGCGCATATCGGTCAGACCGAGACCGGCTTCATCCTGGGTCAGTTGGTAGCGCAGGATCAGGCTCGACCAGTCGCAGAACCAGTCGAACAGGCGCAGCATCGGAATGCTTTTCCACTCTTCGGCCAGTTGCGTCGGCGATTGCTGCTGCTTGAGCAGCTTCTTCACCCCTTCGACCACCTGTGCCCGCTGTTCACGCACGCCCTGGGATTGCAGGCTGACTGCCGCCAACGGCGAACCAGCCGCTAGCGTCAGCAATTCGACGCGTTCCTCTTCGGAACACTCCGGCAGCGCTTGCGCCAGCCACTGCAGGCTCATGGCCTCGCCCGGCAGCGGACATGCCTGCTGTACACAGCGGCTCTTGATTGTCGGCAGCAAACGACTAGGCTGGTGGCTGACCAGCAACAACACGGTATCGCCGGACGGCTCTTCGAGGCTCTTGAGCAAGGCGTTGGCGGCGTTGATGTTCATCGACTCCACCGGCTCGATCAGCACCACCTTGCGCCCGCCCAGTTGTGCAGTCTGCACCACGAAACTGACCAGATCACGGACCTGATCGACCTTGATCGCCTTGTCGGCTTCTTCCGGCTCAAGGATGTAATTGTCCGGATGGCTGCCGGCCTTGAGCAGCAGGCAGGACTTGCACTCGCCGCACGCTTCCGGCGTAGGACGCTGACAGAGCAGGCTGGCCATCAGGCGCTCGGCCAACGCGCGCTTGCCGATCCCGGCCGGGCCGTGCAGCAAGTACGCGTGGGCGTGCTGGCTACGTCCGGCCAGTTGCTGCCAGAGGCTGTCCTGCCATGGATAGGCCTCAGCCACGAATCAGCTCCAGCAAGTTCGGAATCAAGGTATCCAGCGCTTGCTGAACCTTGACCAATGACTGACCGGCATCGATGCGCACATAGCGCGCCGGATCAGCCTCGGCGCGTTGCAGAAACGCATTGCGTACCGCTTCGAAAAACGCCCGGCCTTCCAGTTCAAATCGGTCCAGACGGCCCCGGGCACTGGCGCGGGCCAGACCGATTTCCACCGGCAGATCGAAAATCAGCGTCAGATCCGGACGCAAGTCGCCCTGAACGAACGTCTCCAGCGCAGCAATGCGTTCCAGCGACAAACCACGACCTCCGCCCTGATAGGCGTAAGTCGAGTCGGTGAAACGATCGCACAGCACCACCGCGCCGCGAGCCAGCGCCGGACGGATCACTTCGGCCAGATGCTGGGCGCGCGCGGCGAACACCAGCAACAGCTCGGTATCGGGGTTCATGACTTCATCGGCCGGGGCCAGCAGCACATCGCGAATGCGCTCGGCCAGTGGCGTACCGCCGGGCTCGCGGGTCAGTACCACTTCGATACCTTCGGCGCGCAGACGCTCGGCGAGGTATTCGCGGTTGGTGCTCTTGCCGGCGCCTTCCGGGCCTTCCAGGGTAATAAACAAGCCAGTCACAGGCAGTCCTTAATCAAAGTCATTGCGCGTTCTGCGGTGCGGTCGTCGCGGGTTCGGCAGCAGGAGCCGGCGTCGGCGCGGGTTCCTGAGCGGGAACCTGTGGCAGCGCTTCAGGCGCGGTATCAGGAGATGCCGCAGGAGTCGCCTCCTCGGTCGCAGTAGCCGGAGCGGTCGGCGTATTTGCCGGGGCCGGGCTGGAGCGGTAATCGGCGCGGCGCTTGAGCTGGAACTCGCGCACCGCGCTGTTGTGCGCATCCAGATCATCGGAGAACACATGGCTACCATCGCCACGGGCGACAAAATACAGACTGTTACCTTCCACCGGATTGAGCGCGGCATGAATCGCCTCGCGACCGACCATGGCAATCGGCGTCGGCGGCAATCCGGGAATCACATAGGTGTTGTAGGGCGTCGGCTCCTTGAGATGAGCACGGGTCAACTTGCCGGTGTAGCGATCGCCCAGGCCGTAGATCACGGTCGGGTCGGTCTGCAACTGCATGCCCAGCGCCATGCGACGCACGAACACGCCGGCAATCTGCCCACGCTCCTGCGGCACACCGGTTTCCTTCTCTACCAGCGAGGCCATGATCAGCGCCTGATATGGCTCGCTGTACGGCGCATCAGCAGAGCGGTTCTCCCACTCCTTGGCCAACACCTCGTCGAGGCGGTCGAAGGCTTTCTTCAGCAATTCGACATCGGAAACACCGCGCACAAAGCGGTAGGTATCCGGGAAGAATCGCCCTTCCGGGAACAGCCCGCGATGGCCGATTTTCTCCATCACTTCGCTGTCGCTCAAGCCCTTGAGGGTCTGCTCGATCTTTTCGTCTTTTGCCAGCGCGGCACGGACTTGGTGGAAATTCCAGCCCTCGACCAGTGTCAGGCTGTACTGCACCACTTCGCCCCGCTTCCACAGGTCGATCAGACCGTTGACAGTCATGCCCGGCTGCATGCGGTATTCGCCGGTATGGATCGGTGTGCCGGCCAGATTGAAGCGCCAGTAGATGCGCAACCAGAAGGCGTCCTTGATGACCCCATCGGTTTCAAGTTGAAGAAAGGTACGGGTCGACGTCGAGCCTTTCGGCACATCCAGCAGTTCTTCCTGCGTGATGTTCAGGGGCTGTTCCAGCGCCGAATGAATTTTCCAGGCGCTGGCGCCCATCAGCAGCCCTGCCAGAACCAGTCCGGTTTCCAGCAGCAGCAAGAGTTTACGTCTCACGAATCAGGCATCCAGTAGCGCACGGGCAATGGTTTGCAGTTTACGGGTGAGCGGGCCAACCGGCCAGCTCAGTGCAGCGTAGGCCCGTACCGGCCAGACGCCATACACGCTGTTGCAGATAAAGACTTCATCAGCCCATTGCAGCTGTTCGAGGCTGATGTCGGTGATTTGGATGGGGATGGCCAATGACTCGGCCTGAAACAATATTTCAGCACGCATCACACCGGCCACGCCACAGCGCTTCAGATCCGGGGTGATCAGTACGCCGTCGCGCACCAGAAACAGGTTGCTGAACACGCCTTCGATGACGCGCCCGGCCTGATCGAGCATCAAGCCTTCGGCGTGTTCGCTGTCGCGCCATTCGGCACGGGCGAGCACTTGCTCCAGACGATTCAGATGCTTGAGACCGGCCAGCAACGGCTGGTTGGATAACCGCGTGACGCAGGGAAAAAGGCGCACGCCCTGCTCGCCATGCACGGCAGGATAAGCAGCAGGCGGATTGCCTTGCAGAATGCGTCGACCCTGTGCCGCAGGATCGGGTGCGTAGCCACGCAAGCCGTCACCACGGGTGAGAATGAGCTTGAGCACGCCCTCGCCCATTGCCGCGGCATAAGCCAGTAGCTCGCTGCGAACCCGCTCGATATCCGCGGCGATGGCCAGACGCGAGCAGCCCTCGGCCAAACGCGTCAGGTGACGATCCAGCAATACCGGCTGGCCGCCGTGCACGGCAATGGTCTCGAACAGACCATCACCGTAAGCCAGGCCGCGATCTTTCAGCGACAGAGCGTCAGCCGGTTGACCGTCGACCCAGCTGTCCATCAACCGGCGAACCGGCGGAATGCCAACGTGCCGTTGGTGCCGCCAAACCCGAACGAGTTGGACAGTACGACGTCGATGTCCATGTTGCGCGCAGTGTGCGGCACGAAATCGAGATCGCAGCCTTCATCCGGCTCGTCGAGGTTGATGGTCGGCGGTGCTACCTGACTGTTGATCGCCAGTACGCTGAAGATCGCCTCGACCGCGCCCGCCGCACCCAACAGGTGACCGGTCATCGACTTGGTGGAGCTGACCGCCAGGTTGTAGGCGTGATCACCGAACACGGTCTTGATCGCGTTGGCTTCGGCAAGGTCGCCGGCCGGGGTCGAAGTACCGTGGGCGTTGATGTACTGCACCTGGTCGATGTTGATCTTCGCATCGCGCAGCGCATTGGTGATGCAGCGCGCTGCACCAGCGCCATCAGCGGGTGGCGACGTCATGTGGAACGCATCGCCACTGGTGCCGAAGCCGATCAGCTCGGCGTAGATCGTGGCGCCACGGGCCTTGGCGTGCTCGAGTTCTTCGAGTACCAGCGCACCGGCACCGTCAGACAGCACGAAGCCATCACGGCCCTTGTCCCATGGACGACTGGCGCGAGTCGGCTCGTCGTTGCGGGTCGACAGCGCACGGGACGCGCCGAAGCCGCCCATGCCCAGACCGCACGCGGCCATCTCGGCACCGCCGGCGATCATTACGTCGGCTTCGTCGTACATGATGTTGCGCGCCGCCATGCCAATGCAGTGCGTACCGGTGGTACAGGCAGTGGAAATGGCGTAGTTCGGCCCCTGTGCACCCAGGTGGATGGACAGAAAACCGGAAATCATATTGATGATCGAGCCTGGCACGAAGAATGGCGAAATTCGACGCGGGCCCGTCTCATGCAGGGTACGGCTGGTTTCTTCGATGTTGGTCAGACCGCCGATGCCCGAGCCCATGGCCACGCCAATGCGCTCACGGTTGGCGTCGGTGACTTCCAGACCGGCGTTGCGAACAGCCTGAAAACCCGCGGCCAGACCGTACTGAATGAACAGGTCGAGCTTGCGTGCTTCCTTGACCGACAGGTATTCCTCGACATTGAAGCCCTTTACCGAGCCGCCAAAACGGGTGGAATAGGCAGAAAGGTCGGTGTGTTCGATCAGACCAATGCCACTGCGGCCAGCCAGAATGCCCTGCCAACTGCTCGGCACATCCGTGCCCAGTGGCGACAACATACCCATACCGGTGACTACGACGCGTCTACGCGACACAGCACTCTCCTTTTTCAAATGACGACTTTGCATCAGGCCTAAAGAAAAAACCGCACGCCATGATGGCAGTGCGGTTTTTCCATGACAGCAGACAACGATTACAAACTATTACGCCTGGTGGCTAGTAACGTAGTCGATTGCAGCTTGTACAGTAGTGATCTTCTCAGCTTCTTCGTCAGGGATTTCGGTCTCGAATTCCTCTTCCAGAGCCATCACCAGCTCAACGGTGTCAAGGGAGTCGGCACCCAGGTCTTCAACGAAGGAAGCAGTGTTGACCACTTCTTCTTCTTTAACGCCCAGTTGCTCGGCAACGATTTTCTTGACGCGCTCTTCGATGGTGCTCATACCTTGTTTTCACTCCTAATGGACAAATTCAGGCAGCTGGCCAGTGGGTAAGTGTATAGAAAGGCTTTTCAGCTTTTCAACTGAAAGCTTCACTCCTCGAACCCTGCGGCCCTCTGCCTATAAATAGATTGCAGCTTTATAACGGATTTTAGACAGCTCGTATGACATTTTTTTGAAGCAATCCGTCACATTTTACTTACATGTACATCCCACCGTTCACCGGGATTGTAGCCCCAGTGACGTATGCCGCACCGTCGGATGCAAGAAAAGCGACCACCGAGGCGATCTCTTGAGCTTGTCCCAGACGGCCCAGCGGAATCTGCGTCTGCAAGGCTTCACGCTGTGCTTCCGGCAGTTCGCGGGTCATATCGGTGTCGATGAACCCAGGGGTTACCGAGTTGACCGTAATCGAACGCGAACCGACTTCACGCGCCATCGCACGGCTGAAACCTTCCAGACCGGCCTTGGCGGCTGCATAGTTTACTTGGCCTGCGTTGCCCATGGCACCCACCACCGAGCCAATACTGATAATTCGGCCCCAGCGCGCCTTGGTCATGCCACGCAAAACGCCCTTGGACAGGCGATACAGACTGTTCAGGTTGGTATCGATCACGTCGTACCATTCATCGTCTTTCATGCGCATCATCAGGTTATCGCGGGTGATGCCGGCATTATTGACCAGAATCGCCGGCGCGCCGAACTGCTCCTGAATGCTCGCGATCACGGCGGCAACGGATTCGTCGCTGGTGACGTTCAGTTCCAGGCCGGTACCTTGAATGCCGTGCTCCTTGAGCGTGGCAGCGATCGCCTCGGCACCCTTGGCGGAGGTCGCGGTGCCAACGACGATGGCGCCCTGACGACCCAGTTCCAGTGCGATAGCCTGGCCGATACCGCGGCTTGCACCGGTGACCAGTGCAACTTTACCTTGCAGACTCATGCAAGTTTCTCCTGATTCAGGCCTGCGCTGCACGGGCGGCAACGAAAGCGTCTGGGGTGTTGAGATTGGAGGTCGAAACGCCTTCGGCGCAACGTTTGTTCAGACCGGCCAGCACTTTGCCCGGGCCGCATTCGATCAGATTGGTCGCGCCTTTGGCAGCCAGCGTCTGAACCGATTCAACCCAACGAACGGGCTTGTACAGCTGTTCAAGCAGATCACGCTTGAGGGTTTCCAGATCGGCCGGCACTTGCGCGCTGACGTTCTGTACGACCGGGATCTGCGGCGCCTGCCAGTCGATGGCGGCGATGGATTTGGCAAAGCGCTCGGCAGCCGGACGCATCAGTTCGCAATGCGACGGCACGCTCACCGGCAACGGCATGGCACGCTTGGCGCCACGGGCCTTGCAGCCCTCGATGGCACGCTCAACCGCAGCCTTGGCGCCGGCAATCACTACCTGACCCGGCGAGTTGAAGTTCACCGCGCTGACCACTTCGCCCTGCGCCGCTTCGGCACAGGCAGCCAGTACATCAGCGTCTTCCAGACCGAGGATGGCAGCCATGCCGCCCTGCCCGGCCGGAACGGCTTCCTGCATCAACTGGCCACGGCGCTCAACGAGCTTCACCGCGTCGGCCAGGCTCAGGCTGCCGGAAGCAACCAGCGCGCTGTATTCACCCAGGCTGTGACCGGCAACAAATGCCGGACGCGCGCCACCTTCAGCCAGCCACAGACGCCACAGGGCGATCGAAGCGGTCAGAATGGCCGGTTGGGTTTTGTCGGTTTGATTGAGCAGCTCTTCCGGGCCCTGCTGGGTCAGTGCCCACAGGTCATAGCCCAGAGCAGCGGAGGCTTCTTTGAAGGTTTCGAGGATCAACGGATATTCCGCGCCCAGCTCGGCCAGCATGCCGAGGGACTGCGAACCCTGTCCTGGAAAGACGAATGCGAGGGAAGCAGACATGTAACAAGCCCCTAATGATCTTGTCGTCGAAAATGACGCCCCACTGGGGGACGCAAGAAACTGACAGTTGGATGGCCCTTTGAACCGGGCGGTCACATTTAAGCATTGTCCGACGAAAACGCCTAAGACAACAGATCCTCCAAACGACCGTGGAGGCGTTCGGGCAGGTTCTCCTGAATCTCGATCAGCGCGCGCTGAATTGCACTCTGAAAACCCTGAACCCCGGCCGAACCGTGACTTTTCACCACGATACCCTGCAAGCCGAGGAAGCTTGCGCCGTTATGTCGCGCCGGTGCGAGATCCGCCTGCAGGCGCTTCATCAATGGCAGGGCCAAAGCACCTACCACGCGGGAAGCAAAGTTTTTCCTGAACAAGGCCTCGATGCGCGCAGCGATCATCGTCGCCAGGCCCTCGCTGGACTTGAGCAGGATATTGCCGACAAACCCGTCGCAGACCACCACATCTGCCTCGCCGCGATACAGGCCATCGCCCTCGACAAAACCGATGTAGTTAATGCCGCGCGCCGCCTGCAACAAGGTCGCCGCCAGCTTGACCTGCTGATTGCCCTTGATGTCCTCGGTGCCGATATTCAGCAACGCGACACGCGGCCGGGCGATGCCCAGCGTCTGCGCCGCCACCGAGCCCATCACCGCGAACTGCAATAGATGCTCGGCGCTGCAATCGACGTTGGCGCCCAGGTCGAGCAACTGGCAATAACCCTTCTGCGTCGGAATCGCCGCCACCATCGCCGGCCGATCAATCCCCGGCAAGGTCTTGAGCACAAATCGCGACAGCGCCATCAACGCCCCGGTATTGCCGGCACTGACACAGGCCTGAGCCTTGCCATCACGCACCAGTTCAAGGGCGACACGCATCGACGAGTCCGGCTTGCCACGCAAGGCCTGAGTCGGCTTTTCGTCCATGGTGATGACTTCAGACGCCGGGACAATTGTCAGGCGCGCGCGATCGGCAGCCGATTGGCCGTTGATCAGTTCTTCAAGTAGGGAGGGTTGACCGACGAGGGTCAGGTGCAGCGAGGGCGTAGCAGAAAGGCAAGCAAGGCTGGCCTGAACAATGCTGCGGGGACCGAAGTCCCCGCCCATTGCGTCAATCGCGATGACTTGAGCGGACAAGTGATTACTCGTCAGCGCCCTTGTCGATCACTTTACGGCCACGGTATACGCCTTCTGGCGATACGTGGTGACGCAGGTGAACTTCACCAGTGGTTTTTTCTACAGACAGGGTGCTAGCCTCGAGAGCGTCGTGCGAACGGCGCATGTCACGGGCAGAGCGGGATTTTTTGTTCTGCTGAACAGCCATAATTGATTAACTCCTAAACGTTTGGGTCACGCTTTAACTGCGCCAATACACTGAACGGGTTGGACCGCGTTACCTCGTCCTCGCTCGGTTCGGGTTCATCTGCTCCCGCCGGCTGCTGGCATTCTTCCGGATGATGAGCAGGCACAATGGGCAAGGCGAGCAGAAGCTCCTCCTCGATCAGTGACTGCAGATCCAATGGATCTTCGCCCAGTTCCAGCACGTCATAACCTTTCGGTAACGACTGGGTATTCGCACCCTCCTTCACTACAGCGTAACTGCATTCGCTGTGGATCGGCAGGGTGACCAGCTCAAGACAACGCTGGCAAACCATTTTGACTTCGGTGTCGATAAAGCTGTGGATCACCACAGATTTACGTTCATCTCGTTCAAAAACGAATTTGGCCTGCACCGTACCGACATCGTCGGAAAGCGGGTCGCAGAGTCTCTTCAAATCGGCCAGCAGCAGTTCACCTTGAAGGGTGGTGCCACGGTCAGCCAATTTGCGCGGGTCAACGTGAGGTGGAATCGGGTCATTCAACATAGGCGCAGCATTATAGGGATGCACCCACCCATGTCAAAGGAAATTGTGCCCTGTCCGTCACTTGCGTGCCTCCGCTAGAATTCGCACCTGCCTCAGGAGACGCCAATGCTGCCTTTATTACTCGCCTCAAGCTCGACTTATCGCCGGGAATTACTCGCCCGCCTGCACCTGCCGTTCGTCTGCAGCTCGCCGGATATCGACGAAAGCCACCAGCCGGGCGAATCCGCCATCGAACTGGTCAAGCGCCTCGCCGAACAGAAAGCCCGCGCACTCGCCGCGAGCCATCCCGCTCATCTGATTATTGGCTCGGATCAGGTCGCAGTGCTCGGCGATCAGATCCTCGGCAAGCCACACACCTTCGACAAGGCTCGCGAGCAACTACTCGCCGCCAGCGGCGCCGGCGTGACCTTCCTCACCGGCCTGGCCCTGCTCAACAGCCAGACCGGCCACTGCCAGGTCGACTGCGTGCCGTTTACCGTGCACATGCGTCAGCTCGACGAGGCGCGAATTGAACGCTACCTGCGCCTGGAGGAGCCCTACGACTGCGCCGGCAGCTTCAAGGCCGAAGGATTGGGCGTGAGCCTGTTCCAATCCACCGAAGGGCCTGACGCCACCAGCCTCATCGGCCTGCCGCTGATTCGCCTGATCGACATGCTGCTGGCCGAGGGCGTGCAAATCCCTTAACGCACAAAAAACCGGCCATTGAGGCCGGTTTCTTTTCAACACTGCACCAGGCTTAACGCAACGAAGGCCCGTGGAAACCCATCCACATCGCCAACTGCTCAGCCACGCTGGCACCGAGCTTCTTCGAGAAGCGGTCGAACGGCGATTCCTGCACAGTGAAATCCACCAGTTCTTTCTCGCCAATCACATCCCGCGCCACCGAACTGGCATTGCCCAGGCCATCGATCAAGCCCAATGGCAGCGCCTGCTCGCCGGACCAGACCAGCCCGGAGAACAGCTCCGGATGCTCCTTGTCTTTCAAGCGATCGCCACGACCCTGCTTGACGCTATTGATGAACTGCTTGTGCGTGGTATCCAGCACGGTCTGCCAGAATGCGGTTTCGTCAGGCTTCTGCGGCTGGAACGGATCCAGAAACGATTTGTGCTCGCCCGAGGTATAAGTGCGACGCTCGACGCCGAGCTTGTCCATGGTGCCGACAAACCCGTAACCGGCCGCCGTTACACCAATGGAGCCGACCAGACTGGCCTTGTCGGCATAGATCTGATCCGCAGCACTGGCGATGTAATAGGCACCGGACGCACCGAGATCGGAAATCACCGCATACACCTTGGTATCCGGGTGCAGACCGCGCAGACGTTTGATCTCGTCATACACATAACCCGACTGCACCGGACTGCCGCCAGGACTGTTGATCCGCAGGATCACACCCTTGACCTTCTTGTCCTCGAAGGCTGCACGCAGGCTGCCGACAATATTGTCAGCGCTCGCAGGCTCCTTGTCGGCGATCATGCCGGTGACGTCGATCAGCGCGGTGTAGTTCGGGCCACGGGTGGCGCTCTTTTCCATGTCCATCAGCGGCGTGAACAGGATCAGCGCAACAAACAGATAAACAAACGTCAGCAGCTTGAAGAAGATCCCCCAACGCCGCGAGCGACGCTGCTCCTGCACACTGGCCAGCAAAGTCTTTTCCAGCAGCTTCCAGCTTTTCTCGTCACCGTCGTCGGCACTTGCCTTGGCCGGTGCTTTCCATTCGTCGGTCATGCGCTGTACCCCAGCAAAAACGTATTAAGCCTGCTGCCCCAGCCAGGCGTGCAATTCACTAAAACGGTCGATCGACAGGCGCGGCTCGAACTGCTGCAGCGACTCGATCGACTGCGCGCCGTAGCTGACCGCCACCGACGCCATGCCCGCATTACGCGCCATCAGCAGATCGAAGGACGAATCCCCGACCATCAGCGCCTGCTCGGGCCGCACGCGACAATGCGCGAGAATCTGCTCGAGCATCAGCGGATGCGGCTTGCTCGCAGTCTCGTCGGCGGCGCGGGTGATATCGAAATAATCTTCCCAGTCATTGGCCTTGAGCACCCGATCCAGTCCGCGACGATTCTTGCCGGTCGCAACCGCCAGGTGGTAGCCCTGCTCGCGAAACGACGCCATCGACTCGACTACGCCCTCGAACAGCGGCGAAGGCACGGCTTCTGCCGCGATGTAGTGGTCGGCGTAATACTCGCGAAACAGGGTCATCTCGGCATCGCTGATGTCCGGGTACAAGGTGCGGATCGCCTCGGGCAAGCCCAGGCCGATGATGCCCTTGACGGCAAAATCATCACGCAACTCGAAACCGGAACGCGCGGACGCAGAATGCATCGCCTCGACAATCCGACCAATGGAATCGGCGAGGGTGCCGTCCCAATCGAAAATCAGCAGTTTGTAATCAGATGGGCGCACTCAATCGCTCCACGGTCTTGGCCCACATTTCATCCACTGGCGCCTGCAACTTGAGCTCACCGCCATCGGGCAGCGGCACGGTCAGCATGTAGGCGTGCAGGAACAGACGTTTGCCGCCCAGATCACGGATTTCCTTGCTGAAACCGTCATCGCCGTACTTGGTGTCGCCGGCAATGCAGTGCCCGGCGTGCAACGTATGGACGCGGATCTGATGCGTGCGACCGGTGATCGGCTTGGCTTCGATCAGAGTGGCAAAGTCGCCGAAACGACGCAGGACCTTGAACACGGTCACCGACTCCTTGCCCTCCTCCTCGTCGACCTCGACCATGCGCTCGCCGGAGCGCAGATTGCTCTTGCCCAGCGCCGCACGGACTTGCTTGATCGAGGTCGCCCAATTGCCGCGCACCAGCGCCATGTAACGCTTGTCGACACCGTCACCACGCAAGGCGGCGTGCAAGTGCCGCAACATGCTGCGCTTCTTGGCGATCATCAGCAGGCCGGAGGTGTCACGGTCGAGACGGTGAACCAGCTCCAGCTCCTTGGCATCGGGGCGCAACTGACGAAAGGCTTCGATGACACCGTAATTCAAGCCGCTGCCGCCGTGAACCGCAATGCCGGCGGGCTTGTTGATCACGATCAGGGCTTTGTCTTCGTAGACAATCGAGGCTTCCAGGCGCTGCAACAGACCCTGAGCCAAGGGCACCGGTTCGTCGCGCTCAGGCACACGAACCGGCGGCACGCGCACGATATCGCCGGCCTGCAGCTTGTATTCGGGCTTGATCCGCCCCTTGTTCACGCGCACTTCGCCTTTACGCAAAATGCGGTAAATCAAGGTCTTGGGCACGCCTTTGAGCCGGGCAAGGAGGAAATTGTCGATTCGTTGGCCGGCATACTCCGGCGAGACTTCAAGCAGTTGAACGCCTGGAGTCGAAGGGGCAGTAGTTGTCATGCCGCGGATGATAACAATTTTTATGGAATTGAAGCACTTAATCATTGCTGCTATAGTCGCGAACGCCGCCAAAAGCGGCCTGGACAGCGGAACCACGGTCAAAAACCGGCCCTGACCAACGCAATTCACCAGGACGCGAGGCCGTCCTACGGGGCTTTCGCTACGTAACGGTGGAGTTTGCAGTTGTAACAAGCGCAGGTGACATGAGGCCTGAATTACACCGTCGAGCAGAGTTTTCACTCGCCTGACAGGCAAATATTCGAGGCCAGTTCACAAAGTGCAGTCAGCTGCAGATGACCCCGAGCGAAGGCTTCGGAAACATCGCCTGAATTAGCCATGATGCGTGACCTCCCCTTTCGGAGCTCACGGTAAATGCCAACCCGCTGCGGATTCTGCGCGCGGCAGCACCCGAATTATCAGGGATACGTGTAGGGTGGAGATGCACAACCGCCGGACTGTGTAGCAATAGGCTTTATCAAGACGCTTCATCTCGTCCACAGCCGCTGGTTGATTCCTCCTCCTGACTGAGTGCTTAAGTAGCCACAGCAAGCAGGACGCGTACGTCGCGATATCGGCCCAATTGGCCTGACATCGCTGGACACGGGAATGGCCAACCACTCCCGACGCACCTGACACCGACCGTGAGAAGTCGTGTGTGCCGAACGCCGTTTCCGGCAGCCCGGAAACCGACGGTACTACATGAAAAGAATGCTGATTAACGCAACTCAACCCGAAGAGTTGCGTGTTGCACTGGTAGATGGCCAACGCCTCTACGACCTGGACATCGAATCCGGTGCACGCGAGCAGAAGAAGGCCAACATCTACAAAGGCCGTATCACTCGCATCGAACCAAGCCTTGAGGCTGCCTTTGTCGATTTCGGCTCCGAGCGCCACGGCTTCCTGCCCCTCAAAGAAATCTCCCGCGAATACTTCAAGAAAGCCCCTGAAGGCCGCGTCAACATCAAGGACGTCCTGAGCGAAGGCCAGGAAGTCATCGTTCAGGTCGAAAAAGAAGAACGTGGCAACAAGGGCGCCGCCCTGACCACCTTCATCAGCCTGGCCGGTCGTTACCTCGTGCTGATGCCGAACAACCCGCGTGCCGGCGGTATCTCCCGTCGCATCGAAGGCGAAGAGCGCAACGAACTGCGTGAAGCGCTGAACGGTCTGGTTGCTCCAGCCGACATGGGTCTGATCGTGCGCACTGCCGGCCTGGGCCGCAGCAGCGAAGAAATGCAGTGGGACCTCGACTACCTGCTGCAACTGTGGACTGCCATCAAAGAAGCCTCGCTGGATCGCTCCGCGCCATTCCTGATCTATCAGGAAAGCAACGTGATCATCCGCGCCATCCGCGATTACCTGCGCCAGGACATCGGCGAAGTGCTGATCGACAGCGTTGAAGCCCAGGACGAAGCCCTGACCTTCATCCGCCAGGTGATGCCGCAGTACGCCAGCAAGATCAAGCTGTACGAAGACAGCGTTCCGCTGTTCAACCGTTTCCAGATCGAAAGCCAGATCGAGACCGCTTTCCAGCGCGTCGTCGAACTGCCTTCCGGCGGCTCCATCGTCATCGATCCGACCGAAGCCCTGGTGTCCATCGACATCAACTCGGCGCGCGCCACCAAAGGCAGCGACATCGAAGAAACCGCGCTGCAGACCAACCTTGAAGCCGCCGAAGAAATCGCCCGTCAGTTGCGCCTGCGCGACATCGGCGGCCTGATCGTCATCGACTTCATCGACATGACCCCTGCCAAGAACCAGCGCGCCGTGGAAGAGAAAGTCCGCGAATGCCTGGAAGCCGACCGCGCTCGCGTGCAGATCGGCCGCATCTCGCGCTTCGGCCTGCTGGAAATGTCCCGTCAGCGCCTGCGTCCATCGCTGGGCGAAAGCAGCGGCATCGTCTGCCCGCGCTGCAACGGCACCGGCATCATCCGTGACGTCGAATCGCTGTCGCTGGCGATCCTGCGCCTGATCGAAGAAGAAGCCCTGAAAGACCGCACTGCCGAAGTGCGCGCTCAGGTGCCGATCCCGGTCGCCGCGTTCCTGCTCAACGAAAAACGCAACTCGATCACCAAGATCGAACTGCGCACCCGTGCCCGTATCGTCATTCTGCCGAACGATCACCTGGAAACCCCGCACTTCGAAGTTCAGCGTCTGCGTGACGACAGCCCGGAAGCTGCGACCAACCAGTCCAGCTACGAAATCGCTGCTGCCGCTGCCGAAGTCGAAGAAGTCCAGCCAGCCGCTGCGACCCGCACCCTGGTTCGCCAGGAAGCCGCGGTCAAGACTGCGCCGGCCCGTGCCAATGCGCCGGTGCCGACCGAAGTCGCCGCGCCTGTCGCTGCTGCACCGGCTCCGGTTGCCGCGCCAGAGCCAAGCCTGTTCAAGGGCCTGGTGAAATCGCTGGTCAGCCTGTTCGCGACCAAAGAAGAGCCAGCCGCTCCGGTCGTCGTTGAAAAACCGGCCACCGAGCGTCCAGCCCGCAACGAAGAGCGTCGCAACGGTCGTCAGCAGAGCCGCAACCGTAACGGTCGCCGCGATGAAGAGCGCAAGCCGCGCGAAGAACGTGCGCCGCGTGAAGAGCGCGCCCCACGCGAGCCGCGTGAAGAGCGTCAGCCACGTGAAGCCCGTGAAGTCCGCGAGCCGCGTGAAGCCCGCGAGCCGCGTGAAGCCCGCAGCGAAGCACCGGCCGCCCGCGAAGAACGCGCACCCCGCGCTCCGCGTGAAGAACGTGCACCACGTGCGCCGCGCGAAGACCGCAAGCCACGTGGCGAGCGTGAAGAGCGTGTACGTGAACTGCGCGAGCCACTGGACGCCGCTCCGGCTGCACCCGTAGCAGCTGCCGCTGCCGCTGTGGTCGCAGAAGAGCGTCCGGCCCGTCAGCCTCGCGAAGAGCGCGCTCCACGCCCACCGCGTGAAGAGCGTCAACCGCGTGCCGAGCAGGCTGCTGCCGTTGCTGAAGAAGAAGTGAACAGCAACGAAGAGCAACTGCCGGAAGACGGTCAGGACAACGCCGAAGGCGATCGTCCACGTCGTCGCTCCCGTGGTCAGCGTCGTCGCAGCAACCGTCGCGAGCGTCAGCGTGATGCCAACGGCAACGTGATCGAAGGTTCGGAAGAGTCCGAGTCCGGCGAAAACGCTGAACCAGCACCAAGCGCTGCCGATCTGGCTGCCGGCCTGGCCGTCACTGCCGCTGTTGCCAGCAGCGTGATCAGCGCTCCGGCCGAAGCACAGGCTCACGAGCAAGCCGAACGCGCTACCGCCGCTGTTCAGGAAACCGCTCCAGTGGAAGCGCCGGTCGTTGAGGCCACCACCCCAGTGGAAGTGGTTGCTGCTCCGGAAGTCGAAGTGGCACCGGTTCAAGAAACACTGCCTCAGGTTGAAGCTGCTGCAGAACCTGCTATTGAAGCGCCAGTTGTGGCTGCTGAGCCGGTTGCTGAAACCGTCGCTGAAACCGTGACCGAAACCGTGCGTGAAGTTCGTGAAGAACAGACCGCGTTCAACTGGGTTGCCGAGCCTGCCGTCGCTGAAACTCCAGCGCCAGTCGTTGAAGCCCCAGTGGTTGAAGAAGCCAAGGCTGCCGCGCCAGTGGTCGAAGCCGCTGAACCTGCTCCAGCGCCAGTGGTTGAAGCACCGGTGGTCGAAGCGCCAGTGGCTGCCGAAGCCCCTGCTCCAGTGGTTGAAGCCGCTCCGGTCAGCGCCCTGACGCCAAACGGCCGTGCGCCAAACGACCCACGTGAAGTGCGTCGCCGCAAGCGTGAAGCCGAGCGTCTGCAGAAGGAAGCCGAACTGGCTGCCGCTGCTGCTCCGGCGGCTGAAGTGGTCGAAGTTGCTGCTGTGACTGAAGAGGCCGTGGTTGAGTCGGTGATCGCCGAAGCACCACGCTCCGTTCAGGACGCGGTCGAGCATCACCAGGCGGCCGAGGAAAAAGAACACGAGCCTAAACCGCTCGTCTGATTCCGCAAGCCAATAAAAAGCCCCGCCTGAGCAATCAGGCGGGGCTTTTTCATGCCTCCAGTTCAAGCTTCACCACCCTTCAATGTGGGAGCGGGCTTGCTCGCGAATGCGGTGTGTCAGCCACCCTGGAAGTCACTGACGCTCCGCATTCGCGAGCAAGCCCGCTCCCACAAAAGCTCTGCAGGAGGCTCAGGATTGGGGGAATACAAGAGAATCGGGCACATCGATATCCCAAAACACCCCGGGATCATCCACCGCTACCTCAATCACCCTGCCCTGCTTGAACAAAAGCCTGGCGCCGCGATCACCACTCAATGCCTGCAAGCCCGGCCCGAACGAACGCCCGAACCCCACCGGATGCCCAAATTCGCCCTCCTGCACCGGCACACTAACCGCGTCATCGGTCATTGCCGCCACCACCCGCTCAATACTCGACGGCAGGATAAACGGCATGTCACCCAGCACGATCAACCAGCCATCCGCCTCGGGGCAGGCTGCGACGCCAGCCGCAATACTGTCACCCATCCCGGTCGATTCAATCGAGACCACGTCACAGCCATAAGCCTGAGCCATGCGCATCGCCTGCGGCCGCGCTTCAGTGGTCACCAGCACCCGCTTGTCGAGGTTGGCCGGCAGATTCAGCAACACTTGCTCGATCACCGAGCGCACCGCGCCATCACGCCCGGTGCAATCGGCCAGCAACTTGTCCTTGTCGGCACCGGCAACCTGGCGAAAGCGACTGCCCTCGCCCGCCGCCAGCACAATCACTGCGATAGATCGACTCATGCGCCCTCCACGACTTTCTTCTGTTTCAACTCGACGCCGTTCTTGATCGCGACGATCTCCGCCAACAACGACAGGGCAATCTCCGCTGGCGAATGACTGCCGATGTGCAAACCGATCGGCCCGTGCAAACGGTTGATCGCCTCGGGTGACAAGCCCAGCTGAGCCAGATTGTCCCGGCGTTTCTGACTGTTGACCCGCGATCCGAGTGCACCGACATAGAAGGCCGGCGAATCGAGCGCGGTGAGCAACGCCATATCATCCAGACGGGGATCGTGAGTCAGCGCGACGATGGCTGTGCGTTCGTCCGTCTGAATGCTCAACACCGCGTCATCCGGCATGCCCGGGACAAAGCGACCGTGGTGCTCTTCCCAGCCGTAGACGAACTCGGTACGCGGATCGCAGATCAGCACCTCGAAATCCAGCAGCCGCGCCATGTCCGCCACGTAGCGCGACAGCTGCCCGGCGCCGATCAGCAGCAGGCGCCAGCGCGGGCCATAAATGGCGCGCAGGGTCTTACCATCGAATGCCAGCACATCGGATTTGCTCGCCGCTGATAGCACAACTTCACCGGTTTCGATGTTCAGCTCACGGGCGACAATTTCATGCGTTTCACAACGGGCGAGCAACTCGGCGACCCACGCCGGATCAGCGACCCGCTCCTCGGTCAGGCGCAGCGTGCCGCCACAGGGCAAGCCGAACCGCGCCGCCTCCTCGCGGGTGACGCCATAGGTAATCAGTTGCACTGGCGGGCCGTCGCTGGCGATGCGCCCGTCGTGCAGACGGGCGATCAAGTCATCCTCGACACAACCGCCGGACACCGAGCCGATCACCACGCCGTCCTCACGTAACGCCAACATCGCGCCGGGTGCCCGGGGCGCGGTGCCCCAGGTCTGCACCACGCTGAACAGCACCACTCGCTGCCCGGCGCGTCGCCATTCAAGCACGCTGCGCAGGACGTTGAGATCGGCGCTGTCCATTACGCCTGCGCCTTCTGCCAGCCCTGCAACTGATAACGCACCGGCAAGTTACGGATGCGCTGGCCGGTGGCGGCGAAGATCGCATTGCACAGCGCCGGCGCAATCGGCGGCACGCCGGGTTCACCGACACCACCCAACGGCACGTCGCCCGGCGGCGTCACCAGATGCACCGCGATTTCCTTCGGCGCCAGCGACATGCGCGCCACTTCGTACATATGGAAGTTGTCCTGCTGGACCTTGCCGTCCTTGAAGCTGATTTCACCCAGCACCGCGTTGCCCAGGCCCATCACGCACGCGCCCTCGAACTGCGAACGGATACGTTCAGGGTTGATCTGCGGCCCGCAATCGACGGCGATGTCAGCCTTGTGCACGATCAGCGTACCGTCGTCCTTGACCTCGACTTCGATCACCGCCGCCACATAGGTGACGAAGCTGTAATGCACCGCCAGACCGAGGCCTCGGCCCTTGGGCAACTGACGCCCCCAGCCGGCAGCCTTGGCCGCGGTTTCCAGTACCGTGCGCATGCGCCCGGTGTCGATCGGGTAGCGCTCGGGGGATTCGCCGTAGTTCCACTCCTCACTCAGGGTACGCGGGTCGATCTGCCGATCCGGGCCGAGCAACTTGATCTGGTACTTGAGCGGATCGACGCCAGCCTTGTGCGCCAGTTCGTCGACGAAACTCTGAATCGCAAAACCGTGAGGAATGTTCGACACCGAGCGATACCAGCCGACCCGGGTGTGCACCGTGGCTTCGGGGTTTTCCAGGCGCACGCTGGGAATCGCGTAAGCCATATTGGTGAAACCCATGCCCAGTTCGAACGCCGCTTCATGGTTCATGCCCGGGGCGAACAGCGCAGTAATGCTCGGCGCCACTGTGCGATGCAGCCAGCCGGAGGGCATGCCGTCCTTGCCGACAGCGGCTTTCAAATACTCGGCGGACACCGTGTGGAAATACGAGTTGTGGATGTCATCCTCGCGGGTCCATTGCACCCGCACGGCTTTACCGGGGAACTCCTTGGCAAGGATCGCTGCTTCGACGACGAAATCCGGCTTCGATTTACGGCCGAAACCGCCACCGAGCAGCGTGACGTTGAAGGTGACATTGTCGAACGGCAGCCCCAGGCGCTCGGCGATGCGTTCGCGAGTCACCTGCGGCGCCTGACTCGGCGCCCACGCTTCACACACGCCTTTGTCGTAGCGAGCGATGGCGACCATTGGCTCCATCGGTGCCTGGGCCAGATGCGGCAAATAATAGGACGCTTCGAGACTGCTCGCTGCGCCGCTCAGGGCTTTGTCGATATCGCCAGTGTTGTGCACCACTTTGCCGGGTTTGCGCGACGCCGCTTCCAGTTCCTTGCGATAAGCGATCGAGTCATAACTGGCATTGGGGCCGTCGTCCCATTCGATCTTCAGCGCCTCGCGGCCCTTGATCGCCGCCCAGGTATTGCTGGCAATCACCGCTACGCCGCCCAGCGGCTGGAATTCCGAAGGCAGCGGACGGCTCTCG
The DNA here is from genome assembly GCF_004526365.1 of Pseudomonas sp. S150. Classification (NCBI taxonomy): domain Bacteria; kingdom Pseudomonadati; phylum Pseudomonadota; class Gammaproteobacteria; order Pseudomonadales; family Pseudomonadaceae; genus Pseudomonas; species Pseudomonas sp. S150. The sequence continues at coordinate 5,084,267 of NZ_CP038207.1, forward strand.
ATCTGCATGATCTTCAGCACACCCGGAACCTTCAGCGCGGCGCTGTCATCCAGCGACTTGACCTTGCCGCCGTACACCGCCGGACGGGCGATGGTGGCGTAGAGCATGCCGTCGAAATGCACGTCCGCGCCGTACACCGCGCGCCCGTTGACGATATCGGCACCGTCGATGGCTTTGGTGCCTTCCTTGCCGATGTAGCGGAACTCTGACGGCTGCTTGAGGCGCAGGCTGTCACGGGCCGGCACCGCCAGTGCACTGGCTGCAGCGGCAAGTTCGCCGTAACCCAGCTCGCGACCGGACGGTGTGTGCAGGACTTTGTGCAACTGCGCCTGGCACTCGCCCACCGGCACCTGCCATTGCGCGGCGGCGGCTTGTTCCAGCATGGTCCGGGCCGCCGCGCCGCAACGACGCATCGGCTCATACCAGTGACGCATGCTGCGCGAACCGTCAGTGTCCTGGTTGCCGAAACGTACTTCGTCACCCGGCGCCTGCAGGACTTTGACCTTGGCCCAATCGGCGTCCAGTTCATCGGCAACCACCATGGTCAGGCTGGTGCGCACACCCTGGCCCATTTCCGAGCGGTTGCAGACCACGATGACCGTGCCGTCTGCGGCAATGCTGACGTAGACCTTGGGATCGTCAATCCATCCGTTGGGCATGCCGTCGGCACCGAACTTCTTCGGTTTGTCTTCAGCCAGTGCGTCCTGCCAGCCCCAGCTCGCGGCCAGCACCAATGCGCCCGTGGCGCCGACGCCCTTGAGAAAGCCACGGCGGCTGAGATTGCTCAGGGCGAAATCATTCGGCAAGCGGCTCATGCCTTGGCCTCCTTCAAGTGAGTCGAGGCCTGGCGGATCGCGGTCTTGATCCGGTTGTAGGTGCCGCACCGGCAAATGTTGCCGACCATTGCCTCTTCGATCTGCTCGTCGCTCGGATCGGGGTTGGTCTTGAGCAACGCGGTGGCGGACATGATCTGTCCGCCCTGACAAAAACCACACTGCGCCACGGCGCTATCGAGCCAGGCTTGCTGCACCACTTGCCCGACCGGATCGGCGTGCAGATTGTCGATGGTGGTGACGTTTTGCCCGACCACCGAGCCGATCGGCGTGATGCAACTGCGCGCCGGCAAGCCGTCGATATGAATGGTGCAGGCACCGCACAGGCCCATGCCGCAGCCGAATTTGGTGCCGTTGTAACCGGCGACATCACGGATTGCCCACAACAGCGGCATGTCTTCGGTGACATCCAGTGGGTGATCCTGGCCATTGAGTTTCAGGGTAATCATGGGCACGCCCGCATATTCTTGGTGGTCATGGGGTCGAGCAGAACTGGCGGTGGTTCACGCAGATCGACTCAGGCTAATGGGCCAATACACATCAGTGAAGCCGAACACTGAGCCTGTGGCGAGGGTGCTTGCTCCCGCTGGACTGCGGAGCAGGCCCTTCTTGAAAGCGGGGCCGCTACGCGCCCCAGCGGGAGCAAGCTCCCTCGCCACAGGGTCATCGCTGACTGATATGTGGTTGGCACAGGCTCTCTTGTGCCGACGCGAACGTCTGCACCGGGCCTTTGGTGGAGCAAATGACGGTTATCGTTAGCTGGCTAAGTTAACCCACCGTTAACAAAAAAGCCCTGCACTTTTTGTTCAGTGCAGGGCTTTGGATACCGACCTGAAGCGTAGCCTCAATAGCGGTTCGGCTCCATTTCCAGTTCGACATTGAAACGTTCGGCAATATCTTTCTGGATGCGTTGCGCCAGCTCCAGCAATTGCAGACCGGTCGCGGTGCCGTAGTTGACCAGCACCAGCGCCTGCAATTTATGCACGCCGGCATCGGCCTCGCGGAAACCTTTCCAGCCAGCGCGCTCGATCAACCAGCCGGCGGCCAGTTTCATCTGCCCGTCCGCTTGCGCATAGGCCACCAGATCCGGGTGCTGCGCCTTGATCTGCTCGACCAGCGCGGCCGACACCAGCGGATTCTTGAAGAAACTGCCGGCATTGCCGAGCACCGCCGGATCCGGCAATTTTTCGCTGCGGATACTGCAGATCGCGCGGCTGACGTCGCTGGGTGTCGGTTGCTCGATGCCTTGCTCGGTCAGGCGCTGACGCACCGGGCCGTATTCCAGATGCAGATGCGCAACACGATCGAGCTTGAAGCGCACCCGCAGGATCAGCCAACGCCCCGGCTGCTGCTTGAACAGGCTGTCGCGGTAGGCGAAGTTGCATTCTTCCAGGCTGAAGTCTCGCAGCTCGCCAGTCTGGCGATCCAGCGCGGTCAGCCCGGCGAACACATCCTTGATCTCGACGCCGTAGGCGCCGATGTTCTGCATCGGCGCCGCGCCCACGGTGCCGGGGATCAGGCTGAGGTTTTCCAGACCGGAAAAACCCAGCGCCAGCGTGTGCTGCACGAACGGATGCCACGGTTCGCCGGCTTCAGCCTCGATCACCACGCGGCTGCCGTCATCGCTGATCAACCGAATGCCACGGCTGGCCATGCGCAACACCAGCGCCGGAATGTCTGCGGTCAGCAGCAGGTTGCTGCCGCCGCCGATCACCAGCAATGGCAGGTCATGGGCAGTTGCATAGGCCAGCGCTTCGCGCACGTCGGCATCGCTGTGGGCCTCGGCGAACAACTGCGCGCGAACGTCGACGCCGAAACTGTTGAACGGTTTCAGCGAAACCTGTGATTGAAGCTGCAAACTCATAACCGGCCCTTCACTTCGATCAACAGTTGGTCACACGCTGCCTCGATCAGGTCCAGCACCTGCTCGAAGCCTTGATCGCCGTCGTAGTACGGATCCGGCACTTCATCGACCACACCGGCATAACGGCGCAGGAACAGGTCCAGCTCGGCCTTGCCGCTGGACGGTTGCAGCGCCTTGAGGTTGCGCAGGTTGCTGTTGTCCATGGCCAGAATCAGGTCGTAACTGGCGAAATCGGCGCGGCTGACCTGCTGCGCGCGTTGCGCCGACAGGTCATAACCACGCACTTTGGCTGCAGCCTGGCTGCGCTTGTCCGGCGGATTGCCGACGTGCCAGTCACCGGTGCCGGCGGACGCCACTTCAACCAGATCCGCCAGCCCCGCTTCGCGCAATTTGTGGCGCAGCACGCCTTCAGCAGTGGGCGAACGGCAGATGTTGCCCAGGCACACGAACAGAACGCGCATCAGGCCCCCAGCAGGCGACGAACGCGCTCGAGGTCTTCAACGGTGTCGACACCGGTCGGCGGCGCGATCAACGCATCGGCCACGTGAATCCGCACGCCATGCCACAAGGCACGCAGTTGTTCGAGGGATTCAGTGTTTTCCAGCCAGCATGGGCCCCAGCTCACGAAGTCCTGAAGGAAGCCTGCGCGGTAGGCATAAATGCCGATGTGGCGGCGATACGGCACGCCCTCCGGCAACTGCTCGCGGCTCTTGGCGAAGGCGTCACGCGCCCATGGCAGGGTCGCGCGGCTGAAGGTCAGCGCCAGACCATTGAGGTCGCTGACGACCTTGACCACGTTCGGGTTGAACAGGGTTTCAACGTCTTCGATCGGCTCAGCCAGGGTGGCCATACGCGCTTCGGTGTGGGCGGCGAGGTTAGCCGCGACCTGATCGATCACGCTCGGCGGGATCAACGGCTCATCACCCTGCACGTTGACCACGATCGCGTCCGGCGCAAGACCCAGCTTCGCCGCGACTTCCGCCAGGCGGTCAGTCCCGGAATTGTGATCTTCACGGGTCAGCACTACTTCCGCGCCGAACACTTTGCAGGCCTCGACAATGCGCGCATCGTCGGTCGCGACCACCACACGGCTGGCGCTACTTTTGCTCGCCTGTTCCCAGACGTGCTGGATCATCGGCTTGCCGGCGATATCCAGCAGCGGTTTGCCCGGCAGGCGGGTCGAGGCGTAACGCGACGGGATGACAACGGTGAAAGCAGTGGTCATTTATCCAGACGCTCGTCAGTGGTCAGGGTGCGCGCTTCGCTTTCGAGCATCACCGGGATACCGTCGCGGATCGGATAGGCCAGACCGGCGCCCTTGCTGATCAGTTCGGTCTTGTCGGCGCTGAGCTTGAGCGGGCCTTTGCAGATCGGGCACGCGAGGATGTCGAGCAATTTGGTGTCCATGAACATTCCCTGGATAAAGAGTTAAGGCAAAAGACGATCGGGCAACAGGCGCATCAATTGGGTGTCGAACCAGGCCACGAAGGCCGGTGACGGCACGGCATCGACCGCCAGATACCACCAGTCGTCTGCTGCGAAGGCACGGCACTTCACCGCGTCCTTTTCGGTCATCACTAACGGCAATGACGGTGTGAAATTCAAGGCCTGCACGCTGTATTCGGCGTGGTCGGCAAACGCATGGGGGACTGCTCGCCAGTCTAGCGCTTCGAGGGTATTGAAGAAACGTTGCGGATTGCCGATCCCGGCCACCGCGTGCACCGATTGACCGGGCGCAAAATGCGCCAGCGGCTTGCGCGCGCCACTGCGTAGATTGACCAGTGCGGTCGGTTGCAGGTGAAAGGCAAAACCGTCTTCACGATCCGCAGTGGCACCGTTGAACAGCACGCCATCGACGCTTTGCAGGCGCTCGATCGGCTCGCGCAACGGACCGGCCGGCAGGCAGCGCTTGTTGCCCAAACCACGGGCGGCGTCGATCAGCACCAGCTCCAGATCCCGGGCCATACGGTAATGCTGCATGCCGTCGTCAGACAGGATCAGGTCCAGCGGTTCACTGGCGAGCAAGGCTTTGACCGCCGCGCTGCGATCAGGGTCGATCATCAGCGGTATGCCGGTGCGCTGCACGATCAACAGCGGCTCGTCGCCCGCGATCTCGGCGCTCTGCTCGGCGGTGACCCGCCACGGCAGTTGCGGTGGTTTGGCGCCATAACCTCGGCTGACCACACCAACCCGCAGACCGGCGCGTCGGCAATGCTCGATCAGCCACAGAATCATCGGTGTCTTGCCGGTGCCGCCGACGGTGATGTTGCCGACCACGATCAACGGCACCGGAGGCTGATAGATCTGGCCTTCACCGTCAAGAAAACGCTGACGCTTGTTGACCACTACGCGGCGGTAGAGCATTTCCAGCGGCCGCAGCAGTGTCAGGGCCGGATGCCCCTGATACCACGCGGCGAGCAAACGATCGGACAGGCTCATCAGGATTTGGGCGCCGCCTCGACCGTGGTCATGCGCAAATGGCTGAAACCGAGCTTGCCGGCCGCGTCCATGGCGGTGATCACCGATTGGTGTTGGGTCTTGCCGTCGGCACTGATCGACAACGGCATGCTGGTGTCACCGTTGGCTTCTTTCTGCATGGCCTCCATCAGCGTCGCCAGGTCATTCTTCGGCAGAATCTTGTTGTTCACCGAAAACACGCCTTCAGCGCTGATCGCGACATCCAGTTGCTTGAGCTGCTGGTCTTCGGCGGGCGATCCGCTGACCGATTCCGGCAGATCGACGCGCAACTGTGTCTCGCGGGTGAAGGTGGTGGTCACGACGAAAAACAGCAACAGGATGAACACTACGTCGATCAGCGACGCGAGGTTGATGTCGATCGTTTCCCGGGGTTTGCGACGGAATTTCACGCTTTGTCCCCGGCCAGATCGACGTCACGGTCGCCCTGCACCACTTCAACCAGCTTGATCGCTTCCTGCTCCATGCCCACCACCAACTCATCGATGCGGCGTTGCAGGAAACGGTGGAAGAACACCGACGGAATACCGACCATCAGGCCCGCAGCGGTGGTGATCAGTGCCTTGGAAATACCGCCGGCCAGGACCGAGGCGTTGGTGGTCATGCCGGAACCGGTGAAGGCGCTGAAAATGTCGATCATGCCCAGCACCGTGCCCAACAGGCCCAGCAACGGCGACATGGCAGCGATGGTGCCCAGCGCGTTGACGTAGCGTTCGAGCTCGTGAATCACCCGCGCGGCGGCTTCTTCGATGCATTCCTTCATGATCTCGCGACCATGCTTGGAGTTGGCCAGGCCCGCGGCGAGGATTTCACCCAGCGGCGAGTTGGCGCGCAATTCCTTGAGCTTTTCTTTATTGAGCTGCTTGTCCTTGATCCAGACCCAGACCTGACCCAGCAGATGCTCGGGGGTGACGCGGCTGGCGCGCAGGGTCCACAGGCGCTCGGCGACAATCGCCATGGCCGCGATGGAACTCAGAATGATCGGCAACATCATCCAGCCGCCGGATTTGACCAATTCCCACACAGTGACAGTCCCCTCGAAAAAGTGCGCCACTTTACCATACCGGTTGGCGATTAAGACCCGCTGCCCCGACGACCTGATGCCACATTCGGCGATCCCGCGATCAATGGTGTTTCAACGCCAGAAACGCCGTTGTTGACGCATCAGCCTCGGTGCCTGAAAGCTGCCCAGGCGCAGTTGAATGGCGCCGTGCTGCGCGCTGTCGTAGATGCGCAGCCCTTGCTGGCGATAACGCGCGAGCACCAGCGGGTGCGGATGACCGAACGAATTGCCCTGGCCCCGGGAGATCAGCACCGAATGCGGACGTAATGCCCGCAGCAAAGCCATCGAAGAGGAACTGCGGCTGCCATGGTGCGGCGCTTGCAGCCAGTGCGTCGGCAGCGCCAACGGACTTTCCAGCAAAACCCGTTCGGCAGCCGTGTCGACATCGCCGGTCAGCAGCAGCCGCTCGCCATTGGCCTCGATCTGCAACACACAGGAGCGCTGATTGCTGTCATGGGCCGCCGACCATTGCCACAGCTGAAAACTGACCCCGTCCCACTGCCATTGACGTCCACTTTCACAGGCCTCGGCCCGCAGGATGGCGGGCAGCCCCGGCGGATCGCCGCTGATCACCCGCGTCACTTTCAAGCCCCGCGATACTGCCAGCGCACCACCGGCGTGGTCGGCGTCGGCATGACTGAGCAGCATCAAATCAATGCGCTCGACCCTCAGTTTGTGCAGCGCCGGCAGCACCACTCGCTCCCCCAGATCGAAATCGCCAAAGCGTGGACCGGCGTCGTAGAGCAACGCGTGATGACGCGTGCGGATCAGGATCGCCAGGCCCTGACCGACATCGAGCTGCCAGACATCGGCCAGTCCATCGGCCACTCGCTCGCGCGGCGGCGCCAGCAGAATCAACAGCAACGGCCAGCCCAACGGTCGCAAAGGCACCCCGCGCGGCAACAGCAACAGCAAGGCGCCGAGACTGCCGAGCAGCAAAACCCACCACGGCAACGACGGCGAGATCCACGCCGGCCAGGCCCCGGCGATCAGCGACAAGCCGCGAAACAGCCAGTCGATCAAACCACCGGCCAGCCACAACAAGCCTGCACCGACGTAAGGCACCGGCAACAACAGCGTGCCGAGCAGTGCCGGTGGCAGCACCAGCAGACTGACCCATGGCACCGCGAGCAGATTTGCCAATGGCCCGCTGAGGCTGATCGGCAGGTTCAGCGCCAGCAACACCGGGCACAGACCCAGCGCAATCAGCCATTGCGCGCGGGTCCAGGTCTGCCACCATTTCCACGCACCGAGTCGCCCGCCGAAGGTGAAAATCAAAATCCCCACCGCGGCGAACGACAGCCACAAACCCGGACGCAAACTGGCTAACGGGTCGAGCAACAGCAACGCATCGAATGCCAGCAACAGCGGCCACCACGCGCCGAGATGGCGAAAGCGCAGGCGCCACAACAACACCAGCCCGACCATCACGCAGGCCCGTTGCACCGGCACATCAAACCCGGCGAGCAAGCCGTAACCGAGCGCCGCGGCAAACGCCAGCCCGCAGGCCCATGGCAGCCATGGCCAGCGCAGCGGCCACCAGCCGTAGCGCGCCAGCCCGGCGACCAATAGATAGATGACCGCCGCCAACATCCCGATGTGCTGACCGGAAATCACCAGCAGATGCACGGTGCCGGTGTCCTGCAGGATCTGCCAATCCTCGCGGCTGAGCCCGGAGCCGTCGCCGAGCACCAGCGCCGCCAATGCACCGCCCCGGCCTTGGGCATCGACTGCCATCAAGCGCTGACGAATGCTGTCGCGCCATGCCCAGTTTGCCTCGGCCAGGCGCTGACCATCCTTGATCGTGCCGGTCGCGCCGATGCGTTGCGCCAACAGCCAGGCTTCGTAATCAAAGGCGTCGGGATTGAGCAAACCACCGGGGCGCCTGAGCTTCACCGCCAGCCGCCAGCGCTCACCGCTGTTGAGCGGCGGCCCGGCGTACCACGCCAGACGCATCAACGACGGCAATTTTTCGTGTCGCGAGCGGGCATCGGCCAACTCGAACCGCACCACGCCCTCGCTGGTTTGCGGCAAACCGACCACCCGCCCTTCGACCCAACGGGTTTCGCCGTCAAGCGCTTCCGGCAGGCGATCATTCAACGCCCATTGCGCACTGACGCACGCCCAGGTGAAACCGAATAGCAGAAACGCCAGGGGATAGCTGCGAAACGGCAACAACATCAGTCCCACCAACGGCAACAACATCATCAACCCGACCGGCGGTAAAACCGGCAAAAAAACCGGAACCAGCAGACCGACTGCCAGCGCCATCATCCCTGTGCGCATAAGCCCGTCCTTGAGAGTTCGTGCATTAGGGGTAGCTGGTATGAGGGCGGGTCGTCGTCAACAATTGTCACAAAGTCTGAATGGGCGCTTCGTAGAATCCAGACATACTTGCCGCCTTAACCGACCGAGAAGCCTTATGCCCCGGCGCTTATTCAAACGTTACATGCCCGACCCGACGAGCATCAGGGAACACAAATCCTTACGCTTTCTCGGCAAGTTGCTGCATGACCCGAACCTCTGGCACCTCAATCGGCACTCGGTGGCCCGGGCGATGGCCGTCGGCCTGTTCGCCGCGTTCCTGCCGATTCCGGCGCAGATGCTGGTGGCGGCGGCACTGGCGATCACCGTGCGCGGCAACATGCCGATTGCCGTCAGCCTCGTGTGGCTGACCAACCCGATCACCATGCCGGCGGTGTTTTTCTGTACTTATCAGGCCGGAGCCTGGTTGATGAATGTGCCCGCCCGCACCCTACCCGATTCGTTGACCTGGGAATGGATCAGCGGAGAGTTGTCGACCATGTGGCAACCGTTTTTGCTGGGGTCGGTAGTGTGTGGATTGATACTTGGCATCCTCGCTTACTTCACGGTGATGCTGTATTGGCGTTGGTGGGTGGCGCGGCAATGGGCGCGGCGCAAGAAAAGCCGCAAATCTTGAATGCAAAACGGCCTCCGCAGTGGGAGGCCGTTTTTTTGTAGCGTCTGAATAGGCCCCATCGCGAGCAGGCTCACTCCTACATTGGAACGCGCCCTTCTGTAGGAGTGAGCCTGCTCGCGATGGCAGCGACGCGTTTTCGGATCAGGTCCGCATCCCGCGCCCACTCACCAGCAGCCGCGCGCAACCGAGGTACAACACCACCGTCGCCACCAGCATGAAGGTGATCGCGATGCCGATGCGGATATCCGACACCCCGAGAATGCCGTAACGGAAGGCATTGACCATATGCAGCACCGGGTTGGCCAGCGACACGGTCTGCCAGAACGGCGGCAGCAAGGTGATCGAGTAAAACACGCCACCGAGGTAAGTCAGCGGCGTCAGCACAAACGTCGGGATGATCGAAATGTCATCGAAGTTGCGCGCAAACACCGCGTTGATGAAGCCCAGCAGCGAGAAGATCGTCGCGGTCAAGATCACCACCAGCAAGGTCACGCCGAGGTGATGCACCTGCAGATGGGTGAAGAACAGCGACAGAATGGTCACGATCACCCCGACCATCAAGCCACGCAACACGCCGCCAATGGTAAAGCCGATCAGAATCGTGTGCGGCGACACTGGCGAAACCATCAGTTCCTCGATGGAACGCTGAAACTTGCTGCCGAAGAAACTCGAGACCACGTTGCCGTAGGAGTTGGTGATCACCGACATCATGATCAGCCCCGGCACGATGTACTCCATGTAACTGAAGCCACCCATGCCGCCAATCTGCTTGCCGATCAGGTTACCGAAGATCACGAAGTACAGAACCATGGTGATCGCCGGCGGCAGCAGGGTCTGCGGCCAGATCCGCGTGAAGCGTTTGACCTCGCGATAAACGATGGTCTGGAGGGCGACGAGGTTGGGGCGGAACTCGGAACTCATACCGCCACCTTCGACAGATTCTTCTCTACCAGAGACACGAACAGCTCCTCGAGGCGATTGGTTTTGTTACGCAGGCTCAGCACTTCAATATTCTGCTGCGCCAATTGAGTGAACAGCGCGGTGATGCCCATGGATTTGTCGACCTGGACTTCCAGGGTATGGCCGTCGAGCAACCGAGCGGGATAGCCGATCAGTTGCGGCGCGGCGTGCAAGTCGTTTTTCAGGTCGAGCAGGAAGGTTTCGACGTGCAGCTGGCCCAGCAGCTGTTTCATGCTGGTGTTCTCGACAATGGTGCCGTGGTCGATGATGCCGATGTTGCGGCACAGCTGCTCAGCCTCTTCCAGATAGTGCGTGGTGAGGATGATGGTGATGCCTTTCTGGTTCAGCTCGGTGAGGAACGTCCACATCGAGCGACGCAGTTCGATGTCGACGCCTGCGGTCGGCTCATCGAGGATCAGCAGGCGCGGCTCATGCACCAGGGCGCGGGCAATCATCAGTCGGCGTTTCATGCCGCCGGACAGCGAACGCGACGGCACATCGCGCTTGTCCCACAGGCCGAGCTGGGTCAGGTACTGCTCGGCGCGTTCCTTGGCGATCTTCGCCGGGATGCCGTAGTAACCGGCCTGGGTCACGACGATGTCGAAAGTCTTTTCGAACTGGTTGAAGTTGAATTCCTGGGGCACCACACCGATCGAGCGCTTGAGCGCGGCGGGGTTCTTGTCCAGGTCATGACCGAAGATATTCACCGTGCCGCTGGTCTTGTTGACCAGGGTCGAGAGAATGCCGATGGTCGTGGATTTGCCGGCGCCGTTGGGGCCGAGCAAGGCGAAAAAGTCACCTTCGGCGACGTCCAGATCGATACCACTCAAGGCCTGGAACCCGTTGCCGTAGGTTTTGGTTAGCTGCCGGATGGACAGAGCGGAACTCATATCGGATTTACGCACCAAGAAGGGAAGAAAAGGAAAGATTGGGCCGGGCGGCGAACAAAACAACCACGGCGCATGAGCGCAATGGTGCTTGCCGCCGCCACACAAGTACAGTCAAGAGTGTCGATAGTTATTATCAAGTCAACGCGGTCATGACTGCTTTCTGATAGGCCGGACGCTGCTTCAGCCGTGCGTACCAAGCCTGCAGATGCGGCTGCGCGGCACGTTCGATGGGCATCTCGAACCAGGCATAAATGAAACTGCCCAGCGGAATATCGCCCATGCCGATTTCGCTGCCGGACAGATATGGCTGGCTGGCGAGGGCCTGATCGGCCATGGCCAGCAGCGCGGTGCATTCCTTGATTGCGGCGTTGATCGCCGGCCAGTCCTGCTGGTCCGCTGGCGTACGCAACACGCCCCAGAACACGGTGCGGAACGGCCCGGCAAAACTCGAGGTGGTCCAGTCCATCCACTTGTCAGCGACGGCCCGGGCTTGCAGGTCTGCCGGATACCAGGCGCTGTTCGGTGCATGCTTGGCCAGCAGGTATCGCACGATGGCATTCGATTCCCATAGCACGAAGCCGTCATCCTCGATCACCGGTACCCGGCCGTTCGGGTTCATCGCGCGGTATTCAGGCGTGTCGACCACACCGAACGCGCCACCGGCGTCAATCGCCTCGTAGGCCAGGCCCAGCTCCTCGGCGGCCCACAGTGGCTTCCTGACATTCGATGAGTTTTTACGTCCCCAGATCTTCAGCATGACCGCCTCTTTTCCAATGCGTGGGCAGGCAGCATACGCCGGATCAGACCCGACTCAAATCACTCTGCATATCACCCAAGACCTTCGCCTGATGTTCGCCGAACAGATGCGGGTAGCACTTTTTCAAGTGCTCGAAGAAGAACCGCTCCGGCACATCGACGAACTGACCATGATCGACCAGATACTCCATCAACAGCGCGCCGTCACGGTTGTATGGGTGGAAAACGCTGTCACTGATGCCGTCAAATTCCAACGGTGCGACGTTGAACAGCTCGCAAAGTTGCTGATTGAAGGCCGGCGTGGCCTTGACCCAACGGTCATTGAGGAACAGCTCGGTGTAGCCGTGCATGGCAAACACATCGCTGCGCAGCAGTTCCAGCAGACGCGGGGTCGACAGGTGATTCTTTACGTCGGCCAGACCGATGCGTGCGGGAATGCCGCAATGCCGTGCGCACCCGGCCAGCAATGTGGCCTTGGGCACGCAATAGCTTTCCCCGGTGGCCAGCGCATAGCTGCCGCACAGGGTTTGCGGGTCGAGGCTGAAGGTATACGGGTTGTAGCGCACCGCATCGCGCACGGCGTGATAGAGACTGATCGCCTGCGCGAGCGGGTCGCGGCTGGCACCGCGGTGTTGTTCGGCGAACTCCACCACCGCCGGGTGGTCACTATCGATGAAGCGGCCGGGGCTCAGATACTCGCGCATGACGATGTTCTCCTGGGTGAGCCCCGAGTCTAGCGACAGCTCAAGCACAGAGATAACGACGTTTCGGCCAAACATGCACGCAAAGACGCGGGAACGGCGAACGATTTCCCACGGATGTTGCCCACCGAACCTACGAAAACCATCCGGGGTTTCCCACGAGTTCAATCACCATGTTCTGACCACCCCGTTTTACAGATGCCGTCTAAGCTCTGGAGGGTCGGTTTGCCTTGGTTCACGGAGGATTACATATGCTGTTGTTGTGGATACTGGTTCTGATCGTCGGTGTGGCGTATCTCGCCCACCGCCGCATCGCCCCCTTGCCCGCGTTGGGTATCGTCGCCATTTACCTGCTGGCGATGGGCATTTTCAGCCATGCCCCGGGCTGGTTGCTGCTGCTGTTCTGGATCGTGCTTGCTGTGGTGGCCGCGCCGTTGATGCTGCCTGACCTGCGCCGCAAACACTTCACCGCGCCGCTGTTCAACTGGTTCCAGAAAACCCTGCCGCCGATGTCGCAGACCGAACGCGACGCGATCGATGCCGGTACCGTGTGGTGGGACGGTGAACTGTTCAGCGGGCGTCCGGACTGGGACAAACTGCTGTCCTATCCAAAAGCGCAACTGAGCGAAGAGGAACAAGCCTTCATCGACGGTCCGACCGAAGAACTCTGCGCAATGGTCACTGACTGGCAGATCGGCCAGTCGATGGATCTGCCACCCGAAGCCTGGAGCCACATCAAGGAGCACGGTTTCTTCGCCCTGATCATTCCCAAGGAGTTCGGCGGCAAGGGCTTTTCCGCCTACGCCCACTCGCAAGTGGCGATGAAACTCGCGACCCGCAGCGGCGACCTCGCCTCCACGGTGATGGTGCCCAACTCCCTCGGCCCGGCCGAACTGCTGCTGCATTACGGCACCGACGAACAACGCAATCACTATCTGCCGCGGCTGGCCCGTGGCGATGACATTCCGTGCTTCGCCCTCACCGGCCCGCTGGCCGGCTCCGATGCCGGCGCCATGCCGGACACCGGGATCATCTGCAAAGGTGAATGGGAGGGCCAGGAAGTCATCGGCCTGCGCCTGAACTGGGAAAAACGCTACATCACCCTCGGTCCGGTGGCGACCCTGCTCGGTCTGGCCTTCAAGGCCTATGACCCGGAGCATCTGCTGGGCGACAAGGAAGATCTCGGCATCAGTCTGGCGCTGATTCCTACCGATACACCGGGTGTGGAAATCGGCCGTCGTCACCTGCCACTGGGTGCAGCGTTCATGAACGGCCCGAACTCGGGCAAAGACGTGTTCATCCCGCTGGACTACCTCATCGGTGGCCAGGAAATGCTCGGCAAGGGCTGGATGATGCTGATGAACTGCCTGTCGGTCGGGCGTTCGATCTCGCTGCCGGCAGTCGGCACTGGCGCGGCCAAATTCACCAGCCTGGTGACCGGTCAATACGCGCAGATTCGTGAGCAGTTCAACGTCCCGTTGTCGGCCTTCGAAGGCATTCAGGAAGCCATGGCACGCATCGGCGGCAACGCCTGGATGATGGACGCCGCGCGCATGCTCACCGCCAACGCGGTGGATCTGGGCGAGAAACCGTCGGTACTGTCGGCGATCCTCAAGTATCACCTGACCGAACGCGGCCGCGAGTGCATCACCCACGCCATGGACGTGCACGGCGGCAAGGCAATCATCATGGGTCCGAACAACTACCTCGGACGCAGCTGGAACGGCGCACCGATCTTCATCACCGTGGAAGGCGCGAACATCCTCTCGCGCAACCTGATGATTTTCGGTCAGGGCGCCATTCGCTGCCATCCGTTCGTGCTCAAGGAAATGGCCCTCGCTGGCCGCGAAGACAAAGAACAGGCACTGAAAGAATTCGATGGCCTGCTGCTCAAGCACATCGGTTTTGCCGTCGGCAACGCCGCCAGCACCCTGGTGCTGAACCTGGGCTTCGGCCACTTCGAACATGCACCCGGGGACAGGATCAGTCAGGGCTACTTCCGTGCACTCAACCGTCAGGCAGCGGCTTTCGCCATGCTGGCGGACTTCAGCATGATGTTGCTGGGTGGCGAACTGAAGCGCCGGGAACGCCTGTCCGCACGTCTTGGCGATGTGTTGAGCAACCTGTATCTGGCCTCCGCTGCGCTCAAGCGTTATCACGACCTGGATTCGCCGGCGCATATGGAGCCGCTGTTCCGTTGGGCCATGGAAGAAAGCCTCGGCCAGTCGGAACGGGCACTGGATGAGCTGCTGAGCAACTTCCCGAACAAAGTGTTTGGCTGCCTGCTGCGGGTGATCGTGTTCCCGTTCGGCCGTCGCCATAAAGGCCCGTCGGACAAGCTCGGCGCCGAAGTGGCAGCGGTGATCGGTCGTGCCAAAGGCGATCCGACCCTCGAAGAACTGCTCGCCGGTTGCTATCGCCCGCAGTCCGTCGACGATGCCGTCGGTGCCCTGCAACACGCCAGCGATCTGCTGAATGCCGCCCAACCGCTGCACAAAAAACTGCACACCTCGCTCAAGAGCGGTCAGGTCAAACCGGTGGCTGGCGAACACGCCATCGACGCTGCACTGGAGGCCGGGGTGTTGCAACCGCAGGAAGCACAGACCCTGCGCGATGCCGAAGCAGCACGGCGCAAGGTGATCGACGTCGATGATTTCGACAAGGAAGAGCTGAAACAGGCAGAAGGCAAAGTCCGCTGATGCCGACGACCGTGTAGCTGTTTATTTGTGAAAAACGGGCACGAGAGCTTTATACTCCCGCGCCCGTTTTGCTCTTGAGGACTTATCTCGTGTCCAACGTCGTTGCCGATCATCTGGTTTTGCTCGACCATCTGCGCAGTATCCTGGTCGCCGTAGGTGAGGCCGAACAGGTTCCCGAAGAAAGCCATGCCTTGTTCCTGGAGCGCTTTGACGAACTGCTGGCGTCCCTGCCGATCGATCCGATCGAAAGCCAGTACCTGGGCCAGGACATCCTGACCCAAGTGATTACCCGTTATCCGCAAATAGCCCACCTGATCCCGCGGGATCTGCTGTGGTTCTTCGCTGGTGACTGCCTGCACTACCTGTCCGATGAAGAAATCGATCTGTATCAGGCACTGGAAGAACGTCGCTACGAAGCCGAACAGAACGATGAACCGTTCGACTGGAATCAGGAAAAACAGTTGCTGGCGATGTCTGCTCAGGACAGCAAGCACTGATTTTCTGCCCGGTTAAGAAAAGGCCCGCATGGTGATTCATGCGGGCCTTTTTATTGTTCGGCGTTTACAACAATCCTTCGCTTTCGGGCAGCTCGTAGGCCATCGCCAGATTATTCGGCGCCCCCGCCTTGCCCGGCTTGCTCAACGTCGGCTCCTTCTCCAGGCACTCCACCAGATAATCGATGAATACCCGCAGCTTCGGCGGCAGGTAGCGCGTGGGCGAATGCAGCAACCACAGACCACCGTGGTAAGAAGCAAGGAACGTCCACTCCGGCAACACCTGCACAATCAACTTCTGCTCAAGCGCATAGCGCGCGGTGAAGTACGGCAGGCTGCCAATACCAATGTGCTGCAACACTGCCCCGAGCCGCACGCCGGTATGGTTGGCGGCATAGCGGCCACGTACGCCGACGGTCACCGCTTTGCTGCCCTTCTTGAATTTCCAGCGCGCATCGCTCGGGGTTTCCCCCAGATAGATGCAACTGTGATTGAGCAGATCGTGAGGGTGAGTCGGCGTGCCATGTTCGGCCAGGTATTGCGGGGTGGCGCAGAGCAAATGGTCGATGGTCAGCAACTGCCGTCCGACCAGCCCGGCCGGCGGTCGATCAGTTATACGAATCGCCAGGTCGACATGATCGTCAATCAAATCAACCTGGCGGTCTTCCAGCAGCAACTCGACATCGACTTTCGGATAACGCCGCAGAAACTCAGGCATGTGCGGATGAATCACGAAACGCCCGACCGCTTTCGGCACACTGACCCGCACCAGCCCTTCCGCCTCGTGGGTGAACTGCCCACTGATCTCCATCACCGATTTGGCGGCGCTGACCATCTCCTGACAGCGCTTGAACACTTCCTCGCCACCATCACTCAAGCGCAGTTTGCGCGTGGTGCGCTGCAGCAAACGCGTAGCCAGGGCCTTTTCCAGGCGGGAAATGCTGCGACTGATCGCCGACGGCGACGAGCCCAACTGGCGGGCCGCCTCGGAAAAACTGCCGGTCTCCACGACCTTGACGAAGATCGCCATTTCACCGAGCAGTGGCAGCGGAAGATTGATGCTCACAGCGCACAAGTCCTTTGATGTTTGAACGGATTATCACGTTATTGCACGATTCATATAATAAAAACAGACACTTTAATAAGGGCATGGAATATGACGCTTCGCCTCTTTTTCCATAGTGATGACCTCAAGGCTAATGTGGAAGTCCTCGACTGCACGCCCCACGAGAACGAATTTGCCGTGGTGCTGCGCGCCACGTTGTTTCATCCGCAAGGCGGTGGTCAGCCTTGTGACACCGGCATGATCGGCGAAAGCCAGGTGCTGCGCGTGGTGCAGGAACCTGACCGGATAGTGCATTACGTCGATCGTCCGGTAAAACCCGGCATGACCTGTATTCATGTGGATGAACAACGTCGCCGCTACAACACCCGCATGCATTCGGCCGGGCACCTGATCGGGCATTTCGTGCAGGCCATGGGCTGGACGCCGATCAAGGCACACCACTGGCCAGACGAAGGCCGGGTGCAGTTCAAACCGGGTGATGCCGCGCAGGAAGTCGACGCACCTACCGTTCAATACGGTATCCGTCAGTGGATCGAACACGATCTGCCGCGCCTGACCTCACTGCGCGAAGGCGCGCGGGAAATCGGTTTTGGCGAGCTGCCGGCCTATGGCTGCGGTGGCACCCATGTACGCAGCCTGAAGGATTTGGGCACAGTCACGATCGCCTCGCTTTCGCAGAAGAAAGGCACGTTATCCGTCCACTACAGCGTGGATTAAGCTTCTCGGGCGCTGCTCCGCGCAGCGTCCGACGCCGGGGGAACCGCACTCGCCGGTTCCGTTGACTATCGATAGATGGACCTAAAAACAATGATGCTAGACGTCGAGCGTCTCGATGAGACGTGCATAAAAAAACTGGCCAACGAAGAAGTCCTCGCCATCCGCGTCAAAGGCTTCTTGCCCGAGCCGCTGGCGATCGAGATTGGCGACAAGATTCTTGCTCCGGGCTTCGAGGGTTACATCAACGCGCCGAGCATCGGCCGCATCGGCATGGCGTTTTACGAGGCGGAAAACCAGCCGCTGCTGATCGAGGACTACTTCGAGCGCGCCACCCGCAACATCGCCGAACTGCGCGAGCGCTGTGCGCCCTATTCCTCGCCGGTCGACACCCTGCGCTGCATGCTCGACGAGTCGTGGCCGGCCGGCGCGCATCTGGAAAACCTCTATGGCCGCAAGATGTATGTCGGCCTGTCGAGGGTGGTCAAACCCGGCGTGTGCTTCCTCGCCCACCACGACATTTTCGCCAAGGACGCCCCGGACAGCTTTCAGGCCCGCAGCCTGGAGGCGCAGTTCGCCTGCAACGTCTACCTGAACATGCCGACCGAGGGCGGCGCGTTGCAAATGTGGGACGACGACATCACCCCGGATCAGTTCGACCAGATGCGCGGCGACAGTTACGGCATCGACCCGGCGCTGCTCGGCCCACCGACCCTGGAAGTGCGGCCGGAGCCGGGCGATTTCATCATGTTCAATTCGCGCTGCATGCACTCGGTGACCCCGGGCGTGGCGGATCCGCGTCTGAGCCTTTCGTTCTTTGTCGGCTATCGCGGCAATGCTTCACCCCTGACCTTCTGGAGCTGAGATGTTATCGAACTACCTGGGCGAGTTTCTGGCGCTGGCCACCATTCACTTTCTGGCCGTGGTCGCTCCCGGCCCGGACTTTGCCGTGACCATTCGCCAAAGCGTGCGCTTCGGCCGACTGGTGGGCATCTGCACCGCACTGGGCATCGGCGCCGGCATTTCGGTGCACGTTCTCTACACCTTGCTCGGCGTTGGCGCCCTGATGCACACCACGCCGTGGTTGCTGACGGTGGCCAAGGTGATCGGTGGCGCATACATCTTTTACCTCGGCATCAGCCTGATCCGCAGTAAACCGAAGACCACGCTCGAAGGCGAAAAAAGCGCTGACGAACCGCTGGTCGAGCAGTCGCTGTTCAAGGCGTTCAGCACCGGTTTTCTGACCAATGCCACCAACCCCAAGGCCACGCTGTTCTTCCTGGCGATCTTCACCACGATCATCAGCGCCAGCACCCCGCTGAATATTCAGGCGCTGTACGGGGTGTGGATGTGCTTCGTCAATGCGCTGTGGTTCGTGATCGTCGCGCTGTTTTTCTCCAGCAGCCGGGTACGCACCCTGTTCATGCGCATGGGCCATTGGTTCGAGCGCAGCATGGGCGTGATCCTGATTCTGTTCGCCGGCAGGCTGGTGCTGTCGATGTAAAAACGACACCCAAAGACAAGGCCCGGTCAGTTGCACACTGCTCGGGCCTTTTTCGTTTGTGCGCCGCTTTTGCATTTCTGTGCGACGGATCCCACTTCAGGGGCTCCCCTTCAACACCTTCGCGGTGTTAGTTTGGAAAAGATTTGTTTCAACTTTCAAACACTTCCACTCAACTGCCTGCAAAGGAATGCCCACCGCAATGAATTTTTCTCTCAAGCGCCTGGCCGCTGCCAGCCTGATCCTGGCCAGCTTTTCTGCGTTCACCCTGCCCGCGCAGGCCAACATCACTCCGCAACAGAGCGCAGCCATTCTCAAGAGTTTCGATGAGGCGAGCCTCACCGACTTCCGCCAGTTTCTGGGTGCCGTAGGCAAGAGCGACCTGGGTAAAACCGACAACCTCGGCCCGGCGATCAACGCCTTTCTCGACAACAAGACCCCGAGCGCGGAACAGCAGAACGAGATCTACCGCCTGCTGGGCATTTACACCCGCGCCAAGTACGGCAAAGCCGCCCTGGAAACCCTGCGCGAACTGGTGGAAATCCCGACCTTCCAGAAAGAAGGCGTGGCCCAGCACGACAATCCGGAGTTCATCAAGATCGCCGAAAAGATCAAGAACCTCGCCGAATCGTTCAACCTGAAGTTCCGCAACGTCGACAACCGCGTCTATGAAATCTCCCTCGACGGCAGCGGCGACGAAGTCGTGGGCATTCACGCGCATGCCGACGTGGTGCCGGTCACCCCGGAAAACTGGGTGCTGAAGGACGGCACCAAACTCGACCCGTTCAAAGTCACGCTGATCGGCGACCGCATGTACGGTCGCGGCACCGAGGACGACAAGAACGGCATCGTCGTCGCGATGTACGCGATGAAAGTGATCAAGGAAGAAAAGCTGCCGCTGGCACGCAACTTCAAACTGCTGGTGGACACCACCGAAGAAACCACCGGCGACGCGATCCCGTATTACTTCGAACACAACCCGACGCCGAACTACAACATGGCGCTGGACGGTGGCTACCCGGTGGTCATTGCCGAGAAAGGCTACGGCACGGTCATGGCCAATTTCCCGCTGCGCAAGGCTGAAGGCAGCGGCGCAGAAATCATCTCGATGACCGGCGGCCTGGCAACCAACCAGATTCCATCGGTTTCGGTGGCGACACTCGTCACCGACAAGCCTGAGCAACTGGCTGCGAGTCTGCAGAAAGCCGGCAGCGAATACGCGAAAAAACACGGTGGTGACTTCGAAGTCGCGGCCAAGGTTGACGGCAAAGACGTCAAGCTGAGCGTCACCGGTGTGTCCGCGCACTCCTCCGAGCCCGAGTCTGGCGTCAACCCGGTCGCACGGATGCTCGACTTCATCAACAGCCTCGACGGCAAGGTGGCGCTCAAGCACAACCAGATCACCGACGCTGCACGCTATGCGTCCACCAACTGGGGCTTGGATTATCTGGGTAAAAAACTCGGCGTGGGCTTCTCCGATTCGTTCATGGGTCCGCTGACCACCTCGCTGACCTACGTCGGCGTGGACGACAAAGCCTTCAAACTGGCAGTCAACCTGCGCGTGCCGAAGGGTAAATCGCCAGAAGTGCTGAAGAAGCAAATCGCTGACAAACTGGCGGCCTGGAGCAAGAAATCCCACGTTGCCGTGGACTTCACTTACTCGATCGCCGAACCGATGTACCGCAATCCGGAAGGCGAATGGGTCAAGGCACTGCTGGCGGTTGCCACTGAAAACCTCGGCATGAAGCACGAGTTCGGCACGTCTGCCGGCGCGACCTCGGTGCATGAATTGCCGAACGGCGTGCAATTCGGCCTGGCCCGGCCTGAAGTCAAATACACCGGGCATACCGATGGCGAGTTCAAGACGGTTGACCAGTTCCTGCTGGATCTGCAGATCGTCACTGAGATGATGGGCCGTGTCGGCCAGCTACCGAAGCTCTGATAAGGCACTGGCCCGTGATTCAGCGGGCCGGAGTGAAAACAAAAAAGGACCCGAAGGTCCTTTTTTGTTGCGTGCTGAATGCTGCACAAACAAAAACGCCGATCATCACTGATCGGCGTTTTTGTGAAATTGGAGCGGGAAACGAGACTCGAACTCGCGACCCCGACCTTGGCAAGGTCGTGCTCTACCAACTGAGCTATTCCCGCAATGGCGTCCCCTAGGGGACTCGAACCCCTGTTACCGCCGTGAAAGGGCGGTGTCCTAGGCCACTAGACGAAGGGGACAGGCTACAACTTTCACTAATAAAAACGCCGCTCACTGAGCGGCGCTTTTAGAATTTGGAGCGGGAAACGAGACTCGAACTCGCGACCCCGACCTTGGCAAGGTCGTGCTCTACCAACTGAGCTATTCCCGCAAATGGCGTCCCCTAGGGGACTCGAACCCCTGTTACCGCCGTGAAAGGGCGGTGTCCTAGGCCACTAGACGAAGGGGACACGCTACCCGGAACACATGGTGTGTGTTTCGGTGTCCAGACCCGCATCCGAAGACTTGGTTCTGGTTTCACTCAGCCCCGCCCGAAAGCAGTGCTGTTTAAAATTGGAGCGGGAAACGAGACTCGAACTCGCGACCCCGACCTTGGCAAGGTCGTGCTCTACCAACTGAGCTATTCCCGCATTGGCGTCCCCTAGGGGACTCGAACCCCTGTTACCGCCGTGAAAGGGCGGTGTCCTAGGCCACTAGACGAAGGGGACACGCTACAACATTCACTCCCTGCCGCGTTTCGCTGTGTGCTTTACGCTGCAAGTGGCGCGCATTCTATGGATGGTTTGAGAGGTCGTCAACCCCCGAATATAAATTTATTTAAATCAATGACTTCGACCTGCTTTACGGGAGCATTCGGGCTTTTCCGTCGCCCGACGATTGACGCCTATATTCCGCCACTCGCCAAGGCGTTATAGTCCGCAACACAATGATGGCAATCTGCGCACCTTGCGCCAGCATTCATATAAGCAGTGTGCAGCCGATATAGACAGAAGCTGCTGAATCAACTCGTCGAGCGGCGCTGGGCGCCTGAATGTCCAGCCACTACACTCGCATGCGAACCCTATAAAGAGGTCTTACCGGTGACACCACTCATGATCACCCTGCTAGTCATAGCCGGGATCGCAATTCTGATCGCCATTGGCTACATGAACCATGTGGTGGAAAACAACAAACTGGAGAAGGCCCGCACCAAAGTCGAACTCAACGACCGCCTGCGCCGCTGCGGCGAACTGACCGAAACCTTCCCCGGCCAGTTCATGACCCCGGCACTCAAGCTGCTGCTGACCCGTCTGGAGCTGAACGTCTGCCAGCGCCTGCTGAATCTGGAAAAAACCAGCGCCACGACCAAGGCACGGATCACCGAACTCAGCGCACTGGTGGCCCAAGGCGAATCGATCCCGGTCAACAACCCGCCGGCACCGATCCTGACCGAAGCCAAAGCCAAGGACGTCCGTTTCCTGCTCGAAGCCCTGCACGGCCAGATCACCCGCGCCGCCCACGACGGCTTCCTGCCACCGAACGAAGCCAAACACTGGATCAAGGAAGTCCGCCACATCCTGGTCCTGCTGCACATCGAATTCTTCAACAACCTCGGCCAACAATCCCTGCAACAAAACCAACCCGGCCAGGCCCGCCTCGCCTTCGAACGCGGCGTGCAATACCTGCGCAAACAGCAAGACCCGCAGATGTACTCGGAACAACTGCAATACCTGGAAAAACTCCTGGCCCGCGCCAATGCCCAGGTCATGGACAAGATTGCCCCGGTTGAAGGCGAAGTGAACCAGTTGACCGAAGGCCTCAAAGAAGTCGAAGCCGATGCGGACTGGAAGAAGAAAGTGATTTACGACTGATGGTCGAGAGTTGAGAGAAGCCACCGGGAGGTGGCTTTTTTGTGGGTGATGGGCTGACTGCCATTGAGAACATTCAGTTAGAGATTGGTTGGCAGTCAGGCCTCTTCGCGAGCAAGCCCGCTCCCACAGTGGGCATGAGTTTATTCAGTTGGAGACTGGTCGGCTGTCAGGCCGCCATCGCTGGAAAGCCAGCTCCCACAGTTGGAATGGGGGCGCTCAGTTGGAGACTGGTCGGCTGTCAGGCCGCCATCGCGAGCAGGCTCACTCCTACAGAAGAGCGAGATAGTGCACCGCCTCGCTCTTCACCACTCAAATGGCCGAGTGTCAGCTCGCCGAAAGCTCTTGATCTTGCCGTGCCGGCCCCTTCGGCAGGCTGAGTGGAGGGGTTTATCCGGGGGTGGGAGCGCAGCGACCGTTTGGCGCAGCCAAACACATCGAGAGGAGGTGCAGCGAAGCAAACCGGAGGCGATGCGCCCGGATGAATCCCGGAGCGAAGGAACCCGAGCCTAAGCGAGGGCCGAACGCCGGGGCCAAGCCTTTTGCTTACTTTTCGGCGTCTGGAAAAGTGAGCCGCTGTAAGAGCGGAACCATAAGAAGCCGTTACCGCAGCAACGGATATTCACCCAAAACCCCAAGAACCTGGTCGGCCCAGGGGAGTGTCATAAATTTTGTGTTCGGGCATAACATGTCGCAGAGGTGCATGTATGCCGACCAAAAAGAGACCGGCCCGAGAGGCCCAGCGTGACCTTCCTTCCATTCCCCAAGAGCTGATCGACCAGTTCGTCAGCGGCCCGATGAGTGCCGACGCTATTCAGGATGCCGCGATGGCGTTTAAGAAAGCGCTGATCGAGCGAGCCCTTGGCGCCGAGATGGGGCACCACCTTGGTTATCCTCAGGGCGCGGAGCGCCCTGAGGATTCGAGTAATCAGCGTAATGGCAGAAGCAGCAAGACCGTGCTGACCGAAGACGGCCCGTTGCGTCTGGATATTCCCAGAGACCGCGACGGCAGTTTCGCCCCGATCCTGATCCCCAAGCACGAGCGCCGTTTCACGGGTTTCGACGACAAAATCATCGCCATGTATGCCCGTGGCATGAGCGTTCGCGAGATTCGTGCTTTCCTCTCGGAACAGTACGGCACAGATGTCTCTCATGACTTCATCAGCTCCGTCACCGATGCGGTTCTGGAGGAAGTCAGTACCTGGCAGCAACGCCCGCTTGAGCCCATGTATCCGGTCATTTTCTTCGATGCTCTGCGGGTCAAGATCCGTGACGAAGGCGTGGTTCGCAATAAGGCCATCTACTTGGCTCTGGGCGTGCTGCCGGATGGGACCCGAGATATTTTGGGGATCTGGATCGAGAACACTGAAGGTGCCAAGTTCTGGATGAAGGTCTTCAATGACCTCAAAACCCGGGGCGTCGAAGACGTGCTGATCGCGGTAACTGACGGGCTCAAAGGTATGCCGGAGGCTTTGAGTGCGGTGTTTCCAGAGACAACGCTGCAGACATGCATCGTCCATTTGATCCGCAACAGCCTTGATTACGCGGCGTGGGACAAGCGCCGTGAACTGGCCAAGGCCCTTAAGCCGATTTATCAAGCTCTCAATGCCGATGTCGCCGAACAGGCTCTGGACGCCTTCGAAGCGGGGCCGTGGGGCAAGCAGTATCCGACGATAGCGGCGGCTTGGAGACGCGCCTGGGAGCGGGTTATCCCATTTTTCGTGTTCCCACCCGCGATACGCAAAGTGATCTACACCACCAACGCGATCGAAAGCATCAATTCGCAGTTACGCAAGATCATCAAGACAAGAGGCCACTTTCCAACCGATGAGGCGGCGACAAAACTGATCTGGCTGGCGCTGAAAAACATCACCGCCAACTGGGGCAGCGCCGCCCATGACTGGAAAAGCGCCATGAATCAGTTTGCGGTTTTATATGGAGACCGATTCATCAGGCCGAACTGGTGAAATGAAGGCCTGCCTGACGGCAGGCCATTACCGGCCCGCACACAAAAAATCTGACACTCTCCGGCCCAGAGGCCGCCAAGTCAAAGCCGAAAATGCCCAACCATCCCCTTGAGCTCCCCCCCCAACCGCGCCAGCTCAACACTCGAAACCGCATTCCCCCGCATCGCCATCGAAGACTGATCCGCACTCGCACGAATACTCGTCACACTGCGATTGATCTCCTCAGCCACCGAGCTCTGCTCCTCCGCCGCCGCCGCAATCTGCTGATTCATCTGCTGAATCAACGAAACCGCCGCCGCAATACTGCCCAGCGCACTTTCAGTCTGCAGCGCATCACTGACCGCCAGCTTCACCAAGTCACCACTGCTCTGAATCTGCTGCACCGACGAATGCGCCGCCGAACGCAACGCACTGACCAGACGCTCGATCTCCTCGGTGGATTGTTGTGTACGCCGCGCCAACGCGCGAACCTCATCAGCCACCACCGCAAAGCCCCTGCCCTGTTCCCCGGCCCGCGCCGCCTCGATCGCGGCGTTGAGCGCCAGCAGATTGGTCTGCTCGGCAACGCTCTTGATCACATCCAGCACCGTACCGATGTTCTGGATCTGCGCACTGAGGCTTTCGATGCTCGAACTGGCTGATGTCGCCGAATCCGCCAGTTGCTCGATCCGCACCATGCTCTGGCGCACCACCTGCTGCCCGCTCTCGACCTTGGCATCCGCCGTTTGTGCGGCCAGCGCGGCTTCCTCGGCATTGCGCGCCACGTCATGCACGGTGGCGGTCATCTGGTTCATGGCCGTGGCCACTTGCTCGGTCTCTTCCTTCTGGCTGTTGACCTCAAGGTTGGTCTGCTCGGTGACCGCCGACAGCGATTGCGCGGAACTGGCCAACTGCTCGATGCCCGCCTGCAAACCGCTGACGATCGTGCTCAGCCCAGTGCCCATCTGCTGCATCGCCAGCATCAGTTGCCCGATCTCATCACGCCGGGTGACCTCCACCCTCGCACTCAAATCCCCGGCCGCAATCTGCTGTGCCACCCGCATCACACTGCGCAACGGCGCGACGATCAAGCGGGTAATGACCCACGCGGCAATCAGCCCGACCAGCAACGCCAGCGCCGAAGAACCGATGATCAACGCCGAGTTCTTCTTCAATTCCGCCTGCATCGCGCCGTCCTCGGCGCCATACGCCTGATCCACGCGCTCCATCACCTGCGCCGCACGCTGGTGCAACTGTTCGTAGACGGTTTTTTCCTGGGCCAGCAGGCCGGTGTACTCGGCGAGCTTGTCGTTGAAACCGGCGATGTGCCCGGACACTTCATTGAGTACCGTCAGGTAGCCCTCATCCTTGACCGTGGTCTTCAACTGCTCGGCCTGAGCCTGCGCCTGGGCGGCCTGCTCGATATTGCCCTTGCCGGCACTGTCGGCATCGCCCTTGCGGCTCTGATCCAGACGAACCCGCGCCTCGTTCATCGCCTGCAACATCAGCCGCGACACCTGGCTGACCTGGCTGGCCTGTTCGATGAACTGTGCGCCGTCCTTGCCTTCGGTGTCCTTCAAGGTATACGCGCCATCATCGGCCAGACCGGCCTGCAGTACGTCCAGGTTATTGGCCACGCTGGACACCGACCAACTGGCCATTTCCAGCGCCAGATCCTTGGCCTGGGTCAGCGAGACAAACCCATCGAAAGCCTTGCGATAAGCGCCCAGTGCCTGTTCGACATCGCTCATCACCGCCACGTTGGCCGGGGACTGCGCCTTGAGTTGCGCGGCCTGAGCCAGCAAACCGTCTACGCCTTCGTGCAAGGCATCGACGGTTTTCGGGTTGCTGTGCAGCGCATAGTCCTGCTCCAGCAGCCGCACCTTGAGCAGTGCACTGTTGAGCGACGACATCTGCTTCAGCCCATCGAAGCGCTGACTGATGGTCTGCAGGGACCAGACACCAATGGCAGCCACCAGCGCAGTCAACAGCAGCACCAGCACGAACCCGATACCCAGTTTCTTCGCCATACCGAGGTTGGCAAAACGTCCTTGCACGGCGGAAATCATTGCGCGTAGTCCCCTGCCAAAGTCTGTTGCCGAAGATTCGCAACGGCCATGGAGCAGCACAAGTCTCTGGCGTCGGAATAATGGCAAAAAGCTACGCACGCGTCGTTTTCAGAACGCTTGAGGTCGATTCACACCGGTACTGCGAAAAAACTGCCGGGCCCTCGGATCACAGGCATAGGCCACGTTGATCCGCTGCCACTCACTGGGTTCGCCACTCGGACTGAAGGCCCCCGGGTCGCAAAGGCTGACACCATTGCACTGCGCCTGACTGTGCAAGCGGCCAGTATCGCCCAGCGGGGCACGGGCCCAGATGAACAGGCCGCCACACGGCTTACCGAAAACCTCCCAGTCGGCGTCTTCCAGCGCCTGCAACGCGGCGACCCGATCGGTATTCAACCGTTGACGCTGGCGCTGGACCATTTTGCGATAGGCGCCATTGGCCAGAAGACTGGTCAGCACCGCCTCATTGAAACTCGAAGCGCCCATGCTACTGATCATCTTGATTCGCCCCAGCCGCGCTATCAGCGCTGGCTCGGCGTACACAAACCCGACGCGCAGCGAGCTGCTCAGTGTCTTGGAAAAGCTGCCGACATAGATCACTCGCTCATCGAGTGCCGCCAGGCGTGTGCCATTGCCATTGTGCAGGTCGGCGTAGACATCGTCCTCGATCACTCGCACATCGTGAGCGTTGCACAACCGCAGGATCTGTTGGGCAACGCCAAGGGTCAGGCAAGAGCCGGTGGGATTGTGGTGGTGACTGTTGATGAACATCGCGACCGGCCGGAACTGCCGCAACAGTGCTTCCAGCGCCTGGGGATCCGGCCCGCTCGGCGTGCGGCGCACTTCCAGCAACTGCACGCCGTACAGGCGCAACAGCTCGAACAGCGGCGCATAGCCCGGGGTTTCGACGACAACGCAGTCACCGGCCTTCAACAATGTGCGCGCGAGCAGATCAAGCGCCTGGCTCGCACCGGAGGTCGTCAGCACCTGTTCATCCAGAGCCTCGACGCCGATCAGCCTGAGGCGTTTGACGATCTGCTCGCGTAACGCCGGCAGCCCCAGCGGGCTGCTGTAATTGAACAGACTCGCCATGTCGGTACGGGCCACCTGACGGATCGCATAACTCAGGTCGTCGGATTCACGCCAGCTCTGCGGCAAGCCTCCCTCGCCGAGTTTCAACCCGCTGTGTGCCTGCCCGCAGTCAATCCCGATCACCCCACGGCCCTGCGCGGCCACCATGAACCCGGCGCCCTGACGCGGGGCCAGAACGCCTTGCGCCACCAGCCGTTCGCAGGCTTCGGCCACACACGACTGACTCAGCAGATTGGAGCGCGCAATCTGCCTGACGGAGGGCAAGCGCGTGCTCGGCGCCACACCGCTTCGCGAGATCCACTCAGTCATGCCATCAACAATCTGCTGTACGACCGGCACCATTGCCTGTCGGTCAATTCTCAATTCCATGAGCACGCAAACTCCTGTCCATTTTGCTGGCGGCAGTAAATCACAGCCGCGTCGCTCAGGCTGTGCGACAACGCCGTCAAAAGCAGCCGTTCTAACCGTTTGATACACATTGTTTAGCGGTTTAACGGAACGGGCGCCCAGCAACAGGAAAACCCGCACTGAGGCGGGTTCCAGAGTATTGCCACTCGGCGTCAGAAAGCCGTGACGCCGCCATCCACGGCCAAGGAATGACCGGTGGTAAACGCCGCGCCATCGCTGCACAGATACAGCACGGCGCTGGCAATTTCCTCGACCTTGCCGATGCGCCCCACCGGGTGCATCGCGTTGGCGAACTCGCCTTTCTTCGGGTCAGCCTCGTAAGCGCGACGGAACATGTCGGTGTCGATCACCGCCGGGCACACGGCGTTGACGCGGATTTTCTTCTTCGCATATTCGATCGCCGCCGATTTGGTCAGACCGATCACCGCGTGTTTCGACGCTGCATAAATGCTCATCTTCGGCGCCGCGCCAAGGCCCGCCACCGACGCGGTGTTGACGATCGCCCCGCCGCCCTGAGCGAGCAACAACGGCAACTGGTACTTCATGCACAACCACACACCTTTGACGTTGACGCCCATGATCGCGTCGAACTCGTCCATCGAGCCGTCGGCCAGTTTGCCTTGCTCGATTTCGATCCCGGCATTGTTGAAGGCGTAGTCCAGGCGACCGTAGGTATTGATCACCTCGTCCATCAGATTCTTCACTTCGCTTTCGACGGTAACGTTGCAGCGTACGAAGGTCGCTTCGCCGCCGGCTGTACGAATCAGCGCCACGGTGCCTTCGCCCCCTGCCGTGTCCAGGTCGGCCACCACCACTTTCAAACCTTCGGCGGCGAACGCCTGGGCGGTCGCCCGGCCGATACCGTTGGCCGCTCCGGTGACTACGACCACTTGGCCGGAAAACGTCATGCTCATTGTTATGTCCTCGAAGGGAGAGATGCAGGAGGGATTTGCAGACTCGCAGCATAGTCACCGGGGCCCGTCCCGAGTCAGCACTATCAGAAGGCTGTTTATGCCTTCATCCGTCGCAGTGATAAAAGCCTGTGGGCCACTATCACTGCACTGGATCATTGCGCATTCGCCACATCAGCCGACCTTGCAGCATTGGCCTCGAGGGTCTATCAACAAGGCTTCATTCAGTTCGAGTGCCTGCCATGACCAGTCAGACCAATCGCCAGTTCCTCCTCGCCAAACGCCCGGTGGGGGCTGCGACCCGTGAGACCTTCACCTACCAGGAAGTCCCGGTCGGCGAACCGGGCGCTGGTCAGATACTGGTGAAAAACCAATACCTGTCCCTCGACCCGGCCATGCGCGGCTGGATGAACGAGGGCAAGTCCTATATCCCGCCGGTAGAAATCGGTGAAGTCATGCGCGCCTTGGGCGTGGGCCAGGTCATCGCTTCGAACAACCCGGGCTTTGCCGTCGGCGACTACGTCAACGGCGCCCTCGGCGTGCAGGATTATTTCCTTGGCGAACCCAGAGGTTTCTACAAAGTCGATCCGAAACTGGCGCCGCTGCCGGTGTATCTGTCCGCCCTTGGCATGACCGGCATGACCGCCTACTTCGCCCTGCTCGACGTGGGCGCACCGAAGGCTGGCGACACCGTGGTGTTGTCGGGAGCTGCCGGGGCAGTGGGCAGCATTGCCGGACAGATCGCCAAGATCAAAGGCTGCCGGGTCGTCGGCATCGCTGGTGGTGCCGACAAGTGCAAATACCTGATCGATGAACTGGGCTTCGACGGCGCTATCGATTACAAGCACGAAGACGTGCTGGCCGGACTCAAGCGTGAGTGCCCGAAAGGCGTTGATGTGTATTTCGATAACGTCGGCGGCGAGATCCTCGACGCTGTGCTCAGCCGTCTGGCGCCGAAAGCCCGGGTGGTGATCTGCGGCGCCATCAGCCCAGTACAACAACAAGGAAGCGGTCAAAGGCCCGGCCAACTACCTGTCACTGCTGGTCAATCGTGCGCGCATGGAAGGCTTTGTGGTGATGGACTATGCCGCGCAGTACGCCGGTGCCGCGCAGGAAATGGCCGGCTGGATGGCCAAAGGGCAGCTCAAGAGCAAGGAAGACATCGTTGAAGGTCTGCAGACCTTTCCGGAGACGCTGATGAAATTGTTCAGCGGGGAGAATTTCGGCAAGTTGGTGCTGAAGGTCTGAAACTTAACGCGACAACACACCAAAAGCACTGTGGGAGCGGGCTTGCTCGCGAATGCGGTGGATCAGTCGATATCAATTTCGACTGATCCACCGCATTCGCGAGCAAGCCCGCTCCCACATTATTGGATCTTGCGTGTTTGATCAGGCCAGTTCGGCCACGACCGACGCCAGTGCCTTGGCCGGATCCGCCGCCTGGCTGATCGGACGGCCGATCACCAGGTAATCGGAACCGGCATCCAGCGCCTGACGCGGGGTCAGGATACGGCGCTGGTCATCTTGCGCACTGCCCGCCGGGCGAATCCCCGGGGTCACCAGTTGCAGCGACGGGTGCGCCGACTTCAGTGCAGTGGCTTCCAGCGCCGAGCACACCAGACCGTCCATCCCGGCCTTCTCGGGCCAGCGCAGCCAGCAGACGCAGCACCTGCTCCTGCGGTTCGATATCCAGGCCGATACCGGCCAGATCCTCGCGCTCCATGCTGGTCAGCACGGTCACACCGATCAGCAACGGCTGCGGGCCGCTGCGCTTGGAAAGCTCTTCACGGCAGGCGGCCATCATGCGCAGGCCACCGGAGCAATGCACATTGACCATCCACACGCCCATCTCGGCAGCGGCTTTCACGGCCATCGCGGTGGTGTTGGGAATGTCGTGGAATTTCAGGTCGAGGAACACCTCGAAGCCTTTGTCACGCAGGGTGCCGACGATTTCCGCGGCGCAACTGGTGAACAGTTCCTTGCCCACTTTGACCCGGCACAGTTTCGGGTCCAACTGGTCGGCCAGCTTCAGTGCGGCGTCACGGGTGGGGAAATCCAGGGCGACGATGATAGGAGTCTGGCAGGCGGACATGGATGGGCTCTCAGGCAAGTCGAAATCGGCGCGCATTGTAGCGGAAGCGGCGCCAGCGCGGCACCCGATGATCGGTAAATCGTCGCCGCAAACGTGATCAGCATAGCGCTCGCGGCTATTGTGTCGAACCCGATACACAACCGACACGCCGCCAACAAGCGCCCGCGCTAGCCTCGCCAGCCGCAACACGTCCTTACATCAGCACTTCCCGCCTCACGGCAGGACGCCTATGCTGAAACCACCACCTCGCAGCCCATCTTTGTGGTTGGCGGCCTACTGGCAGATGAACAGCCCCATGCACAACACCCAGACCACCGTGACTGATGAGCAGAAAGACGACAAGCGCTGGAGCATCCGCGCGCTGATCGTCGATGACGATGTGCCGATCCGCGAGCTGATGATCGACTACCTCGCGCGTTTCAACATCCACGCCAGCGGCGTCACCGACGGCGCAGCCATGCGTCAGGCGATGCAGGCCGAGCATTTCGACGTGGTGGTGCTCGACCTGATGCTGCCCGGCGAAGACGGCCTGTCGCTGTGCCGCTGGCTGCGCGCCGAATCGGACATCCCGATCCTGATGCTCACCGCCCGCTGCGAACCCACCGACCGCATCATCGGCCTGGAACTGGGCGCCGATGACTACATGGCCAAACCGTTCGAACCTCGGGAACTGGTGGCGCGGATTCAGACTATCCTGCGTCGGGTACGCGATGACCGTACCGAACAGCGCGCCAACATTCGCTTCGACAACTGGCGCCTGAACAGCGTGCTGCGGCAGTTGATCGCCGACGATGGCCTGGTAGTGCCGCTGTCCAACGCCGAATTCCGCTTGCTCTGGGTCTTTATCGAACGCCCGCGCCGCGTACTCAGCCGCGAACAACTGCTGGATGCCGCCCGTGGCCGTTCGATCGAGGCGTTCGACCGCAGTATCGATTTGCTGGTGTCGCGCCTGCGGCAAAAACTTGGTGACGACCCGAAAGCCCCGCAGTTGATCAAAACCGTGCGCGGTGAAGGTTACCTGTTCGACGCGCGAGACATCGGCTGATGCGAGCGCGCTTCGACACGCTGTTCGGCCGCCTGTTTGGCATGCTGTTCGTGGCGATCGTCCTGGCGCACCTGCTGGCCTTTGCCTGGTTTCATCACTATGGGCCACCCCCACCGCCGCCCCCGCCGGAATTTGCCGAGGGCGTCGACGGCCAACGGCCACCGCCGGATCCGCGTTTCGCCCATCGCCCGCCGCGTCCGTGGTTCGGCGGGCCGCTGGTGCCGCTGACCTTCCAGTTCATCTCGCTGATGATCGCTGCGTGGTACGGCGCCAAACTGCTCAGCCGGCCGATCCAGCGCCTGAGCGATGCTGCCGAACGCCTCAGCGAAAACCTCGACAGCCCGCCGCTGGACGAGTCCGGCCCGCGTGAAGCCCGACAAGCCGCGAACACCTTCAACCTGATGCAACAACGCATTCGTGAACAGGTGCAGCAGCGAGCACGCATGCTCGGCGCCGTCTCCCACGACCTGCGCACTCCGCTGTCGCGGTTGAAGCTGCGCCTGGAACAGATCGACGACGAAAAACTGCAAGGTCAGATGCGCCAGGACCTTAACGACATGATCGGCATGCTCGACGCCACTCTCACCTACCTGCACGAACAGCGCACCAGCGAAGCGTTGCAGTTGATGGATGTGCAGGCGCTGGTCGAATCGTTGTGCGAGAACGCTCAGGATCAAGGTGCAGACGTTGAAGTCAGCGGCCATTGCGCACCGCTGCAGGTGCAGCCGATGGCGCTGCGCTCGTGCATCAACAACCTGATGGACAACGCACTGCGCTACGCCGGACAGGCACGCATCGAACTGCAGGATCAACGCGAGCAACTGCTGATCCGCGTGATCGACCACGGCCCGGGCATTGCCGAAGACAAGCGCGAGGCGGTGTTCGAACCGTTCTTTCGCCTGGAAGGCTCGCGCAACCGCAACTCCGGCGGCGTCGGCCTGGGCATGACCATCGCCCGTGAAGCGGCGCAGCGTCTGGGTGGTCAGTTGAATCTGGAAGAAACCCCGGGCGGCGGCCTGACCGCAATCATCCGCCTACCGCGCTCCTGAGAAACACACCTATCCCCCTGTGGGAGCGGGCTTGCTCGCGAAAGCGGTGTGTCAGTCGACTTCTGTGTTGAATGATCGGCCGCCTTCGCGAGCAAGCCCGCTCCCACAGGTTTCAGTGGTGTTCACTCCATCGTGTATACCCACCGGTACAAAGCCAAAACACCCAGGACATCTTGCCCATTGAGTCTGCACAAGCCGGTACACCCACCGGCTTTACAGTCCAAGGAGTGAGCCCATGATCGGTAGCGTCAGCAACTACACGAGCTATACCAGCACCAGCAGCACCCAGAACGCCCGCAGCCAACAACTGCAAAAGCAGCTGTTCGCCAAACTCGACAGCAACGGCGACGGCGCGGTGGATCAGGACGAACTGAAAAGTGCCCTGTCGCAGAAATCCGACGATGGCCTGCTGGTCAACCTGAGCAAGCAATTCGGTGATCTGGACAGCGACGCCAGCGGCAGCCTCAGCGCCGAAGAAATGACCGCGATGGCGCCTCCGCCGCCTCCGCAGGATCAAGCACCGAACACCGACCTCGCCGACGCCCTGATCAGCGCCCTCGACGCCGATGGCGGCGGCGCCATCAGCAGCGACGAACTGCGCAACGGCCTGACCAGCGCCGGCAGCAGCGCCGACAGCAACCAAATCTTCTCGGCCCTGGACAAGAACAAGGACGGCACCGTCAGCCAGGACGAACTCACCGCCAGCCTCACCCCACCACCTCCGCCCCCGCAACAAGCCTCCAGCGACGAACTGTTCAGCCAACTGGATGCCGATGGTGACGGCAGCATCAGCGAGACCGAACTGAGCAGCGCGTTGCAAAGCAGCGACAGCGCCTCGATGAGTAGCACTGATACCAGCGCTGCATTGCTCAAGGTACTGGACAGCGACAGCAGTGGCGGCGTGAGCAGCGACGAACTGAAAGCGGCGCTACAGGCAGGTCGGGAACGCCCGCCCGAAGATCAGACCACCAGTACCCAGACCACCAGCGAAGCGCTGAACCGGATGATTGCCAACTTGAGCAAGCAGTACTCGCTGGACAATGCTGCGCCGGTGGGCAAATACCTGAATGTGGCGACTTGAGTTGATGGGGTGATGAGTGATCGTTTCCATGCAGTGGTGTGGGAACGGTCATTTGGGTGTGGCCGTGAGAAGCTGGTTGCCTGATATGCCTCTTCGCGAGCAGGCTCACTCCTACAATTGGATGGAGTGCATTCAGTTGGAGATTGTTCGGCTATAAGGCCGCCTTCGCGAGCAAGCCCGCTCCCACAGTTGGATTGGGGGTGGTCAGTTGGAAATTGGTCGGCTGTCAGGCCGCCATCGCCAGCAGGCTGGCTCCCACAATTTTTAACTGTATGCACCGCACGCGGCGAAGCCGCCCCACTCAATGGCCGAGTGTCAGCTCGCCGAAAGCTCTTGATCTTGACCTACGGGCGACATCGGAAGGCTGAGTGGAGGGATTGATCCGGGGGTGGGAGCGCAGCGACCGTTTGGCGAAGCCAAACACAGCGAGAGGAGGTGCAGCGAAGCAAACCGTAGGCGCTGCGCCCGGATCAATCCCGGAGCGAAGGGACCCGGGAGTGTCATAAATTTTGTGTTCGGGCATAACATGTCGCAGAGGTGCATGTATGCCGACCAAAAAGAGACCGGCCCGAGAGGCCCAGCGTGACCTTCCTTCCATTCCC
Organism: Pseudomonas sp. S150; assembly: GCF_004526365.1. Taxonomy (NCBI): domain Bacteria; kingdom Pseudomonadati; phylum Pseudomonadota; class Gammaproteobacteria; order Pseudomonadales; family Pseudomonadaceae; genus Pseudomonas; species Pseudomonas sp. S150. The sequence goes on from NZ_CP038207.1 coordinate 5,119,353, forward strand.
CAAGAGCTGATCGACCAGTTCGTCAGCGGCCCGATGAGTGCCGACGCTATTCAGGATGCCGCGATGGCGTTTAAGAAAGCGCTGATCGAGCGAGCCCTTGGCGCCGAGATGGGGCACCACCTTGGTTATCCTCAGGGCGCGGAGCGCCCTGAGGATTCGAGTAATCAGCGTAATGGCAGAAGCAGCAAGACCGTGCTGACCGAAGACGGCCCGTTGCGTCTGGATATTCCCAGAGACCGCGACGGCAGTTTCGCCCCGATCCTGATCCCCAAGCACGAGCGCCGTTTCACGGGTTTCGACGACAAAATCATCGCCATGTATGCCCGTGGCATGAGCGTTCGCGAGATTCGTGCTTTCCTCTCGGAACAGTACGGCACAGATGTCTCTCATGACTTCATCAGCTCCGTCACCGATGCGGTTCTGGAGGAAGTCAGTACCTGGCAGCAACGCCCGCTTGAGCCCATGTATCCGGTCATTTTCTTCGATGCTCTGCGGGTCAAGATCCGTGACGAAGGCGTGGTTCGCAATAAGGCCATCTACTTGGCTCTGGGCGTGCTGCCGGATGGGACCCGAGATATTTTGGGGATCTGGATCGAGAACACTGAAGGTGCCAAGTTCTGGATGAAGGTCTTCAATGACCTCAAAACCCGGGGCGTCGAAGACGTGCTGATCGCGGTAACTGACGGGCTCAAAGGTATGCCGGAGGCTTTGAGTGCGGTGTTTCCAGAGACAACGCTGCAGACATGCATCGTCCATTTGATCCGCAACAGCCTTGATTACGCGGCGTGGGACAAGCGCCGTGAACTGGCCAAGGCCCTTAAGCCGATTTCAAGCTCTCAATGCCGATGTCGCCGAACAGGCTCTGGACGCCTTCGAAGCGGGGCCGTGGGGCAAGCAGTATCCGACGATAGCGGCGGCTTGGAGACGCGCCTGGGAGCGGGTTATCCCATTTTTCGTGTTCCCCCCGCGATACGCAAAGTGATCTACACCACCAACGCGATCGAAAGCATCAATTCGCAGTTACGCAAGATCATCAAGACAAGAGGCCACTTTCCAACCGATGAGGCGGCGACAAAACTGATCTGGCTGGCGCTGAAAAACATCACCGCCAACTGGGGCAGCGCCGCCCATGACTGGAAAAGCGCCATGAATCAGTTTGCGGTTTTATATGGAGACCGATTCATCAGGCCGAACTGGTGAAATGAAGGCCTGCCTGACGGCAGGCCATTACCGGCCCGCACACAAAAAATCTGACACTCTCAGGGACCCCGAGCCCCAGCGAGCGGGCCGAACGTAGGAGCAAGCGTTTTGGGTTACTTTTTAGGCGTTTGTAAAAAGTGACTCGCCGTAAGGGCGAAACCGCCAGCCGCCACACCCAAACCAACGGATATGCCCACAACCCCAAAAAAGCCAAGGCGCCTAAACCCGAGCCTGACTCTTACTCCAATCCGTCAACAAACTATAGGCCACCGCCAACAACGTAGGCCCGATAAACAACCCGATAAACCCAAAAGCGATCAACCCGCCAAACACCCCAAGCAACACAATCACCAACGGCAGATTCCCCCCGCGGCTGATCAGATAAGGCTTCAACACGTTATCCACGCCACTGATGATGAACGTCCCCCAGATCCCGAGAAACACCGCCATCCCGTATTCACCTTTCCAGGCCAGCCAGGCCGTGGCCGGAATCCACACCAACGGTGGCCCCATCGGAATCAGACTCAACAGGAAGGTCACGATCCCCAGCACCAGCGCCCCCGGAACCCCGGCAATCAAAAACCCGACCAACGCCAGAACCGCCTGCGCCGCCGCCGTACCGATCACCCCGTTGACCACCCGCTGCACGGTGCCGGCCACCAGCTCGATGTAATACCCGGCACGCTCGCCGATCAGCCGCTGCAGCAGACCGTGAACAAACGCCGCCAAGCGCGGCCCGTCGCGATAGAAAAAGAACACGAAGACAATGCTCAAGGTCAGCTCGAGAATCCCGCCGCCGATCTGCGCACTGCGTGCCAACAGCCAGTTACCCACCTGCCCCAGATACGGCTTGATCGACACCATCAGCGCTGCGCCCTGCTGATCAATGCTGTTCCAGATACCCACCAGCCGCTCGCCCACCAACGGCACGCTGCCGAGCCAGACCGGCGCCTCCGGCAGACCATCGACCTGCACATCCTTGATGAACGCCGTGGCATCGCGCACGTGATCGGCCAGGTTGAACCCGAGCCACACCAGTGGCGCCGCCACCAGCAACATCCAGCCCAGGGTCAGAATAGCTGCGGCGAGTGATTCGCGGCCATTGAGCCAGCGGGTCAGCAGCCGCATCAGCGGCCAACTGGCGAACGCCAGCACCGCGCCCCAGAACAGCGCCGACCAGAACGGCGCCATCACCCACAGGCTGGCACCGAACAGCACCAGCAGGAGGATTTGCACCAACAGCCGATCGTTATTGAGCATGTACAGTCTCGAAGAAGTCAGTCGGTCAAAGAGTAGGCGAACACGCCGCGCGTGCACGCCCGATGCAGCTTACCGCAACAGATCGATGCGCAGGCCAGAGCCGTCGGCGCTCCCCGCCTCCATCCGTGCCGCCCGTACCCCCTGACCGATCAGCGCCTGACGCCAGGCCTCGGCCTTGGGTCCGGCAATCGTCACGCGTTGGGTGGTGTCGAGGTTCAAGCCACGGGAAATCAGTCGTAACCAGGTGTCATCCGGATCGCCGGTCAGCTTGGGGAAGTCCAGTTCACCGGTACTTTTGAGCTGTCGCAACAGCGTGGCCGAGGTCGGCAGCAACACGCCCAGCGGCGCGCCCGCTTCGAACTGTTCGACATGCAGGTAGGCTTTGCGATTGCCGCGGGTGATGCTGTAGAGCGCGACCAGGGTGTTGTCCTTCGGTGCGGCCAGACGCAACAGCAGATAGGCCTGTTGCTCATCGGCACCGTACAGCTTGGAGTTGCCGAACACTTCATTGGCCCACAGGCTGCTTTCGCCACAATCACGGGCCTGACACCAGAACAGCAACTCGGCGTCCTGCTTTTGCAGGGCTTCGCGGGCGGCGGTGAAGGCTTCGGTGGCGGAATGCTCAGGCGGCAACTCGTAGGTGACCGAAGTGGTCTGGCCGCGCGCCGTGACCTGACCGTCAAAGCGCAACTGGCCGCTGATCTTGCGGATCGAGCCCAGCGGATAGATCCGCTCAAGCTCCACAGGAGGGCGATAGTCGACGATCTGCGCATCGGCCAGACGCGGCACGATCTGCAAATCCTGGCTGCCGGGCACGTCGGCGGCGAACGAAACGGAACTGAAACAGCACAGCGCCAACAGACTGAGTGACCGCATAGTCAGGCTCATCGGATCGGCATGGCTTGGCGGGTCGGGGGCGCAGCGGTATAGAAATCCATCGTGTTTGTCTCCCATTTCAACCCGCCCAGCCTCGACAGTTGCCCGGTGCAAGTCAAGGAATGGCGAAGAAGCGATTGAAACAGTCTGCGACAAGGTCGGCACCGGACTCATCGTTCAGGTGCAAATGATGCCCGCCCGCCAGCTGTTCCTGGCTAAAGGGTAGCCGCTCCAGCAACTCCGGATGTTTGGCCAGCATGCCGTCGGCGGCCACCACCAGTTGCGCCGGACAGGTGATGCGCTGGACGAAAGCCATCGCCTGCTCCTGCGTCAGGCGCAACGGCGACGGCAGGGTCAGGCGATTGTCGGTGCGCCAGGTATAACCGCCGGGCACCGGCATCAGGCCGCGTTGCGCCAGCAGTTCGGCGGCTTCGCGACTGACCGCCACCAAGCCCTTCATCCGTGCTTCGATAGCGCGGTCGAGGGTGTTGTAGACCGGCTTGCGCTTTTCGCGCAGATCCAGTTGCGCCTGCAGGGCCATGCCCATGCGCTCGGCAGCATTTTCGCCTTTGTCCGTAGGAGGAATCACCCCGTCGATCAATGCCAGATGAGTGATGCGCTCTGGCAACGAGCCGGCCAGCACCAGCGAAACGATCGCGCCCATCGAATGCCCGAGCAGACCGAAGCGTTTCCAGCCCAGTTGCTCGGCGACCTGCAATACGTCATGGGCGTAGTCCCACAGCGCATAACCGGCGCCATTCGGTCGATGCCCGGAATGCCCATGCCCGGCCATGTCCAGGGCGATGATGCGCAAACCTTTGAGCTTGGGTGCCAGGCGCGCAAAGCTGTTGGCGTTGTCGAGCCAGCCATGCAGGGCAATCACCGGCAGACCGTCCTCGGGACCGAACAAGTGCGCCGCCAGTTCGATATGCGGCAGGCTCAGGCGCACTTCTTCGAAGGTCGGGTTCATGCGCAATCCTTCTGTTGGCGGCGCTCCCAGCGCGTAAACAGCTCTTTGAGCAGGCGCGCCGTGTCTTGCGGACGCTCGAGCGGGAACATGTGCCCGCCGGGCATGCTCAGCGCTTCACCCTGCGGCAGGCGCCCGACGAATCGGCTGTGATGACGCATGACCACGCGGCTCTTGTGGCCACGCACCACGGCCAGCGGCACCTGCAATTGGCGCGTGCGGCCCGGACTGGTGTGCGGCACGCCGCGATAGATACTGATTTCGGTGGCGGGGTCGAAGCGCAGACGCAGCTTGTCGCCGACCGCATGCAGCCCGTGTTGCAGGTAGGCATCGAAACATTCCGGATCGAAACCGCGAAACAGGGTCTTGCCGGCAAAATAGCTGCGCGCCGTGTCGAGATCGGCGAACTCTTCGCGCCGCCCCAACGTACGTCCGGCCGGGGTCAGTTTGTCGATGAAGCCGAAGCGCTTGGCCGCGCGGATCACCCACTGGTCTGTGCGAGTCAGCACCGGCGAGTCGAGCATGACCACGCCGCGATACAGCTCAGGGCAACGCAACGCCGCGTGCAGGTGCAACACACCGCCAAACGAATGGCCGACGCCCCACACCGGTTGATCCTGCTGCTGTAAATGGTGGATCAGTTCGTCGACCAGGTTGTACCAGTTGTCGTCCGCCGGGAAACGCGGGTCATGGGCATGCTGCTCCAGATGCGCGACCCGATACTCGGGCGCCAGCGCCGCGAACAACTTGCCATAGGTGCCCGAAGGAAACCCGTTGGCGTGGGCGAAAAAGATCGGTTGCGACATGCAGGTTTATCCATGAGCGGAAACATGCCGCTGATTGTCCGCAAGACCGCGCCCCGCAGCAATGACCGTAACTGCCAGGAATGATGACAGTCCGGACAGCATGATGGTGTTTCAGGGAGATCGCTTCCCCCTCACCCCAACCCTCTCCCCCAAGGGGGCGAGGGGGAAAGGGAGCTGATCTGCATGAATTTCAAAACCTGAACTCGGCTCGATAGCTCAGGTCGGCGCAACTCGAACATCCAGCCCGATCAGTCCCCTCTCCCCCCGGGAGAGGGTTAGGGTGAGGGCGGCTGCTCGCCCAATGGCACCACCGCCATGGTCAAACGCGACACACAACTGGCCTTGCCTTCATCGCTGGTCAGGCGGATGTCCCAGACATGCGTGGTGCGACCGATGTGAATCGGTTTGGCCACCGCGGTCACCCGCCCGCTGCGCAAACCGCGCAAATGGTTGGCATTGATCTCCAGCCCCACGCAGTAGAACTTGCTGGCATCGATGCACAGATAACTGGCCATCGAACCGACGGTTTCCGCCAGCACCACCGAGGCGCCGCCGTGCAGCAGACCGTAAGGCTGGTGGGTGCGGTGGTCGATGACCATGCTCGCCGTCAGCGATTCCTCGTCGAAGGACTCGAAACGGATATCCAGCACTTCGCCGATGGTGTTTTTCTGGATTGCGTTCAACTGCTCGATGTTCGGAGTGGTGCGCCACAAGCTCATCGCTGGCTTCCTTTGTTGTTTTGGTGGTCACTCAATCCTGCCACAGCACCGCCTCGCTGCGCGCGCTCCATTCTTCAAACCGCGCGCCGTAGGTGTCTTCAATGACGTTGCGCTTGATCTTCAAGGTCGGCGTGAGAAAACCGTTTTCCACCGCCCAGCTGTCCTTGACCACCACCAGCCGGCGCAGGCGCTCGTGTTTGTCGAGCACGGCGTTGACCTCTTCGAGCAGTTTTTCCAGGCTCGAATGCAGACTGGCCCGCCCTTCGTCCTGATTGACCGTCGAGAGCACGCACAAGCCCAGCGGCGCACTCAGGCCATCGCCGACAACACAGACCTGTTCGATCCGCGAGTGCACCGCCAGCCGGTTTTCAATCGGCGCCGGGGCGACGTATTTGCCTTTACTGGTCTTGAAGATTTCCTTGAGCCGGCCGGTCAGGCGCAAGCGCCCCTCGGCATCCTGCTCGCCCTTGTCGCCGGTACGCAGGAAGCCGTCCTCGGTGAGGGTCTCGGCGGTTTTCTGCGGCTCCTTGAAATAGCCGAGCATGTTCGCCTGACTGCGCACCTGCACCTCGCCGGACTCGTCGATCCGCACCTCAACCTCCGGGCACGGTTTGCCGATCCAGCCCTGTTTGTATTGGCCCGGCAGGCAGATGTGCGAATAGCCGCAACTCTCGGTCATGCCATAGACCTCCAGCACATCGAGGCCGAGTTTCTGATACCAACTGAGCAAGGTCTGCGGCACCGGTGCCGCGCCGGACAGGGCGACGCGCAAGGCATCAAGACCCAGGCCGGCCAGCACCTTGTGCCCGACCCGCTTGCCAAGGAACGGCAGGCCGAGCAGGAAATCCAGGCGTTTAGCCGGAATCTTGCCGTACACGCCCATCTGGAATTTGGTCCAGATCCGCGGCACGCCGAACATCGCCGTGGGCCGCGCCCGCTGCAGATCGGTGATGAAGGTGTCGAGGCTTTCGGCAAAGAACACGGTTTGCCCGGTGTAGATCGAGGCCAGCTCAACGAACATGCGTTCGGCGACATGGCACAGCGGCAGGTACGACAGCAGCCGGTCTTGCTCGTTAAGCCCGAACAGTTGCGTGCCGCGAGTCGTGGCGAACCCCAGATTGGCAAAACTGTGCATCACGCCTTTGGGCAACCCGGTGGTGCCGGAGGTGTAGATGATGGTTGCCAGTTGCTCGGCAGCAGGACGCGGGTTGTCCTGGATCGGCGAGCTTTTTTGCAGGTCATCCCAACTAAAATCGAACTCGCCGGGCGGGTGCAGCGGCAGGCTGATGGTCGGCAAATCCGCCGGTACACCGACCGACATGCCCGGCCAGTCATCAAGCTTGCCGATGAACGCCAGCACACTTTCCGAATGCGTCAGCACCTGATTCACCGAGTCGGCGGTCAGGTTGGGATACAGCGGCACCGAGACGTGCCCGGCCATCCAGATCGCCAGATCGGCAATGATCCAGTGCGCGCAGTTTTTCGAGATCAGCGCGATGTGGCTGCCCTGCGGTAATTCCCGCGCGCGCAGCCAATGCGCGGCACAACGCGCTTGATGACCGACGTCGGCCCAGGTCAGGGTCTCGACCTGCCCGCCACCGATGGGCTGCACCAGAAAACGCTGGCGCGGGTGCCGGGCCTCACGCTCGTAAAACATATCCAGCGGCAAACGGAAGGCGGCAGACATGCGACTCGCTCCTGTTTTTTGGGTCTGGAGCAAGCGTAGTCAACCAAGCAAGTGCTTGGTTGGAAAATTCAAACAAATAATTTCAACTGAAAATGAGGGCCCTGTGGGAGCGGGCTTGCTCGCGAATGCGGTCTATCAGTGACATTTACAGTGACTGACACAGCGCATTCGCGAGCAAGCCCGCTCCCACAAGGAATCAGCGTCAGGGGTGCTTGAGACTGTTGAGGGTCATCGAGCCGATCAGCAGCTCAGGGCTTTCCAGCTCGGCCAACCCCGCCGTACCGACCTTCTCCGGCGGATATCCGGCGCCATGCTGCAGATAGCTCAGCAGATTGCCCACCAACGGGTTGTGACTGACCAGCAGCACATCGCTCACCGACACCAGTTGATCGGCTACCTTGTCCGGATCGCTCTCCGGCGTCAGCCAGCCGACCGTGCGGATCTCCGGCTCGAACCCCAGCGCCTCGCGGACAATCTGTGCGGTCTGTTGCGCGCGCAGATAAGGGCTGGCGTAGATCGCCGTCAGTGGCTGGCCGATCAATTGCGCGGCGCTGCTCAACGCTTCTTTGCGACCGTGTTCGGTCAACGCCCGCTCGGAGTCAGGGCACGAGCCGTAAGGCACCGCCTCGCCGTGACGCAACACCCAGAGTTTCATAGCTTGGGTTCCTCATCGCGGGCCGGATGCGGCGCTGGCGGCACGGCGTGCGGTGCTTCGCCTTCCGGGGCACGCGGGGTTGGCCAGTCGGCAAACGGCCAGGGTTTCTGGTCGCTGTGAAAGCTGCCGAAGCGGCCGATCTGCGCGAGGAACTGGCTCAGGCTGTCGCCGAAATTCATCAGGCTGGCGCTCGGCGCGCCGTAAATCAAACGATAGATCAGTTGCACCAGCACCACGGCGCCGAGGATGAACTGCGCCACTTGCCAGACCAGCACGTAGACGATCATCCACAGCACCCGCAGGAGAATGGATTCGTACTTGGCTTCGGTTTTCGGATCGTTCATGGCTCGCTTCCTGTTGAATCAGTTGAAACCGCTGGTGGAAATAAAGTCGACGTCGGTTTTCGGTTCGGCACGCATCAGTAGACCGATCACCTGCTCCAGCGTGCGTCCTTCAAACAGAATCGCATGCAGCCCGGCGACCAGCGGCATGTACACGCCAACCTCCTGGGACTTGGCCTTGAGCACCTTCAGGGTGTTCACGCCTTCGGCGACTTCGCCCAGACGCGACACCGCTTCATCAAGGCTCAAGCCCTGACCGAGAGCAAACCCGACCTGGTAGTTGCGGCTCTTCGGCGACGAGCAGGTGACGATCAGATCACCGACCCCGGCCAGACCGAGGAAGGTCATCGGGTTGGCACCCTGGTTCACCGCGAACCGGGTCATCTCGGCCAGGGCGCGAGTGATCAGCATGCTCTTGGTGTTCTCGCCCATCTCCAGCGCCACCGCCATGCCGGCGATGATCGCGTAAACGTTTTTCAACGCCCCACCCAGCTCGACGCCGAAACGGTCAGCACTGGCGTAAACGCGGAAGGTGCGACCATGCAACGCAGCCTGTACCGCTTTGCAGAGTTCTTCGTCTTCGCTGGCGACCACGGTGGCGGTCAGCGCGTGTTCAGCGATCTCCCGCGCAAGGTTCGGCCCGGACAGCACGCCGATGCGCGCCTGCGGGGCGATCTCTTCGAGGATCTGGCTCATCAGTTTGAAGGTGTGGGCTTCGATGCCCTTGGTCAGGCTGACCAGCATCTTGCCGCTCAGGCGCTCGGCGTGGGCGGCCAGCACCGTGCGCAATGCGCTCGAGGGCAGCGCGACGAAGCACAGCTCGCAGGCGTCGAGGGTGGCCTGCAGGTCAGTGACCGCAGTCACTCCCGGCAGAATCTTGATGCCTTTGAGGTAACGCGGATTCTCGCGGTTGACCCGGATGGCCTCGGCCTGCTCGGGGTCACGCATCCACTGCCGGACTTGATGGCCGTTCTCGGCCAATAGATTGGCCACGGCGGTACCAAAACTTCCGCCTCCCAGGACCGCAATCGGGCGCTGTTCAGTCATATGCAATCCGTTAATCCATACCAGTGGCGATGCCGGCATTATACGGGGCGACCGGAGCGCGGCCAGCCCCTGCGTCAATTACCGACACTTGTAGGAAGAAGACCAATAAAGCCGAGGAAAATGCCCGCATCGTGACTGGAAAAGTCACTGTCCTCGGTTAACATGCGCGCCAATTCTTTGCGATCAAGGCCGTGCCGTGTCTTTTGGCTCTCCCCCCTCGCGTTCGTCACTGCTGCTGGCGCTGCTGTTCAGCCCGGTGTTGCAGGCGGACGACCTGTTTGTCGACAGCGAAACGCTGCCGCAGGTGCTGACGGCCACGCGCCTGAAACAGACGCCGGCGGAAGTGCCGGGGAGCATGACCGTCATCGACAGTGAGCTGATCAGTGCCAGTGGCGCGCGGGACATCAGCGAGTTGCTGCGACTGGTGCCGGGGATGATGGTCGGCAACATCAGCGGCAATCAGGCGGCGGTCAACTATCACGGAACCAACGCCAGCGAAGCGCGGCGCATGCAGGTGCTGATCGATGGCCGCTCGGTGTACCGCGCAGGCCTGGCCACGGTGGACTGGAGTGACATTCCGGTGGCCATGGAAGACATCGAGCGCATCGAGGTTTTCCGTGGGCCGAACACCGTCAGCTACGGCGCCAACGCGCTGATGGCGGTGGTCAACATCATCACCCGCAACCCGGCGGACAGCCACGGCACGCGCCTGAAGGTCACCCGAGGCCAGCGCGGCATCAACGACTTCTATGCCAGCCAGGGCACGGGGTGGAATGGCGGCGACCTGCGTTTGTCGCTGTCCGGCCAGGAAGACGATGGCTTCGACAGCGACCGTACCGGCGCCGATTACCGTGACAGCCGCCGCTTGAACCGCTTCAGCCTCGCCGTCAGCCAGACCCTGAGCGACAATCAGAGCCTCGACTGGCAGATCAACGCGAAGGACGGCAGCAACCAGCGGCCCTACACCTACCGCCCGGTGTTCTCGGGGATTACCGCTGCCGGGAACAATTCCGACGTGATCGCCAAGGATTACGCCGGCTCGGTGCGCTGGAATCTCGACATCAATCCCGAACACAGCCTTTATATACAGGGTTCGGCCCAGCACTGGGATCGCCAGCAAGTGTGGCGCGCTTGCGATGCCGAAGTGTCGTTCAGCCCGCAACTGACCCAGCTGTGGCAGCTCAACCCGAACTACACCGAACGCCTCGCACGCAATATCACCCGCTTCACCGGCCCTGGCGCCGCGCCGGGTACCCCGCAGGAAATGGCCCTGGCCAATCAGGTGCTGGATCAGTGGCGCAACGGTGCCAGCCAGACCTTGTGCGGAGACATCGATCAAAGCGCCCGCGAGTCGCGCTACGATCTCGAATTGCAGGACACCCTCAGCCTGTCCGACAGTCTGCGGCTGGTCAGCGGCCTGAACTATCGTTACGACCGGGCCGACTCCGAGACCTACTTCAACGGCACGCTGGACGACACCACCTGGCGCGCGTTCGGCCAACTGGAGTGGCGCGCCAGTGAACACTGGCTGTTGCAGGGTGGCGCCATGTTCGAAAACACCCAATTGATCGGCAGTTCGCTGACGCCGCTATTCGCCGTCAACTACCTGATCAACCCGCGCCATGGCCTGCGCGCGGTGTATTCGGAGGCGATCCGTTCGCCGGACATGTTCGAGAACAACGTCAACTGGAGCTATCAGGTGAGCAACCTGCGGCCCTCGGCCTACGGTCAGTCCTCGGCGCGCTACTTCGTCAAGACCCGTGGCCCGGGCAATCTCGATCAGGAACACATGCGCTCGCGCGAACTGGGCTACAACGGCTATTTCGCCGAGCTAGGGCTGGCCGTGGACGTGAAGCTGTTCTACGACGAAATCACCGGGATGATCAGCGAGCCGCTGCGCAACAACCAGTACATCGCCAGCAACGCCAACAGCTCACGCTTTCGCGGCACCGAAACCCAGCTCGACTGGCGCCTGAGCATGATCGATCGCCTGCGCTTCACTTACGCTTTCGTCGACGCCGAAGCGAGCAATCCGCTGGATCAGCAATTCACCTCGCGCAACAGCGGTTCTGCCGGCTGGCTGCGTGATTGGGGCCACGGCTGGAACAGCGCGCTGTTCTATTACGGCGACAACGCGCTCAACGGCTACCGCTTCGAGCGCGTCGACACGCGCATCGCCAAACGCATCCCGCTGGGCAAGGCACAACTGCAACTGGCCGGCGTGCTGCAGCAGCGGCTCGACAATGAACCGACCACTTTCGTCGACAACAATTACGACGAACGCCGGGTGCTGTACTTCAGCGCCGAGCTGGAGTTCTAGGGTGCGCTACGCCACGGCAAACAAGACGCCAACCCTTGGCCACTGGCTGGCGGGTGTCTGTCTGTTTTTGACCGCGTGGCTACACGGCGTGGCGGTGCAAGCCGCCGATATTCTGTTGACCGGCGCCGAAGAAAGCCCCGGGGTGCAAGCCTTCGTCCAGGCCCTGAGCGAGCTGCGTCCTACCGACAACGTGCGGTTCCAGCCGCTGGCCAGCCTGCCGGCGCCGGGCAAGTTGCCGAGCAATCTGCGGATGATTCTGCTCGACCTGCCCAGCCTCGACTGGCGCCTGCAGGAGCCCCAGGGCCCGGCGACGCTGGTGTTGCGCATCAGCCGATTGCAAGCGCGGCAACGCTTGGGTGGCGCACAACCGCCGCACTTGAGTCTGCTATGGAGCGATCCACCGCTGGGGCGGCAACTGCAACTGATTCGACGGATTCTGCCGCAGGTGCGGCGGGTCGGCGTGCTGTTCGACCAGCACAGCGAATTCCTGCTCAAGGAGCTGCACCAGGCAGCAGCGCCGCTGAATCTGCAAATCGTCAGCCAGCGTTGGGACAACACCCAGGACAGTCGCCCGTTACAAAGCGTGCTGAGAAACAGTGACGTGCTGCTGGGCCTCGACGATCCCGATCTGTACAACCCGAAAACCGCGAAAAACCTGTTGCTCAGCAGTTACTCCCGGCAAGTGGCGCTGGTCGGGCCGAACGCGGCGTTCGTGCGGGCCGGCAGCCTCGCCAGCACTTACAGCGATCAGCCCGACTGGCTGGCGATCCTTGACCGGTTACTTGATCGCCCGCCGGCGACGTGGCCGCGCACGCTCTACCCCGATCGTTTCAAGGTCTCAAGTAATGTGCAGGTCGCTCGTTCCCTCGGTATCGAGCCAATCGATGAAGCGTCTGTTGCCCGCCAGTTGGCTGAAGGAGAAAGCCACCCATGAATCTGCGTCGCCGCTGGGACATCAACACCCGCACGCAATTGATCAGCCTCGGCCCGGCCCTGCTGCTCACGCTGCTGCTGATCAGTTTCTTTACCTTCGTGCGGATTCAGGATTTACGGCAGGAGCTCAATCACACCGGGCAACTGATCGCCAACCAACTGGCGCCCGCCACCGAGTACGGGGTGATTTCCGGCAACAACGAAGTGCTGGAAAGCCTGCTCAAAGCGACCCTGGCCACACCGAACGTGCGCTTTCTGGAAGTGCAGGACAGCGCCAACCGGATTCTTGCCTACGTTGAACAAGCCGCCGACGCGCACAACCGCCCGCATCAGGTGGAGGTGTTCCAGGCCCCGGTGCGCCTGCAACGGATCGCCCTCAACAGCGATTTTTTCCACGACGCCAAAGCCAGCAACAATGTGACCAGCGAGGACTATCTGGGCCGGGTGATTGTCGGTCTGTCCAACGATGCCTTCAGTCAGCGCCAACAGGAAATTCTGCTCAAGGCCGGGATTCTGGCGTTGTTCGCCCTGCTCTTCACCTTTGTTCTGGCGCGGCGTCTGGCCGGCAGTCTGTCGGCGCCGATCCGCGATATCGGCAACGCGGTCAAGGCGATTCAGCAAGGCGATTACAAGACCCCACTGCCGATCGTCGATGACACCGAGTTGGGCGCCCTGTCGCAGCACATCAACAACCTCGCCCAGGCACTGGAGCAGGCCAGCCGCGAACAGCATCAAGCGATGGCGCAACTGATCCAGACCCGTGAAGAAGCGGAAAAGGCCAACAACGCCAAATCCGATTTTCTGGCGATGATGAGCCATGAATTGCGCACCCCGATGAACGGAGTGCTGGGCATGTTGCAGTTGCTGGAAACCACCGACATGACCGAGGAGCAGATCGAGTACGCGGCGCTGGCTTCCGAGTCCACCGAACACCTGCTGAAAGTCATCAACGACATTCTCGACTTCTCGCGGATCGAACGCTCGGAACTGGAGCTTGAGCACATTCCATTCAACCTCGCCGACCTGATCGGCGCTTGCGCCCAGTCGTTCCAGCACAGCGCGGTGCAGCGTGGCCTGGACCTGAATCTGCGGATCCCCGAGGACATGCGCGCCTTGCAGGTGCAGGGCGACCCGACGCGGATCCGGCAGATTCTGGTCAATCTGGTGGGCAACGCGTTGAAGTTCACCGAGCGTGGCCGGGTCAGCATCGAGGCACAGTGGCAGTCGCTGGATCACGAGTTGCTGTGGTTCACCTGTTCGGTGCGCGACAGTGGCATCGGTATCTCCTCGGAAAGCCTGGAGTTGATGTTCAATGCGTTCCAGCAGGCCGACAGTTCGATTTCCCGGCGCTATGGCGGCACCGGCCTCGGCTTGCCGATCGCCCGCACCCTGGCCGAACGCATGGGCGGGACGTTGCGCGCCCAAAGCGAAGAAGGCCTGGGGTCGGTGTTCACCCTGGAAATCCCGCTGGCCTTATATAAGCAGACGTTGCCGCAACTGGCGGCACCGCGTGCAGCCAATGGCAACGGGCATGGTGAGGGGCGCAATGTGTTGCTGGTGGAGGACAACCCGGTCAACCAGACGGTCATCGAAGCCATGCTGCGCAGCCTCGGCTTTACTGTCAGCGTCGCTACCGATGGCGCGCAAGCGGTGCGCAGCGCCGAAGGCAATGATTTCGAAGTGATTCTGATGGACTGCCGCCTGCCGATCATCGACGGCTACGAGGCGACCCGGCAGATCCGCCAACTGCCCGGACGCCGCGAGGTACCGATCATCGCGCTGACCGCCAACGCGTTGCAGGGCGACCGCGAAACTTGCCTTTCGGCGGGCATGAACGATTATCTGGCCAAGCCGTTCAAACGCAATGACCTACAACAGATTCTGCAGCGCTGGGTGCAGTAGTGACGGTTTTTCGACCATCTGCGACTGGCGTGAAAAGCGAAAGTGCGGCAGTCTTAGGCACCCGAACGAGCCTCAAAAGAGGCTTGAATAAAAATTTCAGTGCACAAGTGTACATTCATGTCCTTGGTGCTGTGACTTTCACCACAACGCAATAGTCTATGAGTAGGCTGCCGGTACGAGGCATGAACGCGTCGATCGGCCGGGAAGATTTGCCCCACCTGCCGCATGGGATTATTGAGGAGCTCGCATGACCAAACAAAACGCCTTTACTCGGGAAGACCTGCTGCGCTGCAGTCGCGGTGAGCTGTTCGGCCCAGGTAACGCGCAACTGCCCGCCCCGAACATGCTGATGGTGGATCGCATCACCCTGATCAGCGAAGAAGGCGGCAAGTACGGCAAAGGTGAATTGGTCGCCGAGCTGGATATCAACCCTGACCTGTGGTTCTTCGCGTGCCACTTCGAGGGCGATCCGGTGATGCCGGGCTGCCTGGGTCTGGACGCCATGTGGCAACTGGTCGGCTTCTTCCTGGGCTGGCAAGGCCTGCCGGGCCGTGGCCGTGCGCTGGGTTCGGGCGAAGTGAAATTCTTCGGCCAGGTCCTGCCGACCGCCAAGAAAGTCACCTACAACATTCATATCAAACGCGTCCTCAAGGGCAAGCTGAACCTGGCCATCGCCGACGGTTCGGTGACTGTCGACGGTCGCGAAATCTACACCGCCGAAGGCCTTCGCGTCGGCGTGTTCACCTCCACTGACAACTTCTAAGGGTTATTCGCATGCGCCGCGTCGTTATCACTGGTCTGGGCATTGTTTCGTGCCTGGGCAATGACAAAGAGACCGTCTCCGCTAACCTGCGTGCAAGCCGCCCTGGCATCCGGTTCAACCCGGAATATGCTGAAATGGGTCTGCGTAGCCAGGTTTCCGGCTCCATCGACCTCAACCTTGAAGAACTGATCGATCGCAAGATCTATCGTTTCGTCGGCCACGCAGCGGCTTACGCCTACCTGGCCATGAAAGACGCGATCACTGACTCCGGCCTGACCGAAGAGCAAGTGTCCAACCCGCGTACCGGCCTGATCGCCGGCTCGGGCGGCGCGTCGACTCTGAACCAGATGGAAGCGCTGGACATCCTGCGCGAGAAAGGCGTGAAACGCGTTGGCCCATACCGTGTAACGCGGACCATGAGCAGCACCGTTTCCGCGTGCCTGGCCACGCCGTTCAAGATCAAGGGCCTGAACTACTCCATCGCTTCTGCCTGCGCCACCAGTGCTCACTGCATCGGTACCGCCATGGAACAGATCCAGATGGGCAAGCAGGACATCGTCTTCGCCGGTGGCGGTGAAGAAGAGCACTGGAGCCAGTCGTTCCTGTTCGACGCGATGGGCGCCCTGTCCAGCAAGCGTAACGACACCCCGGAACAAGCCTCCCGCGCCTACGACGCCGACCGTGACGGTTTCGTCATCGCTGGCGGTGGCGGCATGGTCGTGGTTGAAGAGCTGGAACACGCTCTAGCCCGTGGCGCCAAGATCTACGCTGAAATCGTTGGCTACGGCGCAACGTCCGACGGCTACGACATGGTTGCCCCAAGTGGCGAAGGCGCGATCCGCTGCATGCAGATGGCAATGTCCACCGTCGACACCCCAATCGACTACCTGAACACCCACGGCACCTCGACTCCGGTCGGCGACGTCGCGGAAATGAAAGGTGTGCGTGAAGTGTTCGGCGACAAGGCTCCAGCGATCAGCTCGACCAAGAGCCTGTCCGGTCACTCCCTGGGCGCCGCCGGCGTTCACGAAGCGATCTACTGCATGCTGATGATGGAAGGCAACTTCATCGCCGGTTCCGCCAACATCGACGAGCTAGACCCTGAAGTGGCCGATCTGCCGGTGCTGACCAAGACCCGCGAGAACGCCACCATCAACACCGTGATGAGCAACAGCTTCGGCTTCGGCGGCACCAACGCCACGCTGGTGCTGAAGCGCTGGGAAGGCAAATAAGCCCCCGCTGCTGAGCCACACATGAAAACGCCCCGACTGGTTCGGGGCGTTTTTTTTCGTCTGGAGAAAGTCGCCAGGCACTCCGCTTTCCCTTGTGGGAGTGGGCTTGCTCGCGAAAGCGCTGGCTCAGGTATGAAGGTGGCGACTGACACTCCGCTTTCGCGAGCAAGCCTGCTCCCACAGGGGATATCAGTGCGCCTGAAAATGAAACTTCTGTCATGAAACCTTGCACCCTGCGACCGAATGTCGCGGATTACGCGGGCTGCAGCACTGTTGCAAAAACCGCAACAACACCTTGCGCAAATCAAACGTTTACTTAGCAAGCTAACAAATCATATAAAAGAGTCCTGCACACGCCTTGCTGCAGATAACTTGAGATTTGGAGCTAGCAGATGACTGTAAAAGTAACTGAACGCGACGATTCACACATGTCCCACGAAGGCGTAGCCGCCGGTGTACGGATCTGGGATGTGCATCAACAAGACTTGCTGGTCGGCATGTTCCACAACGAGATCGATGCCCACAACTACAAGGCCGAACTCGAACTGCAAGAACAGCAACGGGATCTGAAATCCGCTTAGGCGAATATTGAACCTGTGGCGAGGGAGCTTGCTCCCGCTGGGGCGCGAAGCGGCCCTGCTCTTCAACTCAAGAGCAGAGGCCTGCTACGCAGTCCAGCGGGAGCAAGCTCCCTCGCCACAGTTTGGGTTGTTACAGCTTTATCGGTTTACCACATCAGGTCATCAGGGATCTGATAGGCCGCGTACGGATCGTCCTCGGCATTGACCTCTTCGGTCTGCACGTTGAGCTGCACGATACGTTGCGGGTCGCGCTCCTGGATCTTCAGGGCCGCTTCACGAGGGATCACTTCGTAGCCGCCGGCATGGTGCACGATGGCCAGCGAGCCGCTGCTGAGCTTGTTGCGCATCAGCGTATTGACCGAGATGCGCTTGACCTTCTTGTCGTCGACGAAGTTGTAGTAGTCCTCGGTGGTCAGCTTCGGCAGACGCGAGACTTCGATCAACTGCTTGACCTGCGCGGCACGGGCCTTGGCCTCGGCTTTCTCCTGCTGCTGACGGTTCAACTCCTGGTCGCGCTTGACCTTCTCGGCCATGGCTTCCTGAGCGGCGCGCTGCTGCGAATCATCCAGCTCGGCCTGCCCTTTGTGGGCCAGACGCTGTTGCTTCTGCTTGTCTTTGCTGACCTGCTTGGCCTGCTTTTGGTTGACCAGACCTGCTTTGAGCAACTGGTCGCGAAGGGAAAGGCTCATTAATGCTTACTCACTTGGGCAACGGCTCAGCCGCAGCTGGGCAAATTCTTTTCCTGACGTTTGGCTTCACCCCACAGGGCGTCCAACTCTTCGAGGGTGCAATCTTCCATGGGACGACGGGTGTCGCGCAATGCCTGTTCGATAAAACGGAAACGTCTTTCAAACTTGGCGTTGGCGCCACGCAGCGCGGTTTCCGGATCGACCTTCAGGTGCCGGGCCAGATTGACCACGGAAAACAGCAGATCACCGATCTCGTCAGCCACCGCGTCGGGATCGTTTTCGGACATGGCTTCGAGCACTTCATCGAGCTCTTCGCGCACCTTGTCCAGCACCGGCAGTGCATCCGGCCAGTCGAAGCCGACCTGCCCGGCGCGCTTTTGCAACTTGGCCGAACGCGACAGTGCCGGCAACGCGGCGGGCACGTCATCGAGCAGTGACAGCTGCTCGGGCACGGCGGATTTCTCCGCGCGTTCTTCGGCCTTGATCTCTTCCCAACGCTGCTTGACCTGTTCTTCATTCAGCCGTGGCACATCCAGCGGCGCGTACAGATCGCCGGTGGGGAACACGTGCGGATGACGACGGATCAGCTTGCGCGTGATGCTGTCGATCACTCCGGCAAATTCGAAGCGCCCTTCTTCCCGGGCCAACTGGCTGTAATAGACCACCTGAAACAACAGATCACCCAGCTCGCCCTGCAAGTGATCGAAGTCGCCGCGTTCAATGGCGTCAGCCACTTCATAGGCTTCTTCGAGGGTATGCGGGACGATGGTCGCGTAGGTTTGCTTGATGTCCCACGGGCAACCGAACTGCGGATCGCGCAGGCGGCTCATCAGGTGGAGCAGGTCTTCAAGTGAATACATCTGTCATGCCTCTACACAAAACCAATGTGGGAGCGGGCTTGCTCGCGAATGCGGTGTGTCATTCAGCGCAAATATCGACTGACACGCCCTCTTCGCGAGCAAGCCCGCTCCCACCTTCGAACGAAGCCATCTTCACGGAGTACGGTTACGCCGCGTCTCGATGATGTTCGGCAACTGCGAAATCCGCCCCAGCAAGCGCCCCAGCGCATCCAGCCCGGGAATCTCGATGGTCAGCGACATCAGCGCGGTGTTGTCTTCCTTGTTCGAGCGGGTATTGACCGCCAGCACGTTGATCCGCTCATTGAGCAGCACCTGCGAGACGTCACGCAGCAGACCGGAACGGTCGTAGGCGCGGATGACGATGTCCACCGGATAGGTGAGCACCGGCACCGGGCCCCAACTGACCTGGATGATCCGCTCCGGCTCGCGCCCGGCCAGTTGCAGCACCGAGGCGCAGTCCTGCCGGTGAATGCTCACGCCGCGGCCCTGAGTGATGTAGCCGACGATCGCGTCGCCCGGCAGCGGCTGGCAGCAGCCGGCCATCTGCGTCATCAGGTTGCCGACACCCTGGATCTGAATGTCGCCGCGCTTGCCCGGCTTGTAGCCAGTGGCCTTGCGCGGAATCAGCTCCAGCTGTTCGTTGCCACGCTCCGGCTCGACCAATTGCTGCGCCAGGTTGACCAGTTGCGCCAGACGCAGGTCGCCGGCACCGAGGGCGGCGAACATGTCTTCGGCGGTTTTCATGTTGGCCTTTTCGGCCAGCTTGTCGAAATCCACCGCCGGCAGACCGAGGCGATTGAGTTCGCGCTCGATCAGGGTTTTACCGGCCGCGACGTTCTGGTCACGGGCCTGCAACTTGAACCAGTGAACGATCTTCGCCCGCGCCCGCGAGGTGGTGACGTAACCCAGGTTCGGGTTCAGCCAGTCACGGCTCGGCGTACCGTGTTTGCTGGTGATGATCTCGACCTGCTCACCGGTCTGCAGGCTGTAGTTGAGCGGCACGATCCGCCCGTTGATCTTCGCGCCACGGCAGTTGTGCCCGATTTCGGTGTGCACGCGGTAGGCGAAGTCCAGCGGCGTCGCCCCCTTCGGCAAATCGATGGCGTGGCCGTCGGGGGTGAAGATGTACACCCGGTCCGGTTCGATATCGACCCGCAGCTGTTCGGCCAGACCACCGATGTCGCCCAGCTCTTCGTGCCATTCGAGCACCTGCCGCAGCCAGGAGATTTTCTCTTCGTAGTGGTTCGAGCCGGATTTGACGTCGGTGCCCTTGTAGCGCCAGTGCGCGCAGACGCCGAGCTCGGCCTCCTCGTGCATCGAGTGCGTACGGATCTGTACTTCCAGCACCCTTGCCTTCCGGACCGATTACCGCGGTGTGCAGCGAGCGGTAGCCGTTCTCTTTCGGGTTGGCGATGTAGTCGTCGAATTCCTTCGGGATGTGCCGCCACAGGGTGTGGACGATGCCGAGCGCGGTGTAGCAGTCGCGCATTTCCGGCACCAGCACGCGCACGGCGCGCACGTCGTAGATCTGGCTGAACTCCAGACCCTTGCGCTGCATTTTGCGCCAGATCGAATAGATGTGTTTCGCCCGGCCGCTGATGTCGGCGTCGACGCCGGTGGCCTGCAATTCGTCCTTGAGCTGGGTCATCACATCGCTGATGAACCGCTCACGGTCCAGCCGCCGCTCATGGAGCAGCTTGGCGATCTGTTTGTATTGATCGGGTTCCAGGTAACGGAAGGACAAGTCCTCCAGCTCCCACTTGATATGACCGATGCCGAGTCGGTGCGCGAGCGGCGCATAGATGTCGAAGACTTCCCGGGCGACGCGGTTGCGCTTCTCGTCGTCAGCGGTTTTCACCGCGCGAATGGCGCAGGTACGTTCGGCCAGTTTGATCAGCGCGACACGAACGTCGTCGACCATCGCCACCAGCATCTTGCGCAGGTTTTCCACCTGGCCCTGAGTGCCCATCACCATCGACTGGCGCGGGCTGAGGCTGGCACTGATTGCCGCCATGCGCTGCACGCCGTCGATCAGTTTGGCCACGACGGGACCGAAGCGCTGGCTGACCGCCGCGAGTTCGATCTGACCTTCGCGGACGCCGCGATACAGCACCGCCGCGACCAGCGAATCCTGATCGAGTTTGAGGTCGGCGAGGATCTCGGCGATCTCCAGTCCCGTGCTGAAACTGCCGGAGCCTTCGGCCCACAGATTCTTCTTGGCATTGGACTGCTGTTCGGCCTCGCGAGCGAACTCGCAGGCTTCTTTCAAGGCTTCGCGATCCAGTGCCATGTCGACACTGACCGCGTGATCGAGCCAAGCCTCGAGATTGATACTGCCGTCAGTGTTGATCGGCTGGTGTGCTCTCACCTGTACCATGCTGCTTTACCTTCCCTACGACGCAGATTCAATGCGTCAAATCGCTGACCCTCAACGCCCGTATGCGCTCGCGGGGCTAAAGCGAGCGCCGCCCGGACAGGTCAGACGGATTCAGACGAGCCATCCTGGCTCGCTTCAAATAACGCCATGGCCTCGACATGTGCCGTCTGAGGAAACATATCGAGAATCCCGGCACGTTTTAACCGGTAGCCCTGCTTGATCAATTCGACCGTATCGCGCGCCAGAGTTGCAGGGTTGCACGATACATACACCAACCGTTTGGCACCCAGGGTCGCGAGCTTGCGCACCACCTCGAAAGCACCGTCACGCGGTGGGTCCAAGAGTACCGCAGAAAAGCCGTTTCCGATCCACTGGGCATCGGTCAAAGGCTGGGATAAATCGGCTTGAAAAAACTTTGTGTTATGCAAATTGTTGCTAGCAGCATTGGCAGCGGCACGGTCGACCATGGTCTGCACGCCCTCTACCGCCACCACTTCACGCACGCTTTTGGCCAGCGGCAAGGCGAAGTTGCCCAGACCGCAGAACAGGTCGAGTACGCGCTCGTCACCGGTCGGCTTCAGCCAGTCCAGCGCCTGCGCGACCATCGCCTCGTTGACCCCGGCGTTGACCTGGATGAAATCCCCTGGCCGCCAGGCCAGATCCAGATCCCACTGCTCCAGGCGATAGCCCAGCGCCTGCGTGGCATCCACCGGTTGCGGCTGGCCTTCGCCATGCAACCACAGTTGCGCTGCATGGAACTGGCAGAAATCCTTGAGGATCGTCAGGTCGGCTTCGGACAGTGGCGCCATGTGTCGCAACAACACCGCCAGCGATGAACCACTGAACAACTCGACATGCCCCAGCGCCTGCGGTTTGCTCAAACGACGGAGCATCTCCGGCAAACGGGTCATGATCGGTTGCAAGGGCTGTACCAGCACCGGGCATTCGTTGATGGCGACGATGTCC
Organism: Pseudomonas sp. S150; assembly: GCF_004526365.1. NCBI lineage: Bacteria > Pseudomonadati > Pseudomonadota > Gammaproteobacteria > Pseudomonadales > Pseudomonadaceae > Pseudomonas > Pseudomonas sp. S150. Next base: position 5,141,534 of record NZ_CP038207.1, read on the forward strand.
TGACTGCCGGCAGCGCGGAAACCGACTTCAAGCTGCTTGGCTTTCATGTCCCAGCGCACGGCGATCCGCGCGCGGCGGCGATAGCCGAATTCCGGGCCAGTCAACGGCGCAGCCCATTCGTCAGGCGCGACCCCGGCGACCTTCGACAGCTGCTCGGCGAGCATGCGCTGTTTCAGGGCAAGCTGTTCGGTGTGGGGCAAATGCTGCACGCTGCACCCGCCGCAGCGGCCGGCATGCTGACAGGCTGCCGGGCGACGCAATTCGCTGGCCTTGAACACGCGCTCGGTGCGCGCCTCGACCACTTTTCCGTGGGCGCCAAGTACCCGCGCCTCGACCTCTTCACCGGCAAGGGCGCCGAGGACGAACCAGGTTTTGCCTTCGAAAAACGCGATGCCGCGACCGTCATTGGCCAGGCGCTCGATGTTCAAGCGCTGTTTTTTGCCGGTCGGAATTTGCGCGGCCTTGCCGCCGCCGGTGGGCTGGAAGCGCAGGCCTCTCTCGTGCTTGGCCATCAGTTGGGCGCGTCGAAAATGCCGGTCGACAGATAACGGTCGCCACGGTCGCAGATGATCGCGACGATCACCGCGTTTTCAACTTCTTTGGACAGGCGCAGCATCGCTGCCACCGCACCACCCGAGGACACGCCACAGAAGATGCCTTCTTCGCGGGCCAGACGCCGGGTGACGTCTTCGGCCTCGCTTTGCGCCATGTCGACGATGCGGTCAACGCGATCAGCCTGATAGATCTTCGGCAGGTATTCCTGCGGCCAGCGACGGATGCCGGGAATGGCCGAGCCTTCCATCGGTTGCAGCCCGATGATCTGCACGCTGTCGCTCTGCTCTTTCAAGTAGCGCGAGACACCCATGATGGTGCCGGTGGTGCCCATCGAACTGACGAAATGGGTGATGGAGCCCTGGGTCTGACGCCAGATTTCCGGGCCGGTGGTGGTGTAGTGCGCCTCCGGATTATCGCCGTTGGCGAACTGATCAAGCACTTTGCCACGGCCTTCGGCTTCCATCCGCTGGGCGAGATCGCGAGCGCCTTCCATGCCCTCTTCCTGGCTGACCAGAATCAGCTCGGCACCGTAAGCGGTCATCGCCGCCTTGCGCTCGGCGCTGGAGTTGTCAGGCATGATCAGGATCATCTTGTAACCCTTGATCGCGGCGGCCATGGCCAGCGCAATCCCGGTGTTGCCCGAGGTCGCTTCGATCAGCGTGTCACCGGCGTGGATCTGCCCGCGCAGTTCGGCACGGGTGATCATCGACAGCGCCGGACGGTCCTTGACCGAACCCGCCGGGTTGTTCCCTTCGAGCTTGAGCAACAGGGTGTTGCTGGTGGCACCGGGCAGGCGCTGCAAACGCACCAGCGGAGTGTTGCCGACGCAATCGGCGATGGTTGGGTACTGCAGGGTCATGGCGTATTCGCAATCCAGACGTGCGGGGGCGCCTATCATACCGGCAAACGTTCGCAGGCCATATCACGCAAAGTGCGGTGCTTATGGTTTCTGGGAATAAGCAGATGAATGTCGCACCGGTGGTGCGACTTTTGAGTTCAGCGGTGAATCGAAGGGCCCCTTCGCGAGCAAGCCCGCTCCCACAGGAGGGTGACGGTGTTGGTTATACAATCTGCGGACGACACACATCCAAAGTGGGAGCGGGCTTGCTCGCGAAGGCGTCAGCCGTCACGCCGCCGTCATCGGCAATCAGCCGAAAATTCAAGCGCAACCCTGCCCCACCATTCTCCGCCCACACCATCCCGCCCTGGCGCTGCACCGCATTCCTCGCAATGCTCAACCCCAGCCCAAACCCGCCATCCCCCGGGCGCGAGCCGTCGAGGCGGGTGAAGGGCGAGAAGATCCGTTGCAGATCGCCCTCGGCCACCCCGCCGCCCTGATCCTCCAGCCATAAATGCCAGTAATCGCCGTCACGCCGTCCATCGAGGCGCACGATGCCGCCCTCGGGCGAATGCCGAATGGCGTTGCGCAGAATGTTCTCCAGCGCCTGCGCCAAAGTATTGAGGTTGCCGCGCACCCAGCACGACGCCGGCACCGCGCACTGCAATTGCAGGCTCAGCCAGCCGCTTTCATAACAGGCGTTGTCGGTGAGCATTTCCCACAGCGCCTGAATCTGGATCGCCTCGTCCGGCAGCGGCGCACGCTCGGTGTCGAGCCACGCCAGTTGCAGGGTGTCTTCGACCAGTCGTTGCATGCCGTCGACTTCACGGCCGATGCGCTCGCGCAGTTGCCGTAGATCCTGTTCGCTTTCACTGGCCACGCGCAGCCGGCTCAGCGGCGTGCGCAGTTCATGGGACAGGTCGCGCAGCAATTGCTGTTGCAAGGCGACGGTGGATTGCAGGCGTTCGGACATTGAATCGAAGGCCCGCGCCAGTTCACCGAGTTCGTCCGGGCGCTGGGTAATGCCGCTCGACAGACGCACATTCAATTGGTCGGCACGCCACGCATTGGCCTGCTTGCGTAGATTGTTCAGCGGCACCACCAGCAAGCGATACAGGCCGACACACAGCAACAGAGTGAACAGCCCCGGAATCAAACCATTGGTAATCACCCGCCAGAACACCCGGTATTTCCCCGGCAGGAAGCGCTCGGGCAACTCGATTACCAGACTGCCGGCGGACGGATTCTGCGGAAATGGTACGCGCAGCCATGGCCGGCCTTGCTTGTGGATCGGCCAGTCGAGGCCGCGTAAAAAGGTCAGGTGCTGGATTTCCTGTTCATTCAGCGGATCGCTGCTCAACGACTGCAGATTGCGGTCGATCACCCCGACCCAGGCGGCCTCACGCAGCTCCATGCTCTGCAACCAGTTATCGACCCCGTCACGCTCACCGCGCTGCCACGCCCGCTCGGCTTCGCCGGCATAGCGGCTGAGGGTGCCGCGCGCCTCGTCGGAGAGATACTGGTTGCGCTCTTCCATGTAGCGGCCCCAGGACCAGCTCAGCCAGATCATCAACAGACAGAACGCTACCAGCAGACACGCCAGTTTCCAGAACAGCGAATGCCGCCCCGGCAGGTCAGAGATTTTCATCGGTGGCACTCAGCACATAACCCTTGCCCCACACCGTGCGCACTTCCCGTTCGGTGTAACCGATGGCCTTGAGTTTGCGGCGGATCTGGCTGATGTGCATGTCGAGGCTGCGGTCGTGGGCCGCATAGCCACGTTGCAGCACATGCTGATAAAGGAAGGCCTTGCTCAGCACTTCTTCGTCGTTGCGATTGAGGGTTTCCAGCAGACGGTATTCGCTGCGAGTCAGACCGGCGGCTTTTGCGTTATAGAAGACTTCGCATTGTTCGTCGTCGAAGCGCAGCGCGCCGTGGATCGTAGCCGGGGCAATCGCTGCCGGACGTCGATCCAGCGCCACCCGGCGCAGGATCGCTTCGATCCGCACATGCAACTCGGCCATGCTGAACGGCTTGGGCAGGTAATCATCGGCGCCCAGGCGAAAACCGCTGATGCGATCGGCCTCGGCGCCCAGCGCCGACATCAGCAGCACCGGCGTCGAATGGCTCTGGCGCAATTGCGTCAGCACCTTCAGGCCGTCGAGCCCCGGCAGCAGAATGTCCATCAGCACCACGTCGAACGGCTGGTGACGCGCAATGTTCAGCCCTTCCTGACCGTTCTGGCACCAGGTCACCGCAAAGCCGCTGCGGCCCAGATGCTCGTGAACATAGGCGCCCAGCACCGGGTCGTCCTCAATGGCGAGAATGCGTGGCAGGTCGGTGGAAACAGGAGTCATGAGTATCTGCTAATAATTCTCAGTTGGCCGATTATTCAAGATTGCCCGCCATCGGGCAACCCAAGCTTGACCGGCCGGACAAACGCGCCAGGCCGCGCCGACCAATGGCGACATGATTTTTCCGAAGATTGCCCGCCTGCAAATCGCTACACTGCGCCAATGTCGCGTGCCGGACGCACGTGCGAGTCAACAGTTCAGCGGGATGCAGGAGATGGGTGTGCTCAAGAAACTGGGAATCAAAGGTCGCGTGTTGTTGCTGACCCTGTTGCCCACCAGCCTGATGGCGTTGGTGCTCGGTGGCTATTTCACCTGGATGCAACAGTCCGATTTGCAGACCCAATTGATGCAGCGCGGTGAAATGATCGCCGAACAACTGGCGCCGCTGGTGGCGCCCGCCATGGGCCACGGCAACACCGATCTGCTCGAACGCATCGCCACCCAGTCCCTCGAACAACCTGACGTGCGCGCCGTCACCTTCCTCGCCCCCGACCGCACACCGCTGGCGCACGCCGGCCCGACCATGCTCAATCAGGCGCCCAGCGGTGACAGTGCACAACTGCAACGGCGCAGCGGCAATGACGCCACCCGTTACCTGATGCCGGTGTTCGGCAAGCATCGCAACCTCGCTGGTGATCTGATCCCCGAAGAATCCGACCGTCTGCTCGGCTGGGTCGAACTGGAGCTGTCGCACAACGGCATGCTGCTGCGCGGTTATCGCAGCCTGTTTGCCAGCCTGCTGCTGATTGCCGCCGGTCTGGCGGGCGCGGCCCTGCTCGCGTTGCGCATGGGCCGCACCATCAACCGCCCGCTGAGCCAGATCAAACAGGCAGTTGCCCAGCTCAAGGACGGTCATCTGGAAACCCGCCTGCCACCGCTCGGCAGTCAGGAACTGGACGAGCTCGCCTCGGGCATCAACCGCATGGCCGGCACCCTGCAGAACGCTCGCGAAGAACTGCAGCACAGCGTCGATCAGGCCACCGAAGACGTGCGGCAGAATCTGGAAACCATCGAGATCCAGAACATCGAACTGGATCTGGCACGCAAAGAGGCGCTGGAGGCGAGCCGGATCAAATCCGAGTTCCTCGCCAACATGAGCCATGAGATCCGCACGCCGCTCAACGGCATTCTCGGTTTCACGCATCTGTTGCAGAAAAGCGAACTGACGCCGCGCCAGCTCGACTATCTGGGCACCATCGAAAAGTCCGCCGACAGCCTGCTGGGGATCATCAACGAGATTCTCGATTTCTCGAAGATCGAGGCCGGCAAACTGGTGCTCGACCACATCCCGTTCAACCTGCGCGATCTGCTGCAGGACACCCTGACCATCCTGGCCCCGGCCGCCCACGCAAAGCAGTTGGAGCTGGTGAGTCTGGTCTATCGCGACACGCCGCTGTCACTGGTCGGCGACCCGCTGCGCCTCAAGCAGATCCTCACCAACCTGGTCAGCAACGCGATCAAATTCACCCGCGAAGGCACCATCGTCGCCCGCGCCATGCTTGAAGAAGAACACGAAGACAGCGTGCAGTTGCGCATCAGCATTCAGGACACCGGCATCGGCCTGTCGAGTCAGGACGTGCGCGCGTTGTTCCAAGCGTTCAGTCAGGCCGACAACTCGCTGTCGCGCCAACCCGGCGGTACCGGTCTGGGTCTGGTGATCTCCAAGCGTCTGATCGAACAGATGGGTGGCGAAATCGGCGTCGACAGCACCCCGGGCGAAGGCTCGGAATTCTGGATCAGCCTGAGCCTGCCGAAAACCCGCGACGACAGCGAAGACCTGCCGGGCCCGCCGCTGCTCGGGCGTCGCGTGGCGGTGCTGGAAAATCACGAACTGGCACGTCAGGCGCTGCAGCATCAACTGGAAGACTGCGGCCTCGACGTCACGCCGTTCAATACGCTGGAGAGCCTGACCAACGGCGTCACTGGCGCGCATCAGACCGATCAGGCGATCGACCTTGCGGTGCTCGGCATCACCAGCAACGACATGCTCCCGGAGCGCCTGAACCAGCACATCTGGGATCTCGAACACCTCGGTTGCAAAGTGTTGGTGCTGTGCCCGACCACCGAACAGACGCTGTTCCATCTCTCGGTGCCCAACCCGCACAGCCAGCTCCAGGCGAAACCGGCCTGCACGCGCAAACTGCGTCGGGCGTTGGCCGATCTGGCCAATCCACGCCAGCCGCGCAACGAGCCGGGTGAACCGCTGTCGAGCCGTGCACCGAAAGTGCTGTGCGTCGACGACAACCCGGCCAACCTGTTGCTGGTGCAGACTCTGCTCGAAGACATGGGCGCCAAGGTTCTGGCCGTGGAAAGCGGCTACGCAGCAGTCAAAGCGGTGCAGAGCGAATCCTTCGATCTGGTGCTGATGGACGTACAGATGCCGGGCATGGACGGACGCCAGACCACCGAAACCATTCGCCAGTGGGAAAGCGAACGGCATAGCACACCGCTGCCGATCGTCGCCCTCACCGCCCACGCCATGGCCAACGAAAAACGCGCCTTGCTGCAAAGCGGCATGGATGACTATCTGACCAAGCCGATCAGCGAGCGGCAACTGGCGCAAGTGGTGCTGAAGTGGACCGGTCTGGCCTTGCGCAATCAAGGAACGGAACGGGCCAGCGACAGCGCGGCGGGTGGCAGTGAGTTGCCGGTGCTCGACCACGAAGAAGGCTTGCGTCTGGCCGCCGGCAAGGCCGATCTGGCAGCCGACATGCTGGCGATGCTGCTTGCCTCACTGGAGGCTGACCGCGAAGCCATTCGTGCCGCCAGTGAAGCCCGCGATCAGAATGCACTGATCGAGCGCGTGCATCGCCTGCACGGTGCGACCCGATATTGTGGCGTGCCGCAGTTACGCGCGGCCTGTCAGCGCAGTGAAACCCTGCTCAAACAGGGCGATCCGAAGGCAGTGGTGGCGCTGGAAGAACTGGAGCGGGCGATCAATCGACTCGCGACCCAGGCCAGGATCAGCGCCTGATCCACGGCAATGCCGGCAGCGGCATCCGCCGTTAAAGTGGTGGCCGTCAACGCTGACTCGCCACCCCGTTCCAGGAGGAATTCATGCGCACGCTCGTTTTCAGCAGCCAGACCTATGACCGCGACAGCTTCCTCGGCGCCGAATGCCCGACCGGGATAGAACTGCACTTTCAACCGGCCCGGCTCAATCTCGACACCGCCGCCCTGGCCGAGCAGCACGAGGTGGTCTGCGCCTTCATCAATGACGACCTCAGTGCGCCGGTGCTGGAGCGCCTCGCCGCCGGTGGCACACGGCTGATCGCCCTGCGCTCGGCGGGCTACAACCATGTTGATCTGCTCGCGGCAAAACGCCTCGGGCTGGCCGTGGTGCGGGTACCGGCCTACTCGCCACATGCGGTGGCCGAACACGCGGTGGCGCTGATTCTGGCACTCAACCGACGCCTGCACCGCGCCTACAACCGCACCCGCGAAGGCGATTTCACGCTGCACGGCCTGACGGGTTTCGATCTGGTGGGCAAGACCGTGGGCATCGTCGGCACCGGGCAGATCGGCGCGACGTTCGCGAAAATCATGCACGGTTTCGGTTGCCAATTGCTGGCCTACGACCCGTACCCAAACCCTGAGATCGTGGCGCTGGGCGCCCGTTACCTGAGTCTGCCGGAGCTGCTCGCGCGGTCGCGGATCATCAGCCTGCACTGCCCGCTCAACGCCCAGAGCAAACACTTGATCAACCGCGAGTCACTGGCACACCTGCAACCGGGGGCGATGTTGATCAACACCGGACGCGGCGGCCTGGTCGACACGCCGGCGCTGATCGACGCCCTGAAGGACGGTCAATTGGGCTATCTGGGACTGGATGTGTATGAAGAAGAGGCGCAGCTGTTTTTCGAGGATCGCAGCGACTTGCCGTTGCAGGACGACGTATTGGCGCGGCTGCTGACCTTCCCGAACGTGATCATCACCGCGCATCAGGCGTTTCTGACCCATGAAGCGCTGGGCGCGATTGCCGCGACCACCCTGCACAACATCGCGACCTGGGCTGCAGGTGCACCGCAGAACCAGGTCGAGGGTTGAAGGCTTGCCGGTTTACTTCGGCGACAGCGACGAGGCCAGGATCAGCAACGCCAGCCAGCCAAAACCGAAAAAGCGCTGCTTCATCGAATGACCGTTACGCAGCAGGAACCAGACAAAGACCATCGGCAGCAGGAACACCATGATCTTCAACCAGCCTTCCACCGGACGCGAACCGTCGGCGTTGGGCTGAAGTTGAGGTGCGGGTTCCGGTTGCCGGCGGCGGCGACCGACCGCCGCCGGTGAAACGCGCGGCGCGGGCTCAGGGGCTGGTGGCGGGATAAACGCCTCGGGCACGGATTTATTGCGCGGCAGGCTGCCAAATGAAATCGTCGCGGCGGCGGCTTGCGCCGGTGTGTGCTCATGCTGCTGCGCCATCGGAGCACCACAATGAATGCACGCCTTTGCTTCCGAGCTGATGCTCCGCTTGCATTCATAACATTCGATCAGCGCCATGTTCCGTTCCCTCAGAGTGAAGGGCGGCAGTTTGCCATGAGCGCCGGACGATTTGAACCGGATCGAAGGTCGCACGTGTACGCCATCCTGCAATCCAGCCCGTGCTAGCATGTCGCGCAGATTTGGAGGACCCATGGTCGAACACGATTTCCGCTACACCCTGATGAACCCGCAACACACCCTCACCGAATGCCGCGCCCTCGTACCGGGCCGCTATCAGGTCACCGGCAACGGTGGCTCGATCCGCAACGGTGACGTCCTGTTGGTCACCCTCAAAGGCAGCAAGGACTTGTCCATGCGCCTGACCGTCGACACCGTGCGCCACCTGATCAATCCGCCGGGCCAATGGACCGCGATGACCACCGGCCCGGTATTCGGCGAACTGGCGATCCACACCTGGCAGGTCAACTGCGACAGCTGCGCCAAAGAGCTGAACTTCGAGTTCGCGGTGGACGCCAAGCTGGGCAAGACCGCCGAGAAACCGGCCGCCACGGCGCGCATCGCCGAGCTGGGCTGGAAAGCCGTCGGCGACAAGCACCTGTGCCCGAAATGCCAGGAGCCTGCGTGATGAAACGCCTTGCCCTGCCGCTGCTGGTCGGTGCCGCTCTGGTGGGCTGCGCCGCAGAGCCTGTGCAATTGCAGCAAAATCGCAGCTACATTCTGGAGTGGATCGGCGAGCGGCCATTGATGGATTACAGCCATCTGACCGTGACCCTCGGTGACGATGGCCGCGCGTATGGCAATGGCGGCTGCAACCACTGGTTCGCACCGTACACCCTCGAGGGTGACAAGCTGAGCTTCGGCCCGATCGGCAAGACCCGCAAACTCTGCGCCCCGGCGCTGATGGAGCAGGAACAACGCTTCCTGCAGGCGCTGCAAGGCGTTGAGCGCTGGGATATCTCGCCGATCGAGCAGATGCGCTTCTGGCCGGCCGAAGGCAAGCCGTTGCGTTGGTGGCTGGAAGAGGGTTAACCCTCAAGAACGCCAAACCCTCACCCTAACCCTCTCCCAAAGGGAGAGGGAACTGATTGGGGGGTTCTGAAAGTGTGCGCCGACTTGAAGGATCTTCGCTGAATCCATAATCGACACGATCTTCCAGGTCGATGGAAGCGCCAGACACCTCGGTCAGCTCCCTCTCCTTCTGGGAGAGGGCTGGGGTGAGGGTTGCTCTTTAGAGGCAGCTCACTTTGTCGCCTGCAACGCCTCCAGCTTGGCCATCACCCCCGCCGCCGTCTGCTCGCCCATCAACTGCTCACGCACCTTGCCCTTGTTGTCGATGATGTAGGTCACCGGCAAGGCCTCACTGCGCGGCAGGTCGAACAGGTCCGCCGGATCCTGCGCCAGCACGGTGAACTTGATGCCCAGCTTCTCGCTGGCGCTCTTCAGGTCTTCACCCTGGACGTTGTCGAAGTTGACCCCGAACACGCCGATGTTCTTGCTCTTGAGTTCGTCAGCCAAATGATTGAGCTCAGGAATTTCCGTGCGGCACGGGCCACACCATTCGGCCCAGTAATTGATGACTACCCATTGTTTGTCCAGACGCTCGGACGCAACCTTCTGACCATTCTGGTCAATGCCGTAGTCATTGCCGCAGCCCCCCAGCATCAACGCCCCGATTATCGTCAATGCCGCTGCCAATCGCCGTGTCATGTCATGTTCCCTGGTCAAAAATTGAATGCGCCTGCGACCCATCGCCTCTGAAGGTTCTGGATTGCGCGCTGCACAGTTAGAATAGCCGCCACTTTACGCCAGAAGCGACCCGCCATGACCGATCTGACGCTTTATCACAATCCGCGCTGCTCGAAATCCCGCGGCGCGCTGGAACTTCTCGAGGCCCGTGGCCTGACCCCGAACGTGGTGCGTTACCTCGAAACCCCGCTGAATGCGGTGCAAATCAAGGCACTGCTCGGCAAGCTCGGGATCAGCGCGCGTCAGTTGCTGCGCAACGGAGAAGATGAATACAAAATGCTTCAGCTGGCTGACGAAAGCCTCAGCGAAGCGCAATTGATCGACGCCATCGCCCAGCATCCAAAACTGATGGAACGACCGATTCTCGAAGTCGGCGACAAGGCTGTGATCGGTCGTCCGCCGGAAAATGTGCTGGAGCTGCTGCCGTGAGCGCGCCGTACATTCTGGTTCTGTATTACAGCCGCAACGGCTCGACCAACGAGATGGCCCGGCAGATCGCCCGCGGTGTCGAACAGGCCGGTCTCGAAGCGCGCCTGCGTACCGTGCCGGCAATTTCCACCGAGTGCGAAGCGGTGGCCGCTGACATTCCCGACGAAGGCGCGCTGTATGCCACGCTCGATGACCTGAAGAATTGCGCGGGTCTGGCTCTCGGCAGCCCAACGCGCTTTGGCAACATGGCCGCGCCGCTCAAGTACTTCCTCGACGGCACCAGTAACCTGTGGCTGACCGGTGCACTGGTCGGTAAACCGGCCGGCGTCTTCACCTCCACCGCCAGCCTGCACGGCGGCCAGGAAACCACCCTGCTGTCGATGATGCTGCCGCTGTTGCACCACGGCATGCTGATCACCGGCCTGCCGTATAGCGAGTCGGCGCTGCTGGAAACCCAGGGCGGCGGTACGCCGTATGGCGCCAGTCATCACGCCGGGGCCGATGGCAAAAAAGGTCTCGATCAGCACGAGATGGCGCTGTGTCGCGCACTCGGCGCACGCCTGGCCAAGACCGCGCAAAAACTGGAGGGCTAAGGGTGGCGAAGAAGCCGAAAGTCCTGCCCTCCGTCGAGTGGCTCGAACCCCGCGTCAAGGCGATGCGGATCGTCAGCCTGTTGTGCTTCTTCGGCCTCGCCGGGCTGCTTGCCGCTTACTACCTGGTGTTCGCCGACCTGCACGGCGCCCGACCGTGGGTGATCCTGCTGGTCGAGCTGATCCCGTGGCTGATCCTTGCGCCGGGGATGCTGATGGGCAACGCGCGTGCGCACTCGTGGATGTGCTTTGTGGTGAATCTGTATTTCATCAAGGGCGCACTGGCAGCGTATGACCCGAACCGGCAACTGTTTGGCGTGCTGGAGATGGCCGCGAGCCTGGCGCTGTTCTGCTCGGCGCTGCTGTATGTGCGGTGGCGGTATCAGTTGAATCGCAAGCTGGCTGGCGAGGGCGAGATTTCCGCCGCCTGAGCTGACGCCTTCGCGAGCAAGCTCGCTCCCACAGTTTTTGTGTCGATCACAATATTGTGTTTCAACAAGAATCCTGTGGGAGCGGGCTTGCTCGCGAATGGGGCGATGCGGTCTTAATGGTTGACGGTGTACGCCAGCATCATCGAAATCTGGCTCATCGGCCGCCCGCCACTCTGTTCATGCCACTGATTGAACGCGTTCTGCACAATCGCCAGATCGCGCAGACTGGTCGGCGCCTTGTCGACGATCTTCTGTGCATTCAGCGCCGCGACCACGTCGTAGCTCGGCACGAACGTGTCCTTGCCGACCATGCGCAGGAAGCGCGGCGCCGACAGCCCGCCCAACTGACTCCCGTGCTTTTTCAGGTAGGTCCACAGACCGACGATATCGGTCACCGGCCAGTCGGCGATCAGCGCGCCGAAACTGCCCTTGTCCTTTTCCACATCGAGGATGAACTGGGCATTGCGCGGCACGCTCTTGAGCTTGCCCAGGTGGCGAATGATTCGCGCGTCCTGCATCAGGCGTTCGAGGTGTTCGGCGCTCATCAGCACGACTTTTTCCGGGTCGAACCTGAAGAACACTTCTTCGAAGGCCGGCCACTTGGCGTCCACCAGGCTGTGCTTCAGACCAGCGCGAAACACGCGCAGGGCCATGGTCGAGAGGTAACGATCGTCGCTGATCTTGCGCAATTGCGCGGGAGTCTTGGGAACGGGCAGATGGGCTTCCAGTTCAGCCGCCGAACCGAAGCGGTTCAGACAGTATTCGTGCAGCCACTTGTAATCGCGCATGCCCTCTCCTATTGAATGAAACAAAAAACCAATGTGGGAGCGGGCTTGCTCGCGAAGACTGAGTGTCAGTCGGCGCATATAGCGACTGATACACCGCCTTCGCGAGCAAGCCCGCTCCCACAGGGACAGTGTTTACAGATTGACCACGTTGACGAAGCGCGAAGCCGCCGTTTCGTCGATCTTCAGGCTGGTGAAGTCGAACAGGTTGCGGTCGGCCAGTTGCGACGGCACCACGTTCTGCAGACTGCGGAAGATGCTTTCAGTTCGGCCCGGAGTCTTGCGCTCCCAGTCCTGAAGCATTTCCTTGACCACCTGACGCTGCAGGTTTTCCTGCGAACCGCAGAGGTTGCACGGGATGATCGGGAATTCCTTGAAGTCCGAGTAGGCCTGGATGTCTTTCTCGTTGCAGTAGGCCAGCGGACGGATCACCACGTTGCGCCCGTCGTCGGCGCGCAGCTTGGGCGGCATCGCCTTGAGGGTGCCGTTGAAGAACATGTTGAGGAAGAACGTCTCGACGATGTCATCGCGGTGGTGACCGAGGGCCATTTTGGTCGCGCCGATTTCGTCAGCAAAGGTGTACAGCGTGCCGCGACGCAGGCGCGAGCACAGCGAGCAAGTGGTCTTGCCTTCCGGGATCAGTTCCTTGACCACCGAGTAGGTGTCCTTCTCGACGATGTGGTACTCGACGCCCAGCTCTTTCAGGTAGGCCGGCAGTACGTGCTCGGGGAAACCCGGCTGCTTCTGGTCCATGTTCACTGCGACGATCTCGAACTTGATCGGTGCAACCTTCTGCAGGTGCAGCAGCACGTCGAGCATGGTGTAGCTGTCCTTGCCCCCGGACAGGCAGACCATGACCTTGTCGCCGTCTTCGATCATGTTGAAATCGGCGACCGCTTCGCCGGCCAGGCGGCGCAGGCGCTTTTGCAGTTTGTTCTGGTTGACCGTAAGAGTGCCCATGACGCGAAATCCGTGAGGTGTGACGAAAGGCGGGCATTTTACGCAAAAACCCGGGGAGCACGAAGGGCCGTGGGTCTGTCACTTTCAACCGATCCCCTGTGGTGAGGGAGCTTGCTCCCGCTGGGGTGCGAAGCGCCCCCAAACCTGCAGCCGTTATTTTCCTGACTCACCGAACCGCAAGGATTGGCGACTGCTGCGCAGCCGAGCGGGAGCAAGCTCCCTCGCCACAGAGTCGATCCGGCCTCAAATGTGCAAGACCCTGCCGCGATTACCCCGCCGGTTTACAGCGCGATTTGCTCTAAGCCCCTAGTCCCTGTGCGGTTAAGTCCTTTCTATACTGCGACATAAGGTCGCACACATCTGAAGACCTGAATTTGCTCGGCCACCTTTGGCCCGTAGGCGCTCCGCTGGGGGGCGATGGCAATAACAAGAGGAGTGACTGGCATGATCCATCACGTAGTGGGACTTTTTACCCACCCCGATCAGGAATGGAAGGAAATCCGTGGCGACCAAGAGGAAAGCATCAGCCACATGTACCTGACGCACACGCTGATCCTGGCGGCGATTCCGGCGGTTTCGGCGTTTATCGGCACCACTCAGGTCGGCTGGGTGATCGGCAATCGCGCACCGGTGATGCTCACCGTGGAAAGTGCGATCTGGATGACCGTGATGTCGTACCTGGCGATGCTCGGCGGGGTCGCGGTGATGGGCGCGTTCGTGCACTGGATGGCCCGCACCTATGACGCCAACCCGAGTCTGGCCCGTTGCGTGGCATTCGCCACCTACACCGCGACACCGTTGTTCGTCGGCGGGCTGGCGGCGCTGTATCCACACATGTGGCTGGGAATGATCGTCGGCACGGCGGCCATCTGCTACACGGTGTATCTGCTGTACGTGGGGCTGCCGACGTTCATGAACATTCCATCGGATGAAGGCTTCCTGTTTTCCAGCTCAGTGCTGGCGGTGGGTCTGGTGGTGCTGGTGGCCATCATGGCGTTCACCGTGATTGTCTGGGGCCTCGGCGTGGGGCCGGTGTACACCAACTGACAGGTTTTACCCCCGAGAACAACAAGATCTGCCAATACAGGCCGCCGCAAGGCGGCCTTCTCGTTTAGCGGATGACCATTCGGCAGGTCAGCGATTCGCAAGTCAGGAACGTTGCGGCATACTCGACGCCTCTGGAGATCCATCAAGCATGCCCGAGCAACTCAATACCCGCGTCGAAGACTGTTACCAACTCGCTGAAGCCTTTTTCAAACGTCATTTCCAACGCCCGGTCGTCAGCCTCAAGCTGCGCGGGCAAAAAGCCGGTGTCGCGCATCTGCACGAGAACCTGCTGCGCTTCAACCCGCAGCTGTACCGGGAAAACACCGAACACTTCCTCAAGCAGACCGTGGCCCACGAAGTCGCGCACCTGATCGCCCATCAACTGTTCGGCGACCGCATCCAGCCGCACGGCGAGGAGTGGCAACTGATCATGCGCGGGGTTTACGAACTGCCGCCGGATCGCTGCCACACCTACGCAATCAAACGCCGCAGCGTGACCCGCTACATCTACAAATGCCCGTGCGCCGACAGTGATTTTCCGTTTTCGGCGCAGCGTCATAGTCTGGTGCGCCAAGGGCGACGGTATTTATGCCGTAGATGCCGCAACACTTTGGTGTTCAGTGGTGAGATGCGGGTGGAATAGCCGGTTTGGTGTTGTCGCCGCCGACGCCTTCGCGAGCAAGCCCGCTCCCACATTTTGAAATGCATTCCCCTGTGGGAGCGGGCTTGCTCGCGAAAGGGCCGGCACAGACGCTAGAGAATCACCTTGGCACGCCGCAACTGGGCAATCTGCTCAGCATCAAACCCCAACTCCCCCAACACCTGCTCAGTATGCTGTCCCAACCCTGCGCCGACATGCCGCGGCGCCGGCAGCGCTTCGGAGAACTTCAGCGGACAGGCGATCTGCGCCTGGGTCGTGCCATCGCCACGCGGCACCTGGGTCACCAGTTCACGCGCCTGCAACTGCGGATGCTGCACCGCCTCGCTCAGGTTCAAGACCGGTTCGACACAGGCATCGACCTCGGCAAACAACGCGCGCAGCTCGGCAAAGTCGTGCTTCTCGAATTCGACTTTCAACGCATCCTTCAATAACCGTTGCTGCTCGGGTTTCGGCGACAAGCCCTGCGCCGCCAGCTCCGGCCGGCCCAACGCCGTACACAGCTGCTGCATGAACCCCGGTTCCAGACTGCCCACCGACAGCCAGCGCCCGTCGCGCGAGCGGTAGTAGTCGTAGAAGCTGCCGCCATTGAGCATCTGCTCTTCCCAATGCGGTTCGTCGCCACAGGCCAGATAGCCGGCACCGGCCATGGCGTTCAGGCTGAAGGCGCAATCGGTCATGCTCACGTCCAGATGCGTGCCCTGCCCGGTCTGCTGCCGGGCGATGACCGCCGCCAGCAGGCCGATCACCCCATGCAGCGAACCACCCGCGATATCCGCCACCTGCACGCCCAGCGGCAACGGCCCGCTGTCGGCGCGGCCGGTGTAACTGGACAGACCGGCCAGGGCGAGGTAGTTGATGTCATGTCCGGCGCGATCCTTGTACGGCCCGGTCTGGCCGTAGCCGGTGATCGACACGTAAATCAGCTTCGGGTTGATCGCCTTCAGCGCCTCATAACCCAGACCCAGACGCTCCATTACACCGGGGCGGAACTGCTCGAGGACAATGTCGTAGTCGGCCAGCAACTGCCTGACCACCTCCAGCGCCTCAGGCTGTTTGAGATCCAGCGCCAGACTGCGCTTGTTGCGGTTGAGGTAAGCGTGGCTGGCGGACACACCTTGATCATGCGGCGGCAACACCCGCAGCAGGTCCATGCGCGTCGGCGACTCGATGCGCAGCACTTCGGCGCCCATGTCCGCTAGCAACAGCGAGGCGAATGGCCCTGGCAGCAGGGTCGAGAAATCCAGAATCTTCAGTGAGGCCAGCGGCGCGGACATGGGCGAACTCCTTGGGCGATGCACCCAGCCTAGGCAGCGATGCCGCGCACGGCAATCACCGGATGCATCAGCGGCAGTGACCGTAATGCTCAAATCGCAGGCAATAAAAAACCCCTGTAGCGAGGGGATTCATCCCCGATGGACTGCGCAGCAGTCCCCTTCTATCTAAGAAGGGGCCGCTTCGCGACCCATCGGGGATGAATCCCCTCACCACAAGGGCTCTCAGACTCCAGCATTACACTGGAGCCAATTCAGATTACTTGACGTTGCTCGGAGTAGCACCTTCAGCCACACCCAGGTCATCTTCCGGACGAGTATCAACGATACCGCGACCGCCCGAAGCCAGCTCGGATTGCAGCACGTCGGTGTCCAGCTCTTTCACCCACTTGGCAACCACGATGGTCGCCACGGCGTTGCCGACCAGGTTGGTCAGGGCGCGGGCTTCGGACATGAAGCGGTCGATACCGAGGATCAGCGCCAGACCGGCCACCGGCAAGTGACCGACTGCCGACAGGGTGGCGGCCAGCACGATGAAGCCCGAACCGGTCACACCGGCGGCGCCTTTGGAGGACAGCAGCAACACCACCAGCAGGGTGATCTGATGGGTGATGTCCATGTGCGTGTCGGTGGCCTGAGCAATGAACACTGCAGCCATGGTCAGGTAGATCGCGGTACCGTCGAGGTTGAACGAGTAACCGGTCGGGATCACCAGACCCACGACGGATTTCTTCGCGCCCAGACGCTCCATCTTGATCAGCATGCGTGGCAGTACCGATTCCGAAGACGAAGTACCGAGTACGATCAGCAGCTCTTCACGGATGTAGCGAATCATCTTCAGCACGCTGAAGCCGTGCATGCGGGCGATGGCACCCAGCACGATCAGGATGAAGGCCAGGCAGGTGATGTAGAAGCAGGCCATCAGTTGACCCAACTGCACCAGCGAGCCGACACCGTAAGCACCGATGGTGAACGCCATCGCGCCGAAGGCACCGATTGGCGCGAGCTTCATGATCATGTTGATGATGTTGAACATCACGTGGGCGAAGCGATCGATGAAGTCGAGGATCGGACGGCCATAGTCACCCAGGCGATGCAGGGCGAAACCGAAGATCACCGAGAACATCAGCACTTGCAGGATGTCACCAGTGGCGAACGCGCCGACGATGGTGGTCGGGATCACGTTGAGCAGGAAGCCGACTACGCTCTGGTCTGCACCTTGCTGCACGTAGGTCGCGACTTTCGAGGCGTCCAGGGTGCTGACGTCGATGTGCATGCCGTTGCCCGGCTGCACGATGTTGACCACGATCAGGCCGACCAGCAGGGCGATGGTCGAAACGATTTCGAAGTACAGGAGTGCATAACCGCCGGTCTTGCCGACCGACTTCATGCTTTGCATGCCAGCGATGCCGCTGACCACGGTGCAGAAGATGATCGGGGCGATGATCATTTTGATCAGCTTGATGAACCCGTCACCCAGTGGCTTTACCGCCACACCGAACTGCGGGTAGTAGTGACCAAGGGCAATACCGATGATGATCGCGACGATCACCTGGAAATACAGGGATTTGTACAGTGGCTGACGAGTCGTCATTGCAAGTGTCCTCAAGCGTCCCGCGGGCAACATCCATCTGTTGGGCGCAGAACCTGAATTGCGAACCCTCCTGCACTGGAGGGATTTGTTGTTCGAGCGGCGCTATTCCCGCGGAATAGACGCACACTTCTGTCGCTCTTATCGCAAACGCCGTGCCACTTTGGTGCAATTCGCTGCAAGCCTTTTGATATCAGGGGATGCAGAGTATTTTTTGTCACTGCCCGGTGACGCCAGTGTGGCGGATTTCCGCCAAGTCAGCGGATCTCGTCCTACAATTTGGCGGAAATCCGCCTTGTTGCCCTGCGCATGCCCCGGCTACCATCCGGCGCTTGAGGAAGGATCTGCCGCTTATGCGCGAACGCACCATCGACAGTCATTTCGCCCGTGCCGCCCTCGGTGGCGCACGCCGTTCGGGCTTCGACTATTCGCCGCTGCTGCAGCAACTGGGCATCAGCCCCGAGTTGCTCGATGAACCTCGGGCGCGCATCGCCCCGGAGCAATTCACCCAGTTGATCCAGAGTCTGTGGCTGGCGCTGGATGACGAATACCTGGGCTTTGGCAACGCGCCAAGCAAACCCGGCAGCTTCGCGATGATGTGCCACGCGCTGATCCACTGCCGCAATCTGGAGAAGGCACTGCAACGCGGTTTATTGTTTTATAGCCTATTCCCCGAGGCTCCGCGCCTGAGCCTGAGCCGCGAAGACGAATGGGTGCGCCTGAGCCTTGATGACTCGCAGTTATGGGACCCGGATCACTTTCTCAGCGAGAGCCTGCTGGTGATCTGGCATCGCCTCGGCAGTTGGCTGATCGGCCAGCGGATTCGTCTGGAGCAGGCCACCTTCAGTTATCCGAAACCGGCGCACGCTGCCGAGTACGACCTGCTGTTCCCTTGCCCGCTGGTGTTTTGCGCCCAGCAAAGCAGCCTGTTGTTCCACAGTCGCTATCTGTCGATGCCGCTGTTGCAGGACGAACGCACCCTCAAGCACTTTCTCGAACGCTCACCCGCCGACCTGCTATCGCGCCCGGACGACGGCGACAGCCTCAGCAGTCGCCTGCGCCGCTTGCTCAGCCGCGACAGTGCGCAGTGGCCGGACCTCGAAGCGGTGGCCGCGCAGCTGCACATCAGCCCGCAAACCCTGCGTCGGCATTTGCGTGAGGAAGGCAGCAGTTTTCAGGAATTGAAGGATCAGTTGCGCCGGGACATCGCGATCTATCATCTGGGACGGGCGGATCTGTCGTTGCAACAGATTGCCGAGCAGTTGGGGTTTTCCGAACCGTCGGCGTTTCACCGGGCGTTCAAGAAATGGACCGGGCTGACACCGGGGGCTTATCGGGCGCAGGAGCAGTGAGGCTTTAACGTCAAAAGCCCCTCACCCTAACCCTCTCCCGGAGGGAGAGGGGACTGGATGGGGGAAGCTCGATAAATACGCCGACCTGAAAGCTCTCTGCTGAATCCATATTCGAGGCAAATCACTCAGGTCGATCATTTTCTGGAGACACTTAGGTCAGTTCCCTCTACCTCTGGGAGAGGGCTAGGGTGAGGGCAACTTCCAATTAAACCGCAGGAAACTGAATCCTGAACGCCGCCCCGCCCATCGGCGAATCCCCGAGCATCAGCTTGGCGTTGTAGCTTTCGATGATGTCCTTGACCACCGCCAGCCCGATGCCCTGCCCCGGATGCTGACGATCCAGACGCTCACCACGCTCGAGGATCCGCGCGCGCTGATTCGGCGGCACACCGGGGCCGTCGTCCTCAATGCACAGCTCGATGCCGGTGAGGCTCTCGCGCACGCTGATGCGCACTTCACCCAGGCACAGGCGATAGGCGTTTTCCAGCAGGTTGCCCATCATCTCCAGCAGCGCGCCCTGCTCGATCGGCACGTAACAGTGCTCCGGCAGATCAAACGCCACCCGCACGTGTTTGTCGCGGTAGACCTTGTCCAGCGTGTCGCACAGGCTTTTGAGTACCGGTTGCAGTCGCACTTGATGGCGCACCAGACCACTTTTGCGCAAGCTGGCGCGTTGCAGTTGATAGCTGATCTGCTGACTCATGCGCTCGATCTGGGTTTGCAGCACCCAGGCTTGATCGCGATCTTCCGGGCGTTGGGCCATGTCTTCACTGACGCCTTGCAGTACCGCCAACGGGGTTTTCAGGCTGTGCGCCAGATCATCGAGGGAGTCACGGTAGCGGCTGCGCTGCTGGCGCTCACTGTGCAGCAAACGGTTGAGCGAGCCGGTCAGGCGCAGCAGTTCGCGCGGGTGTTGTTCGCTGAGGCTTTCGCGAGTGCCGCTTTCGATTTCGTCGAGCTCCTGACTCAACCGGCGCAAGGCTTTCAAACTCCAGGTCAGGCCAATCCACAACAGCGCAAGCAAGACAAACAGTGCAGCACCAAAGCCCAGATAAAGGTTGTCGCGCAGGCCTTCGAGCGTCGATTCGTACTCGTGCACCGGTTGCAGGGTCACAAAGCTGAATGCCGCACTCTTGCCCCCGAGCAACTTGACTTCGACGTCGTAGACAAAAAATTCCTGACCGCTGGCCTGGCGAATCCGCGCGAACTCATTGCCCATGCCGTCGTAACGCGGCTTGTAGTTGATCTGCCCTTCTTCTGTGCCCTTGGAGCGCCAGACCAGATGCCCCTCGCGATCATAGATGTAGCCCAGCAGACGCCCGTCAGTAAGGTTGAATCGCTCGTCAGGCAACTGCGCCGGCATCTGCAGGCGACCGTTCTCGATACGTGCCGCCGAAATCAGCGTGGTCACATCCGAGGCCAGGCGCTGCTCGATCGAGTCCTGCAATGCCAGGCTGAACGCGCCTTGCATGGCCGGCAGCAAGCCAAGCATGAACAACACCGCCAACGTGGTGGCGGCGAGCATCAAGCGAACGCGTAGAGAACGAATCAAGTGCAGCGCTCATTGAACAGGTAGCCAAGACCGCGCACGGTGTCGATCGGCTTGAACCCGCCCGGTCCTTCGAGCTTGCGGCGCAGACGGCCGACCAGCACTTCGATCACGTTCGGATCACGCTCGTCGTCATCCGGATAGAGCTGCTCCATCAGGCGATCCTTGGGCACCACTTGCTGGTGGTGGCGCATGAGGTATTCGAGGATGCGGTATTCGTAGGCAGTCAGCGCCAGCGGCTCTGCATCCAGCGATGCCTGCTTGCGATTGAGGTCCAGCAACAGCGGTCCGGCGACGATGGTGGACTGGGTGAAGCCGCTGGAGCGACGCAGCAAGGCGTTGAGTCGCGCCTCGAGTTCTTCGAACTGGAACGGCTTGACCACGTAGTCGTCGGCACCGGCCGCCAGGCCTTCGACCTTGTCTTGCCAGTTGCCGCGCGCGGTGAGGATCAGGATCGGAAAGGTCTTGCCGGTCGAGCGCAACTGCCGGATCAAGTCCAGACCGCCCATGCCTGGCAGCCCGAGGTCGATGACCGCCAGATCGAAGTTGAACTGTCCGGTCTGGTACAGCGCCTCTTCGGCATTGGCCACGGACTCGACCACGTGACCGCTCTCCGTCAGGCGGGTTTGCAGGTGATGGCGCAACAGCGCTTCATCTTCGACGACCAACAGTTTCATAACGCTCTCCCGGGCAAATCAAAAAGCTCCAACGTCAACAGCATACTTGTGAGGGCGAGTCTGCTCGCGAAGGCGACGGCACAGGCGACAACTTTCTCATTGCTGTTCGATAGGCTGCAAGGTTAGCAAGCCGCCCCTGTACCTGCCCTGAACACTCGGTGAACCTGCACTGAATCAAATCGACTAGGCTGTCCTGACCACTTTCGATAAGGAGACCGACCATGCGCCTGTTCCTCGCCCTCGCCTTGCTCGCTGCCAGCAGTCTGGCCAACGCCGCGATCAAGACCCAGGAGATTCCCTACCAGAGTGCCGACGGCACCAAACTGATCGGCTACTACGCCTACGACGACGCGATCAAGGGCAAACGCCCTGGAGTCGTCGTGGTGCATGAATGGTGGGGCCTTAACGATTACGCTAAACGTCGCGCCCACGATCTCGCCGAACTGGGCTACAGCGCGCTGGCGATCGACATGTACGGCGAAGGCAAGAACACTGAGCACCCGAAAGATGCGATGGCGTTCATGCAGGCCGCGACCCAGGATGCTGCGGCCTCCAGCAAACGTTTCGAGGCCGGGTTGAACCTGCTGAAAAAGCAGCCGCAGACCGACGTCAATAAAATCGCCGCCATCGGTTACTGCTTCGGCGGTGGCGTGGTGCTCAACGCCGCGCGTCAGGGCGAGCCGCTGGCGGGCGTGGTGAGTTTCCACGGTGCGCTGGCGACCACCACCCCGGCGACGCCCGGCAGTGTGAAGGCGAAGATTCTGGTCGAGCACGGTGCGCTGGACAGCATGGTCACTCCAGACAACGTCACCGCATTCAAATCCGAGATGGACAAGGCCGGCGCCGACTACACATTCGTCAGCCTCGACGGCGCCAAGCATGGCTTCACCAATCCGGATGCCGATCGTTTGAGCCACGGTGAACACGGTGGCCCGGATATCGGTTACAACAAGGCGGCTGATGAAAAATCCTGGGCGGACATGAAGGCGTTCTTCCAGAAAATCTTTGGCTGATCAGATAGATTGCAGCGCGGCCTTCGCGAGCAGGCTCGCTCCCACATGGGAATGCGTTCCAAATGTGGGAGCGAGCCTGCTCGCGAAAGCCGCACCGCCGAGCTCGACCTTGCCCCTGCGAATCGGCAAAATGCCCGCCATGAATTCCAGCCCGCCCCTCCCCGCCTGCTGCACCCCGCTCGACGCCCATTGGCCGTTGCCCAGCGTGCTGCCCGAGACCGTGCTGCTCAGTACCCGTTTCGACCCGAAGCAACTGCTCGGCGATGACTTCCAGCGCAGCGCCATCGAGCCGCCGCCGAGCATTCAGCGTTCGGTTGCCAAGCGCCAGGCAGAGTTTCTTGCCGGGCGAATTTGCGCCCGGGCCGCGCTGCAGCAACTGGAAGGCTCAAGCGTGATTCCGGCGATTGGCGAAGACCGCGCACCGGTGTGGCCGGCGCACATCTGCGGCTCGATCACTCACAGCACCGGACACGCGGCGGCAATAGTCGCCAACAAGCAGCACTGGCGCGGCTTGGGCATGGATCTGGAAAACCTGCTCGAGACCGAGCGCGCCGAACGCCTGGCCGGGGAGATTCTGACGCCGCCGGAGCTGCAACGCATGGCCGCCGGTGCGCGGGAACAACTGCCGTTGTGCGTGACCCTGACGTTTTCGGTGAAAGAGAGCCTGTTCAAGGCGCTGTACCCGATTGTGCAGAAGCGTTTCTACTTCGAGCACGCCGAGGTGCTGGAGTGGACGGAGCAGGGTCAGGTCCGGTTGCGTTTGCTGACTGACTTGTCTGGCGAATGGCGTCATGGCACCGAGCTGGAAGCGCAATTTGGTGTGCAGGATGGGCAGTTGTTGAGTCTGGTCAGCATTCCGGCCTGAGGATTTTTCGGCGACTGTTGCACCGCCTTCGCGAGCAAGCCCGCTCCCACCCTTGAAATACATTCCCCTGTGGGAGCGGGCTTGCTCGCGAAGGCGCCATTTCTGCTAACGCAAAACTCAGCGGCGCTCCTGATTCCTCGGCCAACTCAGACTGAAACAAGCCCCACCCAGACTCTTGCTCTTGTTGATCAGCGCCCGACCGTCATGCCAGTGAATGATCCGCCGCACAATCGACAGCCCCAGCCCATGCCCACCAGAGGCCCGGGTGCGGCTGTCATCCAGACGCAGGAACGGCGTGAAGATCCGTTCCCACGCCGACTCCGGCACACCCGGCCCGTCATCCTCGACATCGACCCGGCAGCGCAACTGCCCGACCTGATAACTCACCGTGACATTCGAGCGCGCATGGCGCATCGCGTTGCTCACCAGATTCTGCAACGCCCGATGCAGGAAGCGCGGCTCGGCTTCGACCCAGGCGCCATCGTTGTCCGCCGCTGACAGGCACAACCCGCGCTGCACCGTGACCTCGGCACGCAACGGCGCCAGTTCTGCGATCACCTGATTGACCAGCGCATCGAGGTCAATGCGCTGAAAGGTCAGTGCCGGCGAACCCTGCTCCAGCCGCGCGTAAGTGAGCATTTCGTCGACCAGCTTATCGAGATCCTCGATGTCGTGATCCATGCCCTCGCGGTATTTTTCCAGCGCTTGCGGAGTGGTGGCCGAGCCGATCATCTCCAGCCCGAAACGCAGGCGCGCCACCGGTGTGCGCAGTTCGTGGGACACCGCACGCACCAGCTCGCGCTGGATCGCCAGCAACTGCTGCAAGTGCTCGGCCATGCCGTTGAACGCTGCTGCCAGTCGCCCGACCGAGTCAGCTCCGCGGGCCGGCACGCGGGTTTCCAGGCTGCCCTTGGCGATGCGCGTGGCCGCGGCTTCAAGTCCGCGCAGACGTCGTTCGAGCTGACGCACCAGCAGATACACGATCAGACCGATCAGGCTCAGGCCGAGGGCCGCAATCAGCACCAGCCATTGCGGCGGATACGGATTCATCTGATACAGCGGGCCGATCTCCAGCACCCACGGCGTACCGACCATGCCGGCAAACACCCGGATCGAATCCCCGCCCTTGCCCAGCGCCATCACCGTATCGCCCTCGGACACTCGGCGGCTCTGGTCTTCGTCCATGTCGGCCTCGTTGACCGTGACCAGTCGCAGATCAAAACCGAAGCCTTTCTCTTCCTTTAACTGCGCCAGTCGTTTGGGCTGTTCGCCGACCGGCACCCGTACCAGTTCATCGGCCAACAGATAAATAGTCGCGCGGGCCAATTGCTCGCTGATCTGTTGTACGTCACCGGTCAGCAGCAGCTGTTCCTTGTCGCTGACCAGTCGATAGACCCGCGCCGCATGCGGGCCGGTCTGCTCTACCAAGGCCTGACCGCGCTGCACCCGGGCGCGCTGAGAGAGATCCAGATCGGTCTCGGAAAACTTCTTCAGCGCCAGCGGAATCCCCAGCAGACGCTCCCAGACCAACAACGCCCGGTGGCGCTCGGTTTCGTTCATCGGTTGCAGGTTGTCGGCCATCAGCGAGAACGTGCCGTGGGCCAGGCGCTCGCGGTATTGCTCGCTGCGCACCTGATTGAGCAGGTGCAGCGCCAGCACACCAAGCACCGCCACCAGAATCAGCGCCGCGCACATGCCGCCATAGATGCGCAGGAAGATCGAGTTCACAGCGCCAGATCCACACAGGCTTCAGGGACGAACAGGTAGCCTTTGCTACGGATGGTCTTGATCAGGCGCGGATGGTCGGGGTCATCGCCAATCTTCGGGCGAATGCGCGAGATGCGCACATCGATCGAGCGGTCCTGACCGTCATAGCCGATGCCGCGCAACGCAGTGAAGATTTCTTCGCGAGAGAGGATTCGCCCGGCGTTCGACACCAACAGCCAGAGCAGGTCGAATTCGGCACTGGTCAGTTCGATGCCGCTGTCGCTGAGCCAGGCTTCGCGCAAGGCGTTGTCCACCACCAGGGGGCCGAATTGCAGGCGACGGCTTTTTTCCACGATTGGCTCGGCTGTGTCGCTGCGTCGCAGCAAAGCCTGAATGCGCGCGAGCAACAGCCGTGGGCGCACCGGTTTGCATACGTAATCATCAGCGCCGAGGTCGAGACCCTGAATCTGGTCAGCATCGTCGGTGCGTGCGGTGAGCATCAGGATCGGCCCGTCGTAACGATCGCGCACCTTGCGGCAAATGCTCAGGCCGTCTTCACCGGGCAGCATCAGGTCGAGGATCACCAGGTCCGGCTGCTCCTTGATGATCCGCGCCGCCGCCAGCGCGCCGTTGCCTTCGATCTCCACGCGCAATCCATTGGCTTGCAGGTATTCGCGGGTGAGTTCGGCCAGACGCTGGTCATCCTCAACTATCAATACCTGCCAGGCTTCTTGCTCCACCGGTGACCTCTGCTTGCTGTTGTTATTAATAAGGAAGAATGCTCGGCCTGACTCAATTCCCCTGTGGGAGCGGGCTTGCTCGCGAAGACGGCGGCATGGTCAACATGGAAATTGCCTGACCCACCGCTTTCGCGAGCAAGCCCGCTCCCACATTTTTCCCGTCTTTTTGTCATCTTTCGGGAGGATAAGAATGGGTAAACACCGCTCGATTGTATAAACGGCGTACAGCCAGAACACAAGTCGGCAAATGCGTTCGGACAAGGCGGTTTTTTGTGATAGGGTTCGCGCCCTTAAAAATCCGCTGAAGCGTTTTTCCCGGGTGAAAAACAGTGACAAACGGTCTAACTCAGCAGGTTCGCGGCCTACACGGGAATCAGCCCTTTCGCACACAATTTACGCACAGGTTTATCCACAGGCTATACGTTGCAATACTCCCCCAAAACGCATTATCTTGTAGCCCGTGCGTAAAAAAACCCTACATGTAGGGTTTTTCGCAAAAAACCAAACACAAACCGGACAGTGAATTCAAGGCTTTTTATTGCCATTGTCGGGTTGAACCAAACGTATTTTCGAAAGCCCAAACCGCGCCTGCGGATGGCTACCGTTTTTCAGTCGACCACGACGATAACGGTACGGGTGTTGCAGTGACGAATCTGCTCCCCGAAAGGAATGCGGTCTCACGCGTATCGCGCGAACCGAAGACTTCGGCATGGAAGCGGCGCTCACAAGGCCCCCTTCCTGAACTGTCCCGAAGTCGTTATGCCCGGCGCGTGCCGGTTGTAGTGCTTCAGGACGGAACGGTGGGCACCTTGATGGTGCCCAAACAAACATAGAGAACGTGGAGACACCCATGCAAACCGACACAACTCGCGAGAACCCGCAGGGCACCTTGCCGCAGGCCGCCGATTCGAATTCGGATCTGGCCGCCACCGCGCCTGGTCAACTGCGCGTGATCAAGCGCAATGGCACTGTCGTTCCTTACACCGATGACAAGATCACCGTCGCTATCACCAAAGCGTTTCTCGCAGTTGAGGGCGGCACCGCTGCCGCTTCGTCGCGAATCCACGACACCGTTGCGCGCCTGACCGAACAGGTCACCGCGACCTTCAAGCGTCGCATGCCGTCGGGCGGCACCATCCACATCGAAGAGATCCAGGACCAGGTCGAACTGGCCCTGATGCGTGCCGGCGAGCAGAAAGTCGCTCGTGACTACGTGATCTACCGTGACGGCCGCTCGAAAGAACGCGCAGCCCATGCGCCGGTAGAAGCTGCGGTCGACGCGCACCCGTCGATCCGCATCACCCGTGCCGATGGCAGCCTCGCGCCGCTGGACATGGGCCGCCTGAACACCATCGTCACCGAAGCCTGCGAAGGCCTGGCTGAAGTCGACGGCGACCTGATCCAGCGCGAAACCCTGAAGAACCTGTACGACGGCGTGGCCCTGAACGACGTCAACACCGCACTGGTAATGACCGCGCGTACCCTGGTCGAGCGCGAGCCGAACTACTCGTTCGTCACCGCCCGCCTGCTGATGGACACCCTGCGTGCCGAAGGCCTGGGCTTCCTCGAAGTGGCCGAAAGCGCCACTCACCACGAGATGGCCGACCTGTACGCCAAGGCACTGCCGGCTTACATCGCCAAAGGTATCGAGTTCGAACTGCTGAACCCTGTGCTGGCCACCTTCGACCTGGAAAAACTGGGCAAGGCGATCAACCACGAGCGCGATCAGCAATTCACCTACCTGGGCCTGCAGACCCTGTACGACCGTTACTTCATCCACAAGGATGGCGTGCGTTTCGAACTGCCGCAGATCTTCTTCATGCGCGTGGCCATGGGCCTGGCAATCGAAGAGAAGCAGAAAGAAGACCGTGCGATCGAGTTCTACAACCTGCTGTCGTCCTTTGACTACATGGCTTCGACTCCGACCCTGTTCAACGCCGGTACCCTGCGTCCACAGCTGTCGAGCTGCTACCTGACCACCGTTCCGGACGACCTGTCGGGCATCTACCACGCGATTCACGACAACGCCATGTTGTCGAAATTCGCTGGCGGCCTGGGCAACGACTGGACCCCTGTGCGTGCACTGGGTTCGTACATCAAAGGCACCAACGGCAAGTCGCAAGGCGTGGTTCCGTTCCTGAAAGTAGTGAACGACACCGCCGTAGCCGTTAACCAGGGTGGCAAGCGCAAAGGCGCTGTGTGTGCCTACCTGGAAACCTGGCACATGGACATCGAAGAGTTCATCGAACTGCGCAAGAACACCGGTGATGATCGTCGTCGTACCCACGACATGAACACCGCCAACTGGATCCCTGACCTGTTCATGAAGCGTGTCTTCGATGACGGCAAGTGGACCCTGTTCTCGCCATCCGAAGTACCGGACCTGCACGACCTGACCGGCAAAGCCTTCGAAGAGCGCTACGAGTACTACGAAGCCCTGACCGAGTACCCGGGCAAGGTCAAGCTGTTCAAGACCATCCAGGCCAAAGACCTGTGGCGCAAAATGCTCTCCATGCTGTTCGAAACCGGCCACCCATGGCTGACTTTCAAGGATCCGTGCAACCTGCGTAGCCCGCAGCAGCACGTCGGCGTGGTTCACAGCTCGAACCTGTGCACCGAGATCACCTTGAACACCAACAAGGACGAGATCGCCGTTTGCAACCTGGGCTCGATCAACCTGCCGAACCACATCGTCGACGGCAAGCTGGACACCGCCAAGCTGCAACGCACCGTGAACACCGCCGTGCGCATGCTCGACAACGTGATCGACATCAACTACTACTCGGTGCCGCAAGCGAAGAACTCCAACTTCCGCCACCGTCCGGTCGGTCTGGGCATCATGGGCTTCCAGGACGCGCTGTACCTGCAGCACATCCCTTACGGTTCCGACGCTGCCGTCGAGTTCGCCGACAAGTCGATGGAAGCGGTCAGCTACTACGCGATCCAGGCGTCCTGCGACCTGGCCGACGAGCGTGGTGCTTACGAGACCTTCAACGGTTCGCTGTGGTCCAAAGGCATCCTGCCACTGGATTCGCAACAGATCCTGATCGAGCAACGTGGCCAGAAGTACATCGACGTTGACCTGAACGAAACCCTGGACTGGGCACCGGTTCGCGCCCGTGTACAGAAAGGCATTCGTAACTCCAACATCATGGCCATCGCACCGACCGCAACCATCGCCAACATCACCGGCGTATCGCAGTCGATCGAACCGACCTACCAGAACCTGTATGTGAAATCGAACCTGTCGGGCGAATTCACCGTGATCAACCCGTACCTGGTTCGCGACCTCAAGGCTCGCGGTCTGTGGGACTCGGTCATGATCAACGACCTGAAGTACTACGACGGTTCGGTTCAGCAGATCGAGCGCATCCCGCAAGAACTCAAAGAGCTCTACGCGACCGCGTTCGAAGTGGACACCAAGTGGATCGTTGACGCGGCAAGCCGTCGTCAGAAGTGGATCGACCAGGCCCAGTCGCTGAACCTGTACATCGCCGGTGCCTCGGGCAAGAAGCTCGACGTGACCTACCGCATGGCCTGGTACCGTGGTCTGAAAACCACTTACTACCTCCGTGCCCTGGCTGCGACCAGCACCGAGAAGTCGACCATCAACACCGGCAAGCTGAACGCTGTTTCCAGCGGCGGCAACCACGGCGACGATTCGGTTCTGGCAGCTCCGGCCGGCCCAGCGCCAGTGCCAAAGGCTTGCGCGATCGACGAGCCGGATTGCGAAGCTTGCCAATAAGCTGAGCCGGGTCAGGCGTCGCGAGACGCCTGATTCTTCCAGACAAAAGAAACCCCCGACAGACTTCTGGTTTGTCGGGGGTTTTCTTTTGTCTGCCATTTATGTGCAGGAGCTGTCGAGTGAAACGAGACTGCTGAAGTGATTATGTGAATCTGGCGGAGATTGGTCGGCTCACAGGCCGCTATCGCTGGCAAGCCCGCTCCCACAGGGATTGAGTACACCGGCAAGAGATTGGTCGGCTGTCAGACCGCCTTCGCGAGCAAGCCCGCTCCCACAGGGATTGAGTACACCGGCAAGAGATTGGTCGGCTGTCAGGCCGCGATCGCCCGCAGGCTGGCTCCTACAATTCAGAAAGCGTACAGCCCATGCGGCAAAGCCGCCCCACTCAACAGGATGAGCGCAAGCTCGGCTGCAGCTTTTGATCTTCAAAGCCCGTCGGCAGGCTGAGTGGAGGGATTGATCCGGGGGGCGGGAGCGTAGCGACCGTTTGGCGAAGCCAAACACATCGAGAGGAGGTGCAGCGAAGCAAACCGGAGGCGATGCGCCCGGATCGATCCCGGAGCGAAGGAACCCGAGCCACGGCGAGGGCCGAACGTTGGGGCTGAAGCGTTTTGGTTACTTTTGGGCGTCTGCAAAAGTGACTCGCCGTAAGGGCGAAACCCTAAGTAGCCGTTACCGCAGCAACGGATAAGCCCACAAAACAATAGCCCACAAAAAAGCCCCTCAAAAAGAGGGGCTCCCTTGCACAACCAGAAACCGCAATCAGGTCATCTGAATGATGGTTTGCATGATGGTGCTCTGGGTCGAAATGGTCTTGGCGTTCGCCTGATAGTTGCTCTGGCCCTTGATCAGGTCCACCAGCTCGTTGGTCAGGTTAACGTTCGACTCTTCCAGCGAGTTGGATACCACCTCACCCAAGGTCCCGGTTTTCGGCGCGTCGTAGCCCGGAATACCGGAAGCGAAGGTCTCTTTCCAGCTGGTACCACCGATAGCCTGCAGGCCCTGTTCGTTGGTGAAGCTGGCCAGCGCAACCTGGCCGATGGCCTTGCTCTGGTTGTTGCTGAAGTTGGCGAACAGGGTACCGGTGCCATCAATGGTCAGGTTGGTGATCTGGCCAGTGGCGTAACCATCCTGAGTCGGGATCGAACGGGCGGTATCGGCGTTGTACTGGGTGGTCTGAGCCATCGAAATGGTGATGCCTGCCGGGTTCGCGGCTGCACCATTAGGCTTGAATGTACCGTTGATCACATTACCCGGGACCCAGCCACTGAGCTTGAGGTCACTGCTGATCACCGGACCCGGCAGAGTGCTGACCTGAGTCAGCTTGCCAGCGGAGTCAAACGTCATGGTCGAAGGTGTCGGCGCGGTGACCTTCGGATCGCTACCGGTAGCGTCCGGATTACGACCGTCTACCAGGGTGTAGACCTTCCAGGTGTTGGCACCGGTCTTGACCACGTACTGATCCATCGGGTGCATGTTGCCCTGACTGTCATAGATCGGCGTGCTGAACGATTTGGTGTAGGTCGCGAGGTTGTTCGGATCGAACTTGCCGGCGGGCACTGTGTCGTCGATTACTGGAGCGGTCGAGTCCAGGTTGATGGTCGAGGTCACCAGCGAGGTGGACTTCGGCGCCAGGTTGGAAGTGTCGATCTTCAGGTCAGTCAGCACACCATTGATGATCTTGCCGTTGGCATCCACACCGTAACCCTGCAGGCGCGAGGTGTAGTCGGTGTTGGTGATGTAACCAGCGTTGTCGACCTTGAAGGTACCGGCACGGGTATAGGAAACCGAACCGTTGTTGCTCATGGTGAAGAAACCGGAACCGTTGATACCCATGTCCAGCACGTTACCGGTGTTGTTGATGTCACCCTGGGTGAACTGCTGAGAAACGTTGGCCAGGCGTACACCGTTACCGATGACCTTGCTGCCACTGCCCAGACGGGTCGACGAGTAAACGTCTTCGAATTCTGCACGGGACGATTTGAAACCGGCGGTCGCGACGTTGGCGATGTTGTTGCCGGTCACGTCCAGTTGTTTGTTGGCTGCATAGAGACCGCTAAGGCCGATATTGAAAGACATATTCCACTCCTTTGTGCCGGTTAGTCGGCTCTATATACCAATGGTTTGTACTTTGGACAGGGCGACGGTGCCCTTGCCGGACAGGTTGAGCATCAGCTCGCCACCGGTCTGGCTGATGGTCACGCTGTTGACCGTGGCTGGCAGGTAGGTCGCCATATCGGTCGCGGTGCCATTGATCGAGGCGTTGGCTTTGACGGTATAGGTACCGGTCTTCACCAGATTGCCGTCCTTGTCCTTGCCGTCCCAGGTGAAGCTCGCGCTGCCTGCGGCGCGACTGCCCAGATCGATGGTGCGAACCACCGTGCCGCTGCTGTCGGTAATGCTGACGGTGCCACCGGCAATCGACGACGGCACGGTGACCGAACCGGTCATGCCTTTGCTTGGGTCGTCCAATTGCACGGTGTTGGTCTGCACGATCACGTTACGGCCAACCAGCGACGACGCCTGCAGGGCTTGCGAGGAGCTGTAGTTGCCGGCCAGCGAACTGACGGTGCTGTTGAGGGTGGTGATGCCCTCAAGGCTGCTGAACTGCGCCAACTGCGCTACGAAAGCGCTGTTGTCCTGCGGATCAAGCGGGTTCTGGTTTTTCAGCTGGGTGACCAGCAGTTGCAGGAACGCATCCTTGCCCAGGGCTTTGCCGCCAGTGGCGCTGTTGGTGGCCGAAGCAATGCCACCGGTGGTCGAACTGCTCGTTTTCTTCGAGGAGTTCGCCAGGATGTCATTCATGCTCAGGCTGCTGGTGGTATCGGAAACACTCATGGCCGTCGCCCCTTATTACTGACCGAGGGTCAGTACCTTCTGCATCATGGTTTTGGCGGTGTTCATCATTTCGGCGTTGGTCTGGAACGAACGGCTCGCGGAAATCATGTCAGCCATTTCTTCCACCACGTTGACGTTCGGGTAGTAGACGTAGCCCTTGGCGTCAGCGGCCGGATGGTTCGGCTCGTAGCGCGCTTCGAGGTTGCTCTGGTCTTCGACCACGCCGAGTACCTGCACGCCCTGCCCTGCGGCGTCCTGGCTCTGGAACAGCGAGTTGCTGCCAGTGTTCTGGCCGCCCTGGAACATGGTGGCGAACACCGGGTGACGGGCGCGGTAGGTCTGATCGATGCTCGACGAAACGGTTTCGGCGTTGGCGATGTTCGAAGCCACGGTGTTCAGACGCGTGGTTTGTGCGCTCATGCCGCTGCCGGCAATGTTGAAAACGCTGGACAGGGACATGGATTACTCTCCGCGCAGGGCTGACACCAGCCCTTTGAATTTGCTGTTGAGCAGGGTGAAGCTGGCCTGGAAGCCGACCGCGTTTTCCGCGTAATTCGACTGCTCGAGCTGAGCGTCCACGGTGTTCTGGTCGATCGAAGGCTGCATCGGCGTGCGATACATCAGCGACTCGTCGCCATTGCCCAGGCCTTCAGCTTCGATGTGACGGCTGTTGGTCATGTTCAGGGCGATGGTGCCGTTGGCGTTCTTCTGGGTCTGTGCTTCAAGCACTTTGGAGAAGTCCAGATCCCGAGCCTTGTAGTTCGGGGTATCGGCGTTGGCGATGTTGTTGGCCAGGACTTCGGCACGCTGGGCGCGGAAGCCCAGTGCCTTTTCGTGAATGCCGAGCGCTTTATCGAAGCTGATGCTCATGTCGGGAACCTTCGGGTGACCGGTTTTTCGTACCTGAGCTTTAGCAAGCGCCGTGCCAAACAGAACAACCCCCGTAAACCGGGGCTTTGCGAGGAGTCGGCAAAGCGGCAATGCCAGAAAAGCGGCAACCGGTTTCCGCTGGCTGCCGCTTTTCTGCCGCTTGCGTGCTCTCGCCAACACCGGACAACTGTGGGAGCGGGCTTGCTCGCGAAAGCGTCATCTAAGTCAGTATTTGTTTTCCTGACACACCGCCTTCGCGAGCAAGCCCGCTCCCACAGGGGATTTTGTGGTGTGTGAAGGAGATAATTCAGGCACAAAAAAACGGGAGCCCCCAAGGACTCCCGTTTCTCGTGTTGCCGATGCAATCACTTCGCCTGGTAAATGATCCCCGGGCTGCACTGGACCATCTGGTAATGATCCGGCAGACCGTTCAGCGCTTCGGAAGCGCCAAGGAACAGATAGCCGCCCGGCTTCAGCGTGCTGTGAATGCGCAACAGGATGTCTTTCTTCACCTCGGCGGAGAAGTAGATCAGCACGTTGCGGCAAAACACGATGTCGAACTTGCCCAGACTGGCGTAGCTGTCGAGCAGGTTGAACGAACGGAATTCCACCCGGTTCTTGATCGGCGCCTTGATCACCCAGCGCCCCGGCCCTTTCGGGTCGAAGTAGCGCTGCAGACGATCGGCGGACAAACCGCGACCGATCGCCAGGCTGTCGTACTCGCCGGTCTTGCAGTTGGTCAGCATGCTGCCGGACAAGTCCGTGGCAACGATCTGCACGCCCATCTTCAACTGACCGAGGTTGCTGCGCTCGAACTCGTCGATCGACATCGACAGCGAATACGGTTCCTGACCCGACGAGCACGCCGCCGACCAGATCCGCAGACGCTGGTTGGGACTGGCCTTGATTGCCTCGGGCAGCACCTTGTTCTTCAAGACTTCAAACGGATAGGTGTCCCGAAACCACAGGGTTTCGTTGGTCGTCATGGCATCGACCACCTGCTCGCGCAAACCGCTGCGCGGCTGGGTCTGGATGCGCTGTACCAGCTCACCCAGGGACTTGATGCCTTGCTGCTCCATCAGTTTGTTGAGACGGCTCGAGACCAGGTACTGCTTGTTTTCACCGAGCAAAATGCCACAGGCTTTTTCCAGGAAGACCCGGAATTGTTCGAAATCCAAATTACCCGTAGACAATGATGCCGCCTCTTAAATCGTGTTGACCGCCAGGGACAAAAGGTCCCTAGCTGATATCTGCTGCTTTGATCCGGTCGACTACCCGGGATGCCAGGTCATCAGGACGGAATTTGGCCAGGAAGTCATCGGCACCGACTTTCTTGACCATCGCCTGATTGAATACCCCCGACAACGAAGTATGCAGGATGATATGAAGCTTTTGCATGCGCGGGTCGCTGCGGATCTCCGCCGTCAGGGTGTACCCGTCCATCTCCGGCATCTCGATGTCGGAAATCATCATCAGGAACTCTTCTTCCGGCTTCTTGCCCTCTTCGACCAGCTTGCGCAGGTAATCCAGCGCCTGCTTGCCGTCGTTCAGCGCCACCACTTCAACCCCGATCGTCTGCAGGCAACGCGTGACCTGCTTGCGCGCCACCGACGAGTCATCGACCGTCAGCACCCGCAGCGACAACGCCTTGCTCTGGGTCTCAACATCGACCACACCGACCGAAATCGCCTCGGGCGTCGGCGCCACTTCCGCCAGCACCTTCTCGACATCGATGATTTCGACTAACTGATTGTCGACCCGAGTCACAGCCGTCAGGTAGTGATCGCGCCCCGTGCCCTTGGGCGGCGGATGGATCTCTTCCCAGTTCATGTTGACGATGCGCTCCACCGAGCGAACCAGGAAACCCTGGGTCTTGGTGTTGTACTCCGTGATGATCACGAACGGACTGTTCTTGTCTTTCAACGCCCCGGAACCGGTCGCCATTGCCAGATCAAGGATCGGAATGGTCGCCCCCCGGATATTCGCCACCCCGCACACGACAGGACTGGACTTGGGCATCAACGTCAGCGACGGGCATTGCAGCACTTCCCGCACCTTGAACACGTTGATGCCGTAGAGCTGCTGACCGTCAAGACGGAACAACAACAGCTCCAGGCGATTCTGCCCTACCAGTTGCGTGCGCTGGTTCACCGAATCCATTACACCAGCCATGCCCAGACTCCTACACCAACGCCAAGTGTTGTTGCGACGCACATTCATTGCTAAACGGCACGGCGCTTGCTTTTTAACTCGTATGAACGCTCAAACGACATTTTTCCGACGCCTGACCTCCCGCACCCGCAAAGCGCTGTGCGCGGTGTCTGCCGTCTGCTTCTTCTTCGCTGGCAGCCCTGCCGGTGCTGATACGGTTACCTTGCCTGACATGCTTATCGGCGTCACCCAAGGCTTTCTTGAGTTCACCGTAGAAGACTATCTGGCTACCAGTCAAACGGAAGGCCGCTACGAAATCGAGGTCAACCAGCTCGACCCGCGTATGCGCATGCCTATGTGCGACAAGGAATTGACAGCGTCGCTGGAGAGTCCGGCCCGTCCGCTGGGCCGGGTAACGGTCAAGGTCCGGTGCGAGGGAAGCTCGCCGTGGACGGTGTTCGTGCCCGCTCAAGTCCGCCTGTTTCGCGAGATTGTCACCACCACCCGCCCGCTGAAACGCGCCGGAATTATCGAGCCGCAGGATGTGACCTTGCGTGAACGCGACATCAGCCAGATCAATCAGGGTTTCCTGACGTCGGTGGATGAAGCCATCGGGCAGAAATTGACCCGACCAACGGTCGCCGATCAGGTGATTACCCTGGTGCATCTGGAACAGGCTGAAGTGGTGCGCAAGGGTGATCAGGTGGTCATCATCGCCCGCAGCGGTACGCTCGCTGTGCGCATGCCCGGCGAAGCCCTGGCCAATGGCGGTTTGAAAGAACAGATCCGGGTGAAAAACCTCAATTCCAACCGGGTGATCAAGGCGCAGGTCATCGCGCCGGGTCAGGTGGAAGTGGCCATGTAAAACGCTCAGGCAGAAAACTGGCGCCGGCCTCGATGCTTCCCTAAACTGTGCCGCAGCAGAACACGCTTCGGCACATGCAGCTCATTGCAAAGTGAGCCTAAAGTTTTCCAGGGAATGGCCGAGAACATGGCAAGCGTCCAAATTCCCAGAGGTTTTTAACATGGTCATCGATTTCAGCCGTTTGAACAGCTCCTCGTCACTTACGGGCAGTACACGTACCAGCAACGCCAAGGAAACCGCCGAATCCGGCACCTCCGCGCCGCTGAATACCCAGGCCGAAACGGCCAGTACCGCAAAAAGCGGGGAATCGGTACACCTCAGCAATGAGGCTCAACAGTTGCAGAAGGTCACTGACAAGCTGCGCGATCAGCCTGCCGTCGACAAAGCCCGGGTGGCCGAGTTGAAAGCAGCGATTGCCGATGGCAGCTATAAAGTCGACAGCAACCGTGTAGCCAGCAAACTGCTCAACTTCGAAGCCCAGCGCTAGGCTTTTGCCGGCGCCAGGCTTTTGGACGCTTAAAACCCAAGGCCAGCCATGCACGACACTAATTTATTGCAACTGATCACCGACGACTTTGCTCCAGCTCAACAATTGCTGGAGTTACTGCAAACCGAGTCCCTCGCTTTGCACGGTCGTGACATGCCTTTGCTCGAAGACATTCTGGCGCGCAAACAGGCATTGATCATTTTGCTTGAACAGCATGGCCGCAAGCGCAGCGAAATCCTCGCCAGCCTCAACCTGCCGCTCGACCGTCAGGGCCTGGAGCAACTGGCCAGCCACTCGAGCATTGGCGACCAGTTGCTGGCCCAGAGCGACGTGTTGACCGACCTGATTGCCCAGTGCCAGGCGGCCAACGTCAAGAACGGCCAGTCGATCCAGATTCAGCAGGCCGCCACGGCCAATCAGCTGAAAATCCTCACCGGGGGCGAGCCGCCAGCGTTGTATGACGCCTCGGGCACTTTCGCCAAACCCACCAAGCCGCGTACGCTCAGCCAGGCGTGAGCCATTCGATGTGCCTGCACTATCAACCCGCGAAACATGCTGGCAAAATGCTGGCTAGTCGTAGTCAAATTTTGTCTGGAGATTGAGAAAACGTGCCAAACGCCCTAAGCGCGGATGATAGTCCGCAGCCACCAAAGGTGCTGACCACGCCCCTGGAAATCTCCAGCAACCTGCGCCAGCTGCAAGAAAGCCACGATCCACTGATCATCACGTTCCACGAGCGCAGCCAGCGTTTCCAGAGCTACCTGATCAAGGTCGACCGCGAAACCGCAACGATTGCCCTGGACGAAATGATCCCGCGCGATGGCGAGCGTTTTCTGCTGGCGGGCGAACCGTTCAAGGTCGAAGGCTTCCACGAGGGCGTGCGCATCGCCTGGGAATGCACCGGTAAGCTGAACATTGAAGAGTCCGAGGGCGATCGCTTCTATACCGGCGAACTGCCGACCGAAGTCGTTTACCACCAGCGCCGCAACGCCTTTCGCGCAGCCCTCAAGCTGACCGATCTGGTCAGCGTCGAACTCGGCGGCGAAAAGCTCAAGGCGCCAATCAACGGCAAACTGCTGGATATTTCCGCCACCGGTTGCAAGCTGCGCTTTGAAGGCGACATCACCGACCGCCTGCAACTGGGCCAGGTCTATGACCGCATGATCGCCACCCCGCTGTTTGGCAATCAACCCATCTCGGTCGAACTGCGCTATCTGCACTTCGAAGAAAAGCTCAACATCACCTTCGCTGGTCTGCGTTTCCACAACATCAGCGGCCAGGCGGCGCGCAACGTCGAACGCTTCGTCTATCAGTTGCAGCGTGAAGCACGTCGGTTCGATAAAGACGATCTGTGATTCGTACAGGCAAATAGAAAGGGCAGCCCCTCGCGGGACTGCCCTTTTCTATTTCCATTGTCCAGTCCTGGCCTGGAGATCCCTGTGGCGAGGGGATTTATCCCCGATGGGTCGCGTAGCGCCCCCAAAACCTGCCGATGCGCAGTATCAGATACTTCGCATGCGTTGATTTTGCGACTGCTTCGCAGCCGGTCGGGGATAAATCCCCTCACCACAGTTAAAGCATCATTCTTTGAACAGCCTTACCCTCACCCGATTCAGGGTCTGGCCCCACTGATGTCCGGCGTCGGTTTATCGCCCTCATCAGCCGGATCAGCTTCCACCGCCGCTTCAGGCTGCACTTCGGGTTCCGGCTCCGGTTCTGGCGTAACCGTGGTCTGCATCTGCTCCTGCACCACCTGCTCATCCACTCGCGGATCGAGTGCTGCCACCAACGGCGAGCTGGACATGCTGTCCGGCATCGCAACGTGATGCAGCGGTGCGTCGTCGACCTGATGAAGATTGGTCACCGCTTTCGGGCGAATGCGCCACACCAGCACCAGCGCGAAGAAACTGAAAAACGCGTACAGGCTCTGACTGCCAAACAGCTTCATCAGCACACCTGCCAGCAGCGGGCCGATGCTCGCACCGACACCGTAGGTCACCAGCAGCATCGCCGTCAGCGACACCCGGCGATCGCCCTCGACGTGGTCGTTGGAAAACGCCACCGCCAGCGGGTACAGGCAGAACTGCACCAGCGAACACATGAACCCGACGACAAACAGAACTTCCAGCGGCACCTGCGGCAGGATCGCCAACGGCAACGCCGCCACCGCCAGGAACCCGGCAAAACAGCGAATCAGCAGCGCCCGGTCATAACGGTCGGACAACCAGCCCAACGGCCACTGCACCAGCAGCCCGGCAAAAATGCAGCTACCCATGAACAGACCGACCTGCTCGGTCGACAGCCCCTGCTGCGAGGCATACAGCGGTGCCAGACCGTAGAACGAGCCGATGATCAGACCGGCCCCCAGCACCGTGCTCAACGACTGCGGCACGCGCTTGATAAAGAAGCGCGGCTCCATCGGTGCCGGATGCAGTGGCGCCGGGTGAATTCGCCGGGTCAGCGCCACCGGCACCAGACACAGGGCAAAACACAGCGCGACCAGCATCAGCAGCTCCAGGCCGAGGCCCGGATGCATGACCAGAATCAACTGACCGAGCACCAGCCCCAGATACGAAGCGATCATGTAGCCGCTGAACACCAGCCCGCGCTGGTTGGCGTCGGCCTGCTCGTTGAGCCAGCTCTCGATCACCATGTATTGGCACATCATGCCCAGACCGACGATGGTCCGCAGCACCAGCCACGCCGGCAGCCAGTCGACCAGGCCATGCCCGAGCACCGCCGCGCCGACGATCCCGGCACACGCCGAATAAGCGCGAATGTGGCCGACCCGGGCAATCAAGCGGTGACCGATCTTGCCGCCCAGTACCAGGCCGAAATAGTTGGCCGCCATCAGCGCACCGACCCACAGTCCGTCGACATGGTCAGCAGCCAGGCGCAATGCCAGATAAGTAGATAGAAGGCCCGAGCCGATCAACATCATCAGCGAGGCGAAATACAGCGCTCGAAAGGATTTCCAGATTTGGCGCATCGGCGTTCCGAGCGGCTCCTTGCAGTGAGTATCGGACTATCAAGACGATAGCCCGACGGCGACAGTTAGTCAGGCCTGGGCTGCTAGAACACGCCGTTCCCAGGGAGTGATTTCATCAAAGAAGCTGGTCAACTCCATGGTCTTCGAAGCGATGTAGCCTTCGATGAACTCCTGTCCGAACAGTTCCCTGGCCAATTGGCTACGTTTCAGACGCTCGAGCGCGGCATGCAAGGTACACGGCAACGAAAGATTGTCCGGCACTTCGAATTCGCCCTGAATCGCCGCACTCGGCTCCAGCGCATGCTCGATCCCATGCAAGCCGGCGGCCAGGCTCGCGGCAATCGCCAGATACGGGTTGGCATCGGCGCCAGGCAAACGGTTTTCCACGCGTCGAGCCACCGGCGAACTGGCCGGAATCCGCAGCCCTGCAGCGCGGTTGTCATGGGACCAGCAGGCATTGTTCGGCGACGCATACGGGTGACACAGACGCTGATAGGAGTTTACGTTCGGCGCAAACAGCGCTGTGAAATCAGCCATGCCCGCCTGCTGCCCGCCGATGAAATGGCGGAACATTGCGGTCGGCTGGCCGTTCTCGTCGCTGAACACGTTGTTGCCAGTGGCGATCTCGACCAGGCTCTGGTGAATGTGCATCGAACTGCCCGGTGTGTGCGCCAGCGGTTTGGCCATGCACACCACGCTCAGACCATGCTTGAGCGCGACTTCCTTGAGCAGGTGTTTGAACAGGAAAGTCTGGTCGGCCAGCAACAGCGGATCACCGTGCAGCAAGTTGATCTCGAACTGGCTGACGCCCATTTCATGCATGAAGGTATCGCGTGGCAGACCGAGGGCCGCCATGCATTTATAGACTTCGCTGAAGAATGGCCGCAGGCCATTGTTGGAGCTGACACTGAACGCCGACTGCCCATCCTCGCGACGCCCGTCGAGGCCGACTGGCGGACGGAACGGCTGAGTCGGATCGGTGTTCGGCGCGAAGACGAAGAATTCCAGCTCGGTCGCCACTACCGGCGCCAGACCGCGTGCGGCGTAACGGGCGATGACTTTCTTGAGTTGACCGCGGGTCGACAGGTTGGAGCTTTCGCCGCTCAGTTCGTCGGCATCGCAGATGGCCAGGGCACGTGGCTCGTCGCTCCATGGCAGGGGATGGATCATGCTCGGCTCGGCGACCAGCGCGAGGTCGCCGTCATCGCTGCCGTAAAACCGCGCCGGCGGATAACCGCCCATGATGCATTGCAGCAGCACTC
This sequence comes from Pseudomonas sp. S150, assembly GCF_004526365.1. Lineage (NCBI taxonomy): Bacteria > Pseudomonadati > Pseudomonadota > Gammaproteobacteria > Pseudomonadales > Pseudomonadaceae > Pseudomonas > Pseudomonas sp. S150. The sequence goes on from NZ_CP038207.1 coordinate 5,182,345, forward strand.
CCCGCGCCATCTGCAAACGCCGCCCTTCGAGGAAACCCTCGGCGGTCATCACCTTGCCGCGCGGCACGCCGTTCAAATCCGGCGTGACACATTCAATCTCATCAATGCCGGTCAGTCGCTGCGCGAGTGAACGCTGGCCATCGGTTGTCATGACGCAATCCTTGTTATTGTGCGAGCCGCAAGCGGCGACCCGTACAAAATAGGCTCCGGCTGTTCGGAATATCAAGCAGCGTCAAACAAAAAACCGGGTTACGGCAGATAAAGGCTGAACACCCCGCCACCCAACGGTCCGCCATTGCGAATCTCGGTGTGCCCGACCACGCCATTGCGCTGATGCAACGCAGCAATCCGGTTGGCGAAATACAGACCCAACCCGGTGCTGCCGCTGCCGTGATTGATGCCCTGCACGTAATCAGCCTGACGCTCGAGCATCGCTGCCGGGTAACCGTCGCCGTCATCGTTGATGCTCAACACCAGTTGCCCAGCCTCGTCGCTGACGGTAATCAGCAGCGACTCGCGGGCATAACGAATCGCGTTGTTGATGCAGTTGCCCAATACCGAGGCAACCAATTCGCGATCGAAGAAACCCAGCGGGCTCAGCGGATCAACTTCGTAGGTAGCAATGATCCCGCGACTGGCGAACACCTCTTGATGCGCGGCCAGTTGCGCCTCAATGAAATCATCCAGCTCGTGATACGCCGGTTGCAGCGGCAACTGGTTGACGCCGAGCTTGTACAGTCCAAGCAGTTGCACCAGCATGCCGTTGAGGTGGGCGAACTCGAAGTCGATCACCCCCTGCTCCGCCCCACCGCGTTGCGCTTCGGGCAAGCGCGCCAGCCACTGGCTGTGGGCTTGCATCAGCATCGCCAGCGAGTTCTTCATGTCGTGAACGGTGGAGGCGATCACCGTGGAGAAATCCAGCACCTGCTCGTCTTGGTTCATTCGCCAAACGCCTTGCTTTTCAGCTTCTGATAACGCGCATAACGCGCGTCGGTGTCGGGCATCAGGCCGACCATTTTCAGGCAGGCCCGACATTCTTCCAGCTCCGCCGACGGCACACTGGTGTCGGTGCCATGCAGCAGCGACTGGGCCATGTTCAGCGCGATACTGATGTTCTTCGGTTGCATCTTCAGCGCCTTGCGGAACACCTCGCGGGCCTCCACCAGATTGCCGGTCTTGTACACGCGCACGCCCTGACGGTTGAGGTCGGCGGCGGCGTTGCTCGAACTGAGAATAGTCGGGTCGTCGGTGAGCTTGGCGATGTCTTTCATCACCGCCGGATCGTCACCGTAGATCTCCGCACAGCTCTTGAGCATCGAAGTGCCCGCCTCGGCCTGACCGAGCATCTGCAATTGCTTGGCGACCAGCAGCGCCGCTTCAGGGCTCATGAACTGTTCCATGCCATCGAGGCGCATCAGTGCTTGTTCGGTGAGTTTGTCGGCGGTCTCGGCATCGTTGAGCAGCAGACTGGTGGCCTTCATCAGCCGCGCACGAATCTGCAGGCCGGGGTCAGACGGGTTCTCTTTGGCGACGGCGCTGAGCGTGGTGTTGATCTCCAGCCGCGTGCGCGTGTCGAGCCCGCGCTCACTGCCCTTGCTGATCAAGGCATGGGCCAGACCGAGGTTGCTTTCCGGGTCCTTGAAACGCGACTGCGCACCCTGCGCCACCGCCTGACGATAGGCCCGGGACGCGGTGTCGAAGTCTTCGTTGGCCATCGCCAGTTTGCCGAGCAACGCCTGCCGGCGCACCGCCAGCGGCGACAAACGAATCGCCTCCTCCAGCACCCGCTGCGCGCCTTTGGTATCGCCCTCGGCGACCAGCACATCGGCCATGCCGTCGTACAGCGCCGGCATCATCGGGAACACTTTCAGCGCCTTTTCGTAAACATCTTTGGCCTGCGCCACTTGCCCACGCTTGAACAGCAACTTGCCCAGCCCGGCGAACGCCCACGGCAACGGCCGGTCAGCGATGATGCTGTCGTAAAGGCGTTCAAGTGCTTCGTTCTGATTCATGTCGCGCAGCGCATCGGCGCGATAACGCAGGCACAGCGGCGAATAACGGATGTCCTGCTTGCACAGCGCAATACAGGCATTGAGCACCTCGACCGGTTTACCGCGATCAAGGGCTTGCAGAATCGGTTTGAGCAACGTCTTGCGCTGCTCCAGACGCTCCAGGCGCTGCGCCAGGCCGGAGCGGTTGAACGGCTTGGTCAGGTAAGCATCCGGCTCATGCTCCAGCGCACTGAGCACCATCGCCTGACTGGTCTCGGCCGTGACCATGACAAATACCGCTTCATGGCTGATGAGCTTTTCCGACATCAGATCTTCCAGCACCTGCTGGCCGTTCTTCTTGCCGTCGCCGAGATGGAAATCCTGCAGGATGAAATCGTAGGACTTCTGCGCACACATCTTCAGCGCCTGCTCGCCGGTATCGGCGGTATCCACATCCTTGACCCCCAGTTCGCGCAGCATCGAGCGGACGGAACTGCGGAAATCCGAGAAATCATCGACGATCAGAAAACTCTTTTGGTGATACGACAGCATCGAGGATTTCCAGGCAATTGAAGTGAGGGCAATTTCAGGCGCGCAGATGATAGCTGCCGGCCAAATGCTATCAAGCGATTTCACGCGACTTTTAAGTCACCGAGTGGGTTATCGGCCACAAGTGACGTTCTCTGAAGCGGACACTTCAAGATTCCTGGCGCAGCGATTAACCTGCGCACCGACTCACCTTTCCCCCCTACAAGGTTTATCTCGTGTACATCAAAGGACGTTGCATCGTGTCCGCCTGTGCGCTGCTGTTTTTCCAGCAGGCGATGGCGGGCGGAATGGATTGCGCAAAAGCGGCGAGTGCCGTGGAGAAGGCTGTTTGTGCGGATAAAGGATTGTATGCGCTGGATGCGCAGATGGGTGCTGCTTATCGGGAGCTGATGAAGATCTCCGGTGATAAGCAATCTGAACTCAAGCGCACACAACGGTTGTGGCTCAAGACACGTAATCAGTGCGAAGCGGATATTGCTTGCCTTGAACAAAGTTATCGTGACCGGCTGAAGTTATTACAGGCGCAGCAGATGGATGCCGTTGCGCACAGACCGACCGGCATCGACAAACAGGTTCTGGAAGATCTGCAACGCAGCATTCAAGCGGCCAGCGAGGGCGGCAATCGCGAGGTGGCGGTTGAACGAGTGCTCGCTTCACTGGCTTTCAACTCTGAAGAGACATCGTTTTCAGGCGACTCCGACAAAGAAAACCCCAGCGAGCAAACGCACTTTCCAGCTTCGATCCCCAAAGGCGTTACACCGGATGAATGGAAGGCATTGACCGCCACCGAAATCGATGCAGCAGCAGAAACCGGTCAAACCTCCTACTCGTTGCTGGACATGGACGGCGACGGGCAACGAGACCTGATCGTCCAGACTTACGCCGGTGGCACCGGCATGTTTACCTACGTGGAAACCTGGCGCCGAGACGGTGACCATTTTGTCAAAAGGTCTCCTGAGCCTGAAAGCGCGCTGTTCTATACCAATGATCGCGGAGCCAACCAGTCGGCGTACTGGATCAAGGCTCGGGGTAATATTTACCTCGCCTACCGCAACGGTGCCTACGGCGTTGATCACATCTACTTGCTCAATCCGTTGAAGATCAACCGTGAAGTGCCCACCGTAACGGTGCGATATGGCTACTACTTGAACGTGCCTACCACCCAACACAAGGATGACGGCACCAGCACCTTTGAGTTGGAACCTGATCTGCGGCTTACGCTCAATCAGGCAATCACCAAGGCGAACGAAGCACGCCCCCGTAAACCGGACACTCAGCGCACGCCTCTTTGCCCGATTCCTGCAACAGGTGCAGGCGAGAGCGATTACTACAGCTACGGCCCGGTGCATTACTCGGTGGAAGATGTTTTCGACCTGCCGGTGATTATCGGTAACGACTGCTACATCGGAAAACTGGTTGACTGGTTTGGCAGCTACGACGAAAAACATGGCTTGTTTGCACAACTGTCACTGCGAAAGCCGGACGTTGATGCAGATGGGCGCAGTTACGAAGTCAACGGGCGCCGGCATGTGATCGAAGTCAGCACCTCAATTGGCAAGGCCGACGGCGGAGCACTGAACTGAGCCACTTATCACGAGCATGAAAAAGCCCCGCCAGATCATCCTGTGCGGGGCTTTTTATTCGAACCGTTGCAAGGCTCTGAATGATGGTGTCCCAGGGCAGGTTCGAACTGCCAACCTTCCCCTTAGGAGGGACAAATCAGATCCAGCAGGATCGGGCAGAAGCCCCATATTACTGGGCTTATTCGTCCCATTGAGTCCATGAAACAGACCGGCATAGTGCTTTTTGCTGCCACCCTGCTGTCACGGTCGGATCCTTGAAAATCAAAATCACCCAAAAGCTCATTGGCAGCCTGGCCGCCGAGGCGAAAGCATACCGCGTGCATGACACCGTGCAACCGGGTTTCTTTATCCGCGTTCTGCCCAGCGGTCACAAGTCCTATATGGTCACATGGGGGCGTAACAAAAACGCCACCCTGGGGCGCGTTGGTGTCCTCACGCTCGATCAAGCCAGAACCGAGGCCGCTCAGTACCTGGCCGACGCGCACGCCCACGGCGAGCCACTGGAAGTCGCTCAGGGCCGAAAGGGGATTGCACTGCCCTCCTTGCGCCAGTTCATCGACGACACCTATATGTCCTGGTTCAAGACGCACCACAAAGGGCATGAGAAAACCCTGCACACGCTTAACAACAACTTCGACGCGATCATGCCACGGCGCCTAGGCGACATCACGGGCCGCGACCTGAATCAAATCCGCACCGGCTGGATGCAGTCGGGCAACAAGCCGTCGACGGTCAACCGGAAGATGGGCTCTATCAGCGGCGTATTCAGTAGAGCCGTTGAGTGGCAGTACATCGATACCCACCCGATGGACAGGCTCAAAGCCTTAAAAGTCCACTCGATGGGGCTGGTCCGCTACTTGGATGCTGAAGAGACAAAACGGCTCCGGGAAGCGCTGGACGCCCGCCAAGACGAAGCGAGGAGGGAACGCGAGAGTGCCAACAAGTGGCGAGCGGATCGCGGTAAAGGGTTGCTGGCGGCCTTTCGAAAGCTGACACCAGATAACGTGGTGTGGGTTAAGCCTGATCGTTACTGGCGCTTCAGGGTCGCGGAGGATGAGCCAGGGCGCGACGCTATAGGTTAATGTGGCACGATAGGCCGCCGTCTATCGGCGGCCCGCTTCCACTGCTCCCAAGCCAAGCCAAGCCAAACGATAAAAAAAGGAATTCGGAATGACGAAACTGTTCGCGAAGCGGTTCGGTGAACTTGAAGCTCAGCTGGCGGATATTGAAGCTACTAAGAGGCTAGAAGCTCTCCCCTTATCCGGCTCATCGGTAATGGAAGTCGACTCCAACTTGCTATTGAACTGGAAAGTGAAGGCAAGAGAGTTGATGCGCAAGGCTTGCGGTGAGGCGTCGCCGCATATGGTTGCCTTCTTAGAAGCGGGTGAGGTTGGGATCTATGGCGCAGAGTACAACGCGCTCAAACGGTTGAAAGCCGTTTTTCTGGCAGCCAAAGAAGATTTTGAGGGCGGCTACCTCAACACAGTCCGCAATCTAGTCCAGGCGGAAGTATTCGGAAGCGAACTCGAGCAAGCTAGCGAGTTGCTTCTAGCAGGATATGCATCGGCAGCCGCGGTGATCGCTGGGGTTGTGCTTGAGACCACTGTTCGCAACCTCTGCACCGATCACGGCCTTGATCATGGGAAGCTCGATAAAATGAACGCTGATCTGGCGAAAGCGAGCGTTTACAACTCCATCCAGCAGAAGCGCATCACCGCGATGGCAGGCATTCGGAACGCGGCGGCACATGGAGACACAGAGAAATTCAATGCAGGGGATGTCAAAGGCATGATTGATGACGTAGAGCGCTTTCTCGCTTCGACCTTGCAATGAGACTCCCTGAAGAGATGCGCGGACCTTTGCTCACATCTGGATTACAGATCTGAAAATGGGAATTCCCGCTTCGCCGCTATCTGCCGGGTTCGCCGACACTTTTACGAGAAAGTCGTAAAAGGCGTGGAGACTTCCACCGCCGGTGGAAGTCTGGGTGTTCCACCATAGGTGGCGCATCGAGGTTTCCACCACCGGTGTGATCCCCTCAACACTGAGGAGATTACAGCCGCATCTGTCGGATGACCTGGCGCGGATCGACGCAGGTGAGTGCGTTTACTACCCATGGAAACACGTCATAAATGGCATTATGATGCCACTCTGTCCCCGTCTCCCCATGGATGAATAATGTCAAGCAATGAAGTGCAAGAATGGACACTTGAAGGCGTCTTGGATGAATTAGCGCGCCTCGATAGCTCAATGCATGACAGGCATTTTGCCTTTATCCTCGGCTCAGGTGCCTCGTTCTCTTCAAACATTCCTACCGGAAAAGATCTTGCACAACGCTGGCTCACCGACCTTCACCTTCGGGAGTGCAGGAGCGATGAGAATCTAGAAGACTGGGTAAAAAGCAGTGGCATTGTTAGTGGAAATTTAACATATGAGACTGCAGCAGAGTTCTACCCTCAAATTTTTGAGCGTCGATTTCGGGGAGACCGTGAGTCTGGATACGCAGAGCTGGAAAAGCACATGGACGGCAAAAGCCCTAGCCTTGGGTACACGCTTCTTGCTGAAATAATACAAGAAACACGCCATAAGGTTGTAGTCACTACTAACTTTGATAACTTAGTAGCAGACGCCCTTTCGATGCACGCTCATCAATCTCCCCTCGTAGTTGCCCATGAATCCCTCGTTGGTTTTGTACGCCCCCAATTACGCCGACCATTAGTTGCTAAAATCCATCGCGACCTATACTTCAATCCAATCAATGACCAAGACGGCGTTTCGAACCTTGAAGAAGGATGGAAAAACGCTTTAAAGAAATTATTCCAATACTTTACCCCAATAGTTGTCGGCTACGGAGGTAATGATGGAAGCTTGATGGGACTACTTAACAGCCTTGACCTAGGCGATATCGCAGGACGCATAATTTGGTGCTACAGAGAGGGCTCCCCACCGCCACCATTAGCACAAGAAGTTTTAATAAAACACGATGGTATTAAAGTTAAAATCCCTGGATTCGATGAATTTATGCTGCAACTAGCAGCCAAGCTGGTACCAGACTTTGACTTAAATAGAATTGCCGAAAGAACTGAGGAGCTTGGTAAAAAAAGTGCCGACCGCTATCGCAAGCAAGCTGATCAACTAATGAAAGCTTTAGCGCAAGGCACTAAGGAACAGAGAAACACGCGTAAAGTTATGGCTCAATCCGTTCCCCCTAGAAAAAGCTGGTGGGCTTGGGAACTGGAAGCCTCGGCTCAGAACGACCCTGAAAAGCAAAATGAGATATATCAGAAAGGCTTAATGCAATTCCCCGATAGCCCTGAACTACTTTACAATTACGCACTCTTCCTCTCAAACTTTAAAGGCGATATTCCTAGCGCTGAAGAGACATACAAAAAAGCACTAGCACTTGCGCCATACGATACCGATATAATCTATGGCTACGCAGAGATGTTAAAACACCATAAAAAAGATCACAACGCAGCCAAGGAGCTAGCGTTAAAGATAATAAACTTAGACCCAAACAACATCAATGCCATTTGCATGCTTGCTTCAATTGCAGCCGAACAAGGCAACCTAATTGAAGCCGACAACTATTTCCGGAAAGCACTAAAGCTAAACCCTGAAAATCACGACACCTTAGCCGAGTATGCTGATTACCTTTCCGATCACCGCCAAAAATACGACCTCGCGGATGAGTATTACAAAAAGTCTCTTGAACTAGCTCCCAGCGACCCCACTACCTTAGGCAACTACGCTAATTTTCTAGCCTTCCAGGTCAAGAGATTAGATGAGGCTAAAATCTTCTTTCAAAAAGCCTTGGAAGCAGACCCTGACGACCTGACCACGAAGCAAAACTACAGACTATTTCTAGATACAAAAAAGAAAGCACACCCTCCAATCAAGCGAACAGCTAAGCCAACCTCAAAAAATGAAAACCAAAAATAGATTCTTGGTATAAAAAACAACTCACTGCCCTCCTGACAGCAGGTTAGAGCAGGCGCACCTAATGGTGATCCTGACTCACCTTAGAGCCTTCCAGACAAAAGTGGGATTTACTCACTTTCCTGGTCGCGCCCCCCTCGAAGCTCTCGGTAGTTCGCCCCCCCTCATATCCGGGGTATTACCCCGCTGGGGGAAGATGTGCTAAAAACTGAGCGCATCGAGTACGCGACACGTTTTCATAATTCGCAAAACGTGTCGCGACACCTCCCATCCCGAAATGGGAGGTCAGGTTGGCGCAATCGGTGGAATTGAAGACATAGAGTGACGATTGGACCACCTTCATCCTAGGGGTACGAATGCGTGATCCCCTGAACGCATTCGAAAATTGTTCGTACAGGTTTCGGTACTTGTGCAACAGCACGTCACGCTCACTGTTACAAGATCGTCGCCCGGAGTCGCGACCAGGTTGATTTGCTGCCTACCTCATAGAGAAGTAGGCAACGTATGAAAGGAGCGAACTGGTCAAAAAAGCGATTGGAGTAGCTTTGCAAAGCTGTCTTCGTTGAAGTTTTCTCTTTCCGGGCCTTTGATAGCCTGATATTCCTTTTTAACGAGCTGCCATTTTGCGTCACCCGTTTCGGCAGTTCTGGTCAAATAAACCCGCTCCCAGTCCTTGAAGCCCTCAAGATCTACTCTCCCGTGGGACCCCATGCAGAAACGGGCAATCGGAATCACATCGATCACTTTATTGGCGATCCTAAGAGTCAATTGTCGCGCTGCATAAGTTCTGGAAATTTCGGTATTTGGCTCCTCCCGCACAGAAATATCGGATCGAGTAATCTCGATCATCCCTTCCTGCCGGAGAGGCTCTACCCATTGCTCAATAGTGCTGGCCAGAGCAAGGAGTTCCTCCTGCCAAATCTGAATAACTCGATCAACAGTCTCGCCACTGCGCACATCGCTCTCTTGCTTCTGCCGTGCCAGCTCTACCAGCTTGCTCATTTCACTCATTTTTTTATCACGCCGAAGTAGGTACACCTCACAGGTATGGTGGCTGAGTGACATCTTTTCAAGTGGAGCGGGGCTAATTGAAATCTGACCCTCCAAACGCACAGCGATCGACACAAAAAAACCCCGTCCGAGCATTACCCGGCGGGGCTTTTTTTCGCCTACTGCTGCCACCCTGCTGTCACGAAGTAATCGATCTGTCAGGAGAATGGCGTGAGAAGCCCGAATTATATGGTGTCCCAGGGCAGGTTCGAACTGCCAACCTTCCCCTTAGGAGGGGGATGCTCTATCCAATTGAGCTACTGAGACACTGAGTTGTCGCGGCCGGACTCGGCGCGACGGACGGCGTGCATGTTAACGGCCAGCCCCTGATTTGTCATGTCGTCCGTGGGCTTTTTAAGTGTAGGCAGGCGCCTTGCAATACTGCGGGAACATTTACCGTGCAATTTGCACTACCTCAAAAAGCCATCATTGCAGATTGCAACCCTCTCTCTATGAAAAACCCTTGCAAATCCTTGTTTTTAAAGGACTTCACAGCGGTTAGACTGTTGGCACGACGGCTGCTTTCTCTGTTCTCATAACAGCACAAACGGAGTCCGCCCCATGAACAGCACTCTCCTGCTCGCAAACGCTATCGCACTGGCGGTTTTGGTTGGCTTTCATTTTGTTCCAGAGAGTGCTGAACCGGTGGCTCAGCGTATGCCGCATTATTTGCAGGTGCAGAAAGCGCCGCAGTTGGCGGTGCTGAGCGATCAGAGCGACTACGCGGCGCAGGCAGTCAATGAGCCTGAGCAAGCAATGCCGACGCGCGACACCGAACGTCTGGTTTTTTGAAATATCTTCAGGAGTACAGCATGTCCAGATCAGCCGCAGGATTTCTGATCCTCGCCTTATTGAGTGGCGTTGTGCATTTTTCGCTGTTCGAGGAAACCTCAGTCACCCTGCCCCTGATTGGCTGCGGCGTGTTTGCGGTGTTGTTTGTGCTGGCCCTGGTGGCCGGGCGCAGGATCAAGTTTGATCCGGTGCTGCGTTAAGACGGATCAAGCCCAGCAGTTGCTTGACGGCGTCCGCCAGGTCGCCCGAGTTGTCGATCAGATGCACGGGCAAGTCAGTTGCCCTTCTGTCCTTGAACAGCGCATTGCGCGCCAGCCTCGCATCGATCTGCTCAGGCGTCTCCCGCCCTCGTCTGAGCAGGCGTTCACGCAAGACCTCATCCTTGACCGTCAGCAGCACCGGCAGCAGCGTCGGATAGCGCTCAAGCGCCTGACGCAGGTTGGCGCGTGAGCCGTTCACCAGCACAGATCGTCCAGCGCGCAACCATTCGTCGATTTCTGCCGGGATACCATAAGCCAGCCCATTGGCCTGCCAGGACAGCGAGAAATCCCCGGCTTGCTGGCGTCGCTCGAACTCTTCGGGCGTCACGCCGATGGCATCCTCACCCACCGATTCCGCTGATCGGGTAATCACTCTGCGGATGATTTCGCATTTCAACTCACGCAAAGGCTCACGCGCGGCCTCGATCAGGCTGTCCTTGCCTGAACCGGAGGGTCCCATCAGATAAATAAGCCTGCCATCCATCCTGAAAACGCCCTCCAACGGGTGTTTGCCCTAGTAAATCGGCAAATTGCCACTATCCTGTACAGGTAAGGAACAAGGATTGAAAGCCGCATAGCATGCACGTTCTGACGTCTTCGGACATCAACAGATGTGCACCCGGAAGCGGTCATTGATGCGGACCAAGGCAAAGTTTTCAAACCAGTCCGCATTTCTGATAATTGGTGCTGGCATTACGCCTTTACCCAGCTCAATATTTGTCACAGAATTGACGCCAATGATCTGGCAATTTTGAGGCATGATGCGGGCCTCTTAACAATTCAGGTTGAACCATTTGGCGCGGATGCTTGTCCTACCACACATCCTGCGGCCAATCCCGAGAACCGCTCCCCTGAACTAACCGGTTAAATATATGCGCCCATTGAAACAGGCAATTTATTCCAGCCGTACGGCTGACAAGTTCGTCGTACGTCTGCCAGACGGGATGCGTGAACGCATTGCCGAGGTGGCTCGCAATCATCATCGCAGCATGAACTCCGAAATCATTGCGCGCCTTGAGCAGAGTCTTATTCAGGAAGGTGCACTGGGCGAAGAGTTGAGCATGCGCCTGGACAGCCCGGAGCTTTCGCTGCATGAGCGTGAGCTGCTGCAACGCTTCCGTCAGCTGTCGCACCGTCAACAGAACGCACTGGTGTCGCTGATCGCTCACGACGCCGAGATGGCCGCAGACGCGTCCTGAGTTGCGCCGAACATCTCAAGCCAGCCTAAGTGCTGGCTTTTTTTTACCCGGATTTTAATCACGACAATCCAAGGCAGACTTTGTGGTGAGGGGATTTATCCCCGACGGACTGCGCAGCAGGCCCTCTTCCGGGGTCGCTGCGCAACCCATCGGGGATAAATCCCCTCACTACAGATAACTACACAGGCACAAAAAAGCCCGCCATTTCGGCGGGCTTTTGTATGGCAGCGAATCAGAGCAGGAAGATCGTCGCCAACCCCAGAAAGATGAAGAAGCCACCGCTGTCGGTCATGGCCGTGATCATCACGCTGGCGCCCATCGCCGGGTCTCGGCCCATCTTGGCCAGCGTCATCGGGATCAACACCCCCATCAGCGCCGCGAGCAGCAGGTTGAGAGTCATCGCCGCCGTCATCACCACACCCAGCGACCAGCTGCCGTAAAGCAGGTAGGCGACCACACCGATCACCCCACCCCAGACCAGACCATTGATCAACGCCACCGCCAGCTCCTTGCGCATCAGACGCGAGGTGTTGCCGGTGCTGACCTGGTCGAGCGCCATGGCACGCACGATCATGGTGATCGTCTGGTTACCGGAGTTACCGCCGATACCCGCCACGATCGGCATCAGCGCCGCCAGCGCCACCAGCTTCTCGATCGAACCTTCGAACAGACCGATCACCCGCGACGCGACAAAGGCAGTGATGAGGTTGATCGCCAGCCACGCCCAACGGTTACGCAGGGATTTCCAGACGGAGGCGAAGATGTCTTCCTCTTCGCGCAGACCCGCCATGTTGAGGACTTCGCTTTCACTCTCTTCACGAATCAGGTCGACCATTTCGTCGATGGTCAGACGGCCGATCAGCTTGCCGTTCTTGTCGACCACCGGGGCCGAGATCAAGTCGTAACGCTCGAACGCCTGAGCCGCGTCATAGGCGTCTTCGTCCGGATGAAAACTCACCGGATCGCTGGCCATGACTTCAGAAACCTGTTTCTCCGGATCGTTGACCAGCAGACGCTTGATCGGCAGCACACCCTTGAGCACACCGTCGTAATCGACGACGAACAGTTTGTCGGTGTGCCCCGGCAGCTCCTTGAGACGGCGCAGGTAACGCAGAACCACTTCGAGACTGACATCCTCACGGATGGTCACCATCTCGAAGTCCATCAGCGCACCGACCTGCTCCTCGTCATAGGACAGGGCCGAACGCACGCGCTCGCGTTGTTGCTGGTCGAGCGTCTCCATCAGCTCATGGACGACGTCTCGCGGCAGCTCGGAGGCCAGGTCAGCAAGTTCGTCGGCGTCCATGTCCTTGGCCGCAGCCAGGAGCTCGTGATCGTCCATGTCGGCGATCAGCGTTTCCCGAACGGAATCGGATACTTCGAGAAGAATGTCGCCGTCGCGATCAGCCTTGACCAGTTGCCAGAGCGTCAGACGGTCGTCCAGCGGCAAGGCTTCAAGGATGTAGGCAACGTCGGCGGAGTGCAGATCATCGAGTTTGCGTTGCAGCTCGACGAGGTTCTGCCGGTGAACCAGGTTCTCGACCCGGTCGTGGTGCGCGCCTTCCTGGCGATGAGTCAGGTCTTCGACGACCTTCTGGCGCTGCAGCAGCTCAACGACCTGAGCCAGGCGATCCTGCAGGCTTTCCTGGGTTTTCTTTACTTCGATTTCGGACATAGGCGAACTCCACTCCCAGCAGCGGGGCACGCCGGAAGGATCAATCAGTCAATTCATGATTGGTGAAACGGGCTACTGAGTAACTACTGGGTAAGTCCATGGAGGTTTTCCATAAGCCCCGGCGGGGCTGACGGGCGCAATGATACACCGCCTGACGGTTTTAAACGTTAAAAAATCGCGGTCGAAACAAGTGCTTGCGCGACAAAGTTGAGCGCTGTCCTGACCCGTGCAGATGCGACGACTCATCTTGAAAAGAAAACACACCGGCGTTGAAAAATGTAGCGACTACCCTTGAGCGTAGACCGTCATGGAGGACGTCGAATGCTATCCAGAACATCCCTTTTTGTAGTCGCCAGCCTGCTCTGCCTGCCACCCGCCGGAGCCGCCACCACCCTTCACCGCTGCGAGGCTGCCGACGGCGGCATCACCTTCACGACCCTGAGCTGTGCGAGCGGCGAGCAGCTTTCAGAGCAACAGGTTCACCCTTACTCGCCCGGATCCGTCGTACCGATCATGCCGGAACACAACCATGAGGAAATATCCGGTATGACAATCAGGGGACGTGAACCGGGCATCGTTGGCCGCCTGGAGGACAAATGCGGCAACCTGATCGATGCCAGGCAGCGCCGCGCAGCAATCATCAATCAACGAGTGATTGCCGGCATGAGCCAACAGGATGTCGAGAGCGCGCTCGGCAAACCGGACAAGGTGAATATTCGAACGTCGACGACGAGCTATCGCTATGACCTGAAAAAAGGCCGAAGTGCTCAAGTCGATTTTGACGAGAAGGGATGCGTGAAAGGAAAAGCCAAATCGCAGGCAACAAAAAGCCCGCGTTAAACGCGGGCTTCTTGAATATGGTGCACTCGACAGGATTCGAACCTGTGACCGCTCGGTTCGTAGCCGAGTACTCTATCCAGCTGAGCTACGAGTGCATTTTGTGTTTTTAGACCAGATCACAACTGGTTGAAGCCGAGTTGCCTGTATTGCTACAAACGACTCTTAAATGGTGCACTCGACAGGATTCGAACCTGTGACCGCTCGGTTCGTAGCCGAGTACTCTATCCAGCTGAGCTACGAGTGCATTTGTGTTTTTAAACCAGACCACAACTGGCTGAAGCCGAGTTCTTTATATTGCTATAAACAACTCTTAAATGGTGCACTCGACAGGATTCGAACCTGTGACCGCTCGGTTCGTAGCCGAGTACTCTATCCAGCTGAGCTACGAGTGCATTTGTTGCGCCGCATTATAGCCCGTCTAATCTCTATTCCAACCACTTTTTCTAATAAATTCAAGAACTTACAGAAAAAGCCAGATTACAACGTACTAAGCAAATAATGGCGGAGAACGGGGGATTCGAACCCCCGACACCCTTTTGAGGTGTACTCCCTTAGCAGGGGAGCGCCTTCGGCCACTCGGCCAGCTCTCCGCAACACGGGGCGTATATTAACCACCTTCTTCCCCGTTTGCAAACATAAAAATCGATAAAAATTAATGGCTTGGTTCTTCGTCCTTCTCTTTCTTTATACGCAGGTAAATTTCCTCACGGTGCACGGCAACCTCTTTCGGGGCGTTGACGCCGATGCGCACTTGATTTCCTTTGACGCCGAGCACGGTCACGGTGATTTCGCCATCACCGATAATCAGGCTTTCTGCGCACCGACGAGTCAGAATCAGCATACCTTTCTCCTCACGCATTTCATTTCAGGGACAACAGTCTGCAAAAAAAAGGCACCCGACCTACAACCGGAGCGATCGTAGCCCTACATGCCTGAGTATTGACCAGCGCGAGCAAAAGAACAGTTCAGGGCTCGCGCCATTCAAAAAATAAAGGGCGCGGTCAGACCGCGCCCTTCAGGTGACCGGATTTACTCGCCCTGACGGGCCGGCGCATCCAGTTCGAAAGCCGTGTGCAGGGCGCGCACGGCCAGCTCCAGATACTTCTCTTCGATCACCACGGAAACCTTGATTTCCGACGTCGAGATCATCTGGATGTTGATGCTTTCCTTGGCCAGGGATTCGAACATGCGGCTGGCCACGCCTGCGTGGGAACGCATGCCGACACCGACGATCGAGACCTTGGCAATCTTGGTGTCGCCCACCACTTCCCGGGCACCGATCTCGCGAGCGGTGTTTTCCAGCACGGTCTGTGCGGCCTGGTAGTCGTTGCGGTGCACGGTGAAGGTGAAGTCAGTGGTGTTATCGTGCGCAACGTTCTGCACGATCATGTCGACTTCGATGTTCGCGGCACTGATCGGGCCGAGAATCTTGAACGCCACGCCCGGGGTGTCTGGCACGCCACGGATGGTCAGCTTGGCTTCATCGCGGTTGAAAGCGATGCCGGAAATGATCGGCTGTTCCATGGTTTCCTCTTCATCAATAGTAATGAGGGTGCCCGGACCCTCCTTGAAGCTGTGCAGTACGCGCAGCGGAACGTTGTACTTGCCGGCGAATTCCACCGCACGGATCTGCAGCACCTTGGAACCGAGGCTGGCCATTTCCAGCATCTCTTCGAAGGTGATCTTGTCCAGACGCTGAGCGACCGGCACCACACGCGGGTCAGTGGTGTAGACACCATCGACGTCGGTGTAGATCTGGCACTCGTCAGCCTTCAAGGCAGCCGCCAGTGCCACGCCTGTGGTGTCGGAACCGCCACGGCCGAGGGTGGTAATGTTGCCGTGCTCGTCGACGCCCTGGAAACCGGCGACAACCACCACGCGACCTGCTTTCAGATCACCGCGAATCTTCTGGTCATCAATCTGCAAGATACGCGCTTTATTGTGCGCACTGTCCGTCAGGATCCGCACCTGATTACCGGTGTACGACACCGCCGGCACACCGCGCTTGATCAGCGCCATGGCCAACAGGGCAATCGTCACCTGCTCACCGGTGGAAACGATCACGTCCAGTTCACGCGGAACCGGTTGCACGTCGCCACTGATTTGCTTGGCCAGATCGATCAGACGGTTGGTTTCGCCGCTCATTGCAGACAGCACAACCACCAGGTCATCGCCGGCATCGCGGAATTTCTTAACCTTGTCGGCGACCTGCTCGATTCTCTCGACAGTGCCGACCGAGGTGCCTCCAAATTTCTGTACGATCAAAGCCATTTCAAAGCCGCCTCTGCCCATGAAGGGCGCCCAATAATCACTCGAACAGCCGCCGGGCCCGCCACTAGACTGCGGGCCCGACGGGCCGTCTTATAAACCCTGCTCGACGAATGGAACGGTCAGCGCCAGCGCGCCATCCAGTGCGCCGGCGTCAACACCGCCGCCCTGCGCCATGTCCGGACGACCACCGCCCTTCCCGCCCACTGCCGCAGCAGCCTGTTTCATCAAATCACCGGCTTTGAGTTGGCCAGTCAGGTCCTTGGTTACGCCTGCAACCAGTACGACCTTTTCCTCATGGACACTGCCGAGCAGGATCACTGCGCGGCCGAGTTTGTTTTTCAGCTGATCGACCAGCGCCAGCAGCGCCTTGCCATCCTGACCATCCAGACGTGCAGCCAGAACCTTCACGCCTTTGACGTCGACTGCCGAGTTCGACAGATCGTCGCCCGCGGCGCTGGCAGCCTTGGCCTGCAACTGCTCGAGTTGCTTTTCCAGCACGCGGTTGCGCTCCAGCACGGCCGACAGCTTGTCGATCAGATTGTCGCGGCTGCCCTTGACCAGGTTGGCCGCTTCCTTGAGTTGTTCTTCTGCAGCGTTCAAGTAGGCCAGTGCCGCAGCACCGGTGACTGCCTCGATACGACGCACACCCGATGCCACACCGCCTTCGCTGATGATCTTCAGCAGGCCGATGTCGCCGGTGCGGTTGGCGTGGATACCGCCACACAGCTCGACGGAGAAATCGCCGCCCATGCTCAGCACGCGCACGTTGTCGCCGTACTTCTCGCCAAACAGCGCCATCGCGCCTTTCTGCTTGGCGGTTTCGATGTCGGTTTCTTCGGTTTCAACTGCAGAGTTCTTGCGGATCTCGGCGTTGACGATATCTTCCAGCGCTTTGATCTGCTCCGGCTTGATCGCTTCAAAGTGGCTGAAGTCGAAGCGCAGACGCTGGCTATCCACCAACGAACCCTTCTGCTGAACGTGCTCGCCCAGTACCTGACGCAGCGCAGCGTGCAGCAAGTGGGTGGCCGAGTGATTTAGCGAAGTCGCGTGACGCACCTCGGCATCGACATGGGTTTCCACTGGCGCGCCGATGGTCAGACTGCCGGAATCCAGAACACCGTGGTGCAGGAAGGCGCCGCCGGTCTTGGTGGTGTCACGGACGTCGAAACGTGCGTTACCGGCCTGGAGGAAACCGCAGTCGCCAATCTGGCCGCCGGACTCAGCGTAGAACGGCGTCTGGTTCAGCACGATCACCGCCTCTTCGCCTTCACTCAAGACGTCGACCGACTGACCATCTTTATAGATAGCGACGATTTTTGCCGAACCGCTGGTGTCTTTGTAACCGGTGAACTCGGTGGCCACATCAACCTTGACCAGGGTGTTGTAGTCCAGACCGAACGAGCTGGCGGAACGCGCACGAACACGCTGGGCTTCCATTTCACGCTCGAAGCCGACTTCGTCGACGGTCAGGCCGCGCTCGCGAGCGATGTCGGCCGTCAGGTCCATCGGGAAACCGTAGGTGTCGTAGAGTTTGAACACCACGTCGCCTGGCACCACGGTGCCTTTGAGTTCCAGCAGATCCTGTTCGAGAATCTTCAAGCCGTGCTCCAGGGTCTTGGAGAACTGCTCTTCTTCAGCCTTGAGTACGCGCTCGATGTTGCTCTGCTGCTTCTTCAGTTCCGGGAAGGCTTCGCCCATCTCGGCGACCAGTGCAGCGACGATCTTGTAGAAGAAGCTGCCGGTGGCGCCCAGCTTGTTGCCGTGACGGCAGGCGCGACGAATGATCCGGCGCAGCACGTAGCCGCGGCCTTCGTTGGACGGCAGCACGCCGTCGGCGATCAGGAAACCGCACGAACGAATGTGGTCGGACACCACTTTCAGCGACGACTGATCGCCATTTTCGCAGCCGATGGCTTCAGCCGAGGCCTTCAGCAGGTTCTTGAACAGGTCGATGTCGTAGTTGGAATTGACGTGCTGCATCACCGCACTGATCCGCTCCAGGCCCATGCCGGTGTCGACCGACGGCGCTGGCAACGGATGCAACACACCATCGGCGGTGCGGTTGAACTGCATGAACACGTTGTTCCAGATCTCGATGTAACGGTCGCCGTCTTCTTCCGGCGAACCCGGTGGGCCGCCCCAGATGTGGTCGCCGTGATCGTAGAAAATCTCGGTGCATGGGCCGCACGGGCCGGTATCGCCCATGGTCCAGAAGTTGTCGGAGGCGTAAGGCGCGCCTTTGTTGTCGCCGATGCGGATCATGCGCTCGACCGGCACGCCGATCTGCTTGGTCCAGATGTCATACGCTTCGTCATCGGAGGCGTAGACGGTGACCCAGAGTTTTTCCTTCGGCAGTTTCAGGACGCCGGTCAGGAAGGTCCAGGCGAAGGTAATCGCGTCGTGCTTGAAATAATCACCGAAGCTGAAGTTACCGAGCATTTCGAAGAAGGTGTGGTGACGAGCGGTATAACCGACGTTTTCCAGGTCGCTGTTCTTGCCACCGGCACGCACGCACTTCTGGCTGCTGGTTGCGCGGGTGTACGCGCGCTTTTCCTGGCCCAGGAAGCAGTCCTTGAACTGGTTCATCCCCGCGTTGGTGAACAGCAGGGTTGGGTCGTTGCCCGGAATCAAAGAGCTGGAGGCTACACGGGTGTGGCCTTGCTCTTCGAAGAAGCGAAGGAAGGCTTCACGGATTTCTGCGCTTTTCATTAGGTTCTTCCACGGAGGCTGCGGCCAAAGGCCTGTACGAAACGTCAACAGACGAAACGACGGCAAAGGGCCGCATTATATCGGCCCTTCGCGCGGGGTACAGCGTGTTTATACGATAGTAACGGTCAATTGGACGGCTAACGCTGTCACTTGCGCGAAAACTCGACGAATGTCGCGATCACTTGCTCGATTTGCGAGCGATTGACGTCCATGTGCGTGACCATGCGCAAGCGCGCCGCGGCGCTCAACTTGATCCCGCGTTCGGCGGCAAACACCTTGAGCGCTTCGGCCTGATCGCCCATTTGCACGTAGACCATGTTGGTCTGCACCGGCTCGACGCTGAACCCGGCCGCGCGCAGGCCTTCGGCCAAAAGCCGGGCGTTGGCATGGTCATCCGCCAGGCGCTCAACGTGGTGATCCAGCGCATACAGCCCCGCCGCTGCCAGCAACCCGGCCTGACGCATGCCGCCGCCGACCATTTTGCGCAGGCGGCGGGCCTTGCCGATCAGCTGCTCAGTGCCACACAGCACCGAACCGACCGGCGCGCCGAGGCCTTTGGACAGGCACACCGACACCGAATCGAAATGTTGCGTGATCTCGCGGGCATCCACCCCAAGCTTGACCGCCGCGTTGTACAGCCGCGCGCCGTCCAGATGCAGGGCCAGACCATGCTCCCGCGTGAATTGGCGCGCGCGGGCCAGATACTCCAGCGGTAACACTTTGCCCTGCATGGTGTTTTCCAGCGCCAGCAGCCGGGTACGGGCGAAATGGAAGTCATCCGGCTTGATCGCTGCCGCTACGTGAGCCAGATCCAGCGAACCGTCGGCCTGCACTTCCAGCGGCTGTGGCTGGATCGAACCGAGCACCGCCGCGCCACCGCCCTCGTACTTATAGGTGTGCGCCTGCTGGCCGACGACGTATTCGTCGCCACGTTCGCAATGCGCCATCAGGCCCAGCAGATTGCTCATGGTGCCGGTCGGCACGAACAGCGCGGCGGCGAACCCCAGGCGTTTTGCCAGTTCCGCCTCCAGACGATTGACCGTCGGATCTTCGCCGTACACATCGTCACCCGTGGCCGCCGCCGTCATCGCGTCGAGCATGGCAGGAGTCGGTTGGGTGACGGTGTCGCTGCGAAGATCGATAACGCTCATGAACCTGGCCTCTGGTCAGCAGGGGAAATCCCTTTTCGAAGGTGAATTACTGCGGTCATGGCGCCGATTAATCAACCCTTGAGTGAGAAAAAGCACATTACTTATTGAAAGGACGCAACCCAATGTGGGAGCGGGCTTGCTCGCGAAAGCGGTGTGTCAACCAATCAATTTGCTGACTGACACACCGCCTTCGTCGGAACGCCGCCCGGAGCAAGCCCGCTCCCACAGGTTCTGTGCACGGCTGGAAAATATGTGATAAAAACGCTGCGCCGCCCGAGAAAGGGCGGCAAAAACGTTCTCAGGGCGGGGTGCAATTCCCCACCGGCGGTAATTGCGCGCAATGCGCATAGCCCGCGAGCGCTTGGCGACGAACACGGCTTTTGCTGTGATCGGCGGCAAGGTCAGCAGACCCGGTGTGATTCCGGGGCCGACGGTCATAGTCCGGATGAAGAGAGAACGGGATTGACACCAAAGGGCCGCCCGCGCGCTTGTGTGCTCGTGCGTACCCTTGAATCCCTTTCAATTCATAACGCCCTGTTTTTCACACAAACAGGAGTCAGAACATGCAACCCACCGCTATCGACAGCAAAAGCAAACACCCTCACGGCGAGCGCGTTGCGTTCATCCAGGCCTGCTGGCACAAGGAAATCGTCGACCAAAGCCGTAAGGGCTTCGTCGCCGAAATGCTGGCTCAGGGTTATCAGGAATCGGACATCGACTTCTTCGAAGTCGGCGGCGCCTTTGAAATGCCCCTGCACGCCAAGTTGCTGGCCAAGACCGGTCGTTATGCCGGCATCGTCGCGGCGGCTCTGGTCGTGGACGGCGGCATCTACCGTCACGAGTTCGTTGCCCAGTCAGTGGTCAGCGGCCTGATGCAGGTGCAACTGGAAACCGAAGTACCGGTGTTCTCGGTGTCCCTGACCCCGCACCACTTCCATGCCGGTGAAGAACATCAGAAATTCTTCTTCGAGCACTTTGTACACAAGGGTCAGGAAGCGGCGCGGACTTGCGCGGATACGCTGCAGAAGGTTCGTGCGTTGCGTCGCAGTGAGCCGCGTGCGGTCGCCGTCTGATAGACCATGAGTGAGGCTTTTGGTCTCACTCGCTCCCACAGGGTTATATATCAGACCGAAAATTGCGTCAGGCGAGATGTTCGTCGGTGGCCGGCACGATCAGGATGCCCGCACGCAAGCCGTTCTTGACCTTGGGATTAGGGAAGATGATTCGCGCGCCCTCTTCCTCGATGACCCAGCGGGTATTGGCCAGATCTTCGGCCAGTACATAACCCACATCCAATTCAGAAAAGTTCTCGATGTCCGCTGGCAGGTTCAGGCGGAACGCATCGCTGTGCTTGATGATTTCCCGGGCGACGCTGAACAGCTGCAAACCATCCAGTCCCTCTGCAGCCAGATCCGGCTCATTGCCTTCGATGATCTGCTTCAGACGAGTTTCCAGACGTGAAACATCCACCCCTTCGTTCTGCCCGAACGGCCGCGCCTTGCCCAGTTCCAGGGTGAAAGCCTCGGCACCGAGCTTGTCGTAGGTGTAGGAACTGAACACGATCGACGGCTTGTTCTGCAGCAGCACCGCTTCCATCCCGGCAGCGCGCAGACGCGCCAGCTCGCGGCGCGAATGCTGGCGACCTTCCTTCCACGGATACAGCGCGAACTGCTCGATCTTCGAACCACGAATGGCGGTGTGCAGGTCGTAGTGCAGGCGCTGCCGATCCGGCAGGCTGAAGAAGCTCGCCGCCAGCCGTTCCAGCTCGCAGGCGCGGATGGCTTCGGAACCGCTGGTTTGTTCATGCCGGCCGTTGAACAGCCGATTGACGTCCTGCTCGACGAAGCGCTCGCCCTTGCGGATCGCTTCCGGGTTGCCGAACAGGAACAGAATGCGTGCACGCGGCTTCAGATCGCCGCGAGCGATGTCATGCAGCAGCCGATCGAGCAACTCGATCGGCGCTGTTTCATTGCCGTGGATACCTGCCGACAGCAGCAGGTCCAGGCCATTGTCACGCGCTTCGGGTGGCCGGACTTCCAGCGCACCCTCGCTCAACCAGCGCATGCGCACGCCTTCGACAGTCAGTTGAGTCTTCTCCGCCGGTTCGCGGCCGGCGAGGGTCAGTTCAAGCAGTTTGCCGAGGGCGAGCATAGAGCGGTTTCCTTAGTGATCGTGGTTGCAATCCGGGCCGTGCACGTGGTCTTCGTCGTCGCCGACTTCAGCCGGTTCCATTTCCAGTTGCAGACTTACCAGATTAGTTGCCAATGGGCGCAGCAGCAGGTTGGCGTACTCTTCGTCACCTTCCTCGACGTCCACGCCGATCAGCAGTTGGCCACGGCCGTCCTGCTGGATCCACAGCTCTTTGCCTTGCCACATGACCGCGACGCGGGTGCACGAGGTTTGCAGTTGCGTGCCGTCGGTGTCTTCAAGGATCAGCTGCAGGGAATCGCTCATGTTTTTACTCTCTTGGGGAGACAAGCCGCGCGCCGTGTTCAGGCAACGCGCCGGCCATCAATTGATCTGGAATGGATAAACCGCGCCCAGTTTAAGGATTTGCGTCAGTTCATCCAGTGCCGTCCGGCATTCAAGCAGCAACTGCGGGTCCGCCAGATCGGTTTCGCTCAGGCGGTCGCGGTAGTGCTTTTCAACCCATGCGGTCAACGAACCGTACAACGGGGCCGTCATGATAACCCCTGGATTGACCGCCGCCAGCTCGGTTTCGTTGAGCGCGACGCGCAGTCGCAGGCACGCCGGGCCACCGCCGTTCTGCATGCTTTGCTTGAGGTCGAAGACTTTCACTTCGCGGATCAGCCCGCCGGAGCTGGTCAGCCCTTGCAGGTAGTTCCACACGCGCTCGTTGCCCCGGCACTCTTCCGGCACGATCAGCAGCATCGAACCGTCAGGACGCGACAGCAACTGGCTGTTGAACAGATAGGAGCGCACCGCGTCGTCGACGGTGACCGCCGAACGCGGCACACAGATCGACTGGAACTTGCCGCCGACCTTGGCCAGTTTGCCCTGCAACTCGGCCAGCATCTGTTCGGTGTCGAGGAACGCGTCCTCGTGATAGAACAGCACCTCGCCGTTACCCACCGCGATCACGTCGTTGTGGAATACGCCCTGGTCGATCACCGCCGGGTTCTGCTGCGCGTAAACCACGCCCTCGTCACGCAGACCGTGCAGACGCGCTACCGCTTGCGAGGCTTCCAGAGTCTGGCGCGCCGGGTACTTCTGAGGCGCCGGGTAACGGGTGTCGAACGCACTGCGACCGAACACGAAGAACTCGACACCGGCCTCGCCGTACTCACGGCAGAAACGCGTGTGGTTGGCCGCGCCTTCGTCACCGAACTGCGCCACCGCCGGCAACGCGGCGTGATGGGCGAAGTGCTGCTGATCGGCGAACATCGCACCGAGCACGCGGCTGGTGGTCGGGTGTTCGATGCTGCGGTGGTATTTGCAGTTGAGGTTGGCGGCGGTGAAATGCACGCGACCGTCAGCGGTGTCGGCACTCGGGCTGACAGTGGCGGCATTGGCCACCCACATGCTCGATGCCGAGCAACTGGCAACCAGCAACGGCATGGCTTCCTTCGCGGCGCGCTCGATCACTTGCGCGTCGGTGCCGCTGAAGCCCAAACGGCGCAGAGCGGCCACGTCCGGACGCTCCTGCGGCGCCAGCACGCCTTGCTGAAAGCCCATTTCCATCAGCGCTTTCATTTTCGCCAGACCTTGCAGCGCCGCTTCCTTCGGGTTCGAAGACTGCTGGCTGTTGCTCTGGGACGCGACGTTGCCGTAGGACAGACCACCGTAGTTATGGGTCGGCCCCACTAGACCGTCAAAATTGACTTCATAGGATTTCATCAGCGAGGCTCCACGAGAATCTGTTGTTATAGGCTTCAAGTAACAATTCAGTCAGACCGCGTCGCGGCTATCGCGAGCAGGCTCACTCCTACAGGTTTGGCGGTGTTCACACATGCTATGTTCGACACAAATCCTGTAGGAGTGAGCCTGCTCGCGATGGCCGTTACGCCATCTTCACGCCAGGCGTCAGGGCCGCAGGCAACACCAGGCTCGGTGTTTCCAGCGACGCCACCGGGTACGCGCAGTAATCCGCCGCGTAGTAGGCGCTGGCGCGATGGTTGCCCGAAGCCCCGACACCGCCGAACGGCGCGCTGCTCGCCGCACCGGTCAGCTGTTTGTTCCAGTTGACGATACCGGCGCGGCTTTCCAGCCAGAACTGCTGATAACGATCTTCGGAATCCGACAGCAAACCAGCCGCCAAGCCATAAGCGGTGTCGTTGGCCTCAGCGATCGCCGCAGCGAAATCGGCGTAGCGAATCACCTGCAGCAACGGGCCGAACAGTTCTTCGTCCGGGCGCTTGGCCACGGCGGTCACATCCAGAATGCCCGGAGTCAGCAACGCCGATTGCGCTTGCGGCTGAGTCATCGCCAGCAGCGACACCGCGCCATTGGCCAGCAGGTGTTGCTGGGCATCCATCAGCGCTTTCGCCGCGCCAAGGGAAATCACCGAGCCCATGAACGGCGCGGGTTGCTGATCGAACGCACCGACCTCGATGGTCGCGCTGACTTCCACCAGACGCTTGAGCAGGCTGTCGCCCCACGCGCCTTGCGGCACCAGCAGACGACGGGCGCAGGTGCAACGCTGACCGGCGGAGATGAACGCCGACTGAATGATCGTGTACACCGCCGCGTCCAGATCAGCCACCTGATCGACCACCAGCGGGTTGTTGCCACCCATTTCCAAAGCAAGAATCTTGTCCGGACGCCCGGCGAACTGCTGGTGCAGGTGATTGCCGGTGCGGCTCGAACCGGTGAAGAACAGTCCGTCGATGCCCGGGTTCGCCGCCAGCGCGATACCGGTTTCGCGAGCACCTTGCAGCAGGTTCAACACGCCGGCCGGAAGACCGGCTTCGATCCAGCACTTGACCGTCAGCTCGGCGACTTTCGGCGTCAGCTCGCTTGGCTTGAACAGCACGCTGTTACCGGCCAGCAGCGCCGGCACGATGTGCCCGTTCGGCAAATGACCCGGGAAGTTGTAAGGGCCGAACACCGCCACCACACCGTGTGGCTTGTGGCGCAGTACGGCGGTGGCGTCGCCCAGCGGGCCGCTCTTCTCGCCGGTACGTTCGCGGTAGCTCTGCACCGAGATCGCGATCTTGTTGACCATGCTGGTAACTTCGGTCGCGGCTTCCCACAACGGTTTGCCGGTTTCCTCACCGATGGTACGGGCCAGTTCGTCGCTGTGGTTTTTCAGAGTGGCGGCGAAGGCTTCGAGCACGCTGATGCGCTCGTCCAGCGAACGCCGCGCCCAACCCGGAAAGGCCTGACGCGCAGCCTGCACGGCCGACTCGACCTGAGCGGCGGTAGCGCCCTCCCCCGACCACAGCACCTGCTGGGTCACCGGGTTCAGCGACTGAAAGGCTTCGCCCTGACCGGCGAGCCATTCACCTGCGATGTATAGCGAATTCATTATTTCGACTCCCGAGCAGCAGACAACGCCACGGCGCGCACTTGATCGCCAGCGTTGAGTTGAAGACGTTTGGCGGTCAGCGGATCGACCACCAGCGTGCCGGCGGCCAGGCGGGCCGGGGCAGCGGTGATGCGGCAATCTTCGCGCTTGCGGTTATGGATGATGAACGGCGTGGCGTCATCGCCCGGTGTACCGATCGCCAGCACCAGCGCTTCGCTGTCGCGGACTGCGCGGATCTTGCTGGTTTCGCACTCGATGGCCGGGCCGGCGTCGAAGATGTCGACGTAGCCCTGATAGCTGAAACCTTCGCTCTTGAGCATCGCCAGCGCCGGTTCAGTGTCGGGGTGTACCTGACCGATGACGTTGCGCGCATCCGGCGACAGGAAGCAGGTGTACAGCGGGAATTTCGGCATCAGTTCGGCAATGAACGCCTTGTTGCCAACGCCGGTCAGGTAATCGGCCTGACTGAATTCCATCTTGAAGAAGTGCCGACCGAGGCTCTCCCAGAACGGCGAGCGTCCGGCTTCATCGGAGACGCCGCGCATCTCGGCGATGATCTTGTTGCCGAACAGCTCAGGGAACTCGGCGATGAACAGCATGCGGGCCTTGGACAGCATGCGGCCGTTCAGACCGGTGCGGTAATCGGCATGCAGGAAAAGCGAGCACAGCTCGGAGTTGCCGGTGAGGTCGTTGGCGAGGAACAGCGTCGGAATCTCGCGATAGATGTTCAGCTCTTGCGAGGCGCTGACGGTCAGGCCGACGCGGAAGTTGTACCACGGCTCACGCAGACCGACCGCGCCGGCGATGGCGGAAATCCCCACCACGCGACCGTTGTCGTCTTCGAGCACGAACAGGTAGTCCGCATCGCCACGGCCGGCTTCGCCGCGAAAGGTCTTCTCGGCCCAGCCGACCCGGTGAGTCAGGCGTTCTTCGTTGGCCGGCAACGTGGTCAGGCCGGTGCCGGTGCTGCGGGCCAGGTCGATCAGCGCGGATAAATCGCTGCTGCGTACGGGACGAACAATCATGCTATCTCCTCAAACGGGCCGCCTTCGCCACCCGTGAAACTCGCTAAGGCGTTAAACCGCCACCAGGCGCACGCTGGCACCTTCACCGACGCCCAGGGCTTCGGCTGCTTCCAGATCCAGGGTCACCGGTTTGCCCGGCGCGTAATCGAGTTCCAGCAGCACCGCGCGGTAATCCTGCAACTGCGCGTTGGCCACCAGATACTGGCGCCCGGCGCCTTTGACCGGCTCGCCGATCTTCACCGGCACTACACGGCTCTGGGCGATCGAACGGATCCCCGAAACACGCGCATGCAGGGTCGGGCCACCGTCGAAAATGTCGATGTAGTGATCGGTCTCGAAGCCTTCGCGCATCAGGATGTCGAAAGTGATCTGCGCACGCGGGTGCACCTGGCCCATCGCTTCTTGAGCGGAATCCGGCAGCAGCGGCACGTAGATCGGGTAATGCGGCATCAGTTCGGCGAGGAACGTGCGGCTCTTCAGGCCACACAGGCGTTCGGCCTCGGCGTAGTTGAGGTCGAAGAAGTTGCGCCCGATCGCGTCCCAGAATGGCGAGTCACCGTTTTCGTCGCTGTAGCCGACGATCTCGGTCACCACCGAATCGGCGAAACGCTCCGGGTGGCTGGCGACGAACAGCAGGCGGCCACGGGAGTTGAGCTCGGCCCACGGCGACCCCACCAGCTCACGCTGCACGTAGAAACTGGTCAGCAAGCTGTTGCCGGTCAGGTCGTGGCATTGCGAAAGCACGTGGATCTTGTTGTGGATTTTCAGCTCGCGAGAAGCGTGGACGAAGGTTTCGTTGCGGAAGCTGTAGAACGGCTCGGAGTAACCGGCCGAGGCAACGATCGCCGAGCAGCCGACCAGTTTGCCGGTGGCGGTGTCTTCGAGGACGAAGAAGTAGCTCTCTTCACCGTTGAAACTCACTTCGGCAGCGAACGAGGCTTCGCTCGCGGCGATCTTGTCGCTCAGACGTTCCACGTCATCCGGCAAGGAAGTGACACCAATCGGACTGTCCGCAGCCAGACGCTGTACCTCGCCCAGATCAGCCATTTGCGCAGGGCGCATCACCAGCATGGTGTCACTCCTTTCTCTTATAAAAATTTACTGAAGAAATAGCCGGGCCTTGTAGGAGTGAGCCCTGTGGTGAGGGGATTTATCCCCGATGGGTTGCGCAGCAGCCCCAAGATTTTGGGGGCCGCTTCGCTGCCCATCGGGGATAAATCCCCTCACCACTAAGGCTGACTCCGACAGTTAAATCTGTCCGGTATCAAAAATTGGGTTCGACGCCCGAATCCTCGGGCGCCGAAGGGTCTATCAGGCTTGCGTCAGTGCTGCTGCCGCGTGTTCGAAGCGGTCCAGACCGGCATCGATATCGGCGTCTTCCACCACCAGGCTCGGGGCGAAACGGATCACGTCCGGGCCGGCCTGCAGAATCATCAGGCCTTCTTTTTCAGCGGCGTTGAAGATGTCCTTGGCCTTGCCTTTCCAGGCATCGCTCAGCACGCAGCCGATCAACAGACCGAGGCCTCGCACCTGAGTGAACAGGCCGTACTTCTCGCCGATCTGCTGCAGACGGGTCTTAAATTTGTCGTGCTTGGCGTTGACGCCGCTCAGCACCTCGGGGGTGTTGATCACGTCGATCACTGCCTCGGCAACGGCGCACGCCAGCGGGTTGCCGCCGTAGGTGGTGCCGTGGGTGCCGACGACCAGATGTTTGGCCAGCGCTTCAGTGGTCAGCATCGCGGCGATCGGGAAACCACCGCCCAGGCTCTTGGCGCTGGTCAGGATGTCCGGGGTTACGCCGTAATGCTGGTAGGCGAACAGGTGGCCGGTTCGGCCCATGCCGGTCTGCACTTCGTCGAACACCAGCAGCGCGTTGTGCGCGTCGCACAGTTCGCGGGCACCTTGCAGGTAAGCCAGTTCGGCCGGCAGTACACCGCCCTCGCCCTGGATAGGTTCGAGCACGACCGCACAGGTCTTGTCGGACACCGCCGCTTTCAGCGCGGCCAGATCGTTGTAAGGAACGTGGGTGATGCCGGTGATTTTCGGACCGAAACCGTCGGAGTACTTCGACTGGCCACCGACGTTGACGGTGAACAGGGTACGACCGTGGAAGCTGTTGAGCGCGGCGATGATCTCGTACTTCTCGCTGCCGAAACGGTCGAACGCCACGCGACGGGCCAGCTTGAACGCGGCCTCGTTGGCTTCGGCGCCCGAGTTGCAGAAGAACACGCGCTCGGCGAACGTGGCGTCGATCAGCTTGTGCGCCAGGCGCAGGGCCGGCTCATTGGTGAACACGTTAGACACGTGCCACAGCTTGTTCGCCTGCTCGGTCAAGGCACCGACCAGCGCCGGATGCGCGTGGCCCAATACGTTTACGGCAATCCCGCCGGCGAAGTCGATCAGCTCGCGACCGCTCTGGTCCCAGACGCGGGAACCGGCGCCACGCACCGGAATGAAAGCGGCAGGCGCGTAGTTGGGAACCATTACCTGGTCGAAATCGGCGCGTTGTACCGCAGCGTGCTCAACGGACATCGGAGTCTCCTGAAGAGGAACACCCGCCTGAAACTGGCGAGCGATGGGGGGATTGTAAGGACAGTTTTCAGCCCGGCCTTGCCGCCAAGCGACAACTTCTTATAGCGCAAACCCCGGATTTTCCCGGGTTTACGGCAATGCGACATATAGCGTCGCAAAGGCGCAGTTTAAACTGCACGCCGCCATTTGCGCAGACGTACCGGGGATCTTAATCAAGAGAGTTTTGTGGCGTGCGGTATATATGTACCGCACATCGAATCAACGGCCGGTGTTTGCTAGGGACCTTTCTCCAGGCAAACGGCCTCACCCCATGATTCAAGAAACCACACCCGCCCCCGCGACACTGCCCGCCCCACTGCTGCTACCCCGGCAGGACGCACACTATCAACCGCTGCTCCAGGCCATCCCGACATGGCTGATTCAGGCTGCGGCACACAAGCGCACGGCATTGAAACGGGCCAGTCCGCTGCTGCCCGCCAACCTCAAACAGGCATCACGCACCGAGCATGCAAAACTGCGCGCGCTTAATGCCGCGCACTGGACCGCACACAACCGCGTCGAACGAAGCCTTGCCCGGCTGCAGGATGCCAAAGCGTTCGCCGAACCGCTGCTGCGCGCCGAGATAGAAAACCGTTTTGGCCTCAAACTGGATGTCAGGCAGACCTTCCTGCGCCTGTACCTGCCCGACCATGTTCCGTGGCTGCGCATCAAATCCGGCGCCGCACGCACCTGGACTGTCTCGCTGCTGGACGCCGCGCTGCACAATTTTGAAAGCAGCGAGACCAGCGCTGACGCCTTTGAGTCCGCCTCGGGTTATGTCAGTCAGCCCTCACCTGACGGCCAGTTCAGCGTATTGCCGAACATCCTCAAGGCGATGCCGATCCCTGCCTTCACCCGCCTGTGTCGCGAGCTGGATATCGGCCGCCGCTATAACACTTATCTGCAAGACAATTTGGGCGTCAGCAATCCGCTGGTCGCAGCCGTGCTGCAACCACAGGTTTGCACGAGTGACAAAGCCGCCCTGGTCGCCGCCCTGCAAATGGCCTACATGCAAAAGCTGCTGGGGGCCGATGTCCATCGCCTGATCCTCGGGCTGCTCGATGGCTTGCAGCATTTGCGCCTCAATCGTCAGGCCTGGCATTGCCATGTGCTGACGATGATGAAAGTCCGCCTGACCGGCATCGTGCTGTTCGCGCCGAATCTTGAAGCTGCACACGCAGCAGCGCGAGTCGTGGCTTACATTCCCGATGACCCACAACACCCAGTCAAGGAATACGCCAGTTCCGCTGCCTTCGCTGAGGAGCTGGCGCAACGCCTGCGCGATCCGGACTATCAGGTGTTCTTCAGCCGTTTTATCGACCACGCCGAGCGCGGCGCTTTCTTCGGTCAGTTGCGGGCCTTGCTCAGCCCCGTCACCTGGCAACCCGTACCGGCCGGCGATCCACGCCCCACCTGGCGCGAGCATCCGGCCGTGCGGCCTTTTATGCAGATCGTCGCGACCCCGATCCGGGGTGAGCTGTGGGTTTACCTCTACCAGCGCAAGCTCGACAAGATGCTCAACGATGCCCGCGTCATCGCCGTCTCGACGGCCATGGTCGATCGCAAGGCGCGCTGGGCACTCTGGGATTCCTTCACGGACATCGCACAGTCGTTGATCAACCTCGTCGCGTTTGTCGCCTTGCCATTCGTGCCATTTCTCGGCGAGCTGATGCTTGCCTACACGGCCTACCAACTGCTCGACGAGACGTTCGAAAGCATCGTCGACTGGGCCGAAGGACAACCCCGCGAAGCGTTCGCGCATTTGATCGGCGTCGTGGAGTCCATGGTGCAGGTCGGCACTTTCGCCGCCGGCGGCGCTATCGCCGTCAGCGAGTTTCGCGCGCTGTTGCCTGCCGATGTCGTCCAGTTCATCGACCGCTTCATTCCGGTGAAAACGGCCAATGGCAAGACCCGCTACTGGAAACCCGACCTGCGCCCTTACGAGTGGTCTGGCACGCTGCCCAAAGACGCCAGAACCGATGCACTGGGCCTGCAAACCCACCTGGGCAAGAGCCTGCTGGCCCTGGAAGACAAGTTGTATGCCGTCAGCCTTGACCCCGAAACGGGCGCCCATCGCATCGACCATCCGACTCGCCCCGAGGCTTACAAACCCGCACTCAGGCACAACACCGCAGGCGCCTGGCAAACCGAAATTGACCAGCCACTGGCTTGGGATCGCGCCACCGTGCTGAGCCGCAGCAGTGCGCAGATGCAGCGCCTTCCCGCCGCTCTGCGGGAGCGCCTGCTGAATATCAGTGGCTGCGAGGAAAACACCCTGCGCCAGATGCACGTCGAGCGCGATCAATTGCCACCCTTACTCAGTGACACGCTGCAGCGCTGGCAGATCGATCAGGACATTCAATTGTTCATCGAGCAGATTGGCAGCTCGAATGCCGAGGATTACCTCAAGGCCGACCCGGCCACCCAACTGCAACTGCTTTTCGACAACGGCGACTGGCCTGTTGACCGAGGCCTGCAACTGATCGATCGTCAGGGCAGAACCCTGTGGCGCAGCCCCGTCGCCGACGTGTCCTTCATACAAATCGAGGGCTCACGACTGGACGATGGCGACCTGCTCAAGACCTGTCTGCAACGCCTGACAGAATCGCAACGAAGGCGGCTATTGAGCGAAGCCCTGCATACGCCCGCACCCTCGGCCGAGGCCCGCGCAACTAGCCTGCGGCGCAGCGTCGCCGAGCTGGCACAGCGCAAACGCCAAAGCCTGTTCGAGGATCGATATCGTCAATTGCAGCGCGGCGCCAGCCCGCTGGTACAGGTACTGATGGATGCCGAACCCGGCCTGCCGAAGGCGTTGGCGCAATCGATACTGGAAACGGCAAGTGATGCTGAATACCTGCAATTACAGCGTGGAACACTCTCCGCAAGACTGGTCGCTCTGACCCAGGAAACGGGTCTGCAAGTGCGCGCAACCCGAGCCTTTGAAGGGCTGGAGCTGCAAGCGACAATCAATAATCTGGATACGGATCGGCTGGCCCTCCACTCGCTGCCACGCTTGCCGGGCTGGTCGCCGTCGATACGAATGGAGCTCAGGCACTACAGCCATAGCGGGCAACTGATCCACAGCCTCGGCGCGCAGGACGCGCTCATTCGCAAGGTGCTGGTACTGACCGAACAGGGCGACTATCAGCCGTTCGACGCTACCGGTGAGTCACTCAGCGCGCCGGGTTCACTGTATTCAAGCCTGCTGCATGCCCTGCCCGACCCAGAACGTTCGGCGCTGAACATCCATATCACGCAAGACCTGCAGCTCAAGCAGCTGATTCGTGACCACGCGCTCGACCGTCAAGCGTTGCTGAACCTGCTGTCGCAAAATCCGATTCGCAAACCCGCTTACGACCCCACCGTGATGCGCCTGCGTGGCGGTACCAGTGGCTATCGGCGCATGCCGACCAATACGCCGACGCTGCACGCCCATGCCCACTGGCTACTGCCGCACTTGCTGCCCGAGGAACTCAATGTATTCGTCGAGCGCCTGCAACGCCATCCGAACGGCCCGCGAGCGGAGCTGAGCCGTCTGATCGCCGAACGCAACCGCCTCGACGCGGTGCTGAGTCCGTGGACTGAGGGTATTCCCCTCGTTCATCCGCAGTCCGGCATCCGCCTCACCACCGAGCAATATGCGATCCAGCGTCATCGCCGACGGCAGATGCGGGTCGACATCCTGGACTGCTGGAAGCAGCAGGTTTCCTTGCCGGAGAACACCGAGCAGACCATCGATCTGCGCCTGTCACAGTCAATCATCGGAGAGCTGCCACAACTTGAGGTGAACTTCAGTCACGTGGACTACCTGACCATCGAGGGGATCGGCAGCACTCAGGGTATACACAGTTTTCTAAACTGCTTCTCCGGCTTGCGTCGCCTGGCGCTGCGCAATTTCCAGCTGGGCAACCTACCGGAGTCGATCAGCCGTTCGCCACAACTGCGCGAGCTGATTCTCAGCGACTGCAGCATCACCCTGACAGCCGAGAGCCAAACCACACTGGCGGCGTTGACTCAACTGAGAACCCTTGACCTGTTCAGGAACCCGCTCGGACTCACCCCCAACGTCGAAAAAATGCCCCGACTCAATTACATCGATGTGTCGGAGACCGGCATTTCCGAACTGCCACCCGGCCTGCTCACGCGCCCGCTATTGCGCACTGCGCTGCTCAACGACAACCAGATCCGGTCGTTGTCTCCCGCCCTTTTCGAGCTGCCCAACAATGTTCCGGAAGGCTTCGATCTGAGTGGCAATCCGATTGCCAGCGCAGACCGGGAGCGCATCAAACGCCACTTCAACGACACCCGCCAGGACTTCGGCGTAATGGCCGAACAGGCTGATCTGCTGCGCGTACAGGCGCTGTACACACACATGGATCTGGAACAGGCCAGTGAATTTTTCTATCTGCTACCCGGCACCCTGGCCGAGGGTCGAATCGAACTTGCACGACTCGAGCGTGAATACAGCGACTTGAGTAGCAACCTCGCCCACTGGGCGACCGACCACCCGGCCCTGCACCCGATCAGTGGCGAGCCCTTCACGATTGAGCAAGTGCTGAATGAGCACGCCGCACGTCACGAATTCAAATCGCTCATTGAACAGTGCTGGCGCCGGGAAACCGAGCAAGACGAACCGGATCAGAACCTCCAGCCACTGCATGACTTGAACCTGGCGACGATCATCCGCGGCGACTTGCCCGTACTCAATGCCGATTTCAGCCATGTCACGCATCTGTACCTCAGAAGCCTGCCGGGTCAGACGTTTGGAATCGACAGGTTTGTCGAGACGTTTGCCAGCCTCAGAGGACTGACGATTTATCAATATCGGCTTGAACACATTCCGCCGGCGGTGTTTCGCATGGCCAAGCTGACCTATTTGTCGCTTTCACACTGCGAGCTGACGCTCACGCCGCAAAACGCCCTTGAGCTTGCGCAAATGGAGCGCCTCGATCACCTGGACTTGAGTGACAACCCGTTGGGCGAGACGCCGGATGTCAGCCAGATGACTAATCTGCAAACGCTGATGCTGGACAACAGCGGCATCACCAGCCTGCCGCCGGGCTTGCTGCAACTCGAACACCTGGAAATCGCCGACCTGAGCGACAACGCGATCACCCAGGTTCCCAGCGATATCCTGGAGTTGCCAGAAGAGCGTGCGGACAAATTCAGCCTGCGGAGCAATCCGCTCTCTGAGCTGAGCCTGCAACGGCTGATCGCCTACTTCAGAAAGCACCGCATCGATTTTGGCGTGGAAGCCGTCATCGAACGGGCGGAAATGGAGGTGTCCACGTCTGAAGATTCGGGGGTCGATGAGTGACGCTCAGCGGGTTCTGCCGGGGTGCGTCAACCGCGCTCCGGCGGCACTGACGACAGTTCGAACGGACTGCTGCTGCGCCGCTGGTTGCGATCTTCGCGCGGCGTGGCGCCGAAGAAGTTGCGATAGGCGCTGGAGAAATGCGGCCCCGAGGAGAAACCGCAGGACAGGCCGATCTGGATGATCGACTTGCTGGTTTGCATCAACATCTGCCGGGCCTTGTTCAGGCGCAGTTCCAAGTAGTACTGGCTCGGCACGCGGTTGAGGTATTGCTTGAAGATCCGCTCCAGCTGTCGACGGGACACGCACACGTGCTGGGCGATTTCGTCGGTGGTCAGCGGCTCTTCAATGTTAGCTTCCATCAGCAACACCGCCTGGGTGAGCTTCGGATGGCTGGAACCGAGGCGGTTCTGCAGTGGAATGCGCTGGCGTTCACCGCCCTCGCGGATGCGCTCGACCACCAGTTCTTCGGACACCGCACCGGCCAGTTCTGCCCCATGATCACGGGCCAGCACCGCCAGCAGCAGGTCGAGTACCGACATGCCGCCACACGCGGTCAGGCGATCACGATCCCAGTCGAACAGGTGACTGGTGGCGATGACTTTCGGGAAGCGCTCGGCGAAATCGTCCTGCCAGCGCCAGTGCACAGCCGCGCGATAACCGTCGAGCAGACCGAGCTGCGCCAACGGATAGACACCGGCAGACAGACCACCGATCACGCAACCGGCCCGCACCAGTTGCTTGAGTGCGCTGCTGAGGGCCGGGGCCAGCGTGGCAGGCGGCTCGTCGGCGAGCAAAAAGAGTTTCTGGAAGTTTTCCAGCTTGCCGGTCCACGCCTCGCCCGGCAGTTGCCACGCCCCCTCGGCCGCAACGTCTGTCACGGTTTCGGCCTGGAGGAACGACAATTCGTAAACCACCTCCGGATGCACCCGCTGAGCAACACGCAAGGCCTCCTCCGCCAGCGCCAGCGTCAAAGCTTTAGTGCTGGGCCAAATCAGGAAACCAATTCGATGGGCAGTCATGGGCGGGCAATCCGAAACGAAGAACGGTGATGAAGGCATGGGCCAATGCTAGCCCGTAATCGAAGCTGTCGCAGGTCCATTGTGGGAGCGGGCTTGCTCGCGAAGGCGGTGGTTCAGGCAGCAATGATGTTGACTGATCGACCGTTTTCGCGAGCAAGCCCGCTCCCACAGGGGGACCGAGCCAGTCTTCAGGTCGCGAAGCATGACCTAATCTGGTGCATAACGGCAGCGATTACTTGAGGCTACCTGAGAGGAATTGCTGCAAGCGCTCGGATTGCGGATTGACCAGCACTTCGCGCGGGTTGCCGCTCTCTTCCACGACACCTTTGTGCAGGAACACCAACTGGTTCGACACTTCACGGGCGAAGCCCATTTCGTGCGTGACCACGACCATGGTGCGGCCTTCCTGAGCGAGGGCCTGCATGACTTTGAGCACGTCGCCGACCAGTTCCGGGTCGAGGGCCGAAGTCGGTTCGTCGAACAGCATCACTTCCGGCTCCATCGCCAGCGCACGGGCAATCGCCACACGCTGCTGCTCGCCACCGGACATGTGCCCAGGGAACGCGTCTTTGCGATGGGCCACGCCAACCTTGTTCAGGTAGTGCTCGGCTTTCTCGCGGGCTTCAGCCTTGGACACGCCCAGTACGTGGACCGGCGCTTCCATGATGTTTTCCAGCGCGGTCATGTGCGACCACAGGTTGAAATGCTGGAACACCATCGACAGGCGCGAACGCATGCGTTGCAGCTGTTTCGGATCAGCGGCTTTCAGCGCGCCGTCCTTGTTCGCTACCAGTTTCAACTCTTCGTTGTTGAGCAGGATCTTGCCCGCGTGCGGCTGCTCGAGCAGGTTGATGCAGCGCAGGAAAGTACTTTTGCCGGAGCCACTGGAGCCGATGATGCTGATCACATCGCCGGCTGCCGCTTTCAGGGACACGCCCTTGAGCACTTCGTGACTGCCATAGCGTTTATGCAGGTCTTGGACTTCAAGTTTGTACATGCGGTCGGTTCTCACAAAAACAGTCAGTCAGTCGTTGAGCAAGCGCCCGTGACGCAGCGCTTCGCGCCCCGCCACCTTGGCCAGCCAGAAACCGGGTTGGGCATAGCGCAGCCGTTCAATGGCAAACAGCACCCCGGACGTACCAGCACACACCGTGCTGACCCGATCGGACACAGGGTCGATCACTTCGAAAATCTCATCCCCGGCTTCAACCCACTCGCCGGGTTTACGCAGAAAACTCACCACGCCGGGGTGCGGCGCCAACAGTAATTCAGTGCCTTCGAACGGCATGCCTTCGCACGCTTCGTTGGCCGGTTTCGGCCACTCGCCCGTGATCAGGCCCTGCTCGGCAAGGAACGCCAGAATGCCTTCGGCCCAGGCCACCGCATCAGCGCGGTCGGTATTGGCCTGACCGCCGAGCTCGACGGTGGTCGCCAGGCACGCCAGTGGGATCTGCGCGTCCGGAAACTGCCGCGACAGACGCAACCATGGCAACGAGCACGCTTCATCGAAGGAGCTGCCGCCGGAATCTTCCGCCAGCAAACCGACCTTCACATTCAGATGTGCGGCCAGGGAGCGCCACTGCGGCCAGTGCTGCGGCAGTGCATACATGTGCAGCGCGGCTTCGGCGTCGCAGTGCAAGTCAAGCACCACATCGGCAGTGCAGGCGTGGCTGAGCAAAACGCGCTGCATGCCTTGCAACTGGCTGCCTGCCTCGGGCAATGCCGCCAGATGATCCGCCATGGCCTGACGGATCAGCCGAATGTTGGCGTGCGGATCGTCACCAAGACGCTCGGCCAGCGTCGCCGCCACCGGCGCGCTCAGCTCGACGAAATCGCGGTTGAAATTCTTGCCGCTGCCCGCCTCGAAACGCCCCTGATGATTGCCTTGCAGCAACTGGCCGAGGCCCAGCGGGTTGGCGACCGGCACCAGCTCGATCACACCGTTGAGCAGACCTTGGGCTTCGAGTTCGCCGAGGCGTTTTTTCAGCTCCCAGGCGGTGCGCATGCCCGGCAGTTCGTCAGCGTGCAGGCTGGCTTGGATGTAAGCCTTGCGCTCACCGCTGCCGAAGCGGAAGACCGAGATCTTGCGCTCGCTGCCCAGATGGCTCCACGGCAATACGTGGTCGATGCGTTCCATATCAGTGCTTCCGTGGGGCCAGATAGCTCAGCCAGCGACGCTCGGCCAGCTTGAACAGGCGCACCAGAATGAAGGTCAGGCACAGGTAGAACACGCCGGCGGTGATGTACGCCTCGAACGGCAGGTAGTACTGCGCGTTGACGGTACGGGCCGCGCCGGTGATGTCAATCAGGGTCACGATGGACGCCAGACTGGTGGTCTGCAGCATCATGATCACTTCGTTGCTGTACTGCGGCAGTGCCCGGCGCAGAGCCGATGGCAACAGAATGCGCTTGTACAGTTTGAAGCGCGACATGCCCATGGCCTTGGCGGCTTCAATCTCGCCGTTCGGCGTGGCCTTGAGGCTGCCGGCGATGATCTCGGCGGTGTAGGCGCTGGTGTTGATCGCGAACGCCAGGCACGCACAGAACGTCGCGCTGGACAGCCACGGCCACAAGAAGCTTTCACGTACTGCTTCGAACTGCGCCAGGCCGTAGTAGATCAGGAACAGTTGCACCAGCATCGGCGTGCCGCGGATCACGTAGGTGTAGAGCCACGCGGCGCCGTTGACGATCGGGTTCTTCGAGACGCGCATCAGGCCCAGCGGCAGTGCCGCCAACAGACCGAACAACAGCGACAGCGCGAGCAGTTTGAGGGTGGTCAGCAGGCCGCCGAGGTACAGCGGCATGGCCTCCCAAATGACGTTGTAGTCGAAGATCATAGATCAGCCGCCCTTACGCCTACCGAGTAGCGCTTCTCAAGGTGACGCAGCGCCAGCAACGAGACACTGGTGATCACCAGGTACATCGCCGCCACTGCGAGGAAGAAGGTGAAAGGCTCGCGGGTGGCATCTGCCGCCTGCTTGGCCTTGAACATCATGTCTTGCAGACCGACCACCGAAATCAGCGCGGTGGCTTTGGTCAGCACCAGCCAGTTGTTGGTGAAGCCAGGAATCGCCAGGCGAATCATCTGCGGCACCATCACCCGGAAAAACACCTGAAAACTACTCATGCCGTAGGCCATGCCCGCTTCGGCCTGGCCTTTTGGGATCGCCATGAACGCGCCGCGGAAGGTTTCCGAAAGGTACGCACCGAAGATGAAACCGAGGGTGCCGATACCGGCGGCCAGCGGATTCAGGTCGATGTAGTCGTCATAGCCGAGCATCGGCGCAACACGGTTGAGCAAGTCCTGACCGCCGTAGAAGATCAGCAGGATCAGCACCAGGTCGGGAATCCCGCGGATCACCGTGGAATACAGATCGCCCAGCCACGCCAGCCAACGAATCGGCGACAGGCGCAACGCGACCCCGATCAGCCCGAGAACGATGGCCAGGGCCATGGACGACAAGGCGAGCTGAAGCGTCAGCCATGCGCCATCGAGGATGACAGCCCCGTAGCCTTTCAACATGATTCAGGTCCTCGAAAGTTGGGATGAAAAAATGGCGCAAACCGCAGAGATCCTGTTGCTTGC
This sequence comes from Pseudomonas sp. S150, assembly GCF_004526365.1. Classification (NCBI taxonomy): domain Bacteria; kingdom Pseudomonadati; phylum Pseudomonadota; class Gammaproteobacteria; order Pseudomonadales; family Pseudomonadaceae; genus Pseudomonas; species Pseudomonas sp. S150. The sequence goes on from NZ_CP038207.1 coordinate 5,221,360, forward strand.
GCCATTTCTGACTTGTCGCAGAGACGTGTTACTTGCCGTAGATATCGAAGGCGAAGTATTTGTCCTGGATGGCTTTGTATTTACCGTTTTCACGGATGGCCGCGATGGCCGCGTTGATCTTGTCTTTCAGCGCGTCGCCCTTGCGCACCGCGATGCCTACGCCGTCGCCGAAGTATTTGACGTCGGTGAACTGCGGGCCGACGAAGGCGAAGCCTTTGCCGGAATCAGTGTTCAGGAAGCCGTCCTGCAGCAGGGTGGCATCAGCCACGGTACCGTCGAGGCGACCGGCGGCCACGTCGAGGTAGATTTCGTTCTGCGAACCGTATGGCTTGATCTCGGCACCCAGCGGGGCCAGGACTTCGCGGGCGAAACGCTCGTGAATCGAACCACGTTGCACACCGATGTTCTTGCCTTTGAGCTCAGACAGGTTGTCGCTGACAACGGTGCCTTGCTTCATGACCAGACGAGCCGGGGTGTTGTAGTACTTGTTGGTGAAGTCCACGGATTTCTTGCGGTCTTCGGTGATCGACATCGACGACAGGATCGCGTCGATCTTGCGCACTTTCAGTGCCGGGATCAGACCGTCGAACTCTTGCTCGACCCACTGGCACTTGACCTTCATTTCTTCACACAAGGCATTGCCGATGTCGTAGTCGAAACCAACGATGCTGCCATCCGGCGCTTTGGAAGCGAACGGAGGGTAAGCCGCTTCGATACCGATCTTCAGAGGTTTTTCATCAGCGAAGGAATTCAGCGACAGCACGGACAGTGCCAGGGCGCCAAGCAGCACAAGTTTCTTCATCTTGGGACTCCATCGGTAAAGGGCAAAAACGGCAGAGTGAGCGACAGCCCAATATGCGAATGGGTGAATCGGGAAAGCGGCGCAGCATCGGTGGGAAATTTCCCATTGAAACCCTCGGGGGTTTCAACGTCAGCCACGATGAGCGAGTGATCGGCATTCTAACGACAGGCCCGAAGCCGATATTTCTTCAATGCGACAACTAATTACAGATGCACAGAGAAACCCGCCTGGGCGCATTGACAGCCTTGCAAATTCATGCAAGAGCGAAAGACAGTGAACCGATCTATGCTGCAAATTGCGGGCCTATTATTCGCAAACCCTTCTAATCCGGCAAGCGCAGCGTTGTGTCTTATTTTTCACCGGGGGGTTTAAGGCTCTAAAACGGGGCATTGCGTTTCCCTTCGCCCCGCGGCGGGGCGGGCGGTTACACATTTGGTTACTCGGACGGGGATGGGTAACAGCGGGAAGGGGCTTACGCAGGAAATCGATAATTATTGGTTGGGTGGGTTTTCATTCCGACAGCGAAGTACACCGGTGTCTGACAGATGGCTATCGCGAGCAGGCTCACTCCTACAGTGATCGCGCTCCAATCAACTGTAGGAGTGAGCCTGCTCGCGATGAGGCCAGCAAAACCACCACAAACCCACCAGACACAAAAAAGCCCCACCCGGCATCACCGGACAGGGCTTTTCAATGCATCAGACAGGCTTAAGCCACATTCATCGTCTTGTGCGTATCAATCAAATGTTGCACCACACCAGGATCCGCCAGGGTCGAGATATCCCCCAACCCATCGTACTCAGCCGTAGCAATCTTGCGCAGAATCCGCCGCATGATCTTGCCCGAACGGGTCTTCGGCAGCCCCGGCGCCCACTGGATCACGTCCGGCGAAGCAATCGGGCCGATCTCTTTGCGCACCCAGTTCTTCAGTTCCAGACGCAGTTGCTCGCTCGGCTCTTCGCCATTTTTCAGGGTGACGTAGACATAAATGCCCTGCCCCTTGATGTCGTGCGGCACACCAACCACAGCCGCTTCGGCGACTTTCGGGTGGGCGACCATCGCGCTTTCGATCTCGGCGGTGCCCATGCGGTGGCCGGAGACGTTGAGCACGTCGTCGACACGCCCGGTGATCCAGTAGTAACCATCGGCATCACGCCGCGCACCGTCACCGGTGAAGTACATGCCCCGGAAGGTCTTGAAGTAGGTGTCGACGAAGCGGTCGTGATCGCCATACAACGTGCGCGCCTGACCCGGCCACGAATCGAGAATCACCAGATTGCCCTCGGCCTCGCCCTCGATGATGTTGCCGAGGTTGTCGACCAGCGCCGGCACCACACCGAAGAACGGACGTGCCGCCGAACCCGGCTTCAGCGCATGCGCCCCCGGCAGCGGGCTCATCATGTTGCCGCCGGTTTCGGTCTGCCACCAGGTATCGACGATCGGGCAACGGGACTTGCCGACATTCTTGTAGTACCAGTCCCAGGCTTCCGGGTTGATCGGCTCGCCCACCGAACCGAGCAGACGCAGGCTGCTGCCATCCGCGCCCTCAACGGCAGCGGTGCCGGACGCCATCATCGCGCGGATCGCGGTCGGCGCGGTGTAGAGGATGTTGACCTTGTGCTTGTCGACGATCTTCGCCACCCGGGTGATGTCCGGGTAGTTCGGCACGCCTTCGAACAGCAGCGTGGTCGCGCCATTGGCCAGCGGGCCGTAGACGATGTAGCTGTGGCCGGTGACCCAGCCGACGTCGGCGGTGCACCAGTAGATTTCGCCCGGACGGTAGTCGAAGACGCGCTCGTGGGTCATCGCCGCATACAGCAGATAACCGCCGGTGGTGTGCTGCACGCCCTTCGGCTTGCCGGTCGAGCCGGAGGTATAAAGGATGAACAGCGCTTCTTCGGCGCCCATCTCTTTTGGCGCGCAGACGGTGCCCGCCACTTTCATCAGGTCTTCGTACCAGATGTCGCGATGCTGGTTCCACTTGATGTCGCCACCGGTGCGCTTGCACACGATGACTTTCTGGATGCTGCTGGTTTCCGGGTTGGTCAGCGCGTCGTCGACGTTGGCTTTCAGCGAGATCTTCTTGCCGGCACGGATGCCTTCGTCAGCGGTGATCACCACTTTCGATTTGCAGTCGATGATCCGCCCCGCCAGCGCTTCCGGCGAGAAACCACCGAACACCACCGAATGAATCGCGCCGATCCGGGTGCAGGCCAGCATGGCGACCACGGCTTCGGGGATCATCGGCATATAGATAGTCACCACGTCGCCGCGGTGTACGTCCTGACCACGCAGGGCGTTGGCCAGCTTGCACACTTGCTCGTGCAATTCGCGGTAGGTGATGTTGCGGCTTTCGGAAGGATCGTCGCCTTCCCAGATGATCGCGACTTGATCGCCGCGCTCGGCCAGGTGACGGTCGAGGCAGTTGTAGGAAACGTTCAGGGTGCCGTCGGCGAACCATTTGATGTCGACATGGTGATCGTCGAAGGAAGTCTGCTTCACCGTGGTGAAAGGCTTGATCCAGTCGAGGCGCTTGGCTTGCTCGCGCCAGAAACCGTCAGGGTTGACGACCGACTGCTGGTACATGGCTTTGTAGGTCGCCTCGTCAGTCAGCGTATTGGCCAGAACCTCGGGACGAACGGGATACAGAGAAGCCGCACTCATCTTTCTTACCTCGGTGGAATAGTTGTTTTTGTATGACCCCGTTGTAGCCGGGCCGGGCCCATAGAACCATTCGACGATGGTAGTAACAAGCCCCTACAAAACATGGCGATACCCAGACAGCAAGCCCGACGCACTACCCCCAAACACCCCAAACCCCTTGTAGGAGCTTGCCTGCAAGCGATCCAGACAACTCGGTTCCCCAGACAAATTGCATCGCCAGAAAACGCTCTTCCCCACCCTGACGACCGATTGTTACCAAAACCGCGAAAAGTGTTTATCAAAACCCCACCTGTTTACCCCCACCCCACCTCCCTAAAATCCACCTCGCCGACAAGGCAAACGCGATTAACAACGTTACAGCCCCCACGAAGGCCGTTAATCCAGCTCTCAAGTAATAACTGCAAATGATGAAGTTCCACACGCAACCCTAAAAAGGTTGCGTGACCCCACTCGACCTCAAAAAGGTAAATCTGAAATGAAAGCTTTATTGGTTCTGGCCCTCAGCAGTCTGTGCGCAACCGCCATGGCAGACGAGGTCCCGACTGATGTCGCACAGCAACAACCGGTGATAGAGGAATACACTTACTCCACTCACCTGGACATCGCCAAAGTTGTATCGATGAGCGAAGTGCCGAATGTCTGCGAAGTGGTACCGGCCAAAATGGAGTACGACGACTCCAAGGGTCAGCGCCACATCCTGCGTTACAGCGTCATGGGCAACGGCTGCACCAATTGATGATTGAGACTGCACCGAATCGGACCGTTCAGCGCCTCATTTGAGGGTCGATTCCAGCCCGGCTTCGGTCGGGCTCAGTTGTGTCTGGAGTCGCTCAAAAGGGTTGCAAAACACAAGATATAGTGAAAAACCCGGTTTTTTGCTCATTTCTTGAGCAACCGAAGCCTCGCAAAAAAATTAATGAAAAAAAATTCTCGCCGGCCAATCCCAGCGAAAGCCCTGTAAACCCTCGCTCCGATCGAAATCACCCGGCCAATCGAACGCCCTGCGGTGTTTCGCCCTCCCCCACGCCCGTGTTTTTTTCCCTATAATGCCGCCCTAATCGGGTCAGCAATATTCCCTTACAGGGAGCAAAAGCCATTCTGAAGCCCCGCAGCAGCGTCAACGCTGATCTGCGCCCGTCAGAGGCTCTCGGAAACCCGTACAAAATTCTGTTTTATTGCCTGCCTTGGCTGCCGCAAAAAACGATTCCTTAAGATCCAACGCGGTCTGTACGACCGTGTGAAAAACCAACCAATCAGGTTTCACACGGGGCGACAGGCCCTCACGCAGGAGACGACACGTCATGCTGAGCTGGGACGAATTCGACAAAGAAGACAGTGAAGTAGCAACCGTGAAAGGCGCCAACGCCGGCCACGCTACTGAAGCCAACATGGACCGCCTCGACAGCGCCGGCGGTGCAGCAGCGCTGGAAGCCCGCGCCGTGACCGCCGACGACTCGGCCGCCGTGGCCCGCGCCAAGGCCGCACTGGATTCCCTCGACGTCGCCGAAGGCCTCGCCGAACTCGAAGGCGCCTCCGCCCGTGTCGCCGTTGACGAAAAGCGCATGATCAACTGCCGCGCCGACCTCAACCAACTCGTACCCTTCAAGTACGACTGGGCCTGGCAGAAGTACCTGGACGGCTGCGCAAACCACTGGATGCCGCAAGAAGTCAACATGACCGCCGACATCGCCCTCTGGAAAAACCCGGAAGGCCTGACCGACGACGAGCGCCGCATCGTGATGCGCAACCTCGGCTTCTTCTCCACCGCCGACTCCCTGGTTGCCAACAACCTGGTCCTGGCCGTGTACCGCCTGATCACCAACCCGGAATGCCGCCAGTACATCCTGCGCCAGGCCTTCGAAGAGGCGATCCACACCCACGCCTACCAGTACTGCATCGAATCGCTGGCCATGGATGAAGGCGAGATCTTCAACATGTACCACGAGATCCCATCGGTCGCGAAAAAGGCAGCCTGGGGCCTGAAGTACACCCGCTCGATCTCCGATCCGAAGTTCGAAACCGGCACCCCGGACACCGACAAAGAACTGCTGCGCAACCTGATCGCCTACTACTGCGTTCTGGAAGGCATCTTCTTCTACTGCGGCTTCACCCAAATCCTCTCCATGGGCCGCCGCAACAAAATGACCGGCGTCGCCGAGCAGTTCCAGTACATCCTGCGCGACGAATCCATGCACCTGAACTTCGGCATCGACGTGATCAACCAGATCAAAATCGAAAACCCACACCTGTGGGACGCCGAAATGAAGGAAGAAGCGACCCAGATGATCCTGCAGGGTACGCAGCTGGAAATCGAATACGCCCGGGACACCATGCCTCGCGGCGTACTGGGCATGAACGCGGCGATGATGGAGGACTACCTGAAGTTCATCGCTAACCGTCGTTTGAGCCAGATTGGTTTGAAAGAGGAATATCCAGGGACTACGAACCCGTTCCCTTGGATGAGCGAGATTATGGACTTGAAGAAAGAGAAGAATTTCTTTGAGACGCGCGTGATCGAATATCAAACTGGTGGTGCGTTGAGCTGGGATTGATTCCTGAATTAACCGCGACTTGACAGATCGATACCAAAACTGAAAAACAAAAAAGCCCCAATTCAATTGGGGCTTTTTTGTTGGGAATAGAAACACTCACTTCCTCAGCTTGACTACCAAAAATCCTACAACACTTTCAGCAGTTTCCGCACTGACGGTTCCTGGAAACCTATTAATTTTGCGAAAGCTTGATATTTGAGGGCTCAGCAAAAAATAAATGGATTGGCAGCTTTAACGAGCTCCTTCGTTTAGTAAACTCACTGCCTCTGCCAAGGTTCATTTCTTGCCCGACATCAAGTGAACCGTTACCATTTATCGCACTTAGGGCGTGTCTATCTAACGCCGCATCTCTTCTGAGCGCTGCAATGCGCTTTTTTACTTTCTTCTTAGGCGCATCTACTAAATCAATGAAATACAAGGAATCTATACCGGTCATCGACCTCTTTGCGGGCCCTGGGGGACTTGGTGAGGGATTCTCTTCAATCGGCGGCGCTGAGAAGGGAGTACGTAAGTTTCAGCTTCGCGTTTCGATCGAAAAAGACCCCATCGCTCACAGGACCTTATCGCTCCGCGCACTGTTTCGCAGCTTTCCGAAGGGCGAAGCGCCAGACGCATACTACCAATACATCCGTGGCGAAATTACTCGTGATGAGCTTTTCAATCATCCGGATGTACCGGTAGAAGCAAGGGAAGCAGCGCAAGAAGCCAAGCTCGCAGAGCTTGGTAAAAAATCTCCCGAAGAGGTCGACAATTGGATCAAAGAGGCCTTGGAGGGTGTAGATGAATGGGTGCTTATAGGTGGCCCGCCGTGCCAAGCATATTCAGTAGCAGGTCGTGCACGTCGAACGAGAGAAAGCCAAGAAAAGTTTGAGAGCGACGAGAAGCATTTTCTCTACAAAGAATATCTGCGGATTATTCGCGAATTCAAACCGACTATTTTCGTTATGGAAAACGTGAAGGGCATACTTTCTTCAAAACACAGTGGCTCGCACATATTCCAACAAATCCTTGATGATCTATCGACTCCTACTGAAAACCTTTCTTACAACATTCGTTCTTTAGTGGTTCCTAAAGACGTAGAAAAACTAGACCCACACGATTTTGTCATTCAAGCAGAACGTCATGGACTTCCGCAGGCTCGACATAGAGTTATCTTGCTCGGAGTTCGCTCTGACGTTGCCTCAAGCTGCCCTGCCTTGTTGGAGCGCCCGCAAACACTTGTAATGGAAACCAGCCAAAAGGTTTTCACCGTTCAACAGGCTTTATCGGGCCTCCCCCCAATACGGAGCAAAATTTCAAGGGGTGGAGACTCTATCGAGGCATGGCTCTCAACTTTGAATGAAGCAAGCTCTATGCTATTACGCCCCTATGAGGCCGGGCGGGGGGATTTGATAGATGCCGTAAAAAAAGCGGCTGATGAGGCACAAAGGCTGAAAACTAGCGGCAGTCGATTCATACCTTGGAAAGTGTCTCCAGACATGAATGCCAAGCAGCGCGAATGGTTTCTCGACCCTAGATTGGGAGGGGTTCTACAACATGAGGCCAGGAGTCATATGCGCTCTGACCTGCATAGATATATCTACGCAGCGTCATTTGCGAAGTTGAATGGCATCTCCCCAAAAATACATCAGTTTCCTGAGCAGTTCCTACCTGCCCATGAAAACGTTTCCTCTGAATCCGTCCCGTTCAGTGATCGCTTCAGGGTTCAATTAGAGAATGGCCCTTCTACCACTGTCGTCGCCCACATTGCCAAAGATGGCCATTACTACATACATCCTGATGCCAGTCAGTGTCGTAGCTTGACTGTTCGAGAGGCAGCTCGATTGCAAACATTCCCTGATAATTACTTCTTTGAAGGAAATAGAACGGAACAGTACACACAGATAGGAAACGCGGTTCCGCCACTCCTTGCTAGAAAAATCGCAGCAGTTGTCTCAGCGATCATTGACTCCTATCGCGCAGGGAAAAGCCGCCAAACATCAGTAGGCAATTGATCAAACCTTTCGGTTTTTCGATGTTTTGGTTTCGTGGGGCAGGTATTTAACCCGCCCCCTCCACCGCATACCCGACTGACTCACCTTCTGGAACTTGTCCTACAAAAGGCCTGCAATGTCAGAGCGCCTCAGGAATATCCGCTGACGGAGAAGAAAAAGGCTGGGAAAACATAGCGTCTCGGCATTCGGGACGTTTTGCCCATTCAGAGATCATTTTGCCTTTTGCTGTCACATGAAGTCGATCATTGACCTCTCTGGCCCAGATTTCAATCTGCTTAACAAGTTGGGGAGAAATACCCTGCTTATTCCAGATACGTTCTAGGTTAAAGGCTTCGCCATAAGTCTGAGAAATTACTGCAACTGTATAAGCTGCAACGTTCGCGAGAAATGCAGGCACCAATGGTCGCGCTGTTTTATGTACTGCTTTGAACAGTAACGCTTTCGAAACAACGTCCTTGTAATAAACAACATCTGGAGTAAAAGCGGTCCCTTTAGCTTCCATATCAGCCATGCCGGCCATGAAACGGTCAAAGCACTTTTGTGCACCAAGACTGACAACATCCGCATTTCCACCCCATGCGACAGCGTACTTCGCCAATTCAGTTTTTGTGATCTTTCTAGAGGGAGGCACAGACTCTTTCAGAGCTCGAAGTTTGGCTGGACTCGTACCGTCACGAGCAAGAAGAGTGTTATAACTGCCTGCAGCTCTCTCATAGAACCATCGACCTATGCCATCAGGGCAATAGACAGAAAGTGACAATCGCTCGATATCGACATGAAAAGGCTTATTAGCAGATAGATCAGATTGTCGAACAGCATTTTGACTATTGGCATAACGCGAGATATCAGATACAAGAGCTTCCTCTTTCGCAGGATCTTGCTCTTTCATAACAATGATTTTTGCGGGGACACGAACTTTGCTCAAATCAGTATCCGCATACTTTTTCTTGGCGAAAAAAATTGAAGCCGTAGTTTGCCCGCCATTAACGATTTGCATGCCTCGCAACCAAGCTATACCAGGCGACCCATCGGCAGCGCGATCCAACAACATCTCATCAGCAACTAACACTATCCCATTGTTATAGGCCATGAATCTTTCTGGCGCATTCCGTAAAGTACTCTGAAGCCCAGCATTCACCCCCTTCGCCTTCACACTTAGAAATGAGCGCACATTGGCCTCAAGCAGGCGAGGTCCAAATTTTTCATAAACGAATCGAAGCGCCTCACCTGGAATTGCGGTTAGTGCGTAGTCATAATCCCCTGTTTCGCCTGGTACGAAAACACAGGGCAGAGGAGAACCTGACACATCGGTGAAGTCAACGACAAGTTCATCGCGTGGCTTACCTTCGGAACGATGGCGAAAAAGTCGCTCAATATCCATGACTTCAAGCTTTACTAGTTTTCCGCCCACATTCCGAGATTGAAAGCTTTTCGACTTAGCTACACCATCTGTAAGGATATAAACACGCACCTGTTCAAGCCCGTCATAAATTTCTCGGATTGTTAAAGCCAGAGAATGAACATCACTCGACGGATCAAGTTTTTCGGCAATACGTCCTTCTGCACAAAGATCCAAGAATCGAACACATTGCGCCGCGGCCGTCTTAATATCTTGATCGGGAATAGGACTTAGACTTTCAAAGCCTTCGTACAGACTTACAAAAAGATCAAGCTGATCGGCGTCTTCAGACATGGCATAACCACTCAAACGCAAATTCGCATTGGCGATTTTCCCTTGAAAGTGGCACACAACTGGGTCGAATGTCATACCCGCGTCAGCAAGGTGTTGCATCACCACATCGGAAAAAACCAGTTCGCCAAAAGGAGCGCCATCAGACATCTGGGCTGCTATCTCGCCCCTTGTCTCTGCGAAAAAATCATCAAGGGTCATCCATTTACTCCTAACAAATTGAGCGCCGTGTCGAGGTCCATTAGGTAGTCACCAACGTGGTCTAGATTGATTTCGTAAAGGGCTCGCGTAACTCCGACGGGAACCGTTCCCGGAGTCAACCGCGGAAAGCCTTCGGACACGGAGAGAATTCGAATTTCTTTTGATTCGAATCTTCGGGTGTAATGCCTCGATTGGGTTTCGGCGTATCCGGCAACAATCAACTTATCTCTAAGGTAATTTACCGCTCCAGGCTCTTCACCAAGACGTTTCTCTACTTCCCCAATCATTTCAGGAAGGGTGAGCCCGCCTTCCTCACACGCAAACCGAACCGCAGCCAGAAAGAGTGGTGACGCCACCGAATCGTCCAACTGCTCAAGGGACGTTATCTTTACTGGAAAGCCAGATGAGGACATCGTCGCCTTCACCTCTAGCGCTCCGTCACCCAACAGGAAGTCTTGTAAAGCGTCGTCAGGCCCCACCCATCCCCTGAGTACTTCCTCAGTTGAAACGCCTGAGTCCATAAGAATGGCCATAATGGTGAGTTCGCCCACTAGACCAAGCTCCGCCTCAGGACTGAGAGGAGTAGCCCCACGGGACATGAACTGTTGCCACATGCGAACCCTGCGTAGCATCGTCCGCTGTACCGCTGCCTCGCCCTCTCCAACAGAGGCGTCCATAGCACCCACAACGTCACCGACCATCTCTGAAAACAACTCGGGGCTGCCTGACTCTTTGCGTGAGAGAGCTATCCAAGTCTTGCCATCGCGGCGAGGATCCGCCCTTACAACTTCAAAACCCCTGCCCTCAGGTAGCCGCTCGGCGGCACCTAGCCGGGCCGTGGGAAAGCGAGCAAGAAGAGCTTCCTCGTTTCCTGGGAAACGCCGAGCCGCCATGAGTTCACATGCGCCAACGGAAGTCACCACAATACCAAGCCACCCCCCCTCCTGCCCGCACTCCCCCGAAAGAGCGTCCCAAGCTGTTACGAACTCCTCAATAGACCGGGGCATATTCAGTCTCCCATAGCAAGTGATCTACTTCGTACTTGACAGTGGTTGCCGAACAGCTAGCAGGGAAACTGACCCCAAAGGCGGTTATGGGAAGACCATCATCTGGGAGTCCAGCGCTTTTCGGGTCAATTGGGTACAAAAGCAAAAGACCTCGCTCGGGATGACCAGGTATTCCTTTCGCGCCCAATCCTCGAACTTGTCGTACGAAGACCCCGCTTGGGGCTTTGGGCGAGTCCTTGCTTGTCTCCTCTGTTCCTCGCGCAGGGTCCTTCATTCTGTCTTCGACGGTGAGACTCAAGGCCGCCATCCAAGCATCCTCGTCGAGATCGATCGATTCATCTCTGGGCGACAAAAGACGCCCGATTGAGTAGTGCTCTCCTTTGGAAGCGGGATTTTGGTTTCGAGTGATCATGTTTCCGAGCACATGTTTTCCGCAGAAAATGCTACTGGCTCCCTCACCTCCTCCTATCAGAGCGATGGTCCAAGAGGTGAGCTCACCTTTTGCTGCCATCACCTTGACGAAGTCAGCCAGCACGGCGCTGTTAACCTTTCTCGCAGCAGGATGAGTCAAATACCCGGAGAAGAACTCGATAACATGCTCGGCGGGGATGTTATCCCAGAGAAATCCCTTCCACTCCTGACAAGCCTCACCCCGCTGTCTAACAAATTCTCCGTTCTCTGCAGGAGTCCCAGCAGCGTCGAGTAGCCTCTCCATGACGGCGAGATTTCTCTTAATGACAGATGAGTCGCGATGGAAAGCCACTGTCTCCAGAACAGATCCACAAAAGGAAACTTGCAGACTCTTGGCACTTCGCATCTTGATCGGTGAGGTAACCATGAGAACAGGGTGTGACTGAACCTTCATACCGTAATTTTCGGGTGTGGCATGTACCTTGGCCATGGTGTCGAACTCTTGACGAAGTTCCTCCGCAGCATCTGTGATGTGCCCAAACCACTCGACTAAATCAGAACTGGTGTAGAGGCGACAGAGATCCAGATATCCTGGACGATATCCAAACCAGCGCCCCATCTGCATAAGGGTGTCGTACATCTTCGTGGTTCTCACGAAATAGCTAACACAAAGCCCCTCAAGGGTAAGTCCTCGTGCGAGCTTGTCACCTCCGACCGCGATGACCTTCAGTCCGGTTTCCTCACGCTCAGCGTAATCAAGGACGTCCCCTGCCGAACCGTTGATTGCTCTGACGCTGCTTGCCAAATCACCCAACACATCCGCTAGGACTGCCTCAACTTCTTCCCAACGGGGAAGGTCGAATTCTCCACTTGCCTCCTCCATGGCAGTCGCTACAGCAGCCGACGTTGGAACGAAATCAGACTCCCAGAGCCTTTTCCATTCCACCATCAATTTGTTTTTTTCAAAGCCACGCTCAACCCGCTGTCTATAGTTTTTCACTAGTTCCTCAACTTGCCGGCGCACCTCCTCCTGTACTGCGGTGTAGCGAGTAACATGAATTAACATTGAACAGTGTCTGCGCCCCTGTCCACGCAGGAGGCGGACTGCACACACCAGAACAAAGGACGAAACAGCCTCTCTTAGCGACGGTGGCACCTCGTCGAGCCCCTTGTACAAGGGCACGTGATTTTTGTCGTGCCGAGGCGGCATCCAGCCTCCTTCCCCTGTCTCGTCCGCCTGGTCATCAACTTCACGAGTAAGCGGTAAACCGCCGGCCCTACCCTCTGTCGCCCGAAGCCCAAAAACACGAGCCGGACCGACGTAGTTTGAAGGTGCAGAAATATTAATGATGAAAGACTGAGGGAATAAATCCGGCCCCTCCTCCTTAGTTGCCTTGCGCCGGTCAATGAAGATATTAGCGAACGGCGTGGCGGTGTATCCCACATAGGCTTTTCGGGAGAAAGAGTGAAGGATTTTTCGGATACGGCTATTGATGGCCTTCGGTTGGTATTCGTCGTCCACGGCCCCATCCTTGCCTATCACTTGGTCCCCGGTGTCGACCGAGGCATGATCGGCCTCATCGTCAATGAGGAGCAACGGAAAGCCTGAGACTAGCGGACGGCCTTCAGCGTCCTTAGAGTCCGCAACATGATTGCGAATCCATTTAAGTAAGCGATCCAATACGATCTTATTTTTTTTGACTACGAATAGCCATGGTCTCTGTTCCGGAGAAATGGCTAAGTGTTTCGCGACCTTGGTATTGAAGTCACCGTTGTCCGAGCGGTTTGTTGCACAGTTGGGGCGAATCTCGGCGTCACGCCCGTTCTCTCCCACTCCGATGTAACGGACGACATCATTCTTCGCCGAGGTCTCGTAGCCAAGGAAGCCTTCTTCTAAGCGAATCTGGGTCTGGGAACGCAGATTATTGTGGAGACCAGCAAGCACAATGATGATCTTGTAGCCGGCATCGGCCGCCTTGCATATAAGCCCTGTGTAATTGCCAGTTTTACCGGATTGGACATGTCCAACCACGAGTCCGCGCCTATCCCACCCCTCCTCGCGAAGAGGGTCTTCAAGCAGTTCAAGAATTTTGTTGGTCGCCTCATCCAAAGCGTCCACGGCCTTGACGGACATCTTACTTTCAAGAAAGTCGCGATATCGCTGCCAATAACGCCAGTCTCTTCTGCGAGCTGCATTAAGCCAATCTTTGTGGCCAGTCTTATCTGACAACGTGGACGCACCACCGATCCAGAGGCTGAATCGACGAATGAGTTCTGCGACAGCCTCCTTCCGGTCGATATTTTCGCCAGGCGCCATGTGAGTCGCGACAAAATCAACTTTCTCGGCGATAAGGGCGGGCGTGACAGAGCCTTTCTCCAAGGCTTCAACCAAGAATGTCTGAGTAACGCTGACAACGCGCTGAAATACCTTATTCTGCTCTTCCATTAACTTGCTTTCCCTTCGGCGGGTATCGTCGCGAGACTCGGAAGAGACGCGACGAGATTGGGGTAGTTCTGAAAAGGTTCAGTCATAGACAACGAAGTCAGAGCCATTTCGACGCTCATTCCACGCCGCCCGACCATGTCCCTGAATAGCGTCAAGAGGACAGTTCTGACACCGTCGGGGGCCGTCTCAGGCTCCCCTGAGAAGCCAGTCATTGGGGTATCTTTGTTTTCAGCTGTATCTAGCCATATACGTTGTACAGGCACCGTTTCCTCGACAACGCGTAACATGGCCCGAACAAGACCAGCATTACCACCAACCGCTTCAATTACCGCAGCCACAGCGGGATGCCTCTCGTCGATGCGATATCGGACCCCATCCTTAAGCCTGTCTACACGCCACGCTTGGTGCTCAACCTTGAGACCTCCGAGTCCAAGCATTGGCGAGCCTCGAAAAGCGAAGACTCTTCTGGCTCTTTCCCTCGTATCTTCAGCCAATTTCGTGAGCCACGGACGTACAGATACAGGAGGTCGGGCCGTAGATTTTTTGACGTCGATCTTCCAGTCGGAATCGGCTGTATTAGGAATGTCCAACATGATCCTGGCGAGTCGATGAGGTTCCTCTCGGTTCCAAGCGCGGCCCTGTCCAATCCCAAGCCATCCACCTGCCAAAAGCAAACGATGGCTTCGATATACGTAAAATCCTTGCTGAGAGGTCCATCCTTCTGCCCCACCCGCCCTACGGAACTCATCATCAGAGAGGCGATCTTTATGTGGCAGAACGTGGCATTGAGCCTCAACAAGCCCTGATGCGGTGACAATTTTGGCGACTGGTGACTGCCAAGGCTTAGAGGGATGCCCTGTCATAAAGGGATCCCATGGACTAACTATCTTTCCGTTGAGGAAAAGTCGGATGACCGGGTTTTTTCCTTCTAACAGACGATGAAAAACCATCGCCAAACGTAGCTCAACATCATCTACCAAGTCGGCAAAGTGATTGAGCGTATAGCCAAGCGTTACGATTCTGTCCAACTTCTCCCAGAGAACTATTGTCCCGGAATGAAGAGCATTGAGCGGCTCGACGAAAGCTTCAGAGCCACGGGCTGCCCCTTCAAATATCCTCCATCCAACGTCCCTTGATGCCGCAATGGCATCGAGATCCCAACGCAGACAGGAAACTGAACCACTCTTCGGTCTAGACGCAACAGTGAGAGAGCGGCACTGAGAAAATGACGCTGTTTTGAGGCCCATCCCGAAACGCCCAAGATCATTAGCCGCTCGATCATCGAGAGGGTTTTTGGCGCCAAGCGTCATTGCCACCTCTAACTCAGCGTCGGTCATGCCTCGTCCGTTATCCAAAATGGAAATTCGACTTCTTTCACCATCCCAGTCGAAAGCCACATGAACTTCCGTTGCTCCAGCGGAAACACCGTTATCAATCACATCAGCTAAAGCAGAGGCAGTCGAATATCCGAGGCCACGTAGGGCTTCAAGCATTGCGTCGGCTCGCGGTGGGGTATACCTAGTACGTTCGTTCATTTGAGTTAGGCAATTCCAAAAAGGTGCGTGAAGCCGAGTTCAGCCATCCTACGTGCAAACTTGCGCACTCCATCCGGTTGGGTTGGAGGCGGGTCATCATCAGCTACGCTCATCCGTGACCTTCTCTGATTGCTCATCTGAGGGGAGAGATTTTTTCATCTCGAAGTAGTCGCCTACATACAAGACTAACTTTTCCTTTCTTAACGGATGGCACAGCTTTTTTAGTGCCTTCGATTCAATTTGCCTAATTCGCTCACGAGTGACGTCAAACAGAGATCCAACCTCCTCCAGGGTCATAGCGTCATCTTGGCCAAAGCCAAAACGGAGGTTGATCACCTTGGCCGAACGCTCGTCAAGCTCTCCAATCATTTCCATCAAAATCGCTCGTAAAGAAGCATGCTCTGCAGCGATTGCCGGGTCAGATGGTTCCTCCTCCAAGAGAGAATCGAGCAAGGAATTAGAGGATTCTTCGAACCACTCATCCAAACTGCTGATCTTTTCGAACACGGTTAAAAGGAGCTTGAGCTTATCGAGAGCAATCCCTGTTCGATGGGATGTCTCGCGTTCGCTTTCGGGAAGGCCCAACTTAAATTTGAACTTATCCCGTTCTCGTACGATATTTCTTGCCAGTTCTTGCATGTGAACTGGAACACGGACCGCTCTCTCTTGATTAGCGATAGCGCGCGTAATTTGCTGTCGAATCCACCACGTCGCGTAAGTGGAAAACCTGAACCCTTTGCGCCAGTCAAACCGTTCTACGGCCCTCATCAGACCTATGTTGCCTTCCTGCACAAGATCATCAAAAGCGAGCTCGGACCATCGATATTTGTTGGCTATGGAAAGCACTAAACGAAGGTTAGAAAGGATCATCCTCTCTCGCGCAGCTTCCTGGCGTCGAATAGCAGAGGAGAAGCCTGCACCTGCCAAATCACAATCCGCCTTCCTCGAAAGCTCAATGAGAAAAATTCGGGAAAGATTTGCAGCGGCAAGTCCACTTCGGACTTTCACGTAATCGTTGCCAGCAGAGCGTGCAGCTGAAACCGAGGAGACAAAGGTTGTTGCGATCGAATCGAGTCCGATCTTATCCTCTTCGTAATCTGCCTCCTCATTGGAGGGCATCTCACTGGAGTTTTCGCTTACGTCACCTTCACTAGCTGGTTCATCGCGAGAGGTGAAGCTCTCATGACTCGCCTGGCCTCGGGCTACTTTGTCGGCAGCTTCGAAAACAAAAGTAAGTCCTGAGGGCCAGCGTGAGAGCGCATCCAGGGCCTGAGCCCTTGCCTCCTCCATTTCCCGGCCCAATGCAATTTCCTCAGCAGCCAGAAGCAGGTCTTTCTTTAAGCCCTTAGCGTAAAATCTCAGCGGTTCGTTACGACCCGATGCGAGGTCTTCTGCGAACTCCAAGGCTTCTGATAGCTTTAATTCTTCATCAACTGACGGCTCGACAAGATCAGACTGATCGGTAATCTCCGCCCACTCATCGATCAAGACTCCAAGATCGCCTAAAACGAAAGTCAGAAGACGCTCAGTTTCCTCATTGCGGGAGAGATCACCCTCACGGCATACATCGATAAGAGCTGATTTGGGTACTGTCCCTTCTCGTAAACCCCGGAAGAATAAGCCACGTAGATCAGCACGATCCTCACTGGTTAAAGGAAGCGATCTTTCTGGAAGAAACAGATCGACATCGTCCCACTCCACATCAGTGTCGATCGCTTTGAACTTGCCTATCGTTCCTTGAAGTGTGCTGATTTCTTCGGCTACGGCCATGTTGCCCTGCGGGGCAACCACTTCAGACTCCGCTTCCCAGTCATCCTCAAACCCCAAGTCGAGAGGCTCGTCGTCGAGTTCGATCAGGTCTTCGTGCGGCTTTGTCTCGAAGGGAACGGCATGCTCGTCAGCTCGGATCGTTTCCGCCTCGCGGATGACGAGTTCAAAAGATGGGTGATTTCCAGGCGCGAGCACTTCATCAACCTGAGGTGGCACCTTAACCGCTTCATCTTCTATGTCGTTATGCGGCGATTCGCTCTGGACCGAGTGAGGGAGTAACTCTCCGGCGCTTACATCACTCTGAAGCGAATTTTCAGTGCCCACATCGCTTACTTGGAAGGAAAAACCAAGTGCTTCTCGCAATAGGTCAATACATTGAGCACAGTTACTCTTCTCCGCGTAAGCGAGAGCAGTTCGGCCTTCGGGATCGAGCAACTCTGGTTTTGCTCCAGCAGCCAACAGAAGCCGTACAATGCCGTTTTTCTTTCGAGCAGAGGCAAGCATTAGAGGCGTAGCGCCTGCCCCATCGCGAGCGTCAAGATCGTCGCCACGCGCGATATGGAGTTTGACTGCAACCTCCACACCGGCAATGGTCGCCATACGGAGCAAGGGGTTCAATTTAGCCACGGTGCTACCCACATGCCCAAGCGATTCGCCTTAAAAGTCACTCCCACATCAATCAGTTGAGAAATGACTTTGCTACATCCTTCTTTTTTCAGAACCGACTCCTTGTTCATGCTTCCATTTGCAAGCTCATACCCTTTAGTGCTGACACTAATTTGGCCTAATGAGAACGCGGTTGAATGTGGTGCGAGGCCTTCCCGAAGTCACTTACGTTTTCCTCAAAGAGGAGCACAGTGGCGCAACGCCATCCACAATATCCACTTGTTAAAGGCACGTAAAGGACAGACCAAGGATGCCTATCACTACACTGATTCGGGTTGTCAGCGCTTGCATTTCTGAGCAGCCACGCGTTGCTTATCTGTTAGTAAATACAGCACCGATCGTCTGAAAATATTGGTGCCCTACAGGTAAATTCGTCCGACAGGCAGCACATTGGATACGCCAAGATATGTTTTTCAACTGGGGGTATAGGCATGACTTTCCGAGAAGATGCAATCTCGACTACCTCCCCGAACCATTGATGTCATGTTTCGAGCGCCGCGAAAAAATCGAATCCATGGACTAGTACGGATGCCTACATTGGATGAGCGCAGACATTGTCTCCCCCGAACACCGCTCGAAGATCATGTCAATGATCAAGGGCAAAAACACCAAGCCTGAAATGGTCGTGCGTTCGATGTGCCATGAATTGGGATTTCGTTATCGCCTGCATCGAAAAGATCTGCCAGGTTCGCCTGATCTGGTATTCCCCAAGCACCGATTATGTATCTTCGTCCACGGCTGCTTTTGGCACCGACACCCGGGCTGCAAATATGCGTACACACCAAAAAGCAGACTCGACTTTTGGCTGCCTAAACTCGCGAAGAATGTTGAGCGGGACTTGCAGGTGCAGGAGAAGCTGAAGGAGCTTGGTTGGAAAGTAGTGATCGTTTGGGAGTGCCACACCAAAGACAGAGAAATCCTACACAATGAAATCCGTTCTGCATTTGATTTGAATGCTTAGACCTACGGGAATCGAGCAAATAGTCGATGATCATTTTTATAGGATTGACCACGCCGCCTTGAAGCCCTAGGCTTCTGTTCCGGCGCCTAAGAAACGCCCCAACCAGAGCGGTCCTCCGCACCCGACAGTCATGCGGCTTTTTTTCGTCTGCGGTTTCTCTACGCCTGCGAAAAATCCCGTTATGTCGGGAGTGGGCGAATACAAGACCCGAAAGGGGAATATGTCCGGCCCGTCTCTGGTGGGTTTCTTAGCTCCCGACACCCTAACGAATGCCCTAAGAAAGCAGCCAGAGGTAAATGGAAATGCCTGAATACTCAGCCTTCATGATGAAGGTGAATCGCTGTACCCGCCGTTCAAATCCCGTGCTTCCAGGTCAGGAGGCA
Source organism: Pseudomonas sp. S150 (assembly GCF_004526365.1). Classification (NCBI taxonomy): domain Bacteria; kingdom Pseudomonadati; phylum Pseudomonadota; class Gammaproteobacteria; order Pseudomonadales; family Pseudomonadaceae; genus Pseudomonas; species Pseudomonas sp. S150. Next base: position 5,240,442 of record NZ_CP038207.1, read on the forward strand.
TGCCATGTCTGAACCATTTCTCCCAACTCGTTTCACTCGTAACAAAACCCATCTGCACGCCCTTCTGGTCGAGAACCAGGCGTGGTTCTGCGTCCATGAGCTGGGCCGGTTGATGGGCAAACATCTTGATGAACGCCAGTTGCGCAAACTCGACGCTGATCAGCGTCAGATGATGTGCGTGGAGACCTATGGTGAAGCTGAGGATCACATGATGGTGAGTGAGTCCGGTGTGTATGCACTGCTGATCTATCACTACTGTCCTGAGTATCGACAGCTTCGCGAGTGGCTGACGCATCATGTCGTGCCTGCGCTGCGCGATGCTCGTCCGGCGCGCTCGGTTGAGCGGCCGACGCTGAGTGTCTTGAGTTGGCCGCAGATGTCGCTTAGTACGCTGCACTGGCAGGACGAGCCGTGGATTCGGTTGCGGGATATGCCTTGTTTGCTGGCGGAGGATCCGTTCAATCGACAGGAGTCCTGGTGGCGTAGGGCCTCGCGATTGTTGCGTGGTTGCTGATGGTTTGAAGATCCGCTGTTTGAGGTTCAAGCAGCGGATTTTTTTTGGCTCAAAATGCTTGGGGCTGCTCCGCAGCCCAGCGGGAGCAAGCTCCCTCGCCACAGGGGTGATGTGCTGCCCGCAGTGGCGGGGTGAGGATTGAATCTGGTTGATGCCTGGAATCGCCAGCAGGCTGGCTCGTACAGGTTTTGCATCATCCTGAAAACAATCAGTGCAACCCGCGCCGCCTCCCGCTATTAATACCCCTCCCCCACTCAAGGATCCGAGCCCCACCATGAAATTCGATCTCGCCTACTGCCTCAGTCTCGACGACAAGTTGTCGATCTATGACGTTCGCGATCTCAATTTTGATGAGACGGTGGCGTTCGATTCTGCGAAGGAACATTTCCAGTGCCCCAACGATGCCTGTCGTTTGGCGTTTGATGCCTCCAATGAGTTGGGCACGTTCAACGCCAAGAACGTGAATTACGTGCGCACGCCGCACTTCAAGAATCTGCCCACTACGCAGCACGTCGCGGGTTGTCCGTATGTGAGTTTGAAGGCGTCGGCGTCGGGTGTTGAGGCGGCGGAGGGTGAAGTGGATGACGGGCGGGAGGAGCATTTTCCGTCGGAGTTGTTGCTGACGCGGCGTGAGTATGTGCGCAAGCCTGCTGCGCCGGCGGGGGCGGCGGATGTGTTGCGGGATGATCCGGTGCGGGTGGCGCAGGTAAGTTCCAGGGAGTCGCCGGGGCGTGAGACGGCGCCGGACAAGACCAGTGTGTTTGCGCATCCGGTGGAGTGTTTTGTGTCGAACTTCGCCGACAAGGAATTGCTCAAGCGCATGCCGTTGAAGATCGGTGAGCACACGGCGCCTTATGGCTCGTTCTTCAAGAAGATCGAGTATCTGACGGACAACAAGGGGCTGATTTACTGGGGCAAGATCAAAGAGATCAAGGATTACACCCAGAGTTTTCGTATCGATTTCGAGCAGAAAGTCTGGTTCAAGCAGGCGGATGAGGCGAAGAAGAAGCCGTATTCGGTGAACGTGTACTTGAGCAAGAAGTTGATCGACAACTACCGCAAGCGCAAGGCGTTTCTGGAAGAGATCAAGCACGCGATCGACAGCGACAAGGAGTTGTTCTGTTTCTTCTATGGCGTGACGCCGGAGTTGAAGCAGGTGCCGAGCAAGAAGAACCCCGAACAGACGTTCGGGGTGTTCAGTGCCAACATCGAGAACCTGGATCACTTTATTGTGCGGGAGGCGCCGGGGTTGGCGTGACGGTTAGCCTTTGGGCAATTGCAGTTTGGCTGCACCACGGTGCTGGTTGACGAGCGAGTACGGCAGCACTGACCAATCGGGGTTGTCGCAGTTACGTTGGTAACGGGCGAAGTAAGCGCCCAGGTAAATCCCCTTCGGTGTGAAGTGCCAGTTGGAATAACCCCAGACGCTTTCATCGGTGTAATCGCAACTGCCGTCATCTTCGGCGGGCTTCTTCATCTCTTCGGGATAGAGCGTGGTGAACTGTTTGACCAGCCACGGCGCCATGACTTTCATCTGATCGTATTCGGTGGCCGCGCTATTCGGTTCACCAATCCACAGTACATCTTTGAGTTTCAACAATTCGCCGGTGTGGACGTCGAGGTTGATTGGCGAACTGCCGAAATCCGGGTGGGCACCGCCGCAGCTGTAACCGGTAGAAATGTCCAGGCTGACTACATCCGGCGAGAGAAACTCCGGAGCAGCCCCTTGATCGAACTCGGCATATTCCCCGCCATCCATCATGCAGCGGTGATAGTCGATGACTTCAGTCCAGAGCCGTCCGAGCAAGTGGTTATTGATCCGCTCCTGCTCTTCTTTCGTATAGCCAGATTCAACACTGAACAACGAAATCTTCGACTCAGGCTCCGTCCACCATTGCAGGTCGTAGCCCATGAAGTTTTCTTTCTTCTCCGGTTTGAGCTTGAGTCCCTGTAAGCGCAAATACTCGTAGGGATCGCTCTTCGGCAAAGTGGTAATAAAGGGCAACGTCGTTGCAATTGGCGCGGGAAGTTTGGCTTCGGTCAGTTGTACCGGCAGCTTCTTGCCCTTGGGATTTTGCCATTCGCCCTGCCAACCGTTGGCGGTGGATTTCAACTTCAGGGTGGGCAGCGGTTTGTCGTCGTCATAGCGGTTGTTGCCTTCAACGAGATTCAATGTGCTGTCCTGCAGCGAGCCGCTGAGTTCCAGGTCGCGGTGATACTTCTCATAGAAGTAGCGGCCGGTGACTTCGTCCTGCTGCGTGGTGTTGAGCTCCAGCACAATCGGCATCTTGCCCAGCGTACCGGTGAACACGCGCCGGCCATCTTCGGCATGGGCAGTGGAAATCAGTGTGAACAGCGCCGCAGCGTATGGCGCCAGGCGCAGCAGTCCCTTGAGCATGGATCGATCCCTGAATGAATGAGGCTGCGGAGTATGCAGAGGATGCGCGCAGGAATCGAGGCTCTACTTGAGCAGCATGCCCAGCATGACGACGATCAGCAGTGCGATGTACACCCACGCATGCACCCGGTCCGGTATCCGCCCGATCCACGGCGTGGCCATTCGAATCCCGACCAACGAGCCCAGTGTCAGCACCACAAACGCCAGCAAATCCACATACCCGACAAACCACGCGCCCAGATCCGTCGCGCTGAATCCGGCCAGTGCCATGTAGGTCAGCGTCCCGGCCACTGCCACCGGCACGCTCAACGGATTGGCCATGGACGTGGCCTGGGACATGCTCAACCCGCAGCGGCGCAGCAGCGGCACGGTCATGACGCTTCCTCCTACACCGAGGAACGTGGCGATGGCGCCGATGCCTACACCGCCGGCGGACGTTTCTGTACTGCTGAGTCGGCGCGGGATGATGCCTTCGCTGCGGGTGAGGAAGCCGCGTCTGAGCAGGCAGTCGATGATGGTCACGCCGAGGTAGGCGATGAAGGCGTAGCGAATGATTTCGCCGCTGACCCACACCGCCGCGACCGCCCCGAGGATCGCGCCCAGGGCGATGAAGCCGCCGAGCGGCCACAGGTAATGGCGGATCAGGTTGCCGGCGCGGCGGTGTTTGTCGGTGGCGATCAGCGCGTTGACGATCATCACGCAGGTCGAGGTGGCGACGGCGATGTGCATCGCCGATTGGCCGATGGGGTCGTCGGCGCCGTGGCTGGCGGTGAGCATGCGGTAGAGCAGCGGCACGACGACGAAGCCGCCGCCGAAGCCGAAGAGCACGGCGGTGATCCCGGTCAGGCAGCCGAACAGGGTTAGCAGGAGATAGAACATGGCGCGTCTTCCGGTGATGGGGAGCGGTCGACGATAGTGCGGGTCGGCTTGGCCTGCTTCAGCAACTCAGACAATAATGTTTGCGTTTACGCCAACTACCGGGAAACGCTCGATGCGCAATGTTTCGATCAATCAGCTGGATGACACGCCGCGCCCGGTGGTGGCGATCGGTACGGATTATTCCCACGGCCATCTGTTGCCATTTCATACACACCGGCGGGCGCAATTGCTGTACGGCGCGACTGGGGTGATGCAGGTTCGTACCCATGACGGCAATTGGGTGGTGCCGCCGCAACGGGCGGTGTGGATTCCGCCGGGGGTGGCGCATGAGGTGCTGATGCTCGGCGTGAGTACGCGCAGTTTGTACATCGAGCCGGGGGCGGTGGACTTGGGCCAGCGTTGTCAGGTGATCAGCGTTTCACCGTTGATGCGGCACTTGTTGATGGAAGCCGTGGAAGTGCCACTGACTTATGACCTCGAAGGACGCGACGGCGTATTGATCGACCTGCTGCTGCATGAACTGGCGCGCAGTGCGCCCCTGCCCTTGCACATTCCGCTGCCGACTGACGGAAAGCTCCTGGCTTTGTGTCAGACCTTTCTGCATCAACCCAACGCTCATCAGTCGCCGCAACACTGGGCCGAGCAGTTGCACATAAGCTTGCGCACCTTCAACAGACTGTTTCGGCAGCAGACCGGGTTGAGCTTCAGCCAATGGCGGCAACAGGCCTGCGTGGTGCTGGCGCTGGCGCGGCTGGCGGCCGGTGAAGCGGTGACGCGGATCGCCCTGGACTTCGGTTATGAGAGCCCGGCGGCGTTCTCGACGATGTTCCGGCGCATCCTCGGACAGGCACCGTCCGTCTGGTTGGAGGCGGCGAACTAGGGCAAATCAAAAAATGCGTTTGATCCCGGCCGAAAACAACTGTACAAAAACACAGTACATTTTCAATCAGCACTCTTGAGCCCGGAGCACACCATGGCCTCTCTTGCGATGAACCACATCCTCGAACGCATTGCCCTTTTCCAGTTCACCCCGACGCACTGCGTTCAGGCCCGAGCGATGCTGGGCTGGAGCGTGGAACAACTGTCGCGCGAGGCGGAGGTTGCGGTGGATGATATCCAGCGGTTTGAAGCGCAGCAGGACGTGGCGGATGCGACGCGGCTGGCGTTGGCTTATCGGTTTGAGGCACAGGGGCTGGTGTTTTTTCCCGGGTTTGCGCCGGGTCGAAAATTGAATCCCCAGGCCATGCAGCAGAACGTTGCAGAGCGTGGGGATTTTGCTTAGGTGGAATGATTACTTGAACGCAGGGTGCCGCAGCTCGGCCGAGGCTTGTTCATAGCTGTAGGCCATGGCGAACAATTGCGGCTCGCTCCATGCTTTGCCGAAAAAGAACACGGACGTGGGTATACCGTTAGCGCTCATGCCCGATGGCAGGGTTACCGCCGGATAACCAGCCACTGCGGCAGAAAACTGCGAGTAACCATCCGCTTCGGCAACCATTGCGTCGAGGTTGTGTTCGCGCAGTTGCTCGTCAATGGCGTCCTTGAAGTTTTTGCTGATGCTCAAGATCAATCCGCTGGCCTGTTCGTGAGTCATGTCCAGCGCATTCATCGCTTCGAGCGTGGCCTGCCCATAGCCCTCCTTGCCGGGATTGAGCTGATTGAAGTCGATCAGGTCCTGCAACGACTGGATCGGCAGACCGGAACGGCTGACGAGATATTCAGGCAATTCGTATTTCATCGCGCCCATCAGACCGGGTACGAAATTATCGATATCAGGTAAACGAATGGTCACTGGCACGAGCGTCGCACCTTGTTTCTCGAGTGTGATCATTGCCTTCTGAAACTCCACTCCGGGAGTCAGGACCACGCCGCCCGTCCCCTCGTAAGCGGCGGGATAACCGATACGCTTGCCTTGCAGGGCATCGTTTGCCAGTAACGCGGTGTAGTCGATTCCTGTCGGGGCGATCGATGTCGCGGAGTCTGTCGCATCCGTGCCTTGCAACACGTTGAACATCAACGCTGCGTCACGGACAGTACGTGTCAAAGTACCAGGGGTGTCTTGCAGACGGGTGATTGGCACCACCCCGGTGCGACTGAACAGGCCCAAGGTTGGTTTAACGCCGATTACGCCATTGGCCGATGCCGGGCAAGTGATCGAACCGTTGGTTTCCGTGCCCAAGGAGATCGGCGCGAAACCGGCAGCCACGGCAGCGGCCGATCCAGAACTGGAACCGCAGATTTCCTCGCTCAGTGCATGTGGGTTTTTCCCTTGCCCACCACGTCCGCTCCAACCATGGGGCAAACCCATTTCCCGCACATAAGCCCATTCACTCATGTTGGCTTTACCCAGAATAATCGCGCCGGCATCCCGCAGCTGTTTAACCACAAAGGCATCGTTGGCTGCCGGCTGGCCGACCATGGCCAAGGAGCCGGCGCCGGTTTGCAGGCTGTCGGCGGTATCAAAATTGTCTTTGAGCAGTACCGGAATACCATGCAACGGACCACGCGACAGCCCCTCGTTACGCTCGTTATCCAGCGCGGTAGCTATTTCGATGGCTTGTGAATTCAGTTCGACGATGGCGTGGATAGCAGGGCCTTGCTTGTCCAGCTCGGCAATTCGCTGTTGAAAGTGTTCAACCAGTTCAACAGCAGTGAGCTCATTGTCGGCCATCATTTTGCTGAGTTCACTGACGCTGGCGTAATGAAGATCAGTGGCCGAATGGGCACTGGCGGCGACTCCTGTCGCTGCCAGTGCGACCAATATGGATCTCGTCAGCGTATTCACGCGACGTTTGAAGAAATGCGTCATGTCTATCGTCCTTGTTTAGGCTAATCACGAGTGATTCATTCACTCGCGACCAAGCCTACCGAGGACATAGGAAAGAGCTGTCAGCCAGCTGGACTACCGACAGTAGGAAAAGTCATCCCGACTTGTAGCCGCTACCAGCAATTGGGGCGTTTTCCGACACATCCTGCTCCATATTCAGCCACCACGTGTGCCCCCGCTGCGGCTGCATCAAATTAAACGCCTCGCCCATTCGCGGCGTGGTAATCGAAACACTACGCTCCCAGGCCAGCGCCAGAATCCGGTCAAACGGTTCATGCCAGGCGTGCATTGCCAGGTCGAAGGTGCCGTTGTGGATCGGAAACAGCCAGCGGCCCTTGAGGTCGAGGTGCGCTTGCAGGGTTTCTTCGGGTTGCATGTGCACGTGTGGCCATTCGACGTTGTAAGCGCCGGTTTCCATCAGGGTCAGATCGAACGGGCCGTATTGTTCGCCGATGCGTTTGAAGCCGTCGAAATAGCCGCTGTCGCCGCTGAAGAAGATTCGCGTATCGCCATCGATCATCACCCACGAGGCCCACAGGGTGCTGTTGCTGTCGAACAGGCTGCGGCCGGAGAAGTGCTGCGAGGGAGTGGCAACGAAGCGGATGCCGGCGATTTCGGTGCCCTGCCACCAGTCGTACTGGCGAACTTTACTGGCGTCGATGCCCCATTTGATCAGGGTGTCGCCGACGCCCAGCGGGGTCAGGAAATAGTTGGTTTTGGCCGCCAGTTGCAGTACCGCCTGGTAATCGAGGTGGTCGTAATGGTTGTGCGACAGGATCACCGCTTCGATCGGCGGCAACTGGTCGATGCTGATCGGCGGCTGGTGAAAACGTTTCGGGCCGGCCCATTGCACGGGCGACGCACGCTCGGCGAAGACCGGGTCAGTTATCCAGAATTTGCCGCGCATTTTCAGCAGCAGAGTCGAGTGACCGAGGCGATAGACGCTGTGGTCAGGCGCCGCCAGCAGGTCTTCACGGGTCAGCGGTTGCACCGGGATCGCGGCGGCCGGTCGGGTATTGCGCGGCTTGTTGAAGATCATGTTCCACATGATCCGCAGCATCTTGCGCCCACCTTCGCGCTGCACCGGCGCGTGGTTACGGAACAGCCCTTGATCCTGGCGAGAGGCTTCAGGCGTGGAAGTTTGATCCGCAGAAAAATCTGGATTGGCCATGACTGAGAGACTCCAGAAAAACCGTGCAATTCACGGTTTTTCACGGTGGGACGATAAATGGCCAAGGCACGCACGCATCAGCCGAACTGTCTGTTTTTAGGTTGCGCGGATTAACGCAACATTACACTGGGCGGTGTAGTTTCTAGGTTGCATGAAACGTGATGACAAGTAAACTGCCAAGTGTAATTCCACCCCTTCTCTGCCGAAGCGTACTTATGACAGCTCCACAACGCCTCACCGACCGCAAACGCGAAGCCATCATCCAGGCGGCAATTGCCGAATTCCGTGCCAACGGGTTCGAGGTCACCAGCATGGACAAGATCGCGGCCACCGCCGGGGTGTCGAAGCGCACGGTGTACAACCACTTTCCCAGCAAGGAAGAGCTGTTCGCCGAAATTCTCAACCAACTCTGGGCACGGATTACCGACGAGCAAACCGTGTCCTATCGCGCGGATCAGCCGCTGCGCGAGCAACTGCTGCCCATGTTGCTGGCTAAACTGCAGATGATGGCCGATGACAACTTTCTCGGGCTGGCACGGGTGGCGATTGCCGCCACCATTCATTCCCCGGAGCGCGCGCAGGACATGGTGGCGCGCATGGGCAAGCGCGAAGAAGGCCTGACGGTGTGGATTCGCGCGGCGCTGGCGGATGGTCGACTGAAAACCGTGAACGCAGAATTCGCCGCGCAGCAGGTGCAAGGGCTGTTGAAGTCGTTCGGTTTCTGGCCGCAGATTTCCATGGGCCTGCCGCCGCTGGATGCAGACACGCAAAAAGCCGTGGCCGAGTCGGCCATGGAGATGTTTCTGGCCAGATACCAGCTCTAAACCGGCCCTCTCCTGCGCCCCGCTACGATTAAATGGCTCGGAAGGACACTGATTATTCTCGTTGGAATAAATGACAATGTCCGACAATTGACCGACGAACGGTCAACCTGAAAAAACACTTCAAAGTATTTCAGGATGAATCTGGCGCAGGACATCATGGAAAATCAACGCGGCAAAGGCTTGTCATTCGCCAGACGCATTTATCTGCCCAGGATCATCGGTCTGGGTGTCGGCTTTTTCAGCGTCGCGGCTGCGCTGTATCCGTTGCACATGCCGAACTGGCTCTGGGCGCTGCTGGTGTTCAACGGTTTTATCTGGCCGCATCTGGCCTATCAGGTTTCGACCCGCTCGACCTTCCCCTACCATGCCGAACGCCGCAACCTGTTGTACGACTCGTTGTGCGGGGGCTTCTGGACCGCTTGCTTTCAGTTCAATCCGCTGACCACCGTGACCATCCTGTCGATGATGACCATGAACAATGTCGCCGCCGGTGGACGACGTCTGTTCCTGCTCGGTGCCCTGGCCCAAGTGGCCGGCGTGCTGCTGGGCTGTTTACTGTTCGGCTTCAAGTTCAGCCTGACGATGACGCAAATCGAGGTTTGGGCCTGCCTGCCGATGCTGACCTTGTACCCCTTGGCCCTGGGCATGGTCAGTTACCAACTGGCGATCAAACTCGCGCAGCACAAGCGTGCACTCAGAGACCTGAGCCGCACCGACAGCCTCACCGGGCTGCTCAATCACGGCGCCTGGAAGGATCTGCTCCATACGCGTTTCACCCGGTGCCGAGATAACAACACCCAGGACATTCTGGCGCTGATCGACATCGATCATTTCAAGACCATCAACGACAACTATGGGCACATCGTTGGCGACGCCGTGCTGCGCGAGTTGAGCCAGGCACTCAAAGGGCTGCTGGCCGAAGGTGAACGGGCCGGTCGTTATGGCGGCGACGAGTTTTGCCTGATCCTGCCCGACCAGCCACTCAATAAAGCCGAGGCGCAAATGGAACGATTGCGTCAGGCGATGGATCAATATCGGCACCCGGATGTGCCAGAGCTACGCGTCAGCCTGAGTATCGGTCTGGCCCGGTTTCAGCCGTCGTACAGCGACGCGGTTGCCTGGCTGGATGACGCCGACAAAGCGCTGTACACCGCCAAACACACGGGGCGCAACACCATCAGCGTGGCGCTGAGCAGTCCGGGCTAAGAAGACGCCCGCGCCCTCAGCCTTGAAAAAACTGATTCGCAATTTCTTGTACAACTCAAAGCAGTTTGTATAAGATCGGCTCGTCAGCCTGGATGCTGGCACTTTGCAGTCAATGGCAAATGCTCATCCAGCATTTGCTCTGCCAGCGCGGAAACAGGGACACAAACCTCGTCTTTCCCTACTTCCAGGTACTGCCCCTATGTTTTTCAAACGCCACCAGTCCGAACTCAACGACCTTCAACACACCATCACCGAACAGAACGGCCTGCTTGAAGCGATCAATCGCTCCATGGCGGTGATCGAGTTCGACCTTGAAGGCGTAGTGCTAAAGGCCAATGACAACTTCCTCAAAACCATGGGTTACCGCGCCGAACAGGTGATCGGCCAGCCGCATCGCTTGTTCTGCACCGCGGAGTTTGGTCGCAGCGCGCAATACACTGAACTGTGGTCGCGCCTGAAAAACGGCCAGTTCCAGTCCGGTACCTTCGAGCGGATCAACAGCCAGGGCCAGCCGGTCTGGCTGGAAGCCAACTACAACCCGATCAAGGATGCGTCGGGGCGCGTGGTCAAAGTGGTCAAGTTCGCCATGGACGTGACGACCAAGGTTCAGCAGGAGAGCGAGGCCAATGCCAAGCTGCAGGCGATCGACCGGGCGATGGCGGTGATCGAATTCGACCTCAACGGCGGCATTCTCACCGCCAACCAGAATTTTCTGACGCGCATGGGTTACACGCTCGCTGAACTGAAGGGTAAACATCACCGCTTGTTCTGCCGCGCGGAGCTGGTCAACAGCAGCGCCTATGAGGATTTCTGGCGGCGGTTGAATCAGGGTGAGCTGTTTCAGGGTCAGTTCGAACGCGTCGACAAGCGCGGCCAGAGTGTGTGGCTGGAGGCCAACTACAACCCGGTATACGACGCTGCCGGGCGGTTGTGCAAAGTGGTGAAATTCGCCACGGACGTCACCGCCCGCGTCGAGCAGCACGAGCACGATGCGCGCAGCGCCAGCGCTGCTTATCACATCTCGGTGGAAACCCGGAAAGTCGCCGAGCAAGGCACTCAGGTGATCCAGCAGGCGGCCAGTGAGATGCGCGAAATCGCTGACGATATCGCGCAGTCATCAACGCTGATCGCGCAACTTGGCGAACGCTCGGAGCAGATCACGGCGATCGTCAACACTATCCGCGCGATTGCCGACCAGACCAATCTGCTGGCCCTCAACGCAGCGATTGAAGCGGCGCGTGCCGGTGATCAGGGGCGCGGGTTCGCCGTTGTAGCGGACGAAGTGCGGCAACTGGCAGCGCGCACCAGCGGCTCGACGGCGGAGATTTCCAACATGATTAACCTGATCCAGAGCGAAACGCGGCAGGCGATCAAGAGCATGGAAGGCACTCGCGGGCGGGCGGCGCAAGGCGTTGAACTGGCGGATCAGGCTGGCAGCGTGATTCTGCAGATCCGCGATGGCGCCAGTGAAGCGGTGCAGGCGGTGAGCATGTTTGCCAATGAGCGGGCGCCGGGCTGATCGATATGTCGGGCCGTTGGACCGCGTCGCGGCTTTCGCGAGCAAGCTCGCTCCCACAGGTTCTGGGTTGATCACAAGTTAAGTGATCGACTCAATCCCTGTAGGAGCGAGCCTGCTCGCGAAAGGGCCATAAGCCTCGATGCAGGACTATAGTGACCTTCAGTCCCAAGTCCTGCCGAGCCCATCATGACCACAGAAAAACCCGACGTCCCCGCGCCCGCCCCCGTCGACCACTTGCGCTTCCACCGCCCCCACGCCCACCTCAACACCACCTTCGGCAACGACACGTTCGCCTTGCGCGCTGAGGCCTTCGCGCGATTCTTCGGCACGCCGCTGTTCCTCGGTGCGCAAACCGTGATCGTCGCGGTGTGGATCGGCCTCAACGTGTTGGGCGTGACGCAGTTCGACGTCTACCCGTTCATCCTGCTCAACCTGGCGTTCAGCCTGCAAGCCGCCTACGCCGCGCCGTTGATCCTGCTGGCACAAACCCGGCAAGCCGCGCGGGACAAGGCGCAATCGGACGCCGACGCGCAACACCGTGAAGCGCTGGCCGTGGCCAACAGTGAGCGCCAGGCTCAGGCTGCGCAGACCACCGCGCAACTGCTCGAACTGCTGGAGCAGAACACCCGCCTCACCGAAATGACCAAGAGCCTGACCGAGCGCATCGAAGGCCTGACCCGCGAACTGCATGCGCACATCTGCCAGAACCCGCAACGCTGATCACGGCAACCGCAGTGCCCGCCCCAGTTCATCGAACAGCGTGACCACCGAGCGCAACGCCCGGCAGTCCGGGCGGGTCAGCAGCCACAGCGCGGTGTCGTAACCGTGCAACGGTTCGCTGAGAGCCTGTAAACCTTCGGTAATGAGAAAGTCCGGCAACGCCGCCACACCGAGTCCGCCGCGCACCAGTTCAGTCACCGAGAGCATGCTGTTGCAGCGATAAGCCGGGGTCACGCCGGGCAACTGCTGACGGCGCCAGGCGACGGTCGGGTGATCCGGCAGAAACTCGTCCGGGGCGATCCAGGTCAGCGCCGCCAGATCCGTCGCATCGACGTTTTGCAGATAACGCGCACTGGCGCAGACCCGGTAGGAAATCTTCGCCAGTTGCCGTCCGACCAGATGCTCTGGCGGCGTACGCGTCAGGCGCAGGGCGATGTCGGCATCGCGGCGGTTGAGGTTGGCGAAATCGTTGGAGGTGCTCAGCTCGAGAGTCAACGCCGGATAGTTCGGCATGAACTGCGCCAGCGCCGGCAACAGCAGGCCTTGCAGCACCGAGTCGGTGCAGGTCAGGCGCACCGTGCCGCTGACCACTTCGCCGCCCTGCTCGACACCGATCCGCGCCGCTTCCAGTGCCTGCTCGGCGCGTTCGGCTTGCTCGGCGAGAGTCTGCGCGAGGGTGGTTGGCAGGTACCCGGCGCGGCTCTTTTCGAACAATTGCTGACCCAGCGCTGACTCCAGACGACGTACCGCGCGAAACACCGTCGACACGTCTACCCTGAGCAGCTGCGACGCCCGGGCCAGAGAGCCGCCCCGCACCAACGCGAGGATCAGCGCCAGATCCGGGTAGTCGAGTCGATAGTGCGTCGCTGCATTGATCACTTGGGGAAACGCCAATATTGAGTGCGTGAACGCCAATCTATAGTGAGCCCCGGTGATCGACAACTGCACACCCTCCCCCAGAGGTTCATCACTCACTCAAATCAAGGAAATCCCATGGACGCCATTTCCATCGCCCTGATCGGCGATCACGATCCGCAAGTCACCGCCCACCAGGCGATCCCCGTTGCCCTCGGCCTGATCGCCGAGCAGTCCGGCCACAATGTGCAATTCGAATGGCTGCCCACCGAGCAGATACACGCCGACACTGCGCTGGATCACTTTGACGGTTTCTGGTGCGTCCCGGCCAGCCCCTACAAAAGTGAGGCCGGTGCACTCAGGGCCATCCGTTTTGCCCGCGAACAACAGCGCCCTTTCCTCGGCACCTGCGGTGGTTTTCAGCATGCGCTGCTGGAATTTTCCCGCAATGTGCTGGGCTGGGCCGATGCCGAGCATGGCGAAACATCGCCGGATTCACCGCGAGCCGTGCTCACACCACTGACCTGTTCACTGGTGGAGGCGGTGGACAGCATTCATCTGGTCGCCGGCTCGTTGATCGCCAAGGCGTACGAAACGTCCGAAATTCTTGAAGGCTATCGCTGCCGATTCGGGGTGAATCCGCAGTTCGAACGAGATTTACTGAGCCATCAGCTACGCGCCGTGGGGCATGATTCGGCAGGTGACTTGCGCGCGATCGAATTGACTGACCATGTGTTTTTTGTCGCCACGCTGTTTCAACCGGAACGCGCAGCGCTCAAGGGCAACATCCCGCCACTGGTGCGGGCGTTTGTCGAAGCATGTGCGGAGCAACATCCATGAAGCCGAACGAGCCTTGCTTTGCGGTGATTTTCACCTCCACCCGCACCGAGGGTGACAACGGTTATGCCGCGGCCTCCGAGCGCATGATGGAGTTGGTCAGCGAGCAACCGGGATTTCTCGGCATTGATTCGATTCGTGGAGAAGACGGGGTCGGGATCACCATTTCGTACTGGCAGAGCGAGGCGGCGATTCTGGCCTGGCGCGAGCATCCCGAGCACCGGGTGATTCAGGCGCGCGGCCGGGCGCAGTGGTATTCGAAATTTCAGACCCGGGTGTGTCGGGTGGAGCGCGAGTATCGGTTTGGGCAGTGACTTTGACGGCGCGCTGACTGGCCTCTTCGCGAGCAAGCTCGCTCCCACAGGTACCGCGCTTGGGCTTTGAATTGGGTGGTGTTCTCACCGGCCTCATCGCTGGCAAGCCAGCTCCCACAGGTACAGCGTGATCTTCAGAACAACTCAAAACCTGTGGGAGCGTGGCTTGCCCGCGAAGAGGCCAGTACCGTCAATACAAAAACTTCAACCCTTCACCAGACTGCGCACCGCCACAATCTCCGGCACCTCAACCTTGCTCATGTACACCCGCAACGGCTCACTGATGTTGATCCGGTCATCGATGTTCTGGTCCAGCAACAACTGAATCAGCTCTCGCTTCAAGGTCATGGTCGTCTCAGAGGCCGGCGCCCAGACGAATTCACTCACAGGAATAATGCCGTCATCGGCGACGTCCATGCCGAACGAATCTTCGCTGAAACGCACGATGTACTGGCCGGTCTTGCGGTTGAGGCCGACGAAACCCTTGAGGTCATCGGCGGCCTGACAGATGAGTTGGGAAGTGATGCGCATGGTAAACCTCACGAAAAATCATCGATGGTTTACACGCAGGGCAACGGAATCGGCGCGCCCTCTGCCGGAGCGTCTGCCGAGGGCAAGCGTACTGCAAACCGCGCCACAAAAGTGCAGGAAAAATCGCTTTTAATACGTTTATGTCGGTCTGGCGATAGCACCCAATCGATTCAGTTGTTAAAAGGTACGTCTTTGAAAATGCCCTGCGAAAGGAACTCGAACATGCCCGCCACTTTCACCAAAAGCGCCCTCATGCTGAGCCTGCTGCTCGGTCTCGGCCAGGCCCACGCCGCCCAGACTGACGTCAACGCGCTTGCCGCCGCCCATGGCATCCCGCATCCAGCCGTGATCGCTCACCGTGGCGCGTCCTTTGATGCACCGGAGTCCACCGCCGCCTCCTACAAACTGGCCCGCGACCTCGGCGCCGACTACCTGGAAATGGATTTGCAGCGCAGCAAGGACGGCGTGCTGTTCGCCCTGCACGACAACAATCTGCAACGCACCACCGACGTCGCCACCAAATTCCCGGAGCGCAAAGACAGCCCGGCCACCGCCTTCACCATGGCCGAACTGAAAACCCTCGACGCCGGCAGCTGGTACAACAAGGCTTACCCGGATCGCGCGCGTCCGACCTACGCCGGGCTGAAAATCCTCACCCTCGATGAAATCATCGACATCGCCCAGGCCAACCCGAAACACAAGCCGGGTCTTTACATCGAAACCAAGGAGCCGCAGCTGTTTCCGGGCATCGAGCATGACCTGAAAGAGAAGCTGCAAGATCGCGGCTGGCTGAGCCCGGCCGGTTCGAAACTGGCGAAAAGCGAGTTGGCCGTCGGCCAGGGCAAAGGCAAGGTGATCCTGCAGACTTTCGAGAAGAACAGCCTCGAACTGCTGCAAAAGGAAATGCCGCAAGTGCCGAAAATCCTGCTGCTGTGGGTCGGCGAAGGCAGCATCGAGCCGAAATCGAAGGTGACCTTTGCCGAGTCCGGCGAAAAGGACAAGAACGTGTTCTACGGCAAGCAGGAGCCGAAGTCCGAAGCCGAATTCAAGCAATGGGTTGATTTCGCCAAGTCGCAGGGCGCCATCGGCACCGGCCCTTCGGCCAGGCTGACCAAGGGCGGCGACCAGAGCTATTCGGACCTGGTGCAACCGTGGATGAACCAGTACACCCACGATCAGGGCATGCTGGTGCACGTCTACACCGTCGATGAGCCGGTGGATTTCGAGAAAGTCATGGCGGCCGGCGTTGATGGCATCTTCACCAACCGCGCCAGCGAACTGTTGAAGTTCTACAAGCGCCCGGCCAGTGCCAGTGTTGATCAGGTGTTGAAGAACAACGGGTTCTGATCAGCAGACCGGGTTGTCCGCATCGCGAGCAGGCTCGCTCCCACAAGAGCGCTGCACGCGATGTGGGGTTTTAAGGGTGAATTAAGTTGCGGTGGTTAACCTGAGCCCACTTCAACGAACACCCCAAGGAATGACCCGATGAAAACTTTGACTGCCCTGTTTACCGCCGCTGCCCTGACCCTCACCGCTGGCCTGGCCCAAGCCGATGTGCGTGTCGACCAGATCCCTGAGTTGGTCAAATCCGGCAAGATCAAGTCGCTCGAATCGATGAACGCCGAGGCACTGAAACTGCACCCGGGTGCGACCATCACCGACACCGACCTGGATAACCACTTCAACGGTTACGAGTACGAAGTCGAGCTGAAAACCGCCGATGGCAAAGAGTTCGACGTCGACTTCGACGCCACCACCGGCAAAGTGCTGAGCAACAAGCAAGACACCTGATACACCGCCAAAGCAAAGCCGCACGATCAGCGATCGTGCGGCTTTTTTGCGTCCGTTGCCCGGCGAATCACGCGGATGCAGCCTGAAGGGATGCCAAAACCGCCATCAGACTGCTAGTATGGCGAGCATCAGATAAACGATTGCAGCCGAGAGCGATGGGCATGGGGCAGACAGCGGCAGCAGACATCGCGACAATCGGACGGATCAGCGCGGTTCCGGCGATCCTTCAAGTGATCCGCGAACTGACCGGCCTGCGGTTTGCCGCCGTAGCGCGGGTTACCGAAGATTCGTGGACAGCCTGCGCCGTCCTCGACCAGCTGGATTTCGGCCTGCAGGTTGGTGGCGAGCTGGATGTGGTCACCACGCTGTGCCACGAAATCCGTGCTGCGCACACCTCGGTGGTGATCGACAAGGCCAGCGAAGACCCGCTCTACCGCGATCATCACACCCCGCGCCTGTACAAATTCGAGAGTTATATCTCGGTGCCGGTGTTCCGCACTGACGGACGGTTTTTCGGCACGATCTGCGCGCTCGATCCGAACCCGGCACAACTCAAGTCGAGCAGCATCCAGAGCACCATGGAGTCGTTCGCGCGGATGCTCGCGTTGCAGATCGAAGCCGAGGAAAACGCGCAGCGCACCGAAACCGCGTTGTTGCAGGAACGCGAAACCGCCGAGTTGCGCGAACAGTTCATTGCCGTGCTCGGCCACGACTTGCGCAACCCGTTGTTCGCCATCAGCGCCGGCGCCGAAATGCTTCTGCGCAAGCATCCGGATCCGGCCATCGAGGTGCGGGTACGCAATATCCTTGGCAGTGCGCAAAGGGCAACGCGGTTGGTGGATGACGTGCTCGACTTTGCTCGCGGACGGTTGGGCAAGGGTATTCCGGTGGATATCCAGCCCTGCGCGGATTTGACCGAAGCCGTGCAACAAGTGGTGACGGAGATTCGCAACGTGCATCCGCAGCGCACGATTCGTGCGTCCATCGGCGACTTGCAGGGCTTGCCCTGTGACCGCGCGAGAATTGCTCAACTGCTGTCGAACCTGTTGGCCAATGCCGTGGCCCATGGCGACCCGGAGGGCGACATTGAGGTCATCGCGCAGCTCGAGCACGGCGCGTTAATGCTGGCGGTAAAGAATCAGGGGCATATTCCCGAGGCGATCCTGCCGCACCTGTTCCAGCCTTACTCGCGCCCGACCGGCAGCGCGCCCCAGGCCGGGCTCGGTCTGGGGCTGTACATCGCCAGCCAGATCGCCCAGTCCCATGGCGGGCATTTGCATGTGGCGTCCACCGCACAGAGCGGCACATTGTTCACCTTCAGCCTGCCCACAATCTAAGACACACCACAAATCCCCTGTGGGAGCGGGCTTGCTCGCGAAGGCGTCGTGTCAGTCAATATTTTCGGTGACTGAAACACCGCATTCGCGAGCAAGCCCGCTCCCACAAAAGTATTGCGGTGATGCTTAAGCCGAAGTGCTGACCAACGACCCCGAGCTGCTCGACCCGGAATCCTGCAACGCCTGCAACAACGCCGCCGTGGCCGTCTGCAACGAAGCCGAAGTGCTGGAGATTTGCGACTCGGCGGACGCCACGTCGGCAGCCTTGGCATCCGCGTCTTCCTGCTTGGCCTGAGCCGCTTGCAGCGCTTGCTGTTGCTCCTGCAATTGCTTTTGCAGCTCGGCGATCTGCTTGCGCAATTCTTTCACCGAATCCGATTCACCGCTGCTGTCGGAACTGCTGTCGCCTGCCGGAGCCGCGCCCCCGCCAGCCGCCACTTTGCTGGTATCGGCGCTGACGCCCGCGCTGCTGGTTGCAGGGGGCGAGGTGTCGTCACTCGCGTCGCTGATCCTGGTTTTGCTGGTGGCGGTGCTGACGGTCTGATTGATCGAAACAGAGGTGATGCTGACCATGGGAGGGCTCCAATGCCGGTTATAGATAACCGGCCATCGGCGGCAGTCGCACGGATTTGAGATCGACTGTGTACCGACTCGGTAACCGAACCGGTACACGTCGGCGGACGTCAGGCGCTCAGGCGTGCGGTGACTTCGTTGAGTTGCCCGGACAGGCCGTGCAGGTTCTGGCTGGCGCTTTCGGTGCGCTGCACGCTGTTGAGGTTGGTGCTGGCGATCGAGGTAATCTCGGTCAGGTTGCGCGAGATGTCTTCGGCGACCGAGGTCTGCTCTTCGGCGGCGGTAGCGATCTGGCGGTTCATGTCGCGGATCGCTTCCACTGCGTGGGTGATGCGCTCCAGCATCGCACCGGCCTGAGTCACTTGCTCGACGCTTTCGTCGCTGCGCGCCTGACCGCTTTCGATCGCTTGCGCGGCGTCCACGGCACCGGTCTGCACGTTCTGAATGATCTGGTTGATCTCGATGATCGACTCGGCCGTACGCTGCGCCAGATTGCGCACCTCGTCAGCGACCACCGCAAAACCGCGTCCGGCTTCACCGGCCCGCGCCGCTTCAATCGCCGCGTTAAGCGCCAGCAGGTTGGTCTGCTCGGCGATGCCGCGAATCACTTCCAGCACCTTGCCGATGCGGCCGCTGTCGCTTTCCAGACGACGAATCACTTCAGCGGTGTTGGCAATTTCGCCACGCATCTTAGTGATGGTGTGGATGGTGCCCTGCATGACCTTTTCACCCTGCTGGGCAGACTGGTCGGCATCGTCGGCAGCCCGCGCCGCATCCGCCGCGTGACGGGCGACTTCCTGGGCAGTGGCAGACATTTCGTTCATCGCCGTGGCCACCTGATCGGTGCGGTTGAACTGCTCGTTGGTGCCGCCGGCCATGGTCGTGGCGATCGCATTCAGTTCGCCGCTGGCGCTGTCCAGATCACTGGCGCTGCGTTGCAGATGAGTGAAGGTTTCGGCGAGGAAATCACGCAGGGTATTGGCCGCGGCGGCAAGGTTGCCCAACTCGTCCTGACGGTCGTTGGCAACGCGTTCGGCGAGGCGCCCACGGCTCAACTGGGTAACGTAATCGATCAGCTTGCGGATCGGCTCGATCAGGTTGCGGTTGACCAGCCACAGGCTCAGCAAGCCGATCAGCAGACCCGAGCCGAGCATCACCAGTATCCCCAGCAGCACGGTGCTGTCGGCACTGGCGCTGATTTGCGCCGACTGTTCGGTGCCCTGCTTGCGCAGCTCGGCGACCAGTTCGCTCATCTGATCGCTGGTGGCGCGGTCCACGCCTTTGACGGCGCTGTCGCCAGCCGTTGGATCGGCACCCGCAGCGACATAGGCATCGCGGCCCTTCTGGTAGGCGCTGCCGAGTTGGCGGTGCTCATCACGCAAGCGTTCGATGCGGGATTTCAGCGCCGGCTCAAGGCCTTTCTGACCGGCCAGTTCACCGAGAATGTTCTGCACATCGCGCTGACGATCTTCGAACTGGCTCCAGTACTTGGCCAGGTCCGCCGGTTGCTTGCCGCGCAGCAAGACGTTTTTCCACTCCTGCACCTGCACCTTGAATTGCAGGTTGGCCTCGTCAATCAATTGTGAGGTGTGCAAGGGGCCGGCGATCAACTGGCTGTAGTTCTGCACGCCGTTGGACAGGAAATGAAAGCAGGCCAGTGCGATCAACAGCATCGCCAGCAGGCTGCCGCCCAGCAGGGCGAGAATTTGTGCTCTCAAGGATTTTTGCAGCATCGCGAGATACTCAGGACAGGGATGAGGCACGCCCGGTAAGGCGTGGAATTTTGCCGGACATCCGTGTCGGCGAGCCTTGGCTCATGGCCAAGCGCGCGCAACGTAACCCAAGCGTGATCGGCGTACCAGAGCGCTTCTTGAAGAAAATCCGACCATTGGTAGGTGAATTAAGAGACTGTGATCGACCATGGCACAGGGTGGGAGCGGGCTTGCTCGCGAAAGCGGCGTGTCATCCACATCATCACTCAATGATCATCCGCATTCGGGAGCAAGCCCCCTCCCACAGGATTGCCGGTAATGATCACGATCACTGTCATTTTGCAGTCACACAAGCGTCATGTGTGATTGCGATGATGCGGCTCAGTGAACCTGCCATTCCGCGACCGACGCGCCCTCCTCGCAGCGAGCCTCCATGAACCACAGCCTTGATCTCAGTCATCGCGATCCTGATTTGTTCGGTTTGCTTTACGGCTTCCGTTTTCGTCCCGGTGAACGTGGCCGCGAAGTCGATTCGGCGACCGCCCTGCGTTGTCTGCAAGACGACAGCGACAGTGATGAATTCCTCTGGCTGCACCTGAACCTGGCGCACGCCGCGTGCGAGCGCTGGATGAAGAGTCATCTGCAATTGCCCGAAGAGTTTTTCGAGGCGCTGCACGAAGGTTCGCGCTCGACGCGCATCGAACACGTTGACTCGGCGTTGCTGGCAGTGGTCAACGACGTGGTGTTCAACCTCAGCAGCATGGTTTCCTCAGACGTGTCGACGCTGTGGGTCTGCGTGCGTAGCAAACTGATCGTCAGCGCACGCCTGCAACCGCTGCACTCGGTGGACAAATTGCGTTCGTCGGTGAAGGCCCGGCGAATGCTTTCGCTCGCCGTCGGAACTGCTGGTGCACTTGCTGCGTGATCAGGGCGAAGTGCTGACGCAGATCGTGCGCAAGACCAGCATGAGCGTCGATCAGGTCGAGGACGAATTGCTCTCCTCACGGCTGTCGACCAACCGCGCCGAACTCGGCGCCAATCGCCGGGTACTGGTGCGCCTGCAACGGCTGCTGGCGCTGGAGCCGGGTTCGCTGCTGCGCCTGCTCAACCGTCCGCCGCCGTGGCTGCAGAAGGAGGACGTCAAGGAGCTGCGCAAATCCACCGAGGAGTTCGCGCTGATCATCAACGACCTCACCGCCCTCGGCGAGCGGATCAAACTGCTCCAGGAAGAAATCGCCGCCAACCTCAACGAACAGAGCAACCGCACCCTGTTCACCCTGACCGTGGTCACGGTGCTGGCGCTGCCGATCAACATCATTGCCGGTTTCTTTGGCATGAACGTGGGGGGAGTGCCACTGGCGACGGATCCGGAAGGGTTCTGGATTCTGGTGGCGCTGGTGGCGACGTTTACCGTGATTGCCGGGCGATGGGCGTTTCGCAAGCGTGGGGATTACTGACCCTTGCCCACCACAGATCCATTGTGGTGACAGAGGTCCTGTGGCGAGGGGATTTATCCCCGATCGGCTGCGTAGCAGTCGTATATCCGGTGGACGCGTTTTAGCTGATAAACCGAGATGAATGGTTTTTGGGGCTGCTTCGCAACCCATCGGGGATAAATCCCCTCACCACAAACAGCTCACCTTAAATCAACTTCCCCTCCTGCACTCAGGAATGGGCTCAACAGATCAGCGGTGAGGCTAATCCGCCAAACACTGACCTGCCGCAGTCTCTCTGTAATATTTAGCAACGATCATGACCGACACTCCTTCCCTCGCTCAGGATTGTCCGCTCATGGCTACTCCCTCCCTGACCGCCGCCCGCCCCACGTCCGCCCACGGCGGCCGGCCGGCACTTGATAAAAAACCCGGGCCGTTCACTTATGTGGTGTTCTTCGCGGTGCTCGCCATGGGGATGTTGTTCACCGCTTACAGCCTGATGCACGACATGCATGAGCTGGGCACCACTGTCACCACCTGGACCCCGTTCCTGCTGCTCGGCGTAGCGCTGCTGATTGCGCTGGGCTTCGAGTTCGTCAACGGTTTCCACGACACCGCCAACGCGGTCGCGACAGTGATTTACACCCACTCGCTGCCGCCGAACGTGGCGGTGGTCTGGTCGGGCTTCTTCAACTTCCTCGGGGTGTTGCTGTCCAGCGGTGCGGTGGCGTTCGGCATCATCGCCTTGCTGCCGGTGGAGCTGATTCTGCAGGTCGGTTCGTCCGCCGGTTTCGCGATGATCTTCGCCCTGCTGATCGCGGCGATCCTGTGGAACCTCGGTACCTGGTGGCTGGGCCTGCCGGCCTCCTCTTCCCACACCCTGATCGGCTCGATCATCGGCGTCGGCGTCGCCAATGCCTTGATGCACGGGCGCGACGGTACCAGCGGCGTGGACTGGGCACAGGCGACCAAGATCGGTTACGCCCTGCTGCTGTCGCCGCTGGTGGGCTTCGGCTGCGCGGCGCTGTTGCTGCTGGCCATGCGCGCCTTCATCAAGAATCGCGCGCTGTACAAGGCGCCGGAAGGCAACAACCCGCCACCGTGGTGGATTCGCGGTTTGCTGATCGCCACCTGCACCGGCGTGTCTTTCGCCCACGGCTCCAACGACGGGCAGAAAGGCATGGGCCTGATCATGCTGATTCTGGTTGGCACCTTGCCGATGGCTTACGCGTTGAACCGCACCATGCCCGCCGATCAGGCGCTGCAGTTCGCTGCCGTCGCCGAAGTCACCCAGCAAGCGCTGGTGAAAAACACCCCGCTGCCAGCCCCGGTGGATCCGCGTCCGGTACTGTCCGATTACGTGCGCAGCAAGCAAGCCACGCCGCAACTGATCCCCGCCCTCGCCGCTCTCACCGGACACATTGGCGAAGAGGTCAAAGGCTATGGCTCGCTGTCGAAAGTCCCGGCCGAGGCCATGGGCAACGTGCGTAACGACATGTACCTGGCCAGCGAAAGCATTCGCCTGATGGACAAAAACAAGGTCGGCAATTTCGACGCCGACACCACTGACAAACTGCAACTGTTCAAACAGCAGATCGACAACGCCACACGCTTTATCCCGCTGTGGGTGAAGATCGCCGTGGCCATCGCCCTGGGCCTCGGCACCATGGTTGGCTGGAAACGAATTGTGGTGACGGTCGGTGAAAAAATCGGCAAGACCCACCTGACCTATGCCCAGGGCGCCTCGGCGGAAACCGTGGCGATGCTGACCATCGGCGCGGCGGACATGTTCGGTTTGCCGGTGTCGACCACTCACGTGCTGTCATCGGGCGTGGCCGGGACCATGGTCGCCAATGGCGGTGGTTTGCAGATGAAGACCATCCGCAATCTGCTGATGGCGTGGGTGCTGACCTTGCCGGCGGCGATTCTGCTGTCGGGCAGCCTGTACTGGCTGTTCACCCAGATCTTCTGATCGACTTAGATCCCTGTGGGAGCGGGCTTGCTCGCGAAAGCGTCAGGTCAGTCAACAATGATGCTGAATGGGCCGGCCTCTTCGTGAGCAAGCCCACTCCCACCCTGGATCGCGACCAGCCCCGAATACTTCACCCACCGCCCCCCCCCTGTGGGAGCGGGCTTGCTCGCGAAGGCGTCAGATCAGTCAACATCGATGCTGAATGGGCCGGCCTCTTCGTGAGCAAGCCCACTCCCACCCTGGATCGCGACCAGCCCCGAATACTTCACCCACCGTCCACCCCTGTGGGAGCGGGCTTGCTCGCGAAGGCGTCAGATCAGTCAACATCGATGCTGAATGGGCCGGCCTCTTCGTGGGCAAGCCCACTCCCACCCTGGATCGCGACCAGCCCCGAATACTTCACCCACCGCCCCCCCCTGTGGGAGCGGGCTTGCTCGCGAAGGCGTCAGATCAGTCAACATCGATGCTGAATGGGCCGGCCTCTTCGTGGGCAAGCCCACTCCCACAGTTTGATTTGTGTCAGGCATTAGAGAGTGGAACGGATGACATCGCCCAACCACTCCATGAACACTCGCACCCGCAGCGGCAAGTGCCGTTGCCGTGCATACAGGATTGAAATCGCCATCGCCGGCGCGGTGAACTGCGGCAGCACAGTCAGCAGCTCACCGGTGTCCAGATGCGGCTGCATGCCGGTGCGCGGCACCTGGATCAGGCCGAAGCCGCCCAGGCACGCCGACTCGTAAGCATCGGTGCTGTTGACCGTGACGCTGCCAGCCATCGGCAATCGCCGCACCTGTCCGTCCTGTTCATACACAAACCCTTCCGAGCGCGAACCTAGCACGCCGACGTAGTGCACCAGCCGATGCTGCGCCAGATCCTCCAGCGTCTGCGGCACGCCGTAGCGCTCAAGGTACGCCGGGCTGGCGCAGTTGATCATCGGGAAGTCGCCCAAGTGCCGCGCCACCACCGATTGATCCGGCTGCGCGCCGATGCGCACCACGCAATCGAAACCCTCGCTGAGCAGATCGACACGGCGGTCGGTGCTGCTGATTTCCAGTTCCAGATTCGGGTGGCGCGCCATGAACTCCGGCAGCAGCGGCATGATCAGGCGCCGCGCGAGGATGTTCGGCATGTCGACGCGAATCCGCCCGCTCAGCGACGCCGGATCCTGCCGAAACAGCCCCTCGATCTCGTCCATGTGCGACAGCAGATCCTTGCTGCGTTCATACAGCACCAGGCCGTCCTGAGTCGCCTGCACCTTGCGCGTGGTGCGTTGCAGCAGGCGCGTGCCGAGCAGGGTTTCCAGGGCCTGCACATGTTCGGAAACCGTCGAGCGCGGCAACCCGAGACTCTCGCCGGCCAGGGTGAAACTCGACAGTTCGCTGACCCGGACGAAGGTGCGCAGCAGTTCCAGTTTGTTCATGAGGACACCCGTAGATTGTTCGGCTGAGTCGATCAGTGATTCCGGTTTCAGTCTGTTTATCACCCCATGGCGGATAAATAAACTTTGCTCATCACCACTCACCGCAATCGAGGATTTCACATGAGCCGCAAAATCGCATTGATCACCGGTGCCAGCCGTGGCCTGGGCAAGAACGCCGCCCTGCACCTCGCCGCCGAAGGCGTGGACATCATCGGCACCTACAACAGCCGCGCCGATGAAGCCCAGGCGCTGGTGGCTGAACTGGAACAACGCGGTGCCAAAGCCGTGATGCTGCAACTGGACGTCGGTCGCAGCGAAACCTTTGCCGATTTCGCCAAACGAGTTGAACAAGCGTTGCAGCAACTGGACCGTCCGCGTTTCGACTTCCTGATCAACAACGCCGGGATCGGTGTGCACGCGGCGTTCGCCGAGACCACCCCGGAACAGTTCGACCTGCTGATGAATATCCAGCTCAAAGGGCCGTTCTTCCTGACTCAGCAACTGCTGCCGCTGATCAATGACGGCGGGCGCATCATCAACATCTCCAGCGGCCTGACCCGCTTCAGCCTGCCGGGTTATGCCGCCTACGCGGCGATGAAAGGCGCAATGGAAGTGCTGACCCGCTATCAGGCCAAGGAACTGGGCGCGCGGCAGATCGGCGTGAATATACTGGCGCCGGGCGCGATCGAGACTGATTTTGGTGGCGGTGCGGTGCGCGACAACGCGGCGTTGAACGCGATGGTCGCGAGCAATACCGCACTGGGTCGCGCCGGGCAGCCGGATGATATTGGGGGTGCGCTGTCGATGCTGCTGGCGCCGGGTGCGCAGTGGATCAACGGGCAGCGGGTCGAGGCATCGGGCGGGATGTTCCTCTAACCCCCCCATTCACTAAAAACTTTCTTGGTAAGAGCCTCTGTGGCGAGGGGATTTATCCCCGATGGACTGCGCAGCAGGCCCTTCTTTTCTGGATAAAAAGAGGGGCCGCTACGCGCCCCATCGGGGATAAATCCCCTCGCCACAGGTTTTGCATTCGCCACAGGTTGTGCTTATCCCGCGCATACCCGGCGGGTCACGAGGCGCTCGCGCACCACGTCATACCCCCAGTGATACACATAGGTGTACGGCAGGAAAAACAGCAGAACGCCGATGTCGAGCAAGAACGCCTGCCACAGGCTGACCGACAACCACCAGGCAATCAGCGGCACGCCCATCACGATCAATCCGCCCTCAAACAGCAGCGCGTGGACCACCCGCGTCCAGGCGTTGTGCGCGACGTTCAGGCGCTTGAGCATGCGGTCGAAAAAGCCGTTGAACAGCACGTTCCACGCCAGCGCCAGCAGAGCGATCAGCACGGTCACCGCGCCCATGTCCAGCAGCGGTTTGTCCATGATCCACGCCAGTAACGGGGTACAGATCAGGATCGCCAGACACTCGAAACCGATGGCCTGGAAGATACGTTCAGTGATGGATTTGTTGGCAGTCATGGCCTGACTCCTTGAGTGAAGAGGGTTGCCATAATCTGCCCTCATACCGATACTTCATAACCAATAACCATCGATCAAGGCGATAGTTCATGGCTTCGCAAGAAGTGCTGTTGGCGTTCGTGCAAGCGGCCACTCAGGGTTCGTTTTCGGCAGCGGCGCGCAAGCTGGGGCGCAGTCAGTCGACCATCAGTGCGGCAGTGGCCAGCCTGGAGATCGATCTGGACCTGATTCTGTTCGACCGCAGCAGCCGCAAACCGACCCTGACACCGGCCGGGCACGTGATGCTGCAACGGGCCGAGGCGATTCTGGCGGCCACCAGTCGTATGGAAATGAGCGCCCGGCAACTGGCCCAAGGCGTGGAGCCGAAGCTGACGGTGGCGATTTCCGACACCTATCAATCGGCGCGCTTCGAAGCGGCACTGGTCGGCTTCGAGCAGCGTTATCCGGACCTGGAACTGGAATGCTTGATCGCCGAGTGTGACGACCTGATCGAACTGGTCCAGCGTGGCCGCGCGCACTTGGCGTTTGCCGAAATGCAGGACACCTATCCGCCGGATCTGGTGACCTCGACCGTCGCCGAGCGCACTGACCTGGCGCTGTTCGTCAAAGATGATCATGTGCTGACCCGTGTCGAACGGGTCGACCAGCAGGTGCTGGAGCAGCATCGCGAGTTGCGCCTGGCGACCATCGTCAATCCCTACGACAGCCGGGCGAAGGGCCGGGTGTGGTCGGCGCCGAGTTACCTGATGCTGATGGAAATGGCGGAGATGGGCTTTGGCTGGGCGGCGCTGCCGCGCTGGCTGGTGGCGCGTTTCGGTAATGGCTCGCTGGTGGAACTGACGGTGCGCGGCTGGCCGCGGCCGGTGTATGTCGATGCGTTGTGGTCGCGGCTGTATCCGCCGGGGCCGGCGGGGAGCTGGTTGCTGAGCAAGATGCTGGAATAGCGGCGCGCCCATTCGCGAGCAAGCTCGCTCCCACAGTTGGAATGCGATCGCCTGTGGGAGCGGGCTTGCTCGCGAAGGGGCCGGCACTGCCAATGAATTCCTGGGATCAATCCAGTTCGCTCAGCCGCCCCTCGATAAACCGCCGCTCCGGCTCTTGCCGGGTCAGTTCCAGTGCTCGCCGATACGCCGCCCGCGCCTGCTCCACCCGGCCCAACTGCCGACAAAACTCCGCCCGCGCCGAATGCGCCAGGTGGTAATCCTGCAACTCACCGCGATCCAGAATCCCCTCGATCAGCGTCAGCCCGGCCAGCGCCCCATCGCGCTTGGCCACTGCCACCGCGCGGTTCAACTCGATCACCGGCGACGGCACCGCCCGCAACAGCACGTCATACAGCCCGACGATCTGCTGCCAATCGGTTTCTGCCGCTGACGGCGCTTCGGCATGCACCGCGGCGATCGCCGCTTGCAGGCAATACGGCCCGAACCTTCGGGTGGTCAGCGCCCGCTCCACCAGCGCACAACCTTCAGCAATCAACCCGGCATCCCAGCGCGAGCGATCCTGGTCATCCAGCAGCACCAGTTCACCACTGGGCGAAGTGCGCGCCGGCCGACGTGATTCGTGCAACAGCATCAACGCCAGCAGGCCCATGACCTCCGGTTCCGGCAGCAACTCCATCAGCAACCGCCCAAGCCGAATCGCCTCGCGGGTCAGATCCTCACGGGTCAGCTCGGCGCCCATCGATGCCGAATAGCCTTCGTTGAACACCAGATAAATCACCCGCAACACGCTGTCGAGGCGCTCGGGCAGTTCGCTCAGGCTGGGGACTTGATAAGGGATTTTTGCATCGCGAATCTTCGCCTTGGCCCGCACGATGCGCTGGGCAATCGCCGCCGGTGCGGAGAGAAACGCGCGGGCGATTTCCTCGGTGGTCAGATCGCAGACTTCACGCAGGGTCAGCGGCACCTGCGCATCCGCCGCCAGCGCCGGGTGACAGCAGGTGAAGATCAGCCGCAGGCGGTCGTCTTCCACGTCTTCGCCACTCCAGTCGGCCTGTTCCAATTCTTCGAGCTGCGCCAGCAACAGCGGCTGCGAGGCCTTGAAGCGGGCGCGGCGGCGCAATACATCGATGGCCTTGAAACGCCCGGTGGACACCAGCCAGGTGCGCGGATTGTCCGGCACACCGTCGCGCTGCCAGCGCTCGACCGCGACGAAGAACGCCTCGTGCAAGGCTTCTTCGGCGAGGTCGAAATCCCCGAGCAGGCGAATCAGGGTCGCCAGAATCCGCCGCGAGTCTTCGCGATAGACCTGCTCGACCCGCGCCCGGACTTCAGACATTCAACTGCCGCACCGGACGCACTTCAACGCTGCCGACCCGGGCCGCCGGAATATTGCCGGCGACCTGAATCGCTTCGTTGAGATCCTTGGCATCGATCAGGTAGAAACCGGCCAGTTGCTCCTTGGTTTCAGCGAACGGGCCATCGGTGATCGACAGTTTGCCGTTGCGCATCCGGACGGTGGTTGCGGTCTGCACCGACTCCAGCGCTTCGGCCGCGACCATCCGCCCGCTGCCCTGAATCGACTCGGCGTAGGCCCAGCACTCGGCGTCTTCCGGGCTGTCGGGCGAGTTGTGCAGCAGGCGCTCATCGCTGTAGACCAGGCATAAATACTTCATGGTTTTCTCCTGATTCGAACGGATCAACTATGGCTGAAGATCAGGGTTGCACATCGAACAGCGTGCTGCCGCTCATCGGATCGAACGGTGCCGACCAGTGCTCGTGAGCGATCTTCCACGTCCCGCCGACCTGCCGATAGCACGCGGTGGCGCGCATCCAGCAGCTCTGGGTTTCGCCCTTGTCGTTGGTGCCGCCGCAATGCGTTACCCAATGGGCGAAGGCGAGGTTGTCGGCGGTCTCGATGGCGATCTCGTGAAACTCGAAAACGTGCGGGCCGGAACACATTTCCATGCAGGCTTCCCAATGTGCACGGTAGGCCGCTTTGCCCTTGAATTGCAGGGCCTTGATCGCATCGAAGGAGACGATGTCGTCGGTGTACAACGTCATGACCTTGTCGACGTTCTTGGTCATTACCGCGTCGCGGTAGGTATTGATCAGGGTCTGGATTTCAGTCTGTGCGCTCATGGTGTTCTCCGTGGTTTTTGTGCTGAAGACACCCTTAGTCGTTCGGCTATCGGGCGGATCGACAGACGAAACAAAAAATTTCCGCAGAACACAAAATCGCTAGAATCCGAGGCTCATCTTTGTAGGAAAAAGGAAATTCCCGTGTCAGCACAACTCGTGCCGTACGACCGCCTGAACGCCTTGCAGCGTCAGCAAGTCGAGGCGATTGAAATCCATCCCGAGCAGATCAAGTTCTCCGGCGACATTCACGGCGCGCTGCACACGCTGCTGTCCAAACCTGGACCCGGCGTCAAAGGTTTCGCGCTGCTGGCCGATCAGGTACCGGTGGCTTTTCTGCTGCTCAAGCGCCCACCGGTGTTGCCGGACTGGGCCGATGAACACAGCGCCACCCTGCACGCCTTGCAGGTCGATCACCGGGCGCAGGGCAAAGGTTACGGCAAGGCTTGCCTGCAGGCGCTGCCCGAGGTGGCGCGTGAAGCATGGCCGGAGATCAAGGGGCTGGAACTGTCGGTGGATGCCGATAACGATGCCGCCATCGCGCTGTACGCCAAACACGGTTTCGTCGACAGCGGCGAAGCGTACAAGGGCCGGGTCGGTTACGAGCGGCGTATGGGACTGTTTTTCTAAGTCATCGAGGGATGCACGATGATCGATTCAATCGAAGCACTGGAAGCTATTTACGGCCTGCCCCACGACCGCGCGGTGCGCAAGCAGATCGGTTTTCTCAACGAGGATTATCAGGCGATGGTGCGCCTGTCGCCGCTGGTGATCATCAGCTCGGTGGGCGCCGACGGTCTCGACAATTCGCCGCGCGGTGACAAAGCCGGGTTCGTGCGGATCATTGACCAAAACACCCTGGCCCTGCCGGACCGCCCGGGCAACAACCGCATCGATACCCTGCGCAATGTGCTGCACGATCCACGGGTGTCGTTGCTGTTCATCATTCCGGGCATTGGCGAGACCTTGCGGGTCAATGGCACCGCGACCATCAGCGCCGATCCTGAGCTGCTGGAAAGCTTTGCGGTGAACGGCAAACCGGCGAAAACCGTGTTGCTGGTGACGGTAGAGGCAGCGTTTTTCCACTGCTCGAAAGCCTTTGTGCGCTCTGACGCCTGGAACCCGGAAACCCACCTGCCGCGCTCGGCCCTGCCCTCTGCGGGCGCGTTTCACAAGCGCCTGAATGACGGGCAGTTTGACGCCGAGACCTACGACCGCGAAGCACCGAAAAGAGTAAGCGACACTCTCTACTGACACCTATCAACGAGTCACCACTGCTCCCCTGTGGGAGCGGGCTTGCCCGCGAAGGCGTCGTGTCAGATAAATCATTGGCAACTGACACACCGCCTTCGCGAGCAAGCCCGCTCCCACATTTGGGCTTGCAGCGATTTTCAGAGGGTCAGGATCATCTCGTGCCACGCCATCCCGCCATGGTCGGACTCCGACGGCTTGATGTAGGCAAAGCCGAACCCGGCATATAGCGCAATGTGCTTCTCCTTGCACATCAGATGAATCGTCGCCTTGTCCATCCCGCGCATGCGCTCGATGAACTCGGCCATCAGTCGCTTGGCCAGGCCCTGCCCCTGATAGTCCGGGTGCACCACCACCGACATGATCACCACGTTCGGCCCTTGCGGGTCGTGGCCGATCAGCTCCTTGAACGCCTCGTCGGACATCTGCACATCAAACGCCGCGCCCGAGTTGATGAACCCGGCGACTACGCCGTCTACTTCGGCGACGATGAAACCCTCAGGCCAGGTGGCGATGCGCGTGGCGATCTTCTCGCGAGTGGCGGCTTCATCGCCTTCGTAGGCAACGGTTTCGATGGCGTAGCAGCGATCCAGGTCGGCGGCGGTGACGTTGCGGATGACGGTGTTCATGGCAGCTCGAAAATCAACGGAGAAAAGTGCGCAAAGCATAAAGGAATAAGGTGTTCATATCGATCCGCGCGGGGGGCGTAAAGCCTGCGTATAAGCGCTTCTCTTCGTGCCGCTGACGGGCTATTCCTGCGCTGTGTCTCTGACCACCCTTGGGGGTAACCGCTTATGAGCAGCGTTGAAATCGGCCTGTTGATGGTGTTGGGCATCAGTACGTTCGGCTTTATCACCCTGGGCATCGACCTGTTGCGGGCGCGACGGCTGGGCAAGGGCAAGCGCGGTTGAACAACATGAGGCGGATCAGTGATCCGCCTCATCGTCATGGACTCAGGTTTTGCTGTCGACCGGCACGCAGATTTCCAGTTTGCCGGTGTGCAGTCGCGGATTGAAATCGGCGCTGTAGCGTTCCAGTTCCGGGGCATTCAGTTCCACGTAGTGAGAGGTCGGCAGCCAGGTCTTGTAGATGTATTGCAGGGTTTGCGGCAACTGGTCGAGCGGTCCCTTGTGCTCGAACACCGCGTACTGCCGGGGCAGCACTTCGACCCACTGGTAGACCTTCTGGTCGAGGTCATCGAGCTTGCTG
This sequence comes from Pseudomonas sp. S150, assembly GCF_004526365.1. Lineage (NCBI taxonomy): Bacteria > Pseudomonadati > Pseudomonadota > Gammaproteobacteria > Pseudomonadales > Pseudomonadaceae > Pseudomonas > Pseudomonas sp. S150. Next base: position 5,272,305 of record NZ_CP038207.1, read on the forward strand.
ATTTCTACCCCGGCGATGTAATCGAAGCCACCCTTGCCGTCGAAATTGCTGCAGACGCCGTAGGTCACTTCGTTTTTTTGTCCCTGTATCTTTCCCAGGTGCGGCAAGAACTTTTCCCACAGCGCGGGGATGTCCTTGGCCGTGTCCTGGGTAAATCGACCACGAAATCCCGCGATCAGCAGGAAGTGTCCATGTTCGAAGCGAGGTTCCGCCACTTCGACGCGTTTTTGCTCATCCATGACTCGACTCCTGGAACAAAATTAGGGGTTCGGCTGCTGAGTATAGAAGCCAAACCCGATTCGCAATGTCACAAGGCGTGCAACTGGTCGGCAGCGCCGGAGCCAACGAACTCGTTATAACCGGATACGATCACGTAAACCGCGAAATAGCAGAAGATCGCCGCCGATGCCATGTAGGAATAGCGCAACAGCTTGTCGCCGAGCAACTTGCCGCCGTGGCTTGCGGCAAAGCACAGACCGGCCGACCACAGCAGGCCGGCGCAGAGAAAACCGCTGAGAAACAGCGCCGAGCTGAGCGGGCCGCCGCCACCGGAGCGGGCGATCAGGGTGCCGCCAACCGCGGCGAACCACAGGATCGCGCTGGGCGAGGACATGGCGAGGAAGATCCCTCGGAAGAATTCCTTGCGATGGGAGTTCTGCCCGACCTCCGCGGTCGCTGCCAACTGCGCTTCGTGATGGATCGCCGAATAGATCATCTTCGCCGCGAAGTAGATCAGCAGCACCGACCCGCCGATCCACAGCACCCAGCGCACGCTTTCGTACTGCAGCAGCACGGTCATCCCGGCCAGCGCCAGCACTGCGTAGATCAGGTCGCCGACGCAAGTGCCGAGGCCCAGCGCGAAGCCCTGAAAGTAACCGCGCTGCATCGCCAGGGTGATCATTGCGATGTTGGCTACGCCGATGTCCAGGCACAGCGAAAGGCTCAGCAAGAAGCCGCTGGTGAATTCCATTAAGCATTTCCTTGGAAAAAATTATTGTCGTGCACGCTGGACAGTCTGCCACCGCTGCCCTTATCTTCCGCCACAGGTCACCGCAGTGACCAGCGTCGCTCGGACGGTTCCGGGCGCTTACGTTATCCGAGGCAACAATGGCTGAACAAGGTTCGCCGCGCCGCTTTGCGCGCATAGATCGACTCCCCCCTTACGTTTTCAACATCACCGCCGAGCTGAAGATGGCCGCGCGGCGTCGTGGTGAAGACATCATCGACTTGAGCATGGGCAACCCCGACGGGGCCACACCGCCGCACATCGTCGAAAAACTCGTACAAGTTGCCCAACGTGAAGACACCCACGGTTACTCCACGTCCAAGGGCATTCCGCGCCTGCGTCGGGCGATTTCCAACTGGTACAAGCAACGCTACGCGGTCGACATCGACCCGGAAAGCGAAGCCATCGTCACCATCGGTTCCAAGGAAGGCCTGGCGCATTTGATGCTGGCCACCCTGGATCAGGGCGACACGGTGCTGGTGCCGAACCCGAGCTACCCGATTCACATCTACGGCGCAGTGATTGCCGGCGCCCAGGTGCGTTCGGTACCGCTGGTGCCGGGCGTGGACTTCTTCGATGAACTGGAGCGGGCGATTCGCGGTTCGATCCCCAAGCCGAAAATGATGATCCTCGGTTTCCCGTCCAACCCCACCGCGCAGTGCGTGGAGCTGGATTTCTTCGAACGGGTGATCGCCCTCGCCAAGCAGTACGACGTGCTGGTGATTCACGACCTGGCCTACGCCGATATCGTCTACGACGGCTGGAAAGCCCCGTCGATCATGCAGGTGCCCGGCGCCAAGGACATCGCGGTGGAGTTTTTCACCCTGTCCAAGAGCTACAACATGGCGGGCTGGCGCATCGGTTTCATGGTCGGCAACCCGGAGCTGGTCAACGCCCTGGCCCGGATCAAGAGCTACCACGACTACGGCACCTTCACTCCGCTGCAAGTGGCGGCGATTGCCGCGCTGGAAGGCGATCAGCAATGCGTACGCGACATCGCCGAGCAGTATCGCCAGCGCCGCAACGTGCTGGTCAAAGGCCTGCATGAACTGGGCTGGATGGTCGAGAATCCGAAAGCGTCGATGTACGTCTGGGCGAAGATTCCCGAGGCCTACGCGCACCTCGGCTCGCTGGAATTCGCCAAGAAGCTGCTGGCCGAGGCCAAGGTCTGCGTCTCGCCGGGGGTGGGTTTTGGTGAGTATGGCGATGACCATGTGCGCTTCGCGCTGATTGAAAACCAGGACCGGATTCGTCAGGCGGTGCGCGGGATTCGCGGGATGTTCCGGGCGGATGGCCTGGCCCCGAAAACCACTGCCTGACACCTACCCCCCCTGTGGGAGCGGGCTTGCTCGCGAAGACGTCGTGTCAGTCAACATTTTCAGCGACTGATACACCGCTTTCGCGAGCAAGCCCGCTCCCACAGGGGTAATGCATTCATCCTGATATCGTCGTGCACAAAAAAACCGCATCGCTGCGGTTTTTTTGTGTCTGCAAGAAGCTGCTTAGACGAACAGCGACAACAGCAGGATAAAGCCCAGGCCCACCACCGACAGGATGGTTTCCATCGCGGTCCAGGTCTTGAAGGTTTCGGCCACGGTCATGTTGAAGTACTGCTTCACCAGCCAGAAGCCGGCGTCGTTCACATGAGACAGGATCAACGAACCGGCACCGGTGGCCAGCACCAGCAGCTCACGGTTGACGCCCGGAATCATCCCCACCACCGGCACCACGATGCCCGCGCCCGTGATAGTCGCCACGGTGGCCGAACCGGTAGCAATACGAATCACCGCCGCCACCAGCCACGCCAGCAGGATCGGCGAAATCTGCGCGCTGACCGCCATGTGGCCGATCACGTCGCCCACACCACTGGTCACCAGCATCTGCTTGAAGCCACCACCGGCACCGATGATCAGGATGATCGCGGCGGTCGGCGCCAGGCTCGCGTCCAGCCACTTGAGCATCTGCTGCGAACCGATGCCCTGCTTGTGACCGAAGGTGTACAGCGACAGCAGCAAGGCCAGCAGCAGGGCCGAGATCGGGTGACCGATCATGTCCATCCAGGTGCGGAAGAAGTGACCGTCCGGCAGCGCCACGTCAGCAAAGGTTTTCAGCAGCATCAGGAACACCGGCAGCAGCACGGTGATCAGGGTGATGCTGAAGCTCGGCAACTTGGTTGAGTCGTCGCTTTCACGGGCCAGTTGATCGACCAGCTCCTGATTCGGCGTGCCGGGAATGTGCTTGGCGATGAAGGTACCGAAGATCGGACCGGCAATGATTGCCGTCGGCAGCGCAACGATCAGACCGTAGAGAATGGTCTTGCCGATGTCAGCGCCGAACACGCCGATGGCCAGCAGCGGGCCCGGGTGCGGTGGCACCAGACCGTGTACGGCGGACAGGCCGGCGAGCAGCGGGATACCGATCTTGATGATCGACACACCGGTACGCCGGGCAACGATGAACACCAGCGGAATCAGCAGCACGAAGCCGATTTCGAAGAACAGCGGGATACCGACGAGGAACGCGGCGAACATCATTGCCCACTGCACCTTGTCCTTGCCGAAGGCGCGGATCAGGGTCTGCGCGATCTGATCGGCACCACCGGATTCGGCCATCATTTTGCCGAGCATGGTGCCCAGCGCGAGGATGATGCCGACGAAACCGAGTACACCACCGAAGCCGTCCTGGAACGCCTTGATGATGGTGCCGATCGGCATGCCGGACGTCAGGCCGAGGAACGCGGCCGCGATGGTCAGCGAGATAAAGGGGTGAATCTTGAATTTGGTGATCAGGATAATCAGGCCGATTACCGTGACCACTGCATCGAGCAGCAGGTAGGCGTCGTGGGACATGCCAAACATTGGGGGTGTCTCCTGGCTTGTTGTTGTTATTAAAGCGGGTTAAACAGAATTCGTGAGGACAGCGCTAGCTCTTTCAACACACTCATACCGCCTGTTTCAGACCATGGGCCTGCCACCAGACGTGCGCCTGGGCCGCCAGTTCTTCAACGCTGTGGATCGAAGCATTCAGTGCCAGGGTCAACGGCTCGCCGACTGGTGATTCGAGGGTGGCGAACTGGCTTTCGATCAACGTTGCCGGCATAAAGTGGCCTGGGCGATGCGATACGCGGTCGGCGGCGACTTCAGGGGTCAGCTCAAGAAACACGAAGCCCAGGCCCGGCAAAGCACTGCGCAGCACTTCGCGATAACTGTGTTTAAGGGCCGAGCAGGTCAGCACCGGGCGTTTACCCGATGCATCGACCCGACGCAGTTCATCGCACAGGCTGTCGAGCCAGCCGGCACGGTCGTCGTCGTTCAGGGGGATCCCCGCGCTCATCTTTTCGATGTTGGCGGCCGGATGAAAAGTATCGCCTTCAATGGCAGTGGCGCCGCTCAATTGGCACAGGGCCTCGCTGACGCACGTCTTGCCGCAACCGGCAACGCCCATGATGACCAGGGCGGTGATGGGATGACTCATATAACACCTCAGCGCGCAGACAGCGCTACCTTTGCTAGCTATGACTCTAGTGCACAGGCAGAAGTTGCCGACGCCTTCTTGTCGTTTTTTTGGGTTGCAGCAGGTTTTCGCCCAACGCCGAAAAGCGAGGATCAGGCAGGACCTCGCTTACGCATTTGCAGCTGCATCAGGACAGCGCTACCTTAGTGCCTTGATTTTTGTTTGGCAAGCCGCCCGATGACCACCCCTAAAAACGATAAAAACACTCGCACCACCGGCCGTCCCACCCTTAATGAAGTTGCCCGCCTCGCCGGCGTGAGCCCGATTACCGCCTCCCGCGCCTTGCGCGGGGTCAGCACGGTCGCCACGGAACTGGTGGAAAAAGTGCAGAAAGCCGCGCTTGAACTCAACTACGTGGTCAACCCTGCCGCCCGCGCATTGGCCTCAGCGCAGAGCCATTCAGTGGTGGTGCTGGTGCCATCGCTGTCCAACCTGCTGTTCATCGATACGCTGGAAGCCATTCATCGGGTGCTGACACCCAAGGGCTTCGAAGTGCTGATCGGCAACTTCCACTATTCGCGCGATGAAGAAGAAAACCTGTTGCGCAACTACATGGCTTATCAGCCGCGTGGTTTGCTGCTGACCGGGTTTGATCGCACGGAAAGTTCGCGGCGGATGATCGAGGCCAGCAATATTCCCTGCGTGTACATGATGGAACTGGACAGCGCTGCCGGCGTGAATTGTGTGGGTTTCTCGCAGCTCAATGCCGGCGAAACTGCTGCCGAACATTTGCTCTCGCGCGGTCGCAAGCGTCTGGCCTACATCGGTGCGCAACTGGATCAGCGCACCTTGTTGCGCGGTGAAGGTTTCCGCAAAGCCCTGCAGAAGGCCGGGCGCTACGACCCGGATCTGGAAGTGCTGACGCCGCGCTCCTCGTCCGTGGGCCTGGGCGGTGAACTGTTTCTGCAATTGCTGGCGGCGCATCCGGATGTGGATGCGATCTTCTTTGGTAACGACGACCTGGCGCAGGGTGCGCTGCTGGAGGCGCTGCGCAACGGGATCAAGATCCCCGAGCAGGTGGCGATTCTCGGCTTCAACGACTTGCCGATGTCCGAACACATGGTGCCGCGCCTGAGCAGCATCAACACCCCACGCGAGGCGATCGGCCGGCGTGCGGCGGAGCAAATGTTGACGTTGATGGCGGGCAACAGCGTGGCGCGGCCCGTTGAGGATATGGGTTTTGAACTGAAGATTCGCGAGAGTACCTGATCCTTCCCAAATCCTGAGTTGAAACACACCCCCTGTAGGAGTGAGCCTGCTCGCGATAGCGGTGTGTCATTCAACACATGCATCGCCTGACACAACGCTATCGCGAGCAGGCTCACTCCTACAGGGGGTTTGTGTTGGGCTCAGTGGCTGAGCAGTTCGACGAGCGCCAACGCGCCCTTTTGCAGCGGCTGGCTCTTGAGCCACACCGCGTGCACCGGCAGTACCAGGCCGTTTTCGATGTTGCGAAAATTCAGTCGCTTCAAGCGCCCGCTGTCCAGCCACGGCTGCACCACCGACAACGGGAAATTGCCCCAGCCCAGCCCTGCCTCGACCATCTCCAGCGCAGTCTCCAGGGTGTCGGTGCGCCAATGCGATTCGGCCACCAGCGGCCGGGTTTCGCTGATCGGCAAGTCGCGACTGGCGACGAAGATCTGCCGCACATGCACCAAGTCTTCGAGAAACAGATCCTGCCCCTGCAACAACGGACTGTCCGCCGCCAGCGTGGCGATCATCCGTTCGCTGCCGACAAACTGAAAACGCTCCAGCACGTTCATGCTCAACCCGGCAAACGCCAGACACACGCTGACGCGGCCACTGTGCAGCATTGCCAGCACATCGTCCTGCGGCGCGGTCAGCACTTCGATGTCGAGCAGTGGATGGCGCTCGGCAATCACCTTGATCGCGGCGAGCAAGCGGCGCCGGTCAATGTCCGCGACCACGCCAATCGACAGCTTGCTCTCCAGCCCCAGGGACAACTCCACCGCGTGCACCTGCAGTTGCTTAAGCTGCTCGGCAATCAGCCGCGCGTGGGGCACCAGTGACAGCGCCATCGCTGTCGGCTGCGGTTCGCGGTGGCTGCGATCGAACAAGGCATAGCCAAGCTCCGCCTCAAGGTTGCCGATGCCCATGCTGACCGCGGAAGGTACCCGGCCCAAAGCGCGGGCGGCTGCAGAGAAGGAGCCGCGCTCAATCACGGCGAGGAACAGTTCGATGCTGTCGCTGTTGAAATTCACTTCATCTACCTATCACCAAAACTGAAAGCTACTGACTTTTTCTGTCACGCCTATTGAAGCTATCTTTCGCCGTCTTCGCCAGTCTCGCTGGCCAACACGTTGCAAGAAAGAGGCAAATCCCCATGCAAGGCGTCAAACGCAAACTGGTCTACGTGTCGCTTTATGAAGTGATCGGCATGACCTTCTCCGCCCTCGGCCTGGCGCTGTTGTCCGGCACGTCGCCCGGCAGCACAGGCCCGCTGGCAGTGATCATTACTACCATCGCGGTGACCTGGAATTTCATCTACACCTCGCTGTTCGAGCACTGGGAAAGCCGCCAGAAGTCGCGCACCCGCACGGTCAAACGGCGAATCGCCCACGCCGTGGGTTTTCAACTGACGCTGATCGTGTTCCTGATTCCGCTGATCGCCTGGTGGATGAACATCAGTCTGGTGCAGGCATTCCTGCTGGATCTGGCACTGATCATCTTCATCCCGTGCTACACGTTTGCCTTCAACTGGCTGTTCGATCGCCTCTTCGGCTTGCCGGCCTCGGCGCTGCCCGATTCGACCGCTGCGGCATAAATCGTTAATTGGTAAGCAGTTATTGCAAGAAATCGGCGGTTCTCCGGGGCTAACCGCCGAAATTCACAATCCGCGAACTCCGATAGCAGGCTAATCTTTTCCATCAATAAAAAATGGATCCGCAGATGACTGCTCACGCCCCCGCCGCCGCGCAAAGCGACGGCATCGACCCGATACGCGCCGCCGAGATTTCCGCCCGCATCGACCGCCTGCCCGCCGTCGCCACCATCTGGCGACTGGTGGCGCTGTTGTCGATTGGTGGTTTCTTCGAACTCTACGATTTGTTCCAGACCGCCTACATCAGTCCGGGGCTGATCCGTGACGGGATCTTCGCCACCGGCAATCAGGGCGTGTTCGGCTTCTCCGATCAGGCAGCGTTCGCGTCGGCGACCTTCCTCGGCCTGTTCCTCGGCGCGAGCCTGCTCAGCCCGTTGGCCGATCGATTCGGCCGTCGCGCGATCTTCACCTTTGCGCTGGTCTGGTACACCGTGGCCACGGTGCTGATGGGCATTCAAAGCTCGGCGTTGGGCATCATCTGCATGCGCTTTCTGGTGGGCATCGGCCTCGGTATCGAGCTGGTGACCATCGACGCCTACCTCTCGGAACTGGTGCCCAAACGCATGCGCAGTTCGGCGTTTGCCTTCGCCTTTTTCGTGCAGTTTCTCTCGGTGCCGGCAGTGGCACTCATGTCCTGGTGGCTGGTGCCGCAGGCGCCGTTCGGTGTGTCCGGCTGGCGTTGGGTGGTGTTGGCGAGCGCGGTGTTTGCACTGTTCATCTGGTGGCTGCGCAAGCGTCTTCCCGAGTCGCCACGCTGGCTGGCGCAACATGGGCGTTTCGATGAAGCGAACAGGATTCTCGACGACATCGAAGCCCGCTGCGAGAAGGATCACCGCCAACCGCTGGACGCTCCAGAAACGGTGCCCGTCGATGTCGAAGGCAAGGGTCGTTTCGCCGACATCTGGCAACCACCGTATCGGCGCCGGGCATTGATGCTGATCGTGTTTCACGTGTTCCAGGCGATCGGTTTCTTCGGTTTCGGCAACTGGCTGCCAGCGCTGCTGTCCGGCCAGGGCGTGAGCGTCACCCACAGCCTGATGTACGCGTTTATCATCACCCTCGCCTACCCGCTCGGGCCGTTGCTGTTCGTCAAGTTCGCCAACCGTTTCGAGAACAAATGGCAGATCGTCGGCTCAGCCCTCGGCGCGATGACCTTCGGCACTCTGTTCGCGTTGCAGACCAGCGCCTTCGGCCTGATCGTCTGCGGAGTGATGATCACCTTTTGCAATGCGTGGCTGAGCTTCAGTTATCACTCGTACCAGAGCGAACTGTTCCCGACCAACATCCGCGCCCGGGCGGTGGGCTTCTGTTATTCGTTCAGTCGCTTGTCGACGGTGTTCAGCAGCCTGTTGATCGGGCTGTTCCTCGACAACTTCGGCACGCCCGGGGTGCTCGCGTTCATTGTCAGCAGCATGCTGATCGTGATGCTGACCATCGGCTGGTTCGGCCCGCGCACACGCAATCTGGCGCTGGAAAACATTGCCCATCGCTGAGGCTACACGGTCATCCTCTGCCGCCCGACGGCAAGGGATGACCGCTTTGTTGCACATGCCAGATCACTAACACGTTGAAATAAAATAACTTTCTTTAAAGGCACGGTAATTGCTCGGATATGCCCGTCAGCAATTATCCAAAGGTCTCCATCATGATGTTGGTCAGTGCCAAACAGCAGCAGCTCATCCACCTGCCCAAGCGGCTGGCGGATGACGCGACCACGACCGCCGCTGCCGGTCTGCAAAGCGGCCTGCACGGCGCCATGCTGCAATCGCTGCAGAACCAGGCCCAGTCGCAGGCGACCGACGCGACCTCCAAGGTTGAGGATTCGGCCACGCAGATCGCCACCCAGCAAGTGGCCGCCGCCGCGCGCATCAGCGATAACGTCGACGAAGCCTTCGCCAAGACCCGTGTCGGCCTGCAAACCACCGATGCCACCAGTTCCAAGCCCGCTGGCACGTCGGCCACCGACGCGTTCAAGGACTACATGAGCAAGTCGCCGGAACAGCGCCTGCGCGACAGTATCCTTCAGAGCATGGGCATCACCGAAGACGACATCAAAGCCATGCCGCCGGAGAAACAACTGGCCATCGGCAAAGAGATCGCCGAGCGTCTGCAGGACAAGATGAAACTGGCGCAGTCGGACAAAGAAAACGGCAATGACGTCAAGGACAGCGACAAACTGGCGAACAAGTTTCTCGCTTCGCTGTGACCTGAAGGTTGCTTAGAAACCAATGTAGGAGTGAGCCTGCTCGCGAATGCGGTGCGTCAGTCACTGGATCAGTAACTGACGCACCGCAATCGCGAGCAGGCTCACTCCTACCGTTGTTGATGGGTGTCAGTTCAGCTGCAACGTCGCATTGAACTGCCCGATCGCATCCACCACATGCCGTGATCCCTGCTGAATCTCCAGAATCACCTCCCCCGCCTCGTTCGCCAGTTCCACACCCAGCCCGGTGCGGCTCAGGCTCGACTGCATGCTCGACACCGCGCTCAGCGACAGGTCATGGTTTTTGCGTACCACTTCGACAATCTCCAGGGTCGCCTGACTGGTGCGTGCCGCGAGACTGCGCACCTCGTCCGCCACCACCGCAAATCCGCGTCCGTGTTCACCGGCTCGCGCCGCTTCGATGGCCGCGTTGAGCGCCAGCAGGTTGGTCTGGTCGGCGATGCCGCGGATGGTCTGGACGATGGTGCCGATGATGTCCGACTGCTTGCTGACCGCATCGATGCTCAGCGCCGCTTCATTGAGGTCGCGGGAAATGTCCTGAATGATCTGCACCGTCTGCTGCACGACCTGTGAGCCCTTTTGCGCGCAGGCGTCGTTTTGTACCGAGGTGCTGTGGGCCGATTCCGCGGCGTTCTGCAAGGTAGTCATCTGCTGGGTGATGTCGCTGGCGAACTTCACCACTTTGTACAAACGGCCCTTGGTGTCGAACAGCGGGTTGTACGAGGCTTCGAGATAAACCATCTGTCCGGACTTGTTCTTGCGCTCGAAACGGTGCGAGTGATATTCGCCGCGATTGAGCGACGCCCAGAACGCTTTGTACTGCGCCGATTCGGATTCGGAACGGTGACAGAACATGCTGTGGTGATGGCCAACGATTTCGTTGAGCGAGTACTGCATGGTTTTCAGAAAGTTGTCGTTGGCGGTAATCACGTTGCCGTCCGGGGTGAACTCGATCACCGCCATCGAACGGCTGATCGCCGCCAGCATGCTTTCTTCTTCGTTCTCTTTGTTGACCCGGGCGGTGATGTCCGAGGCCACTTTGATGACACTTTTGACTTGTTTGTCCGGGCCGTACACCGGCATGTAACTGGCTTCCAGCCAGATCTCCTTGCCGGACTTGTTCAAGCGCAGAAACGTGCCGCTGATCGGCTCACCCCGGGCCAGGTCGCGCCACAATTTAGCGTACTCCTCGCTGCGGTAAAACGCTTCTTCGCAAAAGATACGATGATGTTTGCCGCGCACTTCCTCGGCGCTATAACCCATGGTCTTGCAGAAGTTTTCGTTGGCATCCAGAACAATGCCTTCGGGGGTAAATTCGATCATCGCCATCGAGCGGCTGATCGCTTCGAGCTTGGCGTTGGCTTCGGTCAAGGCGCAGCTGAAACGCTCGATTTCCTGCAGGTCAGCCTTGTGATGTAGGTTGAACATGGTTGTATCACCTTCCGCGCGGTCTTTTGATTTGATGAAAGTCAGGTCTTTCAGCATCCACCACTACGTTCCACAGAACAGGCACACGCATTCCTCCACGGGAGGAAGTTGTCAGGTGATAAATGATGTTTTAATCCGAGGGTCCATGCAGCAACGCTCTAATCAAGACATCCTTCTCTTGATAGCCCAGCAGCGGGCCAGCCCTAACGTGCAGAAAACTTCCATGTACAACTTGCTCCTTGTTGGTTCAGTGTCCGGTGCCTTGGGTTGCGCACTCTGGCAGCGTTGAAATCACGGCTAACAGATGACGGTCGACATAGTTAGTTACAGCTAGCATAGCCATCGCCATGCCGTGCGCAAGGCCACTAGTCGGCCAGTATCTGGCACTTTTTGCACAAGAAACGGTTCAGCGAGCTGTCGCGACTGCCGTCTCCGCCACCAGATCCAGCAACGCCTGCACCGTCGCTGACGGCGTCTGCCCCGCAGGCAGCACCAGCGAAAACACCCGTTCGATACGTGGCTGCAAGGCAATCACGCGCAAGCCCTGACGCTCGGCCGGCAAGGTCATTTCCGGCACCAGCGTCACGCCGAGATTTTCCCGCACCAACGTGAAGGCGCTGCTCCATTCGCGCACCTCGACCCGCACGTCCTGCAACTGCAACCCGGCTTCAGCGGCGAGGCTGCGGGCGTTGGTCGAGCAACCGCCGGTGGCCAGCACAAAGGGCAGCGCCGTCAGTTCTTGCAGGCTGACGCCCTGCTCGGTTCCTCGCAGCGCCAGCGGATGCCCTGCCGGCACCACCGCCACCCATTCATCACGGCCCAACGGCCCGGCATTGCGCTCGGGCGCCGGGTTGAGCACCACACCAACATCCACCAGACCGGCCGCCAGCAAGGTTTCCACCTCGTCGTCGCTGACCTCCAGCGCCACCACTTCGATCCCCGGATACAGCCGATTGAACTGGCGCAACAGCGGCGGCAGAAAACTCGCCAGCACCATGGGAAAACTCGCCAGACGAATTGTCCCGCGCAGCATCGGGCGCACGCTGTCGACGGTCTGGCGAATGGTCTCCAGTGCACCGAGCATCAGCCGCGCCTGCTCGATCACCGGCAGGCCGATGGCGGTGGGCAAGGTCTGTCGGCTTTCGCGGCTGAACAGTTGCACGCCGAGGGTTTCTTCCATCAGCGCCAGGGCCTGGCTCGCGCCGGACTGGGTCATGCCGACCCGCTCGGCCGCGCGGGTGATGTTGCCGTGATCGGCGACGGCGACCACCAGCCGCCAATGCATCAGGTTCATCATGCCAGTAGCTGTCCTTATGGCAGGTTTCTGAAAGATTAATTTTACCGAGGGTGCGGCGCACTATGACACTGGCGCCAATTCCTCACCAGAGAGCTGCCGATGAAGCTGTATTACGCCCCGCAAGCCTGTTCACTGGCGCCGCACATTGTGCTGCGCGAACTGAAACTGCCCTTCGTGCTGATCCGCGTCGACAATCGCAGCAAGCGCACGGCCAGCGGCGAAGACTTTCTCGCGATCAATCCCAAGGGCTACGTCGCGGCCCTGCAACTGGACGACGGCGCGGTGCTGACCGAAGGCCCGGTGATCCTGCAATATCTGGCGGATCTTCAACCACAGTCAGGGCTGGCGCCGGCGCCCGGCAGTTTCGAACGGCTGCGTTTGCAGGAGTGGCTGAATTTCATTTCGAGCGAGATCCACGGCAGCCTCGGCGCGCTGTTCGATGAGCGGTTGCCGGCCGAGGTGATCAAGGAGAAGTTGTTCAAGCGTTTTGCGGTGTTGGTCAGGGTGCTGGAGCAGCAGGAGTATCTGTTGCCGAGCGGCTTCAGCGTCGCGGATGCTTTGTTGTTTGTGGTGCTGCGCTGGGCCGGGTTGTTCGGGATCGAACTGGCGCAGTGGCCGGCACTGGCGCGGTTTCAGGCGCGCGTCGAGCAGCGGCCGACCGTGATCGCGGCGTTGGCGGCGGAAGCGGCGTAAGTCTTTAGATCATTCGCGAGCAAGCCCGCTCCCACACTGGATTTGTGGCGTGCACGATCCCCCTGTGGGAGCGGGCTTGCTCGCGAAGGCGTCCGTTCAAACAACGCAGATCAACCGGGAGAAACTCAAAGCCCCGCCGTCACCTTGCTCGCCACCTCACCCGGCACCCACGCCCTCCACACCTGCGGCTGATCGCGTAAAAATGCTTCGGCTACCTGCCGTGGTGGCTGGCGTTTTTCGCTCATCCCGGCCAGCGTCTGGTTCAGCAGATCAATCGGCAAATCGACTTTCTCGAAGAACGACACCAGCTCCGGGTATTGCGCCTTGAACGGCGCCGACACGCCAATCGCCAGGCTGGCCGGCATCGAGCGGGTGCCCTTGGGATTCGGGTTGTTGGCATCGGCCAGGGTTTTCCAGGCTTCAGCATCGAACGGTGGCTCTTCGAGCTTCACCAGTTTGAAGCGACCGAGCAGCGGCGTCGGCGACCAGTAATAGAACAGCACCGGTTTGCCGCGTTTGATCGACGACGCCACCTCGGCATCCAGCGCCGCGCCGGAGCCGGTGCGGAAGTTGACGTAGCTGTCGGTCAGCGCATAGGCCTTGAGCTTCTGGCTGTTGACGATCTCCGAAGTCCAGCCGGTCGGGCTGTTGAGGAAGCGTCCACGGCGCGGGTCTTCCGGGTCGCGGAACACGTCCTTGTAGCGCGGCAGGTCGGCCACCGATTTCAGCTCCGGTGCCAATGGTTTGATCCCGCGCTCGGGGTCGCCCTTGATCACGTATTCCGGCACCCACCAGCCCTCGGTCGCGCCCTTGACCGTGTCGCCAAGGCCGAACACCTTGCCTTCATTGGCGGCCTTGACCCACGCCGGACTGCGCCCGGCCCATTCCTCGCCGATCACCTGAATGTCGTTTTTCGCCAGCGCCGCTTCCAGGCTGACGGTGCTGCCCGGCAGCGTGTCGGTCGGGTAGCCATAACCTTTCTCGACGATCAGGCGCAGCACTTCGGTGATGAAACTGCCGCTTTCCCAGGTGATGTCACCGAAGTGGATCGGTGCGGTTTTTTCCGCCGCCGAAACAGCGCCGACGCTCAGGCTCAGCGCCAGTAACGAATGGCCGAGCAGGGTTTTGATTGATCTCATGCGGACCTCTTGTCTGTCAGGATTTGGTTGGCGCTGTGGCGGTCGCACAGGGCTTGGGAGCGGCTCATGTAAACGCTGACCGAACGCTGAGAGATGCCCAGTTCGGCGGCGATTTGCGGGTAGGTCAGGCCATCGATCCGCGCCAGCAGAAAGGTCGAGCGGACTTTGCCCGGCAGGCGTTGCAGGCTTTGATCGAGGCGCTTGAGGGTCTGGCTCAGTTGCGCGAGGTCTTCAGGCGAAGTGGCAGCATCGACGTCGATCTGCTGCGCATGCCGGCGCTCCAGATCCGCCCGGCGCCAGCGCTGATAGAGCAGGCGTTGGGCAATCGTGGTGAGCATGGCGCGCGGTTCGCGAATCGCCGTGATACTGGGCGCCTGAAGCAATTGCGCGAAGGTTTCGGCAGCGATGTCTTCCGCGCCTGCGGAGTCGTGCAGATGTCGGCTCAGGTAAGTGCACAGCCAGCGGTAGTGGGCGCGGAACAGAGCGTCGAGATGATTGCGGTGAGCGGTGTCGGCGCCGGACATAAGGGCTCCTGGGTAAGGGTCGCTGAATGTCCGGTGATCCGGTGGCGCGATCGTAGCAAGGCGCCTTATGCATTAATAATATTTATATTTCATTTTTATATTCTTTTTGGAGATATAAGGCTGTTCAGCGCAAGCGGCCGTAGCCCAGCTCTTCAGCCTCACGTTGATAGTCGAGCAAGATCTGATAATCGCTTTCGCTGGCGGGCAAAACTTCAGGCAAGCCGAGGATCTGCGCCACATCAGGCAATTCACGCAACGCCTGATTCATTACCCGGCGCAACTGTTCGATCTGCTCATCCGTAGCAGTCGCGGCGGTGATAAAAGGCAAGGTCGGGCTGAGCGCAGTGCGTGCCACAACTCGCAATCCAGTGACGTCTTCAGGCGCATGCCGAGCGAGGTACGCATAGGTCACGCTGTCGATCGCCGCCAGATCAGCGCGCCCCTCACGCACCCAACGCAGACTCTCGCGGTGCGCGCCACTGATGCCGAGCGCGCCGAAGAACTGCCCGTCGCGGTGCAGCGGCGCCAGACAATGGCGCAACAGGTTCATGCCGCTGTTGGAGTCGTCACTGTTGATCACCCCGCGACTGCCGCGAAAGTCCGCCAGGGTTTCGCGCGAATCGTCAGCACGGCTGAGGATCAGGCTGCAGTGATTGCCGGCAGTGGCGTCGGGCAATTCGTAGCGCGGGCGACCGACGATGCGTACTTGACCGCGCAGCAGGGTCATCAAGGGATAGCCGCAGGTCTGGGTCAGCAGCAGATCCGGCGATAACCAAAGCTCGGGGAGCGACAGGCTTGCGGCGTTCAGGCGGGAGTGGCCGAGATGTTCGAGAATGCGTGAGATCCAGCGTTCGTTGGCCAAGCGGATGGGCTCGGGGGCGGTGTACATCAGCAGTTCGAGATGGTGTTGGGTCATACACGTTATTTCCCTGCAAATACTTACCCCTGTGGGAGCGGCGGTGCGACGATTCGACTTGCTCGCGAAAGCGGTGTGTCAGACACCAGACATGTCACTGTTCTACCGCATTCGCGAGCAAGCTCGCTCCCACAGAGGTTTTGTGGTGTTTTTGAAGTCAGTGGAAAGGATGCTGCGGACTGTCGATCGGCCTGAATCCATGCTGCCGCCACAACTGCCCATAACCCTGCACCAGAAACCCGCCACTGCGCGCCACCCACTGCTCGCGGCGCATCCGGTAGGCCGCCGGCAAGTCGTACCACGCCAGCCCCGGCAGGTCGTGATGCACCAGATGGAAGTTCAGATTCAGAAACAGCCAGCGCCACGGCCAACCGGCCTCGTTGAGCACGGTGCGCTGCTCCGGTTGAGCGTGCGGGCGGTGTTCATAGTAGGAGCGGATCATCGCGATCGACAGTGCCGGCACACTGATCAGCAGCAGGTAATGCCAGACCGGCAACACGCTGAAGCGCGCGATAAACCACAGCATTAACACGCTGAACGCACCGTGGGTCAGCCACATCAACCAGGTCTGACGCTCGCGGTTTTTCAGGCGTTGCAGTTCTTCGGCAGCCAGCGCGATCAATCCCAGCGGCGCACCAATGATGAAGCGGCCGATTACGGTTTTATTCAGCCAGTGCAGGCTGCGTTCAAACAGCGAACTGCCCTGCCAGCGTGCTGCCGTAAGGTAGCGACTTTCCGGATCAATGCCGGGCACGGTCAGGTCTTCATCGCGGTGATGCAGCAGGTGGCTGTCGCGGTAGAGCGTGTACGGATACCACACCGCAAAAGGTGCGTAGCCGAGGATTTTATTGAAAAGCACCGAGCGGGTCGGATGCCCATGCAGCAATTCATGCTGAACCGACAGCCACAGCACCAGCAGCGGAATCAGCAGCAATGTGCTCAAGCCGCGACCGAGCCACTGACTGTTGATGATGATCGCGAACCAGCCGCCATACACGCCGATCAGCAGCAGCCAGGTCGGCCATTCGGTGCGAGCGGTGAAGCGCTGGCGCAGGGTTTCGATCTGCTGGCGATGGTCGGCGTCGAAGTAATTCGGCATGGCGTGGCTCGGAACGGGAATCTTCCCCTTCTGTGCAACGAAGCCGAGCAATCTTGCAGATTATTTTTGCGCTGAAACGGGAGCCCGGGGGACGGGCTCCCGAAGGACGTGATCAATGACCGAAAATATCGACCTTCTTGGCTTTCTTCTCTGCACGCTTTTCAATCGCCGTCTTCACCGGTTTCTTCTTCGCGGCTTTCTTTGAATCCATACCTTTGGACATGATGCGTACTCCACTCACAGGGATGTAGGCTCAGGTATACACCTATCGCGCGGCGCGCGTTCTTTTATAATCGGCGCTTTGCCCGCCGCCAGTCCGATCCCATGCCCGATACCCGATACGTCCTGCTCGACGAGCCTTTGTGGCCGTTGATGAACAAGTTTTACCGCAGCCACCAATCGTCGATGAAGGCGGTGCGCGATGCCCAGTTATGGGTGGCCCGTCGAGAGGACATCGTTGCCGCATTGTGCTTGCGGCCGGTGGCGGGCGGGTACTGGTTGACCGGATTGTTTGTTGATCCGGGTTGCCGTGAGCAAGGGATCGCCGGAGAGTTGATCACGGCGGCGGTGAAGGATTTGCAGGAGCCGGTGTGGCTGTTCTGTCATCCGGACTTGCGCGGGTTTTACGAGCGGCGCGGTTTCAGTTTCGATCCCGCCCTGCCCTACGCACTGGCCGAGCGGTTGAGCCGGTATGCGCGGAGCAAGCCGATGATTGCGATGGAACTGGAACCATAAAAATCAATTGTGGGATAGAGGTGTTCTCAGGATCAGTCGTCAGCCGTTGGATCGAGATCCGGGAACATCACTTCGGTAAAGCCGAACTTGCTGAAATCGGTAATCCGCGACGGATACAAGCGGCCGATCAGATGATCGCACTCGTGCTGCACTACCCGCGCATGGAAGCCTGACGCCACGCGTACGATCGGCTCGCCCTTGGGATCAAAGCCTTCGTAGCGAATCTGCTGATAACGATCCACCGCACCGCGCAGGCCGGGCACCGACAGACAGCCCTCAAAGCCCTCCTCGGTCAGCGGACTCAGCGGCGTGATCAGCGGATTGATCAGGATCGTCTGCGGCACCGCTTCGGCGTCCGGATAACGTTCGCTGTGCTCGAAACCGAAGATCACCAATTGCAGGTCGACGCCGATCTGCGGCGCGGCGAGGCCGACGCCACCGACACTTTCCATGGTCTGGAACATGTCATCGATCAGTTGCCACAGCTCGGGGCTGTCGAACATTTCCGGCGGCACCGGTGGAGCAATGCGCAGCAGGCGTTCGTCGCCCATTTTGAGGATTTCACGGATCATGGTCAGGCTTCGTCAGTGTCCGGCTTGAGCGAGTGGTCGCGCCCCAGGCCAGAGACATGTTGTTTGGGATGTTCATCGAGTTCGCCGGGGACTTTCTCGCCCTCGTCCTTGCCCTCGCTGGACATGTGTTCGATCACCGCATTCATCTCGGCGCCGAGCAGCAGCACCGCCGAGGAAATGTAGAAATACAGCAACAGCACGATGATCGCCCCGATGCTGCCATACATCGCGTTGTAGTTGGCGAAGGTTTTGACGTAGAACGCAAAGCCCAGTGAGGCGATGATCCACACCACCACGGCAAGTACCGAGCCGGGGGTGATGAAACGGAATTCCTGTTTGACGTCGGGCATCACGTAATAGATCAGCGCCACGGCGACCATCATCAGGATCACGATCACCGGCCAGCGCGCAATCGTCCACACAGTGACGATGAAATCTTCCAACCCTACCTGCGCGGCAATCCAGCCCATCACTTGCGGCCCGAGCACCATCAGTGCGGCCGCCACCAGCAACATGCCGGCAATGCCGACGGTGTAGAACACCGACAGCGGAAAACGCTTCCAGATCGGCCGGCCCTCGACCACGTCGTAAGCGGCGTTCATCGCACTCATCATCAGCCGCACACCGGCAGACGCGGTGTACAGGGCGATGACGATACCGACCGAAAGCAAGCCGCCCTTGGACTGCTGCAACTGATCGATCACCGGGTTGACCTGTTCCAGCGCCTGCGGCGGCAACACCAGTTCCGACTGCAGGCGCAGCCAGGTGAAGAAGTCCGGCAGATGCAGGAAACCGATCAGCGCAATCAGGAACAGAATGAACGGGAACAGCGAGAACAGCATCTGGTAGGCCAGTGCCGAGGCGTAGGTCGACATCTCGTCGTCGACGAATTCAGTGACCGTGCGCACCATCACCCGGTGCAGTGGCAGACCTTTCATGTCTGGAAAAATCATTCGCGTCTCCTTTCGCCGCATTACAGGTTGAAGTCGTGGCGACTCAGGGGCCGTTTTCTACATCACGGTAGCCTACTTGGCGACCTTCGTGGATGGCTGTCGGGTTTTGACACAAAAACGGCCATCCTTGGATGGCCGCTCGTGTGTTTCGTTCAAGGCGGAATTACGCCTTGTCGACACCTTTCTTGATGGCGTCTTTGGCTTTGCCGACAGCTTGCTGGGCTTCACCTTTTTTCTCTTGCAGTTTGCCTTCGGCTTGCAGCTTGGTGTTGTCGGTGGCTTTGCCGACGCCTTGCTTGACGTTGCCGACTGCTTCGTTGGCCATGCCTTTTACTTTATCGCCAGTGCTACTCATGGTGTTTCTCCTTGGTGCATTGAAGGGGAAAAGTCAGTACGTAATGATTGACTGGCCGGGTTTGCCACGAGTTTCATTTATTTTTGCCCTTCATTTCGTCGTGCCATGCAGGTTGGGCTTTATGTTTGCCCCGCAAGCCCCGAGAATGCGCACCTATGGGCGCCGTGCGCCAACGATCAGATCCCGCAGGAATGTTATGAAACTCGATAAAAAGCAGGCCATTGCCCGTCGCAACCAGGAACTGGGCGGCGCTGTGCTCGGCACCAACAACTGCCACTTCGCCGAATTGAACCGCAACCGCAACATCTGGTGGTTCGACCTGCCGGTGACGCGCCTCGCCGTCGGTCAGTACGAGTGGATTCACCTGCTGATGCACACCCCGGCCACCGACGAACTGCTGCACCTGAAAGTGCCGACGGTGTTCCTGCGGGAAAAGCTCGAAGGTCTGGTGATTCGCAACGAGGGCAAGCGCAAGGCGGCGTTGAGCCTGGAATTGAGTGCAGACAAGGATTCGTATCTGCAGGACATGCGTCCGGCGGGAACCAATGTGAATTTCGCGCCGTTCCGGCAGTAACCGAAAAGCTTCGCGAGCAAGCCCGCTCCCACATTTGACTGTATTCCAACTGGAGGAACGCGGTTGAATGTGGGAGCGGGCTTGCTCGCGAAGGCGGCATCACAGTCACTACAGATCCACCACCTACTCCAACAAAAAGCCCCGCATCTGCGGGGCTTTTTGCTTCAGGCGGCGGACTTGGCCTTGATCTTCTTCAGCTCTTCGTCACGCAACTCACGACGCAGGATCTTGCCGACGTTGGTCGTCGGCAGCGCATCGCGGAATTCCACCGAACGCGGCACCTTGTAACCGGTGACGTTGGCACGCATGTGCTCCATCACGGTTTCCTTGGTCAGGGTCACGCCCGGCTTGGCCACGATGAAGATCTTGATCGCCTCGCCCGACTTCTCGTCCGGCACGCCGATGGCCGCGCACTGCAATACGCCCGGCAGGGTCGCCAGTACGTCTTCCAGTTCGTTCGGGTAAACGTTGAAACCAGATACCAGGATCATGTCTTTCTTGCGATCGACAATGCGCATGTAGCCATCGGGCTGGATCAGCGCGATGTCGCCGGTCTTCAGCCAGCCTTCGCTGTCGAGGATCTCGTCGGTGGCTTCCTGACGCTGCCAGTAGCCCTTCATTACTTGCGGGCCCTTGACGCACAGCTCGCCGATTTCGCCCATGGGCTGCTCGACACCGGCATCATCGATGACTTTGCACAGGGTCGACGGCACCGGAATGCCGATGGTGCCGATCTGGATGTTCTGGATCGGGTTGACCGTGGCCACCGGGCTGGTTTCGGTCATACCGTAACCTTCGCAGATCGAGCAACCGGTCACCGCTTTCCAGCGCTCGGCGGCCGCCAGTTGCAGGGCCATGCCGCCGGACAGGGTGACTTTCAGATTGGAGAAATCCAGCTTGCGGAAACCTTCGTTGTTGCACAGCGCGACGAACAGCGTGTTGAGGCCAACGAAGCCGCTGAACTTCCACTTCGACAGTTCCTTGACCATCGCCGGCAGGTCGCGCGGGTTGCTGATCAGGATGTTGTGGTTGCCGATCAGCATCATCGCCATGCAATGAAAGGTGAACGCGTAGATGTGGTACAGCGGCAGCGGGGTGATCAGGATCTCGCAACCTTCATTGAGGTTGGAGCCCATCAGCGCCTTGCACTGCAGCATGTTGGCGACGAGGTTGCGATGGGTCAGCATCGCGCCTTTGGCCACGCCGGTGGTGCCGCCGGTGTACTGCAACACCGCGACATCGCTGCTGTGCGGATTGGCTTCGGCCACAGGCTGGCCCTGGCCCTTGCTCAGCACGTCGTTGAACTTGACGGCTTTGGGCAGGTGATAAGCCGGGACCATCTTCTTCACGTACTTGATCACGCTGTTGATCAGCAGGCGCTTGACCGGCGGCAGCAGGTCGGCGACTTCGGTGACGATGACGTGCTTGACCCCGGTTTTTGGCACCACGGCTTCCGCCAGGTGCGCCATGTTGGCCAGGCAGACCAGGGCTTTTGCGCCGGAGTCATTGAATTGGTGTTCCATTTCCCGCGCGGTGTACAGCGGGTTGGTGTTGACCACGATCAGCCCGGCGCGGATCGCACCGAAGACGGCCACCGGGTACTGCAGAACGTTGGGCAGTTGCACGGCGATTCGATCACCGGGCTGCAAGTCGGTATGCTGTTGCAGATACGCGGCAAACGCACCGGACAATTCGTACAGTTCACCGTAGGTGATTGTCTTGCCCAGGTTGCTGAAAGCCGGCTTGTTGGCGAAGCGTTGGCAGGATTGCTTCAACACTGCCTGAATATTCGGGTACTCGTCTGGATTGATGTCGGCAGCAATTCCAGCCGGGTATTTATCCTTCCAAAAGTCTTCGATCATGGAAGCCCACTCCTCAGCAACGCGAATTCTTCACCGCATTTGATGCGATTATTATTGGTGTGTGTTTTGTATTGGTGAATCTGGCTTTTCTACAGGCCGAGAAGTCACAAAGCGCGCCGAGAGTAGCAGCTTTGCCGAGGGCCGACTAGAGCCAAAAGCGGCCTCCATGGTCACTTTAGTGACTCAAGACTTTCCAGCAGTCATTTTAGAGCAAAAATCCTATACACCCCTGAAAGCCCCGGTTTTCCGGGCCTTCCCCCCCAAAAAGCATCGCGGGCAAGCCCGCTCTCACAAGGTTGATGGAGATCCCTGTGGGAGCGTGGCTTGCCCGCGATCCGCGCAACGCGCGGCCATTCACCGATCAGGCGATATCGCGCAACTCCCGCCGCAGAATCTTGCCGACCGGCGTCATCGGCAACGACTCACGCAGTACGATGTGTTTCGGCACTTTGTAAGCGGTGAAATTCTCTTTGCAGTACGCCTTCAGTTCCTCGAGGCTGATCCCGGTTTCCCGCGCCACCACAAACAGTTTCACCGCCTCGCCCGAACGCTCGTCCGGCACGCCGATCACCGCGCAGTTGGCGACTTTCGGGTGGGCCATGACCACATCTTCGATCTCGTTGGGGTACACGTTGAAACCGGAGACGATGATCATGTCCTTCTTGCGATCGACGATGCGTACGAAGCCGTCCGGGTCGATCACCGCGATATCACCGGACTTGAACCAGCCCTCGGCATCCAGCACTTCGGCGGTGGCTTCGGGTTTGTGCCAGTAGCCTTTCATGATCTGCGGGCCCTTGATGCACAACTCGCCGCGCTCGCCCATCGGCTGCTCGACACCCTCGTCATCGATGACCTTCAGCAGCGTACCCGGCACCGGCAGACCGACCGTGCCCAGGCGCGACTTGTCGCCATACGGGTTGGTGCAGGCCACCGGCGAGGTTTCCGTGAGGC
Source organism: Pseudomonas sp. S150 (assembly GCF_004526365.1). Lineage (NCBI taxonomy): Bacteria > Pseudomonadati > Pseudomonadota > Gammaproteobacteria > Pseudomonadales > Pseudomonadaceae > Pseudomonas > Pseudomonas sp. S150. The sequence continues at coordinate 5,294,991 of NZ_CP038207.1, forward strand.
CGTAACCCTCGGTGATGCGGCAACCGGTGATCTGCTCCCAGCGCTCGGCGGTGGCCTTGACCAGCGCGGTACCGCCGGAGTTGGTCAGCTTGAGGCTGGAGAAATCCAGGGTCTTGAAGTCCGGGTGCTCCATCAGCGCGACGAACAACGTATTCAGTCCGAGCAACGCCGAGAAGCGCCAGTTCTTCAGCTCTTTGATGAAGCCTGCGATGTCGCGCGGATTGGTGATCAGCACGTTGTGGTTGCCCGATACCATCATGCACATGCAATTCGCGGTGAAGGCATAGATGTGGTACAGCGGCAGTGGCGCCACCATCACCTCCTGCCCTTCGCTCAGCAGCGGCTGACCGTCCGGCCCCAACTGTGCAAGACAGGCGCGCACTTGCTGCATGTTCGCCACGAGGTTGCCGTGGGTCAGCATCGCGCCCTTGGCCAGGCCGGTGGTGCCGCCGGTGTATTGCAACACGGCGATGTCGTCGAGACCGACTTTCAACGGCTTGATCCCCAGACCACGGCCCAGGCGCAGCGCACTCTTGAACGAGATCGCCTGCGGCAGCGAATAGTCCGGGACCATTTTCTTCACTTTGCTGACCACGGTGTTGATCAGCCAGCCCTTGGCGGTGGGCATCATGTCGCCCATCTTCGCTTCGATCAGGTACTGGATGTCAGTGTCCGGCAGCACTTCCTGGACCTTCTGCCCGAACATGTTCAGGTACACCAGCGCGCGGGCACCGGAATCCTTGAACTGGTGGCGCATCTCGCGCGCGGTGTACAGCGGGTTGGTGTTGACCACGATCAGCCCGGCGCGCAAGGCACCGAACACGGCAATCGGATATTGCAGCACGTTGGGCATCTGCACCGCGATGCGATCCCCCGGCACCAGATCGGTGTGGGCTTGCAGGTAACCGGCGAACGCCGCGCTGTAGCGCTCGAGTTCAGCGTAGGTCAGGGTCACGCCCATATTGCTGAAGGCCGGCCGATCCGCGAATTTCTTGCAGGAACGCTCAAACACCTCGATCACCGACTTGAACTCGCCCATGTCGATGTCCAGTGGTACGCCGGCGGGGCGTTTGTCATTCCAGAAATCAGGTTGCATTGTTCTTGTCCTCTTTACCTGAATCGATCCGGGAGCCGCTTTTCTGTGGTTTCGCGCTGATCCCTGAGGGCACAAAGCAAAAAGCGGAGCTTCACGGACACTAGCAGTTATGGCCATTGAGGCAAATATGGGCGATGGCGACATTGATCGTATGAATCTTCCTGCCGTGGCGTGAGCTGATCGGACGCGCTATACAATGCTACGACTGCGGGCCGATACCGCTCGATAAAAAGGAATTGCCATGATCCACCGAGGCTTTTGGCTGGACGCGAGTGACCGCAGCCGCCTGTTCGTCAACCAGTGGTTGCCGGCTGCGCCCTTGAAAGCGCTGATCCTGCTGGCCCACGGCATGGCCGAACACAGCGCCCGCTACGAGCGGCTGGCGAATGCGTTCTGTGCTCAAGGCTATGGTGTGTACGCCCCGGATCTGCGCGGCCATGGCAAAACCGCCGAACACGGGACGCTCGGGCATTTCGCCGATGACGACGGCTGGTGCAAGGTGATCGGCGATCTGGCCAGCCTCAATCAGCACATCGGCCAGCAGCATCCCGACGTGCCAATCATCCTGCTCGGGCACAGCATGGGCAGCTACCTCGCTCAGGGTTACCTGCTGCATCACAGCGCCAGCCTGCACGGGGCGATTCTCAGCGGTTCGAACTTCCAGCCGGTGGCGCTTTACGGCGCGGCGCGACAAATCGCCCGTTTCGAAAAACTGCGTCAGGGTGGCAAGGGCCGCAGTGCGCTGATCGAGTGGTTGTCGTTCGGCTCGTTCAACAAAAAATTCAAACCGGCGCGCACGCCGTTCGACTGGCTGAGCCGCGACCCGGTCGAGGTCGATCTGTATGCCAACGACCCGTTGTGTGGCTTCCGCTGCACCAATCAATTGTGGATCGACTTGCTCGGCGGCTTGCAGCAGATCAGCAAAGCGTCCAATCTCGCCCAGATCGACCCGGGCCTGCCGCTGCTGGTGATCGGCGGTGAATGTGATCCGGTGAGCGAAGGCAAGCGTCTGACAGATCTGGCCGAAGCGTTGCGCTCGGCCGGCAGCCAGAACCTGCAACTGAAGATCTACCCGCAGGCGCGGCACGAATTGTTCAACGAAACCAATCGCGACGAAGTGATTGCCGATGTGCTGACCTGGATCGACCAGGCGCTAAGCCATCGCCGCCCCCATCGCAGCGAATAATTTTTTGTGGATTCACTTTAATCCGTCACAGGAATCAAGACCGATGACCCAGGTTACCAACATCCCTTACGAAGCCCTCGAAGTCGGCCAGACCGCCAGCTACAGCAAGACTGTCGAAGAGCGCGACATTCAGCTGTTCGCCGCGATGTCGGGCGACCACAACCCGGTGCACCTGGACGCCGAGTTCGCTGCCGCCAGCATGTTCAAGGAACGCATCGCCCACGGCATGTTCAGCGGTGCACTGATCAGCGCCGCCGTGGCGTGCGAGCTGCCTGGGCCGGGCACTATCTACATCGGTCAGCAGATGAGTTTTCAGAAGCCGGTGAAGATCGGCGATACCCTGACCGTGCGCCTGGAAATCCTTGAGAAGCTGCCGAAGTTTCGCGTGCGCATCGCCACTCGCGTGTTCAACCAACGTGATGAGCTGGTGGTGGATGGCGAGGCCGAAATTCTGGCGCCGCGCAAGCAGCAGACCGTGACCCTGCCGACTCTGCCGGCGATCAGCATCGGCTGATCATCAGGTACACAAAAAACAAAAGTGGGAGCGGGCTTGCTCGCGAAGCGGTTATGTCAGCAACATCATCGTTGCATGACACAGCGCATTCGCGAGCAAGCCCGCTCCCACAGTTTTACCAGCGTGGCTTACGAACGAGCGCGAGCCTGGTTACGCAGGGCTTTCACCTGGTCGTGATTGCGTTGTACGCCGTGGTACTGACGCTCAACCAGGTCACGAATGCCGACCAGGCCGTGCTTATTGATTTTCTCGATGGCTTCACGGTAAGCCTTCAGGGCGTGGTCTTCACCGCGCTCGGCCTCGTTCAGCACAGCCTCTTCGTCCTTGCCGGTGAACATGGCTTTGACGTCGACCCAGCGACGGTGCAGGTCACCGCTGACGCTGGTAGAGGTTTCCGGATCACCGCCCAGTTTACGCACTTCAGCCTGCAGTTCAGCGGCGGCAGTCGCGCAATCGGCAGAACGGGTCACGAACAGGGTTTTGAGTTCTGGATGCTTGATGTCTTCAGCGCAAGTCTTGAACCCTTCCTGGCCGTCCTTGCAGGTTTCGATCAGGTCGTTGAGTACAGAAATGGCTTCTTTATTCATGTCAGTCATTTTTCAATTCCTTGCGGTTGGTTGAAGATGCAAGGGTTATTGCAGTGTGCGTGCCAGCTTTTCCTTAAAAAATAAATCGTTATTTTTCAATAAGTTAAAGATATTTGAACTATCTGTATCACGGTTATTTGCATGATCTGTCATTTGGCCTGCATGCAGAATGCCTGTATTTTCCTGACTGATTGAATCCAGATGATTGCCACTGATGAATCCTGAAAAGCTTGAGCTGTTGATCACCCGTGAAATGCCCTTCGGCAAGTACAAGGGCCGGATCATTGCCGACCTGCCGGGGCCTTACCTCAACTGGTTCGCCCGCGAGGGTTTTCCTCACGGCGAACTCGGCGGACTGCTGGCGCTGATGCAGGAAATCGACCATAACGGCCTGTCGGATCTGCTCGAACCACTACGCGCCAAACACGGCAAACCTGCCCCGCGCCACTGAAGCGCCCTCCTCCCTAGAGCCTCGACCATGCCTGATAACACCCGCCGTGCCCGTGACGAAGCGTTCTGGCAAACCTTCGCCGATCGTTACGAAGCGCAAACCGGCCCGCTGAACCTGGAGAACGGTTACTTCGGGCGCATGTCGCGCACAGTGATCGAGGACTATCAGCGCAATATCGAGCTGATCAACACCAGCAACTCGGTGTATGTACGCCAGCGTTTCGAACAGCACGACAGCCTGGAGATTCGTGCGCAACTGGCCGAGACCATCGGTGTGCGCGCGCAGAGCGTGGCTTTCACGCGCAACGCCAGTGATGCGCTGCAATCGCTGATCCGCAATTACAATCGCCTGCTTCCGGGCGATCAGGTGCTGATCAGCGACCTGGAATACGACACGGTCAAAGGTGCCATGCGCTGGCTGTCACGCCATCGCGGCGTCGACGTGATCGAGATCAACCACACTCACCCGGCCAGTTTCGACAGCCTGCTGGACAGTTACCGCGAAGCCTTCGTCCGCTATCCGAAACTCAAGCTGATGGCCCTGACCCATGTCACCCACCGCACCGGTCTGGTGATGCCGGTGCAGGCCATCGCCGAACTGGCGAAACAGCATGGCGTGGACATCATCCTCGACGGCGCTCACGCCCTTGGCCAGATCGAGTTCAATCTGGAAGCGATGGGCATCGCCTTCGCCGGTTTTAACCTGCACAAGTGGATTGGCGCGCCATTGACCCTGGGCTTTCTGTACATCGCCCCGCAGCGCCTGGCCGACATCGATCCGGACATGGGCGAAATGCACTTTCCGGCCACCGACATACGCGCCCGCACGCCGTACAGCACGCCGAACATTCCGGCGCTGATGTCACTGCCGTTGGCACTCGAGGAGCACCGTTCGCTCGGCGGCGCTGCGGCCAAAAGCGCCCGGCTCAATTACCTGCGCAACCTGTGGGTGAGTGCCGTGCGGCACCTGCCGGGGATCGAGGTGATGACCCCGGACGATCCGCGCCTGTATTGCGGAATCACCTCGATGCGTTTCACTCGCCACGCCGATCAACAGGCAATGGTCGAGCGCCTGCTCAACGAGTACAACCTGTTCACCGTGGTACGCAACGGCGCAGCGAGCGGGCCGAGCATTCGCATCACGCCGGGGCTGACCACCACTGCGGCTGACATGCAGTTGCTGACCCGTGCACTCAACGAGCTGCGTTGATCGGTTCACACGGTGTACTTGTCGAAGTCCTCGGGTTTGATCTGCGACGAGGCGGCAAAGGTGTCGATACCGATGGTCAGGTGGCCGAAAAAGCCGTCCTCGTGAGAGTCGCGGCCGATCGGCCACACGGTCAGGGTCGAATCTTCGCCGCGCATGTTGCTGTAGTAGCTGTCATCGGCATTGTTCAAGGGTGTCGAGGCTCGCCCGCGATAGTCACGGGCATTGAGCACCGCGCGTGACACCACTTCGGGGAAATACAGCTGACCGACCCAGGCCACGTTGCGCTCCTCCAGATATTCACTGCCGCTGACCATGCGCACCGCCACATGAATGTGCAGCGCCCGACCGGCATAGAACCCCGGATAGATGGTGGTGAAGCGCACCCGCCCCTGCTGATCGCAGAACTGGCTGCCACGCAGATAGGTGTCATCGTCGGTGCGCGGCACCGAGCCGATGGCATCGGAGTCGACCTCCAGATCCGGATTGATCCGGCTCCACCCCGAATAGGCGCCTCGTGCATTGCAGTGCCAGATGTCCACCAGTGCCCCGCTTACCGGCTGGCCGGTCATCGCGTCGACGATGCTCAGGCGCAGCAGCAAGGGTAGCCCTTCGGCGCCTTCGCTGATGTTGCGCCGCAGCAATTTGGGATTGCGAAAGTACGGCCCGGCGATCTGCTCGGGGGCCAACTGATAGATCGATGGTGACGGTGCGGTTGAAGTGTCTCGTTCCATGACGCGTTCTCTTTTCCATAAGATGAACGCAGATTAACGGCGCACGAGCCCCGCGGTGCGGTAACTATGTGTCGCGCCGTTTCCATGAGTATTTTTGCCGGGCAAAAAAAAACGGTGCACCGACCAAGCGCACCGTAAAGCCGTAGAACACACAACGAAGTGTCAGGTAAAACGTTTAGTCCAGCAGCGCCAGGGCCTCGGCGGTGCATTCCTGAATGCGCGCCCAGTCGCCGTTCTTGATCCATTCGGGATCGAGCATCCAGCTACCGCCCACGCACATGACGTTTTTCAGCGCCATGTAGCTCTTGATGTTGGCCGGGCCGACGCCACCGGTCGGGCAGAATTTCACTTCGCCGAACGGGCCGCCGAGGGCCTTGATCGCTGCCACGCCACCGCTGACTTCCGCCGGGAACAGCTTGAAGCGGCGATAGCCCAGGCCATAGCCTTCCATGATGCCGGAGGCATTGCTGATGCCCGGCAGCAGCGGAATCGGGCTGTCGACGCTGGCTTCGAGCAGGTCACGGGTGATGCCCGGGGTGACGATGAATTGCGAACCCGCCGCTTCCGCCGCCGCGAGCATGTTGCGATCGAGCACGGTGCCGGCACCGGTCACCAGTTCCGGACGCTGCTCACGCAGGATCTGGATCGCCTTGAGACCGAACTGCGAACGTAGGGTCACTTCCAGCGCGGTCAGGCCACCGGCGGCCAGAGCGTCGGCCAGTGGCAGCACGTCCTGTTCACGGGCGATGGTGATCACTGGCAGGATCCGCGCCTTGGCGCAGAGGCTGTCGATCAGGGCAACTTTGTCCGCCATGGAAACGGTCGGGGATGGATTTTTCATAGCGGCTGATCCTTGGCTCATGGGCACCAGTAAATCTCTAACGTAGGTTGCAGAAACGCGCGCACCGGCATGGCCGCGACGTCGTCGGATGCCAGTGCGGCATTCAGAGTGGTCAGTTTCGACTGACCGGAAATCGACAGAATCTTGTGCTTCGCCGAAGCCAGCAGCGCGCGGCTCATGGTCAGGCGTTGACGCGGCACACTCGGCGCCAGCATCGGCCAGCAGCGACGGCTGCCGTCAGCCTGCAAGGCTTCAGTCAGGTTCGGGCTGTCGGGGAACAGCGACGCGGTGTGACCGTCATCGCCCATGCCCAGCACCAGCACGTCGATCGGCGGCAATTCCGCGAGCAGACGGTCGGCCTGTTCCGCAGCCTGCTCGACGTTGGCCGCCGCGCTGTAGAGGCTGAGGAACTGCGCCTTGGCGGCCGGGCCTTTGAGCAGGTACTGCTTGAGCAGGCCGGCGTTGCTGTCGGCGTGTTCGACCGGTACCCAGCGTTCGTCGGCGAGGGTCACGACGACCTTCGACCAGTCCAGCTCCTGCTTGGCCAGGTGCTGAAAAAACGCCACCGGGCTGCGACCGCCTGAGACCACCAGCACCGCGTTGCCGCGTGCGGCGATGGCATCGCTCAACTGCTTGGCGACGTTCAGCGCCAGACCTTCGGCCAACAGCACCGGGCTCTTGAATTCGTGGGCATTCACGCCCGCGGGCAGTTTCACATCAGATATCGCCATACCACGACCTCCCGTCCCGCGTGATCAGTGCAATCGAGCTCATCGGCCCCCACGACCCGGCCGCATACGGCTTGGGCGCGTCACCGGACTTCTTCCAGCCGGCGATCAACTGGTCACACCACTTCCACGCGGCTTCGATTTCATCTTTACGGACAAACAGGTTCTGATTGCCGTTCATCACTTCCAGCAACAACCGCTCGGAGGCATCGGGGATCCGTGCGCTGCGCCAGGTGTCGGAGAAATTCAGTTGCAGCGGACCGCTGCGCAACTGCATGCCCTTGTCCAGGCCCTGCTCCTTGGTCATCACCCGCAAGGAAATGCCTTCGTCCGGTTGCAGACGGATGATCAGTTTGTTGCTGATCTGCAGGCGCTGTTCCGGCGCGAAAATGTAGTGCGACGGTTCCTTGAAGTGGATGACGATCTGCGACAGTTTCTGCGGCATGCGCTTGCCGGTGCGCAGGTAGAACGGCACACCGGCCCAACGCCAGTTGCGGATGTCGGCACGCAGGGCGACGAAGGTTTCGGTGTCGCTCTGGGTGTTGGAATTCGGCTCTTCGAGGTAGCCCGGCACGGACTTGCCTTCGCTGTGCCCGGCGATGTACTGGCCGCGCACCACCTGAGTGGTCAGGCCTTCCGGGCTGATCGGTGCCAGCGCCTTGAGCACTTTTACCTTTTCGTCACGGATGCTGTCGGCGGACAGGTCGGCCGGCGGGTCCATGGCGATCAGGCACAGCAGCTGCAGCAGATGGTTCTGGATCATGTCGCGCAGCTGGCCGGCCTTGTCGAAGTAGCCCCAACGGCCCTCGATACCGACCTTCTCGGCCACGGTGATTTCCACGTGGGAGATGTAATTCTGGTTCCACTGGGTTTCGAACAGACTGTTGGCGAAACGCAGGGCGATCAGGTTCTGGACGGTCTCTTTGCCCAGGTAGTGGTCGATGCGGTAGGTGCGGTTCTCCGGGAAGAACTGGGCCACGGCGTCATTCACCTTGCGCGAGGATTCCAGATCGGAGCCGATCGGCTTTTCCAGGACCACACGGGTGTTTTCTGCCAGACCGACTTTCGCCAGGTTCTCGCAGATCGCGCCGTACACCGCTGCCGGTGTGGCGAAGTAGGCAATCATGCGTTGCGCGCTGCCGGTCGCTTCGGCCAGCGCCACATAGTCTTCAGCCTTGAGGAAGTCGACGTGCAGGTAGCTCAGGCGCGCCAGAAAGCGCTCGGCCACGGCCTCGTCCAGCTCTTTGCCGACGTAACGGCGCAATTCGGCGGCGATGAACGCCAGGTGCTGCTGCTCGGAACCGGGTTCACGGGCCAGCGCGATGATGCGCGTGTCTTCGTGCAACAGGTCGGCGCCATCGAGGTGATAAAGGGCAGGAAACAGCTTGCGCAGGGCCAGATCGCCCAGAGCGCCGAACAAGGCAAAGGTGCACGGTTCAACCGTAATCGAAGGCATGATGTTTGTTCTTTTATCAAGTTAAGCTACAAATACCTTTTTTCAAGGCATCACTCAAGGGAAAATGTAGTAATAACCACAACATTTTCGCAAAATGCAGATTCCGAGTGGTGGTCGGTCGGAGCCACCAGTAGGATAGGCCACCGTTACGGGCCACATCAAAGGCCCAATTTGCATAGCCCGGCGCACCTTTGCGCAGGTGAATTAGGAATTCCATATGGACCGCGTGCGAAATTTACTGGAACAGATCCAGAGTCGCCTTGAAGAGCTGAACAAGGCCGAACGCAAAGTCGCCGAGGTGATCCTGCTCAACCCGCAGCAGGCCACCCGCTTCAGCATCGCCGCCCTCGCCCAGGCCGCATCGGTGAGCGAGCCGACGGTCAACCGCTTCTGCCGTTCGTTCGGTGTCAGCGGCTACCCTGAACTCAAGCTGCAACTGGCGCAAAGCCTGGCCAGTGGCGCGGCGTATGTCAGCCGCGCGGTGGAGGCCGATGACAATCCCGAGGCGTACACGCAGAAGATTTTCGGCAGCGCCATCGCTTCGCTGGACAGTGCTTGTCAGGCGCTCGACCCGAACCTGATCAGCCGCGCCGTCGACCTGTTGATTCAGGCCCGGCAGATCCACTTCTTCGGCCTCGGTGCGTCAGCGCCTGTGGCTTTGGATGCGCAGCACAAATTCTTCCGTTTCAACCTCGCCGTCACCGCCCATGCCGATGTGCTGATGCAGCGAATGATTGCTTCGGTGGCGCACACCGGTGAGCTGTTCGTGATCATTTCCTACACCGGCCGCACCCGCGAACTGGTGGAAGTGGCGCGCATCGCCCGGGAGAACGGCGCTTCGGTGCTGGGTCTGACCGCCGAGAATTCACCGCTGGCCAAAGCCAGTACCCTGAGCCTGAACATTCCGCTGCCGGAAGACACCGACATCTATATGCCGATGACTTCGCGGATCATTCAGTTGACGGTGCTGGATGTGCTGGCGACCGGCATGACGCTGCGCCGCGGGGTGGATTTCCAGCCGCATCTGCGCAAGATCAAAGAGAGCTTGAATGCCAGCCGGTATCCGGTGGGTGATGAGTTCAACTGAGTCATTGAAAGCTTAAAAGCCAACCCTCACCCCAGCCCTCTCCCCGAGGGAGAGGGAGCTGACCGAGGTGTCTTGCGCTATACATCGACCTGAAATATCCAGTCGATTATGGATTCAGCACCGCTCTTTCATTTCGGCGTAATTCTTCAGCATCCCCCGATCGGTCCCCTCTCCCTCCGGGAGAGGGCTAGGGTGAGGGTAGCGGTGAACTTGACGCACTCAAGCCGCCGCCCACGCCTGCAAACTCAAATGCGCCTTCTCCCCCGGCGCCAGATGCAGGCTGTCGGTACCGCCCGCCGCCGCTTCGACACAGACAAACTCCGTCACTTCATCCCAGCTCACGCCCAGCAACGGGCGCGAGCCCGGATGCCAGACCACCGTGTCGCCGCTGTCGCCGGTATCGATGCACAACTCGCGCTGCCAGGCGTGATCCTTGAGCTGTAATTCGCCGTCGTGCTGGAACACCCGCTGACAGCCGCCATCGACGCGCAACTCGCCTTCCTGCTGACACGACCGGCGGCTCAGTTGGTCATAACCCTGCGCACCTTCGAGCCCAGACAGCGCTATCTCACCGACATCACCAATACGCCAGTAAGCGTGCAAAGCCTGGCTCAATTGGCACGGCATGTCGTCCTGATGCTCGGTGCTCAGGCGTAATTCCATGCGCTCACCGAGGTGCGCGTGCAGGTCGACCTGCCAGTCGCACAACTGCAATTGCCAGTGCAGTCGCACGCCATCCTCGGCGCTGCTGCTGTCGAGCAACTTCCAGTCGAGCAGTCGTGCCCAGCCATGAGATGGCCAGGCATTTTCGCTCGGATGGCGGCCATACCACGGCCAGCACACCGGCACGCCACCGCGAATGGCGCCAACGTGGGGCCACTTCGCCGCACACCACAACCACGGTTTCTGCCCGCGCGGCTGAAAGTGCAGCAACTGCGCGCCCTGCCGACTGAACACCGCCTGACACAGCGGATGGTCGATCACCAGCACATCGCGCATCTGATAGCGCTCCCAGGCAAACACCGGTCGTTCGCGCAGGGATTTGAAGAAGCGTTGCAGCGGATGCTCATGCATTGGCCACGGTCCTGAAAATCATGGGGGTACTCAATTACCTTTGTGCCCAGTGAGAGTGAACACTGTGGCGAGGGGATTTATCCCCGATGGGTTGCGAAGCAAACCCAAACCTGCAACCGTTTTCCCACTGACATATCGTATGCAATGGGTTCAGGGCCGCTTCGCGCCCCATCGGGGATAAATCCCCTCGCCACAGGTGTAACATCGGACGTCTATCGCAAAAAAAAGCGGACAGCCTTGGCTGTCCGCAAATATGCGCACATAGAGAGGAGCTTATCGCAACAGCGTTAGAACGTAGACTGAATTTTCAGGCCAGCGACTAAAGCGTTGTCCACTTCATCCACACCACCCGGGTGAGTGATGTATTGCAGGTTAGGGCGTACGGTCAGCCAGTTGGTGACGTGGAAGCCGTAGTTGATCTCGTAGTTGTATTCGGTTTCACGAATTGGCGAGAACACCGGGTTGTCGTAGTCCGAAACACCGTTGGACGCATTCAGGAACTCGGCGTTTTTCTTCACGTCATCGTTGACATGAATACGCGCCGCGCCGATACCCACGTCATCTTTAGGACGCGCGTCGAACGGGCCCTTGTAGACAAACATCACCGATTGGTAGTTGTCGATGAAGTTGGTGTCCTTGTCGTGGAAGGTCGCGTTGGCGGCGATGTTCAGACCGCGCGAAGCATCACCGTTGTGGCTGGTGAGTTGCTGCTGCGCGACGAACCAGTAGCCGTGTTTGCTGCTGTGGGTCTTGTACGCGTCGCCAGTGGTTGCAGCGTCGAAGCCGTTGACGTCTTCACGGACGTCATTGGCGTCAGCCGTGCTCTTGTAGTAACCGACGCGGTATTCGCCCGGCAGGCTGTTGACCTTCGGCGACCAGACCAGTTCGACTGGCAGAACAGTCCCTTTGGTGCCGCTGCCGCTGAGTTTGAAGCCGTTGCCGTGTTCCAGTTGCGACGGGTTCTGGTTGTAAGCACCGATCTGCGCGTAGAGCTCGTCGTTGATGTTGTACTTCACGCGAATCGCGGCCTGGCTGACCGGCCAGTTGTACCAGATGTTGGTCGCCCAGTTACCCACTTGCGAACCGCAGAACGCCAGGTTCTGGAAGTCGCACGGGAAGGTGTTGAAGTCTTCGCCTTCACCGAAGTAACCGGCCTTGACGTCCAGCTTGTTGTCGAAGAACTGGTGCTGAATCCACAACTGGGTCAGACGTACCATGTGGCCACGACCGTAGACTTCCTGCGAAGACGACAGAGTGCCAGCACGCGGATCGCCAACGCGGTCGTTGGAGATGTTTTGCCCGTTACGGTTGGTCAACTGGATCTTGGCCTGAGTGTTGTCCCAGCCCCAGAGTTTTTGCAGGTCCAGCGCCACGCCCAGACCGAACTGATCGCTGTAGCGACCGGTCTTGTCGTCGTTGTAGCCGCCATGCAGGTTGGCGCCCATTTCCCCAACGTAGTCAGCCTTGATGTCGATACCTTGCTCGATCAGCTTGGTCCGCTCGCCACCCCAGTCACCGGTCATCCATTTCGAGTCGGAGCTGAAGGCATCCGCCGCCATGGCGTTACCGGCCAGCACCAATGCCGCCGCAGCTGACACTTGGCAGATCAACCGGGCATTGACGTGTTTCTTTTTCATCCCTACATCCTCGTCTTTATTGTTATTAACTGTTTTTTTCCAACGCGGTTTACATAAATTGCGATGCTCGACAGGCCGAACACCACTTTTCCCCTGTGGGAGCGGGCTTGCTCGCGAAGGCGTCATGTCAGTCGCCATGTGTGCTGCCTGACACTCCGTTTTCGCGAGCAAGCCCGCTCCCACATTTTTGATCTTCAGCGCCCCTTGAACTGGGCGACGTTGGCGCCGTGCGCTTCGGTCTTCGGTTGCCCCGCAGTCCCCAGACGCTCGCCAGTCTTGGCATCGAACAACAACACTTTCGACGGATCGAATTGCAGGGTCAGGGTCTCGCCCACCTGCGGTGCCACGTCCGGCGCCAGGCGGCAGCAGACTTTGGTTTCATTCAGGTTGACGAACACCAGGGTGTCCGGACCGGTCGGCTCGGTGACCTGCACTTCCGCCTTGATGCTCGGCAGACCATTGCCCTCGCCGTTCGCCAGAACGATCTGTTCCGGGCGCAGGCCGAGGATCACTTCGCGATCTTCCAGCCCTGCATCCTGCATGCTCATCGGCAACTCGCAACGCGCCTGGCCGCTGTCAAGCAGTGCCAGCAGACGACCGTCCTTGCGTTGCAGGCGCAGCGGAATGAAGTTCATCGGCGGCGAACCGATGAAGCTTGCGACAAACAGGTTGGCCGGGTCGTTGTAGATCTCTTTCGGCGTGCCGAACTGCTGAATGATCCCGTCCTTCATCACCGCCACTTTGTCGCCCAGGGTCATCGCTTCGATCTGGTCGTGGGTCACGTAGACCGTGGTGGTTTTCAGGCGCTGGTGCATCAGTTTCATTTCGGTACGCATCTCGACGCGCAGCTTGGCGTCGAGGTTCGACAGCGGTTCGTCGAACAGATAGATCTTCGGCCTACGCGCCAACGCACGGCCCATCGCCACGCGCTGTTGCTGACCACCGGAGAGCTGGCCCGGCTTGCGGTTGAGCAAGTGTTCGATCTGCAGCAGCTTGGCCACGCGCGCGACTTCTTCGTCGATCGCCGACTGGCTCATCTTGCGAATTTTCAGACCGAACTCGATGTTCTCGCGCACGCTCATGGTCGGGTACAGCGCGTAGGACTGGAACACCATGGCGATGTCGCGATCCTTCGGGCTCATGCCGCTGACGTCCTGATCGCCGATCATGATCGCGCCACCGGTGATGGTCTCGAGGCCGGCGATGCAGTTCATCAGGGTCGATTTGCCGCAGCCCGACGGGCCGACCAAGATCAGGAACTCACCGTCCTTGATCGACAGTTCGATGTTCTTCAGGGTGTCCGGCAGGCCGGCACCGTAGGTCTTGTTGACGTTGCGAAGTTCGAGCGTTGCCATGATTACCCCTTGACTGCGCCGGCCGTCAGCCCGCGCACGAAATACTTGCCTGCGACCACATAGACCAGCAGGGTCGGCAGGCCGGCGATCATCGCCGCTGCCATATCAACGTTGTATTCCTTGGCGCCGGTGCTGGTGTTGACCAGGTTGTTCAACGCCACCGTGATCGGTTGCGAATCACCGCTGGAGAACACCACACCGAACAGGAAGTCGTTCCAGATCTGGGTGAACTGCCAGATCAGGCAAACCATGATGATCGGGGTCGACATCGGCAGAATGATCTGCCGGAAGATCGTGAAGAAACCCGCGCCATCCAGCCGTGCAGCCTTGATCAGCGCATCGGGAATGCTCACGTAGTAGTTACGGAAAAAACAGCGTGGTAAACGCCAGACCATAGACCACGTGCACGAATACCAGGCCGGTGGTGGTGCTCGCCAGGCCCATCTTGCCAAGGGTGAACGAGGCTGGCAGCAGCACGGTCTGGAACGGCAGGAAGCAGCCGAACAGCAGCAGACCGAAGAACAGCTGCGAACCGCGGAAGCGCCAGAACGACAGCACGTAGCCGTTCAACGCGCCGATGGCAGTGGAGATGACCACGGCCGGCACGGTGATCTTGATCGAGTTCCAGAAGTAACCGTCAACCGTGGCCCAGGCCTTGACCCAGCCGATGCCGCTGACCACGGTCGGCCAACTGAGCAGGTTGCCGGTGCTGATGTCTTCCGGGGTCTTGAAACTGGTCAGCAGCATCACCACCAGCGGAATCAGGTACAGCAGGACCGCGAGGATCAGCACCGCGTAGATCGCGACGCGACTCAGGCTGAAAGCGGGTTTGGCAGCGAGACTAGTCATTACGCTTGGTCCTCAGCTCGGAGTACAGGTAAGGCACGATGATCGCGAGAATCGCACCGAGCATCAGAATCGCACTGGCCGAGCCCATGCCCATCTGGCCGCGACTGAAGGTGAAGGAGTACATGAACATCGCCGGCAGGTCGGAGGAATAACCCGGGCCACCCGCCGTCATCGCCGCGACCAGGTCGAAGCTCTTGATCGCGATGTGCGCCAGAATCATCACCGCACTGAAGAACACCGGACGCAGGCTTGGCAGCACGACTTTCCAGTAGATGGTCGGCATGCTCGCGCCATCGATCTGCGCGGCACGGATGATCGACTGATCGACCCCACGCAGGCCGGCAAGGAACATTGCCATGATGAAGCCCGAGGCTTGCCACACGGCGGCGATCACCAGGCAGTACACCACGCGATCCGGGTCGATCAGCCAGTCCAGACGGAAGCCTTCCCAACCCCAGTCACGCAACAATTTGTCCAGGCCCATGCCCGGGTTGAGCAGCCATTTCCACGCGGTACCGGTGACGATCATCGAGAGCGCCATCGGATACAGGTAAATGGTGCGGATAAAGCCTTCGCGACGGATGCGCTGGTCGAGGAACACCGCCAGCAGCACCCCGATCACCAGCGTAATGCCGATGAACATGCCACCGAACACCGCGAGGTTCTTGCTCGCCACCCACCAGCGATCGTTGTCGAACAGCCGCGCGTATTGCGCCAGGCCGGCCCACTTGTAGTTGGGCAGGAACGTCGAGGTGGTGAACGACAGCACGAACGTCCACAGGATGTAGCCATAGAAGCCCACCAGCACGATGAACATGCTCGGCGCCAGCACCAGTTTCGGTAGCCAGCGCTGCAGTGCATCGAACGGCGAGGCCTTGCTGAACACAGCAACAGAACTCATGGGGAAATCCAGAATAATTATGTACGAGGGCATTCCCCTTGTAGGAGTGAGCCTGCTCGCGATTGCGGTGTGTCAGTTGATGAATCCTTTACCTGACAGATCACTATCGCGAGCAGGCTCACTCCTACAGGGGCCAAGGATTACTTGGCCGACTGAACCGCCGCACCCAGTTTCTTGGCCGCATCGGCCGGGTCGGCTTTCGGGTCGTTGATGTAGTTGGTCACGACATCAAAGAACGCGCCCTGCACCGCCAGCGTGGTCGCCATGTTGTGCGCCATGCTCGGCTGCAGGCCACCGGACTTAGCGTCTGCCAGGAAGTCCTTGGCAGCGGTCTGCGCGCAAGAGTCGAAACCGAGTTTGTCCATGTTGTTCAACATGTCGTTACGTACCGGGATCGAGCCTTTGTTGATGCTGAAGACTTTCTGGAAGTTTTCACCCAGCACGACTTTGGCGATGTCCTGCTGACCGGCCGCAGTGCCTTTGTCTTTCTGCTTGAACACCGCGAGGGAGTCGATGTTGTAGGTGAATGCCTTGTCGGTGCCAGGGAACGCTACGCACTCGTAGTCCTTGCCGGCGACTTTCTTGGCGGCGGTCCATTCGGACTTGGCCCAGTCACCCATGATCTGCATGCCGGCCTTGCCGTTGATGACCTTGGCCGCTTCCAGGTTCCAGTCCTGGCCTTTGCCGTCCTGATCCATGTAGGTCGCGACTTTCTTCAGCTCGGTCAGCGCCTTGACCATTTCCGGACCGGTCAGCGCTTTGTTGTCCAGATCGACCAGGGCTTTCTTGTAACCATCAACGCCCATGACCGAGAGCACCACGGCTTCGAACACAGTGCTGTCCTGCCAAGGCTGACCGCCGTGGGCGAGCGGGATGAAGCCCGCAGCCTTGAGCTTGTCGCCGGCGGCGTAGAATTCTTCGAGGGTGGTCGGGTTCTTGGTGATCCCGGCTTTCTTGAACACTTCCGGGTTGATCCACAGCCAGTTCACCCGGTGAATGTTCACCGGTACGGCCACGTAATCACCGTCGTACTTCACGGTATCGGAGACTTTCTTGTCGAGCAGGCTGTCCCACTTCTCTTCTTTGGCCACGTCCTTCAGGACGTCGGTGTCGAGCAGACCGGTGGAAGCCCACTCCTGGATGTCCGGGCCCTTGATCTGGGCGACACCCGGCGGGTTACCGGCAACGGCGCGGCTTTTCAGCACGGTCATGGCCGTGGCACCGCCACCGCCGGCGACAGCGCCGTCTTTCCAGGTGAAACCGTCTTTTTCAACTTGCGCCTTGAGCACATCGACAGCGGCTTTTTCGCCACCGGACGTCCACCAGTGCACGACTTCGACCGAACCTTTGGATTCGGCAGCGGAAACACTGAGAGGCAGAATTGCGAGCGGGAACAGGGAGGCGACAGAAATGACAGTAGCGAGGCGAGAAATCGCATTCATCTGAGATGTACCTTTCTTGTTGTTATGCATGCAAGTCTGGTGCTTGCGCTGCACAGGAGTTTAAACAGGGCGATTCCCTTCGCAGGTAACGAAGGGACGCGCAAATGTCACCACATGGTTACACAGGAACAGGCCGGGATATTTGCGCCAGAGCTGTCGCCATACTCGGTGACAAGGGTAGACGAGGGATCAATACCGCCTGCCAGGCATGATACAGATCGGGTTTGCCCGGCCAGATATCGGCGCTCGGACGGTTTTGCGGATCGAGTTCGTGATGCCAGCTGCCGTCGCAGCGATCGATGAAATGGCCTTCACAGAATTCCCAGAACAGCCGGTACCAGGTTTCGTATTGCGCATCACCGGTGCGTTTGAGCAAGGCGCTGGCCGCCGCGCTGGCTTCGGCATGGGTCCAATGCAAGCGATGACGCACCACGGCTTTGTTGTCCCAGTCGAGGGTATAAACGATCCCCGGCGCGCCATCGACGTCCCAGCCGTTTCGGCAATTCTGCTCGAAGAGTTTTTGCGCGTCGGTCGCCAGCCAGCCGGGCGTGAGCATCCCGGCCTGGACCCGCGCCGCTTCCAGATGCAACAGCAGCCGCGCCCACTCGAAACCGTGACCCGGCGTGGTGCCGTAAGGTCGGAAGCCATCGGCGGGATTGTCGTGGTTGTACTCGCGCAGCGGTTGCCAGTCGCGGTCGAAATGCTCAATGACCATGTAGCCGTTGGCGGCGGCGTGACCGTGGATCACCCGCTCGACGATGCGCTGCGCACGTACCAGCCAGCGCGGATCTTCAGTGACATCGGCCAGCGCGAGGAACGCTTCGGTGGCGTGCATGTTGCTGTTGGCGCCGCGATAGGCCTCTTCTTCGCGCCAGTCGCGATTGAAGAATTCGCGCATGGCGCCCTCTTCTTCGCTCCAGAAATAGGTGTCGATGATGTCGATCGCGTCATCCAGCAGCGCCTGGGCGCCGGGACGCTGCGCGACCACCGCCGAGCTGGCCGCGAGCGCGACAAAGGCATGCAGATAGGCGTTCTTGCCGGTGTTGCCATCGCGGTGTTCAGCGACCGCAAACCAGCCGCCGTGCAGCGCATCCCGCAACGGGCCGCGCAGGGCCGCGATGCCGTGATCGACCAGTTCGGCAAACCCCCGGCAGCCCCTGAATATGGGCCATGGCGAAACTATGGGTCATGCGCGCGGTGTTCATGGTTTCGGCTTGCGCATGCGCCGGCAGATGGCCGCGTTCGTCGAGGTTGCCGAAACCTTCGGGCAGTTTTGCCGCTCTGGCGAATGCCAGCAGGCGCAGACCTTCGTCGGCGAGCCATTGCTGGTGGGCAGGGGCATTCAGCCAACTGCTGAAGCCGGGTTGGAAGAGATCCATGGGGGGCCTTTTTTGTTGTTATGACTGCGGGGAGTCTAAACAACGGGTCGGGGTGGGCTTGTAACGAAGGGGGCGGGGTTTGTCACCAGGCTGTGACAAAGAGCAACCCCTCACCCCAGCCCTCTCCCAGAGGTAGAGGGGGCCGACCGAGGGGTATTGAAGAGTTACGCCGACCTGAAAGTTTTTCAGCGAATCCATAATCGACACGGTGTTTCAGGTCGATGTATGACGCAAGACAACTCGGTCAGTCCCCTCTCCCTCCGGGAGAGGGCTAGGGTGAGGGGCTCTTTTGATCTAATCCGCCGAACGCGGCAACTGCAGGGTCACGCGCAACCCGCCCTCACGCAAATTCTGCAACGTCACCTCACCGCCATGGCTGTGAGCAATGTTGCGCGCAATGCCCAAACCGAGACCATAACCCTGCTGCTGCCCGGCCAAGCGAAAGTGCGGCTCGAACACCTGCTCCAGCCGCTGCTCCGGCACCCCTGGGCCTTCGTCGTCGACGTGCAGGACAAACGCGCGCTCATCGTCATCGATGTGCAGATGTGCGTTTTGTCCGTACTTCAATGCGTTGTCGATCAGGTTGCCGATGCAGCGCTTCAACGCCAGAGGTTTGCCTGGATACGCCGCCAGCGCCTTGCCCTGCTGGGTCACGCGGCCATTGCCGTTGGGCGCCAGGTACGGTTCCACCAGGCAGTCGAGCACATGATTGAGATCCACCGGCTCGATGTTCTCGTGGATGTCGGTGTCTTTCACGCACTGCAGCGCGCCTTTGACCAACAACTCCAGTTCATCCAGATCGCGACCGAACTTGGCCTGCAACTTCTCGTCTTCGAGCAGTTCGACTCGCAAGCGCAGGCGGGTAATCGGCGTGCGCAGGTCATGGGAAATCGCGCTGAACAACTGGCTGCGTTCGGTCAGGTAACGGCTGATGCGTTCGCGCATGGTGTTGAACGCACGGCCCACTTCCACCACTTCGCTGCCGCCGCCCTCGGCCACCGGCTCGACATCGGCACCCAGCGACAGATCCCGCGCCGCCCGCGCCAGACGCTTGAGCGGCCGGCTCTGCCAGTGCACCAGCAGGCCGATGAACAGCAGCAAAAAGCCGCTGGTGAGGACGATGAACCACACCTGCTGTGCCGGCAGGCCTTGCTCTTCGAGACTGGTGTAGGGTTCGGGCAGCAACGAGGCGATGTACAGCCATTCGCCCGGCGCCATTTGAATCTGCGTGACCAGCACCGGCGGATTCACCGGTTCCAGCGTCAGTGCGTAATGCGCCCACGAGCGCGGCAGCTCATCGAGTTTCAGCCCGGCATTGAAGATCCGCAGATCCTCGGGGCTGACGAAGGTTACCGAGATATCGGTATCGTGGCCCAGCGACTGGCGCAACACTTCGTCCACCGCTTGAATCACCGCAGCCTTGCGCGGGGTGATCGGCAGCACGTCCATACCCAGCGGCTTGTCGTTGAGCGTCACCACAAAACGGGTGCCGCCCATGCTGCGCAACTGGTCGAGTACCAGCGGCCGGTACGCCACCGGCAACGAGCGGAAATAGCTGACGCTGGCGGTCATCGAATGGGCCAGGCTGCGGGCGCTGGTGACCAGGCCTTCGAGCTGGGTGGCGCGCAGTTGCGAGACCCAGATCACGCTCGACAACGTCTGCGCAAACAACACCGCCAACAAGGTCAGCAGCAGCATCCGCCCAAGCAGCGAACGCGGCACCGGCACCTTGCTGGCGAGCCGGCGCAGCGACTCAGTGAGCATTGCCGGCAACCACATTGGCTGCCAGTTGGTAGCCGCTGCCGCGCACGGTGCGGATCAGTCGTGGCGGTTTTTCTGTATCGCGCAGACGTTGGCGCAAGCGGCTGACGGCCATGTCGACAATCCGGTCGAGCGGCATCAGGTCACGGCCACGGGTGGCGTTGCCGATGGTGTCGCGGTCGAGAATTTCCTGCGGATGATCGAGAAACAACTTCAGCAGCGCAAAGTCGGCACCGGAGAGAATCACCTCTTCGCCGTCGGTGTGGAACAGTCGATGACTGACCATGTCCAGCCGCCACTCGTCGAAGGCCAGTACGTCGCTACCGCTGCGTTCCTGACCGAACTGCGCGCGACGCAGCAGCGCCTTGATTCGGGCTTGCAGTTCGCGGGGGCTGAAAGGTTTGCCGAGGTAGTCGTCAGCGCCGAGCTCCAGCCCGATTACCCGGTCGGCTTCGTCGGAACTGGCGGTGAGCATGATGATCGGCACCTGCGCCTGGCGCGGATGCTGGCGCACCCACCGGCACAGGCTGAAACCGTCTTCATCGGGCAGCATCACATCGAGGATCACCAGATCGCTCGGCGCCTCGTTGAGTGCCTGGCGGAAACTGGCGCCATCGGCGGTGGCCCGCACCTGAAACCCGGCGCGGGTCAGGTAGGTTTCCAGCAACTCGCGTATTTCCTGGTCGTCATCGACCAACAATATCGACTTGTTGACTGAGCTCACTTCGAAGGCATCCTTGTTGTTGGAATTGGGGCGGATTATGCCTTAAGCATCGAACTTGCAAACACCACAGAACCACTGTGGGAACAAACCTGTGGTGAGGGGATTTATCCCCGATGGGTTGCGCAGCGACCCTGGAAAAGCAGGGCCTGCTTCGCAGGCCATCGGGGATAAATCCCCTCGCCACAAAGGCTCACTCCTACAGTTTGATCGCATTTCAGGCCGGTATTGCTTGTTCGAGTGCCACACCAGCGCCGACAAGCCCGGAATACGGCGCCGTCACCAGCCACACCGGAATGCCCTTGAAGTAATCGCTCATGCAGCCCTTGTCGGCAAAGCTGCGGGCGAAGCCGCTTTCGACGAAGAAATCGGCAAAGCGCGGAATCACCCCGCCAACAATGAACACGCCGCCACGACCACCGGTGGTCAGCACGTTGTTGCCGGCCACGCGGCCGAGCCAGCAGCAGAACTGCTCCAGTACTTCCAGCGCGATCGGATCGCCAGCCAGACCGGCTGCGGTAATCGCTTCCGGCTTATCAAGCTTTGGTTCATGTCCGTCCACTGCGCAAATCGCGCGGTAGACTCGCGGCAAACCACCTCCGCTCAGCGCAGTTTCCGCACTGACGTGGCCAATCTCGTTGTGGATGTGCTGCCAGAGCTGGGTTTCACGCGGGCTGCTCAGCGGCAGATCAACGTGACCGCCCTCCCCCGGCAAGGCGGCAAACCGCCCTTCGCCGAGATCGAGCAAGGTGCCGACGCCCAGGCCAGTGCCCGGGCCGATCACCACCGCCGGGCGCAACGGCTCCGGCGTGCCTTCGCAGACCACGCGGAATTCGCCAGGCTGCAAGCGGGTCATGCCCAGCGCCATCGCCGAGAAGTCGTTGATCAGCAGCAGTTGCTCGACCTGCAAGGTCTGGCAGAACGCCGTGCGGCTCAGGCGCCAGTGGTTGTTGGTGAATTTGAATTCATCACCACTCACCGGCCCCGCCACCGACAGGCACACCGAACCGATCGAACCCGGCGCCAGACCGAGGCCGCTCAGGTACAGGCTGATCGCCTGTTCCGGGCTGGCGTGGTCGGCTGTCGCCAGCACCTGAACCGATTCCAGTTGCTGGTTTTTCCACAACGCGAACCGCGCGTTGGTGCCACCGATATCACCGACCAAAGCCAGTTTCAATTAAGCGTCTCCAGGGCAGAAGTGAAGGCGCTGGCGCCCTGCTCCGCCGAGCTGAAGGCCAAACGCATGAAGCCAAACAGTTCGCGACCGCTGCCGATGTTGTTGCCCAACAGACCTTTGGCAGGTTCACGCGCTGCAAATTCGGCGGCGTCGACCTTGAGTTCCAAAGTGCCTTTGACGCCATCGACGCGGATGATATCGCCCTCTTGCACCCGCGCCAAAGCACCACCGACATAAGCTTCGGGGCTGACGTGAATCGCCGCCGGGATTTTCCCCGACGCGCCGGACATGCGCCCGTCGGTGACCAGCGCGACTTTGAAGCCACGATCCTGCAGCACGCCGAGGAACGGCGTCATCTTGTGCAGCTCGGGCATGCCATTGGAGCGCGGGCCCTGGAAGCGCATCACCGCGACAAAATCCTTCTCCAGCAAACCGGCCTTGAACGCATCGGCCAGATCCTGCTGATCCTGGAACACCATGGCCGGTGCTTCGACGATCTGGTTTTCCAGCGCCACGGCGGAGACTTTCATCACCCCGCGACCAAGGTTGCCTTCCATCACCCGCAGACCGCCCTCCGGTGAGAATGCACGGGCGACCGGGCGCAGGATGTTTTCGTCGAGGCTTTCGATCGGGCCTTCGCGCCACACCAGCTCACCGTTATCGAGGAACGGCTCTTTGGTGTAACGGCTCAAGCCATGGCCGAGCACGGTGTTGACGTCTTCGTGGAGCAGGCCGGCTTCGAGCAGTTCGCGGATCAGGAACGACATACCGCCAGCGGCCTGGAAGTGGTTGATGTCGGCTTTACCGTTCGGGTAGACGTGGCTCAGGGTCGGCACGACTTCGGAGAGGTCGGCCATGTCCTGCCAGGTCAATTGAATGCCCGCAGCCATGGCGATCGCCGGCATGTGCAGGGTGTGGTTGGTCGAGCCGCCGGTGGCGTGCAGCGCGACGATCGAGTTGACCAGCGCCTTCTCGTCGACGATTTCGCCGATCGGCATGAAGTTGCCGTTCTGCTTGGTAAGGCGTGTGACCTGATGCGCGGCTTCGCGGGTCAGGGCATCACGCAGCGGAGTGTTCGGGTTGACGAAAGACGCGCCCGGCAAGTGCAGGCCCATGACTTCCATCAACAACTGGTTGGTGTTGGCGGTGCCATAGAAGGTGCAGGTGCCCGGGCTGTGGTAGGACTTCATCTCCGACTCCAGCAGCTCTTCGCGGGTCGCCTTGCCTTCGGCGTATTTCTGCCGAACGTCGGCTTTTTCCTTGTTGGAAATTCCCGAAACCATCGGCCCGCCCGGGACGAAGATCGTCGGCAGATGGCCGAAGCGCAGCGAGCCCATCATCAGGCCTGGAACGATCTTGTCGCAGATGCCGAGCATCAGCGCGCCGTCGAACATGTTGTGCGACAGCGCCACCGCCGTGGACATCGCGATCACTTCGCGGCTCGGCAGGCTCAGCTCCATGCCCGGCTCGCCCTGGGTCACGCCGTCGCACATTGCCGGCGTACCGCCGGCGAACTGGCCGACCGAGCCGATTTCGCGCAAGGCGTTTTTGATCTGCTGGGGAAAGACTTCGTACGGCTGGTGCGCCGAGAGCATGTCGTTATACGAAGAAACAATGGCGATGTTCGCCGAGTTCATCATCCGCAAGCTGTGCTTGTCTTCGCTGCCGCACCCGGCCACGCCATGGGCGAAGTTGGCGCATTGCAGCTTGCCGCGCATCGGCCCGTCGGTAGCGGCACCGCGAATCAGTGCAAGGTAAGCCTGACGCGTGGCGCGGCTGCGGGCGATAAGCCGTTCGGTGACCTCAAGAACGCGGGGATGCATGTGTAGAACTCCAGGCTAACGGATGTGGCGACCTGATTGTCTATGCTGATCAAACGCCGTTGTTGTTGGAATGACAGACGGCTTTTTTGACCATTCGGACCAGTTGATTCAGGTCACTCGTTGTAGATAAAACAAAATATTGCCACTAAAAAGGCTTGTTTTCTATTTTTATGCGAATAATCTTGTAATTCCAACAACAAAACGACGGCGGCGCTGTTCAATGACTCTTCGAATCGCAATCAATGGTTTTGGCCGCATCGGCCGTAATGTCCTGCGCGCACTGTATACCCAAGGCTATCGACAGGATTTGCAGATCGTCGCCATCAACGATCTGGGCGACAGCGCCATCAATGCCCATCTGCTCAAATACGACACCGTTCACGGCACATTCGACGCCGAAGTGGCCCATGACAATGAGAGCCTGACGGTCAATGGCGACCGCATTGCGGTCAGCGCCATTCGCAACCCGGCCGAGCTGCCATGGGCGGCGGAAAAGATTGATGTGGTGTTCGAATGCACCGGTCTGTTCACCGACCGCGCCAAAGCGGCTGCGCATCTTACTGCCGGCGCGCGCAAAGTCATCATCTCGGCCCCGGCCAAAGGCGCCGACGCTACGGTGGTTTATGGTGTGAACCACGACATTCTGCGCCAGTCGCACCAGATCATCTCCAACGCTTCGTGCACCACCAACTGCCTGGCGCCAGTGGCGCAGGTGCTGCACCGCGAGCTGGGGATCGAAAGCGGCCTGATGACCACGATTCATGCCTACACCAACGACCAGAACCTGACCGACGTTTACCACACCGACCCGTACCGCGCGCGTTCGGCCACGCAGAACATGATCCCGAGCAAGACCGGCGCCGCTGAAGCGGTAGGCCTGGTGCTGCCGGAACTGGCGGGCAAACTGACCGGCATGGCGGTGCGCGTGCCGGTGATCAATGTGTCGCTGGTGGACCTGACCGTGCAGTTGAAGAAGGAAGCCACGGCCGACGAGGTCAACGCGCTGATGAAAGCCGCCAGCCAGCATTCGAAAATTTTGGGTTACAACACGTTGCCGCTGGTTTCCAGCGACTTCAACCACAACCCGCTGTCGTCGATCTTCGACGCCAATCACACCAAAGCCAGCGGCAAACTGCTGAAGGTGCTGGCCTGGTACGACAACGAATGGGGCTTTTCCAACCGCATGCTGGATAACTGCCTGGCGCTCTGCAACGCGGAATAATCCCCTCCTCCCATGTGGGAGCGGGCTTGCTCGCGAAGGCGTCGTGTCAGGCAATTGATGTATCGACTGACTCACCGCATTCGCGAGCAAGCCCGCTCCCACAGGTTTTTGATTTCAGTCTGAAATCAACACTTGACCACTCGAGTGGATGATAAGCATTATCATTCGCTCGAAATGGATCAGGTTTCCCCGTGAGTCAATCGCGCTTCAATCATGTCTTTCTCTCTCAGCGCACGTCCCTGCTGCGCACGATCGAGCGCATGGTCAACAACCACAGCACCGCCGAAGACCTGTTGCAGGAAACCTACCTGCGCGTGACGCGGGCGTTGAGCGAGCGCGCCATCGATCACCTTGAACCCTTCGTGTTCCAGACCGCGCGCAATCTGGCGCTGGATCACCTGCGTGCGCGCAAGATCCATTCGCGCACCATGGTCGATGACGTGCCACAGGACGTGGTGCACAGCGTCGCCGCCCCCGCCAGCAGCGCCGAAGACGCCGCCCACGCCGAACAATTGCTGGAGCGCCTGAACGTGAGCCTCAGTCAACTCAGCCCCCGCCAGCAGCAGATTTTCATCCTCAGCCGCCTGCACGGGCACAGCTACCAGGAAATCGCCGACGAGTTGAATGTGTCCCTCAGCACCGTGCAGAAGGAACTCAAGCTGATCATGTCGATCTGCATCGGTGTCGCCGAGCGCTTGAATGGCGACTGAGGCCAAAGGCGTTTGCTGTCATCCACAGGATCGACTGCACTGATCATTGGGCTTTGTTACCCTTGGCCGACTTTTACGCTTCACTTAAAAAACAGCCGTGCACAGACACTGCCGAGGAAACACCGTGACGGACACCCACCGCTCGCCTTCGCCCGCAACGGCGCAGGACGCCGCCCGTGCAATGGACCAGGCTCTGGACTGGCTCATCGTGCTCGGCAGTGCGGACGAAGAGCAGACCCGGCAATTTCACGCATGGCTGGCGGCCGATCCGTTGAATGCCGAGGCGTTCGCCAAGGCTCAGGCGATCTGGGACGGGCCGCAAGTCGCCCTATGCGCGCAAAGCCTCGCGGCCAAACCGGCGAAAGTCACCGTCCTCAAGCGGTTGCGTCCGCACTGGAAACCGTTGGCCACCGCTGCGGTGCTGATTCTGGGCCTGTTCAGTTTCAGCAATCTGCCGATGCGCCTGCAGGCCGATCACCTGACCGTGGTCGGCGAGCGTCAGCGCCTGCAACTGGAGGATGGCTCCAAAGTGTTGCTCAACACCAACTCGGCATTCTCCAGCACCATCAATGACCGGCAGCGCGTGGCGCGGCTGTATCAGGGCGAAGCGTTTTTCGAAGTGGCTGCCAACCGTGGCCAGCCGCTGCAAATCGATGCCGGCCCGGTGCAGGCCAGCGTGCGCGACACCGCGTTCGCCGTGCGCTATCTGGACGGCGTCGCGCAGGTCAATGTGCAACGCGGTGATGTCGATCTGCGCGCCACGCACAACGACGCACGAGTGCGTTTGAGCGCCGGCGAAAGCATTCGCATCGGCCCCAACGGTTTCGATCGTCCGGCCAAGCTCGATGCCGCCACCGATCTGGCCTGGGTTCAGGGCCGACTGGTGTTCGAGAACTGCCCGTTGAATCAGGTACTGGCCGAATTGCGCCGCTACTACCCGGGCTGGATCATCAACACCAACGAGCAGTTGGCCGACGTCAACGTCACCGGCAACTACCGCCTCGACCAGCCGCTGGACGTGGTGCGTTCCCTCGCCCACATCACCTCGGCGCGCCTGCAGGAATTCCCCGCGCTGGTGATCCTGAACTAAATGAGAATTATTTTTACTCGATAGCCAAAGCCCGTTCGTCTCGTTATAGCCAATGCAATTGATTCGCATCTTCGGAGACGGATCAGCACCTATAAAGATTCGTGCGACACGGAGCGCTATCGATGTCCTCTCGCCTTACCCGCCAGACTGCTTCCCCTTCCCGCGTATTGTCGCTGCTGACGGCCGCCATCCTCATGGCCGGCACCGCACCGCTGATGGCTGCCACCGAACAACCGGCGCGCAACATGGGTGATTATTCGTTCTCGATCGGCCAGCAACCGCTGGTGTCGGCGCTCAATGCCTTTACCAGCGTCACTGGTTGGCAGGTCGGCTTGCCGGCGGAACTGGGTCAGGGTGTTTCGTCGCCGGGCGTGCGCGGTTCGCTGCCGCCGGAAAAAGCCCTGGAGCGCCTGTTGGTGGGGACCAACCTGAGCTTCCGCAAGCTGAGCAACAATAACGTGGTGCTGGAGAAGCGCAGCTCCAGCGGTGCACTCAATCTGGATCAGGTGACCATCAGCGCCACTCGCCAGGAACAGTCGGTCAGCAGCGTTCCGGCCACAGTCACTGTGCAGACCCGCCAGGACCTCGACCGCAACAACGTCAACACCATCAAGGATCTGGTGCGCTACGAGCCGGGCGTGTCCGTCGGCGGCGCCGGCCAGCGTGGCGGTATCAGCGGCTATAACATCCGCGGCATCGACGGCGACCGCATCCTGACGCAGGTCGACGGCGTCGAAGTGCCGGACGGTTTCTTCAACGGCCCGTACGCCAAGACCCAGCGCAATTACGTCGACCCGGAAATCGTCAAACGCGTGGAAATCCTCCGGGGTCCGGCCTCGGTGCTGTACGGCAGCAACGCCATTGGCGGCGCCGTCAGCTACTACACCCTCGAGCCGGACGACATCATCAAGCCCGGCAAAGACGTCGGCGCTCGCTTCAAAACCGGTTACAGCTCCGCCGATGAGAGCTGGCTGAAATCCGCCACCGTCGCCGGGCGTGCCGAGCAGTTCGACGGCTTGCTGCACTTCAGCCAGCGCGACGGTCACGAAACCGATTCCTACGGCAGCAACAACGGCACGGGCCTGGCGCGCACCGCTGCCAACCCGGAAGACGTCAAGGCCACCAACGTCCTGGCGAAGATCGGCTGGAACTACAACGAAGATTCCCGTCTGGGCCTGACCTACGAGAAGTACAAGGACGATCGCGACACCGATCAGAAAAGTGCCTACGGCGGCCCGTACTTCAACGGCGCGCCGACCATCCCCAACAGCATGCTGCCCGGCGGCATGTACCAGTGGCGCACCGGCAATGACACCATCACCCGCGAGCGTTTCGGCCTCGAGCACAGCTTTGCCCTCGACAGCCTGCTGGCCGATAACGTGAAGTGGAGCCTCAATCACCAGATCGCCAAAACCGATCAGAGCACCGAAGAGTTCTACTACCCGATGACCCGTAAAGTGCTGCGCACCCGCGACACGATCTACGAGGAAAAACAGTGGGTATTCGATGCGCAGCTGGACAAGGCCTTCGCCATCGGTGACACCGATCACGTGCTGACCTACGGCACCACGATCAAACAGCAGAAAGTCACCGGTTCGCGCAGCGGCGACGGCAAGTGCCTGGCAGTCGGGCGTGGTTGCACCGCCATCGGCGCCACCAGCGCGGCGGACGTGCTGAAAAAATCCAGCGACTTCCCGGACCCGACCATCAACACCTACAGCTTGTTCGCTCAGGATCAGATCAGCTGGAACCAGTGGACCTTACTGCCGGGCCTGCGCTACGACCACACCCAGCTAAAGCCGCACATCACCCAGGAATTCCTCAACACCGTGGCCGCCGACGGCAACGGCACGGTCAGCGACGCGAACAAGAGCTGGCACAAAGTCTCGCCCAAATTCGGCCTGACCTACGCCCTGACCGAAAATTACACCTGGTACGGCCAGTACGCCGAAGGTTTCCGCACGCCGACCGCTAAAGCGCTGTACGGACGCTTTGAAAACAGCACCACCGGCTACAACGTGGCGCCCAACCCGAACCTGGAACCGGAGAAAAGCAAAAGCTATGAAACCGGTCTGCGCGGCAACTTCGAACAAGGCTCGTTCGACGTGGCGGTGTTCTATAACAAGTACCGCGATTTCATCAACGAAGACGCGGTCACTCCCGGTTACGACGAGCTGACCTTCCAGTCGAGCAACATCAAGCACGCGACCATCAAGGGCGCCGAAGTCAAAGGTCGCCTGAACCTCGATGCGTTCGGCGCGCCGCAGGGCCTCTACACCCAAGGCTCGATCGCCTATGCCTACGGTCGCAACAACGACAACGGCGAGCCACTCAACAGCGTCAATCCGCTGACTGGCGTATTCGGTCTGGGTTACGACCAGGACAATTACGGCGGCCTGCTGAGCTGGACCGTGGTGAAGAAAAAGGATCGCGTCGACGACAGCAACTTCAAGTCGCCGGATGGCGTCAGCAGCCAGTTCAAGACCCCGGGCTTCGGCATTCTCGATCTGGCCGGCTATTACAAAGTCACCGACGACGTCACCGTCAGCGGCGGCATCTACAACCTGACCGACAAGAAGTACTGGCTGTGGGATGACGTGCGCGGTTACGACAGCGTCGGCGAAGCTTCGGTGACACAACCGGCCAACCTCGATCGCCTGACCCAGCCGGGCCGCAACTTCGCGATCAATCTGGTCTGGGACATCTGAACCGCACGGCCCTGCGACGCGCATTGATCAGCGCGTCGCGGGGCTTTTTTTTACGGTTTGGCACCTGCCCGTTCGTCTCGTTATCAAGCGCCTCTTTTATCAAGGACACCCCCATGACCACTTCGGAAAAAGCCCTGCGTTCACAACGCCTGAACCAGATCACCCACGAGCCGCACAGCAAGCTCGACGCCCTGGTCAAGGCCCACGCGCCGTTCGAAACCCGCACCAACTTCGCGCGTTTCGTGGTCGCGCAGTACCTGTTCCAGTCGGAACTGGTCGATCTCTATAACAATGCCGAACTGACTGCCATCGTCCCGGATCTGCCGGCCCGTTGCCGCGCGGATGCGGCCAAGGCTGACCTGGCGGATCTCGACACCGACATCCCGGCACCGGTGGCCGGTGCGCTGAAAAACCCGAACAAAGCCCGTGCATTGGGCTGGATTTTCGTCTCCGAAGGTTCGAAGCTCGGCGCTGCGTTCCTGATCAAACGTGCGGTGGCGCTGGAGCTGAGCGAAACCTTTGGTGCCCGTCACCTGGGTGAACCGGAAGGCGGCCGTGCCGAAGGCTGGAAAAGCTTCGTGCGCACCCTCGATTCCCTGCAGTTCACGGCCGAAGAGGAAGCCGAAGTCGAGCAAGGCGCAATCGACGCGTTCAACCGCTTCACCGTGCTGCTGGAACAGGCTTACGCCACAGAAGCCGAACCGGCCTGACACAACATAAATCCCTACTGTGGGAGCGGGCTTGCTCGCGAAAGCGCTGTGTCAGCCACCTCATATGTCACTGACACAGCGCATTCGCGAGCAAGCCCGCTCCCACATTGGAACAGCGCGAGCCTGTAGAATCCCCGATTCGCCTCACTGCAACCCCGAGCCCATGCCGCAACCCGCCACCTCAAAACTCGCCCGTCTGCTGTTCGGCCTGCTGGCCTACGTCAGCCTCGGCATTGGCCTGATCGCCATCGTCGTGCCCGGCCTGCCGACCACCGAGTTCATCCTGCTCGCCGCCTGGGCCGCGACTCGCAGCTCGCCGCGCCTGAGCGCCTGGCTGGAAAACCATCGGCTGTTCGGGCCGATCCTGAGCAACTGGCGCAACGGCAAGATCATCGCGCGCAAAGCCAAGGTCAGCGCCACGATCAGCATGCTGCTGTGCGCGACGTTGATGCTGGTAATGCTCGATCACGGCTGGCCGGTGTATCTGGCGATTGCCGGGATGAGTCTGGGCAATCTGTGGATCTGGTCACGCCCGGAAGCGCTCCCCTCCTCTTCCTGACCTCCCACTATGCTTTGTGGATGTGGCTTTTGTGGTGAGGGGATTTTTCCCCTCACCACAAAGCCTCATCACCAGCAGTGCCTCGGGGTTCATGGGACTGAAACTTCCCTGTAAATAATCGCCTTTTCAGCACATTCCCCTGCGCAAACGTTTAGCGCTGACCGTTCGTCGGCAAGCGCCTCATGCACCTTCGCCGCGCGCCGATGAGCAATGCATGGCGCTGAATGGATTTGGCGAACCGGGTAGTTCATCCCGTGGCCACCTGCTCATTCATTCACGAGATCGCCCCATGTTCGACTCTCTCTCCATTCGCCTGAAAATCGTCCTGCTCTCCGGCCTGTGCCTGCTGGGGGTGGTTGCGCTGATCGTCGGCATGAACATCTACCAGACCAACCAGAACGACGAACTGGTCAGCAATTCCAGCAACCAGTTGCTCACTGCCAGTGTGCAGAACCTGTTGCAGGCCAAGGCGGCCGAACAAGCAGTGCGGGTGCAGAAGACCTTTGGCGAAAGCCTGACGGTGATCACCGCGCTGGCCGATCAGATCAAGGACATGCGCGCACTGGCCGCCAAGCGTTCGCTGGACGCCGGGGCCCTGCGTGAAGAGTTGAACCAGAGCCTGAAAACCGCGTTCGAGCGCAACGACAAGGTGCTCGGCATCTGGCTCGCCTTCGAACCCAACGGCCTCGACGGCAAGGACAGCGAGTTCGTCAACGATGCCGCGCGTCAGTCCAACGAAGCCGGGCGTTTTGCAACTTACTGGAGCCGCGCTGCCGGCTCGGCGCTGAACACGATCATGGTCGAAGAAGACATGACCAAGACCACCCTCAGCGTCAGCGGCACGCCGTACAACAGCTGGTACACCTGCCCTCGTGACAACAAGCGTACTTGCCTGCTCGACCCGTATGCCGACACCGTGGGCGGCAAGGAAATGTTGATGACCACCATTTCCGTGCCGTTGATCGTCGACGGCAAGGCGATCGGCGTGGTCGGCGTCGACATCGCCCTCGATGCCCTGCAAGCAGCGGCGGTGGATTCCCAGCGCAACCTGTTCAACAACGCCGGGCACATGCTGATCGTTTCGGGCAGCGGCGTGCTCGCTGCTGACAGTTCCGATGCGACCAAGGTTGGTAAAAAGATCAGCGATACCCTCGGTGCCGATGGCAAGGATCTGCTGCAACTGGTCAGCAGCGGCACGCCGAAGATTCTCGAACAGGGCGAGCTGATTCGCGCGGTGTATCCGGTCGATCCGATTGGCAACTCGCGGGCCTGGGGTGTGGTCATCGACTTGCCGAAACAGGTGCTGCTAGCCGACTCGGTCAAGCTGCAAGCGGTACTCGACGATGCGCAGGAAACCGGTGTGCTCACTGCGTTGCTGGTGGCTGTGGTGGCCGGTCTGGTCGGTCTGCTGCTGATCTGGCTCACCGCCTCGGGCGTGACCCGGCCGATCAACAGCGTCGCCGAGATGCTGAAGAACATCGCCAGCGGTGAAGGCGATCTGACCCAGCGCCTGAACTACAGCAAGAAGGATGAACTGGGCGAACTGGTGAACTGGTTCAACCGCTTCCTCGACAAGCTGCAACCGACCATCGCCCAGATCAAGCAGAGCATCACCGAAGCGCGTGGCACTGCTGATCAGTCTTCGGAAATCGCCCGCCAGACCAGCGAAGGCATGCAGGTGCAGTTCCGCGAAATCGATCAGGTCGCCACCGCGTCCAACGAAATGAGCGCCACCGCCCACGACGTCGCCAACAGCGCGTCGAACGCGGCCAACGCCGCCAAGGGCGCCGATCAGTCGGCCAGGGACGGCATGTCGATCATCGAGCGCAGCACCCGCGACATCAATCAACTGGCCGATGAAGTCAGCAAAGCGGTGACCGAAGTCGAAGCGCTGGCGGTCAACAGCGAGCAGATCGGTTCGGTGCTGGAAGTGATCCGCAGCATCGCCGAACAAACCAACCTGCTGGCGCTCAACGCCGCCATCGAAGCGGCCCGCGCCGGGGAAAGCGGGCGTGGTTTCGCGGTGGTGGCCGACGAGGTGCGCAACCTCGCCAAGCGCACTCAGGATTCGGTGGAAGAAATCCGCATCGTCATCGAACGCATCCAGACCGGCACCCGTGGCGTGGTCGCGACCATGCATTCGAGCCAGACCCAGGCGCACAACAACGCCGGGCAGATCCGGCAGGCGGTGGATGCGCTGGGCAAGATCAGCGATGCGGTCACGGTGATCAGCGACATGAACCTGCAGATCGCCAGCGCCGCCGAACAGCAGAGCGCCGTGGCCGAAGAGGTCAACCGCAACGTCTCGGCGATCCGCACCGTGACTGAAACCCTGACTGAACAGGCCACTGAATCGGCGGCGATCAGCAGCCAGCTCAATGCCCTGGCCAGTCAGCAGATGAAGCTGATGGATCAGTTCCGCGTCTGAAATCCACCACAGTCCCCTTGTGGGAGCGGGCTTGCTCGCGAATACGGTGTGTCAGTCACTTTATATGGCGCTGATACACCGCATTCGCGAGCAAGCCCGCTCCCACAGGGATTTGTGTTGACTCAGGAGATGAGGGTTTTCATCTAAGCCGAGATTTTTTTGCACTATCATCGCCCTCTCTCCCGGAGGGCCTTCGATGACTGATTTACTCACGTCCATTCAAGCCGCACTCGGCTTGCCCCACACGCCGATTCCGTTGACCGCCAGTGGCGCCCTGCCCTCGGCGTTTGCCGTCAGCGACCTGGCCTGCGCGAGCATCGGCGCTGCCGGTCAGGCCGTCAGCGAACTGCTCCGGCAACAGACCGGGCACTTGCCCGCCGTGGAAGTCGATCGGCGTCTGGCGTCGTTCTGGTTTGCCACCTCGTTGCGGCCGATCGGCTGGGAGATCCCGCCGCTGTGGGATCCGATTGCTGGCGACTACGCAACCGAAGACGGCTGGATCCGCCTGCACACCAACGCCCCACATCACCGAGCTGCGGCTGAAAGCGTGCTCGGTGCCTGCGCCGATCGCGCTGCCATGGCGGCGAAAGTCGCGCAATGGCGCAGCGCCGATCTGGAACAAGCGGTGGTCGATGCCAAGGGCTGCGCCGCCGAAATGCGCAGTTGGGCGCAGTGGCAGCAGCATCCGCAAGGGATGGCAGTGAATGCCGAGCCGCTGGTGCATTTCATCGATTCGCAGGATGAAATCACCCACCCGTGGCAAAGCTCGGTGGCGCAACCGCTGGCCGGGCTCAAGGTGCTCGACCTGACCCGCGTGCTCGCCGGCCCCACCGCCAGCCGTTTTCTCGCGGGCCTCGGCGCCAACGTGCTGCGCATCGATCCGCCGAGCTGGAACGAGCCGGGTGTCATTCCCGACATGACTCTTGGCAAACGCTGTGCGCGGCTGGACCTGCAGCAACCGGGCGATCGCGCGGTGTTCGAAATCCTGTTGAAGGACGCCGACATTCTCCTGCACGGCTACCGTGCCGATGCCCTGGAACACCTCGGTTTCGGCGCCGAACGCCGCCGACAACTGGCGCCGGGGCTGATCGACGTCAGTCTCAATGCCTACGGCTGGAGCGGCCCGTGGCAGAACCGTCGTGGTTTCGACAGCCTGGTGCAGATGAGCAGCGGCATCGCCGAGGCCGGACAGCGCTGGAAACAGGCTGACAAGCCGACGCCGCTGCCAGTGCAGGCGCTGGATCACGCGACCGGGTATCTGATGGCGGCGAGTGCGATCACATTGCTCACTGAACGTTTGCGCAGCGGTCGCGGCGGTTCTGCACGCTTGTCACTGGCGCGCACCGCCAAACTGTTGATCGAACATGGGCCTGGGACGAGCGAAGCGTTGCGCGCCGAGGCTAAACAGGATCAAGACTCACGGGTGGAGCAGACCCCGTGGGGGCCGGCGCACCGCTTGCTGGCACCGGTGACGATCAGCGGGACGCCGCTGCAGTGGGCGTTGCCGGCTACTGAATTGGGTTCGCATCGCGCGCAGTGGTGATGACCATTCGGGCCTCTTCGCGAGCAAGCCCGCTCCCACAGGGGAATGCATTTCAAATGTGGGAGCGGGCTTGCTCGCGAAGAGGCCCGCACTGACACCACCGATGCACAATCAATCCACCTACAGCGACAACACCCCGCTGTACAAACCATACGCCGCCAGCCCCGCGCCGATCAGCACGCAGGCGAAAATGCCTTTCTCGACAGGGGTGAACAGCGGCTCGCCCTGCTCATGCTTGGCCTTGGCAAACAGCACCACCCCCGGTGCATACAGCAGCGCCGACAGCAGCAGGTATTTCACCCCGCCGGCATACAACAGCCACACCGCGTAGCACAGGGCGATGCCGCCAATCAGCAAGTCCTTGGTGCGTTCGGCCGAGGCATGTTCATAGGTTTCGCCGCGCCCGCTGAGCAACACCGCATACGCCGCCGACCACAGATACGGCACCAGTATCATCGACGAAGCGAGGTAGATCAGGCTGGTGTAGGTGCCGGCAGAAAACAGTGTGATCAGCAGGAATAGCTGAATCATCACGTTGGTCAGCCACAACGCATTGACCGGCACATGGTTGGCGTTTTCCTTTTTCAGGAACGCCGGCATGGTCTTGTCCCGGGCCGTGGCGAACAGGATTTCGGCGCAGAGCAGCGCCCATGACAGCAATGCGCCGAGCAGCGACACCGCCAGACCGAGGCTGATCAGCAGCGCGCCCCACGGCCCGACGATGTGTTCCAGCACCGCCGCCAGCGACGGGTTTTGCAACCTGGCCAATTCGGGCTGGCTCATGATCCCCAGCGACAGCACGTTGACCAGCACCAGCAGCGCCAGCACCCCGAGGAAACCGATCACCGTGGCGCGCCCGACATCGGTGCGTTTCTCCGCCCGCGCCGAATAGACGCTGGCGCCCTCGATGCCGATGAACACGAACACCGTGACCAGCATCATGTTGCGCACCTGATCCATCACCCCGCCGAAGCTCGGGTTGCTGCGGCCCCAGATGTCGCGGGTGAAAATGTCGGCCTTGAACGCCACGGCGGCAATCACGATGAACATGATCAGCGGCACGATCTTGGCGACCGTGGTCACCTGATTGATGAACGCCGCCTCCTTGATCCCGCGCATCACCAGAAAATGCACCGCCCACAACAGCACCGACGCGCAGCCGATGGCGATCGGCGTATTGCCCTGACCGAATACCGGAAAGAAGTAACCGAGGGTGCTGAACAGCAACACGAAATAACCGACGTTGCCCAGCCACGCGCTGATCCAGTAGCCCCAGGCGGACGAGAAACCCATGTAGTCGCCAAACCCGGCCTTGGCGTAGGCATAGACCCCCGAGTCCAGCTCGGGCTTGCGGTTGGCCAGGGTCTGGAACACGAACGCCAGGGTTAGCATGCCGATGGCGGTGATCCCCCAGCCGATCAGGATTGCCCCGGCATCGGCGCGGGCGGCCATGTTCTGCGGCAGGGAAAAAATCCCCCCGCCAATCATCGAACCCACCACCAGGGCGATCAACGCACCCAGTCGCAGCTTTTGCGTCGGTTGCGACATTCCAGTCTCCCTTTTCCTGACAACGGTTCTCGAAACCTGTTTATACCTGTGGCGAGGGGATTTATCCCCGATGGGCGGCATAGCCGCCCCAAAACCTGAGAACTCGTTCTGCCTGACACCGCGCCGAATGGATCTGGGGCGGCTACGCCACCCATCGGGGATAAATCCCCTCGCCACAAGGTGTGTCTATTTCTGGGTATTAACTAAACGGATAAAGCGTAAGTACGTTTTTTGAATAACGCCAATACCCCTCTTATATATAGCCAACAACGCTAACGCATAGCACGACTAATCGCTTTTGTGCGCGAATCCTGATTATTCGATTCTGTACTGAAAACAGATGGCGAAAATTTGCCAAAAGCTGAAAAGGAACTAGCGTGATAACTCTAAAGTAATAAGACCAATTCCCAACCACATCAGTAAAAAGCCTCTAGGACGGGCTTTCCAGGCGATAGCGTTATGCCTCCAGTTGTTTCATAAGTCATTCATTAACAATGGAATGTGGCCATGCACTGATCTATGTCAGCTGATTGAACAGACAACAGATCTACGCTGTGAACTCTTCTCTCCTGCAATGGAGTCATGCAATGTCTGAAGCTCCCGGAAAACTACGACTCGGTGCATTGGTTGCCTTGGTAGTCGGCTCAATGATTGGTGGCGGGATATTCTCTTTGCCACAAAACATGGCCGCGAGCGCCGACGTCGGCGCGGTACTGATTGGCTGGGCCATCACCGCTGTCGGCATGCTCACCCTCGCTTTTGTCTTTCAAACCCTCGCCAATCGCAAGCCTGACCTGGACGGCGGTGTCTACGCCTACGCCAAGGCCGGATTCGGCGATTACATGGGTTTCTCGTCCGCCTGGGGTTACTGGATCAGTGCCTGGCTGGGCAACGTTGGCTACTTTGTTCTGTTGTTCAGCACCCTCGGGTATTTCTTTCCGATTTTCGGCGAAGGCAACACGGTAGCGGCGGTGATCGGCGCCTCGGTGCTGCTGTGGGCCGTGCACTTTCTGGTACTGCGCGGGATCAAGGAAGCGGCGTTCATCAACCTGGTGACCACCGTCGCCAAGGTCGTGCCGCTGCTGCTGTTCGTGCTGATCGCGGTATTCGCCTTCAAACTGGACATCTTCACCGCCGACATCTGGGGTGTGAAAAACCCGGATCTGGGCAGCGTGATGAACCAGGTGCGCAACATGATGCTGGTCACCGTGTGGGTGTTCATCGGCATTGAAGGCGCGAGCATCTTCTCGGCGCGGGCGGAAAAACGCTCCGACGTCGGCAAGGCCACCGTCATCGGTTTCATCACCGTGCTGCTGTTCCTGGTGCTGGTCAACGTGCTGTCGCTGGGCATCATGACTCAGCCGGAACTGGCCAAATTGCAAAACCCGTCGATGGCCGCCGTGCTCGAACACGTGGTTGGTCACTGGGGCGCAGTGCTGATCAGCGTCGGTCTGATCATCTCGCTGCTGGGCGCGCTGCTGTCGTGGGTGCTGCTGTGTGCGGAGATCATGTTCGCCGCCGCCAAAGACCACACCATGCCCGAGTTCCTGCGCAAGGAAAACGCCAATCACGTACCGGTCAACGCCCTGTGGCTGACCAACGCGATGGTCCAGCTGTTCCTGATCATCACCCTGTTTTCGGCCAGCACTTACCTGTCGCTGATCTACCTCGCCACTTCGATGATTCTGGTGCCGTACCTGTGGTCGGCGGCCTATGCCCTGTTGCTGGCGGTGCGCGGCGAAAGCTACGAAGGCTTCGCGGCCGAACGACGCAAGGATCTGATTATCGGCGGCATCGCGCTGATCTACGCGGTGTGGCTGCTGTATGCCGGCGGGGTCAAGTATCTGCTGCTCTCGGCCCTGCTCTACGCACCCGGCGCGATCCTGTTCGCCAAGGCCAAGCTGGAACTCAAACAACCGATTTTCACTAACGTCGAGAAGCTGATTTTCGCCGCAGTGGTCGTGGGTGCCCTGGTGGCTGCCTACGGTCTCTACGACGGCTTCCTGACCTTGTAACCCTTGATTTGTAATCTGGAGGATCACTGCAATGACCACGGAAAAAGTTAAGTACGGCGTCCATTCCGAAGCCGGCAAACTGCGCAAAGTCATGGTTTGCTCCCCAGGTCTGGCCCATCAGCGCCTGACCCCGAACAACTGCGATGAACTGCTGTTCGATGACGTGCTGTGGGTGGCCCAGGCCAAGCGCGACCACTTCGACTTCGTGACCAAGATGCGTGAACGCGGGATCGACGTGCTGGAAATGCACAACCTGCTGACTGATATCGTCGCCAACCCCGAAGCGCTGGACTGGATCCTCGATCGCAAGGTCACCGCCGACTCGGTAGGCCTGGGCCTGATCAGCGAAGTCAAATCCTGGCTGAAAAGCCTTGAGCCACGGCACATCGCCGAATTCCTGATTGGCGGCGTGTCCGCCGATGATCTGCCGGACAGCTTCGGTGGCAAGACCATCCAGATGTTCCGCGACTTCCTCGGCCACTCCAGCTTCATCCTGCCGCCGCTGCCGAACACCCAGTTCACCCGCGACACCACCTGCTGGATCTACGGTGGCGTGACGCTGAACCCGATGTACTGGCCGGCACGTCGCCAGGAAACCCTGCTGACCACTGCCATCTACAAATTCCACCCGCAATTCACCAACGCCGATTTCGAGATCTGGTACGGCGACCCGGACAAGGATCACGGCAGCTCGACCCTTGAGGGCGGCGACGTGATGCCGATCGGCAACGGCGTGGTGTTGATCGGCATGGGCGAACGCTCATCGCGTCAGGCGATCGGCCAACTGGCGCTGAATCTGTTCAAGAACAAAGCGGTGGAAAAAGTCATCGTCGCCGGCCTGCCGAAGTCCCGCGCCGCGATGCACCTGGACACCGTGTTCAGCTTTTGCGACCGCGACCTGGTGACGATCTTCCCGGAAGTGGTGAACCAGATCGTCGCGTTCACCCTGCGGCCTGACGAAAGCAAACAGGGCGGCA
This sequence comes from Pseudomonas sp. S150, assembly GCF_004526365.1. Taxonomy (NCBI): domain Bacteria; kingdom Pseudomonadati; phylum Pseudomonadota; class Gammaproteobacteria; order Pseudomonadales; family Pseudomonadaceae; genus Pseudomonas; species Pseudomonas sp. S150. The sequence continues at coordinate 5,334,506 of NZ_CP038207.1, forward strand.
TCGACATTCGCCGCGAAGAAGGCAGCTTCCTCGACACCGTGGCCAAAGCCCTCAACCTGCCGAAGCTGCGCGTGGTGGAAACCGGCGGCAACAGCTTCGCCGCCGAACGCGAGCAATGGGACGACGGCAACAACGTGGTGGCCGTGGAACCGGGCGTGGTCATCGGCTACGACCGCAACACCTACACCAACACCCTGCTGCGCAAGGCGGGCGTGGAGGTCATCACCATCAGCGCCGGCGAACTCGGTCGTGGCCGTGGCGGCGGCCACTGCATGACCTGCCCGATCATCCGCGACCCAATCGATTACTAAACCTCTGAGCCTTGGCCGCGACTTACAAAGCGCGGCCAGGGGGATAACCGACACCGAAGGAGATCCATCATGGCTTTTAACATCCACAACCGTAACCTGCTCAGCCTGGAACACCACACCCCACGCGAGCTGCGTTACCTGCTCGACCTGTCCCGCGATCTGAAACGCGCGAAATACACCGGCACCGAACAGCAACACCTCAAGGGCAACAACATCGCCCTGATCTTCGAAAAAACCTCGACCCGCACCCGTTGCGCGTTCGAAGTGGCGGCCTATGACCAAGGCGCCAATGTCACCTACATCGACCCGAACTCGTCGCAGATCGGCCACAAGGAAAGCATGAAAGACACGGCCCGCGTGCTGGGTCGCATGTACGACGCCATCGAATACCGTGGTTTCAAACAGGAAATCGTCGAAGAGCTGGCGAAGTTCGCCGGGGTGCCGGTGTTCAACGGCCTGACCGACGAATATCACCCAACGCAAATGATCGCCGACGTGCTGACCATGCGTGAACACGCCGACAAGCCGATCCACGAAATCAGCTACGCCTACCTCGGCGATGCGCGCAACAACATGGGCAACTCGTTGCTGCTGGTCGGCGCCAAGCTCGGCATGGACGTGCGCATCTGCGCGCCGAAAGCCCTGTGGCCGCATGACGATCTGGTCGATCGCTGCAAGAAATACGCGGAAGAATCCGGCGCGCGCATCACCCTGACCGAAGACCCGAAAGCCGCAGTCAAAGGCGTCGATTTCATCCACACCGACGTCTGGGTGTCGATGGGCGAGCCGGTTGAGGCATGGGCCGAACGTATCCAGCAACTGCTGCCGTATCAGGTCAACAAAGAGCTGATGAAAGCCACCGGCAACCCACGCACCAAGTTCATGCACTGCCTGCCGGCGTTTCACAACAGCGATACCAAGGTCGGCAAACAGATCGCCGAACAGTATCCGCACCTGGCCAACGGTATCGAAGTCACCGACGACGTGTTCGAGTCGCCCGCCTGCATCGCCTTCGAGCAAGCGGAAAACCGCATGCACACGATCAAGGCGATCCTGGTCTCGACCCTGGCGGATCTGTAACTGAAATAGCTCCCACTGAAGGAACCGAATCCCAATGTGGGAGCGGGCTTGCTCACGAAAGCGGTGTGTCATTCAACAGCCATGTCGACTGATCCGCCGCCTTCGGGAGCAAGCCCCCTCCCACCAAGGCCCCCGGTTCCGGCAGTGCGACCGAGTCGTTTGCCATTCCTCTGTTTTAGAAGGACATGCACCATGCGTATCGTCGTAGCTCTGGGCGGTAACGCCCTGCTCCGTCGTGGCGAGCCGATGACCGCTGACAACCAGCGCGCCAACATCCGCATCGCCACCGAGCAAATCGCCAAGATCCATCCCGGCAACCAACTGGTCATCGCCCACGGCAATGGCCCGCAAGTCGGCCTGCTGTCGCTGCAGGCGGCGGCCTACACCTCCGTCACCCCTTACCCGCTGGACGTGCTCGGTGCCGAAACCGAAGGCATGATCGGCTACATCATCGAACAGGAACTGGGCAACCTGCTGGACTTCGAAGTGCCGTTCGCCACCCTGCTGACCCAGGTTGAAGTCGACGCCAAGGACCCGGCCTTTCAGAATCCAACCAAACCGATCGGCCCGGTCTACGACAAGGCCGAAGCGGAAAAACTCGCTGCTGAAAGAGGTTGGGCCATCGCTCCGGACGGCGACAAGTTCCGTCGTGTGGTGGCCAGTCCACGGCCGAAACGCATCTTCGAGATCCGCCCGATCAAGTGGCTGCTGGACAAGGGCAGCATCGTGATTTGTGCGGGTGGCGGCGGGATTCCGACCATGTACGACGAGCACCGCAACCTCAAGGGCATCGAGGCGGTGATCGACAAGGATCTGTGCTCGTCGCTGCTCGCCGAGCAACTGGAAGCTGACTTGCTGGTGATCGCCACCGACGTCAACGCGGCGTTCGTCGACTATGGCAAGCCGTCGCAGAAAGCCATCGCCGAAGCCCACCCGGATGAACTCGAACGCCTCGGTTTCGCCGCTGGCTCCATGGGACCGAAGGTGCAGGCAGCCTGCGAATTCGCGCGCCATACTGGCAAGGTCGCGGTGATCGGCTCGCTCGCGGACATCGAAGCGATCGTCCAGGGCACTGCCGGCACACGCGTCAGCACGGCGAAGCCGGGCATCAGCTATCGATAATTAGAACCTCAAGGGCAGGCCCAGGGTCTGCCCTTCTCCCATGCCTTGATCAGGAGAAACCCATGGCCATATTCAACCCCGGTCATTTGCACATCGAGCGACATGCGTTGACGCCAGATGACGTCAGTTACGACCTGTGTCTCGACTATGAAGTGTTCACCGATCCGCAAAAAGGCAAAGGGATACAGTTCACCCTGCACGGCAATATGCAGGGCAAGGACATGAAGGAAGCGTTTTTCCTGCCCAAGGAAGAGGCTTACAACTTCGCCCGCGACGTGACCCGGATTGCCGAGAAATATGGGATTCCAAAGGCTCACAGCCAGATCGGTTCGGTGCACAAACATTACGATCTGATGTTTGAGGACATCCGGCAGAAGTTGAATATGCAATCCGGGGATCCGGTTAATCCCGAGCATTTCGAGTAACCCCAAAAGCCCCCTCACCCTAACCCTCTCCCGGAGGGAGAGGGGACTGACCGAGTTGCTCGCTCAAGGTACACCGACCTGAAATAGCGAGCCGAACTCAAGTTTTGAAAAGCCCCCAATCTGCTCCCTTTCCCCCTCGCCCCTCTGGGGAGAGGGCTGGGGTGAGGGGGTAGATCTCCAGCACGACAACAATCTCAAGATTTCACCCCAGTCCCCCATCAAGGCATACTTGCCCCCCTCCGCATTCCAGAACACTGAACCGCCCCCATGCGTATCCACGTCAGCTTCATCGACCGCGTCGGCATCACCCAGGAAGTCCTGGCGATCCTCGGTGGGCGCAATCTCAATCTGGATGCGGTGGAGATGATCCCGCCCAACGTCTACATCGATGCACCGACCTTGAGCCCGCAAGTGCTCGAAGAACTCAAAGATGCGTTGTTCCGGGTGCGCGGCGTGGAGGCCGTGGTGGTGGTCGACATCCTCCCCGGTCAGCGTCGGCACTTGCAGCTCGATGCATTGCTCGCGGCGATGACCGATCCGGTACTGGCCCTCGATAGCGCCGGCAAGGTGCTGCTGGCCAACCCGGCACTGATCGCGCTGTACGGGCGTGAACCGGCGGGGGAAAGTGTCTCGGAACTGTTCAACGATCCCGGTCTGCTGGAAACCCTGCTCGAACAAGGCTTCCGCCTGCCGCTGCGTGAGATCACCGTCAATGGCCAGACCCTGCTGCTCGACGCCACACCGATCACCGACGCCGGCGCGCTGCTGACCCTTTATCAGCCAAACCGCATCGGTGAACAGCTCTCGGCATTGCACCATGACCACGCCGAAGGCTTCGATGCGCTGCTCGGCGAATCCCCGGCGATCCGCACGCTGAAGGCCCGCGCGCAACGAGTCGCAGCCCTCGACGCACCGTTGCTGATTCAAGGCGAAACCGGCACCGGCAAAGAACTGGTGGCCCGCGCTTGCCATGCGATCAGTGCGCGGCACAGTGCGCCGTTTCTCGCGCTGAACTGCGCGGCGCTGCCGGAAAACCTCGCCGAGAGCGAACTGTTCGGCTACGCCCCCGGCGCCTTCACCGGCGCGCAACGTGGCGGCAAACCGGGGCTGATGGAACTGGCCAACCAGGGCACGGTATTTCTCGACGAGATCGGCGAGATGTCGCCGTACTTGCAAGCCAAACTGCTGCGCTTTCTGAATGACGGCAGCTTCCGTCGGGTCGGCGGTGATCGCGAAGTGAAGGTCAACGTGCGGATCCTCAGCGCGACCCACCGCGACCTGGAAAAAATGGTCAGCGAAGGCCTGTTCCGCGAAGACCTGTTCTACCGTCTCAACGTGCTCAACGTCGAAGTGCCGCCGCTGCGTGAGCGAGGTCAGGACATTCTGCTGCTGGCACGCTATTTCATGCAGCAGGCGTGTGCGCAGATTCAGCGTCCGGTGTGTCGCCTGGCACCGGGGACTTATCCAGCGCTGCTCGGCAACCGCTGGCCGGGCAACGTGCGGCAGTTGCAGAACGTGATCTTCCGCGCCGCCGCGATCTGCGAGAGCAGTCTGGTCGACATCGGCGACCTCGACATCGCCGGCACCTCGGTGGCGCGGCAGACCGACAGCGACGTCGACAGCCTCGAACAAGCCGTCGAATCCTTCGAAAAATCGCTGCTGGAAAAACTCTACGTCAGCTACCCCTCAACCCGCCAACTGGCCAGCCGCCTGCAGACCTCGCACACCGCGATTGCCCATCGCCTGCGCAAGTACGGCATCCCCAATAAACCGTAAGCCGCACGCGGTCAAAAATGTGGGAGCGGGCTTGCTCGCGAATGCGGTGGGCCATTCAACAGTGATGTCGACTGACCTGACGCTTTCGCGAGCAAGCCCGCTCCCACAGGGGGTTTATGTGACGGATTCGAAATCCGTTCAAAACCGACCTCCATCTGTACTGAAAGCGCTACAGCGGAACGATATCGCTACACCCTCCTCCGATCGCCGCTGTGCAAGGCTTTGATCCGCTTCAGCTTTTCTCCCCGCCCCAAGCTGTAGCGATTTCGCTACAGAAGCCCCACACCCATCACAACCAGAAACATATAACTATTTGATTTATATAGATAAATACAATCTGGCCGCGTTCTTGCTAAGTAACCGCTCATAAAATCAGGGCTTTCATGCCCAAGCCTTCCACCGCGTCCACCAGACGAGTCTGGCCCCCTTAGGAGTTTCCATGAGCGAGTTGCGTTTTACTGAAGATCACGAATGGCTGCGCACCGAAGCTGACGGCAGCGTTACTGTCGGCATCACCGCTTTCGCGCAGAACGCTTTGGGCGACGTGGTGTTCGTGCAACTGCCTGAGCTGCAGGCTTACGAAAAAGGCGCTGAAGCCGCCACCGTGGAATCGGTGAAAGCCGCCAGCGGCGTGTACATGCCGCTCGACGGTGAAGTTGTGGAAGTGAACCCGGCACTGGACGGCAGCCCGGAACTGGTCAACGAAGATCCGCTGGGCGAAGGCTGGTTCTTCCGCTTCCAGCCAAGCGACGCCGCCGCTGTCGGCAAACTGCTCGATCAAGACGCCTACGACCGCCTGATCAAAGCCCAAGCCGAAGCCTGAGGAGTAACGACATGACCCAAGTAAACCTCGGCACTGCCAACGAATTCATCGCCCGTCACATCGGCCCACGCGCCGGTGACGAGCAAGCCATGCTCAACAGCCTCGGCTTCGACTCGCTCGAAGCGCTGAGCGCCAGCGTCATCCCGGAAAGCATCAAGGGCACCAGCGTGCTCGGCCTGGACGACGGCCTGAGCGAAGCCGATGCATTGGCGATGATCAAATCCATCGCCGGCAAAAACCAACTGTTCAAGACCTACATCGGCCAGGGCTACTACAACTGCCACACGCCGTCACCGATCCTGCGCAACCTGTTGGAAAACCCGGCCTGGTACACCGCTTACACCCCGTACCAGCCGGAAATTTCCCAGGGCCGTCTCGAAGCGCTGCTGAACTTCCAGACCCTGATCAGCGATCTCACCGGCCTGCCGATCGCCAACGCTTCCCTGCTCGACGAAGCCACCGCCGCTGCCGAAGCCATGACCTTCTGCAAACGCCTGAGCAAGAACAAGGGCAGCCATCAGTTCTTCGCCTCGATCCACAGCCACCCGCAAACCCTCGACGTGCTGCGCACCCGTGCCGAGCCGCTGGGCATCGAAGTGGTGGTTGGCGATGAGCGTGAACTGAGCGACGTCACGCCGTTCTTCGGCGCGCTGCTGCAATACCCGGCGAGCAATGGTGATGTGTTCGACTACCGCGAACTGACCGAGCGCTTCCACGCCGCCAACGCGCTGGTGGCGGTCGCTGCCGACCTGCTGGCCCTGACTTTGCTGACCGCTCCGGGCGAGTTCGGCGCCGACGTCGCTATCGGTTCCGCGCAACGCTTCGGCGTGCCGCTGGGCTTCGGTGGCCCGCACGCGGCCTATTTCTCTACCAAGGATGCGTTCAAGCGCGACATGCCGGGCCGTCTGGTCGGCGTTTCGGTTGACCGCTTCGGCAAACCGGCCCTGCGTCTGGCGATGCAGACCCGCGAGCAACACATCCGCCGCGAGAAGGCCACCTCGAACATCTGCACCGCACAAGTGCTGCTGGCCAACATCGCCAGCATGTACGCCGTGTACCACGGCCCGAAAGGCCTGACCCAGATCGCCAACCGCGTGCATCACCTGACCGCGATTCTGGCCAAGGGCCTGAGCGCACTGGGCCAGACCGTCGAGCAGACAAGCTTCTTCGACACCCTGACCGTAGCCACCGGCGCACACACCGCCCCGCTGCACGACAAGGCACACGCCGCGCAGATCAACCTGCGGGTCATCGATGCCGAGCGTCTGGGCCTGTCGGTGGACGAAACCACCACTCAGGCTGACATCGAAACCCTGTGGGGCCTGTTCGCCGACGGCAAGGCCCTGCCGGACTTCGCTGCGCTGGCCGCGTCGGTGCAAAGCACCATCCCGGCGGCGCTGGTACGTCAGTCGCCGATCCTCAGCCACCCGGTGTTCAACCGTTATCACTCGGAAACCGAGCTGATGCGCTACCTGCGCAAACTGGCGGACAAGGACCTGGCACTGGATCGCACGATGATCCCGTTGGGCTCGTGCACCATGAAACTCAACGCCGCGAGCGAAATGATCCCGGTGACCTGGGCCGAATTCGGCGCCCTGCACCCGTTCGCCCCGGCCGCACAAAGCGCCGGTTATCAGCAATTGACCGACGAACTGGAAGCGATGCTCTGCGCCGCCACCGGTTACGACGCGATCTCGCTGCAACCGAACGCCGGTTCGCAGGGTGAATACGCTGGCCTGCTGGCGATTCGCGCTTACCACCAGAGCCGTGGCGACGAGCGCCGCGACATCTGCCTGATCCCGTCGTCGGCCCACGGCACCAACCCGGCCACCGCCAACATGGCTGGCATGCGCGTGGTGGTGACCGCGTGCGATGCGCGTGGCAACGTCGACATCGAAGACCTGCGCGCCAAAGCGATCGAGCACCGCGAACACCTCGCGGCGCTGATGATCACCTACCCATCGACCCACGGCGTGTTCGAGGAAGGTATCCGCGAAATCTGCGGGATCATTCATGACAACGGCGGTCAGGTGTACATCGACGGCGCCAACATGAACGCGATGGTCGGCCTCTGCGCGCCGGGCAAGTTCGGCGGCGATGTCTCGCACCTGAACCTGCACAAGACTTTCTGCATCCCGCACGGCGGTGGCGGCCCGGGCGTCGGCCCGATCGGCGTCAAGTCGCACCTGACCCCGTTCCTGCCGGGTCACGGCCAGATGCAACGCAAGGAAGGTGCGGTCTGCGCAGCACCGTTCGGCAGCGCAAGCATTCTGCCGATCACCTGGATGTACATTCGCATGATGGGTGGCGCCGGTCTGAAGCGTGCTTCGCAACTGGCGATCCTCAATGCCAACTACATTTCCCGTCGCCTCGAAGAGTACTATCCAGTGCTGTACACCGGAAGCAACGGTCTGGTGGCGCACGAATGCATCCTCGACCTGCGTCCACTGAAAGACAGCAGCGGCATCAGCGTCGATGACGTTGCCAAGCGTCTGATCGACTTCGGCTTCCACGCCCCGACCATGTCGTTCCCGGTCGCCGGTACGCTGATGATCGAGCCGACCGAAAGTGAATCCAAGGAAGAACTGGACCGCTTCTGCGACGCCATGATCCGCATCCGCGAAGAAATCCGCGCGGTGGAAAACGGCACGCTGGACAAGGACGACAACCCGCTGAAAAACGCTCCGCACACCGCAGCGGAGCTGGTCGGCGAGTGGACCCACCCGTACAGCCGCGAGCAGGCGGTGTATCCGGTGGCGTCGTTGGTCGAAGGCAAATACTGGCCGCCGGTCGGTCGCGTCGACAACGTGTTCGGCGACCGCAACCTGGTCTGCGCCTGCCCGTCGATCGAAAGCTACGCTTAAACGGATGAGGGGCAGGTCACCTGCCCCGATTTTCAGCAACACCATAGATCCCAATGTGGGAGCGGGCTTGCTCGCGAATGCGGTGTATCAATCGCCATCAATGTTGCCTGACACACCGCACTCGCGAGCAAGCCCGCTCCCACAGGGGATTTGTGTCCAGCCTCGAGCTTGCGCCAATTCCTATAACAAGAAACCGGAGAACAACTCATGTCGTTAAGCGTGTTCGACCTGTTCAAGATTGGCATCGGCCCTTCCAGCTCCCACACCGTCGGCCCGATGCGTGCCGCTGCGCGCTTCGCCGAAGGCCTGCGCCGCGATGACCTGTTGTCGGCCACCAGCACCGTCAAAGTCGAGCTGTACGGCTCGCTCGGTGCTACCGGCAAGGGACACGGCAGCGACAAAGCCGTGCTGCTTGGCCTTGAAGGTGAACACCCGGACACCGTCGATACCGAAACCGTCGCCGCACGCCTGCAGGATATTCGCGGCAATGGCCGGCTGAATCTGCTCGGAGAACACAGCATTGCGTTCAACGAGAAAGAACACCTGGCGATGATTCGCAAGCCGCTGGCCTATCACCCCAACGGCATGATCTTTCGTGCCTTCGATGCGGCAGGTATTCAGATCCGCAGCCGCGAGTACTACTCGGTGGGCGGTGGTTTTGTGGTCGATGAAGACGCGGCCGGGGCCGACCGCATCGTTGAAGACGCCACCCCACTGACCTTCCCGTTCAAAAGTGCCAAGGATTTGCTCGGTCACTGCGCCACCTACGGGCTGTCGATCAGCCAGGTGATGCTGACCAATGAAAGTGCCTGGCGCCCTGAAGCGGAAACCCGCGCCGGTCTGCTGAAAATCTGGCAAGTGATGCAGGACTGCGTCGCCGCTGGCTGTCGCAACGAAGGCATTCTGCCGGGCGGGCTGAAGGTCAAACGCCGGGCGGCGGCATTGCATCGGCAACTGTGCAAGAACCCGGAATCAGCGCTGCGTGATCCGCTGTCGGTGCTGGACTGGGTCAACCTGTACGCCCTCGCCGTCAACGAAGAAAACGCCAACGGCGGCGGCGTGGTCACCGCGCCCACCAACGGCGCGGCGGGCATCATCCCCGCGGTGCTGCATTACTACATGCGCTTTATCCCGGGTGCGAACGATGACGGCGTGGTGCGCTTTCTGCTGACCGCCGCCGCGATCGGCATTCTGTACAAGGAAAACGCCTCGATCTCCGGCGCCGAAGTCGGCTGTCAGGGCGAGGTCGGCGTGGCTTGCTCGATGGCCGCCGGCGCGCTGTGTGAAGTGCTTGGCGGCAGCGTGCAGCAAGTCGAGAACGCGGCGGAAATCGGCATGGAACACAACCTCGGCCTGACCTGCGACCCGATTGGCGGGCTGGTGCAGGTGCCGTGCATCGAGCGCAACGCGATGGGTTCGGTGAAGGCCATCAACGCGGTGCGCATGGCCATGCGCGGTGACGGGCAACACTTCGTCTCCCTCGACAAAGTCATCCGCACCATGCGCCAGACCGGCGCCGACATGAAAAGCAAATACAAAGAGACCGCCCGCGGCGGTCTGGCAGTCAACATCATCGAATGCTGATTTATGTCCTCTCCCTTTGGGAGAGGACCGCACTTAGCCCCCTCTCCCTCCGGGAGAGGGCTGGGGTGAGGGGCTTTTGATCTTGATCTAAATCTAGCCCCATGCCCCCAAACTCAAACTTTCAAGGAGCCACGCATGTCCACCGAACAACTGTCGAAAACCCCGCTGCACGCTCTGCATATCGAACTCGGCGCCCGCATGGTGCCGTTCGCCGGCTACGACATGCCGGTGCAATACCCGCTGGGCGTGATGAAGGAACACCAACACACCCGTGAACAGGCCGGGCTGTTCGATGTCTCGCACATGGGCCAGATCCGCCTGACCGGCGCCAATGCCGCCAAGGCTCTGGAAACCCTGGTGCCGGTGGATATCATCGACCTGCCGGTGGGCATGCAGCGCTACGCAATGTTCACCAACGACAACGGCGGCATCCTCGACGACCTGATGGTCGCCAATCTCGGTAACGACGAGCTGTTCCTGGTGGTCAACGCCGCGTGCAAGGATCAGGATCTGGCGCATCTGCAAAAGCACATCGGCGATCAGTGCACCATTACGGAGCTGTTCGAAGCGCGCGCGCTACTGGCGTTGCAAGGCCCGGCTGCGGTCACCGTGCTGGCGCGCCTGGCCCCTGAAGTCGCAAAAATGACTTTCATGCAGTTCAACCGCGTGCAACTGCTGGGCGTGGATTGCTTCGTCAGCCGTTCGGGCTACACCGGTGAAGACGGTTTCGAAATCTCGGTGCCCGCCGCCGATGCAGAAAAACTCGCCCGCGCCCTGCTGGACGAACCGGAGGTTCAGGCCATCGGCCTCGGCGCCCGCGACTCGCTGCGCCTGGAAGCCGGCCTGTGCCTGTACGGGCACGACATGAACACCGAGACCACGCCGATCGAAGCCAGCCTGTTGTGGGCAATCTCCAAGCCACGCCGTGCCGATGGCGCGCGCGCCGGTGGTTTCCCGGGGGCAGAGACAGTTTTTGCTCAGCAGCAGAATGGCGTCGCGCGCAAACGCGTCGGTCTGCTGCCACAGGAACGTACGCCGGTGCGTGAAGGCGCAGAAATCGTCAACGACGCGGGCGAAATCATCGGCAGCGTGTGCAGCGGCGGCTTCGGTCCGACCCTGGGCGGGCCGTTGGCGATGGGTTACCTCGACGGCGCTTATGTCACCCTGGATACGCCAGTCTGGGCCATCGTTCGTGGGAAAAAGGTGCAAATGCTTGTAAGCAAAATGCCATTTGTTCCACAACGCTACTATCGTGGTTGATTGACTGTTTCTATAAGTAACGCGATTGCGTTATGCGTGCACTAATGTGTAACGCAATCGCCACAAAAAAGTGCATTTTCTAACATTTGATTCGATTATGAACTTTACTTATAACGTTCGAAAACTTTTGAACAAGCTAATCGTCTAAGCCGCACTAGCAGACTGACTAACTGCCAGCAGGGACAGTAAAACCGGGGCCTTCGCGGGGCTTGTTTTTTCTCACGTAGTTGGCGTAGAGTTTGTCCACTGTGTTTGCATGGGTCAGCTTGGAATCGTGACCTGGGCAGTAGCCTACAAGTTAGCTACATCCCGCTCGACGTCTTCTTACTCTCCTGCAACCAGCCCCAGTACTCTTTCATGAGAAAGAGGCTGTCATCAATTTATGCGTCAAAGGAAATAAGAAATGTCCCAACGTCAGAGCGGTACCGTCAAGTGGTTTAACGACGAGAAAGGTTTTGGTTTTATCACTCCAGAAAGCGGTCCGGATCTGTTCGTGCATTTCCGCGCTATTCAGGGCAACGGCTTCAAGAGCCTGAAAGAAGGCCAGAAAGTGACCTTCGTTGCTGTGCAAGGCCAGAAAGGCATGCAGGCTGATGAAGTACAAGCAGAAGGTTAATCTTCTGTAACGAAAAAGCCCCTGATATTGATATCAGGGGCTTTTTTGTGCGCGCGAATCCGTAAAATGGCGCTTCATTTCGTGCCCAGAGGCTGCCATGTCGAAAAACCTGCTCACTCCCCAGGGCGACTTTCCTGCTGTTGGCCTCGGCCGGCGCCTGGCCGCGATGTTCTATGACTTCCTGTTGTGCACTGCCCTGCTGATCGTCACCGGATTCGTCTACAAGTTGATCCAGGCAGCGATCATCGGTGAAGAACGCCTGCGCGTGCTGACCGACGCCGGGAAAATGGATGGCGATCCACTGTATTCCACGGTGCTGCTGCTGGTGCTGTTTGCTTTCTTCGCCAAGTTCTGGACCCACGGCGGGCAGACACTGGGCATGCAGGTGTGGGGCATACGCGTACAGAACGCCGATGGCAGCGCGATCAGCCTGTGGCAGGCGCTGCTGCGCTTCATGGTATCGATCGCTTCGTGGCTGTGCGCAGGGCTTGGATTCTTCTGGTCGCTGTACGACAAGCAGAAGCGCACCTGGCACGACATCTATTCCGATACCCGCGTGGTGCGGATTCCGAAGAAGACCAAATAGTTTCCAGACACCAGATACCAATGTGGGAGCGGGCTTGCTCGCGAAGGCGGTGTATCAGTCACCTTTTGCATCGACTGATACACCGCCTTCGCGAGCAAGCCCGCTCCCACAGGTTTTGCGTGTTGCCTCAACGAGCTTAAGCGTTACCCGCCAGCTTCATCCGCGCCGCCTGGGTGAAATCCAGCATGCGCTTCAACGGACGGATCGCCTGCGGAATCAACGCCGGATCGACAAAGATCTCGTTCGTCCCTTCCTTCAGGCTCTTGAGCGTGCGCTCAAGGGTGTTCATGGCCATCCACGGGCAATGTGCGCAACTGCGGCACGCCGCGCCGTTACCGGCGGTTGGCGCCTCGATGAAGACCTTGTCCGGGCACAGCTGCTGCATCTTGTAGAAGATGCCACGGTCGGTGGCGACGATCAGGGTCTTGTTCGGCAGGCTTTGCGCGGCTGCGATCAACTGACTGGTGGAACCTACTGCGTCCGCCAGTTCGATCACCGAGGTCGGCGACTCCGGATGCACCAGAATCGCGGCGTCCGGGTACAGCGCCTTCATGTCTTCGAGCTGCTTGGACTTGAACTCTTCGTGGACGATGCAGGCACCGTCCCACAGCAGCATGTCAGCGCCGGTCTTGCGCTGGATGTAGGTGCCCAGGTGCTTGTCCGGGCCCCAGATGATGGTCTCGCCGTTGTCCATCAGGCTTTCGACGATCTCCAGTGCGCAGCTCGACGTTACCACCCAGTCAGCACGGGCTTTGACCGCGGCCGAGGTGTTGGCGTACACCACCACCGTGCGCTCCGGGTGCTGATCGCAGAACGCCGAGAACTCGTCCACCGGGCAACCGAGGTCCAGCGAGCAGGTCGCGTCCAGGGTCGGCATCAGCACGCGTTTTTCCGGGTTGAGGATCTTCGCGGTCTCGCCCATGAACTTCACGCCGGCGACCACCACGGTCTTGGCCGGGTGAGCGTTGCCGAAGCGCGCCATTTCGAGGGAGTCAGACACACAGCCGCCGGTTTCTTCGGCCAGGGCCTGAATCACCGGATCGCAATAGAAGTGGGCCACCAGCACCGCGTCCTGAGCCTTGAGCTCGGCGGCGATGGCGGAACGGTAGTGGGCCTCTTCCTCGGCAGTCAGCGGTTTGGGCTGTTTGGCATCGAGGTGGGCTTGAACCAGAAGGCGTTCGGAAATCTGCGTCATGTTCGCAAGACCTGCAGGCGCTTTCGCGCGAAAGTCGAGTATACACCCGGCTCCGGACCACTTGAGGGTACCGCCGGGAGAGTGAGTATTATCAGGCACGGACAGCGTTGAAGCTGCGCAAGGCTACAGAATATCCCGTTGATACAAAAGATGATTCTGACCTGTGTCAGCGCAGGCAACGATCAAGGGAGAGGTGCCTGAATCGCAAGCAAAAAAAAACCCGGAAATCCTCACTTTCGTGGGCCTTCCGGATTTTCTAAACCGCCAAATATGGTGGGTCGTGTGGGATTCGAACCTACGACCAATTGGTTAAAAGCCAACTGCTCTACCAACTGAGCTAACGACCCGCTGTGTGGTGGCGCGTATAATACTGATTTTTAAGGACTATTCAACACCTTTTTGAAAAAAATCAAAAATAAGGTGTTGGATCGCTTACACCGGCCGCTGCGAAGCCTTCTGCACGCAGGCGGCAGCTGTCGCATTTGCCGCACGCGCGGCCTTCATCGTCCGCCTGATAGCAGGAAACGGTCAGGCCGTAATCCACGCCCAGCTTCACGCCCGCCTGGACGATCTGCGCCTTGCTCAGGTTCTGCAGCGGTGCCTGAATGCGGAAACCGTTGCCCTCCACACCCGCCTTGGTCGCCAGGTTGGCCATGCGCTCGAACGACTCGATGAACTCCGGACGGCAATCCGGGTAACCGGAATAGTCCACCGCGTTGACCCCGATAAAGATGTCACGCGCGCCAAGCACTTCAGCCCAGCCCAGCGCCAGCGACAGGAACACCGTGTTGCGCGCCGGTACGTAGGTCACCGGGATGCCCTCGCCCAGCTCTTCCGGGATGTCGATGCTGGTGTCGGTCAGCGCCGAGCCGCCCATGCCGTTCAGGTTCAGGCCGATCACTTTGTGCTCGACCACACCCAGATCGCGAGCGACGCGCGCGGCGGCATGCAGCTCTGCATGGGAGCGCTGGCCGTAATCGAAACTCATGGTGTAGCAGGCGAAACCTTCGGCTCGGGCCATTGCCACGACCGTGGCCGAATCCAGACCGCCCGACAGTAAAATCACTGCACGCTGTTCGGTGGTGTTCAGTTGTTCAGTCATCTCAGCGCCCCGGCTCGTCATTCCAAAGATACTTGTGCAGCTGCAATTGCAGACGCACCGGCAGGTTGTCTGCCACCACCCAGTCCGCCAGATCCCTGGCATTGAGGTCATGATGACTTGGGGAAAACAGCACTTCACCCGCACGTTGATCGAGACCGTACTGGATCAGTTTGGAAACCGCCCAGTCATAGTCGTCCCGCGAACAGATGACAAACTTCACCTGATCGTTGGGCGTCAACAGTTCGATGTTTTCGTAGCGGTTGCGGTGCGCCTCTTTGGAATCCGGTGTCTTCAAGTCGACCACGCGACTGACGCGCGAATCTACCGCCGAGATATCGAGTGCACCACTGGTTTCCAGTGACACTTCGTAACCAGCATCACACAATTGCTTGAGCAACGGGATGGCATTGGGCTGCGCCAGCGGTTCACCGCCAGTCACACAGACGTAGCGCGGGCGAAACCCGGCCACTTGTTCGAGGATATCGTCGAGGGTGCGGATCGTACCGCCGCTGAACGCATAGGCGCTGTCGCAGTATTGGCAACGCAATGGGCAACCGGTCAGGCGCACAAAAACCGTGGGCAGCCCGGCAGTCCGCGTTTCCCCCTGCAACGAGTAGAAAACTTCGGTAATTCTCAATGTGTCTTGCATAGTCGCCACGGGCGTAACAGCTAAACAGGCTGTCCGCCTCCGTCAGGCACTTCAGACAACCCCGCCAACGCGTAGATCACCAGAAGCGTGTTTCAGAAAAAGGGCGTGAATTCTAACGAAAAAACCCGCGACAAGCGCGGGTTTCTTCCAAACGGGTCAAACACACTTTACATGCGTTGCAGATCGCGTTGGGCCAACTGAGCAGCGGAGGTCCCCGGGTATTGGGATACCACCTGTTGCAGAATGCCTTTGACCTTGTCGGTGTGACCGAGGCGGCGCTCTACATCAGCCAGCTTGTACAGCGAATCCGGCACTTTGGCGTGCTTGGGATAGAGCTGCGACACCTTGGCGAAAGCCTGACCTGCACCTTGCAGATCGCCCTTGGCCAGGTTCACTTCGCCCAACCAGTACTGGGCGTTGCCCGCGTATTGGCTGTTCGGGTATTTACGCAGGAATGCCGAGAAAGCCTGGCTGGCCTTGTCGAAATCCTTGGCTTTGATCAGGTCGAAAGCGGCATCGTAATACAGCTTTTCCTTGGCCGGATCACCCGGTTCGCTACTTGCAGCAGGTGCCTGGGCAGCAGCCCCGGCGCCAGCGGCAGCACCGGCAGCAGCACTTGCATCGCCACCGGCAGAAGAATTCTCAGGAGTCGCGGCAGGTGCAACACCGGATCCTATGCGCCGATCAAGATCCTGGTATCGCTCCAGGGATTCCTGTTTCATGCGCGCAACCTGATTCTGCAGTTCTTCGATCACACCTTGCTGGCGCGATATCTGATCCTGCATCTGTTGCAGTTGGTTGAACAGCATGCCCTGTGCCGAGGCAGGGGCCGAAGCCGCTCCCCCGGCATAGGCGCCGTTCGTACCGTAACCCGCAGGCGGATAACTGCTCCCGCTATTGTTATAACCGGAGTTGTCATCGACCACAGGAACCGCAGCCCACACCGCAAGCGGTGCGAGACTGAGAGCCAGAACAGTTACAGCACGACGGCACGTTCGCATATCGAATTACTTACGCAGTTCGACGCGACGGTTTTGTGCCCAGGACTGCTCGTCGTTGCCGGTAGCAACTGGACGCTCTTCGCCGTAGGAAACCAGTTCCAGCTGAGCTGGGGAAACACCTTGCAGTACCAGGTAGCGCTGAACGGCTTTCGCACGACGCTCGCCCAGTGCCATGTTGTACTCACGAGTACCACGTTCGTCGGTGTTGCCTTCCAGAACAACGCGAGCGCCGTTTGCTTTCAGGTCTTTGGCGTGAACGTCCAGAGCGCGCATGGCTTCTGGCTTCAGGTCCGAGCTGTCGTATTCGAAGTAGAAGGTGGTGATTGCGCGCAGAGCAGCTTCTTCGCTCAGGGAACCGTCAACGGCACCAGTGTTTGCGCCGTAACCAGCGTTTGGATCAACAGCGCCTTCACCGGCGTTGTCGCCGCCTTTGGACGAGCAACCTACAGCTACAGCCATGGCCAGAGCCAGCGCAGCAAATTTACCAAACTTCAGCATTTCCATCGTGAAACTCCTAATGAACCCCAGTGTGTTAAGTAAAACGTAAAGCGCCGCGTCAGTTCAGGTAAGGGGACCAGGACGGTTCTCTGACTTCGCCTTGTGCGGTAGGAAGCGGGAGCCTCACGCGTCCATTAATGGACACGAGCATCAAGACTCCCCGGCCCTGCTGGCGGGTGGCGTAGATTACCATGGTGCCGTTGGGCGCAACAGTAGGTGACTCGTCCAGAGTGCTATCAGTGAGGATCTTTACACTACCTCGCTGCAAATCCTGGGCCGCCACCTTGAAATTGGTGAAACCATCCTGGCGATGAATCATCACCAGCGTCTTTTCATCAGCCGACAGCTTCGGGTTGGCGTTGTAGTTGCCAATGAAGGTCACACGCTCGGCACCGCCGCCGCTGGCGCTGGTTTTGTAGATCTGCGGCTTGCCGCCACGGTCCGAGGTGAAGTAGATGGTCGAACCATCCTTGCCCCAGTACGGTTCGGTGTTGATGCCAGGGCCTGCCGTCACGCGAGTGATCTGACGCGAACCCAGGTTCATCACATAGATATCCGGGTTGCCGTCTTTCGACAGTACGAAAGCCAGGCGATTGCCATCCGGCGACCAGGCTGGAGCGCCGTTCAGGCCTTCGAAGTTGGTGATCTGCTCACGGCGACCGGTGTCGATGTTCTGCATGAAGATCCGTGGACGCTTCTGCTCGAACGACACGTAGGCGATGCGCTTGCCATCCGGTGCGAAACGCGGCGACAGGATCGGCTCGCGCGATTGCAGCAGAGTCACGGCACGGGCACCGTCGTAGTCCGAACGCTGCAGGGTGTAGCGAGTGTTCTTCTCGGAGAAACGCTCGGCTGTCACGTACAGCAGACGGGTCGAAAACGCACCTTTGATACCGGTGAGTTTTTCGAACGACTGGTCAGAGATGAAGTGCGCCATGTCACGCAGTTGCTCGGTGGTACCTGAAACACTGCCGTCAGCCACTTTCTGCTCGGTGGCCACGTTAAACAGTGCCCACTGCACCTGCAGACGGCCGCCCGCAGGAGCAATGCTGCCGACCATCATGTATTGAGCACCCACCGCCTTCCAGTCACGGAAGATGATTTCGCTCGGCTGGCTTGGCTGGCTGATCATGTTTTGCTTTGGAATCGGCGAGTAGTAGCCCGAGTTCCGCAAATCGTTACCAATGATTTCGGCCATGTCGTCCGGCAGCACGGCACCGCCCTGCATACCGAACGGTACGACGGCGATCGGGGTGGCCCGATCGCTGCCGCTGGTGACCAGAATGTTCTTTTCATCAGCCATCGCGATCCCTGCCATGCAGCAGATCACGACCAGCATTCCTCGAAGAAGGTTTCTCACAAGGCTAGATCCTCAGGTGTGAATGTCATCTTGAATGAACGATACGGAGCGAAATCGCTCGGCTTCATTCCCTGCATTTCTGTCAAACGTCCAATATTCTTCACTGCCGCAACTGCCGACGCATCGAACGGACCATCGCCACTGGACTTGGCCACGCTGACCGAAGTCACCGTACCGTCCGGCAACATGCCGATTTGCAGCACGACCGTCATGCCTTTGCGTGCCGAAGGCGGACGCGCCCAACCTTCCGCTGCTCGCGCACGAATCAGGTCATCGAAACTGCCCGCGACTTCGTCACCCTGTTCATCGGCCAAGGCCTGCTGACGCTGCGGCGTATCGGAAAGCAAATCTGCCAGGGCCTGAGCCTTTTTCTCTTCGGCGGATTTACGTGCCGCTTCCTGCGATTTTTTCTTCGCAGCATCGGCAGCAGCTTTCTTCTTCGCTTCGTCGGCGACTTTCTTCTTCGCCTCTTCAGCCTCAGCTTTTTTCTTGGCGTCTTCGGCGGCTTTCTTCTTCGCGTCTTCGACGATCTTCTTCTTGGCTTCTTCAGCGGCCGCTTTCTTGGCCTCTTCTTCAGCCGCCTTCTTGGCTTCTTCTTCGGCTTTCTTCTTGGCTATATCAGCCAATTGTTTCTCTTCTGCCTTCTTGGCCTCGGCTTTCTTCGCATCGTCGGCTTTCTTGGCTTCATCAGCCTTTTTCGCCTCGTCCGCTTTCTTCGCCTGATCGGCCTTCTTGGCTTCCTCGGCCTTTTGAGCCGCTTCTTCTTTCTTTTGTTCCGCAGCCTTCACCGCTTCCTGCTCGACCTTTTTCTGTTCCATCTGCTCGACTTCGGTCTGGCGCGCGGCGGATTTCTTCGCCTCACCCGCAATCTTCTGATTGGTCTGGGTGGTTGCCTGACTTTTCGATTTCAGTTGGTACAGGGTCGCCTGGACAATCGGCTTGGCCGGCGGCAACTCGGGTGTAAAGGCGAAACTGACGAACAGCATGCCGAACACCAGCACGTGCAGGACAATCGCCAGAACACTAGGCCAGAAGTAGCTTTCCGAGGCGGACGGCTCTCGCTGTTGCTGCATCAGGGGGCCTCGGTAATCAAACCAACATTACCGACCCCGGCTTTCTGCAACCCGCCCATGGCACCCATCACGGCGCCGTAGTCGACCGACTTGTCGCCTCGGATAAAGACCTGGGTACGCTTGCCGCCTTCGGTGCCGGCGCGAATGATCTTGGTCACCGCGTCAGTCATCTGCGGCAGGGTCATTGCCCTGTCCTGCTGCTTTTCAGTATCGACTTCACTGCCAAGGTTCCAGTAGTAGGTCTTGTCAGCCTTGATCGAAATGGTCAGCACCTGAGTGTTGTTGTCCTGCGGCAAGGCTTCGCTGGAAACCTTGGGCAGATCCACTTTCACGCCCTGATTGAGCATCGGCGCGGTCACCATGAAGATAACCAGCAGCACCAGCATCACGTCGATGTATGGCACCACGTTCATCTCGGCGACCGGCTTGCGCTTGTTTCGGGCTCGAGCGATTAAAGCCATCGGGAAATACCTGCTTATTCTTCGCTGGTGTGCACTTTGCGGTGCAGGATCGCCTGGAACTCATCGGCGAAGGTGTAGTAGCGGCTCAGCAAGGTTTCGCTGCGGGCAGAGAAACGGTTGTAAGCGATAACGGCCGGGATCGCGGCGAACAGGCCGATCGCGGTGGCGATCAGGGCTTCGGCGATGCCCGGGGCCACAGTGGCCAGGGTCGCCTGCTGGGCGCTGGCCAGACCGCGGAAGGAGTTCATGATGCCCCACACGGTACCGAACAGACCGATGTACGGGCTGACCGAACCGACGGTGGCGAGGAACGGCAGGCTCTGCTCCAGCTTCTCTTCCTCACGGGAGATGGCAACGCGCATGGCACGGGCCACACCTTCCATCACCGCTTCCGGATCGACGCCTGGCTGCTGACGCAGACGGGAGAATTCCTTGAAACCGGCACGGAAGATCTGCTCCACGCCCGAATCCGGATCCGGGTTGCTGCCGGCCTGACGGTACAGCTTGGACAGATCGATACCCGACCAGAAGCGCTCTTCGAAGCTCTCCAGGGCGCGTCGACCGGCGCGCAGCAGATTGCTGCGCTGAAAGATCATGATCCATGAGGTCACCGATGCGGCCACCAGGGTCAACATTACCAACTGCACCACGATGCTGGCATTGCTGACCAGGCTCCACATGGAGGAATGGTCGACGACGTTAGCTTCCACGCTTTATCTCCTGCTTTGAGTGTGTACCCGTGCCGCCCGCGTCGGCAAAGGCCGCACGCAAGGATTCGGGCATGGCCCGGGGTTTCAAACTGTCGGTGCGCACGCAGGCCACCAGAAACTGCCCTTCACAGAGCAGCACATTATCCGTGGCCCGCCTGACCTGCTGTTTGAAGCGCAGGCTGGCACGGTTCAATTCGATTACATCAGCGCTTACCAGCAGTTCGTCGTCCAGTCGCGCCGGCGCGTGGTAGCGCGCTTCGCTGGAATGCACGACAAACAACAGATCCTCCCCGGCCAGTTCCGACTGGGCAAAGCCCAGCGTCCGGAGCCGCTCGGTTCGAGCCCGTTCCATAAACTTGAGGTAATTAACGTAATACACGATGCCGCCCGCATCGGTGTCCTCGTAATAAACGCGACAACGATGTGCGAACGGCTCAAGCCCGTTTTGCGCGCGCATACTCTAGTGCTTACTCCTCGGGTTGCCAATCCGGCCAGGCAACTGTTTTTTCAGTGTTTAAGGCTTTACCGCAAAAGTACCGTCCTGTGACAGTACAAACGCTGAATAAATCGCCAAAAAATGTGTATCAATCGTCCACGGCATCGAGAAACTCGTCTGCCACGGGCATTTCACCCATTCGTGACGGAATGTTTAAACCGAAATGCAGGTACGCATGCCGTGTCACCACCCTGCCCCGTGGCGTACGCATGATGTAACCCTGTTGAATCAGGTACGGCTCCAGCACATCTTCGATGGTATGGCGCTCTTCACTGATCGCCGCCGCCAGACTGTCGATACCCACCGGGCCGCCATCGAACTTCTCGATCATGGTCAGCAGCAAGCGCCGGTCCTGATGATCGAAGCCATGCTCATCGACATCCAGCAGGTTCAACGCCAGATCGGCCACCGACTTGGTGATATGGCCCTTGGCGCGCACTTCGGCAAAATCGCGCACCCGACGCAGTAGACGATTGGCGATTCGCGGCGTACCACGGGCACGACGAGCGATTTCGAAAGAACCCTCCGGATCCAGTGGCAGACCGAGAATAGCCGCAGACCGACTGACAATCGTCGCCAGATCCGCTGTGCTGTAGAACTCAAGACGCTGGACGATACCGAAGCGGTCACGCAATGGGTTGGTCAGCATGCCGGCACGGGTGGTGGCGCCCACCAGGGTGAACGGTGGCAGATCAAGCTTGATCGAGCGCGCCGCCGGCCCTTCGCCGATCATGATGTCGAGCTGGAAATCTTCCATCGCCGGGTACAGCACTTCTTCAACGATGGGCGACAGACGATGGATTTCGTCGATGAACAACACGTCGTGCGGTTCCAGATTGGTCAGCAGTGCCGCCAAATCTCCCGGACGCTCAAGCACCGGACCGGACGTGCTCTTGATCGACACGCCCATTTCCTGGGCAATGATGTTGGCCAGCGTGGTTTTACCCAGACCCGGCGGGCCGAAGATCAGCGTGTGATCCAGTGACTCACTGCGACCACGCGCCGCCTGGATGAACAGTTCCATCTGCTCGCGCACGGTCGGCTGGCCAATATAGTCGGCCAGACTGACCGGGCGAATGGCCCGATCCTGGACTTCTTCGCGCTCGCGCGGGCTGTGCGCGGCGGCGATCAGACGATCAGCTTCAATCACTTAAATCATTCCCTTCAGGGCGCGGCGGATCAGGTCTTCACTGCTCAAATTCTTGTCCTTGATGGCGGTAATCGCCTTGCTCGCTTCCTGCGGCTTGTAGCCCAGGGAAATCAGCGCACTGACCGCATCGTTTTCAGCGGTGTTGACCGGCGCCGGGCCGTCCGGCTGATTCGGCACCAGGGCGAACATGGCCGGCGAGGTTTCCCAGGCCTTGAAGCGATCCTTCAGTTCGACCAGCAGGCGCTCAGCGGTTTTCTTGCCGACCCCCGGGACCTTGGTCAGCGCCGAAGTGTCCTGGGATTGCACGCAGCGGATCAGTTCATCGACTTCAAGGCTCGACATCAAGGCCAGGGCCAGTTTCGGCCCGACACCATTGAGACGGATCAACTCGCGAAAAAAGTCTCGCTCACGCTTGCCGGCGAAACCATAGAGTAACTGCGCGTCTTCGCGTACGACCAAATGGGTGTGCAGCGTCAGCGGTTCACCGACCGACGGCAGACGATAAAGGGTGGTCATGGGCACTTCCAGCTCATACCCGAGGCCGTTTACATCCAGAATCAGGTGCGGCGGCTGTTTCTCAGCCAGGGTGCCGCGCAAGCGTCCAATCACGTTTCAGATCCTTGAGCGTTGGCCAGCCGTGGGCTGGCGACAGATGGAAGGCGGGAATCGGGCCGACGACCCAGGCGCGAAATCCGCATTCCGCAAAAATGATTGCTGATGCTATCAGAGACGCAGGCGCCCGCCACGACTGCGTGCGGTTCCCAGGCCATGCGGCAGCAGGCTGGAACGGGTGTGCGCGTGACAAATCGCGATGGCCAGGGCATCCGAGGCATCGATCTGCGGTTTGCTGGTCAGCTTGAGCATGTGCATGACCATCATCTGCACCTGTTCTTTATTGGCGGCGCCGGTGCCGACCACAGCTTGCTTGACCTGGGTGGCGGTGTACTCGGCAATCTCCAGGCACTCTTCAGCGCCAGCCACAATGGCGGCGCCGCGAGCCTGCCCAAGTTTGAGCGCCGAGTCGGCGTTTTTCGCCATGAACACTTTTTCGATGCCCATGGTCACCGGGCCATAGGTCTGAATGATTTCACGCACGCCGCGATAAACGATCTGCAGCCGCTCATGCAACTCACCGGCGCCGGTACGGATGCAGCCCGAGGCCACATAGATGCAGCCGCCGCGGCCTGTATCGCGAACAACCCCGTAACCGGTGATGCGCGAGCCGGGGTCGATACCCAGAATTAAAGTCATAACGCCTGCGGAGTCGGTAAAAACAAGAAATTCAAAACAGCGAATAACCAATGTGGGAGCGGGCTTGCTCGCGAAGGCGGTGTGTCATTCAGCATTGATGCTTGCTGATATGCCGCCTTCGCGAGCAAGCCCGCTCCCACATTGAAGCCTAGTCGCTCTTAACCGAGCTGAGCGGCCACATCTTCGGGAATGTCTGCGTTGGAGTAAACGTTCTGCACGTCATCCAGATCCTCGAGCATGTCGATCAGCTTGAGCACCTTCTCCGCGCCTTCCAGATCCAGTTCAGCACTGGTGGTCGGCTGCATGACGATTTCTGCGTCGTCACCCTTGAAACCCGCCGCTTCCAGCGCGTTACGCACCGCATAGAAGCTGGTGAACGAGGTGAACACATCGATCGAGCCGTCTTCATGGCTGACCACGTCGTCGGCATCGGCTTCCAGCGCCGCCTCGGTCAGGGCGTCTTCGTCGACGCCCGGGGCGAAGCTGATCTGCCCTTTGCGTTCGAACAGGTACGCAACCGAACCGTCGGTACCAAGGTTGCCGCCACATTTGCTGAACGCATGGCGCACGGCAGCTGCGGTACGGTTGCGGTTGTCGGTCATGCACTCGACCATCACCGCCACGCCGCCCGGGCCGTAACCTTCGTAGGTCAGTTCTTCAACGTTATCCGCTTCGGTCGCACCGGCGCCACGCGCAACGGCGCGGTCGATGATGTCGCGGCTCATGTTCGCACCGAGGGCCTTGTCCAGGGCCAGGCGCAGACGCGGGTTGGAACCCGGATCGCCGCCGCCCTGACGGGCCGCAACGGTCAGTTCACGGATCCACTTGGTGAAGATCTTGCCTCTCTTGGCATCCTGACGTTCTTTGCGGTGCTTGATGTTCGCCCACTTGGAATGACCTGCCATAACTCGCTCCGAATTCTCTTGAAACGTTGCCCGCCCTGCTCACGCAGTGGCCAGCCAACAAAAAATCTCGACCTGCTCTCTATAGAAAGAAAAAAGGCGCATCCGAAGATGCGCCTTCAGGCCCGTCTTACTCAGCCTTTGGCGTTTCGCGCAAACGAATGTGCAGCTCGCGCAGTGCCTTGGCATCTACCACACCCGGGGCTTGCGTCATGACGTCCGCAGCGCTCTGGGTTTTCGGGAAGGCGATCACTTCACGGATCGACTGGGCGCCGGTCATCAGCATCACCAGACGGTCCAGACCGAAAGCCAGACCACCGTGCGGCGGTGCACCGTACTTCAGCGCGTCAAGCAGGAAGCCGAATTTCTCTTCCTGTTCCGCCTCATTGATACCCAGCAGACGGAACACCGCTTGTTGCATTTCCTTGCGATGGATACGGATCGAACCGCCACCCAGCTCGGTGCCGTTGAGCACCATGTCGTAGGCGCGGGACAGCGCGCCGGCCGGATTGGCTTCCAGCTCTTCTGGGGAGCACTTCGGTGCGGTGAACGGGTGGTGCAGCGCCGAGAAGCTGCCGTCGTCGTTTTCTTCGAACATCGGGAAGTCGACGACCCACATTGGCGCCCACTTGCAGGTCAGCAGGTCGAGGTCGTGACCGAGCTTGATACGCAGCGCGCCCAGGGCTTCGCTGACGATCTTGGCCTTGTCGGCACCGAAGAACACGATGTCGCCGTCAACCGCGCCGACGCGATCGAGGATCACGTTCAGGTTGGCTTCAGGGATGTTTTTCACGATCGGCGATTGCAGACCCTCAACACCGGCAGCGCGCTCGTTGACCTTGATGTACGCCAGGCCCTTGGCACCGTAGATGCCGACGAACTTGGTGTAGTCGTCGATCTGCTTGCGCGGCATGCTCGCCCCGCCTGGAACGCGCAGTGCAGCGATACGGCATTTCGGATCGTTGGCCGGGCCGCTGAACACCTTGAATTCGACTTCTTTGAGTTGATCGGCAACGTCGACCAGTTCCAGCGGGTTACGCAGGTCCGGCTTGTCGGAACCGTAACGACGCATGGCTTCTTCAAAGGTCATGTGCGGGAATTCGCCGAATTCCAGATCCAGCACTTCCTTGAACAGGTTGCGGATCATGCCTTCGGTCAGGCCCATGATGTCTTTTTCGTCGAGGAAGCTGGTCTCGATGTCGATCTGAGTGAACTCAGGCTGACGGTCGGCACGCAGGTCTTCGTCGCGGAAGCACTTGGCAATCTGGTAGTAACGGTCGAAACCGGCAACCATCAGCAGTTGCTTGAACAGCTGAGGCGATTGCGGCAGGGCGAAGAACGAACCAGCGTGAGTACGGCTCGGCACCAGGTAGTCGCGGGCGCCTTCCGGGGTAGCACGGGTCAGAATCGGCGTTTCGACGTCGAGGAAGCCGTTCTCGTCGAGGAAGCGACGGATGCTGGTGGTCATGCGCGAACGCAGACGCAGCTTCTCGGCCATTTCCGGACGACGCAGGTCCAGGAAGCGGTAGCGCAGGCGGGTTTCTTCGCCGACGTCGGAGTATTCGTTGAGCGGGAACGGCGGGGTTTCCGACTCGTTCAGCACTTCCAGCTCGTAGCCCAACACTTCGATCATGCCCGACGCCATGTTGGCGTTGGTCGCACCGGCCGGACGCAGACGCACCTTACCGGTGATCTTCACGACGTATTCGCTGCGTACGCGATCGGCGGCGGCGAAGCTCTCGGCGCGATCCGGATCGAACACCACCTGAGCCAGACCATCACGATCACGGATATCGAGGAAAATCACCCCGCCGTGGTCGCGACGACGGTGAACCCATCCGCAAAGGGTAATTTCCTGGCCTTCCAGGCTTTCGTTCAGTTGGCCGCAATAATGGCTGCGCATCATGGTAGTGGTTTCGCTTCTCGTAATTCGAAATTCGGTGGAGATCCCGTCGCACTCAAGCACTGCAGAATCTCACGCGTGTCGTTCGACCTGGGCCTGAACCCTAGTCAGATTTGTCGCCACCGGCCAGATTCTTCTTGGCTCCGGTCTTGAAATCGGTTTCGTACCAACCGCTGCCGCTGAGGCGAAAACCCGGCATGGACAGCTGTTTCTTGAGCTCTGGCGCCTGACAGGCAGGGCAGTCGACCAGCGGTGCCTCGCTGATCTTTTGAATGGCTTCCAACTGATGACCACAGGAAGCACATTGATAATCGTACATCGGCATGGGGGTGTCTCGGCGATCAGATTGCCACCGCGCGCAGGGCTTTGCGGCGAAAGAGCGGGATTATATCCATTAAATGCGGGCTGTGCAGCCGTAAGACTGCACAGCCCGCCACGTCATTTCAAGTATTGCCCGTTCAGGGCATGACGGCCGCCGGGGTATCGCGCAGGCCATTCATCACGCACACCACCCGTACCAGACCACTGAAGTTTTTCACCCCGCCGTGGCGCAGGTGCACTTCGCGGTCCACATGTGACAGCAGCGTGCTGACCGAACAGCCGTTGTGCCCGGCCATGTCACCAAGAATGTTCCAGTAAACCTGCTCGAGCCTCAAGCAAGTGGCAAAGCCGTTCAAACGCACTGATCTGGCCAGCGGCCGGATCAGCTCAAAATCGAAATCGCTGACAAACGGATCGACCTTCATTTCCCGTTGCGAACCGACGTGCTCGCATCGCCTGTCTCCACCTACCA
This sequence comes from Pseudomonas sp. S150, assembly GCF_004526365.1. Lineage (NCBI taxonomy): Bacteria > Pseudomonadati > Pseudomonadota > Gammaproteobacteria > Pseudomonadales > Pseudomonadaceae > Pseudomonas > Pseudomonas sp. S150. Next base: position 5,361,497 of record NZ_CP038207.1, read on the forward strand.
TATCGCTGACACTCCTTTGTCATCGCTGCTTTTATAAAGACAACATCCTGTGCCTTCATAAAAACGCAGACGCAAAGTCAGCGCCAGACGACTAGTTGCCCAGCAGCGTAGGATAAGCCGACATGTTCAGTAAGATTTGAAACAGTATGCGGACATCCACACCTGCGGACGTCCGCGCACCGGACTATCAGGCCTCGAGCAACGCGCGCAACATCCACGCGGTTTTCTCATGCACCTGCATGCGCTGGGTCAGCAAGTCGGCCGTCGGCTCGTCACTGACCTTGTCCAACAGCGGGAAGATGCCGCGAGCGGTGCGAGTGACCGCTTCCTGGCCGTCGACCAACTGCTTGATCATGTCCTCGGCACTTGGCACCCCGACTTCTTCTTTAATAGAGGAGAGACGCGCGTAAGTCGCGTAGGCACCCGGCGCAGGAAAACCCAGAGCGCGGATACGCTCGGCGATCAGATCCACCGCCAGCGCCAGCTCGTTGTATTGCTCTTCGAACATCAGATGCAGGGTCCTGAACATCGGACCTGTGACGTTCCAGTGGAAGTTATGGGTTTTCAGATACAGCACGTAGGTGTCCGACAGCAGCCGCGACAGCCCCTCGACGATGGACTTGCGATCTTCTTCACTGATACCGATATCGATTGCCATGTTTACCCCCTAAGGCGATTGAATTCATCCAACAGGTGCAGACCCACTCTAGCAAGGCAGCCGCCACCTCGCAGCCGACAATCTTCACTCGCCATGCGACAAATCGACCGGGCACGTGCCGCTGGCCGGGGTAATTTGAGTAGCTGCAGGCTTTGCTGTTAAATAGGCAGTGTGTCGCTACGCCCCATTTTTCGGGGGTGTCGCGCATAGGCTGATGCCGGGCACGTGTCCAACGCCTCTTTATTGTTCCGAAGCGAACCGTGCGCCTTCAGCTCTTCCTTGTGAGCCGTCATAACGTGAGCCAATCAAAATGTTGAAAATCGTCCACCTGCTAATGGGCGCAGCGGCCTTGCTGCTGTCGTTCATACCTAGCTTGAAATCCGAAGCCGTTCCTTACCTGCAACAACCCGATGCACTTTACCTGGCCTTTTTCGGCCTGCTGAATCTGGTCATCGCTCCAGTGATTCCTTACTGGAACAAAGGCCCGCGCCAGCATCTGCAAAATCTGGTCAGCGCTCTTCTCGTGCTGACTGTCGTCCTGCAAACCCTGACCCTGATCGCACCGATGCCAGTCATCGCCGGTCAACCGGCGGTGTTGTTCAGCCTGGTGATCGCTCTGGTTGCCGTGGTTGTGCACTTGGCCGTGAGCTTCTACAAATCTTCACCGGCTGCCGCACCTGTCACCTATGACATGAGCAACCGCGATACCGGTACCGTCAAGTGGTTCAACACGTCCAAAGGCTTCGGCTTTATCTCCCGGGATTCCGGCGATGATATTTTCGTGCACTTTCGTGCAATCCGTGGCGAAGGCCACCGCGTACTGGTCGAAGGCCAGCGCGTTGAGTTCTCGGTGATGAACCGGGATAAAGGCCTGCAAGCCGAGGACGTGATCGCCGCCCTGCCGCGTCGCTGATCCAAGGCAATAAAAAACCGCGAACAGCCAGGCTGCTCGCGGTTTTTTTACGCCTGCATAAAGGTGTTGGCATCAGTAATGCGGTGGTGGCGCCTCTTCCTCGAAAGAATCGAACTGCCCGACCATCTCCTCCTGACGCTTGAGCAACGCCGCCATTTGCAGTTGCAAGCGCTCGATCACCCGCTGCTGCGCCACCAGTTCGTCGTTCAACGCCTGAATGGTGTCATCCTGAAAAGCCAGACGGCTTTCCAGATCGGTGACGCGTTCTTCAAGGTTCATGGTTCAACCCTCCAGAAACGTGAAGTGTTCGGTCAGCACCAGACGCAGCCGCTCACGAATGCTCGCGACCTGCTCGGCGCTGTAGGGTTTGGCCGGGTGTTTGCCCCAGACCGGCGCCGGCCATGCCGCATCGTCACGCTTGCGCACGATCACATGCATATGCAACTGGCTGACAACGTTGCCCAGCGTCGCGACGTTCAGCTTGTCGGCATCGAACAAGTCCTTGAGCAACTCGGCCAGCGCCGTGGTTTCCTGCCACAACTGCTGCTGGTCGGCGACATCCAACTGAAACAACTCGCTGATATCGTCGCGACGAGGCACCAGGATGAACCACGGGTAATTGGCATCGTTGGACAGCAGCAGCCGGCAGAGCGGGAAATCGCCGATGGTCAGGGTGTCCTGTTGAAGTCGTGAATCTAAAGCAAACACTGCGTGCACTCCCGGCTGATCTACACAATTCAGCTTAGCGGCCATCCAGACAGGCATGACGCCAAGCGACAGGCAGGCAGCATACCTGCGAATGCGCCGGGCTTCACGATGAGCGTGCCAGGATAGACATTGCTCAACGCTCCTGCATGCGACATTTTCGGGCGGCACGCACCATGACGGAACCGACTGCGCGGTGCAGCACAATGAAATGACCAGAAAAGCCCAAAGCGTTCATCCCCTGCTCCCGCTCAAACTGTATGAATCCGGAACAACTGGAAAATTTTTTGCACCAAAACCGCACAGCGCGTCTACGCTCAGTGCGTCGGGCATCCGCCGAATACTCACTGGCGGGGTGAACCGGTAACGTTTTTCGTTGTCGCGCGCACGAACCTGCTCGACAACACCAAGCGAGGGATGGCGTCAAGCCCTGATAAAGAAGGGCTTGAGGCCCAGTATTTATGAGGTTTTTACAGCGAGTGACGAGTGTTCAGAAAAATAACCGCGTAGAGAACGCGGTTTGTGCACGCTTGTTGCATTCGTACCCATATGGACTATAAGCGCACCACGGGAAGTGGGAGCCTTAGGCCCAACAAAAACAGTGGCAGGGTTGCCCGATGGAGATTCAAGTGTTTTGCCAGGGACTCTTTTTTAGCGATGCGAAAGGCTAGAAAAACAGCGAGAAAGTTGTCGATCCGATTGCATCGGTACTGTGAATTTGCGACATCTACAAAGCCATCTGCGACAGCGTCGTAAAGAAGGTGAAAGGTTGGATTAGCAAGTATCGCCAACATTGTCGGCGTGATATAAGTTTGCGCCGACACAAAAAGAAAGAGCCGCCCAGATAATAAAACAGGTGGGACGGCAGTACTCTTCTAAAAACCAAAGGAGCAAATCACGATGCGCGTGATGAAGTGGAGCATGATCGCCCTGGCTGTTGCAGCAGGCACCTCGCAGTTCGCAATGGCATCTTCGCAGGATGACGCCAAAGGGTTCCTGGAAGACCAGAGTCTGAAACTGAAGACTCGTATGGAATACATGAACCGCGATTACAAAAATGGTGCCGGTAACGTTGCAAAGAAAGACGGCACCCCGGGTTTTGAAAGCGGCTATCGCCAGGACACCGGTGTCAGCCAACTGCTGACCTACGAATCGGGCTTCACTCAAGGCACCGTAGGTTTCGGTCTCGACGCCATGGCCATGGGTTCGGTCAAGCTGGACGGTGGCTCGGGTCGTCGTGGTAACGGCCTGTTCGCGATTGATAGCGACGGCAACGAAGAGAAATCCCAAGGCAAGATCGGCGGCGCTGTCAAATTCCGCGTTTCCGACACTGTGCTGAAATACGGTCAGCAATTCGTTGCCAGCCCGGTCTTCGCCACTGACGACAGTCGTCTGTTGCCAGAAGTGGCTACCGGTACCTTGATCACTTCCAAAGAGATCAAAGGCCTGGAACTGAGCGCAGGTCGCTTCACCGCCCTGAGCAAGCAAACCGGCATGGGCCGCGACAGCATCGGCGGCCTGCCTGATGAGAACGGCAACGGTGGCAAGGGCCTGACCAGCATCAACATCTTCGGCGCCAGCTATGCCTTCACCGACAATTTCACCGGTGCATTGGCCGCTTCGGATGCCGACCAGTACTTCAAGAAGCAATACATCAATCTGAACTACACCCTGCCTATCGCCGAAGACCAGTCGCTGAACTTCGACTTCAACGGTTATAAAACCGAAGGCGAGAAGCGTGGCAACCTGGTCAGCGCCATTGGCGACGAAACCCCTGACAACGACACCCGTGGCGTAGACAACAAACTGTGGTCCCTGGCAGCAGCCTACAGCCTCGGCGCGCACAAGTTCACCATCGCTCACCAGCGCTCCAGCGGCGACAATGCCTACTACTATGGCGTTGACGGCAACAGCACCATCTTCGTTGCCAACTCCATTCAGATCTCCGACTTCGTGGGCCGTGAAGAACGCTCCTGGCAAGCTCGTTACGACCTGAACATGAAGACTTATGGCGTTCCTGGCCTGAGCTTCATGACCCGCTACGTGAAGGGTGACAACATCAAGACCAACGGTCTGGGTGAAGGTAAAGAAAACGAGTGGAACGCCGAGTCCAAGTACGTGATCCAGGAAGGTCCAGCCAAGGATCTGTCGTTCCGTCTGCGTTACGCCATGTACCGTTCGAACGGCGCGTACAGCGGCTACGCGTCTGACAACAACGACACCCGTCTGATCGTCGAGTACCCACTGAACATCCTCTAATCGGGATATGCAGCTGACGTACTGTAGAGCTTTGCTCTAACAAGAACCGCTCACCTGACTCAGGTGAGCGGTTTTTTTATGAATCAAGTTTGCCCTGCCTTCCTGTTTCTGACCGTACAAACAATAGTAGCTAGCTACTTATTAGCCAACGAACATCTAGATCAGACATAAAAAACCCAAGAGTGCGGACAGCTCTTGGGTTAGTCCACTCATTAACTGACCGCGAGGCCAAGTATCAGTGGTATTACTGAACAGCCGATTCCTGAACTACTCGAATAACCCGCTGTGGAAACGGAATATCAATACCGGCAGTTTTCAAACGGTCACGCGACTGTTCGTTAAACATGAACATCACGTCCCAATAGTCTGCAGTTTTAACCCACACACGCAGGGAAACAGTGATCGAACTGTCACCCAACGTCGAAATGACCGCTTGTGGCGCAGGGTCCTGCAATACGCGCTCATCCTTGGCCAGATCCAGCAGCACCTGACGGGCCTTTTGCAGATCAGCTTCGTAATCCACACCCACGTCAAACACCACTTTGCGGGTTGGCTGACGGTTGGTGTTGGTGATGATGCCGTTCGACAGATTGCCGTTCGGGACGATGATGGTCTTGTTGTCACCGGTACGCAGCACGGTGTGGAAAATCTGGATGCTGTCGACAGTACCCGCCACACCTTGCGCTTCGATCCAGTCACCGATACGGAACGGACGGAACAGCAGAATCAGCACGCCGCCGGCGAAGTTCGCCAGGCTGCCCTGCAACGCCAGACCGATGGCCAGGCCGGCAGCACCAATCGCGGCCACGAACGAGGTGGTTTCCACGCCGATCATCGAGGCGACGCTGACAATCAGCAGCACCTTGAGGATGATGTTCGCCAGGCTGCTGATGAAGCCTTGCAGCGCCAGGTCGGCATTGCGCAGGGCCAGCAGACCGCCGAGTTTTTGCGTGACCTTGTTGATCAGCCACCAGCCAATGGCCAGGGTAATCACCGCCAGCAGCACGCGGCTGCCGTATTCCATGATCATCGGAATCCACGCCTGGGACGCCTTGACCAGGTTGTCTACCTCTGCATTCAAATCCATCTTCCATCTCCTGATGTCCGGCTACCCGGGGCTGTACACAAATTAAAAGTGGGAGCGGGCTTGCTCGCGAAAGCGCTGTGTCATTCAACAATGAGTTGCCTGACACACCGCTTTCGCGAGCAAGCCCGCTCCCACAGCCATCTGACCGGACTTAGTCGCGGAAGTTGTTGAACTGCAGTGGCATGCCGAATTCCTTGGCGCGCAGGGCCGCGATGGCTTCCTGCAGGTCATCGCGCTTCTTGCCGGTCACACGTACCTGCTCGCCCTGAATGGCGGCCTGTACCTTGAGCTTGGCGTCCTTGATGTGCGCGACGATCTTCTTCGCCAGCTCCTTGTCGATGCCTTCCTTGAGGATCGCGTCCTGCTTCATCAGCTTGCCCGAGGCGTAAGCGTCTTTTACTTCAAGGCACTGCACATCGATCTTGCGCTTGGTCAGGGCCAGCTTCAGGATCTCGATCATCGCTTCCAGCTGGAACCCGGCTTCAGCGGTCAGGTTGACGGTCAGGTCCTTTTCCTTGAACTCGAAGCTGCCCTTGCCTTTCAGGTCATAGCGACGATCGAGTTCCTTCACGGCGTTCTCGACCGCGTTGGTCAGCTCGTGTTTGTCCAGTTCGGATACCACGTCGAACGACGGCATGTAGTCTCTCCAATAAAAAGGCGCGCTCGATGAGGATGGAGCGCGCTTGGCTTGCGGTTAAAATCCGGCTCATTATAACGGGTCTTTTCCCACCGATACGGCGAGCCTTGCATGCCAGTACCTTACCGAGTGAAAAACTGATGTCCACCCCCTGGCACGTTCTCGGCGCCGGTAGCCTCGGCACCCTGTGGGCCACCCGTCTGGCGCGGGCCGGGCTGCCGGTGCGGCTGATCGTGCGTGATGCCGAGCGCTTGCGCAGCTATCAGGTGGCCGGCGGCCTGACGCTGGTCGAACACGGCGCAGCCACGACCTATGCCGTCCCTGCGCAAACGGCGGACGACCCGGAGCCGATCCGCCGCCTGCTGGTCGCCTGCAAAGCCTATGACGCCGAAAGCGCCGTCGCCCGCCTCGCCCCGCGCCTGAGCGCAGATGCCGAGCTGATCCTGCTGCAGAACGGTCTCGGCAGTCAGGACGCCGTCGCAGCGCAGGTACCGCAGGCACGCTGCATCAGCGCCTCCAGCACCGAAGGCGCGTTCCGCGATGGCGACTGGCGCGTGGTGTTTGCCGGCCACGGTTTCACCTGGCTGGGCGATGCCAGCCATCCGGTAGCGCCAATCTGGCTGGACGATCTTGATGCGGCGAAAATCCCCCACGAGTGGAGCACCGACATCCTCACCCGGCTGTGGCGCAAACTGGCGCTCAATTGCGCGATCAATCCGCTGACCGTGCTCCATGATTGCCGTAACGGCGGGCTGGAGCAGCATCAATGCGAAGTCGCCACGCTGTGTGCGGAACTTGCCGAATTGCTGGAGCGTTGCGGTCAACCGGCAGCCGCGGTCAATCTGCAACAGGAAGTCGAGCGGGTGATCCACGCCACCGCAGCCAACTACTCGTCGATGTATCAGGACGTGGCGAACCAGCGCCGCACCGAAATCAGTTACCTGCTGGGCCACGCCTGCAAAGTCGCCACCCGTCACCAGTTGAACCTGCCACACCTCAATCAATTGCAGCAACGTCTGGTCGGCCATCTGCGCAGCCTTGGATTGCCCAGCGACTGAGCAGCGGCTACGCTGGCCACTTGTTCCTTTGCTGCGATAAACCTGATGCCATTGCGCCAGCGCCTTGAAAACCTGCCGGTCGGCCAGAAACTGCTGGCCGCCCTGCTGGTGTTGCTGACCACCGTCCTGCTGGTCGCCAACCTGACCTTTATCAGCGCCGCCTATTACATCTCCCAGGAAAGCATGGCGCCGCAAGCTTTGCAGACCATCGGCCGGCTGATCTCCAACCCGAGCCTGGTCGCACAAGCCCTCGAGTCGCCGCAAAGCGCCGAACGCCTGCTCAAGGAACTCGACAGCTATTCGCCGCTGCGCGCCGCCGCGTTGTATGACGGCAAGGGTGACCGCATCGCCCAGGTGCAGCGTGGCGAAAAACTCAATCTGCCGGAACGCTATCGACACATCGAAGCCTGGCAACTCACCGAGTTTCGCAGCAATCAGTTGATCACCCTGCCCCGCCCCGGCACCGCGCCCGGGCACTTGCTGCTGGTCGCCAGCAGTGAACTGCCGATGGCGTTCTACACCGGTACCCTGACCGCCAGTCTCGGCATCCTGATTTTCAGCGTGCTGCTGTGGCTGGTGATTGCGCGGCAGATCAAACGCCTGATCACCCGCCCGATCCATGAGCTGGAAGAGCTCTCGCGTCAGGTCACTCGCGAAGAAAACTACGCCCTGCGCGCCTCACGCGGCAACCACGATGAAATCGGCAGCCTCGCCGAGGCGTTCAATACCATGCTCTCGCGCATCGAAGCCCGCGAACAGCAGCTCAAGCGCGCCCGCGATGACTCGCAGGCCGCCTACGATCAGGCCCAGGGCCTGGCCGAAGAAACCCGCCACACCAACCGCAAGCTGGAACTGGAAGTCCAGGTTCGGAGCAAGATCGAGAAGAAGCTCACCGGTTTCCAGAACTACCTCAACAGCATCATCGACTCCATGCCCTCGGCGCTGATCGCTCTCGACGAACAGCTCTACGTGACCCAGTGGAACCAGGAGGCCAGCGCCCTTTCCGGAACGCGCCTGGATGAGGCGCTGAACCAACCGATCTTCCTCGCCTTCGAACCGCTCAAGCCGTTTCTGCCACAACTCAAGCAAACGGTCGAAGAGCACACCGTGGCGAAGATCGAACGGGTGACCTGGTTCAAGGATGACGAACCCAAGCACTACGCCCTGACCTTTTATCCGCTGATGGGCGGCGCCGGGCGCGGTGTGGTGATCCGTATCGACGACATCACCCAGCGCCTGTCGCTGGAAGAAATGATGGTGCAGTCGGAGAAGATGCTCTCGGTCGGTGGCCTCGCCGCCGGCATGGCCCATGAGATCAACAACCCGCTGGGCGCGATCCTGCACAACGTGCAGAACATTCGCCGGCGGCTGTCGGCGGATCTGCCGAAGAACCTCGAAACCGCCGAACAGCTCGGCATCGAACTGGACACCGTCAACCGTTACCTGCAAAGCCGCGAAGTGCCGAAACTGCTCGACGGTATTCAGCAGGCCGGCGCCCGCGCGGCAAAAATCGTCACGCACATGCTCAGTTTCAGCCGGCGCAGCACCCGGCAAATGGCCCCGTGCGATCTGCCGGCGTTGATCGATCAAGCGGTGGAAATTGCCGGCAACGACTTCGATCTGGCGATCGGTTTCGACTTCAAGGGCCAGGCGATCATCCGCCAGTTCGACCCGGCGCTCGGCCCGGTTCCGGGCACCGCCAACGAACTGGAACAAGTGCTGCTCAACCTGCTGAAAAACGCCGCGCAAGCCATTCACCAGCGCGAAGACGACAGCGAGCCGGGGCGGATCATTTTGCGCACCAAACTGAACCCGCCATGGGCCGAGATCCAGGTCGAGGACAACGGCATCGGCATGAGCGAGAGCGTGCGCAAGCGCACCTTCGAGCCGTTCTTCACCACCAAGGAAATCGGCCAGGGCACAGGGCTGGGGCTGTCGGTGTCGTACTTCATCATCACCAACAACCACAAAGGCCAGATGGAAGTGCAATCGGCGCCGGGCCAGGGCACCTGCTTCACCTTGCGCCTGCCACTGACCCAACCGGCGGCCATCGCCGCCGAAACCAATCAACTACCGAGGTAACCCATGGGCTTTCGCTTGTCGAAGATCTACACCCGCACCGGCGACACCGGCGAAACCGGCCTGGGCGATGGCCGCCGCGTCCCCAAGGATCACCCGCGGATCGAAGCGATTGGCGAAGTCGATACGCTGAACAGTCAGGTCGGCGTGCTGCTGGCCGGGCTGATCGCCGAGCGTGAGGCGTTCCCGGGATTGAATGAACTGATCGACGTGCTCGCCCCCTGTCAGCATCGGTTGTTTGACCTCGGCGGAGAGCTGGCGATGCCGGAATATCAGGCGCTGAACACGGCAGAAATCCAGCGCCTGGAAGCGGCGATCGATGTGTGGAACGAGGAATTGGGGCCGCTGGAGAATTTCATTCTGCCCGGTGGGTCGATGCTGATCGCCCAGGCCCATGTGTGCCGCAGTCTGGCGCGCAGTGCCGAGCGCCGTTGTCAGCATTTGAATGCAATTGAGCCATTGGCCGGGGTTGGTTTGGCGTATATCAATCGGTTGTCGGATCTGTTGTTCGTCGCCGCAAGGTTGATTGCGCGGCGGCAGGGGATTGCGGAGATTTTGTGGCAGCCTGCTGCGAAGCCTTCAGAAATCTAGCGCCTGTAAGGACGCCTTCGCGAGCAAGCCCGCTCCCACAGTTGATTGCATTCATCCAGTTGGAATGCAGTCAAATGTGGGAGCGGGCTTGCTCGCGAAGAGGCCATCAGCCTCACAACATAATCAAGCTTCCGGCCAGAACGCCCGAATCCCCGCCACACCCTGCGCGCCAACACCCCAAGCCTTCTCGCGCTCCGCCGGGCCAACCCCGCCGAGCAAGAACACTGGCTTGCCAAAGCCCTCGATCAACGCCGCAGCCTGCTCCCAGCCCAACGGCTGCGCATCCGGATGGGTCAAGGTTGGTTGAACCGGCGACAAGGTGACGAAATCCACGCCCATCTGCTCGGCCAACGCCAGTTCTTCAGCGTTATGGCAGGACGCCGCCAACCAGCGCTCAGCTGGCAGCGGCCGCCCTGCTGCGGCGTATTTGCGCAGTTGCGCGGCAGTGATATGCCAGCCGGCCGACGGGAAATCGCCGAGCCATTCGAACGGCCCCTTGATCATCAACTGCGCCTTGCCGGCACACAGACCGGCTGCATCCACCGCCAGATCGCGGTATTTGGGGTCATAGCCGTTCGGCGCGCGCAACTGGATCAGTTTGATCCCGCCGGCAATCGCCTTCTGAATGCCGCGCAGCAAGGCCGGGGCTTCCAGATCGTCCGGGGTGATCAGGTATTCGCCGGGCAGACGCGCCGCGGCCACGATCGGCTGATTGGCCGCCGGGAATTCGTAGTTCAGCAGATCCTTGGCGGTCACCCAGGCCAGTGGCTGACCTTCGGCACCGTGCGGCTCACCGCTGAAGCTCGACACTTCCCAGACATCCAGCAGTACCTGCTTGTCCGGGTAATCGTGGCGCACCTTGATCAGTGGACGAGCGGCGCCGACGACAATGCCCAGCTCTTCGTGCAGCTCGCGCGCCAAGGCGCTTTCGACCGATTCGTCAGCCTCGACCTTGCCGCCGGGAAATTCCCACAAGCCGCCCTGATGCTGGGTGTCGGCACGACGGGCGATGAGGATTTTGCCGCTGTCGTCACGAATGACGGCAGCCGCGACGTGTACACGTTTCACGGATTCAACTCCTCCAGTCCAGCCTTTTGCCACGCCTTGAAGGCGGGCCATTGGTAGACGGTTTCAACATAGGCTTCATCAACCGCCGGCAACTGCACCTGGTAAGTCCGCAGGCGCACGGCAATCGGGGCGAAGAACGCGTCAGCCAGGCTCACCCGGCCAAACAGATACGGCCCAGGCTCCGTGGCGGCAGCACGGCATTCAGCCCACAGCGCGAGCATGCGTTCGATATCGACCTTCACCTCTGGCGGCACCGGGTTGAGCGGGGCGTCGTGGCTCAGGTTGAACGGCATGTGATTGCGCATGGCGAAAAAGCCACTGTGCATCTGCGCGCAGGCGGACCGCGCCTGGGCACGGGCGAACAGGTCGGTTGGCCAGAGCTGTTCGGACGGGAACTGCTCGGCCAGGTATTCGGCGATCGCCAGAGAGTCGGCGATGGTGCCGCGAGAAGTTTGCAGCAGCGGCACCTTGGCGGTCGGCGAATGCTTGAGCAGCTTCTCGCGGGTGTCGGGCTTGCCGAGTTTGATCAGTTCTTCGCTGTAGGGTGCGCCGGTCAGCTCCAGCGCCAGAGCGGCGCGCAGGGACCAGGAGGAAAGCAGTTTGTCGCCGATGATCAGGTGCAGGGACATGGTGTGGCGCCTTTTCGTCAGTGGAAAGCTTCAAGACTTGTAGTGACTGGGCCGACGCTTTCGCGGGCAAGCCCGCTCCCACAGTAGTTTCGGTCGTGCACAAATCTCGTGTACACCACAGAACCCTGTGGGAGCGGGCTTGCCCGCGAAGAGGTCGGCAGCCCACCCTCACCCTTTGGATCAGGTGCGGTATTCGGCGTTGATCTTCACGTACTCATGCGACAGGTCGGTGGTCCAGATGGTTTCGCTGCAATCACCGCGACCCAGTTCGATACGGATGGTGATCTCTTCCTGCTGCATCACCGCCGAACCCTGTGCCTCAGTGTAGGTCGCTGCGCGTGCGCCACGGCTGGCGATGCACACGTCGCCGAGGAACACGTCGATCTTGCTCACATCCAGATCCGGCACGCCGGCACGGCCGACGGCGGCGAGAATGCGGCCCCAGTTCGGATCGGAGGCGAACAGCGCAGTCTTGATCAGCGGCGAGTGGGCCACGGTGTAACCGACGTCCAGGCATTCCTGATGATTGCCGCCACCGTTGACTTCAACGGTGACGAACTTGGTCGCGCCTTCGCCGTCACGCACGATGGCCTGGGCCACGTCCATGCACACTTCGAACACCGCCTGTTTCAGCTTGTTGAACAGCTCGCCTTCGGCACGGGTGATTTCCGGCAGTGCAGCCTTGCCGGTGGCAATCAGCATGCAGCAGTCGTTGGTCGAGGTATCGCCGTCGATGGTGATGCGGTTGAACGACTTGTTCGCGCCGTCGAGCATCAGGTTGTGCAGTACGTCGCGGGAAACTTTGGCATCGGTGGCGATGTAGCCGAGCATGGTCGCCATGTTCGGGCGAATCATGCCTGCACCTTTGCTGATGCCGGTGACGGTAATGGTCACGCCATCATGCTCGAACTGGCGGCTGGCACCCTTGGGCAGGGTGTCGGTGGTCATGATGCCGGTGGCGGCGGCTTCCCAGTTGTTTTCCGACAGATCGTCCAGCGCCGCTTGCAGCGCGCCTTCGATCTTCTCGACCGGCAGCGGCTCACCGATCACGCCGGTGGAGTACGGCAGGATCTGGCTGGCATCGACACCGGTCAGCTCGGCCAGTTTCGCCGTGGTGCGCTCGGCAGCCGCCAGGCCCGGCTCACCGGTACCGGCGTTGGCATTGCCGGTGTTGGTCAGCAGGTAACGCACGTCGTTGTGCACGCGTTTTTTCGCCAGGATCACCGGCGCGGCGCAAAAGGCGTTCAACGTGAACACACCGGCCACGGTCGAACCTTCGGCGCAGCGCATCACTACCACATCCTTGCGCCCAGGGCGCTTGATGCCGGCCGAGGCAATACCGAGTTCAAAACCGGCAACCGGGTGCAACGTTGGCAAAGGACCAAGACCAACAGCCATGAATGCGCTCCTTACTCAATGATGTCAGCACCGCTCACAGGGATGGCGGTGGTGTAAATGGCAAAACGCCGCGACGGCAGGAGCCGGTCGCGGCGCGGGTATTTCAGCGATTGAAACGGGGGTTACTGGATCTGCCCGTGGCAATGCTTGAATTTCTTGCCCGAACCGCAGTAGCACAGTTCGTTGCGACCCAGCTTCTGCTCGTTGCGCACCGGCGCGGTGGCGAGGGCGACATCGACCTCTTCACCCAATACTTCCGGCTGCTCCAGACCAGGGGCCTCGGCGTGTTCGAACTGCATGCGCGCGGCCAGCGCTTCGGCTTCCTCACGCAGGCGTTGCTCTTCGGCTTCTGGATCTTCGCGGCGCACCTGAACGTGCGACAGCACACGGATCGAGTCGCGCTTGATCGAATCCAGCAGCTCGGAGAACAGCGTGAACGACTCGCGCTTGTATTCCTGCTTCGGGTTCTTCTGGGCGTAGCCACGCAGGTGGATGCCGTGACGCAGGTGATCCATGGTCGACAGGTGGTCTTTCCACAGGTCGTCCAGCACGCGCAGAACGATTTGTTTCTCGAACGAGCGCAGTGCTTCGGCACCGGCCTGATCTTCTTTCTCGTTGTACGCCGCCATCAGCTCGACCATCAGCTTCTCGCGCAGGGTCTCTTCGTACAGGTGATCGTCTTCGTCGAGCCATTGCTGGATCGGCAGTTTCACCCCGAAGTCGCTGGCAATCGACGCTTCCAGACCGGCCACGTCCCACTGCTCTGGCAGCGATTGCGGCGGAATGTGCGCGCTGACGGTGGCGTTGAGCACATCCTGACGGAAATCGGCGATGGTTTCACCGATGTTGTCGGCGGCCAGCAACGTGTTACGCATGTGATAGATCACTTTACGCTGTTCGTTGTTGACGTCGTCGAACTCGAGCAGTTGTTTACGGATATCGAAGTTGCGACCTTCCACCTTGCGCTGCGCCTTCTCGATCGCGTTGGTCACCATGCGGTGCTCGATCGCTTCGCCCGGCTGCATGCCCAGGGCTTTCATGAAGTTCTTCACCCGGTCAGAGGCGAAGATGCGCATCAGGCTGTCTTCCAGCGACAGGTAGAAGCGGCTGGAACCGGCATCGCCCTGACGGCCAGCACGGCCACGCAGCTGGTTGTCGATACGACGGGATTCGTGACGCTCGGAGGCAATCACCTGCAGACCGCCGGACTCCAGCACTTGCTGGTGACGCTTCTGCCAGTCGGCCTTGATCTGGGCGATCTGCTCGGGGCTCGGGTTTTCCAGCGCCGCGACTTCCACTTCCCAGTTACCGCCCAACAGGATGTCGGTACCACGACCGGCCATGTTGGTGGCGATGGTCAGGGCGCCCGGACGACCGGCTTGCGCGATGATCTCGGCTTCTTTTTCGTGGAACTTGGCGTTCAGCACCTTGTGTTCGATGCCTTCCTTGTTGAGCAGGTTGGACACATGCTCGGAAGTTTCGATGGTCGCGGTGCCCACCAGGATCGGACGGCCCTGGGCCATGCCTTCCTTGATGTCGTTGATGATCGCCGCGTATTTCTCTTCGGCGGTCAGGAACACCAGGTCGTTGAAATCTTTACGCGCCAACGGTTTGTTCGGCGGAATCACCATGACCTGCAGGCCGTAGATCTGGTGGAATTCGAACGCTTCGGTGTCGGCGGTACCGGTCATGCCGGACAGCTTGGTGTAGAGACGGAAGTAGTTCTGGAACGTGGTCGAAGCCAGAGTCTGGCTCTCGGCCTGAATGTTCAGACCTTCCTTGGCTTCGATGGCCTGGTGCAGGCCTTCGGACAGACGACGACCCGGCATGGTGCGGCCGGTGTGTTCGTCGACCAGTACGACCTGGCCGTCCTGCACGATGTATTCGACGTTGCGATGGAACAGCTTGTGCGCACGCAGACCCGAATAGACGTGGGTCAGCAGGCCCAGGTTATGCGCCGAGTACAGGCTCTCGCCTTCGGCCAGCAGGCCGACGCCGGTGAGCATTTCTTCGATGTACTGGTGACCGGCTTCGTTGAGTTCGACCTGACGGGTCTTCTCGTCGATGGTGTAGTGACCGGCCTTGGTGACCTGGCCTTCGACTTCTTCAACGTGCAGTTCCAGCTGCGGGATCAGTTTGTTGATCTCCATGTACAGCTTGGAACTGTCCTCGGCCTGACCGGAAATGATCAGCGGGGTACGGGCTTCGTCGATGAGGATGGAGTCGACTTCGTCGATCACGGCAAAATTGAGTTCGCGCTGGAATTTCTCTTCCATGCTGAACGCCATGTTGTCGCGCAGGTAGTCGAACCCGAATTCGTTGTTGGTACCGTAGGTGATGTCGGCAGCGTAGGCGGCGCGCTTCTCTTCCGGCGGCTGGAACGGCGTCACGACGCCGACGGTCAGGCCGAGGAATTCATACAGCGGACGCATCCAGTTGGCGTCACGGCGGGCCAGGTAGTCGTTCACGGTTACAACGTGCACGCCCTTGCCGGACAGCGCGTTGAGGTAAACGCCCAGGGTCGCTACGAGGGTTTTACCCTCACCGGTACGCATTTCGGCAATCATGCCTTCATGCAAGGTCATGCCGCCGATCAACTGGACGTCGAAGTGGCGCATGCCCATGACGCGCTTGCCGGCTTCACGGGCGACCGCGAAGGCTTCAGGCAACAGCTTGTCGAGGGATTCCCCTTTGGCGATACGGGCCTTGAACTCATTGGTCTTGGCGCGCAATTGATCGTCCGAAAGGGCCACCATTTGCTCTTCGAAGGCATTGACGAGCTGCACCGTCTTGAGCATGCGTTTGACTTCACGCTCGTTCTTGCTTCCAAAAAGTTTCTTTAACAAAGGCGCAAACATATCGGCAGGATCTTCCACACTAAAGGGATGGAGGGCGGCCCCGTGAGTCGCCCGTGCAGCCCTCATGGCCGCATGCGAACGAGCATTCTACCCGGAAACGGTGGTGAGGAAAGTGGCGATATTCCACGATGCTGGCACTGCGCTTTGACGGGGCTCACTTAAAATAAGGGCGTTTTGCTCAACTTCAACCCATCAAGGCAAGAAGTTAGTTGTTGATTTAATGGGTAAAGCAGGGACAAAAGCAATGGGCGAGTGGTTCCGTTGCTTTCTGCTAACATGGAGCTTCTGTTACTTCAGGTGTTCGATCATGGCGTTTCGCCCCCTTACAGCCAGAGCGCCCGCCGTTCTGCTACGCGAAGCCAAGCCGCTCAAAGCCATTCTTGGTCATGCCCAACGCCTCGCTCATCTGCAACGCCTGCTTGAAAGCCAGCTGCAACCTGCCGCCCGCGCACATTGTCATGTGGCCAAGTGGCGTGAAGGCGAACTGTCGCTGGTGGTCACCGACGGCCATTGGGCGACACGCCTGCGCTACCAGCAAAAACGCCTGCAACGGCAATTGCAGCTGTTCGAAGAGTTCGCCAACCTGACGCGAATCAAATTCAGCGTGCGACCACCGATCGTCCAGCCTGGGGCTGTCGGGCACACGATGGACCTGTCGAGCAATGCGGCGGCGACCATTCAGTCCACGGCGGACGGGATCAGTGATCCTGGCCTGCGTGCGGCGCTTGAGCGTCTGGCGGCACACGCCAAAGACAAATCCTGATCTCAATCCAGAAAACTGCCACTTATCTAATGTGGGAGCGGGCTTGCTCGCGAAGGCGGCCTTTCAGTCAACATTATTGTTGACTGGCAGACCGCTTTCGCGAGCAAGCCCGCTCCCACAGTTTGGATCAACGCCGTTTGCTGCCACCGAGCAACGACCCCATCAAGCCGCGCACCAGTTGTTTACCCAGATTGTTGGCCGCCTGACGCATGGCTGACTTCAACGCCTGCCCCGCCGCCGTGCCCAGAAACTCTCCGGCACGATCAGCCAGGCTCGGCTCTTCGGCTGCCGGCTTACCCGCTGGCGCATCCGCCTCCGGCGCCAGATCCTTGCGGCCCATCAGGATTTCATACGCCGACTCACGATCGATCGGTTTGTCATATCGGCCCTTGAACGGCGACCCGGCGATCAGCATCGTGCGTTCGGTTTCGCTCAACGGCCCGATCCGCGACTGTGGCGGCGCCACCAGCACCCGCTGGACCATCTCCGGCGTGCCTTTTTCCTGCAGCGTCCCGACCAGTGCTTCACCGATGCCCAGCTCGGTCAGTACCGACAAGGTGTCGAACGCCGGATTTGGCCGGAAGCCATCAGCTACCGCTCGCAGGGATTTCTGTTCCTTGGCGGTGAACGCACGCAAGCCGTGCTGAATCCGCAGGCCAAGTTGCGCGAGCACGTCATCCGGCAGGTCGCCCGGCGACTGGGTGACGAAATACACGCCGACACCTTTCGAGCGAATCAGCCGCACCACCTGTTCCAGACGCTCCTGCAACGCCTTGGGCGTATCGCCGAACAACAAATGCGCTTCATCGAAGAACAGCGCCAGCAGCGGTTTGTCGGCATCGCCGCGCTCCGGCAATTGCTCGAAAAGCTCGGCCAGCAGCCACAGCAGGAACGTCGCGTAGACCTTCGGTGCCTCATGCACCAGACGGCTGGCATCGAGCAAATGAATCCGCCCACGACCATCGGCGGCCGGTTGCAGAATGTCTTCGAGTTGCAGCGCCGGTTCGCCGAACAACGCTTCAGCGCCCTGCTGCTCCAGGGTCGCCAGCCGGCGCAACAGTGCCTGGCTGGAACCGGTGGTCATCAGCGCCGCGTCTTCGCCGAGCAGCTGCGGGTTGTCCTTGAGGTGATTGAGCAGCGCCTTGAGGTCTTTCAGATCCAGCAGCAACAGGCCCTCGCGATCGGCCACTTTAAACGCCGCGTACAGCGCCGACTGCTGGCTGTCGGTCAGTTCCAGCAGGCTGCCGATCAGCAGCGGGCCCATTTCACTCAAAGTCGTGCGCAACGGATGACCGGACTCCCCGTGAATATCCCACAGCGTCACCGGATAAGCCTGCGGTTTGTGGTCGAGCCAGGGCATCCCGGCGATGCGCTCGGCGACTTTGCCCTGCGGATTGCCAGCAGCGCCCAGGCCGCACAGGTCGCCTTTGATGTCGGCGGCGAATACCGCGACCCCGGCGTCACTGAATGCTTCGGCAAGGCGTTGCAAAGTCACGGTCTTGCCGGTCCCGGTCGCACCGGCGATCAGCCCGTGGCGGTTGGCCAGGCGCATGGCCTGAGCAATCGGTTGCCCCGCCAGATCGGCGCCGATAACGAGTTGCGATGTGTCAGGCATTTTGTCACCTATGGTTAATCTTTAATCCGCTGTGGCCGATAGATAAGGGCGAGAACCTGACTGAAAAGTCGGTCGGACATTTCCCTAAGGAGAGTCGGAAATATCAGTTTGTTTCACCCTTGCCCATATTGCGCGTCTTTATAAAGCACGCCCAGGACATTAAGACCTTAGCGGAACCCCAAGCCATGAACAAAAACCTGCGCTTCAGCCATAAAATTTTGCTTGCCGCCGCCCTCATCGTCATCGCCGCTTTCGCCTCGTTCACGCTGTACAACGACTGGCTGCAACGCAACGCGATCCGCGATGACCTGAACAACTATCTCAACGAGATGGGCGAAGTCACCGCCGATAACATCCAGACCTGGCTCAACGGGCGCATTCTGCTGGTCGAGAACGCCGCCCAGAATATTGCCATCAATCCGGACCCGGCCAACGTCGCCAGCCTGCTGGAACAGAAATCCCTGACCTCGACGTTTATGGCCACTTACCTGGGCGATGCCACCGGTCACTTCACCATCCGTCCGGACGTGAAGATGCCGGACGGTTTCGATCCTCGGGTGCGCCCTTGGTATAAAGGGGCCGAGAGCAGCAGCGCGTCGACCCTGACCGAACCGTACATCGACGCCGCCACCGGCCAGTTGATAATCTCCATCGCCACCGCCTCGAAAAAGGCCGGCCAGAGCGTTGGCGTGGTCGGCGGTGACCTGAGCCTGCAAACCCTGGTCGACACCCTCACCGCCCGGGACTTCTCCGGCATGGGCTACGCCTTCCTGGTCAGCGCCGACGGCAAGATCCTCGTGCACCCGGACAAGGCACTGGTGATGAAATCACTCAAAGAAGCCTATCCGCAGGACACCCCGCGCATCAGCAGCGACTTCAGTGAAATCACCGTCGATGGCAAGACCCGCATCGTCAGCTTCGCGCCGATCAAAGGCCTGCCGTCGGTCAACTGGTACATCGGGCTGTCGGTGGACAAGGACAAAGCCTTCTCGATGCTCAGTGAGTTCCGCACCTCGGCGGTGATTGCCACGGTGATTGCGGTGGTGATCATCATCGCGTTGCTGGGCATGCTGATTCGCCTGCTGATCCAGCCACTGCACGTCATGACCCGCGCCATGGAAGACATCGCCGACGGCGAAGGCGACCTGACCAAGCGCCTGACCATCGTCAATAACGATGAGTTTGGCGTGCTGGGTACCGCATTCAACCGTTTTGTCGAGCGTATTCACGGCTCGATCCGCGAAGTGTCGTCGGCCACCGGGCAGGTCAACGAGGTCGCGCTGCGCGTGGTCGCAGCGTCCAACTCGTCGATGTACAACTCCGACCAGCAGGCCTCGCGCACCAGCAGCGTCGCCGCCGCGATCAATCAACTGGGCGCCGCCGCCCAGGAGATCGCCCGCAACGCCGCGCAAGCCTCGAATCAGGCCAGTGACGCCCGCGGCCTCGCCGAAGACGGCCAGCAAGTGGTGGATCGCAGCATCAAGGCGATGAATCAACTGTCGAGCATGCTCAGCGCCTCCAGCAGCAACATCGAGTCGCTGAACAGCAAAACCGTGAACATCGGGCAGATCCTCGAAGTGATCACCAGCATCTCCCAGCAGACCAATCTGCTGGCGCTCAATGCCGCCATCGAAGCGGCGCGTGCCGGTGAGGCCGGACGCGGTTTTGCCGTGGTCGCCGACGAAGTGCGCAACCTGGCGCACCGCACTCAGGAATCGGCGCAGCAGGTGCAAACCATGATCGAGGAGCTGCAAGTCGGCGCCCGTGAATCGGTGAGCACCATGAGCGACAGCCAGCGCCACAGCCAGGACAGCGTGGAAATCGCCAACCTCGCTGGCGAACGCCTCAACAGCGTGACCCAGCGTATCGGCGAAATCGACGGGATGAACCAGTCGGTGGCAACAGCGACCGAGGAGCAGACCGCGGTGGTGGAATCCATCAACGTCGACATCACCGAGATCAATACGCTGAACCAGGAAGGCGTCGAGAACCTGCAGGCGACGTTGCGCGCCTGTTCGGATCTGGAGCAGCAGGCTTCGCGCCTGAAGCAGCTGGTCGGTAGCTTCCGCATCTAAGATCAAAAGCCTCCCCCCTCACCCCAACCCTCTCCCCCCAAGGGGCGAGGGGAAAGGGAGCCGATCTTCAAGCTTTTCAAGACCTGAGTTCGACTCCGACTTTCAGGTCGATGTATCAAGCCAAAACACCACGGTCAGTCCCCTCTCCCTCAGGGAGAGGGTTAGGGTGAGGGCCGTTTCAGCTCTACCGCGTATTCCCGACCGAACATCTATTCTGGATAAAGGTCAACCAAGGGAGTGCAACGCAGCGGAGGGTTGATCACAGTGCATATCGCCGACATCACCATGTTCTACGCCCCGGCCAGCGGCGGCGTACGCACCTATCTGGATGCCAAGCATCGCCGGTTGGGGGGCAAAACGGGCATTCGTCATAGCCTGCTGATTCCCGGCGCGCACTTCGGTGAAAACGACGGTATCTACACCGTGCCCGCACCCGCCCTACCCTTCGGCAAAGGCTATCGCTTCCCGCTGCGCCTCGCGCCATGGCGCAATGTCCTGCAGGGTTTGCAGCCGGATCTGATCGAAGTCGGCGACCCGTACCTCACCGCGTGGGCGGCGCTGGATGCACGGCGCCAGCTGGATGTACCGGTGATCGGCTTTTATCACTCGGACCTGCCGCTACTGGTCGGCAATCGCATGGGCCATTGGGTCACGCCGAACGTCGAGGCGTACGTCACCAAGCTCTATGGCAACTTCGATCGAGTGCTGGCGCCCAGCCAGGTGATGGCCGACAAGCTCACTGGTCTGGGGGTGCGCAATGTATTCGTGCAGCCATTGGGCGTGGATCTGCAAACCTTTCACCCTGACGCCCGCGACAACGGCCTGCGCGCCGAACTGGGAATTGCCGAAGACACGCGCCTGCTGATCTTTGCCGGGCGCGGTTCCAAAGAGAAGAACCTGCCGGTGCTGCTCAAATGCATGCAGCGCCTCGGCCCACGCTATCACCTGCTGTTGGTTGGCTCGTCGATGCCGGCCGTGGTCCCGGACAATGTCAGCGTGATCGACGGGTTCTGTCCCGCCGCCACCGTGGCCCGGTTGATGGCCAGCGCCGATGCCCTGATCCATGCCGGTGACCAGGAAACCTTCGGCCTGGTGATCCTCGAAGCCATGGCCTGCGGGATTCCGGTAGTCGCCGTGGCGGCCGGGGCGTTTGAAGAGATCGTCACCGAAGACTGCGGCTTGCTTTGTGCGCCGAACAACCCGCAAGCCATGGCCAATGCCGTGCGCGAGCTGTTCAGTCGCGGCTGTGTGAAACTCGGCCAACAGGCGCGGCAACACGTCGAACGGCGTTATTCCTGGGACAGTGTGGTCGACAGCCTGCTCGGCCATTACCACGCGGTGCTCGGTCACTCGCTGCCCAGGGTGGCCAATGGCTGATTCCTTGAATGACCGCGCAGTGCTGCTGGTGCTGCACGACGTGGCACCGTCGACGTGGGCGGATTATCGGCCATTTGTCGAGGCGGTCGACGCAATGGGCGGCGTGCCGATGACCTGGCTGGTCGTTCCGGATTTCCATGGCCACGACGCGCTTGAGGATCATCCCGCGTTTTGCCGAATGCTCGGCGAGCGGCTGGCCCGTGGCGATGAACTGGCCTTGCACGGCTATTACCATGACGACCGCGAGCCAGCGCCAGCCACACCCCGCGACTGGTTCATGCGCCGAATCTACACCCACGAAGGGGAGTTTTATCGCCTGTCCCGCGAAGCCGCCCTGGCGCGACTGCGCGACGGCATCGAACTGTTCCGGCGCAATGGCTGGCCGTTGCACGGCTTCGTCGCCCCGGCCTGGTTGATGAGCGAGGGCACGCGCCAGGCCCTTCGCGAAACACCATTGAGCTACACCAGCGACCCGCAACATTTTTATCAATTACCGGATTTCACCGCCATCAACGCCCCGGGTCTGGTGTGGAGTGCGCGCAGCGCCTGGCGCCGGGGTCTGTCAAAACTCGTCAGCGACCAACGCGAACAGCAATGGCGCGACGCGCCGGTGATTCGTCTAGGCTTGCACCCGGTAGACATGCGCCACGCCTTCGCACGTGATTACTGGCTACGAACCCTTGAACGGCTGCTGGCAGAAGG
Source organism: Pseudomonas sp. S150 (assembly GCF_004526365.1). Taxonomy (NCBI): domain Bacteria; kingdom Pseudomonadati; phylum Pseudomonadota; class Gammaproteobacteria; order Pseudomonadales; family Pseudomonadaceae; genus Pseudomonas; species Pseudomonas sp. S150. The sequence goes on from NZ_CP038207.1 coordinate 5,383,969, forward strand.
ACGCACGCCCATGACCAAAATCGACTGGCTCACCGAGCACCGCGGGCGAATGGAGCGCGCTGCATGAGTCGCGGCATTGTGTTGTTGATCGGCCTGCTCGCTGCTGTACTGATCCCGGTGTTGCTCGGCGGCGGCGAGATCGGTGCGCGCCTGCAAAATTTCCCCCTGCAATGGCTGCTGATCATGTTCGGCATGATTCTGCTCTGTTGGGGCATCAACACCCTGCGTCTGCGCCTGCTGCTGGGTGATCAGCGCGATCGGGTCACGCCGCTGAAAAGTCTCGGCGTGGTCATGGCCGCCGAGTTCGCCTACTGCGCCACCCCCGGCGGCAGTGGCGGACCGCTGACGATCATGGCGTTGCTGGCGCGCTGCGGCGTACGCCCGGCCCGTGGCAGCGCAGTGTTTGCCATGGATCAGTTGAGCGATCTGCTGTTCTTTCTCTGCGCCCTGAGCGGCATCCTGATTTACGCGTTGTTTCAGCATCTCAGTGACCGCTTGGAGTGGTTGCTGATGGTCAGCGCCGTGTCGCTGTTCGGTGGGCTGTTCAGTTGCGTGCTGCTGGCGCGCTACCACCGCCGCCTGATCCTTCTGAGCGGACGCCTGCTTGCCCGCCTCAACGTGCAACCGGCCACGCGTCGGCGCTGGGCGCGCAAGCTGCTGCATTTTCTCGACGCGTTTATCGACACCCTCAAGTTGCCGTGGCAAACCCTGGTCAAGGTGTTCGCCCTGACCTGCATGCACTGGCTGCTACGCTACAGCGTGTTGTATCTGGCCCTGCGCGGACTGGGCGCGGATCTGCAGTGGGCCTGGAGTTTTCTGGTGCAGATGCTATCGCTGGGGGCTGGTCAAATGAGCCTGTTGCCCGGTGGTGCGGGCGCCGCAGAGCTGACCTCGGCGGCGCTGCTGGCGCCGATGGTCGGCAAATCCACTGCGGCGGCAGCGATTCTGATCTGGCGGGTGGTGACGTTCTATTTCTATCTGGTGGTGGGCGGCCCGGTGTTTCTATTGATGCTGGGGCGGCCGCTGCTCAAGAAGCTGTTGAAGATCAGGCAGGCTTCTCAGGTTCGTCCGCCTGCTCCTTGAGCTGCTCCCACAGCTCGGCGGCGCCGGGAAACTCGGTGCCGTCTTCCGGGCTCAGGTCCTCCGGGTCGTAGCGGCTCAAACAGCCCTCCCCCAGGGTGGCCGGCGCTTTCGAAGTGGCTTTGTCCAATGGGTCGCTCACGGGCAGTTCCTCAAGGGCTGAAACGAAAAAAGGGCCTGGGACGATTGAACGCCCAGGCCCTTCTTTATTCAAGTACGCGCAGGTTCGATCAGAACACCACGGTCTTGTTGCCGTGCACCAGCACACGGTCTTCGAGGTGATAACGCAAGCCTCGGGCCAACACCATCTTCTCGACGTCACGGCCGAAACGCACCATGTCTTCGATGCTGTCGCTGTGGCTGACACGCACCACGTCCTGCTCGATGATCGGACCGGCGTCCAGCTCTTCGGTCACGTAGTGGCAAGTCGCGCCGATCAGCTTCACGCCGCGCAGCGACGCCTGATGGTACGGCTTGGCGCCGACGAACGACGGCAGGAAGCTGTGGTGAATGTTGATCACCTTGTGCGCGTATTCGCGGCACAGCGCCGGCGGCAGGATCTGCATGTAGCGCGCCAGCACCACCACTTCGGCATCGTGCTGTTTGACCAGACGCGAGACTTCGGCGAACGCCGGCTCCTTGTCCTGCGGATTGACCGGGACATGGTAATAAGGAATGCCGTGCCACTCGACCATGCTGCGCAGGTCATTGTGGTTGGAAATCACGCAGGAGATTTCGCAATCGAGCTCGTCGCTGTGCCAGCGGTGCAGCAAGTCGGCCAGGCAGTGGGATTCGCGGCTGGCCATCAGCACCACGCGTTTCTTCTGCTCGGTGTCGGTGATGCGCCAGTCCATCGAGAACTCTTCGGCGATCGGCGCAAACTTCTCGCGCAGCACTTCAATACCGAACGGCAGCGAATCGGCGCGGATCTCGTGACGCATGAAGAACCAGCCGTTCTGATTATCCGAGTGGTGGCTCGCTTCGGTGATCCAGCCGTTGTGGGATGCCAGAAAGTTACTGACTTTGGCAACGATGCCAACGCGGTCAGGGCAGGAAATCACCAACCGAAAGGTGCGCATGGGGGGAAAACTCCAGAACTTCGCAAAGGCGGCCATTCTAGCGACTGTGCGCGGAAACTGCAGTATTGATGACCACATGTCCGCAGGCAGGCCCGATTCGCGGCGTCTGAAGCCACGCGCGGCGAAACCATAGTCCTGCAGTGAAGCTGTTCGGCCAGATAATTGTGAATATTCGTGATGACTGCATCACATTATTTAAATGACCATTCAATTTACCGGTTATTCCTTGCAACTAATTCAAATAAAAAAACCGGTTAAATGTTTACTTGATGAAACAGCCTGACTATTATTGCGGCACTGTCCCCTGCCATTCAACACATCTGCATAAGGTAGTTACCATGTCCTTGATCAACGAATATCGCGCCACCGAAGAAGCAATCAAAGAGCTGCAAGCGCGTTTGAAGAACCTGTCGCAAGACGACAAACTGCAAGCCGAGCTGGAATTCGAAGGCAAACTGCGCACCCTGATGGGCGAATACTCCAAGTCCCTGCGCGACATCATCGCCCTGCTGGATCCGGAATCGAAAACCAAAGGCACCCGTGGCGCCGCAGTAAAAACTACCGGCACCAAGCGCGCGCGCAAAGTTAAACAATACAAAAACCCGCATAACGGCGAAGTCATCGAAACCAAAGGTGGCAACCACAAGACTCTGAAAGAGTGGAAAGCCAAGTGGGGCGGTGACGTGGTTGAAGGCTGGGCTACCCTGCTGGGCTAAGCCGCAACGCCTGTCGCAGACTGATTCTGCGGCCCATGAAAAACGCCAGCATACGCTGGCGTTTTTTATGCCCGGCATTTCATGGGCACACTATGTTCGATTTCAAAGATTCAAACGTTTGCGCAATGCCTGGACATAATTCTGCCACTCATTGAGCACTTGATTCTGTATCGGCGTAGCACTAAGCGCCCATTGCTGCGCGGCCTCGGCAAAAGATTGCAGGGTATTAGGCGCGCCCATTTGCGGCTCGGACAAACGCTGCTGACAGAATATTCTCCAGCGTTCTTGCTCCTCGAAATTCAACGTGTCGGGAAAGTTGCGTGCGCGATATCGAAAGAGTAATTCCGGCAGACGTTCATCATCGAACGGCCAGTGCTCTTGCGCTAATTGCGCCGGATCCGCCGTTCTCACTTGCTCGCATAGACGCCGATCGCGATCACCGATAAATCCATCGTACAACTGCTGTTCCGGATCTTCGCTGGGCGTGAAGTCTTCGCTGGCGTAAACCGCCGCGACTTTATCTTTCCAAACTTGTTGTGCGTCACTTAGCCGCAGTGCACGTGCCTGATACAGCGCCATGTCCAGGCCCAGACGCTGCTGATCGTCGGCACGCAACACCGACAACGGCGCCACCACCGGGCAGCGATTGATGTGAATCAGTTTCAGCGGCACCGGCAGTTCACCCTCGGCGAGGTCGTCGCGGCGGGTGTACAGGCGCCGGCGCAGGGTTTCGGCGTCCAGGTCCAGCAAGCCTTGCGGATCAAGGTGCAGGTCACAGACGATCAGCGCATTGCGATTACGCGGATGCCAGGCCAATGGCAGCACCACACCGACATAGTGCCGCGCCGCCGAGAAGCGTCCGGAGATATGCACCAGCGGTTGCAGCAGGCGAATCTGATCCATGACCTTCTGTTTGCTGCGCAGTTGAAACAGCCAGTCATACAACTTCGGCTGTTTCTCGCGGATCAACCGCGCCAGCGCAATGGTGGCGCGCACGTCCGAGAGCGCTTCGTGCGCATGCCCATGGTCGATGTGGTTGGCCGCTGTCAGGCGTTCGAGCTTGAGGGTGACCTTGCCTTCGTCGTCGGTCGGCCAGACCAGGCCATCCGGGCGCAACGCATACGCGGCGCGCACCACATCGATCAGGTCCCAGCGACTGTTGCCGCCCTGCCATTCGCGGGCATACGGGTCGAAGAAGTTGCGGTACAGGCTGTAGCGGGTCATCTCGTCGTCGAAACGCAAGGTGTTGTAACCCGCACCGCAAGTGCCGGGCGCCGCCAGTTGCGCGTGTACGCGGGTCATGAAGTCGGCTTCGCTCAAACCCTGTTCGGCGAGACAGCTCGGGGTTATACCGGTAATGGCGCACGCCGCCGGGTGCGGCAGGATGTCGTCGCTGGGCTGGCAGTAGAGGTTGACCGGTTCGTCGATTTCATTGAGGTCGTGGTCGGTGCGAATCCCGGCGACCTGCAGCGGACGGTCGTTGCGCGGATTGATGCCGGTGGTCTCGTAGTCGTACCAGAAGATTGAAGTCACGGGCGGTTCCTGAACTGAAGATCGGCAAAGTCTAGGCGTTGAACCGCGGTCGCGGCCAGCGCTGTGTCATTCAACCACCGCGCATCACACGATGTGCAATACATAGTTATGTCGTTTTCCCCCAAGAGGCTGCTAGCATCGGACCGACTTCGCATCCCGATCCGGCCCCATCAGGTAGCCCATGCTCGAGAACACAGCACTGCCACGGAAAGCACCGCTGAACCCGCCACTCGATACCCGCTATCAAGTGGAAACCCCGGAGGGCATCGACCTGCCGTTGCGCCCGGCCGGTCTGATGGTGCGCAGCCTCGCCTTCGGCATCGACCTGGGCATTCGCGGGGCCATCCTCGGCGCGCTGTTTCTGCTGCTGGCGTTTCTCGGCCAGCTCGGCATGGGTCTGGGTTCGCTGCTGCTGTTTGCCGTCAGCTGGTGGTACATGGTGCTGTTCGAAGTGTTGCGTCAGGGCCGTTCGCCGGGCAAGCAATGGATGGGCCTGCGGGTGATCCACGATGACGGCACACCGATCGGCTGGTCGGCCTCGCTGCTGCGTAACCTGCTGCGTTTTGTCGACCTGCTGCCGTTCGGCTATTTCCTCGGCGCCATCAGTTGCCTGCAACACCCGACCTTCAAGCGCCTGGGCGACATCGCAGCCGGCACCCTGGTGGTCTACAGCGAACGCGCCCTGCTCCGCCCGCAGTTACCTGACGCCCAGCCACGCAGCTCGCCCGTGCCGCTCAACCTCGGCGAACAACGCGCCTTGCTCGCCTTCGCCGAACGTCAGGCTGAACTGTCGCCGGCGCGGGTCAATGAGCTGGCCGCGCTGCTCGCCCAACCGCTGCACATCTCGGCGCCCAAAGCGGTCAGCGAACTCAACGGTATCGCCTGCGGCTTGTTGGGGCCGACATGAAGCAGAGTCTTTTCGAAACTCGCCACAAGGCCGAATGGGAGCGCTTCACCCTGGCCCTCGAACGCCTCGAACATGGCAAGGACACCTCGCAGGCAGCCAGTTTCCCCAAGGCTTATCGACGCCTCTGCCAGCATCTGGCGCTGGCACAGGCGCGTGGCTACAGCAGTTTTCTGATCGACTCGCTGCAACAACTGGTGTTGCGCGGCCACCAGCAGCTGTATCGGCACCGCAGTCGATTCGGCGCCAACCTCCTGGGTTTCATCCTCGCTGACTTTCCTCGACTGGTGCGTGCCGAATGGCCGTTTGTGCTGGCCGCTGGTCTGGTGTTTTTCGGCAGCCTGATCGGCTTTGCCTTGCTGGTGTATGCCTTTCCCGAACTGATCTACAACCTGATCCCCGCCGAACAGGTGCGCGACATGCAGAGCATGTACGACCCGGTGGCCGGGCACCTCGGGCGCTCGGCCGAACGGGCGGCCAGCGAAGACTGGGTGATGTTCGGCTATTACGTGATGCACAACATTGGCATCGCCTTTCAGACTTTCGCCAGCGGTTTGCTGCTGGGCGTCGGTAGCGCGTTCTTCCTGTTCTATAACGGCTTGATCATCGGCGCGGTGGCCGGGCACCTGACCGAAATCGGTTTTGGCCAGACGTTCTGGTCGTTCGTGATCGGTCACGGCGCCTTCGAGCTGACTGCCATTGCCCTGGCGGGTGCGGCGGGGCTGAAACTGGGCTGGGCAGTGATTGCGCCGGGGCGGCTGACCCGTGGTGAAGCGCTGGTGGAGGCGGCGCGCAAAAGCGTGCTGCTGGTGTGCGGGGTCATGCTGTTCCTGCTGATCGCAGCATTCATCGAAGCGTATTGGTCGTCGAAGACCGGGGTCTCACCGCAGATCAAATACGCGGTCGGTGCCTCGCTGTGGCTCGCAGTAGCGGCTTATCTGCTGTTCGCCGGAAGGACACGCCATGCGCCTGAGTGACGCCACCGTGGCGATCCGCCCGCGCAGCACCTGGGAAGCCATGGACCTGGGCGTGCTCATGAGCCAGCAGCATCGACGCCTGCTGATGACCAGTTGGGCCATCGTCACCCTGCCGCTGTTCGCGGTGCTGACGTTGTTGCTATGGGATTCGCCGTCGCTGGCGGTATTCATTTTCTGGTGGCTGAAACCAGCCTACGAACGCCTGCCGCTGTACATCCTGTCCAAAGCCCTGTTCGGCGAAACACCGACACTGAAACAGGCCCTGCGCGAATTCCCGCGGCTGCTCAAACCGCAACTGCTGGCCAGCCTGACCTGGCGCCGGCTGAGCCTGAGTCGCAGCTTCCTGCTGCCGGTGGTGCAACTCGAAGGTCTCGACGGCACGGCCCGTCAGCAACGCTTGCAGGTGTTGCTGCAACGCAATGCCGGCGCCGCGCAATGGCTGACGATCATCGGCATGCATCTGGAGACCGCACTGTGGATCGGCCTGATGGCGCTGTTCTACATGCTGCTGCCACAGCAGATCGAAACCGACTGGGACTGGCAATCGCTGATCCTCGACGCCGATCACCACTGGCGTTGGCTGGAGCACCTGACCAACGCTTTCTACGCGCTGGTGCTGGTGGTCTGGGAACCGATTTATGTCGCCTGCGGTTTCAGCCTGTATTTGAACCGGCGCACCGCACTGGAAGCGTGGGACATCGAGTTGGTATTCCGTCGTTTGCGCCAGCGTTTGAACAGCAGCGCTCTGGGTCTGCTGCTGGCGGTCTGTCTTTTGCTGCCGGCGGTGCCACCCGTATGGGCTGCAGCCGATCCCGCCAGCGCACCGGAGGCACCCCGCCTGCTGCACCAACCGCTGACCAGTCAGGCTGCGCACGACAGCATCAAGGCGCTGCTCGAACAACCACCGTTCAAGAACAAGGAAAGCGTGACCCGCTATAGCTTTGGCGACGATCCGGCAGCCCCGGCCGAAGCCAAACCCGGCGAGGCGCCGCAATGGCTGAAAACCCTGCTCGGCTGGCTGGACAGTCAGCGCTTCAATGCGCTGGCCGGCCTGATTGAAGTGTTGTTGTGGGGAGCGTTGATCGCCGCTGTGGGCTGGCTGATCTGGCGCTATCGCGAGTTCCTGCGCACCTTCGTCAGCCGTCGGCCGAAGCTGCGCGCCCGCATCAGGCCACCTGCACCGCAGCAAGCGTTTGGCCTGGACCTGAGCCCGCAAACCCTGCCCGACGACATCGCCGCCAGCGCCGAACAACTCTGGCAGACCCAGCCGCGCGCGGCGCTGGGCTTGCTGTATCGCGGCTTGCTCAGCCGTCTGCTGCACGATTTTGCCCTGACCTTGAAACCTGCCGACACCGAGCATCAGGTGCTGCTGCGGGTCGAGCAATTGCAGCGCCCGGAACTGCTGGCGTTCAGTCGCACCCTGACGCTGCACTGGCAGAACATGGCCTACGGGCACCGCGTGCCGGCGGCACATCTGCAACAGGAACTGTGTGACGGCTGGCGTGCCTTGTTCGAGCATGGAGCGCGCGCTTGAACCGGCGCAACGCGCGGCTGCTCGGCGGGCTGATGGTCGCCCTGCTCGCGGCGTTGAGCGTTTATCTGTACCTCAAGGCGCGGCCCTATCAGGAAGTGATCGATCACGGCCCCTCGCCCCAGGCGCAGGCCAATCCTTATCTGGCGGCAGAACTGTTTTTGCGCGAGCGCGGCCTCAACGTCAGCCACGCCGAAACGCTGGCGGTGCTGCCCGACATCGATCCGCGTCGGCACACCCTGCTGTTGTTCGGCGAACGTTCGCGCATGACCCCGCGGCAGGTCGATCAGGTGTTGAACTGGGCCCGCGCCGGTGGGCGCCTGGTGTTCGTGGCCGAAGCGCTGTGGGACAAGCAGGCCAGACAAAGCGATGATCTGTTGCTGGATCGGGTGCAGTTGCACCAGTCCCTGAGCAAGGACCTCAAGGAGCCGCCGGCGGAGCTGGCCGATGATCCGTACCCGAATCTGACCAAGCTCTACCTGGAAGATGAGGACGCGCCGGCCTACGCCGGTTTCGACACCGCGTTCCATCTGGACGATCCGAAAAATCTCGCCCAGGCCTGGGCCAACAGCGCCAAGGCCACGCACATGATGCAACTGCCGTACGGCCTCGGCTCGATCACCGTGGTCACCGATGCCGAACTGTGGAAAACCCCGGCCATCAGCAAGCACGACAACGCCTGGCTGCTCTGGTACCTGAGCGCCGACACCGACGTCACGCTGATTTTCAACACCGCACACGATGGTCTGCTGACCTTGCTCTGGCGTTACTTCCCGCAAGCCATCGTCGCCCTGCTGGCACTGATCGGCCTCGGCCTGTGGCACGTTGCTGTGCGCCATGGACCACTGCAGGCACCCGCCCCGAGTGGCCGCCGGCAGTTGCAGGAACACCTGCGCGCCAGTGCCGATTTCATCCTGCGCCACAACGGTCAGCACACGCTGTTGCAAGCCCTGCAACAGGACGTGCTGCGCCGCGCCCGCCGCCGCTATCCCGGCTTCGACCAATTGAACGTGGCTGAGCAATGGCTGGTGCTGTCGCGCCTGACCCGACAGCCGACCCGCGCCACCAGTCAGGCCCTCAGCCCGGTACCGAAACAGCGCCTGAGCAGCGCTGATTTCAGTCGCCAGGTGGCCCACCTGCAAACCTTGAGGAACACGCTATGAGTGAACAGATCGAGCCCGGCAGCGCCAGCCACGCCGCCCAGCAACGCCAGCGTGCCAGCCAGTTGGCGCAAGCGCTGCGCGGTGAATTGCAGAAGGCCCTGATCGGCCAGAACAGCGTGATCGACGATGTGCTGACCGCGTTGATCGCCGGCGGCCACGTGCTGCTCGAGGGCGTTCCGGGGTTGGGCAAGACCTTGCTGGTGCGGGCGCTGGCGCGTTGTTTCGGCGGCGAATTCGCGCGCATCCAGTTCACCCCGGACTTGATGCCCAGCGACGTCACCGGCCACGCGGTGTACGACCTGCACACCGAGCAGTTCAAGCTGCGCAAGGGGCCGCTGTTCACCAACCTGCTGCTGGCCGACGAGATCAACCGCGCACCGGCGAAAACCCAGGCGGCGTTACTCGAAGCGATGCAGGAGCGCCAAGTCACCCTCGAAGGTCGGGCGCTGCCGATCGCCCAGCCGTTCATGGTGCTCGCCACCCAGAATCCCATCGAGCAGGAAGGCACTTACCCCTTGCCGGAAGCCGAGCTCGACCGTTTCATGCTCAAGGTGCGCATGGATTACCCCGAGACCGAACAAGAGTTGAACATGGTGCGTCAGGTCAGCCGCTCGACCCGCGCCGACATGCTTGATGTGCAGCCGCTGCGCACGGTCCTGCAAGCCAAGGACGTGCAGGCCTTGCAACGCATCGCCAGCGACTTGCCGATTGACGATCAAGTGCTGGATTACGCGGTGCGGCTGGCGCGCAGCACCCGCTCCTGGCCCGGCCTGACCCTCGGCGCCGGACCGCGTGCCTCGATTGCGCTGGTGCGTTGCGCTCGCGCCCGCGCGTTGCTGCGCGGCGGCGAGTTCGTGATTCCCGATGACATCAAGGGTTGCGCGCTCTCGGTGCTGCGCCATCGGGTGCGAGTGGCGCCGGAGCTGGACATCGAAGGTCTGCAGGTCGATCAGGTGCTGCAGCAACTGCTCGACCAAGTGCCGGCGCCGCGCTTGTGAAACCGTCACGCCTGCTGCTGATCTGGCTCGCGATTCTGCTGGCCGTCGGCACGCTGCTGGGCACGCTGCAAGCCCTCGACATCGACGTACCCGCCACGCTGTTGTCGATCAACTGGGGCTTGCTCCTGGCCCTGCTGGTGCTGGCGATCATCGATGCGCTGCGCCTGAACAACCTGCCCTCGCCGCGCATCCAGCGGCAGATGCCCGGCAGCCTGGCACTCGGCCGTTGGAGCGAGGTGCGGCTGCAGCTCAGCCATGACTTCATCGAGCCGGTCGCGGTGGAGATTTTCGACCACGTGCCACAGGGCCTGAGCTTCGAAAACCTGCCGCTGGCGATTGAACTGCAACCCGGGCAATTCAGCGCGGTCGGCTACCGTCTGCGCCCGCTCAAGCGCGGGCACTTCAGCTTCGAGCATTGCGAAATCAACCTGCCCAGCCCGTTCGGTCTGTGGACAGGCAAACGCCTGCTCGCCGTGAGCGGCGAGATCCGCGTCTACCCGGACTTCGCAAAGCTCTACGGTGGGCAGTTGCTGGCGGTGGACAACTGGCTCAGCCAGCTCGGTGTGCGCCAGCGCCAGCGTCGCGGGCAGGGTCAGGAATTTCATCAGTTGCGCGAATTTCGCGAAGGCGACAGCCTGCGCCAGATCGACTGGAAAGCCACCGCCCGCCAGCGCACGCCGATTGCCCGCGAGTATGAAGACGAGCGTGATCAACAGATCATGTTCATGCTCGATTGCGGGCGGCAAATGCGCAGCCAGGATGGCGAGCTGTCGCATTTCGACCATGCGCTGAATGCGTGTCTGCTGCTGAGCCATGTCGCGCTGCGTCAGGGCGATGCGGTGGGATTGAGTACATTTGCAGACGATCAACCGCGATATCTAGCTCCGGTAAAAGGCAGCGGGCAACTCAACGTCCTGCTCAACACGGTCTACGATCTGGCGAGTAGCCAACGTCCGGCGGACTATCAGGCAGCCATTCGGCAACTACTAACACGTCAGAAACGACGGGCACTGGTCATCCTTATGACCAACCTGCAGGATGAGGACCATGGCGAACTGACCAACGCAGTCCAACACCTGAGCCGCCAACATCAAGTGTTAGTGGTCAGCCTGCGCGAAGAAACGCTCGACCAAATGCGCCAAGACTCGGTACAAACCCTTCCTGAAGCATTGGCCTATTGCGGCGCAGTGGATTACCTAAACGCTAGGGCCGAACTGAATGAGCGCCTGATGGCTCATGGCACACCTGTGCTGGATGTCCCTACCAGTAAGCTAAACACTGAACTAGTGTCAATTTACTTAAGCTGGAAGAAAGCTGGAGCCCTATAGACATTGTAGATTTCACGCCGGCGGGGTGTTTCAAATTGGCAAGCGGGTGTAGATTTCTTAATAAGAAATACCGCTGCTAAAAGGGCTTTTCCATTGATCGGTATCTCACTCCACTTATTTAAAGGAGTGCCAGTCCGCTCCTTGAGGCGGCCCATCCCGCGCTATCGGATTGCCCGCTAAATTTTCCCATGCAGCCATGCTCGAAGCCTCTCGAACGGAGTCGAAGAATGCCCACTAAATATTCATTATCTGATGTGTTGGAAAGGATTTATCAGAATCAGCTTGGGCTGGAGGCAGCCCTAATGGAGCTAACACTCCAGGTCGAAGAGAGGGGGTTTACCGAGATCGGAGAAAACGTCCGCTCTGCGCTTTTTGTCATTGGAGAAAATGCCGGCTATATCAAGCAGGGCTTGGCGAAACTCAGAGCAAAGGAAACGGACTAGGCCTCAAAAACTCAATGAATTTTGTCGACCGCTTTGGTGTTATCCACAGGGTGATTATCGAAGCGATTTGACGATTCAAAAACCTTCCAACACCCCACCTAAAATCCCCCCGTCTTATATCGAAATGAAACAGATTGATGCGTTCGGGTACACATATCCGTCATCCGAATGAAGTCTTTCCCCAAACCTAGGAATTTAGGCTACACGACGTGGCGCCTTTGCCTACGAACACACCAGAATGCTCTGTCTTGTACGCATTGGTGAGGCTCCGTAACTTGATCTTGGCCGCTGAATCAGCGGTCGAAATTAATTGTCCGGGGCAATGTCGAGGCAGTAGCTTCAGTCAGGCTAGTAACATTTTAGCTGTTAGCAGGACGTCTCTAGGTGAGCCGAACAGCTCACCTCCCCCCGGCCGAATAACCTCTTCATAGCAGTTTCCGTTCACGTTCACCCGAACTGGAAGCCAAGCAAAAAGGATATAAAGCCATGAACAGTGCAACATCAAATCCTCCAGAATCTGACGCGACTTCCAGCTGTCTCCCCCCTGATTCAGAGAGGTTTCAGGAAGCCGCAGAACGCGCCCTCGACCACTACCTCAAACCAAAATCGCCCTCACGCAATTCCGTGGATCGCGGCATGCAGATGTTCGTTGTCGCCCCCGACCTCAACCCCGAAGCCATCGCCATCCAGACCTACGAAACCTTCTCGTCGGTGAGCATTCTGCTGCTGGATCTGGCGGACAGCCTGGAAGACAAACCACGGCATCTGGCGATGGCGATCTATCAGTTGAGCGAGATGGGTTTGTTGCTGGCGGAGAAGACACTGGACAGTGAGCGGGCGATTGCCTTGAAGGCTTGAAGATCAAAAGATCGCCGCCTGCGGCAGCTCCTGCAGGAAAATTGCATTTCCACTGTAGGAGCTGCCGCAGGCGGCGATCTTTGGTTTTGGCTGTATCAGGCAGACGCCGGCAGGGGCTGAAAACTGAAGTACTGCTTCAACGCCTGCACCAGTTGCGCATATTCCGGCGGCGGGCGTTGCAGGCTGAAGCCGGCGTCGTAGTGCATCGGGGTCGCGTCTTCATGGCACCACAGGCAGCACGCCGTCAGGTCGATGACCTGCTGGCAGCCATCGCCGAGCGGAATTTTGAGACGCAGACTGAAATCGACACCGGTCATCATCGGTAACTGGCTGATGAGCATCAGCCCGTCTTCGGACACATTGCCCAGAAAACCGATGGGTTTGTCGGTGACGCTGTTGAACACCCTGAGGAAGTACGGCAACTGGTGCCGTTCGATTCGTCGGTCGGTAAACATGCGAGGTACGCCACGCAAGGCCCCATCACAGAGCCGCACCTTTGCTTCGGAACACGTCTGTGTCACAGACACGCTCTCCCCGCTTCCGGTGGCATGGTCGCCAATACGCCATCGCCTCAACATCGACCAGTCGCAGGTGTTGCCCCATGTTTAGAGGCCAGACTCTAAACCGGATCACTGGACTATAGCTCAACCTGTACAGTCAGCCAGCGTTTGTATGACATCCGGCATCAGAAGCGTTGCGCACTCGACACCGCCGCCGCACTGCGAGTCGGGTAATGTCCCAGGCTCTGCAGGGTTTCCAGGCGGGCGCGGGCGCGGAAGGCGTATTCGCTGTTGGGGTACGAGGCGATGATGAACTGGTAGGTCTGCGCAGCGTCGATGTACATTTTTTGCCGTTCCAGGCACTGGCCGCGCATCATCGACACTTCCGGCCACACATACGGACGGGCCCGGCTGGCGCGTTCGACCTTGGACAGTTCGAGCATCACCTGCTCGCAATTGCCCCGGTCGTAGGCGCTGTAGGCGTTGTTCAAATGATGGTTCATCGACCAACGGGTGCAGCCCGTGACGGCGAGGACGCTGAGGGCAAGGGCGGCAATGGGCAACAATCGCATGGGGAGGTTCTCCTGTCTTGAGCTCTGTATCGACCCCTGGTCGTAAATCTTCAGGCGCGTTTGTCCCAAAGTTGCCACGTTCAATAAAGAAAACAATAAGTAGTGCAAACGAACAATGACTACACCCCAAGAGCATAGTAGCCTCTGCTAGCGCTTGAACTCAGGAGTCTTTGCATGTCTGTCCGTCGTACCAAAATCGTCGCTACCCTTGGCCCGGCCAGTAACTCGCCGGAAGTTCTCGAACAGCTGATTCTGGCTGGTCTGGACGTTGCCCGTCTGAACTTCTCCCACGGCACCCCCGACGAGCACAAGGCTCGCGCGAAGCTGGTGCGTGACCTGGCGGCCAAGCACGGCCGTTTCGTCGCCCTGCTGGGTGACCTGCAAGGCCCGAAAATCCGTATCGCCAAATTCGCCAACAAGCGCATCGAGCTGAAGATCGGTGACAAGTTCACCTTCTCCACCAGCCATCCGCTGACCGAAGGCAACCAGCAAGTGGTCGGCATCGACTACCCGGATCTGGTGAAAGACTGCGGCGTGGGCGACGAGCTGCTGCTCGACGACGGCCGCGTAGTGATGCGCGTCGAAACCGCCACTGCTACCGAGCTGCACTGCGTGGTGACCATCGGCGGCCCGCTGTCCGACCACAAAGGCATCAACCGTCGCGGTGGCGGCCTGACCGCACCAGCCCTGACCGAAAAAGACAAGGCCGACATCAAGCTCGCCGCCGAAATGGAAGTCGACTACCTCGCGGTGTCCTTCCCGCGTGACGCGGCTGACATGAACTACGCCCGTCAACTGCGCGACGAAGCCGGCGGCACTGCCTGGCTGGTGGCGAAAATCGAACGCGCCGAAGCCGTGGCCGACGACGAAACCCTCGACGGCCTGATCAAGGCGTCTGACGCAGTGATGGTTGCCCGTGGCGACCTCGGTGTGGAAATCGGCGACGCCGAGCTGGTGGGCATTCAGAAGAAGATCATTCTGCACGCACGCCGCCACAACAAAGCGGTGATCGTTGCGACCCAGATGATGGAGTCGATGATCCAGAACCCGATGCCGACCCGCGCCGAAGTGTCCGACGTGGCCAACGCCGTGCTCGACTACACCGACGCCGTGATGCTCTCGGCCGAATCCGCTGCCGGCCTGTACCCGCTGGAAGCCGTTCAGGCGATGGCGCGCATCTGCGTCGGCGCTGAAAAGCATCCGACCAGCAAGACTTCCAGCCACCGTATCGGCAAGGAATTCGAGCGCTGCGACGAAAGCATCGCCCTGGCAACCATGTACACCGCCAACCACTTCCCGGGCGTGAAAGCGATCATCGCCCTGACCGAAAGCGGTTACACCCCGCTGATCATGTCGCGCATCCGCTCCTCGGTGCCGATCTACGCGTTCACCCCGCACCGCGAAGCCCAGGCTCGCGCAGCGATGTTCCGTGGCGTGTACACCGTGCCGTTCGACCCGGCCTCGCTGGCCCCGAACGAAGTCAGCCAGAAAGCGATCGACGAGCTGGTCAAGCGCGGCGTTGTGGAAAAAGGCGATTGGGTCATCCTGACCAAGGGCGACAGCTACCACACCACCGGTGGCACCAACGGCATGAAGATCCTGCACGTTGGCGACCCGCAGGTCTGAGTGATTCGCTGAAAACCAAAAGCCCCGGCATGCGAATGCCGGGGCTTTTTTATTACCGTTAACACCTGTCGGGCGAATCTACAACTGTCAGACCTGACAGTTGTGCCACTGACGCTGGAAGCTTTTAATCGAAACTCGTCCGATCATTAATCTTCAGAGTTTTTACGCTTTTCTATCGTGCAATGAACTGACGACCTGTTTTTCCGCAATTGCACGAGGTCGAAAAAATGATTAGTCAAAAAACTTACGGCGGGATGCTCGATACCGATTTCGGCGACAAAGGAATTGTGACGATAGTCAACGGAAATCCGGACTACGGAACTGTCCATATCCAAAAACTGATGGTAACTGATTCCTGGATTTATTTCGGCGGGCGTTCCGCCAGAGGCGATTCCGTCTACATCACCATGGGCCGCCTGGATCTAAAGGGCAATCCTGATCCGAAGTATGGCGAGAACGGTTTAGTCCAATACCTTCTTCCCGGGCTTGGTGCTCTTTCCTCATTTGCTTTGCAAACTGATGGCAGGGTTATTGTTCACGCCGATCATGCTTCGAGCACTTCCAACTTTTCCTATTTTTACCGACTGGAAGAAGATGGATCACTGGATAAAACGTTTGGGGAAGATGGCCTGTTTTGTCTGGAATTATTGAAGGACCGCGACTCGCCTTCCACGGAACAAAGTCAACTTCTGGAAAACTCTGCCGCTGGTCAGACGGATATGGTGATCTTGAGTGATGGCAAGATCCTCACGTTTCATCGCAACGGATGGATCATACGCCTGACGCCCGAGGGAAAACCGGACAAAACATTCTCCGCTAAAGGTTATATCTATATCAAAAACCCCCATAACCCAACGAGTCTATTGCGGAGCTTGCTGGTTGACGACAAGCAAGAGAAATATGTGGTTGGAGGCTTGACGCTCGCCGCATCAAGTCACCATGCCATGCTTGCCTGCTTTCATAAGAATGGCGAGCCCGATGAATCGTTTGGCCGGATGAAAAATGGCTTCGTTGTGTTCGATGTGCGTGCATCGGAATTCAATCAACTTGTGCGACAGAACAACGGACGGATTCTCGGGGTTGGTACAGCGGGCGCATTTCCAGATATTCAAGCGTTGTTGATCAGCTCCGAGCCCAATGGTGAACCGAACATTCAATTCAATCAGGGTCAACCATTGCTGACGTCCCTGGGCAAGGAAACACAATGGGAGGCCAGCGCCTTTCAAGAGAACGGCCGATCGGTCGTTGTGGGGTCGGCAGGTACTTTCAAACCCATGACTCACGAGCTTGTCGTAGCCCGCTTTAACAGCAACGGGACACCAGATACCAGCTTTGGCAATGGACAGGGTTATGTCAAACAGACGCTGCCATCCTTTGGAAAAGGAAGGTATATGGCGAGAGTTGCCCTGCAACCCGATGATGAAAAAATTCTCGTGAGCGCCATCCCGCTCGTCCCGAAAGACGAGGAACCTGGAAATCCGGTGATCTTGCGGTATTTACCCAACTGAAGTGCATTCCTCGCTGATAGCAGTTTAGGCAAACGTCCTATTGCACGGGAGTTAATGTCTTGCCTCATCAAAGCCCCGGCATGTGAGTGCCGGGGCTTTGTGCATTCTGAGCTAAAAGATGCAGCGTCTATTCTGCCCTCATCGCTGGCAAGCCAGCTCCCACAAGGCTCGCGGCGATCACAGATTTTGCATCCACCACAAAAACTGTGGGAGCTGGCTTGCCAGCGATGAGGGTAGCCCGGCCAGCGAAAATCTCAGTGCCGCTTGATAAACCCGGTCAACGCCGCCAATGCCTCCGGCGAGCGCAAGCGCTGGGTGAACAGTGCGCCCTCCTCCTCGATCACCTTACGGATCAATTCGCGATCCGGCGCTCGCATCAATTGCTTGCTGATGCGCACCGCTTCCGACGGCAACTCATCGAAACGCAACGCCATCTCCCGCGCCTTGCTCAGTGCTGCTTCGCCGCTGCCCAGCGCCTCGGTGGCAATGCCCCACTGCGCCGCCTGCTCACCGCTGAATCCTTCGCCGAGCAGCAACAGCTCCGCTGCTTTCGCGTGTCCGAGCAAACGCGGCAGGATCAGGCTGGAACCGAACTCCGGGCACAGTCCGAGGTTGACGAATGGCATGCGCAACCGCGCATCGCGGCTGACGTAGACCAGATCGCAATGCAGCAACAACGTGGTACCGATGCCCACCGCCGCGCCGGCCACGGCGGCGATCACCGGTTTGCGGCATTCGAGCAGGTTGAGCATGAAGTGGAACACCGGGCTGTCGAGGTCGCTCGGCGGTTGCTGGATGAAGTCGGCGATGTCGTTGCCGGCGGTGAAGCACTCGGCACCGCCGGTGATCAGCACGGCGTTGATTTCAGGATCGTTGTCGGCCTGCTTCAGGGCCTCGGCAAGGCGACTGTACATCGCACGGGTCAGGGCGTTTTTCTTGTCCGGACGGTTGAGGCGCAGGGTGAGCAAACCGCGTTCGCGTTCCAGCAGGATGGCTTCGGTCATGGCGTGTCTCAACATGGCTGGTTTAAGAGGTTCTCTGTGGCGAGGGGATTCATCCCCGATTGAGTGCGCAGCACTCACAAAATCCTGGGGCCGCTACGCAGCCCATCGGGGATAAATCCCCTCACCACAGGAGTTCACCTTCACACGAGATTCAGCGCTTAACTGCGGGACAAAAACACATCGGCCAGCAGTTGATTGCGCGGCAGTCCGGCCAGGTACAGACGCTTGGCAAACGCATCGACGCTGGCAGTCGAGCCGCAGACTAAGGCCAGGGTTTGCCGGGAAACAAGGCGCAGTTGCGCCAAAGCGGCGGCTGACTCGGCCGCCGTCCACAGCTCGACGCTGAGGTTTTCGCGTTGTGCGGCAAGCGCCGCCAGGGGTTTGGCCAGATAGTGCTCGCGCGCGTCATGGGCCAGGTGAATGACGCGGATGGCGCCCTGATGATCCTGGCGCAAGGCTTCGCGCAGCACGCCGAACAATGGGCCCAGCCCGGTGCCGGCCGCCAGCAGCCACAGCGGGCGCGAGTGCCAGTCCGGGTCGTAATGCAGCGCGCCGCCACGCAGTTCGCCGAGGCGGATCGGGTCGCCGATCTGCAGGCGCCGCGCCGCATCGCTGAATTCGCCGGGCTGGCGACAGTCGAGGTGAAATTCGAGAAAACGGTCTTCCTGCGGCAGGCTCGCCAGCGAATACGGCCGGGCGATATGGTTGATCCACAGCACCAGATGCTGCCCGGCGCTGTAGCGCAGCGGTCGCTGCGGGGTCAGGCGCAAACGCAGGACGTTATCGCTGAGCCAGTCCAGCGCCTCGACCACCGCCGGGCGCCCGTCGATGACGGGGTCGAAGGTGTGTACCTGCAAATCTTCCGTGACCTGACACTGACAAGCCAGCCGCCAGCCTTGCTGGCGCTGTTCGGCGCTCAAGGCATCCGGGCGACTGTCGGCGGGCAAGCCGCTCACGCACTGCACCAGACAGGCATGGCAACTGCCGGCGCGGCAGCTGTAAGGCACCGCGACGCCGTGCTGATTCAGCGCGTCGAGCAAATTGCTGCCCGCCGCCACCGACCATTGCCGATCACCGACGCGAAGTTCAGGCATCCACATTCTCCCATGCCGCTGCACAACGATTGCGCCCGTCGCGCTTGGCCCGGTACAGCGCCTGATCGGCACGCTGCAAGGCATCGTCAAGATCATCGCCCAGTTCCAACAAGGTCATGCCTGCCGACAGACTCAGGCTGCGCACATTCAGGCCCACCAGTTCGACGTCGGTGAAGGCGATGCGCAGACGTTCACAACAGGCCGTCAGGCGTTCGGCATCGCAGTCGGGCAGCAACACTACGAATTCCTCGCCACCGTAACGCGCCAGCACGTCGCCGTCACGCAGGCAGGCACCCGCCACGCCGGCGAACGCCTGCAACACCTGATCGCCGGCGGCATGGCCGTGCAGGTCGTTGATGCGCTTGAAGTGGTCGAGGTCGATCAGCGCCAGACCATGCACCACGCCTGGTTCCATCTCCGCCAGCTCCCGTGAGGCCAGACGCAGAAAATGCCGGCGATTGAACAGTCCTGTCAGTTCATCGGTGGCCACCAGATCTTCGAGTTGGCGCATCATCCCGCGCAGGGTGTCCTGATGCGCCTGCAAGGCAAACCGGCGCTGGCGCATGCGCTGCCGTGAAACCTGGACGAAGCGTGCGTAAATCACCAGCCACGCCAGCACCATCGCCAGAATGCACACCTGCAACGCCGCCAGCGCCGGATCCGGCAGACGGAAGTGGTAGCCGTCCCAGAGGGTGATCGCACAGAAACTGAAGAACACCAGCAGCGCGCAACGAATGAACGCGCGCCGGGTTAAATGAAAGAGGCCGAACAGCAGGATCAGTACGTAGAACACCAGAAACGCGCCGCGTGCTTCATCCAGATGGGCGATCAGCCAGGTCTGCCAGCCGAGCCCGAGCAGCACTTGCGCTTCGGTCAGGCTGGGGTCGGCAAAGCGCTGGTTGCGCCCGGACCAGAACAGCGTAAACAACGTGGCCTGGCAGATCACCACCAGCGCGCTGCCGATGGCCACGCTGTTCAATGATTGCGGGTAATGCCCGGTGAAAAACGCCAGCCACAGCAGCAGCAAAGCCAATCCATAGGTGGCTGCGGCGAGGGCAAAGCGCTTGAGCAAAAGACGTTGAATGGCGTTATGGGTCAATCGTTGACTCACCGTGCGATAGGAGGCTGACCGAGTGTCCTACTCTACAGACCGGATGCCACTTTAGAGGGGCGGTCGATAAATGACCACCGATTTTCGGGCTCGAAAATTGACGTCAAAAGTGTGGCCTCAAAAGCCCCTCACCCTAGCCCTCTCCCCGAGGGAGAGGGAACTGACCGCATTGTTTATTTGAGATACGCCGACCTGATACATCATGCCGAACTCAGGTTTTGAATTCGCCACAAATCGGCTCCCTTCCCCCCTCGCCCCCTTGGGGGAGAGGGCTGGGGTGAGGGGGTGAGTATTGAAGTGCAAACCCGATGTTCGATATTCGCCCAACCATGCGACCAACGAATGACTGCCGACGCGTGTATGCCCGGAAGAGGCGCGGTATACTGCCGCGCCTTTTTAGCGTCGCGCCAGCAGCCCCGGCGTGCCTTGAAAGGTGTCTGCGACCGACCGATGCACCCAAGCCGCAGGCACCTTATTGAATGTTCCCGTCTTTTAGAGGAGCGCGACTCATGACCGTGATCAAGCAAGACGACCTGATTCAGAGCGTTGCCGACGCCCTGCAGTTCATTTCCTATTACCACCCCGTGGATTTCATCCAGGCGATGCACGAAGCCTACCTGCGCGAAGAATCGCCAGCGGCCCGTGACTCGATCGCGCAGATCCTGATCAACTCACGCATGTGCGCCACCGGCCACCGGCCGATCTGCCAGGACACCGGCATCGTCACCGTGTTCGTGCGTGTGGGCATGGACGTACGTTGGGATGGCGCGACCATGAGCCTGGACGACATGATCAACGAAGGCGTGCGCCGCGCCTACAACCTGCCGGAAAACGTCCTGCGTGCCTCGATCCTCGCCGACCCGGCGGGCGCTCGCAAAAACACCAAGGACAACACCCCGGCAGTCATCCACTACTCCATCGTCCCGGGCAACACCGTGGAAGTGGACGTGGCGGCCAAGGGCGGCGGTTCCGAGAACAAGTCGAAAATGGCCATGCTCAATCCGTCCGACTCGATCGTTGACTGGGTGCTCAAGACCGTTCCGACCATGGGCGCCGGCTGGTGCCCACCGGGCATGCTGGGCATCGGTATCGGCGGTACCGCCGAGAAAGCCGCAGTGATGGCCAAGGAAGTGTTGATGGAATCCATCGACATTCACGAACTGAAAGCCCGTGGCCCGCAGAACCGTATCGAAGAGATCCGTCTGGAGCTGTTCGAGAAGGTCAACCAGCTGGGCATCGGCGCCCAGGGTCTCGGTGGCCTGACCACCGTGCTCGACGTGAAGATCATGGACTACCCGACCCACGCCGCTTCGCTGCCGGTGTGCATGATCCCGAACTGCGCCGCCACCCGTCACGCGCACTTCGTGCTCGACGGTTCTGGCCCGGCCTCGCTGGAAGCGCCATCGCTGGACGCCTACCCGGAAATCGTCTGGGAAGCCGGCCCGTCGGCCCGTCGCGTCAACCTCGACACCCTGACCCCGGAAGAAGTGCAGAGCTGGAAGCCGGGCGAAACCGTCCTGCTCAACGGCAAGATGCTCACCGGTCGCGACGCGGCGCACAAGCGCATGGTCGAGATGCTGAACAAGGGTGAAACCCTGCCGGTGGATCTGAAAGGTCGCTTTATCTACTACGTCGGCCCGGTTGATCCGGTCGGTGACGAAGTGGTTGGCCCGGCTGGCCCGACCACCGCGACGCGGATGGACAAGTTCACCCGTCAGATCCTTGAGCAGACCGGCCTGCTGGGCATGATCGGCAAATCCGAGCGTGGCCCGACCGCGATCGAAGCGATCAAGGACAACAAGGCCGTGTACCTGATGGCCGTGGGCGGCGCCGCTTATCTGGTGGCCCAGGCCATCAAGAAGTCCAAGGTGCTGGCCTTCGCCGAGCTGGGCATGGAAGCGATCTACGAGTTCGAGGTCAAGGACATGCCGGTCACCGTCGCGGTGGACAGCAACGGTGAGTCGGTACACATCACCGGCCCGGCGATCTGGCAACAGAAGATCGCCGAAAGCCTGGCGGTAGAAGTGCAGTAAGCGTTTCGCAGCTGTAAAAAGGCCGGCCCGTCATACGACAGGCCGGCCTTTTTTATGCCTGGGAGAACGACACATACCTTGGGCTTGAGCGCACCTGTCAGATCTGACAGGTGTGCGCTGCCATGATTGTTGTTAGCGTCAATCCATCTGCGTCTTCGCCTGTGCAATGTATGTGACTCATGGCTGATCAAGACCTCAGTATCACCCCGCCCTCCATCGCCAAGAGTTCGACGATTGCCACTTTCAGCAAGCGTTTGGTTTGTTCGAGTGACAGCGTCGAAAGCCTGACACAGGCCACGCAAGCCATCATTGGCGAGCTGGCTTATACCCGCACCATGCTGCTTTCACACTCACACCGGTTCACGGCGGTCTGATCAGGTAACGCGTCAGACGAGAAGGACGGGCAGGCCCATGCTATCGTGCCCGCCCGTCCCTCTATCCATTAGCCCAGCATGCTGCCGACTTCCCGTACCCTGCGTTTGTCGTTGTACACCCTGCTGATCATTGCCGGTGCGGCCATCGCCGCGACCCTTGCCATCCGCCACGCCGAACGCCAGGCGATGGAGGAAGACGCCACCCGCGCCAGCCAGCAATTGGCGCTGTATGCCAACTCGTTGCACACCCTGATCGACCGCTATCGCGCCCTGCCCGCCGTGCTGGCGCTGGACCCGCAATTGCGCAGCGCGCTGGCCGGGCCGGTGGGCGCGGAACAACAGAATGTGCTGAATCTGAAGCTGGAGCAGATCAACGGCGCGGCGCAGTCCTCGACCCTCGAACTGCTCGATCACAGCGGCCTCGCGGTGGCCGCCAGCAACTGGCGCCTGCCGAGCAGTTACGTCGGCCACAACTACGGTTTTCGTCCGTACTTCAGCCAGACCCGCACTCAGGGCAGCGGACGCTTTTATGCGGTGGGTGTGACCAGCGGCATTCCCGGTTATTTTCTGTCCAGCGCGGTGCTCGGCGACAATGCCGAGTTCCTCGGCGCGATGGTGGTCAAGCTGGAGTTCCCCGAGCTTGAGCGCGAATGGAGCCAGGGCAGCGACACGCTGCTGGTCAGCGATGCACGCGGAATCATCTTCATCGCCAACCAGCCCGGCTGGCGCTATCGCTCGTTGCGGCCACTGGACAGCCGCGACATGGACGAGATCAAGCGCACGCGCCAGTACGACAAACAATCGCTGATCCCGCTGACGCATTTGTCGCTGCGTCACTTCGACGACAACAGCGACCTGCGCCGGGTCGAAGGCCCGGACGGAACGGCGGACTACTTGTGGGAATCGCTGCCGCTGGCCACCGAAGGCTGGACCCTGCACCTGCTGCGCCGCCCGCAAGTAGCCTTCGAAGACTTGCGCAACGCCGGGCTGGCCGCTGCGGGTGTGTGGCTGGCGTTGGTGTTTTTGCTGCTGTTCCTCAATCAGCGCTGGCGCCTGTCGAAAGTCCGTCAGCGCAACCGCGAAGAACTCGAACAACTGGTCGAAGAACGCACCCGCGATCTGCGCACCGCGCAGGACGGTCTGGTGCAATCGGCCAAGCTCGCGGCGCTGGGGCAGATGTCCGCCGCACTGGCCCACGAGATCAATCAACCGCTGACCGCGCAACGCATGCAG
The DNA here is from genome assembly GCF_004526365.1 of Pseudomonas sp. S150. Classification (NCBI taxonomy): domain Bacteria; kingdom Pseudomonadati; phylum Pseudomonadota; class Gammaproteobacteria; order Pseudomonadales; family Pseudomonadaceae; genus Pseudomonas; species Pseudomonas sp. S150. The sequence goes on from NZ_CP038207.1 coordinate 5,407,634, forward strand.
TTGGCGACGCTGCGCCTGCTGCTCGAACATGGCCGAGTCGATGATGCGTACAAGGCGCTCAAACCGGTGGACGACATGCTCACGCGCATGGCGTCGCTCACCGGCCACCTGAAAACCTTCGCCCGCAAAAGCCCCAGCGGCCTGCGCGAACGGTTGGATCTGGCGACCGTGGTCGATCAGTCGCTGCAACTGCTCGATGCGCGCCTGCGCGACGAACAGGTCAGTCTGGTGCTGCACCTGACGCGTCCGGCCTGGGTGCGTGGTGATGCAATACGCCTCGAACAGGTGCTGATCAATCTGCTGCGCAATGCCCTCGATGCAATGCAGGGCAAACCGTGCAAGCGCCTGGAAATTCGCCTGGAAGTGGACGAACAACTGTGGCGCCTGAGCGTGATCGACAATGGCGGCGGGATTGCCGAACAGCACCTGAACCAGGTGTTTGACCCGTTCTTCACCACCAAACCGGTGGGTGACGGACTCGGCCTCGGGCTGGCGGTATCCTTTGCCATCGTGCATGAATCCGGCGGGCGTCTGAGCGTTGAAAATGGCGAGGCCGGCGCGGTGTTCAGCCTGACCCTGCCGATCGATCTGGAGGCACACATCTGATGCTCAACTCGGTGATGGTGGTCGATGACGAAAGCAGCATTCGCAGCGCTGTGGAGCAATGGCTGAGCCTGTCGGGGTTCGAGGTGCAGCTGTTCAGCCGCGCCGAGGATTGCCTCGCCGCACTGCCCAGCCACTTCCCCGGGGTGATCCTCAGCGATGTGCGCATGCCCGGGCTCAGTGGTCTGCAGTTGCTGGCCGAAGTGCAGCGCCGTGACAGCGATTTGCCGGTGATACTGCTGACCGGTCACGGCGATGTGCCGATGGCGGTCGAAGCCATGCGTGACGGCGCCTACGACTTTCTGGAAAAACCGTTCAGCCCGGAAACCCTGCTCGGCAGCCTGCGCCGGGCACTCGACAAGCGGCGACTGGTATTGGAAAACCGCGCCCTGCACGAGCAGGCCGACCACCGCGCCAGACTCGATGCGACGCTGCTCGGCGTGTCCCGTGGCATGCAGACCTTGCGCCGGCAAGTGCTGGATCTGGCGGCGCTGCCGGTCAACGTGTTGATCCGTGGCGAAACCGGCAGCGGCAAGGAACTGATCGCCCGCTGCCTGCATGATTTCGGCCCGCGCGCCGCCAAGCCCTTCGTGGCGCTGAACTGCGCGGCGATCCCCGAGCAGTTGTTCGAAGCCGAGTTGTTCGGTCATGAAAGTGGCGCGTTCACCGGCGCGTCCGGCAAGCGCATCGGCAAACTGGAATACGCCGACGGCGGCACGCTGTTTCTCGATGAAATCGAAAGCATGCCGCTGGCTCAGCAAGTGAAACTGCTGCGGGTGTTGCAGGAGCAGAAGCTGGAACGCCTGGGCTCGAACCAGAGCATTCGCGTCGATCTGCGGATCGTCGCCGCGACCAAGCCTGATCTGCTGGACGAGGCCCGGGCCGGACGTTTTCGCGAAGACCTGGCGTATCGCCTGAACGTCGCCGAGCTGCGCCTTCCGCCGCTGCGCGATCGCCGCGAAGACATTCCGCTGCTGTTCGAATCGTTCGCCTTCAGCGCCGCCCAGCGTCTGGGCCGCACTTTCCCGCCGTTGAGCGGGGCGCAATTGAGTCACCTGCTCAGCCACGACTGGCCGGGCAACGTGCGGGAACTGGCGAACGTCGCCGAGCGCCAGGTGCTGGGGCTGGATGAGCCGGTGCAGGGCATCGATCCGGGCCAGTCTCTCGCCGCGCAGCAGGAAGCCTTTGAAGCGCAATGCCTGCGCGCGGCGCTGACCCGGCACAAGGGCGATGTGAAAGCGGTGCTGGAAGAGTTGCAACTGCCGCGCCGGACCTTCAATGAAAAGCTGCAGCGGCATGGGTTGAGTCGGGAGATGTTTGTTCCGGGCAGCTGAGTTTTGCAGTGTTTGATCGGGCCTCTTCGCGAGCAAGCCCGCTCCCACAGGGTTTTGTGCTGAACACAGAATGTGTGAACACCACCGACCACTGTGGGAGCGGGCTTGCCCGCGAAGAGGCCCGCAAAGGCAACATTTATCCATCCGCCTGAATGAGCAATTTTCCGCTCACCACAATCCAGCCATAAGCGGATTTCCGCTCATTCAATCTTTCCGCCCCCTCTAAACCGGCCCTCCCCCCGTTGGCACAGCTCCTGCTATAGCCCAGACAGGCTGCGTTCCAACGCGCTCCACAAAAACAATTAAACGAAGGATCCTTCAATGGATAACTCCAACGCCCTGCCCCTTGGGTCGGCTGCCGCGCCCGCCAAAGAAAGAACCACCGCCAGCCGGATCAAATCGATCTTCAGCGGCTCGGTCGGCAACATGGTCGAGTGGTACGACTGGTACGTCTACGCCGCTTTCTCGCTGTACTTCGCCAAGACCTTCTTCCCCGCCGGTTCCACCACCGCGCAACTGATGAACACCGCCGCGATCTTCGCCGTGGGCTTCCTGATGCGTCCGATCGGTGGCTGGCTGATGGGCCTGTACGCCGACAAGGTCGGTCGCAAGAAAGCCCTGATGGCCTCGGTCTACCTGATGTGCTTCGGCTCCTTGCTGATCGCTCTCAGCCCCAACTACGAAACTATCGGCATCGGCGCGCCGATCCTGCTGGTCTTCGCGCGCTTGCTGCAAGGCCTGTCAGTCGGCGGCGAGTACGGCACCTCGGCCACCTACCTGTCAGAGATGGCGACCAGGGAACGTCGCGGCTTCTTCTCCAGCTTCCAGTACGTGACCCTGATCTCCGGTCAGCTCATCGCGCTGGGCGTGCTGATCGTGCTGCAGAACATGCTGACCACTGAACAGCTGTACGCGTGGGGCTGGCGTATTCCGTTCGCCATCGGCGCACTGTGCGCGATCGTCGCGCTGTACCTGCGTCGCGGCATGGAAGAGACCGAGTCGTTCACCAAGAAAGAGAAGTCCAAGGAAAGCGCGATGCGCACCTTGATGCGCCACCCGAAAGAACTGCTGACCGTGGTCGGCCTGACAATGGGCGGTACGCTGGCGTTCTACACCTACACCACCTACATGCAGAAATACCTGGTGAATACCGTCGGCATGAGCATCTCCGACTCGACCACCATTTCTGCCGCCACGCTGTTCCTGTTCATGTGCCTGCAACCGATCATCGGTGGCCTGTCGGACAAGATCGGTCGGCGCCCGATCCTGATCGCCTTCGGCGTACTCGGGACGATCTTCACCGTGCCGATCCTGATGACCCTGCACACCATCCAGACCTGGTGGGGCGCGTTCTTCCTGATCATGGCGGCACTGATCATCGTCAGCGGCTACACCTCGATCAACGCCGTGGTGAAAGCCGAACTGTTCCCGACCGAAATCCGCGCGCTGGGCGTCGGCCTGCCGTACGCACTGACCGTGTCGATCTTCGGCGGCACCGCCGAATACATCGCGCTGTGGTTCAAGAGCATCGGCATGGAGACCGGTTACTACTGGTACGTGACCGCGTGCATCGCGGTGTCGCTGCTGGTGTACATCACCATGAAAGACACGCAGAAACACTCGCGGATCGTGACTGACTGAGGAATGAGTCAGTTCAGCCATTGTGATGGTGGCTGTTATGGCCTCATCGCGAGCAGGCTCACTCCTACATTGATTGGTGTACGCCGCCCTTTGTAGGAGTGAGCCTGCTCGCGATTGGGGCGACTCGGTATCAGGACAATTCAGCAACTACCGTTGGCTTGCCATAACGCTTCTGCGCATACGACGCGCCGACAATCATCACCAGCAGAATCCCCGCCAGCACCGCCGACGAGCCGATGGTGCCGAAGTCCAGGCCGCCCTTTTCATGGGACTTGGTCATCAGGTCGCCCAGGGTCGCACCGAACGGCCGGGTCAGCACGAACGCCACCCAGAACAACAGCACCGACGAAATCTTCGTGAAGTATTTGAGCGCCACGACCACGGCAATGGTCGAGCCGATCAGCAGCGCGCCACCGGCAAAACCCAGGCCCGAATCATCGGCCAGGTAGTCACCGAGCGCCGTGCCCAGGGTGTTGGAAAACAGAATCGCCATCCAGTAGAACATCTCGCCACGGAAGGTCTGCACCTTGCTGACGTTCAACGAGTCGCCGCTCAGGCGCCAGGCCGTGAAGATCGCCAACAGAATCGCAATCAGGATCATCGATCCGGTGGCGTAGCCCAGTTCAAGGGTGCGATCCATGAAGTCGGACATGGTGGTGCCGGCGGTGCTGGTCGACAGAATCACGATCCAGTACAGCAGCGGCTTGTAGGTCTTGGCCATCAGTTGGCTGATCAGCGTCAGTACGAACACGCTGATCAGGATCAGCGAGCTGAGGGCGTACCCGACGTTGAGGGTCATCGACAGCAAGTCCCCCGCGGTTTCCCCCAGGGTCGTCGCGCAGATTTTCATGACCCAGAACGCCAGGGTGATTTGAGGCAGTTTGTTCATCGCAGGCAAAGCTCCAGTGTGGGACGGCCGGTTCTTGGTTTTCTGGCCGTGGGCAGACTGGCGTCGCACCGGTGAAAAACCGGTCGGCAACAGATGAAAAATCCGTCATATCGCGAAAAACGGCGATTAATCCCCCATTAATGCTGCCCCGGCATCCTGCCACTACCTGATCGATGACCCGCGCGGCGTTCGCTCCCGACAGTGGAAGCCCATTCAATGCGTCGCCCTTAATATCAAGTTAATCGATTGTTTTTAGCATTTATTTGCGCTTTTTTATCAATTTAGTTGGCGTAGCATTAAACCCATGCAAGACACACCCGCCAACGAATCTGGAGTCACTCACATGAAAACCAAACTGATCCTCGCTTTCGCCTTGTCCGTAATGGCCGCCAACACCTTTGCTGCCGACGGTTTTGATCGCACTGGCTCGGCCGTCGCTGCCGATGGTTACGACCGCACTGGCTCGGCCGTCGCTGCCGATGGTTACGACCGCACTGGCTCGGCTGTCGCTGCCGATGGTTATGACCGCACTGGCTCGGCCGTCGCTGCCGATGGTTACGACCGCACTGGCTCGGCAACTGTCGCCGAGGATGGCTACGACCGCACCGGTTCGGCGACCTTTGCTGAAGACGGCTACGACCGCACCGGTTCGGCTGCCTTCGCCGCTGACGGCTACGACCGCACCCAATCCGCTTCGATCAGCTGATTGCAGTCGTAAAGCGCACAGCCCGGCTTCGGCCGGGCTTAGTCATTTATGGGGCATGGCAAATATCCCCTGTGGGAGCGGGCTTGCTCGCGAAAGCGCCGGGTCAGTCAACCACTGTGGCAACTGAAAGATTGCATTCGCGAGCAACCCCGCTGCCACAAAGGGGATTGCATCAACTGGAATATCTTTGTGTGACTGGAAAATGCTGTTTCAGACTTGCACTATTGCCTTCTACAAACGCCCTCCAGGAACCCCCAGCCATGTCCGATGACATCCACTTCTACGAACCCGCCAACGGCCACGGCTTGCCCCACGATCCGTTCAACGCCATCGTCGGCCCGCGCCCCATCGGCTGGATTTCTTCGCAGGATGCCCACGGCCGGCTGAACCTTGCGCCTTACAGCTTCTTCAACGCGTTCAACTACATTCCGCCGATCATTGGTTTTTCCAGCGTCGGACGCAAAGACAGCCTGAACAACATCGAGCAGACCGGCGAGTTCGTCTGGAACCTCGCCACCCGGCCGCTGGCCGAGCAGATGAACCAGAGCTGCGCAATGGTCGCGCCTGAAGTCAACGAGTTTGAACTGGCGGGGCTGACGCCCGTGGCGTCGAAGGTGATTGCGGTACCACGGGTAGCCGAAAGCCCGGTGTCCTTCGAGTGCAAGGTCACGCAGATCATTCAGTTGCAGCGCGCCGATGGCGAAACCGTACCGAGTTGGCTGATTCTCGGCGAAGTGGTCGCCGTGCATATCGCCAAATGGCTGTTGAAGGACGGGATCTACGACACCGCCGCGGCAGAACCGATTCTGCGCGGCGGCGGGCCGGCGGACTATTTCCAGTTGGGGCCTGAAGCCCTGTTCAAGATGTGGCGCCCGGGTGCGGGCAAGTAAGCGCAGTTACCAGATCAGCTCGGCGTCATCGGTGACACCCTTGAGGCGGTCCAGCTCCTGGGTCGCCGCGTCATCGGCAGCGATGGCGCCGGGGAACACCTGATCACCCAGCAGTTTGTGGAAGCGTGGCGCACCGCCATCGACCAGGGCCTTGACCGCGATTGCCGCGTGGTAACCCTTGTTGCCGCCCAACTCGACGGGGACGACTGCGGAGACTGCTTCGAAGTGTTCAAACTCTTTACGTGCCATGGCACACATCCTGGCTCAGATGAATAAGCCGGACATTAAACCCTCAACCGGCGAGTTTGTGTATCGGTGCCGGGCATTGTCCGAGCGCCTGCGCCGCCGACACCTCTTTGAAGGTGTGGAAATCCAGGCTGTTGACCACCAGGTCCTGAACCAATTCGGCAAAGATCTGCATCGACGGGCTGTTGAAATACGCGGTCATTGCCTGTTGATGGCTCCAGAAACCGGAGACCAGCCACAGGTCCGGATCGCATTGCGAATGCTGCAGGGCGAAGTTCAGGCAACCGGGGGCGTTGCGTGACGGTTCGATCAAGGCACTGAGGCGTACACCCAGTTCGGCGGAGCGTCCGGCGCGCGCTCGAACGAAGGCCATATGACTGACGGGAATCTGCTTGGACATGTTCAACCCTCCCAGGGAGTCGCGTGGCAGCCGGGGGACGGGCTGCGACAGGATCCAAGGTTAAGGGCCGGGCGCAAGGTGCCGTTAGTCGATTCCTGCCGCTGCGTTGCACAATCCTGCGAGACTGCACACAAAGCTCGTAACAACCTGCAAAACAGCGTCACACCACTGTCATACGGCGTTTCAAGCAAGTTTTCCGCCCTGCATCCTGCTATGACTGGGCACGCCGGCAATGCAATGCAGAATCAGGCAAGCATTTGACAGGATGTGTCTACCGCTGGCGCTTGCACAAACATATGCTCTGCCCCATTCCAGATTCCTTGCCGAGGATGCCGTGCATGACGTCATTCGATCGTTTCCAGTCTCCGCCCGATGCCGACATGGAAAAACAGCGCGCAGAACTCGCGGCGATCATCCGTCGCAACACCACCGACGATGGCAGTTATGCGACCGCCATCGGCTCGCTGTTCATGTCGCGCCACACCCAATCCCACGAATTCGCCCCGGTACTCGCGCAACCGGCGCTGTGCATCATGGCTCAGGGCCGCAAAGAGGTGCGCCTGGCGGATGAGTTCTTCAATTACGACCCGCTGAATTACCTGGTGGTCTCGGTCTCCATGCCGCTCAGCGGGCGGGTAGTGAATGTCTCGCCGGAGGATCCGATTCTCGCCGTGCGCCTGGACATCGACCCGGCGGAAATCACCGCACTGATCGCCGACGCGGGGCCGATGGGCGTGCCGACCCGGCCGACCGGGCGCGGCCTGTATGTGGAAAAGATCGACAGCGCGATGCTCGACGCGGTGTTGCGTCTGGCGCGACTGCTGGATGCGCCGAAAGACATCGCCATGCTCGCGCCACTGATTCGCCGGGAGATTCTCTATCGCCTGCTGCGCAGTCCGCAGGGCCATCGCTTGTATGAAATCGCGATTGCCAACAGCCAGAGCCACCGCATCAGCCAGGCGATCAAATGGCTCAACGGCAACTTCGAACAGCCGCTGCGCATTGATGATCTGGCGAAAGAAGTGAACCTCAGCGTCTCGACCCTGCATCACCGTTTCAAGGCGATGACGGCGATGAGTCCGCTGCAGTATCAGAAGCAATTGCGCCTGCAGGAAGCGCGGCGCCTGATGCTGGCCGAAGGGCTGGAAGCGTCGGCGGCGGGCTATCGCGTGGGCTATGAAAGCCCGTCGCAGTTCAGCCGCGAGTACAGCCGCTTGTTTGGTGCGCCGCCGTTAAGGGATCTGGCACGGTTGCGGCAGTCGGTCTGATCCGGCATCTGCGGTGAGGCTTATGGCCCTATCGCGAGCAGGCTCACTCCTACAGTTGGAATGCGTTCCCCTGTAGGAGTGAGCCTGCTCGCGATGGCATCGGCAAGATCACCATCAAATCCGGATCAAGCCCCCAACACTCGACACGCCTCGCTCGGCAACGTCACCGACACCGGATGCCCGATCCCCAAACCGATCCCCTGACACGGCGTACTCAACGCGGTGAACGTCACCCCGGAACACTCCACCGTGGTCTCGATGGTCGCGCCGATATCGCGCACGAACGTCACCTTGCCGAGCAAGCGATTGCCCGCCGTGGCTTGTGGCGCGGACAGTTGCAGGTCTTCCGGTCGAATCAGCATCTTCACCTTCTGCCCCGCTTCAATGCTGCTGCAGATCGGCACTTGCAGCGCATCACCGCCCGGCAAACTGACCTTGCCGTCACCCAGCGCCGTGGCCGGAAAAATGTTGCCCGAACCGATGAAGTCGGCGACGAACTCGTTGGCCGGGTGCCGATAGATTTCGATCGGTGTGCCTACCTGCTGCACCTTGTGCTCGCCCAGCACCACGACGATGTCGGCCATGGTCATGGCTTCGCGCTGGTCGTGGGTGACCATGATCGTGGTGATGTTCAAGCGCTGTTGCAGTTGACGTATTTCCACCTGCATCGACTCGCGCAGCTTGGCGTCCAGCGCCGACAACGGTTCGTCGAGCAGGAGGATTTTCGGCCGCGAGGCGATGGCCCGGGCAATCGCCACCCGCTGCCGTTGCCCGCCGGAGAGTTTCGCCACCGGTCGGTCGATCATCGCCTGCAACTGAATCAACTCCAGCAATTCCACCACCCGCGCCTGCTGCTCGGCCTTGCTCACGCCGCGCAGTTTCAGCGGGTAGGCGATGTTCTCGCCGACGGTCATGTGCGGGAACAGCGCCAGCGACTGGAACACCATGCCGAAGTTGCGCAGGTGCGCCGGGGTGTGGCCGATGTTCTCGCCATCCAGGCGAATCTCGCCGCCGGTCAGGGTTTCCAGCCCGGCGATCATCCGCAGCAAGGTGGTTTTGCCGCAGCCCGACGGGCCGAGAAAACACACCAGTTTGCCTTCCGGCAAATGCAGATTGACGTCCTGTACCGCGCAAGCCGAGCCGTAGAATTTCTCGACGTTTTCCAGAATCAGACCAGTCATGTTGCACCTCAAATCAAAAGGAAACGCCGCCCTCGCCCACCAGCTTCTCCAGCGCCCAGATCAGGACGAAGTCGATCAGTACGATCAGCACGGCAAACGAGAACACGGTAGGGTCGAGCGATGACACGGTGCGGCTGTACATCCAGATCGGCACGGTCATGACGTCGATGGTGTAGAGGAAATAGGTGACGGTGAATTCGTTGAACGAGACGATGAACGCCAGCAGCATTCCCGCCAGAATCCCCGACTTCATCAACGGCACCACCACGTCGACAATCGCCCGCAGCGGTGAAGCGCCGAGCATCCGCGCCGCCTCTTCGACTTCGCTGCCGATGGAGAGCATCGCGGCGGTGCAGTTTTTCACCACGAACGGCAGCGCCAGAATCACGTGAGCAATCACTAGCCGCGAAGTGGTCAGGTGGAACGGCAGGCTGTCGAACACCAGCAGCAACGCCAGTCCCAACACCACCATCGGAAACACCAGCGGCAGCGACATCAGTTGCAGCGCCACGGCTTTGCCACGGAACTCGCAACGGGTCAGCGCATAGGCGGCAGGCACCGCGATCAGCGTGGCGAAAACCATGGTCAGGCACGACACCAGCAGGCTGGTAGCCATGGCCTGACCGAGACTCAGCACGTCGCTGGCGTCTGGCGAGACGAAGGTGTGCCAGGCCGCCTTGTACCATTGCAGGCTGTAGCTGCTCGGCGGGAAGTCGAGGTTCGACGCACCGCTGAACGACATGACGATCATGGTCAGGATCGGCAACACCGCCAGCAGCAGAATGAACCCGGAGAGGATTCCGGCGAACTTGCCGGTGTCGCCAGGCAGCAGCGCCATGCGCTTGTTGATCAGGGTACTCATTGCGAAGCCTCCAGCAGACGCCGACGACGGCCGGTGATGTATTCGGACAAAGTCATGATCGCCAGCGTGGCGACGATCAGCACCACCCCGGCAGCGGATGCCGCGGGCCAGTTCATCAGCGGCGCGATCTGGTCATGCACCATCACCGCGAGCATCGGCACACGGCGGCCACCGAGCAGCAACGGCACGACAAAACTGCTGGCGTTGTAGGCGAACACCAGCGTCGCCCCGGTGATGATCCCCGGCAGACTCATCGGCAACACCACCTGACGGAACACCTGAAAACGACTGGCGCCCAGTGTCGCCGCCGCCTCTTCGTAGGTACGCGCAACACCGCGCATGGCGCTGGCAATCGGCAGCACGGCCAATGGGAACGCGGTCTGCACCAGCCCCATCAGCACGCCGTTCTGGTTGTACAGCAGCATGATCGGGCGCTTGATCAGGCCCAGGCCTATCAGCGTCTGGTTGAGCATCCCGCCCGGGCCGAGAATCACCAGCCAGCCGTAGCTTTGCAGCAGCAGGTTGACCAGCAGCGGCAGCAACACTGCGGCAAGGAAGATCCGCCGCACGAACGGCGAGGTCAGCCGTGACATGGTGTACGCCACCGGGATCGCCAGCAGCACCGCGATCACTGCGCTGATCAGCGCCAGACGCAGGGTCAGCAGCAGCGATTTCAGATAGTAGGGTTCGAGCAATTGCGCGTAGCTGGCGAGGCTGAACCCGCTCCATTCCGCGCCTTTAGTGCCGACGCTCATGCGCAGCACCAGCAGGCTGGCCGCGATCAGCACACCGAGAAACAGCATCGACGGCGTGAGGAAAAACCACGCCCGGGCGGTCGGTGAAATACCGCGCGCCGGGCGCACGTCAGCGGCGCCAACCGGTTGGGTCAGGGATTGATGTTCCATAGCAATGATCTCGTCAATGGAAAGCTAATCTCGCAAACACCTCAATCTCCTGTGAGAGTCATTTTTTGTGGTGAGGGGATTTATCCCCGACCGGCTGCGAAGCAGTCGCAAAACCATCGTGCGCGGTACATTTGATGCACCGTATTTGCTGATCTTGGGGCAGCTACGCTGCCCATCGGGGATAAATCCCCTCACCACAGGACTCGCTCCCACAGGGGGCCCGTGGTGTTCGGGAGGCCGGCGTCAGGAAGAAAAAATTTCCGTATAGCGACGAATCCATTGGTCATGCACGGTCGCCAGGAAGGCGTTGTCGTGCATGATCGCCTTCTCGGCAATCTGCTCCGGCGTGAGGATGTACGGGCTCTTGCGCGCTTCGGCGGAGATGATCGCCTTGGCGTTGACCGGGCCGTTGAAGATGTCTTCGGCCATCTTGCCCTGCACCAGCGGGTCGAGAGAGTGGTCGATGAAGGCGTAGGCCAGGTCGGTGTCGCCCGGACGGTTCTTCGGCATCACCGAGAGCATCAGGTCGGTGTAGAAACCTTCCTTCATGCCGAACGTGGCACCGAGGCCGTAGTTCGGATCGCGGATCTGCTTGGGGAAGAATGCCGGAGCGTACAAGCCGCCCATGTCCAGGGAACCGGTGCGGAACAGCTCGGCGATCTGGTTCGGGTTCTCGCCGAGGGTGACCACGCGCTCCTTCAGCTCGGCGAGTTTCTTGAAGCCCGGCTCGATGTTGTGTTCGTCACCACCAGCCAGTTTTGCGGCGATGATGATCAGGTCCATCGCCTCGGTCCAGTTCGGCGGCGGCAGGAAAATGTTCGGCGCCAGATCGGCATCCCACAGCGCGGCATAACTGTCCGGTGCCTGTTTGAGGGTGCGGGTGCTGTAGACCAGACTGTTGCACCACAGCAGGTAACCGATGCCGTGCCCGTTGGCGCCGGTGCGGTATTTTTCCGGTACGTCGATCAGGTTTGGAATCCGGTTGAGGTCGGGTTTTTCCAGCAGCCCGGCGGCGGCCAGACCTTCGGCGCCAACCCCGGCCAGGGTGATGATGTCGTACTGCGGACGGTCACCGCCGGCCTTGAGTTTGGCGACCATTTCCGAGGTGCTGCCGGTGCGGTCGGCGATGACCTTGGCGCCGGTCTTGGCCTCGAAGGTGGCGGCAATGTTGCGCAGTGCGGCGAGGCCGGTGTCATCCGACCAGGTCAGCAAACGCAAGGTCTTGACGGCGAACCGCGTGTCGCTGGCGCTGGCGCTGGCCCGGATGAAGGGCATGCTCAGGGCCGCCGCCGCTACCGAGGCGACGCCCACGGTTTTAATGAATTGACGCCTGTTCAGATCGTGCTCGCCCATGACGGACTCCCTTTGTTCTTTTAAGTATGAGGTTGGTCGCAACCGTTGCATCCGCGCGGCCGGATCCGCTGCAGGCCTTGTATTAAAAGGCCTGCAGCGCTGCCGACGGGTTCATCCTGAGGTCGTGCAATACACCTGACTATCGATAAAAACTCATCGAAGCCATGACACCGACGCATGCCTCGTTGCGAGGCATGCACTCACCGTTTTCGGGCGTTCAGAGCGCCCGGATCACGTGTTTGATTTCCTGAAACGCGGCCAGGCCCCACGGCCCCAATTCACGACCGATGCTGCTCTGCTTGTAACCGCCCCACGCCGTCTGCGGGAAGATCACTTGCGGCGCGTTGAGCCATACAAGCCCCGCCTGCAGGGCGTTGGCGACGCGGTCGGCGGTCTCGGCGTTACGCGTCACCACACTGGCGACCAGCCCGAACTGGCTGTCGTTGGCCAGGGCAATCGCCTCGGCTTCGCTGCTGAAACTGCGCACGCAGAGCACCGGGCCGAAAATCTCTTCACACCACAACGCACTGTCGAGGGGCACGTCGGTGAACACTGTCGGCTGCAAAAAATAGCCGCGTGGCAGATGCGCCGGACGATTACCGCCGCACACCAGCTTCGCCCCGGCACTCAAACCGCGGTCGATGTGGCCGAGCACGCGCTGGTATTGCGCCTGATTGACCAGCGCGCCCATCTCCACGTCCGGGTCGAACGGATCGGCCACGCGAATCGCTTGTGCGCGCTTTTGCAGACGCTCAAGAAACTCATCGGCCAGCTCATCGGCGACCAGCACCCGGCTGGTGGCCGAACACATTTGCCCGGCGTTGAAGAAACCGCCGCCGCAAGCCAGTTCCACCGCCAGTTCCAGATCGGCGTCTTCGAGCACCAGCAACGAAGATTTGCCACCCAGTTCCAGGCTCACGCCCTTCACCGTTTCGGCGGCACGCTGCATTACTTGCACACCGACGGCGTTGCTGCCGGTGAAGGAAATCTTGGCGATGCGCGGGTCCGCCGACAGCGGCGCACCGACCGCCAGACCGGTGCCGCAGACCAGGTTGAACACACCGTCGGGCAAGCCGGACTCGGCAATGATCGCCGCCAGTTCCAGCTCCGGCAGCGGCGTGACTTCCGACGGCTTGAGCACCACGCAGCAACCGGCGGCCAAGGCAGGCGCAAGTTTCCACGCGGTGGTGACCATCGGGAAATTCCACGGCACGATCAGCCCGACCACACCGCACGGTTCACGACGCAGACGCGCGCTGAAGTCATCGCTGGGCAGCGCCACGTTGCTGTCGAGTTGTGCGTCGAGGCCTTCGGCCAATTCGGCGTAATACTCGAACGTGGCGATCACATCATCGACGTCGATCGCCGCTTCGAATTGCGGTTTGCCGTTGTTGCTCGACTGCAGCTTCATCAGATGATCGCGGCCGTTGCGCACGCCATTGGCGATGTTGCGCAGGATCGCACCGCGCTCGGCACCGCTGGTTTTCGACCAGCGCTTGAACGCTTCAGTGGCCGCGCTGACGGCCAGATCGACCGCGCTTTCATCGCCGCCATTGACCGTGGTCAGCAGTGCTTCGGTGGCCGGATTGATCACCCGCAGGTGTTCACGCCCGGCCGACCATTGACCGTTGATGTACAGGCCATCGAGTGTGGTTGGGAAATTGATCATTGGGCCACCGCCTGCATCCATTGGCTCTGGTCGATTTCGATCACGGTCGGGCCCTGACGATCGGTGGCAGCACGCAGCGCGCCGCGCAATTGTTCGACCGAGCTGATCGCCTCGGCGGCGCAGCCCAGGGCCTTGGCCACGCCGATGAAATCCGGGGTGTAGATATCGACGCCGACCGGTTCGATGGCGCGGTTGACCATGTATTTTTTGATCTCTTCGTAACCCTGGTTATTCCACAGCAGGATGATCACCGGCGTACGCGCTTCAACCGCGCTGGCCAGTTCCGGCAGGGTGAACTGCAAGCCGCCGTCGCCGATCAGGCACACCACTGGCGGACGAGCGCCGTCCTCAATGCCGCCACCGAGCCACGCGCCAATCGCCGCCGGCAGGGCGTAACCGAGGGTGCCGTAACCGGTGGACGAGTTGAACCAGCGCCGTGGACGTTCCGGGTTGAACGTGAGGTTGCCGGTGTACACCGGTTGCGTGGAGTCGCCAACGAACACTGCGTCCGGCAATTCGTGCAGCACGGTTTCCAGAAAACGGGTCTGGGCCAGGGTTGGCGCATCCCAGGTCGCGGCCAGTTCATCGCGCAGACGCGCTGCCCGCACCTGGCCCCAATCGTTACGCCGCTCGGCCAGCGCCTGCTGCGACAGTGCGCCGAGCAGCGCTTGTGCGGCGTTGCGCGAGTCGGCGACCAAGGCCACGTGCGGCGGATAGTTGCGCACGGTCTGATCGGCGTCGATGTCGATGCGCAGCAACTTGCCGGGGATTTCAAAGCCGCCGGCGAAGGTCACGTCGTAATCGGTTTCGGCCAGTTCAGTGCCGATCGCCAGCACCACGTCGGCATCGGCGACCAGTGCGCGAGTGGCGACCAGGCTTTGCGTCGAGCCGATCAGCAGCGGATGGCTGGAGGGCAACATGCCTTTGGCGTTGATGGTCAGCGCCACCGGGGCGTCGAGCAGCTCGGCCAGCTCAGTCAGTTCGGCGGCGGCATCGATGGCGCCGCCACCGGCGAGAATCAGCGGACGCCGAGCGCCGGCCAGCAACTCAGTCATGCGCCGTACTGCAGCCGGTGCAGCCCCGGCGCGGTCGATGTGCACCGGAACGCTGGCGAGCAGCTCATCAGCCTCTTCTACCAAAACATCCAGCGGAATCTCGATGTGCACCGGACGCGGACGCCCGGCCTGAAACAGTGCGAAAGCACGGGCCAGCACGCCGGGCAATTCCGCCGCCGACATCAGGGTGTGGGAGAACGCCGCGACGCCGCCGACCAGCGCGCTCTGGTTCGGCAACTCGTGGAGCTTGCCGCGACCGCCACCCAACTGGCTGCGGGTCTGCACGCTGGAGATCACCAGCATCGGGATCGAGTCGGCGTAGGCCTGGCCCATCGCGGTGGTGATGTTGGTCATGCCTGGGCCGGTAATAATGAAGCACACACCCGGTTTGCCGCTGGTGCGCGCATAGCCGTCAGCCATGAAACCGGCGCCCTGTTCATGCCGTGGAGTGACGTGGTTGATGCTCGAACGGGCCAGCCCGCGATACAGCTCCACGGTGTGCACCCCGGGGATGCCGAACACCTGCTCGACCCCGTAATCCTCGAGTAACTTGACCAGTACTTCGCCACACGTCGCCATGTCGATTGCCCTTCTTGTTCGTTTGAGACACAAGGCCTTTGTGTAGGAGTGAGCCTGCTCGCGATGGCGTCTTCACATTCAACATTACGGTGACTGACACACCGCTATCGCGAGCAGGCTCACTCCTACAAAGGGCCCCTTCGATGAGCTCATTGAACGGGCGGCAGGTAGCGGCAACAATCGATTAAAAGTCATACTAGCCATGTCCTCACGTCATACCTTGGATCCACATGAAACGACTGCCTCCCCTGCCCGCCCTGCACACGTTTCTGATTACTGCGCAGTGCTGCAACTTCACCCGGGCGGCCGAGCAGTTGCACATCACTCAGGGCGCGGTGAGCCGGCAGATTGCCGGGCTGGAAGCTCATCTGGGGTATGAGTTGTTCATCCGTCTGGCCCGAGGCCTGGAACTGACCGCCGAAGGACGCGAATGGCTGCCACGGGTGGAAAAGATCTTCGGCCTGATCAGCGAGGCCACCGAGCAGATCGGGCGCAAGCGGCAAACCCTGCAACTCAAGGCGCCCAGCTGCGTGATGCGCTGGCTGGTGCCGCGCCTGCTGCAATGGCAAAAGGAACGCCCGGACGTGCCGGTCAAACTGACCACCACGCTGGCCCATGGCGTCGACTTTCAGCGCGAGCAATTCGATGCGGCGGTGATCTACGGCACGCCGCCGGACAACTCCTCGACCGCGCTGCATCTGTTCGATGAGCAACTGACACCGGTCTGCTCGCCAGCATTATTGAAAGGCCCACCGGCGCTGAGCGAACTGGCCGACCTGCAACAGCATCTGCTGCTGCATCCGACCCGCGACACCCAGGACTGGACGGTGTGGCTGACCGCCGCCGAATTGCAGTTGAACAACGTCAACATGGGGCAGCATTTCGAGACGCTGGATCAGGCGATGTCGATGGCGTCGCATGGGACGGGTGTGGCGATTGGCGACTGGTCGCTGATCGGCGATGACCTGCGCGCCGGACGGCTGGTGATGCCGTTTGATCTGAAGGTGAAGACGGGGCTGGGCTACTACGTGGTGATGCCGCAGGGTGGGGAAGCGTCGCCGCAGTTGGAGGAATTGATGATCTGGCTGGTGGAACAGGCGCATTTGCGCTGAGGCTTTTCCCCTCACCCTAACCCTCTCCCGGAGGGAGAGGGGACTGATTGGAGATTGCTGAAGAAATCTACCGACCAGAAAGGACGGCACCGGATCCATAATCGACTCGATCACTCAGGTCGACGTATACCGCAAGCCCCCGCGGTCAGCTCCCTCTCCCTCCGGGAGAGGGCTGGGGTGAGGGGCGAGGATTCACTCAATACCCGACCGTAAACCGCTGACGCGAATGCTTCGGCGTTTCCACTTCGTCAATCAGCGCAATCGCGTAATCGGCGAAGGTGATCCAGCTGCGACCTTCAGCACTGAACAGCAAATGATCCTTGCCAACGCGGAAGGTACCGGTGCGCTCACCTTCGACGAACTCTGCCGATGGCGAGAGGAAAGTCCAGTCCAGATCCTTCTCCTGACGCAAGGCATCAAGAAACGCCGCGCCAGCGCTGGCCTCGGTTTTGTACTCAGCGGGGAAACCGGCGCTGTCGATCACTCGGGTGTCGTCCGGCAGCAACAGCGAACCGGCACCGCCGACCACCAGCAGACGCTTCACGCCCGCCTGCTTCACCGGGCCGACCAGAGCGCTGGCCGATACCGTGGCGAAGTGCGCGGCGCTGATCACCACGTCGTGACCGGCCACCGCAGCTTGCAGCGCTGCCGAATCCAGCACATCGACATTCTTGCTGACCACACCGGCACGCGCGCCGATCTTCGAGGTGTCGCGGGCGATGGCAGTGACGCTATGCCCGCGACGCAGGGCTTCTTCCAGCAGTTGGCTACCGGCACGGCCGGTGGCACCAATGATTGCGATCTTGCTCATGACATTCTCCAGTTGGCTTGAGAGTTTCAACGACGGCATAAATCTAATCTTGAAGCGGTATTCCCTGTGGCGAGGGAGCTTGCTCCCGCTGGAGGGCGAAGCACTCCCCGCCTGTTTCAGATACAACGTATTGGCGGGTTTTGCGCCTGCTGCGCAGGCGGGCGGGAGCAAGCTCCCTCGCCACAAAAGTCCTCTCGACCTCTGTTTCAGATCAATCGGGTTACCACTTCATCTCGCCCTTGGCGACTTTGGCACTCAGTTCCAGCGAACTTTCTTCGCCGAGTTTCGGGTAGCGCTTCTGCATGGCCTTGATCAGTGCGGCGGAATCCTTGGCCTTGGCGGTTTCTTCATCGAAAGCCTTAATGTAGTCGGCGGTGAATTTCACGCTGGCCAGCGAGCGGCTGCTCTCGCCCAGGTAGTGACCCGGCACCACGGTTTTCGGCTTCAGGGTTTCGATCGAGTGCAGGGTTTGCAGCCAGTCGGCGTGGGATTGCGCGGTCTGGGTATCAGCCATCCACACATGTATGTTCTCGGCGACCACGACGCCACCGACCACGGCCTTGAGCGACGGAATCCACACGAAGCTGCGATCCGGTTGTTTGCCTTCAAGACCGACCACCTGCAACTTCTGCCCTTCGAGCATCAGGCTGTCGCCCTTGAGCACGCCCGGCACGATGGTTTTAGCCGGTACGTCGGCGCCCATTTTCGGGCCCCAGAAGGCGAGTTTGCCGGCGACGGTTTTGTTGATGTGATCCACGGTCGGCTGCGAGGCCAGCACTTCGGCGTCGGGGAAGGCCTGGGTCAGGGTGTCGAGGCCGAAGTAGTAATCCGGGTCACCGTGGCTGATGTAAATGGTGGTCAGGTGCTTGCCGCTGGCGCGGATCTTCTCCACCACCTGCTCGGCCTGGGCCTTGCCGAATTGTGCATCGACCAGAATCGCGTCTTTCTCGCCGCTGACCAGCACCGAAGTCACCGGGAAAATCGCGTGGGTGCCCGGGTTGTAGACATCCAGGGTCAGATTGGCGGCAGCGGCGTGGGCTGCGAAACCGAGGGTGGCGGTGGCCAGCAAAACGCGCTTGAGGGTAGTGAAGCCGATCATCTGTTGCTCCGTGGTCCGAATGCCGTGTTTGGCGATGGGACAGAGCTTAGTTGCCTGACTCGGTACAAAAAATGCGATGCTTGGACATAGTTTGTTTCTGAAAGCGGGCAAATCATGGATCGTCTTCAAGCAATGCGGGTGTTTGTCACAGTGGTCGATCTGGGCAGCCAGTCGGCGGCAGCCGATCATCTGGACCTGTCACGGCCAGTGGTGTCGCGCTATCTGGCGGAGCTGGAAGACTGGGTCGGCGCGCGCCTGATGCACCGCACCACACGCAAATTGAGCCTGACTGCCGCCGGCAGCGAAATCCTGCCGCGCTGTCGGCAGATGCTCGAACTCTCGACCGACATGCAGGCCGCCGTCAGCGAACCCGACGAGGCACCGCGCGGACTGCTGCGTATCAGCGTCAGTACCTCGTTCGGCCAGGCGCAACTGGCCGATGCGATGGCGGCGTACGTCAAACGTTACCCCGGGGTCAGCATCGATCTGCAGATGCTCGACCGCACGGTGAATCTGGTGGATGAGCGCATCGATCTGGCGATCCGCACCAGCAATGACCTCGATCCGAACCTGATCGCCCGGCGCCTGACCGTGTGCCGCTCGGTGGTCTGCGCCGCACCGGCTTATTTGCGCGACAACCCGCCACCGCAACGGGTCGAGGACCTGAGCCGACACAACTGCCTCACCCACTCCTACTTCGGCAAGAGCCTGTGGCATTTCGAGGAGGACGGCGAGCCCGTGTCGGTGCCGGTGCAGGGCAACATCAGCGCCAACGAGGCCAGCACCCTGCTGCGTGCCACCCTGGCCGGTGCCGGCGTGGCGATGCTGCCGACCTATCAGGCCGGGGTGCATGTGCATGCCGGGGAACTGGTGCGCCTGCTGCCGGGTGCCGAGCCACGGCAGATGAACATCTACGCGGTGTACGCCTCACGCAAGCATATGCCGGCGGCGCTGCGCAGCATGCTGGATTTTCTCGTCGAACGATTCCCGGAAAATCCCGAATGGGATATGGGCCTGTAAATCCGATGCCCCTGTGGGAGCGGGCTTGCTCGCGAAGGCGGTGTATCAGTCTGGATTCTCATCGACTGACACCACGCCTTCGCGAGCAAGCCCGCTCCCACAGGGGGATGTCACATAGGCCGAATCCGTGGCTGGCAACTCTATGCCGCTGACCTATGCTGAAAGTAATACCGCAGGGTATGCGTTCAGAGGTCTACGCCATGAACATCAGAACAAGAAGGTACTTCGCGATTTTCATCACCTGCGCTGCCACGCTGGCGCTGTACGGCACCGCGGCCTGGCGGGTCGAGCAACTGCGACAACTGCCGCGCGAATACGCCAGCTGCAATTTCGAGCGCTGTATTCCGCATAACGCGACGCTCAATGCGTTGCGCTGATTGACCTGAGTTGCAGTGCGATCCTGTGGGAGGGGGCTTGCTCCCGAATGCGGTGTGTCATTCAGCATTGATGCAAACTGATAGACCGCTTTCGGGAGCAAGCCCCCTCCCACAGGATATCGCCAGGTTTACAGGATCACTGCTCGGCCTTCAGCCGGTCGCGGAAGGCCTTTGGCGATATCCCCACCCTGCGCCGGAACAGGCGCGTGAAGTTGGTCGGATCGGAAAACCCTAACAACTCCGACATCTCGTAAATGGTCATGCTGGTGTAGGTCAGCAAACGTTTGGCTTCCAGTAACTGGCGTTCGTGCATGATCTGCAGCGCTGGCTGCCCAGCCAGTTCCCGGCAGGTGCCGTTGAGGTGTGATACCGAAATCCCCAGACGATGGGCCAGGTCTTCGACCTTCACATGCTGGCGGTACGTCTCCTCCACCAATTGAATGAACCCGTTGAGGTATTCGCGCTGGCGTTGCGGCCGCTGGCTGGCGTTATGGCGCACGAGTGCCTGACGGCTGACCCAGACCATGATCACGCTGACCAGCGAATGCATGAGCATTTCCCGCGCGGGTTGATGGCCGTTGTACTCGGCCTGCAACGCTGAAAACAGACTGTTCAGGTACTCCGCGTCCTTGCCCGCCGGGTAGTGCTCGGCCTGGGCCAGTGCGTGCACCGAACTGCCCAGTTGCGCCTGCAGGTGATTGATCAGCGGATTGGCGAGGGTAACGACAAATCCTTCGACGTCCTCGGAAAAGCGAAAGCCATGCACCGACAACGGTGGCAGGACTTGAATCGCGGGTTGGTTGAGCTGCGTGCGTTGACCTTCGATTTCAAGCTCTGCCTGACCTTTGAAGACGAAGAGCAACTGGCACAAATCGGCGTGGCGGTGGGGTTTGATTTCCCATTGATGTTCGCGGCTGCGTTTGGAAATGGTTTCACAGTGCAGCAAGTCAGGGGTCGGCCAGTCCAGGCTTTCACCGTAGAGCTTGAACACCGGAATCGAAGGCAGGTCAGGCTTGTTCATCACTTCAATCCAGGCCTCGAGGTTGCGGGCGATAATCGCACCGATTGGCAGAATGTACAGGTATCGGCTCAGTTTTCACCTTCAATTGACAGACCCGCAAGGGAAAAATGCAAGCACTCGATCCATAAAAATCATTCACCGGCGCCTGTCGCGTGAAGCTTGCGAGTCATAAAAACAATGAAAACGCTGAAAACCCAAGTCGCCATCATTGGCGCCGGTCCGTCCGGATTGCTCCTCGGTCAGTTGCTGCACAACGCCGGCATCGACACCCTGATTCTCGAACGCCAGACACCCGATTACGTACTCGGGCGGATTCGCGCCGGCGTGCTTGAACAAGGCATGGTAGAGCTGTTGCGCCAGGCCGGCGTAGGCGCGCGCATGGATGCCGAAGGGCTGGTGCACGCCGGCTTCGATCTGGCACTGGATGGGCGTCTGGCACACATCGATCTGCAGGCTTTGACCGGCGGCAAAACCGTCATGGTTTACGGTCAGACCGAAGTCACGCGCGACCTGATGGCCGCTCGTCGGGAGGCTGGCGCACTGTCGTTTTATGAAGTGAGCCATGTCGTTCCTCACGGCATGAAAAGCGACGAGGCCTTTGTCACCTTCGAAAAGGACGGCGAAACCTGGCGCGTCGATTGCGATTACATTGCCGGTTGCGATGGTTTCCACGGCGTGGCTCGGCAGTCGATTCCCGAGGCCTGCCTGAAGATCTTCGAGCGGGTCTATCCGTTCGGCTGGCTGGGGATTCTCGCGGACACGCCGCCGGTGCACGATGAGCTGGTCTACGCCCGGCACGAACGCGGCTTCGCCCTGTGCAGCATGCGTTCGGCCACCCGTACCCGTTATTACCTGCAAGTGCCGGCCGAGGAGAACGTTGCCGACTGGTCCGACGAGCGCTTTTGGGCTGAGCTGAAAACACGTCTGCCCGCCGCGCTTGCCGAGAAACTGGTGACTGGCCCGTCGATTGAAAAAAGCATCGCGCCGCTGCGCAGTTTTGTCGTCGAACCGATGCAGTACGGGCGGATGTTTCTCCTCGGCGATGCCGCGCACATCGTCCCGCCCACCGGCGCCAAGGGCCTGAACCTGGCCGCCAGCGATGTCAGTACGCTGTTCAACATTCTGCTGAAGGTTTATCGCGAAGGGCGCACCGATCTGCTGGAGAAATACTCGGAAATCTGCCTGCGCCGGGTATGGAAAGCCGAACGTTTCTCCTGGTGGATGACCTCGATGCTGCACCGCTTCGACGAGCACGATGATTTCAGCCAACGGATCAGCGCCTCGGAACTGGACTACTTTGTCAGTTCAGAAGCGGGTCGAAAAACCATTGCAGAAAATTACGTCGGACTTCCGTACGAGGCTATCGAATAGCCTGCTACCGACTTACACTGGCGAGCATCCACCCGCGCGCAATGGCCGTGCGGGTCCATCACTGCCCGCAGGCTCGCCCGTGACCAATCTCAATCACCCTGAAACGCCCAAACCGGCCATTCGCAGCGTGCTGGTCGCGTTGATGATGGCGATTTTTCTCGGCGCGCTGGACCAGACCATCGTCGCCGTCTCGATGCCCGCCATCTCCGCACAGTTCAAGGACGTCAGCCTGCTGGCCTGGGTGATTTCCGGGTACATGGTGGCAATGACCGTGGCGGTGCCGATCTACGGCAAACTCGGCGATTTGTACGGGCGACGCAAACTGATGCTGTTCGGCATGGGCCTGTTCACCCTCGCCTCGCTGTTCTGCGGCATGGCGCAAAGCATGGAACAACTGGTGCTGGCGCGGATTCTCCAGGGCATCGGCGCCGGCGGAATGATTTCGGTCAGTCAGGCGATCATCGGCGACATCGTCCCGCCGCGCGAACGCGGGCGTTATCAGGGTTATTTCAGCAGCATGTACGCGGTGGCCAGCGTCGCCGGGCCGGTGCTCGGCGGCTACATGACCGAGTACCTGTCGTGGCGCTGGGTGTTTCTGATCAATCTGCCACTGGGGCTGGGCGCCTGGTGGGTAGCCAATCGCAACCTGCGCGGCCTGCCGATTCCGCAGCGCAAACCGATCATCGACTACCTCGGCACGCTGTTGATGATCATCGGTTTGACCGCCCTGCTGCTGGCCATCACTCAGGTCGGTCAGGGCCATTCGTGGCGCAGCAGCGAAGTGCTTGGCTTGTTCGCCTGTGCGGTAGCGGTGCTGGCTGTGTTCGTCTGGCATGAACGCCGGGCGCGTGAGCCGCTGCTGCCGATGCACTTGTTCACCAACCGCAACGCGTTGCTGTGCTGGTGCACGATTTTCTTCACCAGTTTTCAGGCGATCTCGCTGATCGTGCTGATGCCGCTGCGCTTTCAGAGCGTCACCGGCGCCGGGGCCGATGCGGCGGCGTTGCACTTGCTGCCGCTGGCGATGGGGCTGCCGATTGGCGCTTACTTCGCCGGACGCCGTACTTCGGTGACCGGTCGCTACAAACCACAGATTCTGACCGGCGCGCTGCTGATGCCGATCTCGATTCTCGGCATGGCGTTCAGCCCACCCGATGCGACGCTGGTCAGCAGCCTGTTCATGCTGCTCAGCGGGATTGCCGGCGGCATGCAGTTCCCGACTTCACTGGTGGGTACGCAGAACTCGGTGGAGCAACGCGACATCGGCGTCGCCACCAGCACCACCAACCTGTTCCGCTCGCTGGGCGGCGCGGTGGGTGTGGCGTTGATGTCGGCGCTGTTGCTGGCGTTGTTGCAGGATTCGAGTTTTGCCCACCTGGCGAGCAACTCGCTGATCAGCGAGGGGCATTCGGGCAACGTGTTGCTCGACGGTCTGAACGCCGCGCCGGGCGATGCCCAGAACGCCTTGCGCGCCGAGCTTTCGGTGACGTTCCGGCATTTGCTGTGGGTGAGTACGGCGGTGTCATTGCTGGGGCTGGCGGCCGCGATTGCGATGCCGAACAACCTGCTGCGCGGGCGCGAGCACGGCGCCAAATAACAGCAACACCTTGATCCCCTGTAGGAGTGAGCCTGCTCGCGATGAGGGTGTGTGTCAGTCGACATTATTGTTGAATGACACACCTTCATCGCGAGCAGGCTCACTCCTACAAAGGCAGTTCACTCAGGGGCTGTAGTAACCCACCGCCACCAGAAAATGTCCGACCTTCTTCAGGTAGGCATGCTTGTCCTCGACCTTGCCGGTCACCGGGTTTTTCCAGCGGTATTCGTATTCGCCGTCATCCTGCTTGGCGATCAGCGCCAGAATCGGCTCGCCCACCGGTTTGCCTTCCGGGTCCTTGATCTTGCTGAAATCGGTGTTGATCAACCGCAGGTTGGTGCCGTGGGCAACGTAGCGTTGGGTGTCCAGATCGACCACGAACACATACAGGTCATCCTGCAGATAACCGCCCTTGAGCGAGTTGATGGCCGTCAGGGTGCCCTTCTCGTTTTTCCCCAGATCGGTAGCAGCCTTGTCGAGAAGTGCCTTGGCCTGCTCGGCTGAAGCACGCGGCAGGTAATAACCGACGGCCAGAATCCGCTGACCGATGCGCTGGTAATACACATGTTTGCGCTCGACCTTGCCGTCGGCCCAGTTCTGCCAGCGGTATTCGGCCTGTTGAATGCCGTTGCCTTCCGGCACCAGCAAGGCGTCCTTGAAGGCTTTCTGCAAATCCGGCGCAAGCACTTCGCTGACGTCACGGCCGATCAAGGCTGAGGACGGCCCGCCGCTGGCGAGCATCACGCCTTTGGTGTCGACCACGAACACGTAGCGATCCTTGTCGACGAACTCGCCCTGACGGCTGAACGCGGCGAAGGCCTTGTCGCCATTGTCGTGGTAATAGGCCAGCGCCTTTTCCAGCAGCGCAATGGCGGCCTTGCTGTCGTCCTTCTGCGCGGTGGCGGCGTTGACCTGCCCTGCCCCCACAAAAAGCATCACCCCGAGCCACGCCACTTTATGCAAAAACCCCATAACGCATCCCTCGTTCTTGTTGGTGTTTCAAGAGCGTAGACGGCTTGGGGTCGGACGGAGCGCCGAATCCTGTAGCGAGGGGATTTATCCCCGATGGGCTGCGCAGCAGCCCTGATGGAGAGAACACATATTTTCTGACACACCGAGCTGATGGTTTGGGAGCTGCTGCGCAGCCCCATCGGGGATGAATCCCCTCACCACAAAGGTCCCTGGCTACAGTTCATCAGGCCCTATGGCCGGGCATTGATCTGCTGCTGCAGGTTCTGGATCTGCGCCTGCAGGGTGTTGAGGTTGCGGGTCATCTGCCCGCGGAATGCGTCGAACTCGGCGGTATTGCCGCCACCCTGCGCAGCGGCCGGACGGTTGTCCTGCTCACTCTTGAGAACGACGATTTCCTGCTCCAGACGCTCGATCGCCGCGCTCGGATTGCCTTGCTTTTTCAGCGCGGTGATATCAGCGCCGAGGCTTTTCAGCTGCGCGTCATAACTCTTGAGCTGCGCATCGACCTTGCCGGTGTCGGCCGGGGCGCTTTTCAGGGTCGCCAGTTCGGCGCTCAAGGCTTTGACCTGAGCCTGCAACTGGCTATTGGCGTTCTGTTGTTCGGTGGTCTGCGCGGTCATCTGCGCCAGACGCTTGTCCAGATCGCTGGCCTGACCGACCACGCCTTGCTGCTGTTTGCTCTGATCCAGCAACTGGGTTTCCAGCTGTTTGATCTGCAACTTCAAGGCTTCGCTGTCACTGTTGACGTTGCTCTGGCTGGCGACGACTTTGCCGGAAATGTCCTGCAGGCGCCCTGCCGCTTCCTCGCTGATGCGTGCAAAGCTTTCCTGGGTCGCGACCAATTGCTGCTCCATCAGCGAAATCTGCTGAAAGCTCCACCAGGCCAGACCGATAAAGGCGAAGAACAACGCGCCGACCAGTGCCCACAGCGGCCCGGTGCTCGCAGCCTTGACCTTGACCACCGGCGGCGTGCGCGAGTGCACCGAGGTGCGGGCGCTGGGCGGAATGTCATCGTCGTCAAAGGTGTCGGCCCGCAGGCTCGGTACATCGTCGAAATCGTCGTTGGCATCGTTACGCATGGACATTGAGGCAACCTTTGTGGAACGCGGTGATGGCTAAATGCTGCGAAGTATAACCGCCGCAGCCGCAGGGATTGACCCTCAAGCGGCAGTGCGGTTCATTGCCGGCCGGGCGACTTGTATCAACGGATGTCCTGAGCTTTCCACCAGCCACAGAACTCGTCGAGGGCCGACCACAGGCTGACTTTCGGATCGTAGTCCAGATAATGCCGGGCGCGGCTGATGTCGAGGGTGAAATTTTTCTTCATGACTTGCATGCCCAACCGCGACAGGGTCGGCTCCGGGCGGCCCGGCCAGAGTTTGCACACGCCTTCGTTGAGCGCAGCAACGCTGTAGGCCAGACCGTACGAACGGTATTTGCTGACCTGCGGCACTTCCATTTTGCGCATCACATAATTGACCACATCCCACAAAGGCACCGGCGCGCCATTGCTGATGTTGTAGGCCTTGCCCAGCGCGGAACCGGCCGCCAGCAAGCTGTTGAGCAGCGCTTCGTTGAGGTTCTGCACACTGGTGAAGTCGACCTTGTTCAGGCCGTCGCCGATGATCGCCAGACGCCCCTTGCGCTGCATGTTCAGCAGGCGCGGGAAGATGCTCATGTCGCCGGCACCGGTGACGAAACGCGGGCGCAGGGCGATGGTTTCGAGGCCGAACTCCTGGGCGCCGAAGACCTTCTGCTCGGCCAGGTATTTGGTCGCCGCGTAGTGATGTTTGAAGCGCTTGGGCACTTGCTCTTCGGTCAGGCCGAGGTGATCGCGGCCATCGAAGTAGATCGACGGCGACGACAGATGCACCAGCCGCCGCACGCGCTGCTTGAGGCAGGCTTCGACGACGTTTTCGGTGACCTGCACGTTGCCCTGATGAAAGTCCTGATAGCGCCCCCACAAACCGACGGCGCCGGCGCAGTGCACCACGGCTTCGACGTCGGCACAGAGTTCGCGCACCAGATCCGCATCGGTGAGATCGCCCGGGACGAACTCGGCGCCACGGCGCACCAGATGCTCGACGCTTTCGGCCCGGCGACCGTTGACCCGCACGTCCAGGCCCTGCTCCAAAGCGAAACGCGCAAAGCGTCCGCCAATGAAGCCGCTTGCGCCGGTGACCAGAATTTTCATGTAACGCTCCGATGTCTTTCGTTTACCTGATACGTCTGTCTTGACGCTGACCATCAGCCCAAGGGCACCAGCCAGCGCGGTGAAGAACGTAGCAATTGCTCGGTCAGCAAGGCCAGCAGCTGACCGCCATTGCGCCAATGATGCCAGTACAACGGCACATCGATCGGTTTATCTGGCAACAGTTCGCGCAATACGCCGCGTTGCAGCTGATCACGCACTTGCAGTTCCGGCACCAGGCCCCAACCGAACCCGGCTTCGGTCAGACGCACAAAACCTTCGGAGGACGGGCACAAGTGGTGCTCGAAACCACCGTCGACACCAAGCGATGCGAGGTAGCGATGCTGGAGAAAATCGTCCGGGCCGAACACCAGCGCCGGGGTGCGCGGCAGCTGCTCGGCGCGCACCCCGTCGGGGAAATGCCGCTCGATAAACGCCGGACTGGCCAGCGCCCGATAGCGCATCGCCCCGAGCAACACGCTACGCGCACCGGCCACCGGGCGCTCGCTGGCGCAGACACACGCCGCCACTTCCCCGGCACGCATGCGCTTGAGGCCGACGGTCTGATCTTCCACCACCAGATCCAGCAATAAATGCTGCTCGGCGCAGAAATCGCCCACGGCCTCGGCCCACCAGGTGGCGAGGCTGTCGGCGTTGATGGCGATGCGCAAACGCTCCGGCAGGCCTTCTTCGTCGAGCGCTGGCACCAGGGTCTGCAAGTCACGCTCGAGCAGGCGCACCTGCTGCACATGGTTGAGCAGCCGCCGGCCAATCTCGGTCGGCGATGGCGGCGTGCCGCGTACCAGCACCGGTTGGCCGACCCGCGCTTCCAGCAATTTGATCCGCTGGGAGATCGCCGATTGCGACAAGCCCAGCACCTGCGCGGCGCGTTCGAATCCGGCCTGCTCGACCACAGCGGCCAGAGCGGAAAGCAATTTGTAGTCGAACATCAGTTTTCCTAATGAGCGATCAGCACTATTGGTTTTTCTTATACCGCTTTCGACCGGAGAATAGCCAGCAAGCACTCTTTATCAAGGAACACGGCAATGGCTGGCGAAACCTCACTCACAACTCTGCTGCGCAGCATGAGCCCGCAGCTCAATGCCGGCGAATACGTGTTCTGCACCCTGCGTGACGGCCAGTTGCCGAGCGGTGTGGAGATTGTCGGCAGCTTCCGCGAGCAGGAAGGCCTGACCGTGATCCTCGAACGCTCTCAGGCTGAACACGCCGGGTTCGCTTTTGATTATGTGGCGGCGTGGATCACCCTCAATGTGCATTCGGCGCTCGAAGCCGTTGGCCTCACCGCCGCGTTCGCCAGCGCGCTGGGCAAGGCCGGAATCAGTTGCAACGTGATCGCCGGTTATTACCACGACCATTTGTTTGTCGGTCAGGCCGACGCCGAGCGCGCCATGCACGTGCTGCGCGATCTGGCAGCCAACGCGGAGTAAATCTTATGTGGCAAAGCTATGTGAACGGCCTGCTGGTGGCCTTGGGGCTGATCATGGCGATCGGCACCCAGAACGCTTTTGTGCTGGCGCAGAGTCTGCGCCGCGAACATCACCTGCCGGTGGCGGCGTTGTGTGTGGCGTGCGATGCGCTCCTGGTGGCGGCCGGGGTGTTTGGTCTAGCCACCGTGCTGGCACAGAACCCGACATTGCTCGCGGTGGCACGCTGGGGCGGCGCAATTTTTCTGATCTGGTACGGCAGCCAGGCGCTGCGCCGGGCGTTCTCGAAACAGAGTCTGGATCAGGGTGAAAACCACACCGTACGCTCGTTGCGCGCGGTGATGCTCAGCGCACTGGCAGTGACACTGCTCAACCCGCACGTTTATCTGGACACGGTGTTGCTGATCGGCTCGCTGGGGGCGCAGCAGTCGGTGCCGGGCGCTTATGTCGTGGGCGCCGCGAGCGCGTCGCTGCTGTGGTTTTTCACCCTCGCCCTCGGTGCCGCATGGCTCGCGCCGTGGCTGGCTCGGCCGAGTACCTGGCGAATTCTCGATCTTCTAGTGGCAGTGATGATGTTCACGGTGGCAGGGCAATTGATATTGGCGCAGTGATTTATTCCAAACAGCTCTGGAACCTCTATCCCACACAGTTGTTGCGTGGTTAAGCCTTGACCCCGGTGCTATGATCCGAACCCTGCGCCGCAAAGAGTAAAAACTCGTCGGTGCATTTCTGGCCGCCCGTGATCGGCCTTGCGCTCACCGCAACAGACCTGATTAGGAGAATCATCATGGCTTTCGAATTGCCGCCGCTGCCTTACGCACACGATGCCCTGCAGCCGCACATTTCCAAGGAAACCCTGGAATTTCACCACGACAAGCACCACAACACCTATGTCGTGAACCTGAACAACCTGGTGCCAGGCACCGAGTTCGAAGGCAAGACCCTGGAAGAGATCGTCAAGACTTCCTCGGGCGGCATCTTCAACAACGCCGCTCAGGTCTGGAACCACACTTTCTACTGGAACTGCCTGGCGCCAAACGCCGGCGGTCAACCAACCGGCGCACTGGCTGAAGCCATCAACGCAGCTTTCGGTTCGTTCGACAAGTTCAAGGAAGAGTTCAGCAAAACCTCGATCGGCACCTTCGGTTCCGGCTGGGGCTGGCTGGTGAAAAAGGCTGACGGTTCCCTGGCTCTGGCCAGCACCATCGGCGCCGGCAACCCGCTGACCAGCGGCGACACCCCGCTGCTGACCTGCGACGTCTGGGAACACGCTTACTACATCGACTACCGCAACCTGCGTCCGAAGTACGTTGAAGCGTTCTGGAACCTGGTCAACTGGAAGTTCGTCGCTGAGCAGTTCGAAGGCAAAACCTTCACCGCTTAAGCTACGCGCCAGATAAAAAACCCGGCTACGGCCGGGTTTTTTTATGCCTGCTTTTTTTCACGATGAACGATGGCTCCGGCCGCTTGCCGGTGCAGCACAGCGGGCTACCATCAAATCAGCGAAAATTTGTTCCAGACTGCTCAAGTTGAGGGCCGAAACTACCGACACAGTACAAATAGAGCTGAGACTCCAGACAGCAGTATTTCGGCCAAGGCCACGGGCAAATGTTCCGAGGCTTGATTGTCCCTTTGACTGCCAACACGGGATTGCCAATACTCATGGCAACTTGACGCTACCCGCACGGAACAAGGAATAACCCTTTGAAGCTGGAACTCAAGAACAGCTTGTCGGTGAAGTTGCTCCGGGTCGTGCTCCTTTCGGCATTGATCGTCGGCGTGGTCTTGAGCTGCGCCCAGATTGTTTTCGATGCCTATAAAACCCGCCAGGCGGTGGCCGGCGACGCTCAGCGCATCCTCGACATGTTCCGTGATCCCTCGACTCAGGCGGTCTACAGCCTGGACCGGGAAATGGGCATGCAGGTGATCGAAGGCCTGTTCCAGGACGACGCGGTGCGCCAGGCCTCCATCGGCCATCCCAACGAAGCGATGCTCGCGCAGAAGTCCCGTGAGTTGCAGCACTCCAACAGCCGCTGGCTGACTGACCTGATTCTCGGTCAGGAACGCACCTTCACCACCCAATTGGTCGGTCGCGGTCCCTATAGCGAGTATTACGGCGACCTGAGCATCACCCTCGACACGGCCACCTATGGCGAGAGTTTCATCGTCAGTTCGGTGATTATTTTCATTTCCGGCGTCTTGCGCGCCCTGGCCATGGGCCTGGTGCTGTATCTGGTCTATCACTGGCTGCTGACCAAGCCGCTGTCGCGGATCATCGAGCACCTGACCGAAATCAATCCCGATCGCCCCAGCGAGCACAAGATTCCGCAGCTCAAGGGTCACGAAAAGAATGAACTCGGCATCTGGATCAACACCGCCAACCAGTTGCTCGAATCGATAGAACGCAACACGCACCTGCGCCACGAAGCGGAAAACAGCCTGTTGCGCATGGCCCAGTACGACTTCCTCACCGGCCTGCCGAACCGCCAGCAATTGCAGCAGCAACTGGACAAGATTCTGGTCGACGCCGGCAAGCTGCAACGCCGGGTCGCAGTGTTGTGCGTGGGGCTGGATGATTTCAAAGGGATCAACGAGCAGTTCAGCTACCAGACCGGCGACCAGTTGCTGCTGGCGCTGGCCGACCGCCTGCGCGCCCACAGCGGTCGCCTCGGCGCCCTCGCCCGTCTGGGTGGCGACCAGTTCGCGCTGGTGCAGGCCGATATCGAACAACCTTATGAAGCGGCAGAGCTGGCGCAGAGCATCCTCGATGATCTGGAAGCGGCGTTCGCCCTCGACCATCAGGAAATCCGCCTGCGCGCGACCATCGGCATCACCCTGTTCCCCGAGGACGGCGACAGCACCGAGAAGCTGTTGCAGAAGGCCGAGCAGACCATGACGCTGGCCAAGACCCGCTCGCGCAACCGCTATCAGTTCTACATCGCCAGTGTCGACAGCGAGATGCGCCGGCGTCGCGAACTGGAAAAAGACCTGCGCGACGCACTGATTCGCGACCAGTTCTACCTCGTCTATCAGCCGCAGATCAGCTACCGCGATCACCGCGTGGTCGGGGTAGAAGCGCTGATTCGCTGGCAGCATCCGGAACACGGTCTGGTGCCGCCGGACCTGTTCATTCCGCTGGCCGAACAGAACGGCACGATCATCGCCATCGGCGAATGGGTGCTGGATCAGGCCTGCAAGCAATTGCGCGAATGGCACGATCAGGGCTTCGTCGATCTGCGCATGGCGGTCAACCTGTCCACCGTGCAACTGCACCACGCCGAGTTGCCGCGGGTGGTCAACAACCTGCTGCAGATCTACCGCCTGCCGCCGCGCAGCCTGGAGCTGGAAGTCACCGAAACCGGCCTGATGGAAGACATCAGCACCGCCGCCCAGCATCTGCTGAGCCTGCGCCGCTCCGGCGCGCTGATCGCCATCGACGACTTCGGCACCGGCTACTCATCGCTGAGTTACCTGAAAAGCCTGCCGCTGGACAAGATCAAGATCGACAAGAGCTTCGTCCAGGATCTGCTGGATGACGACGATGATGCGACCATCGTTCGCGCGATCATCCAGCTGGGCAAGAGCCTGGGCATGCAGGTGATCGCCGAAGGCGTGGAAACCGCCGAGCAGGAGTCCTACATCATCTCCGAAGGCTGCCACGAAGGTCAGGGCTACCACTACAGCAAGCCGCTGCCTGCCCGGGAGCTGACTGCCTACCTCAAACAGGCGCAGCGTAGCAACGCGGCGATCCTTTGATGCCGCGCATAACAACCGGCTAAATAAGAAATATTTCCAGCCACAGCCCTTTACACATAATGCGAAAGATTTGCATTATGTCGCAGCTTTGCGCACCCCCGCGCCCTGTCCATTCCATTACCGAAGCAGGATGTTCGCCATGATTCGTATGCCTCTGGCTACCGCCAGTCTGCTGGCCATCGCTATTTCTCTCGCCGGTTGCGGCGAAGGCAAAGACAAGGCTGCCGCCCCGGCCGCGCCGACGCCGGCCGCCAGCACCGCCGCCGCTCCAGCACCTGCCGCTGCCGGTAAAGTCGATGAAGCCGCCGCCAAGGCTGTGGTCGCGCACTACGCCGACATGGTCTTCGCCGTTTACAGCGATGCCGAATCCACTGCGAAAACCCTGCAAACTGCCGTCGACGCGTTCCTCGCCAAGCCGAACGCCGATACCCTGAAAGCCGCCAAGGCTGCCTGGGTCGCTGCGCGCGTGCCTTACCTGCAGAGCGAAGTGTTCCGCTTCGGCAACACCATCATCGACGACTGGGAAGGTCAGGTGAACGCCTGGCCGCTGGACGAAGGCCTGATCGACTATGTCGACAAATCCTACGAGCATGCGCTGGGCAACCCGGGCGCCACCGCCAACATCATCGCCAACACTGAAGTGCAGGTCGGCGAAGACAAGGTCGATGTGAAAGACATCACCCCGGAAAAACTCGCCAGCCTCAACGAGCTGGGCGGTTCCGAAGCCAACGTCGCCACCGGCTACCACGCGATCGAATTCCTGCTCTGGGGCCAGGATCTGAACGGCACCGGCCCGGGCGCCGGCAACCGTCCGGCGTCGGACTACCTGGAAGGCGCTGGCGCCACCGGCGGTCACAATGATCGTCGCCGTGCCTATCTCAAAGCCGTGACCCAACTGCTGGTCAGCGACCTGGAAGAAATGGTCGGCAACTGGAAGCCGAACGTGGCTGACAACTACCGCGCCACTCTGGAAGCCGAGCCGGCTGAAAGCGGCCTGCGCAAAATGCTGTTCGGCATGGGCAGCCTGTCCCTGGGCGAACTGGCGGGCGAGCGCATGAAGGTTTCCCTGGAGGCCAACTCCCCGGAAGACGAACAGGATTGCTTCAGCGACAACACCCACAACTCGCACTTCTACGATGCCAAAGGCATTCGTAACGTGTACCTGGGTGAATACACCCGCACCGACGGCACCAAAATGACCGGTGCCAGCCTGTCGTCGCTGGTGGCCAAGGCCGACCCGGCTGCCGACACCGCGCTGAAAGCCGATCTGGCCGCTACCGAAGCGAAAATCCAGGTCATGGTCGATCACGCCAACAAGGGTGAGCACTACGACCAGTTGATCGCTGCGGGCAACACCGCCGGCAACCAGATCGTGCGTGACGCCATCGCTGCGCTGGTCAAGCAGACCGGTTCGATCGAAGCCGCTGCCGGCAAACTGGGCATCAGCGACCTGAACCCGGACAACGCTGATCACGAGTTCTGATCAACGCTGGCTGCACAAGAAGGCGACCTGCGGGTCGCCTTTTTCATGCCTGCCGTACACAAAACCCTGTGGGAGCGGGCTTGCTCGCGAAAGCGCTGGGGCAGACACAGATGAATTGACTGACACACCGCTTTCGCGAGCAAGCCCGCTCCCACAGGGGGACTGCGTTTCTCCAAATCACTGCGCCATATCAAGCAAACGATAATTCCTCTTATTCAAACTCACTCGCCCTGTTAGACTTTGCGCCTTTGTTTTCGCCCGTCCGCAGGATGTCTGATGCCCTCGCCGCCGCTTCGCTTGTCCGCACTGTTTCTGGCCCTGGGCCTGAGTGCCTGCGATGACGCCCCGCGTTTTACCAAGGCTGAGCCGGGTGAAGCGCGTTCGGGCGGAGCGGCGACTGTGCGCAAGACCGATCAGAATGCGTTCTCCCTGCCTTCGGCCAATCTGCCGCCGTCGCGCCGGGTCGACTTCAGTGTCGGCAACAGCTTCTTCCGCAGTCCGTGGGTGATCGCCCCGTCGACCACCACCGCGCGCGATGGCCTCGGCCCGCTGTTCAACACCAACGCCTGCCAGAACTGCCACATCAAGGATGGTCGTGGACACCCGCCAACGCCGGATGCGGCGAACGCGGTGTCGATGCTGGTGCGTCTGTCGATTCCCGATTCGCCGGCCTATGCCAAAGTCATCGAGCAAGTCGGCGTGGTGCCCGAGCCGGTCTACGGCGGCCAGTTCCAGGACATGGCCGTGCCCGGGGTCACCCCGGAAGGCAAGGTGCGCGTCGAGTACACCCCGGTGCCGATCCGTTTCAAGGACGGCACCGAAGTCGAGCTGCGCAAACCGGTTCTGCAATTCACTCAGTTGGGCTACGGCCCGATGCACCCGGACACGCGTTTCTCGGCCCGCGTCGCACCGCCGATGATCGGCCTCGGCCTGCTCGAAGCGATCCCCGAAGCAGCGATCCTCGCCAACGCTGCGGCGCAAGCCAAAGAGAACAACGGCATTAAGGGTCGCGTAAATCGGGTCTGGGACGATGAGTTACAGAAAACCGTGGCCGGCCGTTTTGGCTGGAAAGCCGGGCAACCGAATCTCAATCAGCAGAATGTCCACGCGTTTTCCGGAGACATGGGCCTCACCACCAGCCTGAGACCCTTCGATGACTGCACCGACGCGCAAACCGCGTGCAAGCAGGCGCCGAACGGCAATGGCCCGGACGGCGAGCCGGAAGTCAGCGACAACATCCTGCGTCTGGTGCTGTTCTACACACGCAACCTCGCAGTGCCGGCACGTCGTGGCGTCAACGACCAACAAGTGCTGGCTGGCAAGAATCTGTTCTTCCAGGCCGGTTGCCAGTCCTGCCACACGCCGAAATACACCACCGCCGCCAACGCCGCCGAACCTGAACTGGCCAATCAAGTGATTCGCCCGTACAGCGATCTGCTGCTGCATGACATGGGCGACGGTCTGGCCGACAACCGCACTGAATTCCAGGCCTCCGGCCGCGACTGGCGCACCCCGCCGTTGTGGGGCATTGGCCTGACGCAGGCAGTCAGTGGTCACACCCAGTTTCTGCATGACGGCCGCGCCCGCAACCTGCTCGAAGCCGTGCTCTGGCATGGCGGCGAAGCGCAGCAGGCGCAGCAACAGGTTTTGTCTTTCAACGCCGAGCAGCGTGCTGCGCTGCTGGCGTTCTTGAACTCACTTTAAACACTTAAAAGAATCGGGAGCCCGACATGTTCCGTCCCAAGTTGTTGTTCACCAGCCTTGCCGCACTCGCCCTCGGCGCCTGCTCGCCGCAGGACCCGCAAGCAGTCACGTCGGCGGCCATCGCCAAATCGGTGATCCTGCCGACCTACACCCGTTGGGTCGAAGCCGACAAGCAACTGGCCGTCAGCGCCCTCGCCTACTGCCAGGGCAAGGAAACCCTGGAAACCGCTCGCGCCGACTTCCTGCACGCGCAGAAAGCCTGGGCCGAGCTGCAACCGCTGCTGATCGGCCCATTGGCCGAGGGCAACCGTTCGTGGCAGGTGCAGTTCTGGCCGGACAAGAAAAACCTCGTCGGCCGTCAGGTCGAGCAACTGGTCGTCGCCCAGCCGCAAATCGACGCCGCCGCCCTGGCCAAATCCAGCGTCGTGGTGCAGGGTCTGTCGGCTTACGAATACATCCTGTTCGACGAAAAGCCAGACGTCGCCAATGCTGATCAGAAGGCCAAATACTGCCCGCTGCTGATCGCCATCGGCGAGCGTCAGAAGCAACTGGCCGAAGAGATTCTGCAGAGCTGGAACAACACCGACGGCATGCTCGCGCAGATGAGCAAATTCCCTAACCAGCGCTACGCCGACTCTCACGAAGCGATCGCCGATCTGCTGCGTGTGCAGGTCACCGCCCTCGACACCCTGAAGAAAAAACTCGGTACGCCGATGGGCCGTCAGAGCAAGGGCGTGCCGCAGCCGTTCCAGGCCGATGCGTGGCGCAGCCAGTCGTCGCTGACCGCGCTGGAAGCCAGTCTGGCTGCAGCCAAAACCGTCTGGGAAGGCGTCGACAACAAAGGCCTGCGCGGTCTGCTGCCGGCCGAGCAGAAGCCCCTGGCGGACAAGATCGACGCCGCCTACGCCGCGTCGCTGAAACTGTTCGACAGCAGCCAGCGCTCGCTGACCGAAATGCTTCAGGACGACGCAGGTCGTCAACAACTCAACGATCTCTACGACAGCCTCAACGTCGTCCATCGCCTGCACGAAGGCGAACTGGCCAAGGCGCTGGGCATCCAACTGGGCTTCAACGCCAACGACGGTGACTGATGAGGGCAAGTGCCATGCTGCGACGCCAGGCTCTGACTTTAGGTAGTTTGCTGCTGGGAGCAGTGACACTGGGCGGCTGGACGCTGTTCAAGCGCAAGGATCAGAGCCCGTTGTTGCTCTCGGCGCGCGACGACACCGACGGCAAGCATTACGCCGTCGGTTATCGGCTGGACGGTACTCGGGTGTTCGCCACCGAGGTCGGCCAGCGCTGCCACGACATCATCAACCACCCGACGCTGCCGATCGCGCTGTTCGTCGCCCGCCGCCCGGGCACCGAGAGCTACCTGATCGATCTGCGCGACGGGACGTTGCTGCAAACCGTGACCTCGCAGCCGAACCGGCATTTCTACGGTCACGCCGTGGTGCACAAGGACGGCGAATACCTGTACGCCACCGAGAACGACACCACGGATCCGGGGCGTGGCCTGCTCGGGGTGTACAAGTTCCAAGGCGAGCGGCTGGTGCACAGCGGCGAGATTTCCACCCATGGCCTCGGCCCGCATCAGGTGTCGTGGATGCCCGATGGCGAAACCCTGGTGGTGGCCAACGGCGGGATCCGCACCGAGGCCGAAAGCCGCGTGGACATGAACCTCAACGCCATGGAACCGAGCCTGGTGCTGATGCAGCGCGATGGCACCCTGCTGAGCAAGGAAACCCTTTCCCAGCAGATGAACAGCGTGCGTCACCTGGGCATTGCCAGCGACGGCACCATCGTCGCCGGCCAGCAGTTCATGGGCGCCTCGCATGAGCGTTCCGAGCTGTTGGCGATCAAGCGTCCGGGCCAGCCCTTCGTGGCATTCCCGGTGCCAGAGCATCAGTTGCAGTCGATGGGGCATTACACCGCCAGCGTCGCAGTGCACAGCGATCTGCGGCTGGTGGCGCTGACCGCGCCGCGTGGCAATCGCTTCTTCATCTGGGACCTGGACAGCGGCGAAGTGCGTCTCGACGCGCCGCTGCCCGATTGCGCCGGTGTTGGTGCGGTGAAGGGCGGCTTCGTCGTGACCTCGGGTCAGGGCCGTTGCCGCTACTACGATTGCCGCCAGGATGAGCTGCTGGCCAAACCGCTGGAATTGCCGGCGGGGCTCTGGGACAACCATCTGCACTTGATCGCATAACCCACCTGTTCTGAGTACGACTCATAACCTGTGGCGAGGGGATTTATCCCCGATCGGCTGCGCAGCAGTCGCAAAACCATCGCACACGGTTCAATTGACAGACCGCGGTTTCAGGTTTTGGGGCGGCTTCGCCACCCATCGGGGATGAATCCCCTCACCACAGGTTCAGTGTTTAGACTTCCTCACTCCGTCCTCACTGTAATAACTGCCAGTTGGAATCCCCACCTGACTCGGAGTAATGTGCCCGCCTGTCTCACCTGATTTATCCAAGGAACTGGAAATATGCTGCGTCGCCGCATGCTGATCATGTTGGGTGTTGTCTTGCTGGTCGTCCTGGTATTGGGCGGGTACAAAGCCTTTTCGATCTACACCATGATCCAGGGCTTCTCCAAACCAAAACCGCCGATCAGCGTCGCCGTGGCCCGCGCCAGCGAACAGCCGTGGCAGATGCGTTTGCCCACCGTCGGCTCGCTGAAGGCCTTGCAAGGCGTCGAGCTGAGTCTGGAAGTCGCCGGCACCGTCACCGAACTCAAGTTCGAATCCGGACAGAAGGTCAAGGCCGGGCAACCGCTGCTGCAGCTCGACAGCGCGGTCGAGACCGCCCTGCTGGAAACCGCTAAGGCTGACCTGGGACTGGCGCAACTGGATTTCGGTCGCGGCAGCCAACTGGTCGACAGCCGCGCGATCTCCAAAGGCGAGTACGACCGTCTCTCCGCCGTGTTGCAAAAGAACAAGGCCACGGTCAATCAGCTCAACGCTTCGCTGGCGAAAAAACGCATCCTTGCGCCATTCAGCGGCACCATCGGCATCCGTCAGGTGGATGTCGGCGACTACCTCGCCAGCGGCAGCAAAATCGCCACCCTGCAGGATCTGAGCAGCCTCTACGCCGACTTCTATGTGCCCGAGCAATCGGTGCCAAAACTGGCCATCGGGCAACCGGTGCAGATTGGTGTCGCGGCCTATCCCGGGCAGAACTTCCCCGGCGCCATCAGTGCGATCAACCCGATTGTCGAGAGCACCACACGCAATATTCTGGTGCGCGCGACCCTGGCCAACCCCGACGGCAAATTGCTGCCGGGGATGTTCGCCAGCCTCAACGTGTTGCTGCCCGATCCGCAGAAACACATCGTGGTGCCGGAAAGCGCGATCACCTACACCCTCTACGGCAACTCGCTGTACGTGGTCGGGCAAAAGAAGGCCGAGGACGGCAGCGTCGAAAAAGACGACAAGGGCCAACCGGTACTGATCGCCGAACGCCGCTTCATCGAGACCGGTGAGCGCCGCGATGGCCTGGTGATGATCAACAAGGGCGTGCAGAGCGGCGAACAAGTGGTAACCGCCGGCCAGATCAAACTGGACAACGGTGCACACATTGCCATCAGCGACGACAAGACCCTCGGCGAGCAGAACAGTCCGCCTCGCGCCGACTGATCAAGGAATCCCCATGGCTTTTACCGATCCGTTCATCCGCCGCCCGGTGCTCGCCACCGTGGTCAGCCTGCTGATTGTGCTGCTGGGTTTCCAGGCCTGGAGCAAGCTGCCGCTGCGCCAGTATCCGCAAATGGAAAACGCCCTGATCACGGTGACCACCGCCTACCCCGGGGCCAACGCCGAGACCATTCAGGGCTACATCACCCAGCCGATGCAGCAAAGCCTGGCCAGTGCCGAGGGCATCGACTACATGACCTCGGTCAGCCGCCAGAACTTCTCGGTGATTTCGATCTACGCACGCATCGGGTCCAACACCGACCGTTTGTTCACCGAACTGCTGGCCAAGGCCAATGAGGTGAAGAACAAACTGCCGCAGGACGCCGAAGACCCGGTGCTGAGCAAGGAATCGGCCGACGCCTCGGCGCTGATGTACATCAGTTTCTTCAGCAAGGACTTGAGCAACCCGCAGATCACCGACTACCTGTCGCGGGTGATCCAGCCGAAACTGGCGACCCTGCCGGGCATGGCCGAGGCGGAGATTCTCGGTAATCAGGTATTCGCCATGCGCCTGTGGCTCGACCCGGTGAAGCTCGCCGGTTTCGGCCTCAGCGCCAGCGACGTGACCAACGCGGTGCGCCAGTACAACTTCCTCTCCGCCGCCGGCGAGGTGAAGGGCGAGTACGTGGTCACCAGCATCAACGCCAACACCGAACTGAAATCCGCTGAAGCCTTCGCTACGATCCCGCTCAAGGTCAGTGGCGACAGCCGCGTACTGCTCAGTGATGTCGCGCGGGTCGAGATGGGCGCGGAAAACTACGACTCGATCAGCTCGTTCGGCGGCACGCCGTCGGTGTACATCGGCATCAAGGCCACGCCGGGCGCCAACCCGCTGGACGTGATCCGGGAAGTGCGCAAGCTGATGCCGGAGCTGGAAGCGCAATTGCCGCCCAACCTCAAGAGCGAGATTGCCTACGATGCCACCCAGTTCATCCAGGCCTCGATCGACGAAGTGGTGAAAACCCTGTTCGAAGCGGTGCTGATCGTGATCGTGGTGGTGTTCCTGTTCCTCGGCGCGTTGCGCTCGGTGGTGATCCCGGTGGTGACCATCCCGCTGTCGATGATCGGCGTGATGTTCTTCATGCAGATGATGGGCTACTCGATCAACCTCCTGACCCTGCTGGCGATGGTGCTGGCCATCGGTCTGGTGGTGGATGACGCGATTGTGGTGGTGGAGAACATCCACCGGCATATCGAGGAAGGCAAGACGCCGCTGGAGGCCGCGCTGGAAGGTGCGCGGGAAATCGCCATGCCGGTGGTGTCGATGACCATCACCCTGGCGGCGGTGTATGCGCCGATCGGCTTCCTCACCGGGCTGACCGGGGCCTTGTTCAAGGAGTTCGCCCTGACCCTGGCCGGCGCCGTGGTGATCTCCGGGATCGTTGCCCTGACCCTGTCGCCGATGATGTGCGCCCTGCTGTTGCGCCACGAAGAAAACCCCAGTGGCCTGGCGCACCGCCTCGACCGCATTTTCGACGGTCTCAAGCGCCGCTACCAGAGCATGCTCCACGGCACATTGAACACACGGCCGGTGGTGCTGGTGTTCGCGGTGATCGTGTTGTGCCTGATCCCGGTGTTTCTCAAGTTCACCAAGTCGGAACTGGCGCCGGACGAGGATCAGGGCATCATCTTCATGATGGCCACGGCCCCCCAGCCGACCAACCTCGATTACCTGAGCACTTACACCGACGAATTCATCAAGATCTTCAAGGAGTTTCCGGAGTACTACTCCTCGTTTCAGATCAACGGCTACAACGGTGTGCAAGCGGGCATCGGCGGCTTCCTGCTCAAGCCATGGAACGAGCGCAGCCGCACGCAGATGCAGATCCTGCCCGAGGTCCAAGGCAAACTGGCGAGTATCCCCGGCCTGCAGATTTTCGGCTTCAACCTGCCCTCCCTGCCTGGCACCGGTGAAGGTTTGCCGTTCGAATTCGTGGTCAATACCGCCAACGACTACGAATTGCTGCTGCAAGTGGCCGACCGGATCAAGAAACGTGCGATGGAGTCGGGCAAGTTCGCCTTCGTCGACCTCGATCTGGCGTTCGACAAGCCGGAAGTGGTCGTCGATATCGACCGTGCCAAAGCCGCGCAGATGGGCGTGTCGATGCAGGATCTGGGCGGCACCCTGGCGACGCTGCTGGGTGAGGCGGAAATCAACCGTTTCACCATCGAAGGCCGCAGTTACAAAGTGATTGCCCAGGTCGAACGACCGTACCGCGAAAACCCTGGCTGGCTGAACAACTACTACGTGAAGAACACCCAGGGCGAGCTGCTGCCGCTGTCGACGCTGATCAAGGTCAGCGACCGGGCGCGACCGCGCCAGCTCAACCAGTTCCAGCAACTCAACGCGGCGAAGATTTCCGGATTCCCGTTGGTCAGCATGGGCGAGGCCATCGACACCGTGCTGCAGATCGCCCGGGAAGAAGCGCCTGCCGGGTTTGCCTTCGACTATGGCGGCGCCTCGCGCCAGTACGTGCAGGAAGGCAGCGCTCTGTGGGTCACCTTCGCCCTGGCGCTGGCGATCATTTTCCTGGTGCTGG
The DNA here is from genome assembly GCF_004526365.1 of Pseudomonas sp. S150. Classification (NCBI taxonomy): domain Bacteria; kingdom Pseudomonadati; phylum Pseudomonadota; class Gammaproteobacteria; order Pseudomonadales; family Pseudomonadaceae; genus Pseudomonas; species Pseudomonas sp. S150. The sequence continues at coordinate 5,449,408 of NZ_CP038207.1, forward strand.
CGGCGCAGTTCGAGAGCTTCCGTGATCCGCTGGTGATTCTGGTGACGGTGCCGCTGTCGATCTGTGGTGCGTTGATTCCGCTGTTCCTTGGCTGGTCGAGCATGAACATCTACACCCAGGTCGGACTGGTGACCCTGATCGGGCTGATCAGCAAGCACGGGATCCTGATCGTCGAGTTCGCCAACCAACTGCGCAAGGACAAGGGCCTGACCGCGCGCGAAGCGGTCGAGGAAGCGGCGGCAATCCGCTTGCGCCCGGTGTTGATGACCACGGCGGCGATGGTGTTCGGCATGGTGCCGTTGATTCTGGCGACCGGTGCGGGCGCCGTGAGCCGGTTCGATATCGGCACCGTGATTGCAACGGGGATGTCGATCGGCACCCTGTTTACGCTGTTTGTGCTGCCGTGCATCTACACCCTATTGGCGAAACCCGATCCGAAATAACAGCGATTTACCCTTGTGGGAGCGGGCTTGCTCGCGAAAGCGTCAGGTCAGTCAACAGCAATGCTGAATGTGCCGGCCCCTTCGTGAGCAAGCCCACTCCCACCCTTGATCGCGGCCAGCCCCCCCAATCCTTCATCCACCACAGTCCCCTGTGGCAGCGGGCTTGCTCGCGAAAGCGTCAGGTCAGTCAACAGCCATGCTGAATGTGCCGGCCTCTTCGTGAGCAAGCCCACTCCCACCCTTGATCGCGGCAAGCCCCCCAATCCTTCATCCACCACAGTCCCCTGTGGGAGCGGGCTTGCTCGCGAAAGCGTCGGGTCAGTCAACAGCAATGCTGAATGTGCCGGCCCCTTCGTGAGCAAGCCCACTCCCACCCTTGATCGCGGCAAGCCCCCCAATCCTTCATCCACCACAGTCCCCTGTGGGAGCGGGCTTGCTCGCGAAAGCGCCAGGTCAGTCAACAGCAATGCTGAATGTGCCGGCCCCTTCGTGAGCAAGCCCACTCCCACCCTTGATCGCGGCCAGCCACAAACCTGCCATCCATCGCCGATCCCACAGGGGAATGGTGTGATCCCTGGAACACGCGCAATAAAAAAGGCCTCGCATCTGCGAGGCCTTTCATTTTGGCTTCAATCGGTTCAACTCTGTGGCCTCATCCCTTGAGAAAGTCCGAACATGAACAACAACAGATCATGGTCAGGTTTAGTGGCCACGGAGGCTTTCGCCACCCGTGGTACTGCGCAGTGAGCATCGCCTGTGGTAGCACCGATCACCTGCATGCGGGGCTGCTCCCAGGCCGCCACCGCCAATGAAGCAACTGCCAAGGCTCCAACCAAAAACAAACCTCGTGCAATTTCGAGTTTCATCGCTATAAACCTTTGATAGCGCTGCCAAACGCCGTCTCATAAAAGTAGACGAGTTTTTTCCAGTCCGTGTCGCTGAACGACGAATGGCGACGCAATTGCTTCATGTCATGGGAGGCCGCGCGATAAGCGGTCAGACGCTGACGGCATTTCTCCAGATCGATCAATGCCACTTCGACCTGAGCCGAATCACCTTCGCCGGTCACCCGTACAAAAACGTGTTTGATGTAGATACAGCTGTGCTGCCAACGGCCCTTGTGCATGCGCGCGAGGTTTTCGGCCAGGTCTTTGAGGACGCGCTCGTAAACCGCTTCGCCATATTGGGCACGGCCACCGGCGGCTTCCCACTTCTCGAGTTCGTCGAAACCGTCCAGCGACTTGGTCACCAGCAGCGCACGCCACTTGTGTTGCGGATCGGGCTGCGCACCGCAGAAGACGATTTGCGGGACGCGTACGCCGAGGCGGCTGACACCGGTCAGGGCATCCAGCTCTCGCAAGACTGTCGGCCGGCCGAAGGGATGCAGCCAACTGCGATAGATATGTCCGGTCTGGCGCTTGGCATACAGTAACTGGCCGTCACGGCCCACGACTCGTTGCACACCACTTTCCCCGCCACGGCGCACGTTGGGTTCTTCCACCCATTCACCGCGCTGGTTCCAGTAGTAGTCGAAGCGATCTTGGGGAGCGACTTCCGTTTCTGCTGCTATTTGCACCGCCATCCTGTTACCTCTTGCGTAATACGTAAACCCGCCACATGGCATAGAGCGGAATGAAGTCCAGTTGTTCCTGAATGCGAAAACCTGCCTCTTCGAACTCTTTTTCTACTGTCACAGCCGGTAACACAAACCGGTTTTGGTAACCTTCCTGCCCGCGCCGCTGTTCAGCGCGTTTGCGTTTCCAGGCCTTGAAATTACCGTCCACCCACAACGAAATGATTACGCTGTCACGGGTGACACGCTCGAATTCGCGCAAAATCGTCCGCCGATGTTCGGCTTCACCGATGTGATGCAGCAAACGCATGCAGAAAATGCTGTCGACGGCGTTATCCGGCAAGGCAATGTCGAACGCTGACGTGTGCAAAGGTTGTACCCGTTTCACCACATCAGCCGGCTGCGCCTGCATCGCGGTCTTGATCATAGACTCGGAATTGTCCGCGCCAATGATCACCCGATTGGGTTTTTCCGCCAGCAACGGCCAGAAACGCCCTGCACCACACGGCAGATCCAGAACCAGCCCCGGCTCGCCCGCCAGCGTCAACGCCTTGCGGGCCAGTTGCTCGTCCCGCCAATGTGACAACCGACGACCGAGACCGTCCTGATGCTTGCGCAAATATTTTTGTGCATGCTGGTCATCATACTTTTCGGAAAAATCGAGCTTGATCGGTCTGCTCATTTTCAGGACTCCTGAATAACTGATGCCCCTACCATAGGTAGTGGCATGTCAGCGTCAGGTCGTCCCTTTGTGAAAATTACGTCAGGTAAACCGGCAAACTATTACAGGGTTTTACAGGGAGAAAGCAATAGCGCGGGGCCATCAGCGACCGTCAGCACGGCCCAGCGTCACCTCAAAGCGGCAGCCATTGGGCTGCATGGTGCTCAACGTCACCTCCCAGCCCTGGTTTTCACAGATCCGCTGCACCAGCGACAAACCCAGACCCAGGCCTTCGCCGCGCTTCTCATTGCCGCGCACGAAGGGCTGGAACATGGCCTCACGTTTTTCCTCGGGAATGCCGACGCCCGAGTCTTCGACGACGAAGCCGTTGTCGTTGAGCGTCAGGCGGATGAAGCCCTGCTCGGTGTAGTGGCAGGCGTTGCGCAACAAATTGCCCATGACCGCGCTGAGCAGAGTCGCGTTGAAGCGAGTGTCCGGCGGATTGCCCGGCTCGAACATCAGCCGCAGCCCTTTCGATTCGATCGGTTCACGCCAGATACTCAACAAGCCATCGGCCACCTGACTGATGTTCTGCTGCGGCGCTGAACCGGCGTCTTCACGCTGGGCGCGGGCGAGCATCAGGAAGGTCTGCACCAGTTCACGCATTTCTTCGCTGGCGCGGGCGATGCGCTCGACCTGGGCACGACCGCGTTGATCCAGCCCCGGATTTTCCAGCAGCAGTTCGCAGGAACTGGCCAGCACCATTAACGGCGTGCGCAGTTCGTGGCTGACGTCACTGGTGAACAGCCGCTCGCGGGTCAGCGCCTGACGCAGACGACCAAGCGTTGCATCGAACGCCACCGCCAGTTCGCCGACTTCGTCAGCCGCATAGTCCGGCGCCAGTGGCGGCGCCAGACCGAGCAACTGATCGCGATGCCGTACTTGCCGTGCCAGGCGCACCACCGGCGCCATGACCTTGCGCGCCAGCACCCAGCCGAGGAATACGGCCAGCGCCAGACTGAGCACAAAGCCCACCAGCACCACGGCAAACAGCACGCGTTCACGCTCTTCGAAATCGCTTTGATCCTGCAGCAGCACGTAGCGGCGACCGTCGACGATCTCGACCATCGCGTGATACGACAGCTGCTCGCGGAACACTTCGTGGAACCCCGCATCGAGGTGACGCAGATCCTTGGGCAGCTCGAAATCACCCGGTCCGCCGCTGAAATAGAACAACTGGTCCGGTTCCGGGCGATGGCTCCAGTCCGAGACGTTGTCCATCAGCAGCAGACGTTGCAGGTCGCCGCCCAGCCCCGCCGAAATCAGTTTCTCCTCCACCAGGTGCACGGTCGCCACGATGCCCATGGCGAAGGCCCCGGCCACCAGCGCACTCATCAGCGCAAAGGCGATGATGATCCGCTGGGAAAGGCTTTGCTTAAACTCCATCACGCCCCTCGGCCAGGCGGTAACCCACGCCGTGCACGGTTTGCAGCAACGGCTTGGCGAATGGCTTGTCGATCACCTGACGCAATTGGTGGACGTGGCTGCGCAGGCTGTCGCTGTCCGGGCAGTCATCGCCCCACAGCGCTTCTTCGAGAATTTCCCGACGCAGGACGTGCGGACTCTTCTGCATCAAGACTGCCAGCAGCTTCAGCCCGACCGGGTTGAGCTTGAGCAGCTTGCCCTCGCGGGTCACTTCCAGCGTGTCGAGGTCGTAGGTCAGGTCACCGACCTGCAGCGCGCGACGGCCGCCGCCCTGGGTGCGACGCATCACGGCTTCGATGCGTGCCGCCAGTTCCGACAGGGCAAACGGTTTGACCAGGTAATCATCAGCCCCGGACTTGAAGCCCTGCAGGCGGTCGTCCAGTTGATCGCGGGCGGTGAGCATGATCACCGGCGTATCGCGTCGGGCGTCTTCACGCAGGCGCTTGCACAGGGTGTAGCCGTCGATCCCCGGCAGCATGATATCGAGCACGATCAGGTCGTAATGCTCGGTGGCAGCCAGATGCAGGCCCGACAAGCCGTCCTGGGCGCAATCGACGGTATAGCCTTTGAGCCCCAGGTAATCGGCCAGGTTGGCCAGGATATCGCGGTTGTCTTCGACCAATAGAATTCGCATTGGCATCTCCTCCGTACACAGTTACGGCCGTCATGGCCCGCGCAGCTTAAGGCCAACGCCGTTTCAGGGCTAGGGCCGGCAGGCACGCCGATCCATTTGCCTAACCAAATTAAATATTTAACAAAGTTTTCACTATGGATTCACAACCTGATTACAGTGGCGCCGTGACACTCGCGCGCCATTGATATAAGGAAAACGAGACAATGGACCCTTTCAAGACTGCGCCCATGCGCTTTCTGCTGCTCATCACCGGCGCCTGGCTGGTCATCTTTCTTCTGACTCGAGCGGTACTGCTGCTGACTCACCTGGATGAGGCCGGCGGCTTCGCCCTGTCGGTGTTCGGCATCGGCGCGCTCTACGACCTGGGTTTCCTGGCCTATGCGGCATTGCCGATGGGCTTGTACCTGCTGCTCTGCCCGCCGGGCCTGTGGCGTCGTCGTGGGCATCGCGGGTTCCTGCGCGCTCTGCTAACCATCAGCCTGTTCGCCATGCTGTTCGTGGCGGTGGCCGAATGGCTGTTCTGGGACGAGTTCGGCGTGCGTTTCAACTTCATCGCCGTCGATTACCTGGTGTATTCCGACGAAGTGCTGAACAACGTCCTCGAGTCGTACCCGATCGGCAAACTGCTGAGCCTCCTCGCGGTACTGGCGGTGGTGATCAGCTTTGCCTTGGGCAAGCCGTTCAATGCTGCCATGAATGCCCCGCTGCCAGCGCTGCGCGGGCGTCTGCTCAGTGCCTTGGGCCTGTTGATCGTCGCGGGTCTGAGCCTGCAACTGCTCAGCCAGGACGCCCCACGTGCCCAGGGCGGCAACGCCTACCAGAACGAACTGGCCAGCAACGGCCCGTATCAGTTCTTCGCCGCGTTCCGTAACAATGAACTCGACTACACCCAGTTCTACAAGAGCCTGCCGGCGGAAAAAGTCGCCAGCCAGATCCGCGCCGAGCTGAGCGAAAGCGACGCGCGTTTCATCGGCAAGGATCCACAGGACATTCGCCGGGTGATCGACAACCCGGGCACCCCGCGCAAGCCGAACATTGTGCTGGTGACCATCGAAAGCCTGAGCGCCAAGTACCTGGGCAGCAATGGCGACGGTCGCAACCTGACGCCAAACCTCGACGCGTTGCGCAAGCAGAGCCTGTACTTCAATAACTTCTACGCCACCGGCACCCGCACCGATCGCGGTCTGGAAGCGATCACCCTGGCCATCCCGCCGACGCCAGGCCGCTCGATCGTCAAGCGCATCGGCCGTGAAAGCGGTTTCGCCAGCCTTGGCCAGCAACTGAGCGCGGTGGGTTACGACAGCGTGTTCGTCTACGGCGGACGCGGCTACTTCGACAACATGAACGCGTTCTTCAGCGGCAACGGCTATCGCGTCGTCGATCAGAGCAGCGTCGATGAAGCCGAGATCCACTTCAAGAACGCCTGGGGCATGGCCGACGAAGATCTGTACCGCCAGACTCTGAAACTGGCGGATGCCGACTACGCCAAACAGCAACCGTTCCTGCTGCAACTGATGACCACCTCCAACCATCGTCCTTACACCTACCCGGACAACCGGATCGACATCAAGTCCGGCAACGGTCGTGATGGCGCGGTGAAGTACACCGACTACGCGATTGGTCAGTTCCTGGAGCAGGCGCGGCAGAAACCGTGGTTCGACAACACGATCTTCATCTTCGTCGCCGACCACACCGCGGGCAGCGCCGGCAAGGAAGACTTGCCGATCAGCAACTATCAGATTCCGCTGTTCATCTACGCGCCGAAAATGATCGAAGCTCGCGAGAGCGCGCAACTGGCCAGTCAGATCGATCTGGCGCCAACTCTGCTGGGCTTGCTCAACCTGGATTACACCTCTACGTTCTTCGGTCGCAACCTGTTGCAGGACAACCCGCTGCCACCGCGCGTGGTGGTCGGCAACTACCAGCATCTGGGCCTGTTCGACGGCAAGGATCTGGCGATCCTCAGCCCACGCCAGGGCTTGCGTCGGCATGATGATGCATTGACCGAGAGCCGTGAATCGCGAGTTACCAGCGACGATCCGCTGGTCAGCCGGGCGATTGCGTATTACCAGGCGGCCAGTTATGGCTTCAAACAGCAGTTGTTGAGCTGGAAGCCGGCGAAGGACAGCACTGTCCAGGTCAGCGAGCAGTAACCGACGGTGGTTCAGGTCAGGTCAGTCAAGCTTTGTGTCGACTGCTCTGACGCCATCGCTGGCAAGCCAGCTCCCACAAGGATTGCGCTAAACCTGTGGGAGCTGGCTTGCCAGCGATGGCCCCACCTCGGTATAGCGCCAACAACAAATCGAAGGCAATAAAAAACCCCGCCTGCTCAGCGCAGGCGGGGTTTTTCGTTACAGGGGTAAGGCTGGCTTACATCATGCCGCCCATGCCACCCATGCCGCCCATGTCTGGCATACCGCCGCCAGCCGAGCCTTCTTTCTTCGGTGCATCAGCAACAGCCGCTTCGGTGGTCAGGATCAGACCGCCGATCGAGGCTGCAGCTTGCAGAGCCGAACGGGTTACCTTGGTTGGGTCCAGGATGCCCATTTCGATCATGTCGCCGTATTCGCCCGAAGCAGCGTTGTAACCGAAGTTACCTTTGCCGTTCTTCACTTCGTTGACGACTACGCTTGGCTCGTCGCCGGAGTTGGCAGCGATCTGGCGCAGCGGCGCTTCAACAGCGCGACGCAGCACAGCGATACCGACGTTCTGGTCAGCGTTGTCGCCGGTCAGTTCGGTCAGGGCTTCCAGAGCACGGATCAGCGCAACGCCACCGCCAGGTACCACGCCTTCTTCAACGGCTGCACGGGTTGCGTGCAGGGCGTCTTCAACGCGGGCCTTCTTCTCTTTCATTTCAACTTCGGAACCAGCGCCAACCTTGATCACTGCAACGCCGCCGGACAGCTTGGCCAGACGCTCTTGCAGTTTTTCACGGTCGTAGTCCGAGGAAGTCTCGGCAACCTGGGCGCGGATCTGAGCGATACGGGCTTCGATGTCGCCTTGTACGCCAGCACCGTCAACGATGATGGTGTTTTCCTTGGACAGGGTCACGCGCTTGGCGTTACCCAGGTGCTCCAGGGTGGTGCTTTCCAGGCTCAGGCCGATCTCTTCGGAGATCACGGTACCGCCGGTCAGAACGGCGATGTCCTGCAGCATGGCCTTGCGACGGTCGCCGAAGCCTGGAGCCTTGACGGCTGCAACCTTGACGATGCCACGCATGTTGTTCACGACCAGAGTCGCCAGGGCTTCGCCTTCAACGTCTTCGGCAACGATCAGCAGTGGACGGCCGGCTTTGGCAACGGCTTCCAGCACTGGCAGCATTTCGCGGATGTTCGAGATCTTTTTGTCGACCAGCAGGATCAGCGGGCCGTCGAGCTCGGCAACCATGGTGTCCGGCTTGTTGACGAAGTACGGGGACAGGTAGCCACGGTCGAACTGCATGCCTTCTACAACCGACAGTTCGTTTTCCAGGCCCGAGCCTTCTTCAACGGTGATCACGCCTTCTTTACCGACTTTTTCCATGGCTTCGGCAATGATGTCGCCGATGGAGTTGTCGGAGTTGGCGGAGATGGTACCTACCTGAGCGATAGCCTTGGTGTCAGCGCATGGCTTGGACAGGGCTTTCAGCTCTTTGACGATCGCGATGGTCGCTTTGTCGATACCGCGCTTCAGGTCCATCGGGTTCATGCCGGCAGCGACGGCTTTCAGGCCTTCGTTGACGATCGATTGAGCCAGAACGGTAGCGGTGGTAGTACCGTCACCAGCGTCATCGTTGGCACGGGAGGCAACGTCTTTGACCAGCTGCGCGCCCATGTTTTCGAAGCGATCTTCGAGTTCGATTTCCTTGGCGACGGAAACGCCGTCCTTGGTGATGGTCGGAGCGCCGAAGCTCTTCTCGAGAATCACGTTACGGCCTTTCGGGCCCAGGGTCGCTTTTACCGCGTCAGCCAGAACGTTGACGCCTTTGAGCATCTTGGAGCGAGCGGCATCGCCGAACTTAACTTCTTTAGCAGCCATGATCGATATTCCTTAAATACTTTGTAGTAACGGGAAAATGAACGGGGGGTATCAGCCTTCGATAACAGCGAGGATTTCGTTCTCGCTCATTACCAGCAGGTCTTCGCCGTCGACTTTCACAGTGTTGCTGCCGGAGTAAGGACCGAACACAACCTTGTCGCCTTCCTTCACGGACAGTGCACGCACTTCACCGTTTTCCAGAGCCTTGCCCGGGCCTACAGCGAGAATCACACCGTGGTTGGCTTTTTCAGCAGCCGAACCTGGCAGGACGATACCGCCAGCGGTTTTCTTTTCTTCTTCGCTGCGACGGATGACGACGCGGTCATGCAGAGGACGAAGCTTCATTGTCGATCTCTCCTAATTGTGGTTTTCATCGGCCGGTGTAGTCCCGGCGGGTTTAACAAATCCGGCCTGCGCCGGTTGCGGTTCGTCGAGCGAACCGCGGAAGTCTGTCCGACTCAAATGCCGGAAACCTTTCGGTGACCGATACATAAGGGCGCATAAGCTTATTACAAGGGCGGGGGCAGAAAATTTTTCATCAATTGCCCCTTGAATGCCGCGCATAAACAAACGGCACCCGAAGGTGCCGTGTCGAAGCAGGGGTTACTTGCTGTCGCGATGTTCGAACTCGCCTTCGATCACATCACCCTCGCGGCCCAGAGGCTGGCGCGGTGCAGGACCGCCACGGGGTTGCAGGTCGTCGGCGAAGGCCCGCTGACGGATCGCCTGTTCTTCGGCGCGCTGACGCATTTTATTGGCCAGCAGACGACGGGTGAACGGCAGCAGCATCACCAGACCGACCATGTCGCTGATGAAGCCCGGCAGGATCAACAGGCCACCGGCCAAGGCGAGCATCAAGCCTTCAAGCATGGTCTGTGCGGGCAACTCACCGCGATTCAGGCTTTCACGGGCACGCAGTGCCGTGGCCAGACCGGCGACGCGCAGTACGAACACACCAAACATCGAGCCGAGAATGATCAGCAGCAGGGCCGGGAAAAACCCGATCGCCCCTGCCACTTTGACGAATACGAACAGCTCCAGCACCGGAAACAGCAGAAAGAGCAACAAAAAAGGGCGCATCAAAGATTCCTCAACGCAAGAAATGCCTTGCAGTAAGCCTTAGATGACGTCGCCCTTTCGTGAATTCAAGCGTCGGCCACCGCATTTTTTGGCCAGACCTCGGCGTGAGCCAGAGAAACCAAGGCTTCGCGCACTTGTATCGGCGTATGACAAAGCGCTGGAAACGGCAGCCAATACAGTGCCTGACCGATGCGCAAGTGCATGCCTTCGCTGTCGATTCCGGCCAGTTGCGCCGGTACGGTTTTCGGCAACCCGCTGAGCTCCACGTAGTGGGCGATGGCTTTGGCGTGATCGCTGTTCATGTGCTCGACCATGCTGATTTCCGCCTTGCCGGCAAACGGGTTGGCCAGGGTCAGCTGATCGATCCAGTGAATCGCGCCGAAACCGCCGATGTAGCGATGACGCACCGGGTTGAGCACCCAGAAATCAAAATCGTGGGCCTTGTGATAGTTCTGCGAGTCGGGGAAATACCGGTAGTAACGTTCGGCGGCGGCTTCGATGGCAGCCGGGTCTTCGAGCTTCTGCGCTTCGGCCAGACAGGTCAGGCGACCAACGGCCTGCACGTCGTCGGCCTCGCGCTCGCCCACCAGCAGCGAACATTTCGGGTCCTTCTGCAGGTTGTGGGTGTGCTGGGCGATGCGGCTGATCAGGATCAGCGGGCGACCCTGCTCATCCAGGCAATACGGCACCACCGAGCCAAACGGGAAACCGGGCATCGATTTGGAGTGGGTGGACAATACGCCACGGTATTCCTTGAGAAGCAATTCTCGGGCATTCTTGGCCGCTTCAACGCTCAATTTATGACTCCTTAAATAGAATCCGTCGAAAAAACGGACAGGCGCCTGGGGATAGGTCCCGGTCACGCCATCGGGCAATGCTCATGTGCAGTCTGGCCATAACCGGTACGGATCGAGCGTCGCCAATAACAAAAACCACTCAGACCGGCTATCGGGGCATGCGAATGCAACTCAACGACAAAATAATCATTATCACCGGCGGTTGCCAGGGTTTGGGCCGTTCCATGGCCGAGTATTTCGCCGGCAAAGGCGCGAAGCTGGCCTTGGTGGATCTCAATCAGGAAAAACTCGACGACGCGGTCGCAGCCTGCAAGGCCAAAGGCGTCGAGGCGCGCAGCTATCTGTGCAACGTGGCCAATGAAGAACAGGTTGAGCACATGGTCGCGCAGGTTGCCGAAGATTTCGGCGCGATCCATGGCCTGATCAACAACGCCGGGATCCTGCGGGATGGTCTGCTGCTCAAGGTCAAGGACGGCGAAATGACCAAGATGAGTCTGGCCCAGTGGCAGGCGGTAATCGACGTCAACCTGACCGGCGTGTTCCTGTGCACCCGTGAAGTGGCGGCGAAAATGGTCGAGCTGAAGAACAGCGGCGCGATCATCAATATTTCTTCGATCTCCCGAGCCGGTAACGTCGGCCAGACCAACTACTCTGCCGCCAAGGCTGGCGTGGCCGCAGCCACTGTGACCTGGGCCAAGGAACTGGCGCGTTATGGCATTCGCGTGGCAGGCATTGCGCCGGGCTTCATCGAAACCGAGATGACCCTGGGCATGAAGCCGGAAGCGTTGGAGAAGATGACCTCGGGAATCCCGCTCAAGCGCATGGGCAAACCGGAAGAGATCGCCCATTCGGCGGCGTACATCTTCGAGAACGACTACTACACCGGGCGGATTCTGGAGATGGATGGCGGGTTGCGGATCTGACTGCCAACACAGAAACCAATGTGGGAGCGAGCCTGCTCGCGAAGGCGGTGGGTCAGACAACATTTTCGTCGACTGACACACCGCCTTCGTCGGAACGCCGCCCGGAGCAAGCCCGCTCCCACAGTTGATTGTGTTTCAGGCTATCAATCGTCGCTGATGCTGATATTTGGCATCGCCGGTGTCGCCGCTTCCTGCAGCACAATGCGCGCGCCGACGTGGCGAGCCAGTTCCTGGTAGACCATGGCAATCTGGCTGTCCGGCTCGGCGATCACCGTTGGCTTGCCGCCATCGGCCTGCTCGCGGATCAGCATCGACAGCGGCAGCGAGGCCAGCAGTTCGACGCCATATTGGGTCGCCAGCTTTTCGCCACCGCCCTCACCGAACAGATGTTCGGCATGTCCGCAGTTCGAGCAGATGTGCACCGCCATGTTTTCCACCACGCCCAGCACCGGAATGTTGACCTTGCGGAACATTTCCACGCCTTTGCGCGCGTCCAGCAACGCCAGATCCTGCGGAGTAGTGACGATCACCGCACCGGCCACCGGGACTTTCTGCGCCAGGGTCAACTGGATGTCGCCGGTACCTGGGGGCATGTCGATCACCAGATAATCCAGGTCACCCCACGCGGTTTGCGTGACCAGTTGCAGCAGTGCGCCGGAGACCATCGGCCCGCGCCAGACCATCGGCGTGTTGTCGTCGGTCAGGAACGCCATCGACATGACTTCGACACCGTGGGCCTTGAGCGGCACGAACCACTTCTGATCCTTGACCTCGGGGCGGGTGCGCTCGGGGATGCCGAACATGATGCCCTGGCTCGGGCCATAGATGTCGGCGTCGAGAATCCCCACCTTGGCGCCTTCACGGGCCAGCGCCAGCGCGAGGTTGGCCGCCGTGGTCGACTTGCCCACACCACCCTTGCCCGAAGCCACGGCGACCACGTTCTTGACGTTGGCCAGGCCCGGGATCTGCGCCTGGGCCTTGTGCGCGGCGATCACGCTGTTGACCTCGACCTTGGCGATCGTCACCCCATCAAGATTTTCGATGGCCAGCTGCAGCAACTGTGCCCAGCCGCTCTTGAACAGACCGGCGGCGTAGCCGATTTCCATCTGAACCTTCACGCGGTCGCCATCGATCTCGATGTGCTTCACGCAACCGGCGCTGACCGGGTCCTGGTTCAGGTAGGGGTCGGTGTATTGGCTGAGGACGGCTTCCACCGCTGCGCGAGTGACGGCACTCATGGGCAACTCCGATAACAAGACTGGGAAAAGATGGCGGGTATCGTACGCTGGACGCAGATTTGTGGCGAACTGATTACTTGAGCAAGTCAGCACCTGTGGCGAGGGGATTTATCCCCGATCGGCTGCGCAGCAGTCGCAGAACCATCACCCGCGGTGTACCTGATAGGCCCTGATATCGGGTTTGGGGGCGGCTTCGCCACCCATCGGGGATGAATCCCCTCGCTACAAATGCTCTCAAAGTACCCAGCGGCACAGGGTGAAAAATATGCGCCAGCGCTTTATAGTGGCCGACCTCCGTTTCATCAAGTAGCGAAGCCCCACATGTCCGAACCACGCAAGATCCTCGTCACCAGCGCCCTGCCCTACGCCAACGGTTCGATTCACCTTGGCCATATGCTGGAATACATCCAGACCGATATGTGGGTGCGCTTCCAGAAGCATCGCGGCAATCAATGCATCTATGTCTGTGCCGACGACGCCCACGGTTCGGCGATCATGCTGCGCGCGGAAAAGGAAGGCATCACCCCGGAACAACTGATCGCCAACGTGCAGGCTGAACACAGCGCCGACTTTGCCGAGTTCCTGGTCGACTTCGACAACTTCCACTCCACTCACGCCGAAGAAAACCGTGAGCTGTCGAGCCAGATCTATCTGAAGCTGCGTGACTCCGGGCACATTGCCCAGCGCTCGATCACCCAGTATTTCGATCCGGAAAAGAAAATGTTCCTGGCCGACCGCTTCATCAAGGGCACCTGCCCGAAATGCGGCACCGAAGACCAATACGGCGACAACTGCGAAAAATGCGGTGCGACCTACGCGCCAACCGATCTGAAGGATCCGAAGTCGGCGATCTCCGGCGCCACTCCGGTGCTCAAGGATTCCCAGCATTTCTTCTTCAAACTGCCAGACTTCCAGCAGATGCTGCAGACCTGGACCCGCAGCGGCACCTTGCAGGACGCCGTGGCCAACAAGATCGCCGAGTGGCTGGACGCCGGCCTGCAGCAGTGGGACATCTCCCGCGATGCGCCGTACTTCGGTTTCGAGATCCCGGGCGAGCCGGGCAAGTATTTCTATGTATGGCTGGACGCGCCGATCGGCTACATGGCCAGCTTCAAGAACCTCTGCAACCGCACGCCGGAGCTGGACTTCGACGCGTTCTGGGGCAAGGACTCCACCGCCGAGCTGTACCACTTCATCGGCAAGGACATCGTCAACTTCCACGCCCTGTTCTGGCCCGCCATGCTCGAAGGCGCCGGTTTCCGCAAGCCGACCGGGATCAACGTGCACGGCTACCTGACCGTCAACGGCCAGAAGATGTCCAAGTCCCGTGGCACTTTCATCAAGGCCCGTACCTACCTGGATCACCTGTCGCCGGAATACCTGCGCTACTACTACGCGGCCAAACTGGGCCGTGGCGTCGATGACCTCGATCTGAACCTCGAAGACTTCGTGCAGAAGGTCAACTCCGACCTGGTCGGCAAAGTGGTCAACATCGCCAGCCGTTGCGCCGGTTTCATCCACAAGGGCAACGGCGGCCTGCTGGTCGACAACAACGCTGCGCCAGAGCTGACCGAAGCGTTCCTCGCTGCGGCGCCAAGCATTGCCGACGCCTATGAAGCGCGCGACTTTGCCCGCGCCATGCGTGAAACCATGGCCCTGGCCGACCGCGCCAACGCCTGGATCGCCGACAAGGCCCCATGGTCGTTGAACAAGCAGGAGGGCAAGCAGGATGAAGTCCAGGCGATCTGCGCCACCGGCATCAACCTGTTCCGCCAGCTGGTGATCTTCCTCAAACCGGTGCTGCCACTGCTGGCCGCCGACGCCGAGGCATTCCTCAACGTCGCCCCGCTGACCTGGAACGACCACACCACGCTGCTGGCCAACCATCAGCTCAATGAATTCAAGCCGTTGATGACTCGCATCGACCCGGTAAAAGTGCAAGCCATGACCGACGCCTCGAAAGAAGACCTGACCGCCAGCCAGACCGACACTGGCGCTGCCGCGCCTGCGGGCAACGGCGAACTGGCCAAGGATCCGCTGTCGCCGGAAATCGACTTCGACACCTTTGCTGCCGTCGACCTGCGCGTGGCTTTGATCGTCAAGGCTGAACACGTGGAAGGTGCGGACAAGCTGCTGCGCCTGACGCTGGACATCGGTGACGAGCAGCGCAACGTGTTCTCCGGGATCAAGAGCGCTTACCCGGACCCGTCGAAACTCGACGGTCGCCTGACCATGATGATCGCCAACCTCAAGCCACGGAAAATGAAGTTCGGCATCTCCGAAGGCATGGTGATGGCCGCCGGCCCTGGCGGTGAAGAAATCTACCTGCTGAGCCCGGACAGCGGCGCCAAGCCGGGTCAACGCATCAAGTAAGACCCAGCGCTGAAACGATCCCACAGGCATGTTCTGCAGGCCTGTGGGATTTTTCATATCTGGCCCACCCATCGCGGGTGCCGGATAATGCCTAACCTTAAGTGACACTCGCCCGTTGCTGCCGGCAGAACCATGACCGAACTTGCACTTACGCTGATCAGTGCCGCCCTGCTCAACAACTTCGTGTTGCACTGGCCGCTGGGTGTCGATCCGCTGCTGGCCGGCAGTCGGCGCCAGGTGCATGCGCTGGGGTTGGCGACGGCGTGCCTGATGCTGAGCGTCGGCTTCATCGGGTACGTGCTCTGGCACTGGCTACTGGTGCCGCTGCAATTGCAGGCACTGCAGCTGTTTGTATTCTTGCCGCTCAGCGTGCTGCTGATCGCGCCGCTGCTGAAGCTGTTGGCTCGTGCGCTGCCAGACTGGCCGTTCGACGGACTGTGGCCGCTATTGCTGGGTAATGCCGGCGTACTGGGGCTGTCCTTGATCAACGCGCAAAATGATCGCGGCCTGCTGCAAGCAACAGCGCTGAGCATCGGCGCCGGGCTGGGTTTCTGGCTGGTGCTGAGCCTGTTCAGCGACTTGCGTGAACGCACGGCGGACAACGACATTCCCCTGCCCTTTCGCGGCTTGCCGATCGACCTGATCGGCGCCGGACTGATCGCAGTGATTTTTCTCGGATTCAGTGGACTGATCAAAACATGAGTCTGATTCAACTCATCGATGCCCTCCTGCCGCAGACCCAATGCGGCAAATGCGGCCACCCCGGTTGTAAGCCCTATGCGCAAGGCATTGTCGATGGCGAACCGATCAACAAGTGCCCGCCCGGCGGTGACGAAACCGTCGCCGCCCTGGCTGAACTGTTGAACGTGCCGGTGCTGGAACTGGACGTCAGCCGTGGCTCGGCACCGCCACAAGTGGCGTACATCCGCGAGGCCGAGTGCATCGGCTGCACCAAGTGCATCCAGGCCTGCCCGATCGACGCCATCGTCGGCGCGGCGAAACTGATGCACACCGTACTGATCGACGAATGCACCGGTTGCGACCTGTGCGTGGCGCCGTGCCCGGTGGACTGCATCGAAATGCATCCGCTGCCGCTCGGCACCTTGCCGGTGGTCGGTGGCCTGGCTTCCAGCCTTGAAGAACTGCGCGCACGCGCGGCCAAACGCGATCATGCGCGCCAGCGTTTTGAACGCCGCAACGCCCGCCTGCAGCGCGAAGAACAGCAGAAACAGGCTGAGCGCCAAGCCCGGGCGCAGCGTGCAGCGCAACCGGCGGTGGTTACTCTCGATCCGGTGCAGGCCGCTCTGGAACGGGTGCGCGCGCAGAAAGCCGCAACCGCCGACGCGGCATTGAAAAAAGCCAAGATCGATGTCGCCATGAGCCGCGCGCAATTGCACAAATCGCTGAAAGCCTTCGGCCATCCGCCGACCTTCGAACAGCAATCGCAACTGATCGTGTTGCAACAGCAGTTTGAAGCCGCCGAACAGGCGTTGGCGAAACTCGAAAGCAGCGCCGCCACCGCTCCAGCCGCTGCGGCCCCGGTTCCGGCGAAAGACGCCGACCTGAAACGGGCGAAAATCCAGCTGGCCATGCGGCGCGCCGAATTGAAAAAGGCTCAGACCGCCGAAGCGCCAGCCGAGCAAATTGCCACGCTGGAACAGGCACTGCGTGATGCCGAGCAAGCCCTCCACGCCGCCGAGACGGCGAGCGAGCAGCCTGCGCCTGACCTGCTGCGGGTGGAAAAGCGCCCGATCGACAATCAGCTCCGCCAGTTGAAAACCGAACTGGCCTACGCCCGCGCCGACCTGAACAAACTCGAACGCCGCGCCGACACGCCGGGCGAAGTCCTCGACAAGGCCCGCGCTCGCCTGCAGGCCGCCGAGCGTCAGGTGCAAGATCATGTCGCCCCGTGAGGCACCGGATGATCGCCTGCAACAGGCGATGAAGCGGGTGCTGCTGGCCACGCTGCCGGGGCTGTTGGCGTTGTTCTGGTTCTACGGCTGGGGCGTGTTGATCAACCTGATCCTGGCGGCGAGCACCGCGCTGCTGGTCGAGGCTGGTGTCGCCCGCCTGCGCCGACAGCCACTGCAACCAACGCTCAGCGATGGCAGCGCACTGGTCAGCGCGACACTGCTGGCCGCCGCCATGCCACCTTATTGCCCATGGTGGCTGACAGTTACGGCGGTGGCTTCGGGCCTGCTGTTCGGCAAACATTTATACGGTGGCATCGGCAAGAATCCGTTCAATCCGGCCATGCTCGGTTTCGCCCTGGCGATGCTGCTGTTCCCGCAGCCAATGACCCACTGGCCGGCGCATGGCATGAGTCTGCAGGCCACTTTTGCACAGGTCCTGAATCTGGGCCAGGCTCCGGATGCCTGGGTTCAGGCCACCGCGCTGGACAGCCTGCGCATCAACAAAAGTCTGACCATGGATGAATTGTTCGCTGCCAACCCGGCATTCGGCCGTTTCGGTGGACGCGACGTGGAGTGGATCAATCTGGCGTTTCTCGCCGGTGGACTGTTTTTATTGCAGCGCCGGGTGATTGCCTGGCAAGCGCCAGTTGGCATGCTGACCAGCCTGTTTGTCGTCAGCCTGCTCTGCTGGAACGGTTCGGGTTCCGATTCCCACGGCTCACCGCTGTTTCATCTGCTGAGCGGTGCAACCATGCTCGGTGCCTTTTTCATCATTACCGAACCGGTGTCGGGCGCCAAAAGTTCTCTGGCCCGGCTGCTGTTCGGCGTGGGTGTCGGCTTGCTCACTTACCTGATCCGAACTTGGGGCGGCTACCCGGACGGTGTCGCGTTTGCCGTGTTGCTGATGAATCTGTGTGTACCGGCTCTGGAACGTTTTGCCGCTGCCCGCCAGACGCAGGTGCAATCATGAGCCGCGCAGCTGCTTTCGTGGCGCTTGTGCTGCTGGCCGGTGCCGGTCTCGGCCTGACCTATGTCGTGCAGCGCGCCAGTGCGCCGCAGATTGCCAGCGAGCAACGCCTGCTCGACAGCCGCAAGTTGCTGGATCTACTCGCGACCGATGCCTACGACAATCAGCCGCTGGAGCAGCCGCTGGCGCTGACTGATACAACGTTGAGCCACAGCACGCTGCTGGCGGGTTACCGCGCAAGCAAATCCGGTCAGCCAGTGGCAGTGTTGTTGCGTACCCAGACCGAGGGCTATGCCGGCGCTATCGAACTGCTGATCGCCATCGATGCCAACGGCAGACTGCTGGGGGTAAAAACCCTGCGGCACAACGAAACCCCGGCGCTCGGCGGACTTATCGGCGACTGGCCGAACCACTGGCTGGCGACTTTTACCGGTAAATCACGCAACGCACCTGACGACGCAGGCTGGGCGCTGAAAAAAGATCAGGGACAGTTCGATCAACTGGCCGGGGCAACCGTCACTTCCCGGGCCACCGTCAATGCCATTCATGACGCCCTGCGTTACTTTGATGAGCACCGCGCAACCTTGCTGGGGAGCGGATCATGATCCGGCCAACGAATCTGACAAACACGTTGATGCTGATGCTGCTGCTTGGCACCAGCGCGACATTGGCTGGCGCGCTGGGCATGCTGTTGATGTCGAGCGTTGTGGTGGCGGTTTACGGCGCATGCATCGGCCCGCTGCGCTCGCGGTTGTCTGGCAACAACCTGATGCTGGCCAGTCTGCTGCTGGCCGCCACCCTGACCAGTTGCGCCAATATCCTCGCGCAGCGCTGGGCGTTGCAGTGGCAACAGTCAGTCGGAATCTATGCCGGGCTGATCGCCTTGCAATGCGTAGTGCTGGAATACAATGGATTCTTTCGTCAGGCGCTTGCCCAGCGCCTGCAGTTTTTTGGCCTGTCGAGCGGGCTTCTTCTCGCGCTGGCTGCATTGCGTGAACTGTTCGGTCAGGGCTGCATCGGCCGTGGCCTGGCCGAGCACTGGCAAGGCCTGGTTGTGTTCAACCAAGGGCTGCACTTGCTCACCCTGGTTCCCGGCGCCTTCATCGTGCTCGGACTACTGCTCGCCGCCCGCCAGGCCTGGACCCGCTCGACCGCTCTCTCCAAGGAAACACATCACCCATGAATGCCGCCAAACGTCTGGAAATTTTCCGCAGACTTCATGAAGACAATCCCGAGCCGAAGACCGAGCTGGCCTATTCCTCACCGTTCGAGTTGTTGATCGCGGTCATTCTTTCGGCGCAGTCAACTGACGTCGGCGTCAACAAGGCTACGGCCAAACTGTTCCCGGTGGCCAATACCCCGGCGGCGATCCACGCGCTGGGCGTCGAAGGGCTGTCCGAATACATCAAGACCATCGGCCTCTATAACAGCAAAGCGAAAAACGTGATCGAGACCTGTCGCATGCTGGTCGAGTTGCACAATGGCGAAGTCCCGCAGACGCGTGAAGAACTGGAAGCGCTGCCCGGCGTCGGTCGCAAGACGGCCAACGTGGTCCTCAATACCGCTTTTCGCCAGTTGACCATGGCGGTCGACACGCACATTTTTCGCGTGAGCAACCGCACCGGCATTGCCCCGGGTAAAAATGTGGTTGAAGTGGAAAAGAAGCTGATGAAGTTTGTGCCAAAAGACTACCTGCTGGACTCCCACCACTGGCTGATTCTGCACGGTCGCTATGTGTGCCTGGCGCGCAAGCCACGCTGTGGCAGCTGCCGCATCGAAGATTTGTGTGAGTACAAACACAAAACCTCGGACGATTGATTGGCTATTGGAATAATTGATTCTTCGATTGAAAAAATCTTTTTTACCCGCAGCAGGAATATCGATATAAGGGGCGCCAAAGGCAGTCTTAGCCTGGAGTTCACCTTATGACTGACAGCAAAGAACAACTGGACGTAGATGAAGATTTTACCGTTGTGGATACCGACGACGCCGAACCGGTGGTCGAGGTCGCCAAGACCAATCTGAGTAAACGTCGCACCATCGATAACCTGCTTGAGGAGCGCCGACTGCAAAAGCAATTGGCCGATTACGATTTTGATCTGTGACACTTGAAAGCCTCCCGAACCGGAGGCTTTTTACTTTCTGCTGAATCCGACACTGAGCGGCCCATGCCCCATCGGTATTTCTGATCATCAGACCAGTCCGTTGCGTTGTGCCAATTCAATCAGGTCCACCAGCGAGCGGGCATTGAGCTTCAATAACAGACGCGTCTTGTAAGTGCTGACCGTCTTGTTGCTGAGAAACATGCCGTCGGCGATTTCCTTGTTGGTCTTGCCACGCGCCAATTGCTGCAACACCATCATTTCCCGCCCGGAGAGGCGATCCACCATATCGGCCTCACTGGCATTACCAAGACTGGTACGCACGGTGTGCAGAGCCTGGTTTGGAAAATAGCTGTAGCCGGACAGTACCGCTTTGATCGCACTGAGCAACTCAGTCAAATCCTGTTGCTTACATACATAACCCGCAGCACCTGACTGCATGCAGCGCATTGAAAAATGACCCGGTGCCTGGGAGGTCAACACCAGTACTTTCAACGGCATGGGTGTCGAGTTCAGACGCGCAATAACTTCAAGACCGTCGAGTTTCGGTATTCCAATATCCAGAATAACGATATCCGGCATCTGTTCACGCGCAAGTTGCAAAGCATCCACACCATTATCCGTTTCTGCAATGACTTCGTAGCCATGACGCTCCATCAGCATACGCACAGCAAGACGAATGACGGGATGATCATCCACGATCAGCACTTTATTCATGGGCAAGTCCAGTTTCGCTGTTCGAATTTTTAGAGCACGCACAATAGCCCAGTCACTTCTGACATGGCACAAGAGAGTTTCATTGCAATCCCAGCAAAAGACATTCCCTACAGCAAATAAAGATTATTCCTACAAAAAAACCCATACGGCCGACTTTCAAATGGGATGACGTATCTTCTGGCCTTCACATCGACGCAAAAAACATGTCGTCCTGAAAGCCACGCAAACTCTACTTTCGAGGCAGACGGCTCAGCGAGCGGCTGAAAAAACGCGATAATCCATTGACTGCACATCGCTACACAGCGCCAGCCCC
Source organism: Pseudomonas sp. S150 (assembly GCF_004526365.1). NCBI lineage: Bacteria > Pseudomonadati > Pseudomonadota > Gammaproteobacteria > Pseudomonadales > Pseudomonadaceae > Pseudomonas > Pseudomonas sp. S150. The sequence continues at coordinate 5,470,644 of NZ_CP038207.1, forward strand.
GGCAGCTTATAAGTTGAAAAAAACAACGTAAAACCAATCAAAAATACTTTGATAAATCAACATCTGAAACAAGATACTTCTATCCAAGCGTTATCATTTAATATAAAAATTATCTCGACCAGCAAGTTGCAACACCCCATACAAAACAACTCAACATACGTATTGGAAATACATAACTAATGAGCACATCCCATGATAAAAATCAGAAGAAAAATAACCAACCCCATGACTGTAATTGCGATATTTGCATTTATTTCCGAATCATCGGCTGCCATTTCCTTACCCTTTCTTGATAACGCCGAAAGAGAAGTCTACATCTGGTTCCTGATCAGCTTTCCGTTTTACTTGCTATTGCTATTCTTTTTAACGCTGAACTTCAACTACCGTTCGCTCTATGCGCCCTCGGACTTCGATAAGGACGACAGTTTTCTAAAAAGTTTCGAGGAGTTGAAACAGCCCGAGCTCCACTCCTGTTCGCCTCCAGCAAGAGCGTCTGTGGTAGGCGAAGTATCAACTGCCAACGGATTGGAGTGGACGTTGTCTGTACATAGCGTTGACCTCAGGCAACTCCCTCCTTGCAGCGCTGACAAATCCTGCCCGGAGCGACCGTGGATTGAGCACAACATTCAGTTGCCTAAATCCATCGGCACATTGTGCGCCATAGACGTACGTCGGTTGAGTAGCCCACAGGCGTTCAATGCACTGGCAGAACACTTTCCGCATCTTGGCAAACACTCAGCCAAGGCAGTGGTATTTTTGACCGACTCTGCGTGCGACGTTTTGCTCAAGCAAATTATCCCGAGCCTTATCAAACAGTCGAAAAAAAACGGAGGCGCCAAACTTCTCGTTGCTTACAACGTGAGCACACAAAGCACCACGGTTTTGAGAGGAGCATGAGCGCAGAGTAGATGCCTGAAGTGGACATTCAAGAAAATGCTGGAGTTGGCGGCAATGACCAAAGCTCTGGATTAACGTCAGACAAACACAGAATAGAAAATGGCGGCATTGTCATTGAGACAAGCCGCCATTTTTACAGCCCTGCAAGGCTTAGAACAGCTTGCGGCCTTTGTTGGCAGCAATGCGCATGCGCAGCGCGTTGAGCTTGATGAAGCCCGCCGCGTCGGCCTGGTTGTAGGCGCCGCCGTCTTCTTCGAAGGTCGCGATATTGGCGTCGAACAGCGAATCGTCGGACTTGCGGCCGGTAACGATCACGTTGCCCTTGTACAGTTTCAGGCGAACCACACCGTTCACGTTGACCTGCGAAGCATCGATCATCTGTTGCAGCATCAGACGCTCCGGGCTCCACCAGTAACCGGTGTAGATCAGGCTGGCGTATTTCGGCATCAGCTCGTCTTTGAGGTGAGCGACTTCGCGGTCCAGGGTGATCGATTCAATGGCGCGGTGCGCGCGCAGCATGATCGTGCCGCCCGGGGTTTCGTAGCAGCCACGGGACTTCATGCCCACGTAACGGTTTTCAACGATGTCCAGACGACCGATACCGTGAGCGCCACCGATCTTGTTCAGCGTTGCCAGTACGGTGGCCGGAGTCATTTCGACGCCGTCCAGCGCGACGATGTCGCCGTTGCGGTAGGTCAGTTCCAGGTATTGTGGGGTGTCGGGAGCCTTCTCCGGGGAGACGGTCCAGCGCCACATGTCTTCTTCGTGCTCGGTCCAGGTGTCTTCCAGCACGCCGCCTTCATAGGAGATGTGCAGCAGGTTGGCGTCCATCGAGTAAGGGGACTTCTTCTTGCCATGACGCTCGATCGGGATCGCGTGCTTCTCGGCGTAGTCCATCAGCTTCTCGCGGGACAGCAGGTCCCACTCGCGCCATGGCGCAATCACTTTCACGCCAGGCTTGAGTGCGTAGGCACCCAGTTCGAAACGCACCTGGTCGTTGCCCTTGCCGGTGGCACCATGGGAAATGGCGTCGGCGCCGGTTTCGTTGGCGATTTCGATCAGGCGTTTGGCGATCAGCGGACGTGCGATGGAAGTACCCAGCAGGTACTCGCCTTCGTAAACGGTGTTGGCGCGGAACATCGGGAACACGAAATCACGCACGAATTCTTCGCGCAGATCGTCGATGTAGATTTCTTTGACGCCCATGGCCTGAGCCTTGGCGCGAGCCGGCTCGACCTCTTCGCCCTGACCCAGGTCAGCGGTGAAGGTCACCACTTCACAGTTATAAGTATCCTGCAGCCACTTGAGGATCACCGAAGTGTCCAGGCCGCCGGAATACGCCAGAACGACCTTGTTTACGTCCGCCATGCCATCACTCCACGGGGTTCTACGGAAAGCCGAGGAGTCTACCGCTCAAATCCGATAATTTACAGAGGCGCGACAGCTTAAGACGACAAAGCGACAGAATCTGTCGACAGCGCGACGATGACCGGAGGGTCAGGAAGTCGCCGCAGCGTTGGCAGGTGTGCTGGCTTGCGGTGCTGGCGCGGTAGTCGGCGCCACTCGTGCAAGCTTCACGCTGACCCGGCGATTCTTCGCCCGGTTGGCCGCATTGTTGTTCGGCACCAGCGGGTATTGCTCGCCGTGGAAACGCACGGTGATCTGCGATTCGGCGATGCCGTTGGCCTTGAAAAAGTCGACCACCGCCAGCGCGCGACGACGCGACAGCTCACGGTTGGTCAGACGGTTGCCGCTGTTGTCGGAATAGCCATCCAGTTCGATGTGATTGACCGTCGGATCGGCCTTCATGAACTCGAGCATCACCTGCAGCCTGGCCTTGGCGGCGGCATCCAGATCGGTGCCTTCGCCAGGGAAGCCGATCTGCGATTGCTTCACCTGATCGAAATTCTGCGGCAGCAACTTCGCCACACACGTCTGGTAATCATTGAACGCTTTGCTGAACTTCACCGGCAGCAGACGCACTTCCGAAACCCGGCCATCGCCGGACGCACGGCGCACCACCGGACTGCGACCGTCCAGCAAACCGCTGATCAGCCCGCCGGCCTGGGATTGCGAACTGTTGAACAGCACGTTGCCGGTACCGATCCTGACGCTGCCCAGATTGATGTCGTTGCGCCCCGGCTGCCATGGCGCTGCCGCGGCAAGCAACGTCGCCGAACCGCCGCCGAGCATGGCGTTGTAGGCATTGAGGCGGAATATCGCCTGCTCGCCGGCTTTGCGCACGAACTGGCCCGAGCCGAAATCGGTGATCGGCTGGGTCAGGCGGCACTCGAACTTGTCGCCCTCGACCGTCCACTCAATGTTCTCCAGACGCGTCTGGTAGGTCAGCGCCATCGCGGGGAGGCTGGCAAACACACTGAGCAAGGCTAAATATCGCTGGCGCACGGGAGGCTCCATTGGCTTCTGTAACACAAAGACCGATTCACACTATGTTTACGGCATACCTACGGGATATCGGAAGGTTCCTGCAAAACTTGATAGCGGGTGCCTGCAAGAGTCTTTTCCGGTAGCATTCCCCTCAGTTTGACCCGCCTGGAATCCCCTCATGTCCGACCGCCTGACCCTGCTGCGTCCCGACGACTGGCACATTCATCTTCGCGATGGTGCCGTGTTGACCAATACCGTTGCCGATGTTGCGCGCACCTTTGGCCGCGCCATCATCATGCCCAACCTGGTACCACCGGTGCGCAACGCCGCTGAAGCCGACGGCTATCGCCAGCGGATTCTCGCTGCCCGCCCGGCCGGCAGTCGCTTCGAACCGCTGATGGTGCTGTACCTCACCGACCGCACCCAGCCCGAAGAAATTCGTGAGGCCAAGGCCAGCGGTTTCGTGCACGCCGCCAAACTGTACCCGGCCGGCGCCACCACCAACTCCGATTCCGGCGTGACCAGCATCGACAAGATCTTCCCGGCGCTGGAAGCCATGGCCGAAGTCGGCATGCCGCTGCTGATCCACGGCGAAGTCACCCGTGGCGATGTCGATGTCTTCGACCGCGAAAAGATTTTCATCGATGAGCACATGCGCCGTGTGGTCGAGCGTTTCCCGACGCTCAAAGTGGTGTTCGAACACATCACCACCGGCGACGCGGTGCAGTTCGTCAACGAGGCTTCGGCCAACGTCGGCGCCACCATCACCGCGCATCACCTGCTGTACAACCGCAACCACATGCTGGTGGGCGGGATTCGGCCGCACTTCTATTGCCTTCCGATCCTCAAGCGTAATACCCATCAGGAAGCCCTGCTCGACGCCGCCACCAGCGGCAGCGCGAAGTTCTTCCTCGGCACCGACTCGGCGCCGCACGCCCAGCATGCCAAGGAAGCCGCCTGCGGCTGCGCCGGCTGCTACACCGCGTACGCCGCCATCGAGCTGTACGCCGAAGCGTTCGAACAGCGCAACGCGTTGGACAAGCTCGAAGCGTTCGCCAGCCTCAACGGTCCGCGCTTCTATGGTCTACCGACCAACACCGATCGCATCACCCTGGTTCGCGAAGAGTGGACCGCCCCGACCAGCCTGCCGTTTGGCGAGCTGAACGTTATCCCGCTGCGCGCCGGTGAAAAACTGCGCTGGCGCCTGCTGGAGGAACACGCGTGAGTGAAGACCATTTCGACGACGAACTGGACGGTCAAGGTGGCGGCGGCGGTTCCCGTCACCCAATGGCAGCACGTTTTCGCGGTTACCTGCCGGTTGTCGTCGACGTAGAGACCGGTGGCTTCAACTCGGCCACCGACGCTCTGCTGGAGATTGCCGCGACCACCATCGCCATGGATGAAAAGGGTTTCGTCTACCCGGATCACACCTACTTCTTCCGCGTCGAACCGTTCGAAGGTGCCAACATCGAAGCGGCAGCGCTGGAATTCACCGGCATCAAGCTCGATCACCCGCTGCGCATGGCCGTCAGCGAAGAAACTGCGCTGACCGACATCTTCCGTGGCATCCGCAAGGCGCTGAAGGCCAACGGCTGCAAGCGCGCGATTTTGGTCGGCCACAACAGCAGCTTCGACCTCGGCTTCCTGAATGCTGCGGTTGCGCGTCTGGACATGAAGCGCAATCCGTTCCACCCGTTCTCCAGCTTCGACACCGCGACACTGGCCGGTCTGGCTTACGGTCAAACCGTGCTGGCCAAAGCCTGTCAGGCAGCGGACATCGACTTCGACGGCCGTGAAGCGCATTCGGCGCGTTACGACACCGAGAAGACTGCCGAGCTGTTCTGCGGCATCGTCAACCGCTGGAAACAGATGGGCGGCTGGGAAGACTTCGACGACTGATCCTCGTCGGGTATTTCCCGCGCATAAAAAAACCGGCCACATGGGCCGGTTTTTTTGTACCGCGACGTTGCGCCTTACAGGGCAGCAGCGTTCTCGGTCAGGTAAGCCGCAACGCCTTCTGGCGAAGCGTTCATGCCTTTGTCGCCTTTTTTCCAGTTGGCAGGGCAGACTTCGCCGTGCTCTTCGTGGAATTGCAGAGCGTCGACCAGACGGATCAGCTCTTCCATGTTACGGCCCAGCGGCAGGTCGTTGATGATCTGCGAGCGGACAACGCCCTTGTCGTCGATCAGGAACGCGCCACGGAAAGCCACGCCGCCTTCGGACTCAACGTCGTAGGCCTTGGCGATTTCGTGCTTCATGTCGGCAGCCATGGTGTATTTCACCTGGCCGATGCCGCCATTGTTGACCGGAGTGTTGCGCCAGGCGTTGTGGGTGAAGTGCGAGTCGATCGACACGGCAACCACTTCCACGTTGCGCGCCTTGAAGTCGGCCATGCGGTTGTCCAGAGCGATCAGCTCGGACGGGCAGACGAAGGTGAAGTCCAGTGGGTAGAAGAACACCAGGCCGTATTTGCCTTTGATGGCCGAGGACAGGGTGAAGCTGTCAACGATCTCGCCATTGCCGAGTACGGCCGGGACGGTGAAGTCTGGGGCTTGTTTGCCTACGAGTACGCTCATGGATATCTCCTGGTGAATAACTTGAAGTTCAGGGCCCGGGCCAGCCTGCCACCTTGAGGCGACAGCCCTGTGACACGAACCCTCTTCGCAAGGGCCGACCATCATACACTGCGTTTTTCGCCTGTCCTTAACGGTTTTTTGCCCAAGGCGGATAACGGACCAGCATTTTCGGGGCCAGGCAATTCGCCATTAATCACCGTTCGTCAGTGACCGGCCTTTCGATCGAAAACCATTCAGAAAGCACTTTGACAATCATTCTCGTTAACATTAAGATCCATCGCAATTGAGTCACAACCAGCGACGGTTCTCACTTATGTATGTTTGTCTCTGCACTGGCGTCACCGACGGACAAATCCGCGAAGCGATCTATGAAGGTTGCTGCAGCTACAAAGAAGTCCGCCAGGCCACCGGCGTCGCCAGCCAATGCGGCAAATGTGCGTGCCTTGCCAAGGAAGTGGTTCGCGAAACCCTGACCAAGCTGCAAACCGCTCAGGCTGCGATCCCCTACCCTGTAGAATTTACGGCGGCATAATTACCCCCCCATTTCAAAAAACCGGGCATATGTCCGGTTTTTTTATGCCCGCAAATCAAGCGCTTAGGCGTTAGACGCGGAACACAAACATTCTTATTCAGATTTAATTTCATTTATTATTCAATAACTTAGGTTTGACACTTATAAGTACCAAGCTCAAACTCCGCCTTATATACAGCTAATACAGGGCAGGACTCCCATCATGAAAGGCGACATTACAGTCATCCAGCATCTCAACAAGATCCTTGCCAATGAACTGGTCGCGATCAATCAGTACTTCCTGCATGCGCGCATGTATGAAGATTGGGGCCTGAACAAGCTGGGCAAGCACGAGTATCACGAATCCATCGACGAGATGAAGCACGCGGACAAGCTGATCAAGCGCATTCTGTTCCTCGAAGGCCTGCCGAACGTGCAGGATCTGGGCAAGCTGCACATCGGCGAGCACACCCAGGAGATGCTGGAATGTGACCTGCGTATCGAGAAGACCGGCCACGCCGATCTGAAAGCCGCCATCGCCCATTGCGAATCGGTTGGCGACTTTGGCAGCCGTGAACTGCTCGAAGACATTCTCGAATCCGAAGAAGAGCATATCGACTGGCTGGAAACCCAACTGGGCCTGATCGATAAAGTCGGTCTTGAGAACTATCTGCAATCGCAGATGGGCGAAGAGTAAATAAGCGCCCGCTGAATTCGCGACACTAAAAAGCCCCGCCCTCTTTCGAGATGCGGGGCTTTTTATTGGCAAATCCCGGATCAGATGCAGATCCCTGTGGGAGCGAGCTTGCTCGCTCCCACAAAAGCCGGATCAGGCTTCGGACTTGGCCGCAGCAGCCTTGGCCGATGCTTCCTTGACCAGAGTCTGCAGCTCACCGTTGGCGAACATTTCAGCCATGATGTCGCTACCGCCGACCAGCTCACCGCCGACCCACAGTTGCGGGAAAGTCGGCCAGTTGGCGTACTTTGGCAGGTTGGCGCGGATTTCCGGGTTCTGCAGGATGTCGACGTAGGCGAACTTCTCGCCACAGCCCATTACAGCCTGCGCAGCTTTCGCGGAGAAGCCACACTGCGGGGCATTCGGCGAGCCTTTCATGTAAAGCAGAATGGTGTTGTTGGCAATCTGCTCTTTAATCGTTTCGATGATATCCATGGAGCACCTCGGCTGAACTTTCCGACTCATGGGTCGGCACGGTGACGCATTGTAACGGAATCCCGAGCGCCATGCTCGGTCTCCCCGACGGTCTCGTTCAGGCCGCTGCCACCGTCACCGGCACGCCATTGAGCGCGGCGTTACCCGACAACTCGTCGAGCTGGCATTCATCGGTCAGGTCGTTGGCACTCGATCCCGGCTGCCCACTGGCGATTGCCATTTGCACGCCCGGCCGAGCATGTCCCCAACCGTGCGGCAGGCTGACCACGCCCTTCATCATGTCCAGACTGCCGAGCACCTCGACCTCGATCTGCCCTACCCGCGAGCTGACGCGAACTAACTGACCATCGTTGAGCCCACGGCTGGCGAGGTCATCCGGGTGCATCAGCAATTGATGCCGTGGCTTGCCCTTCACCAGACGATGATAGTTATGCATCCACGAATTGTTGCTGCGCACATGGCGCCGGCCGATCATCAGCAGCTCATCGGCCGCCGGCGCCTGCAAGGCCGCAAAGCGTGCGAGATCGGCGAGAATTTCCGGCGGCGCAGCCTGCACCCGTTGATTTGGCGTCTTGAGGCGAGCTGCAAGATTCGGTTTCAACGCCCCTAGATCAATCCCGTGCGGATGATCGAACAATGTCGCCAATGACAGCTTTTGCTCGGACGCATCGCCATACAGGCCCATGCGCAGCCCCATGTCGATCATCTTCGCCGGCGGCATCGTCGGTTTCAGCTCCTTGCCGGTCTTCTCGGCAAACGCCTTGGCTAGACCGACAAAGATCTCCCAGTCGTGTAATGCGCCCTCGGGCTTGGCGAGAATCGCCCGGTTGAAGCGGGTGACGTTGCGTACCGCGAATAGATTGAAAGTAGTGTCGTAATGATCGTTCTCCAGCGCCGAGGTCGACGGCAGAATCAGATCGGCGTAGCGCGTGGTTTCGTTAATGTACAGGTCGATGCTGAGCATGAACTCCAGACCATCGAGCGCCTGCTCCAGTTGCCGGCCGTTCGGCGTCGACAACACCGGATTGCCGGCCACGGTGATCAGTGCGCGAATCTGCCCTTCGCCTTCGGTGAGCATCTCTTCGGCCAGCGCCGACACCGGCAACTCGCCGCCGTACTCGGGTCGCCCGGAGACCCGGCTTTGCCATTTGTTGAAATGCCCGCCCGAGGTCGATGCCACCAGATCCACCGCTGGCTCTGTGCACAAGGCACCGCCGACGCGATCGAGATTGCCAGTCACCAGATTGATCAACTGCACGACCCAATGGCATAGCGTGCCGAAGGCCTGAGTGGAAACGCCCATCCGGCCGTAGCAAACAGCGCTTGGTGCAGCGGCGAAGTTCCGGGCCAGTTGGCGGATCTGTTCAGCGGGAACGGCGCACAGCGGGCTCATGGCTTCGGCAGTGAAGGTTGCGACGGCTGCGCGCACTTCATCAAGGCCATCAACCGGCAAGTGGCTGTCACGGGTCAGCCCTTCGCTGAAAAGCGTATTGAGTAAGCCAAACAACAGCGCCGCGTCGCCACCCGGCCGCACAAACAAGTGCTGATCGGCGATAGCTGCCGTTTCGCTGCGCCGGGGATCGACCACCACCACTTTGCCGCCGCGCGCCTGAATCGCCTTCAGGCGTTTCTCGACATCCGGCACGGTCATGATGCTGCCGTTGGATGCCAGCGGGTTGCCGCCGAGGATCAGCATGAAATCGGTGTGATCGATGTCCGGGATCGGCAGCAGCAAGCCATGGCCGTACATCAGGTAACTGCTCAGGTGATGCGGCAACTGATCGACCGAAGTCGCCGAGAAGCGATTGCGCGTCTTCAGCAGGCCGAGAAAGTAGTTGCTGTGGGTCATCAGCCCATAGTTGTGCACGCTCGGGTTGCCCTGGTAGACCGCCACCGCATTCTGCCCGTGACGCTCTTGAATCGCCGCCAGACGCTCGGCCACCAGCGCAAAGGCCTCGTCCCACTCGATCGGCAGCCATTCGCTGCCGACCCGGCGCATCGGCTGGCGCAGGCGGTCGGGATCGTTCTGGATGTCTTGCAGGGCTACGGCCTTGGGGCAGATGTGCCCGCGACTGAACGTGTCGAGCGCGTCGCCCTTGATCGAGGTGATCGCGACGTTGCCATCGGTTTCGGTGGTCTCGATGGTCAGGCCGCAGATGGCTTCGCACAGGTGGCAGGCACGGTGATGGAGAGTCTTGGTCATGGCCAGTCTCTGTCTTGTTCTGGGCAGGCAATCAGGCCCGCGGGAACAAAACTATGGCCCCGGCGCAGATCCTGCGCCAGCGACGTTCGTCTTGTGAATCGACGGTTATCAGGCGAGCCGATACACCGCCATGCTCAGTTCGACGGCAGCTGCGGCGGCGCGGCCAACTGAATTTCCTGAATGGTTTCGATCTGCTCGTGGGCAACGTGCACGCCGGTGAGTTCGCCGATCAACCGCCAGTGCTCGTCGAGCCCGGCACTGATGGTCGCCATGCGATCGATCATGTGGCGGCCGGCGGTCTTGACCACTTCGTCCTCGCTGCGCAGCAGCTCGAAAGACATCGAAGTGACCGACGCGGTGAGATGGGTCAGTGAGCGAGCTGTGTGGCCCAACAGTTCCATTAACAGTTTTTCTTTCGATTCCATGCGGAAGCTTCCTGCGTCGCTCGAAACTTATTTATAACCCAGCACTTTGCTTTAGCAAATGTTTCAGTCTGAGCATCCGACCAAGTGATGGCATGGCGCCACGCTCGTAAACCGACCTGGTCGACGTGATCCCCGCCACGCCGCATTGCCAAGCCCGGCGAGGCCGGTGTACAAAGAGGCTCGCTGTTGTCCTGAACCCGGCTTCAAATGCGCACTGCAACATCCCGTGCGCCCTCCGAATCCCGCAAAAACCGTAGCCTATTGGCGTAACGCGACATTTAGTGTCAATATCGCGCCTCCCCCAATTTCGTCGCCCCGTGCGGCTTACGCCGCAGGTCTCGCCCGTTGTTCCGTTAAACAAGGCTTTGAGCATCTGCGGTCTGTAGCAAAAAGGTAGTCAATGATGAGCGCAAGGCACTTTCTCTCCCTGATGGATTGCACGCCCGAAGAGCTGGTCAGCGTGATCCGTCGAGGCGTTGAGCTCAAGGACCTGCGTAACCGCGGCGTACTGTTCGAGCCGCTGAAAAACCGCGTCCTGGGGATGATCTTCGAGAAGTCCTCGACCCGTACCCGGATTTCCTTCGAGGCCGGCATGATCCAGCTCGGTGGCCAGGCGATCTTCCTGTCGCCACGCGACACCCAGCTGGGCCGTGGCGAGCCGATCGGCGACTGCGCCATCGTCATGTCGAGCATGCTCGACGCGGTGATGATCCGTACCTTTGCCCACAGCACCCTGACCGAATTCGCCGCCAACTCGCGCGTGCCGGTGATCAACGGCCTGTCCGATGACCTGCACCCGTGCCAGTTGCTGGCCGACATGCAGACCTTCCTTGAGCACCGTGGCTCGATCCAGGGCAAGACCGTGGCCTGGATCGGCGACGGCAACAACATGTGCAACAGCTATATAGAAGCGGCGATCCAGTTCGACTTCCAGTTGCGCGTTGCCTGCCCGCAGGGCTACGAGCCTAATCCGGAATTTGTCGCCCGCGCCGGCGATCGCGTGACTATCGTCCGTGATCCGCAGGATGCCGTGCGCGGTGCGCATCTGGTGAGCACCGATGTCTGGACTTCGATGGGTCAGGAAGAGGAAACTGCCAAGCGCCTGAAGTTGTTCGCTCCGTTTCAGGTGACCCGCGCCCTGCTCGATCTGGCGGCCGAAGATGTGCTGTTCATGCACTGCCTGCCGGCGCACCGCGGTGAAGAAATCAGCCTCGACCTGCTTGATGACCCGCGCTCCGTCGCTTGGGATCAGGCAGAAAACCGTCTCCACGCACAGAAGGCCCTGCTCGAGTTCCTCGTCGAACCGGCATATCACCACGCATGAGCCATGAATTACTGCTGAACCTGCGCAACCTCGCTTGCGGCTATCAAGATCAACGCGTGGTGCAGAACCTCAATCTGCACCTCAACGCCGGTGACATCGGCTGCCTGCTCGGCTCGTCCGGCTGCGGCAAGACCACCACCCTGCGCGCGATTGCCGGTTTCGAACCGGTGCATGAAGGGGAAATCACGCTGGGTGGCGAAACCATTTCCAGCGCCGGTTTCACCCTGGCACCAGAGAAACGCCGGATCGGCATGGTGTTTCAGGATTACGCGCTGTTCCCGCACCTGAGTGTTGCAGACAACATCGCCTTCGGTATCCGCAAGCACCCGAACAAGGAGCGCGTCACCGAGGAGCTGCTGGAACTGGTCAATCTGAAGAATCTAGGCAAGCGCTTTCCCCACGAGTTATCGGGTGGCCAGCAACAGCGTGTTGCCCTAGCCCGGGCACTGGCGCCGGAGCCGCAATTGCTGCTGCTCGACGAGCCATTCTCCAACCTCGATGGCGAACTGCGGCGCAAGCTCAGCCACGAAGTGCGCGACATCCTCAAGGCCCGTGGCACCAGTGCGATTCTGGTGACCCACGACCAGGAGGAAGCCTTCGCCGTCAGCGATCACGTTGGCGTGTTCAAGGAAGGTCGTCTGGAGCAGTGGGACACGCCCTACAACCTCTACCACGAACCGGCGACACCGTTTGTTGCCAGTTTCATCGGTCAGGGCTATTTCATTCGCGGCCAGCTCGGCAGCCCGGAATCGGTGCAGACCGAACTCGGCGAACTGCGCGGCAACCGCGCCTACACCTGGCCGGTGGGCGGTGCGGTGGATGTATTGCTGCGTCCGGATGACATCGTTTATGCGCCGGACAGCGGGTTGAAAGCGCGGATCGTCGGCAAGACGTTCCTTGGCGCCTCGACCCTGTATCGCCTGCAACTGCCGACCGGTGCGCAGCTGGAATCGATCTTCCCGAGCCATGCCGACCATCAGGTGGGGGCGGAGGTGGGGATTCGCGTCGCCGCCGAACACCTTGTCCTGTTCCAGGCCAGCGGCAGTACCGCGGCACAAATCCCGGCGGTGGAAAACGGCGTCCGCCGCTACAGCGCTGCACTCTGATCCGCCCCGGATCAAAACTGTGGGAGCGGGCTTGCTCGCGAATGCGCTGGGTCAGTCAACGAAGAGGTCGTCTGACACCCCGCATTCGCGAGCAAGCCCGCTCCCACAGTTGGTTTTGGGTTCAACCCAGGATCAGCGTGCCGCTTGCCACCAGCGTCGCATTCCCGCCGATCTTCACCCGCTCCCCCTCCAGCCGACAGAACAACTCCCCGCCCCGCGCCGAACGCTGGCACGCGGTCAAACTGGATTTGCCCAAACGTTTCGACCAATACGGAATCAGGCTGCAATGCGTCGAGCCGGTCACCGGATCTTCGTTGATGCCGATTGCCGGGGCGAAATAACGCGAGACGAAATCGTGCTGATTGCCGCGCGCCGTCACGATCGCGCCGAGCCACGGCAGTTTCGCCAGCGCTACCATGTCCGGCTTGCAGTCGAGCACTGCCTGCTCCGACTCCAGCACCACAAACAATTCGTTGGAACCGAGCACATCCACCGCCTCGACGCCCAGCGCACGCTCGACATCCAGCGTCACGCCAATTTCTGACGGCACAATCGACGGGAAGTCCAGCCACAGGCAATCGCCCTCGCGGCTGACGCTAAGCGGCCCGGACTTGCAGGTGAAGTCTAGCCGCTCGGTAGTTTCCTTGTAGACCTCGAACAACACATAGGCACTGGCCAGTGTTGCGTGCCCGCACAATGGCACCTCGGTGGTCGGGGTGAACCAGCGGATGTGCCACGCCGCGCCTTCGCGCACCACGAACGCGGTTTCTGCCAGATTGTGTTCGGCGGCGATCTTCTGCATCAAATCGTCCGCGAGCCATGCATCGAGCCGATACACCATCGCCGGGTTGCCACTGAACGGCCGATCACTGAACGCATCAACCTGATGAAATTCGAGCTGCATAACCTTCTCCCTAAGTGAATCGGCAGAGCATGCAGCCACGCTGCGCTCAGCGCCAGTGACAGAACCGGGCAATTTTCTTCATACAGAACGCAAGTTCATGCACGACCGATGTCGGCAAATTTGGCTTGGGTGTGTTCAGCCAGAACCGCCGGCGCCAATTCGACTTCCAGGCCACGTCGGCCAGCACTGACATAAATAGTCGCAAAGCCCTGGGCCGAGTTATCGATGAAGGTGCGCAGACGCTTCTTCTGCCCCAGCGGACTGATGCCGCCCAACAGGTAACCGGTGGAACGCTGTGCCGCAGCCGGGTCAGCCATTTCGACTTTCTTGACGCCCGCCGCGTGTGCCAGACCTTTGAGATCAAGACTTCCGACGACCGGCACCACCGCCACCAGCAATTCACCTTTTTCGCTGGCAGCGAGCAGCGTCTTGAACACCTGCGCCGGCTCCAGCGCCAGTTTCTCGGCGGCCTCCAGCCCATAGGACGCGGCCTTGGGGTCATGTTCGTAACTGTGCACGCGATGTTCGGCACGAACTTTTTTCAACAAGTCCAACGCAGGGGTCATGGCAGCTCCAGGTTCGGCATCAACAGAAAAATCCTGCGCCGGATTCTAGGCCATCACATCGCAAAAGGCTCTAGCGCGAGCCCCGTTTTCCGGGCGTTGCAGGCGAATCGCCGGACTATCGCCGCCGTCTTCCGCAGGATCATTCAGCAGGCTGATAGTTTAATTGTGACCGATGGTTCACTTTCGACCTTTGACAGGTTTGTTTCTTGTCTATATTTTTTCGAATCTGAATAATGTAAGAATTATCATCACCGCAGTACCCAGCAGTAAACCAGGAACAGGATGGGGATCCTGCCCCGGGGAAAATCGCGCCTTGCCCTGACGGCAAACGCGCCAGACAACAACAAAAATCGAGGTTTTCAATGACAACTGCTTTACAGCAACCATCGCTTTCCGGCCAATGCCTGGCCGAGTTTCTGGGGACTGCACTTCTGATCTTTTTCGGCACTGGCTGTGTCGCCGCGCTCAAAGTCGCGGGCGCCAGCTTCGGTCTGTGGGAAATCAGCATTATCTGGGGCGTCGGCGTGAGCATGGCGATCTACTTGACCGCCGGGGTTTCCGGCGCGCATCTGAACCCCGCCGTGAGCATTGCCCTGAGCATTTTCGCCGACTTCGAAAAGCGTAAACTGCCGTTCTATATCCTGTCGCAGATCGCCGGCGCGTTTTGCGGTGCGCTGTTGGTGTACACGCTGTACAGCAATCTATTCTTCGATTACGAACAAACTCACCACATGGTGCGTGGCACCGCCGCCAGCCTTGAGTTGGCCTCGGTGTTCTCGACCTTCCCCAATCCGGTACTGTCCACCGCTCAGGCATTCCTGGTCGAGATGATCATCACCGCGATCCTGATGGGCGTGATCATGGCCCTGACCGATGACAACAACGGTCTGCCGAAAGGCCCGATGGCTCCGCTGCTGATCGGTTTGCTGATCGCCGTGATCGGCAGCTCGATGGGCCCGCTGACCGGTTTTGCGATGAATCCGGCCCGCGACTTCGGTCCGAAACTGATGACTTTCTTCGCTGGCTGGGGTGAAATTTCGTTCACTGGCGGTCGCGATATTCCGTACTTCCTGATTCCGATTTTTGCACCGATTGTCGGTGCCTGCCTCGGCGCTGCCGGGTATCGCGGGCTCATCGCCCGTCACCTGACCGGCGCCACACCTGCTACAAAGGATGCAGAACCGGCCATTGACGGCAAACCAAGAACTTCTTGAAACAGTCGGCGCGGGTTCCTGCCCATTTAGAGCCCGCGCCCCGGCCCACTCTCCCTTATTTCGTCCAAGGCAATCGACATGACCGACATTCAGAATAAGAACTACATCATTGCCCTCGATCAGGGTACGACCAGCTCCCGCGCGATCATTTTCGACCGCGATGCGAACGTGGTCTGCACCGCCCAGCGCGAATTCGCCCAGCACTACCCGCAAGCCGGTTGGGTCGAACACGATCCAATGGAAATCTTTGCGACCCAGAGCGCGGTGATGGTCGAAGCACTGGCCCAGGCCGGTCTGCATCACGATCAGGTCGCCGCCATCGGTATCACCAACCAGCGTGAAACTACGGTGGTCTGGGACAAGACCACCGGTCGTCCGGTGTACAACGCCATCGTCTGGCAGTGCCGCCGCAGCACCGAGATCTGCCAGCAGCTCAAGCGCGATGGCCACGAAGAGTACATCCGCGACAACACCGGTCTGGTTACCGACCCGTACTTCTCCGGCACCAAGCTGAAGTGGATCCTCGACAACGTCGAAGGCAGCCGCGAGCGTGCGCGCAATGGCGAACTGCTGTTCGGCACCGTCGATAGCTGGCTGATCTGGAAATTCACCGGCGGCAAGGTACACGTCACCGACTACACCAACGCCTCGCGCACCATGCTCTTCAACATCCATTCGCTGGAGTGGGATTCGAAGATGCTGGAAATCCTCGACATCCCGCGCGAGATGCTCCCGGAAGTCAAAGCCTCTTCGGAAATCTACGGTCGCACCAAGAGCGGCATCGCCATCGGCGGTATCGCCGGTGACCAGCAAGCGGCACTGTTCGGCCAGATGTGCGTCGAGCCGGGCCAGGCGAAAAACACCTACGGCACCGGCTGCTTCCTGCTGATGAACACCGGCGACAAAGCGGTGAAATCGCAACACGGCATGCTCACCACCATCGCTTGCGGCCCGCGTGGCGAAGTGGCTTACGCCCTGGAAGGCGCGGTGTTCAACGGCGGTTCGACCGTGCAGTGGCTGCGCGATGAACTGAAGATCGTCAACGACGCTCACGACACCGAATACTTCGCCAATAAAGTGAAGGACAGCAACGGCGTGTACCTGGTACCGGCCTTCACCGGTCTGGGCGCTCCGTACTGGGACCCGTATGCCCGTGGCGCACTGTTCGGCCTGACGCGCGGCGTGCGCGTGGATCACATCATCCGCGCCGCGCTGGAATCGATCGCCTACCAGACCCGCGACGTACTCGACGCCATGCAACAGGACTCCGGCGAACGCCTCAAGGCCCTGCGCGTGGACGGCGGCGCGGTCGCGAACAACTTCCTCATGCAGTTCCAGGCCGACATCCTCGGCACCCAAGTCGAGCGTCCGCAAATGCGCGAAACCACCGCGCTGGGCGCAGCGTATCTGGCCGGTCTGGCGTGTGGTTTCTGGGGCAGCCTCGACGAACTGCGCGGCAAGGCCGTGATCGAGCGTGAGTTCGAACCGAGCCTGGACGAAGCCGAGAAAGAGAAGCTGTACAAAGGCTGGAAAAAAGCCGTCAGCCGCACCCGTGACTGGGCACGTGAAGACGCTGAATAAGCCAGTCTGAAGACTGACTTAAGCTGTCCAAACAGCGTGAAAGCGTAGCGAGCGAAGGCAAGACAAGGCAAAAACAGGCGAGGACGCGGAGTTTACGGGTTTGTAAATGAGCAGTCCGAGCCTGTTTTTAACGCAGGATTGCCGAGCGCAGTAGCTTTCACGTTGTTTGGAAACTGGTCGGGAGGAGATTCCTGCGTCATCATGGGCAAATTTTGCACGGCAGCCCAAAGGAAGCCCCATGAATCTGCCTCCCCGTCAGCAGCAAATCCTCGAGCTGGTCCGCGAACGCGGCTATGTGAGCATCGAGGAAATGGCCACGCTGTTCGTTGTTACCCCGCAAACCATCCGCCGCGATATCAATCAGCTCGCGGAAGCCAATCTGTTGCGTCGCTACCATGGCGGCGCGGCCTATGACTCCAGCGTCGAAAACACCGCCTATGCGATGCGCGCCGACCAGATGCGCGACGAAAAACAACGCATTGGCGAATCCATCGCCGCGCAGATCCCCGATCACGCCTCGCTGTTCATCAACATCGGCACCACCACCGAATCGATTGCCCGCGCCCTGCTCAATCACAACCATCTGAAGATCATCACCAACAACCTGCACGTCGCCTCGATGCTCAGTGCCAAGGATGATTTCGATGTGCTGCTGACCGGCGGCAACGTGCGCCGTGACGGCGGTGTGGTGGGTCAGGCGAGCGTGGACTTCATCAACCAGTTCAAGGTCGATTTCGCACTGGTGGGTATCAGCGGCATCGACGAAGACGGCAGCCTGCTCGACTTCGATTATCAGGAAGTGCGCGTGTCGCAGGCGATCATTGCCAATGCGCGGCAGGTGATTCTGGCGGCGGACTCGAGCAAGTTCGGGCGCAATGCGATGATTCGATTGGGTCCGATCAGCCTGATCGACTGCCTGGTGACCGATCAGCAGCCAGTGCCGGCACTGGCGCAACTGCTGAGCCAGCACAAAATTCGTCTGGAAGTCGTTTAAACCCGTTCAACATCCCCTGTGGCGAGGGGATTTATCCCCGATGGGCTGCGAAGCAGTCCTAAAACCACCCAATGCGGTGTGCCTGAGACTCCACGGTAGTTGATTGAGGGGCCGCTACGCGGCCCATCGGGGATAAATCCCCTCGCCACAAAGATCATCTCCGCCTCAATAATGTTCGAAAATTTTCTTTTAGCCGCCCTTCGATGAGTTTTTTCAATCGAACGCGACTGGCTGCGCGCGTCTTTATGGGCTACCATTTTCGCAAATGAACATTTATGTTCGATTTCCAAGACAGAAAATCAAAAGAGCCCGAGGCCAGCCGATGTCCACATCTACCTTGCGTACGCCCCCTATCTCCGAGATCTACGACGTTGCCGTAATTGGCGGCGGGATCAATGGCGTGGGGATCGCAGCGGATGCCGCCGGTCGCGGTCTCTCGGTGTTCCTTTGCGAAAAGGATGACCTGGCCAGCCACACCTCGTCGGCCAGCAGCAAGCTGATCCACGGCGGCCTGCGCTACCTCGAACATTACGAATTCCGTCTGGTGCGTGAAGCGCTGGCCGAGCGCGAAGTGCTGCTGGCCAAGGCGCCGCACATCGTCAAGCCGATGCGTTTTGTGCTGCCGCACCGCCCGCACCTGCGTCCGGCGTGGATGATCCGCGCCGGCCTGTTCCTTTATGACAACCTCGGCAAGCGCGAAAAACTGCCAGGTTCGAAAAGCCTGAAGTTCGGTGCCGACAGCGCGCTGAAAAGCGAAATCACCAAGGGCTTCGAATACTCCGATTGCTGGGTCGATGACGCCCGCCTCGTCGTTCTGAACGCCATGGCCGCCCGGGAAAAAGGTGCCCACGTACACACCCAGACCCGTTGCGTCAGCGCCCGCCGCGCCAAGGGCCTGTGGCACCTGAATCTGGAACGCGCCGACGGCAGCCTGTTTTCGATCACTGCCAAAGCCTTGGTGAACGCCGCCGGCCCGTGGGTCGCCAAGTTCATTCGTGACGACCTGAAAATGGAATCGCCGTACGGCATCCGCCTGATTCAGGGCAGCCACATCATCGTGCCGAAGCTGTACGAAGGCGATCACGCGCATATCCTGCAAAACGAAGATCAGCGCATCGTCTTCACCATTCCATACCTGAACCACTTCACCCTGATCGGCACCACCGACCGTGAATACACCGGCGATCCGGCGAAAGTGGCAATCACCGACGGCGAAACCGATTACCTGCTGAAAGTGGTCAACGCGCACTTCAAGAAGCAGATCAGCCGCGACGACATTCAGCACAGCTACTCGGGCGTGCGTCCACTGTGCAACGACGAATCCGACAACCCGTCCGCCGTGACCCGCGATTACACCCTGGCATTGTCTGGCGGTGGCGAAGAAGCACCGCTGCTGTCGGTGTTCGGCGGCAAACTGACCACCTACCGCAAACTCGCCGAGTCAGCGATGGCCCAGTTGATGCCGTACTTCACCCAGATGCGCCCGAGCTGGACCGCCACCGCGACCCTGCCCGGCGGCGAAGACATGACTACGCCGCAAGCCTTGAGCGCGCAGATCCGCGACAAGTTCGACTTCGTCCCGACCGAGATCGCCCGCCGCTGGGCCACCACCTACGGCAGCCGCACCTGGCGCATGCTCGAAGGCGTGGAAACCCTCGCCGACATGGGCGAACACATGGGTGGCGGGCTCTACACCCGTGAAGTCGATTACCTGTGCAGCGAAGAATGGGCCACCACGGCGCACGACATCCTGTGGCGTCGCAGCAAACTGGGCCTGTTCACTACCCCGGCCGAGCAAGAGAAACTGGCGGCCTACCTGGGCAAGGTCGAGCAGAACCGCAAGATTGAAGCGGCGTGATTTGAACATCGCTTAAACGAAAGCCCCTGAATTGAGAGATTCAGGGGCTTTTTGCTGCGTGACTTACTTTGCCTGCCACTAACCCTGTGGCGAGGGGATTTATCCCCGATGGACTGCGAAGCGGTCCTCGCCTTTGCGCTGAAAGAAGGCCGCTTCGCGACCTATCGGGGATAAATCCCCTCGCCACAAGGGAATGTGGGCTCGAACGATCATCAATATAAGGGCAGCGATTAAAAGATCGTTCGGTTTTCCGAACGCGACCTCCCGGTCGATTCGGATAACCGGATCAGTTTCATCGAAAAACACCGACACAAAACTTTAATCACCTTATTAATCAAGCCATTAGCCACTATCGACTGCTCTGGCACGACTCATGCTCTACACTCTCTCGACGAATGCCTGGCGTGCCAACACTTCAGGAGCCGTCAGGCATTCGAAGCACAAAAGGGCCGACGAACTGGCCCCATAAAAAAAACAATTCGAGGAAAATTTGATGCGCATCGTTCCCCATATCCTGGGCGCAGCCATTGCGGCCGCTCTGATCAGCACTCCAGTTTTCGCCGCCGAACTCACCGGCACCCTGAAGAAAATCAACGATTCCGGCACCATCACCCTCGCTCACCGCGACAGTTCCATTCCGTTTTCCTACATCGCGGATGCTTCCGGCAAGCCAGTGGGCTACTCCCACGACATTCAAGTGGCCATCGTTGAAGCCCTGAAAAAAGACCTGAACAAGCCAGACCTGCAGGTCAAATACAACCTGGTGACCTCGCAAACCCGTATCCCGCTGATCCAGAACGGCACCGCGGATATCGAGTGTGGTTCCACCACCAACAACGCCGAACGCGCTCAGCAAGTCGACTTCACCGTCAACATCTTCGAAATCGGTACCCGTCTGCTGGTCAAGAAAGACAAGGATGGCAAGCCGTCCTACAAAGACTTTGCCGACCTCAAAGGCAAAAACGTCGTGACCACCGCCGGCACCACGTCCGAGCGCATCATCAAAGCGATGAACGCCGACAAGCAGATGGGCATGAACATCATCTCCGCCAAGGACCACGGCGAATCCTTCAACATGCTGGAAAGCGGCCGCGCCGTTGCCTTCATGATGGACGACGCCCTGCTGGCCGGCGAAGAAGCCAAGGCCAAGAAGCCGGACGACTGGGTCATCACCGGTACTCCGCAATCCTTCGAAGCCTACGCGTGCATGGTTCGCAAAGACGACCCGGCCTTCAAGAAGGCTGTGGATGACGCCATCGTCGGCCTGTACAAGTCGGGCAAGATCAACGAGATCTACAAGAAGTGGTTCGAAACCGCGATTCCGCCAAAGGGCCTGAACCTCAACTTCCCGATGAGCGACAAGGTCAAGGAACTGATCGCCAACCCGAGCGACAAGCCGGCGCCTGACGTAAAAATCTGATTCCTGACTAACCTTATCCCCTGAGGGAGCCACCCTCCCTCAGGCGTCTGTTACCTGCTGGTTTTACAGTGGAACACTCGACCTGGCGGTTTTCGAGCCGATCGCGTGTGCCCGGCGTTCAACGTCGGACGGGAAAGGATCTTCCCCAAGCGGGTGCTTGTACATCGATCGATTTCGAGGGGAGACCCTAATGAATTACAACTGGGACTGGGGCGTGTTCTTCAAGTCCACCGGCGTGGGCAGCGAGACTTATCTCGACTGGTACATCGCCGGCCTGGGCTGGACCATTGCCATCGCCATCGTGGCATGGATCATCGCCTTGCTGCTGGGCTCCATTCTGGGGGTCATGCGCACGGTGCCGAATCGCCTCGTATCGGGCATCGCGACCTGCTACGTCGAACTGTTTCGCAACGTGCCGCTGCTGGTGCAGCTGTTCATCTGGTACTTCCTGGTGCCCGATCTGCTGCCGCAAAACCTGCAGGACTGGTACAAGCAGGATCTGAACCCGACCACCTCGGCCTACCTGAGCGTGGTCGTGTGCCTGGGCCTGTTCACCGCCGCCCGGGTCTGCGAGCAAGTGCGCACCGGCATCCAGGCGCTGCCACGCGGCCAGGAATCCGCCGCCCGCGCCATGGGTTTCAAGCTGCCGCAGATCTACTGGAACGTGCTGCTGCCCCAGGCCTACCGCATCATCATTCCACCGCTGACCTCGGAATTCCTCAACGTGTTCAAGAACTCCTCCGTGGCGTCCTTGATCGGCCTGATGGAACTGCTGGCGCAAACCAAACAGACCGCCGAGTTCTCGGCCAACCTGTTTGAAGCCTTCACCCTGGCCACGCTGATCTACTTCACCCTGAACATGAGCCTGATGTTGCTGATGCGCATGGTCGAGAAGAAAGTTGCAGTGCCCGGCCTGATCTCCGTGGGGGGTAAATAATGGACTTCGATTTCAGCGGCATCATCCCCGCAATCCCCGGCCTGTGGAACGGCATGGTCATGACCTTGCAACTGATGGTCATGGGCGTGATCGGCGGCATCGTGCTGGGGACGATCCTCGCGCTGATGCGCCTGTCGTCGAGCAAACTGCTGTCGCGCGTCGCCGGCGCCTACGTGAACTACTTCCGCTCGATCCCGCTGCTCCTGGTGATCACCTGGTTCTACCTGGCGGTGCCGTTCGTGCTGCGCTGGATCACCGGCGAAGACACCCCGATCGGCGCGTTCACCTCCTGCGTCGTGGCTTTCATGATGTTCGAAGCCGCGTACTTCTGTGAGATCGTCCGGGCTGGCGTGCAGTCGATCCCCAAAGGCCAGATGGCCGCCGCGCAAGCGATGGGCATGACCTATGGTCAGACCATGCGGCTGATCATCCTGCCCCAGGCGTTCCGCAAGATGACCCCGTTGCTGCTGCAACAGTCGATCATCCTGTTCCAGGACACCTCGCTGGTCTACACCGTGGGCCTGGTGGACTTCCTCAACTCCGCCCGTTCCAGCGGCGACATCATCGGTCGTTCCAACGAGTTCCTGATCTTTGCCGGTGTCGTCTACTTCATCATCAGCTTTTCCGCCTCGCTGCTGGTCAAGCGTCTGCAAAAAAGGTTTGCCGTATGATCTCCATCAAGAACATCAACAAGTGGTATGGCGACTTCCAGGTGCTGACTGATTGCAGCACCGAGGTCAAGAAAGGCGAAGTGATCGTGGTCTGCGGCCCGTCGGGCTCGGGCAAGTCGACCCTGATCAAGTGCGTCAACGCGCTGGAGCCGTTCCAGAAAGGCGACATCGTCGTCGACGGCACTTCGATTGCCGACTCCAAGACCAACCTGCCGAAACTGCGCTCGCGCGTCGGCATGGTGTTCCAGCATTTCGAGCTGTTCCCGCACCTGACCATCACCGAAAACCTGACCATCGCGCAGATCAAGGTGCTGGGCCGCAGCAAGGAAGAGGCGACCAAGAAAGGTCTGCAACTGCTGGAACGCGTCGGCTTGTCTGCGCATGCGCACAAGCACCCGGGGCAACTGTCCGGCGGTCAGCAGCAGCGTGTGGCGATTGCCCGTGCACTGGCCATGGACCCGATCGTCATGCTGTTCGACGAACCGACCTCGGCGCTCGACCCGGAAATGGTCAACGAAGTGCTCGACGTGATGGTGCAACTGGCCCACGAAGGCATGACCATGATGTGCGTGACCCACGAAATGGGCTTCGCGCGCAAAGTGGCTGATCGCGTGATCTTCATGGACGCCGGCAAGATCATCGAAGACTGCCCTAAAGAGGAATTCTTCGGCGACATCAGCGCCCGCTCCGAACGCGCGCAGCACTTCCTCGAGAAAATCCTGCAGCACTAAAAGCAACACACCGAACTCTGTGGCGAGGGCGCTTTGTGGCGAGGGGATTTATCCCCGATGGGCCGCGAAGCGACCCCCAGCATTTCAAAATCAAACCGCATCTGCCGGTTTGACGACTGCTTTGCAGCCGATCGGGGATAAATCCCTCGCCACAGGTTCCGCGCGAACAAACCAGGATGCTGTTAGCCATGCTGGTTGACCCAAGGCAACTGTGATGAAATGCGACCCCAATCTCTATCGCGCAGCGCCGCCATCACTTGCCGTGAAGCCCCGTCTGATTCGCCATCTGTTCCTGCCGCCGCTGATCATCATCCTGATGATCGGACTGGGTTACATCGGCTTCTGGACCAGTGAACATTTCGGCATCCGCAGCCTCAGCGAAAACGGCCAGCGTCAGCTCGAACTGCACGCGCGCACGGTCGAAAGCGAGATCAGCAAATACACCTACCTGCCCAGCCTGCTGGAACTGGAAACCAGTGTCCCGCAACTGCTGGCCGACCCGACTCCGGAACACCGGCAAACGGTCAATGCTTACCTTGAAGGCCTGAACCGGCGCAGCCGCAGTCGGGCTATCTACGTCATGGACACCACCGGCCGGGTGATGGCTACCAGCAACTGGCGCGACGTCGACAGTTACCTCGGCGAAGACCTGTCTTTTCGCGCCTATTTCCAGAACGCCGTGCGCGGCGAGCCCGGACGTTTCTACGGCATCGGCAGCACCAGCGGCGAGCCCGGTTACTACCTCGCCCATGGCCTGGAAGAACACGGCAAGATCATCGGCGTCGCCGTGGTCAAGGTGCGCCTCGAAGCGCTGGAAGAGCGCTGGCAACGCGCCCGCCTGGAGGCCTTCGTCAGCGACGAGAACGGCATCATCATTCTTTCCAGCGATCCGGCGCGGCGCCTGAAATCGGTGGTGCCGCTGAGCGATGAAACCAAAGAAAAACTCGCGCGCAGCCTGCAGTACTACTGGTTCCCGCTCAACGAACTGCAACCGCTGGCCCGCGAAACCCTGGCCGACGGTGTGGAGAAACTGACCTTCCCGGCCAACAGCGAACTGAGCGCCGATGACGACAGCATCAGCTATCTGGCGCAGACCCGGCCGCTGAGCGACACACCATGGAATTTCACCCTGCTCACGCCGTTGCAGGACTTGCGTCGTGAAGCGATCAATCAGGGAATCCTGGTGGCCGTGGCCTTCGCCCTGGTGGCGTTCCTGCTGATCGCCTGGAACGAGCGGCGCAAGGTCATCGCCAACCGCCTCGCCGCCCGCGAAGCCTTGCAGGAAGCCAACAATCAACTGGAGCGTCGGATTACCGAACGCACCGGCGATCTGCGCGCCAGCAACGAACGGCTGAAGAGCCAGATCCGCGAACGGCGCCAGGCCGAAGAGACCTTGCGCCGCGCTCAGGACGAACTGGTGCAGGCTGGCAAACTCGCGGCCATCGGCCAGATGTCGACCAGCATCGCCCACGAACTGAACCAGCCGCTGGCGGCGATGCGCACCCTGTCCGGCAACACCATTCGCTTTCTGGAACGCGGCCAGCTCGATGTCGCCAGCACCAACCTCAAGACCATCAACGACCTGATCGACCGCATGGGCCGGATCACCGCCAGCCTGCGCTCGTTCGCCCGGCGCGGCGACAATGAAGGCCAGGCCAGTCTCGGCAAAGCCGTGGACGCCGCCCTGCAACTGCTCGGCGCGCGGGTCGAGAGCATAACGCTGCAACTGCATCGTCAGTTCAGCGACGTACAGGTGCAGATCGACCAGACCCGCCTCGAACAGATTCTGGTCAACCTGATCGGCAACGCCCTCGACGCCATGCAGACGCAACCTTCACCGCAGCTGTGGCTGGAAGGCGAAGAGTTCAACGGCAAATATCGCCTGCGGGTGCGCGACAACGGCCACGGGGTCGACGCCGAAGCACGCAAGCATCTGTTCGAGCCGTTCTTCACCACCAAACCCGGCGAACAGGGTCTGGGCCTCGGCCTGACCCTCTCCGCCAGCCTCGCTGCCGCCACCGGCGGACACCTGGGTGTCGAACACCCGGTCAGCGGTGGCACCACCTTCGTCCTCAGTTTACCGTTGGTAAGCCCTACTCCTGCCGAGCCAATATGAACCACGACCTTAGTGTGCTGATCGTCGAAGACGACCCCCATGTGCTGCTCGGCTGCCAGCAGGCGCTGACCCTGGAAGACATTCCCTGCATCGGCGTCGGCAGTGCCGAAGAAGCGCTGGAGCGGGTCGGCGACAACTTTGCCGGGATCGTCATCAGCGACATTCGCCTGCCCGGCATCGATGGCCTGGAACTGCTGACCCGCCTCAAGGCGCGCGACCGCAGTCTGCCGGTGGTGCTGATCACCGGTCATGGCGATATCTCCATGGCGGTCGGCGCGATGCAGAAAGGCGCCTACGACTTCATGGAGAAACCGTTCTCGCCGGAGCGCCTGGTGGACGTCGCTCGTCGCGCGCTGGAGCAACGCAGCCTCGCTCGGGAAGTGTCTTCGCTGCGTCGGCAACTGGCCGAACGCGATTCCCTCGAAGGCCGGATCATCGGGCGCTCGCCAGCCATGCAGAACCTGCGCGAACTGATCGCCAACGTCGCCGACACCTCGGCCAACGTATTGATCGAAGGCGAGACCGGCACCGGCAAGGAACTGGTCGCCCGCTGCCTGCACGACTTCAGTCGCCGGCATGCCAAGCAGTTCGTTGCGCTGAACTGCG
This sequence comes from Pseudomonas sp. S150, assembly GCF_004526365.1. Classification (NCBI taxonomy): domain Bacteria; kingdom Pseudomonadati; phylum Pseudomonadota; class Gammaproteobacteria; order Pseudomonadales; family Pseudomonadaceae; genus Pseudomonas; species Pseudomonas sp. S150. Next base: position 5,496,843 of record NZ_CP038207.1, read on the forward strand.
GCGGCCTGCCGGAAAACCTCTTCGAAAGCGAGATCTTCGGCCACGAGGCCAACGCCTTCACCGGCGCCGGCAAACGGCGCATCGGCAAGATCGAACACGCCGACGGCGGCACGTTGTTCCTCGACGAAGTGGAAAGCATGCCCCTGCCCTTGCAAATCAAACTGCTGCGGGTGTTGCAGGAACGCACGCTCGAACGCCTCGGCTCGAACCAGAGCGTGGCGGTGGATTGCCGGGTGATTGCCGCAACCAAATCCGACCTCGACGAAGCGAGCAAGGCCGGCGAATTTCGCAGCGACTTGTACTACCGCCTCAATGTGGTGACCCTGGAATTGCCGCCGCTGCGCGAGCGCCGTGAAGACATCCTGCAACTGTTCGAACACTTCACCCAGCAGTCGGCGCTGCGTTTCGACCGGGTATTGCCCGAGCTGGACAACCAGACCCTGTCGAACCTGATGAGCCACGACTGGCCGGGCAACGTGCGTGAGCTGCGTAACGTCGCCGAGCGCTTTGCCCTCGGCCTGCCGGCGTTCAAGAAGTCCGGCGCCAGCAGCGGCGGTCAGGGGCTGGCGTTCGCCGAAGCGGTGGAAGCCTTCGAGCGCAACCTGCTCAATGACGCCTTACAACGCAGTGGCGGCAACCTGACCCAGGCCAGTCAAGAACTGGGCATGGCCAAGACCACGCTGTTCGACAAAGTGAAAAAGTACGGGTTGAGCCACTGATGGATCTGATACTCAAAGCGGCACTCGGCGCGGCGGTGGTGCTGATCCTCGCCGCGCTGTCGAAGACCAAAAACTATTACATCGCCGGACTGGTGCCGCTGTTTCCGACCTTCGCCCTGATCGCCCACTACATCGTTGGCAAGGGCCGTTCGATTGACGACTTGAAGGCGACCATCGTATTTGGCATGTGGTCGATCATTCCGTATTTCATCTATCTGGCGACGCTGTACGTGATGGTTGACCGCATGCGCCTGGAGGCGTCACTGGCGGTTGCGGTTGTCGCGTGGTTGATCGCCGCCAGCGTGCTGGTTTCGGTGTGGGTGCGTCTGCACGCCTGAGACAACGGCTGGCCCGTCCCTTGCATTTACCCCCGAAAGCCCTGCCCGGCTGGCGCTCATGCTCGATGAGGCCGGTGTCTGGCAGGGTCTGCCAAGGGTAAATAGCGACCTTGAATATTTTAGATCTCGACCACAGCCTGACCGCCCAGGCGCCGATTGCGCGACTGCTCGACAGTGGCCGCGCCAAACGCCTGGACCTGCTCGACCTCGGCCCGAAACTCCGGCTCTGGTCCAGCGAACGCACTTGGCGACGCTTCGCCGAACGCTTGCAGCAACGGCCACGGCACAGCGGCCCGGCACCGGAAATCTTCTTCGTCGGCTCCGGTGACTATCACCACCTGACCCCGGCGTTTCTCACCGACCTGCCCGAGCCGGTCAGCCTGATCCATTTCGACAATCACCCTGACTGGGTGCGGTTTGCGCCGCGTCGGCATTGCGGTTCCTGGGTCAATCAGGCCCTGAAACTGCCGGACATCCGCCGCATCGTCACCCTCGGCCCGTGCAGCGATGATCTGCAAAATCCACAACTGAAGGGCGGCAACCTCGCAGCGCTCAAACGCGGGGTTCTGCAGCTGTTTCCGTGGCAGCACGCACCCTCCCGAGTCTGGGGGCGAGTCGGTGATGGCGCCGGCCATGAACAGCAGGAAAACATGCTGCACTGGCGCAATTTGTCCGAAGTCGACTGGACGCTGTTCCTCGACAAAATGATCGCCAGCCTGCCGACCGATGCGGTGTGGATCACCATCGACAAGGACGTGCTCGCCAGCGAAGACGCCGCCACCAACTGGGATCAGGGCGGCATGCGCCTGAGCCATATGCTTCAGGCCCTGCGCGCGCTGGCGGCGAGCAAGCGAATCATCGGCATCGACATCTGCGGCGAATACGCCCGTCCGGCCTTCAGCAACGTATTCAAACGCTGGGAGGCGAAGACCGATCAGCCGCCGGCCGAGCGCTGGAGCGACACCGATATCCTGCGCAACTCCACCACCAATCAAGCCTTGATCGACCTGTTCGAGGAACTGTTTCCATGACTTTCACCGTGATTGTGCTGGTGGCCCTGTCCATCGTTCTGGATGTGATCGGCCAGCTGTGTTTCAAACTGGGCCTGGATCGATTACCGGAGCTGGAGGGTGGTTTTCGGCTTCAGGTGTTTTGGGGCCAGGTGTTCAACGCACCGCTATTGTGGTGCGGGATAGGCGCTTACGCGATCGAGTTTTTCGTCTGGCTCGGCGCTCTGTCGCGGGCACCGCTGAGTCTGTTGTTTCCGGCAGCCGCGCTGGCCTATTGCGGCGTGGTGCTGGCGGGCAAACTGGTGCTTGGCGAAACCGTCAGCCGGCGGCGCTGGCTGGGCACGCTGGTGATTACGGCGGGCGTGATGCTTGTGTGTGCCGGCCATGTCTGAAGCTCGCCTGGAACTGCAAAGGAACGACGCAATGCATTGGCTACACGGGCGCGTGGGCACCATCGTGCTCTGGGCGCTGTTGATTATTCTGGAAAGTGGCGGACAGATCGCGAGCAAGGTCGGTGGTGATCAACTGGGGCAGATGGACCTCAGCCTGCAATGGCTGCAAGGCATCGTCATGACGCCCGGGGTGTGGGTGGCGGTTGCCTGCTACATCGGCGCGTTTTTTGTCTGGATGCTGATTCTGCGACGCAGCAGCCTGTCACTGGCGTTTCCCCTGAGTTCGCTGGTGTTTGTCGGGGTGCTGCTGGGGTCGTGGCTGGGACTGGGCGAGCAGATCAGTCTGCTGCACTGGCTCGGCGTGGCGGTGATCATGGGCGGGATAGCCTTGCTCGCCGAAGGCGAAGAGCACTGAAATGCTCCGTGTAGGAGCTGCCGCAGGCTCGGGCCGCGATCGGACGATCTTTGCTTTTCAAGATCAAAAGATCGCAGCCTTCGTCAGCTCCTACACAAATCGGTCAGGCGTCAGGCTTTTGGTGGTTCAGCAGGAAGCCCAAACCGTGCGCCAGCGGAATATCCTTCACCCCCGCTTCCTGCTGTTGCCGGGCGATCTGCCGGTGATAGGCCTTGACCTGAGTCCAGTGCATTTTCGGCCGGTAGTGGTGCTCGGCGTGATAGCCGTTGTTCATCCACAACAGGTTGTACAGCGGGCTGTAGGCACTCACGCCCCAGGCAATCGGCAAATCCGGGTTGCCGCCAAAATGCTCGTAGTAACCGTTGAGCGATGACAGCGCCTGGCCCAGATACCAGAACGGCAACAACACCAGCACCGCCTGCCAGTCATACACCGCCAGCAGCAGATAAAACGCCACCGTCACATAGATCTCGACCTGAACCCAACGCGCATCCTTCGGGCGTTTGCGGCGCATTTCGTTGTAGATCGGCTTGGGGTCGTCGCGGAAAAAACTCAGGAAGGTGTAGGCCCAGGGATTCTCCGGCTGACCGTTCTTGCCGCGCAGATAGATCGACAGCGGATCAATGGTCTTGCCGTCCGGCCCCGGCAGATCCGAGTTGCCGCGGTGATGGCGGTTGTGGATATCGCGATAGAGGGTTTGCGAAAAACCGATGGTCACCGACAACAACAGATCGAATGCCCGGTTCAGCCACGCCGGGGTGAAGTAGGCGTTGTGAATCTGGTTGTGGGAAATGCTGTTGATGCTCCACGACAGGCTGATTGCGTAGCCCAGCGCCAGCGGCACATAAGTCCACCAGGACAGGTCGTGAAAGGCCGCAACCAGCCACAGGACGAAAGCGAAATGGGCCAGGCCCAAAGCGACGGGGATCAGGTCCCACAATGAATGAGCCAGCAGACGGTTAGCAGGGCGAGCCATGAAGAACATCCTGAAGGAATGGATTCGACATGGCTGTCTGCAAACCGCAGACCAATTTGCCCGCGCGCGTAATCAGTCGAATTTGTAGGCGATGGCCGCCTGCACTTCGCCCTGATTGGTATCGCCCACCGCTTTGACGATGCTGCTGTCCGCCGCCGAGCGAGTCAGGTGAATCCAGCTCGCGCTGGTGACCAGCGACCAGTGTGGCGCCAGAGGGAACTCGAAGCTCTGGGTCAGCGCCACGTTCTGCAAACCGCCGCCGGCGTTGTACGCGCGGATGCCCGAGGCCTGCGCCTCGCGATCACTGACACCGAAGAAGGTCTGGGTGCCCTGCGCATCGGCAAAATGCGCGGTCAGGTTGCTGCTGCCGATCACCCCGCCGCCCAGTGGATAGCCAATTTCACCGCCCACTTTGCCAAACACGCCGCCCTGCCCGCTGCCACCGCCGACGGCCTGGCCAACGAAGGCGAATACGCGCCAGAAATCGGCCGGAGCGTATTGCACGAAGCCGCCAGCCTCGGCCATGTCGGGCACATCACGCAGGCCGCGCAACTCGCCGTTGGCGGTGCGCCCGGAGAGGTAATTGACGTACGGCCCGGCGCTGAAACCGTTGCTTTTCAAGGCGCTCCAGGTCAGGCCATCGTCGGTACCGAGGCTGACATCGCCCCAGTCCAGATCCAGATACGGGATCGGTCGGGTTTCGTAGCGGCTGCCGCTCGGATCGTGCGGTTGGTACCCCACCCCGATTCCTGCTTCACCTGTAATGCCATCCGCCAGGGCGGGCCCGGAAAAGCAGGCCAGTGCGGCCAATAACGCCAGTGTCTTCCTCTGCATGAGGTCATTCCTTTTCTGAACTTGCGCGCATCAATCCCCGGATACCGCCCTTGGCGCAAGCACTCATGTTGTTTGTAGCAAGCTACAAAAATTGTAGCTCCACTTTTCGAAAACCGCGCATCGCCCCCGCCAGCACGGGGCTTTGGCCAATTGGCACAGTCCCTGCTCCCACCCTTGCCAGGCGCAGACCGCGCACCCTGACAACTGCCTCGACCCAACAGGTACTGCAGATGATTGACTGGCATATCGTGTGTGATTTCGACGGGACGATCACCCGTACCGACGTAATCGACAGCATCCTTGAACGCTTCGCCGACCCGAGCTGGGAAGCCATCGAAAATGAATGGCTGGAGGGCAAGATCGGTTCCCGTGAATGCCTCAGCCGTCAACTGGCGCTGATCAAGGCCACGCCGGCACAACTGCTGGAATTCTTCGACAGCATCGACATCGACCCGGACTTCCCCGATTTCGTCGACCACGTGATCGGCCTCGGCGCTTCGCTGGAAGTGGTCAGCGACGGCATCGAACAAGGCATCGCGCGGATTCTGGCGCGCAACTACGTGACGCTGCTGCCGATCCTCGCCAACCGCCTGCGCCAGATCGATCACGACAAATGGCGCATCGATTTTCCTTACGCCAGTGACGCCTGCCGCGCGGCCTCCGGCAACTGCAAATGCAAATCCACCCCCGGCAGCAAACGCGTGCTGGTGATCGGTGACGGCCAGTCCGACATGTGCGTGGCCTCAACCGCCGATTTCGTCTTCGCCAAGGATCGCCTGGCCGAGCACTGCGAGCGCAACGGCATCGCCTACGCGCGCTTCGACAGCTTCGCCGAACTGCCACAACTGCTGGCCCGCCTGCCGCTGGCCCCGGCCGCCAACGCCGTCACGTTCAGCACCGAATCCACTTCTGAAGCACAGGAAACCCTGCACCATGTCTGATATCCGCATCGCGACAGCCGAAGACCAGGTCCTTCTGGAAAAAGAAGCCAGATACTGCTCCTACGGCGACACCGTTCACTACATCGAACCGCCGCGCATCTTCAGCCGCTGCGAAGGCTCCTACGTCTGGGACACCGAAGATCAGGCCTACCTCGACCTGCAAATGTGGTACTCGGCGGTCAACTTCGGTTACGCCAACCCGCGTCTGAACAATGCGCTGAAACAACAGATCGACACCCTGCCGCAAATCGCCAGCCAGTACCTGCACAAGGGCAAGATCGAGCTGTCGGAGATGATCGCGGTCGACGCCAAGAAAAAATTCGGTCTCGACGGCCGAGTGCACTTCAACGTCGGCGGTTCGCAGTCGATCGAGGACTCGCTGAAAGTCGTGCGCAACGCCAGCAACGGCAAGAGCCTGATGTTCGCCTTCGAGGGCGGCTACCACGGGCGCACCCTTGGTGCTTCGTCGATCACCTCCAGCTACCGCTATCGCCGCCGCTACGGTCACTTCGGTGAGCGCGCGCAATTCATCCCGTTCCCGTATCACTTCCGCGGCCCCAAAGGCATGACCAAGGAAGAGTACGGCAGCCACTGCGTGCAGCAATTCGCGCGGTTGTTCGAGACTGAATACAACGGTGTCTGGGACCCGAAAGTCGGGCAGAGCGAATACGCCGCGTTCTACGTTGAGCCGATCCAGGGCACCGGCGGTTACGTGATCCCGCCGATGAACTTCTACAGCGAACTCAAGCACGTCCTGGATCAGCACGGCATCCTGATGGTGGTCGACGAAATCCAGATGGGTTTCTACCGCACCGGCAAGCTGTGGTCGATTGAACACTTCGACGTCAAACCCGACGTGATCGTCTTCGGCAAGGCGCTGACCAACGGCCTCAACCCGCTGGGCGGCATCTGGGCCCGTGAAGAGCTGATCAACCCGAAAGTCTTTCCGCCAGGCTCGACCCACTCCACGTTCGCCTCCAACCCGCTGGGCACTGCGGTGGGTCTGGAAATGTTCAAGATGACCAGCGAAGTCGATTACGGCGCAATGGTCATGGCCAAGGGCAAATACTTCCTTGAAGGCCTGCAGGATCTGCAAAAACGCTACCCGATCATCGGCGATGTCGACGGCCTCGGTCTGGCGCTGCGCTGCGAGATCTGCACCGCAGACGGTTTCACCCCGGACAAGGCCACCCTCGACTTCATGGTTGAAGAAGGCATGAAGGGCGACATCGAAATCGACGGTCGTCGTCTCGGCCTGATCCTCGACGTGGGCGGCTACTACAAGAACGTCATCACCCTGGCACCGTCGCTGGAAATCAGCTATCCGGAAATCGATCTGGGCCTGGCCCTGCTCGACCGACTCCTGCATCGGGCGATGAAACGATGATCGACGCTGAGATCGACATGGGCGAAGGCAACGCCGGTTTCGTTCTCGGTGACGGGGAGGTCGCGGTGCTGTTGATCCACGGCCTCACCGGCACCCCGACGGAGCTGCGTCGGGTGGCCGTGGGCTTGGCGAAAGCCGGACACACGGTCTATGTGCCGACCCTGGCCGGGCACTGCGGCGGCAATGCCGACCTGCAAGCCACCGGCTGGCGCGACTGGTACGAAAGCGCACGCAACACCTTCGTCGGCGTACGCCGCAAACACCGCAAAGTGTATGTCGGCGGCCTGTCCATGGGCGCCGTGCTGTCGATGTACCTGGCCGCCGAACACCCGGGACAGATCGAAGGTTTGCTGCTGTATTCGACCACCCTGCGCTACGACGGCTGGAGCATCAACAAACTCGCGTTCCTCACCCCGTTGCTGATGAAAATCCCGTTCGGCGTGCACCTGTGCAGTTTCGAAGAAAAGCCGCCCTACGGGATCAAGAACGAGCGCCTGCGCGCCATCGTCGAACGCCAGATGAAAGAAGGTCAGAGCAGCCAGGCCGGGTTGCTGACCATGGAAGGCGTCACCGTGCGCGAACTGCACCGGCTTAACGCCGTGGTGAAAAAACGCATGCCGTCGATCACCACGCCGGCGCTGGTGCTGCACTCCATCGAGGACGACATCACCAGCCGCTGGAATGCCGATTACGTCGAACGCACACTCGGCGGGCCGGTGACCAAGGTGCTGCTCGACGACTGCTATCACATGATCACCGTGGATTTGCAGTACCGCCGGGTCGTGGAGTTGAGCGCCGATTTCATCGAGCGCGGCGTCACGCAACCGGTCGCCATAGCCGATACGCCATCACTGGAAACCCGGCAACTGGCTTGAGCAGTTGCAGTCCGACTCGCCGACACAAGGAACCGACGTGATCACCGCTCAAGCCTTTTCAACGATCGAAGCGATCGACCGCTGCGCCTGGAATGACTGCTTCGTCGATGAGCTGGAGGACTGGGATTACTACCGCGCCGTGGAACGGGCCGGCATCGACGGCTTTCACTGGCGCTATCTGACGCTGCACGAGGATGGCCGCCTGATTGCGGCCACCGTGGCGTTCACCACCGCCTATTCGCTGGACACCACCCTGCAAGGTGCGGGCAAACGGGTCAGCCAATGGCTGCGCCGGCGTCTGCCCGGACTGTTCGATATCCGCCTGTACGCCCTCGGCTCGCCGGTGGCGGAGCAATGCCATGTCGGCAGCGCTTCGCACATTGCCTCGACACAGCGCCCGGCACTGCTCAGGCAATTGCTCGAGCTGGCCCGGCAAGATGCCGAGCAGGCCGGGATCGGCCTGCTCGCGGTCAAGGACGCCTCGCATCGCGATCGACAATGGCTCGACGTCTGCCGCCAGGCCGGCCTGCAAAGCATGCCCGGTCTGCCCGGCGCCGAATTGCCGATCAACTTCGCCTCGGTGGACGCGTATCTGGGCAGCCTCGGCAAATCCACGCGCAAGGACCTGCGTCGCACCCTGCGCAATCAGGGCCCGCGCACGGAATGGCGGCGCTCGGTGCACGACCTGCTGCCGCGCATGATGGAACTCTACGAAGCCACTCTGGCCCGCAGTGATCTGGCCTTCGAATGCCTGCCTGCGGCGTATTTTCGCGAAGTGCTCAATCACCTCGATGACCGCGCAGCCTGTGTGCTCTATTGGGTCGAGGATGAACTGGTGGCGTTCAACCTGCTGTTGCTCGACGGGCAACGGATGGTCGACAAGTTTTTCGCCCATGATCTGGCCCGCACCCGCCAGTACAACCTTTACACTCGTAGCTGGCTGGAAAATGTCGACTACTGTATTGAACACAAACTGGCGATCTATGTGTGCGGGCAGGCCGGCTATGCCAGTAAGCTGCGTCTGGGTTGCTCGTTTGTCGGTAACACCGTGTTCTTCCGCCATCGCAATCCACTGCTCGACCAACTGTTGCGTCTGGTGAAAATATTCGTCCGCCCGGATCGCAGCGATCCGGCCCTGGCCGCTGCAATAAGCGAAATCCAATGATCAATGACCGACGCGCCACGCCCCGCCCTTTCGCCCTCTCCGGCTGGAGCCTGCAACGCAAACTGGTGCTGGCCTTCTGGCTGGTCAGCGTGATTCCAACCATGATCGCTGCGGAACTGGCGGCCACCACGCTGTCGCAGATCTTCGACAGCAACGTGCGCATCTGGCTGCAGGAATCGTCGAAGATCGTCGAGGACGAAATCAGCGAAATCCTGCGCGACAACGCCCGCGCCGCTCAGCTGTTTCTGCGTTACACGCGCCCTCCCACCGATCGTCAATCGGCCAAGCACAACAAGCTGACCGCCGACGTCGCCGACTCCATGGGCATCGACGTCGTGGCCCTGGTACGCAACAGCGATCACAAAGTGGTGTACAGCACCGCCGCCGACGACATCGTCAGCCAGATCAGCACCGCCCCGAAAGCGGTACTGCAAACCCTGCAGGTAGGCGGTGTGGCCACCGGCACGGTGATTTCGACGTTCGAAACCGCTCAGGACGGCGTCGACTACAAAATGATCGTCGGCACTTATCTGGACAACAGCTTCCTGACCAGCGTTGCCGATGTGCATTCGCTGGACCTGCGCCTGTACCTGGCCAAGGGCGATGATTTCTCGGAGATTTTCTCCACCCAGCGTTTCCAGGATCATCCCCTGCAAGTGCCGGAAGACATCGAGCAGATCCTGCGCGAGACCAAAGGCCCCTACGAACAATTCACCAATAACTACAGCGGCATCTACCGGCCGATCTTCAATGAAAACGGCCAACTGCAAGGCGTCATCTTCAGCGGTCTGCTGCGCCACACCAGCCTGGTCGGCCTGGTCAATCAGAGCAACCTGTTCATTCTGATTTTCCTGCTCAGCTCGGCAGCGTCGCTGGCGGTTGGCTGGCTGGTCTCGCAACGCCTGACCAAACCATTGCGCGGTCTGGCCCGTGGCGTACAGGCGGTGATCGCCGGCGATTATCATCAGCGCCTGAGCGTGAATGGCGGCGACGAACTGGCAGAACTGAGCAGCACGTTCAACCACATGAGCGAACGTCTGGAAGAGTTGCAGCATCTGGAGTCGCAACTGCGCCGCCGTGATCGCCTGCACGCGCTGGGCGAAGTCGCCATGGGTCTGGCCCATGAAATCCGCAATCCGCTGGGCATCATCAAAACCGCCACGCAACTGCTGCATCGCCGTGCCGATCTGCCGGAAACCGACAAGCGTCACCTGGAATACGTGGTCAAGGAAGTCAGCCGTATCAACGACCTGATCACCGAGTTTCTCGACTTCGCCAAACCCAGCGCGCCGATCCGCGCTACGCAATCAGCACGCACCCTGGTCGACGAACTGGCCGGATTCTGCGAGCCGGAACTGGCCAGCCACAACATCGATCTGCACATCGCCGATCACGCGCCGGGGGCGACGATCTACGCCGATGCCAAGCAACTCAAACAGGTGGGCCTGAACCTGATCGTCAACGCCATCGACGCAATGCCCGACGGCGGTCGCCTGACCCTGAGCATCGCCAACGCTGGAAAATTCACCATCATCGGCGTCGCGGACACTGGTCAGGGGATCGAAGCCGACATGCTCGAACGCATCTTCACCCCGTTCGTCACCACCAAGGCCTCGGGCACCGGGCTGGGCCTGGCCAAGGTGTTTTCGGTCATGGAAAGTCATAACGGGCGCGTAGAATGCGTCAGCGAAAAAGATGCCGGCGCCACCTTCAGCCTGTACATTCCGGCCAATGGCGAAGACTTCGACGAGAGCGACGATGACGCATAACATTCTGGTAGTGGACGACGAACCGAAACTCTGCGACCTGCTGGCCTCGGCCCTCGGGCAGAACGGCATCAGCGTGTTCACCGCCGGCAATGGCCTGCACGCACTCAAAGTGCTGGAAAGTGAAGACATCGATCTGCTGATCAGCGACTGGCGCATGCCCGGCATGGACGGCCCGCAGTTGCTGGCTGAGGTGAAGACCCGCTATCCGCAGTTGCCGGTGATCGTCATGACCGCCTACAGCACGGTGAAAAACGCCGTGGAATCGATGCGCAACGGCGCGTTCGACTACATCGCCAAGCCGTTCGACATCGACGAGCTGGACATCACCGTCAGCAAGGCCCTGCAGTTTCGCGACATCCTCAAAGACAACCAGCGCATGCGCGCCGAGCTCGACGAGCATCAGCAGATCGACAGCCTGATCGGTGACAGCCCGAGTTTTCGCAGCGTGCTGCAAGCGGTGGACTCGGTACGCGAAAGCGCCGCCACCGTGCTGCTCAGCGGCGAAAGCGGCACCGGCAAGGAAATGGTCGCCCGGGCCATCCACAAGCATGGCAACCGCGCCGACAAACCGTTCGTGGCGGTGAACTGCGCGGCCATCCCTGAAGGGCTGCTGGAAAGCGAAATGTTCGGTCACCGCAAAGGCGCGTTCACCGGCGCCGTGGCCGATCGCATCGGGCGCTTTCAGCAGGCCGACAAGGGCACGTTGTTTCTCGATGAAATCGGCGAAATGCCGCTGGCACTGCAGGCCAAGATCCTCCGTGCCCTGCAGGAGCGGGTGATCGAGCCGGTGGGCGATACCAAGGAGCGCAAGGTCGATGTGCGGGTGATCGCCGCCACCAACAAAGACCTGCTGCAAGCGGTGGCGAATAAGGAGTTTCGCGAGGATCTCTACTACCGCCTCAATGTCTTTCCCATTCCGCTGCCGGCATTGCGCGAACGGGTCGAGGACATCGCGCCGCTGGCCCGCCACTTCGCCCACACGCTGGGGGCCGCTGCCGGCAAACGCATCAGCGGCTTCAGCGCGCAGGCCTTGCAGGCCATGACCCGCTATTCATGGCCGGGCAACATCCGCGAACTGCAGAACTGCGTGGAGCGCGCGACCATCGTCGCCTCCGCCAACATCATCGAGGAGCACGATCTGCCGGCTTACCTGTTCGCCGCACAGGCCTCGGACAGCAGCGGCCCGCTGAGCGAAATCAACGGTGTCCCGGCGGATCTGGACGCAGCACTCGCCGAAGTCGAGAAGGCCTACATTCTGGCGGCCCTGCAACAGAGCAATGGCGTGCAGGCTGCCGCCGCGCAGTTGATCGGGATCTCCGAGCGCAGCTTCTGGTATCGCCTGAAGAAGCTCGGGATTCACGTCGACAAGATCGTGCGCTGACCCCGCAAGGTCAGTTGACGGTGCCGCCGCGGGCTTCACTGATGATCTGCCGAATCGCCCCGACAAAGGTGTCCACCGGTTGCCCGCCCGTGACCGCGTACTGACCGTTGAACACCACGGTCGGTACCGAACTTACGCCGCGTTGCAGCCACAGCTGCTCTTCTGCACGCACGTCATCGGCAAACTCGTCAGAAGCCAGAATCGCCTCGGCACGCTGCCGATCCAGACCCACACTTTCGGCAATCTGCGCCAGTTGCGCGTGATCGGACGGATTACCGCCATCAGTGAAATAGGCTTTGAACAGCGCCTGCTTCAACGGCAACTGCCCCCCCTCAAGCCCGGCCCAATGCAACAGACGATGAGCATCAAAGGTGTTGTAGATGCGGCTGTTGCCATCGGTGCGAAAGGCAAATCCGACCTCGGCGCCACGGGCACGAATCGCCTCGCGGTTCTTCTGTGACTGCTCCGGAGTCGAGCCGTATTTTTCGCTGATGTGTTCGGTGATGTTCTGCCCGTCCGGGCCCATCTTCGGGTTCAGTTCGAACGGCTGGAAATGAATCTCGGCCTGCACTTCATCGCGCAGAATCTCCAGCGCCTGCAGCAGGCCATTCAGGCCGACGACACACCACGGGCAGGAAACGTCGCTGACAAAATCGATTTTCAAAGCGGAACTCATCACACACCTCGCGGGCGGAAATCGTGCGGGAAAGTTTGCACGATACACCTGCCTGCTCTTGCGATGACAGTGATGGCCCCTTCGCGAGCAAGCCCGCTCCCACATTCGGAATACGGTTCCCCTTGTGGGAGCGGGCTTGCTCGCGAAGAGGCCCGAATCAACACCGCCAAAACCTCAGCTACAGCAGGTTGCCGCTTGCCACCGGCTCAATCTGCGCCCAATGCGAGGTGTCTTCACGGTGCTCTTGCAAATACGGCAAAACCGCCGCCAGCAACGGCGCCTTGAACGCCTCCTGAAAGCGATGAGCCAGCCCCGGAATCAGCTTCAACTGACTGCCACGGATGTGCGCCGCCAGGTGCACGCCGTGCATCACCGGCAACAGCGGATCGGCCGTGCCGTGCACCACCAGGGTCGGCACCCGCAGTTGATTGAGCAAGGCCACCCGGCTCGGCTCGGCAAGTATCGCCATGATCTGGCGCTTCACGCCCTCAGGGTTGAACGCCCGGTCGTAGGCTACCGCCGCCTGATGCAACAATGCTTGCCGGTCATCGGTGACCGCCGGGCTACCGAGCGCCGCCAGCAGATCGGCCTGCTGCTCCAGCGCCACTTCGCGATTCGGTGCGCCACGCCGCGCCAGCAGTTGCACCAGCGCCGCACTGGGCGCCGGCAAACCTTCGGCGCCGGAACTGGTCATGATCAGCGTCAGACTCTCTACCCGCTGCGGTGCCATCGCCGCCAGATGCTGGGCGATCATCCCGCCCATGCTCGCGCCCAATACGTGAAACTGGTCGATGTGCAACGCGTCCATCAAGCCCAGCGCATCGTCGGCCATGTCCGTCAGCGAATAGGGCGCCGACACCGGCAAGCCGAGCTTGTAGCGCAGCACTTCAAAGGTCAGGTTGGCCTCGACCGGGGCCTGCCGCCAGGTCGACAGGCCGACATCACGGTTGTCGTACCGGATCACCCGAAAGCCTTGCTGACACAGCGCAACCACCACTTCGTCCGGCCAGTGGATCAACTGACCACCCAGGCCCATGACCAGCAACAGCGCCGGATCCGAGGCACGGCCGATGCTCTGGTAGGCAATGCTCACTTGTTGCAGATCGACATGCGCGGTCGGCACATTCACATCGCAACGCGCCGCCGCGAACGCTGACGTACCGAATAAAAACGCGACCAAAACGGCCGCGAGCGAAAAAAATCCCTTGCTCATGAAAAACACCGAAACGCAGAACCCCAGTAGAGCGCGAGTCTGATGAAGTTTGTTCAAGCGCGCTGCCACAGTTGCGTGACAGTTTAATGAAGATTGCCGAGCGGTCATTTGTGCAGGCCGTTGAGCAGGCGGACACACTCTGCAAAACAGACCAGCGCAAAGCGATACCCCAGTACCACACCCACCTCCGACGTCTGACCTCTAATGGCTTGAAATCCGGCTCAGCCCGGTCTTTCAAGCCATTGGAATCCTTTCATCATGTTCGACCTCCCCACCCCCGCCACGGTCGATTTCGGCCTGCCCCATTCGTTGCCGAAAAATCTCGATCAGAACCTCCACCAGCAGTCCAGCGCGTGTTTGCGCGATTGTCATCGGCAGTGGCGGGCATTGATGGCGCAAGCCGCGCGCGACGATTGGGATCAGCGCGCAACCGGCACGCCGTTTTCGCGTCGGGATCAGGCGCTGCTTATCTATCGCCAGCACTTCGAGGCGAGCTGCCTGAATGCCCATGCACAAGGGACGCTGCAGGCCGCGCCCCTGCAGAGGCTGCTGACAAGCGTTGACCCGCAGACCACACACAGCGACGTTGCCATCCGCCAGCCACGACTCGCACGCCGCGATGACAGCCAGGTCACGTTGCCCGGTGCGCTGCTGATTCGTCTCGACCCGACGCGACATTTACTGTATCTGCCCTCGCACGACCCGGCACTGCAGCTGTTCCGGCAACACGCCGATCTGCAGGACTGGCTGATCAGTCATTGCCGGCAGAGCGGGCAATACTCACGGCTGGAGGCGGTGACACTGGTCGAGCCGGTGCTCGGTCAGGATCCGCTGCGCCTCAACCTGCAAATGCTGTTCACGGGTTCAGCGTCGACGAGTGACTTCCACGAGCTGATCGGCGCACCGTCCGAACTTGCGATCGACGCGTTGCCTGCCTCCGATGACGTCGCGCTGTTCGGTCTGCTGAGTCCGGACATTCCCTTCAACCAGCGCAGTCGGGCGCTTGATGTTGAGCAGCGGGCCCTCGAGCGCTTGCTCGGCGAAGCCGCTGCAGCAGAGCTGAACAACCCGCAACGCCAACAACTGGCGCAGCATTTCGACGCACTGAGTGAAGCCCGGCAAGCCAGCCACGCTGCCGCTTCAGCACTGCTTGAGAGTCGCGATCCGCTGAAAATGCTCGAGCTGCGTCATGCCACGAATGTCCATCACCACGCCCTGCTTCAGGCCCGTATCGCAGGGCTGCGCGCCGAGGTCGAACTGCAAAGGGCGCTGGATCATCTGACCGTCGAGGAGCATCGGCGAATCATCGCGATGCTGGACGCACCGGCGCGCCATCTGCCGACAGCGGACGGGGTTATCGCCCGCCTATCGATGGCGGCGGCAGATCAGAACATGACCGCCGTCGAGGAGCTGCATGGCGTACTGATCATAGCGACGACCGCCGCACTGGAGCCTGACTCGAGCGACAGCCTGCTGCTTTACTGGCCGGGCGAGTTCGGCGGGCTGCAACGTTTTACTTCACGTACAGCGCTGGCACAGGACCTGTTCAAACATTCGCCGAACGACGGCGGGCTGACCCTGCACCTGACGCCGCTCACGGGGGACCCTCTGGCCTGGTCCCTTGATCGACAGCTCTATCAATGCGAACAGCAGGCCGCGCAGATCCTGCGTGACAACCCGCTGCCCGGCCGTGCCGACGAGCGCCGGGCCGAGATGGAAAAGCTGCGCGAACAATATCTGCCACGCCTGACCGTAGCGGTCGCGCAAGCCCGTGAACGGGCATTTACCGAACGTCAGGCGCAAGACCGCAGCGCGGCGCTGGCCGGCCACCTGCCTGCATGGTTTGAAAAGCTGGACGACGCGCCACGAGCACGGATCAAAACGCTGATCAGCCAGTACCTCGGCGCCATGCAACGCGCTCATGCGTTGCTCGAACGGGAATTACCGCCGCGTCAGGCCTTCGCCGAACAACGCATCGACGCCCGCTTGCGCGCAGACTTCGCGCTCAAACAAAGCGTGAGCGTGAGCCTCGACCTGCCCGACTCGACCTTCTGGCAAAAAACCGTGATGGAAGGCGCCGCGCCTGGCACACCGCAACGCATTGTCCTGACCGCGAGCGACAAGCGCGGCGACCTCACCCTTGAACAACTGGCACAGGAAAACATCGATCAGGAGGTGCAGTGGCGCCTGTCCTTCATGCAGGTCAGGATCAGCGCCGAGATCGCCACTGATCGACAGCGCCTCGAAGCCGGGATCACCCCGGTCTATTTGCGCAAACTGGTAACGGAGCTGGATCTGCCCGGACGTTACGAAGAACTGATTCGCCAGGCATTTTTCGGCGCGCCGGGAGAACCGGCGTTTCAGCAGGCCTGGCGCCGTGAATGCCTGAGCGAACCGTGGCGGCTGATGCTCAGGTTGCAAGGTGAGTTCGCGCTGCTGCAACGGCACATCGACAATGCCGGCCATGCCGTGCTGAAAGTCGCCATCGAGGCGAATACACCTCAGGCGTATGCCGTGAATGGACAACGCATCGCGCTGCTGCCGGTGCACCTGACCGTCGGTGGAGAGGACACCGTGCATCAAGGACCGAGCACGCTCGCGGGTGTCACATTGATTGTCGAGCAAACCAGTGGCCTGACGCTGCTGTACCTGCCCGACAGCCCCGACGCGATCTTCCTCCGTCAATACGAAACGCTGGAACAGGCGCGGGTGGATCTGTTCAAGCGTTGTGTGGACAGCAAAATGGTCAGCTACTTGGCGGGACGCGCGGTAAGCGGCGAGTTTGCCAGCCATGTCAGCCGGATCAACCAGGCACAGCTGCGCAATTTCGATGCGCTGATCGGCGTCGGGATGGCCTGGCCGGCGACCACATCACTGGCCATTCATTTACTGAACGTGCACATGGGCCGGTTGCTGGAGGCCCATCGCAGCAGTTCACGTTCCAACGATGCGTTGTATCTCGAACGCTGTGCACTGAAGTCCGGGGCGTTGTTCAACTATCTGAAAATGGCTATCGGCATGTTGCCGTTCGTGGGCGCGGCCGTGGCCCTGTATGACGCCTGGAACAGTGCCAATCTGGCGGTCGCGGCGTTCTTGCGCGGCGAGCTCGGACATGGTCTGGCGGAGGTGGAAGCGGTGCTGCTGTCGCTGATCGACGCGGCAATGGATGTGCTTCCCGGAACCGTTTCGGCACCCGCAGCCGCTCGTCTGGCCAGCCGCCAGCGGCAACGCGCGGCATTGGGCAGATCCGCCGCGATACCAACATCCTGGCAATATGCCAGGCAGTCGATCGAGCGCTTCACGGGATACGAGTACGAATTCGACATCTCCCTCGCCGGCCTGCACCCGGCCACCCACGGTGTCTATCGCAACGTCTACCGCCACGCCGATGGTGACTTCATCATTCGTCAGGGCCGCATCTATCGGGTTCAGCTCAGCGACGCGCCACGTGGCTGGAGGCTTTACGGCTCACGGCTGCGCAGCTACAAACAACCGATCGCCCTCGACGAATACGGCCAGTGGAACACCCATTACGCGGTGTACGGCACCGTTATGGACGGCGGCGGTGCTGGCGGCGGCGCCGTGCTTGGACATCTGGCCGACGGCATGGACCCGCTCTGGCCCGCGCCAATTCGCCAGTGGTTACCGCGCTGGTGGACCGATCGGCAACTGCGCAGGCAATTGACCCTGACCAACACCGCCGACGCCTATACCCGGCGCCTTGATACCCAGACACGCGCTTCCAACCAGTTGCTGGAGAACTACCAGAAACTCGACGTTGCCCAGCGCAAGCCACTACACACAGCAGTCGACGCAGCATGCCTGAATGACATCGACCTCGCGATCGCCCAATACGACAACCTTGCCGAACTGTTGCCCTTGAGCCATGGCCGCAAGCGTCTGCAGATCGAAGACATCCGCAGCCGCTGTGCCTGGATCGTGGCCGACCGCGCCGTGCAGCGCGTCACTGTTGCCCGCGACCGCTTGCTGGAACACCTGAACCGGATCGACGCACTGGTCGCCGAATCCGATGCCACCCCTTTCGGCAATACAGCGGCCCATATAAAACTCATGGCCCGGCGCAAGCAGGTACGCAAGGACTTCCTCAAGGAGTTCGATCAACTGCACGCAATCACCGAGCAGGCCAACCTGTGGAACAACCGCATCAGCAATCGCGCGCAGAAAACCCAGATGGCGAAAGACATGACCGCGCTCAACCGCAACCTGGGCGACAACACGCACCACTACCTGAGAACTGCACATCTGCTGGAAATCATTACTCGCTACGATGCGGTCAGCGACCTGTCCTGGGTGTATTTTCATACCCAGCTCAAAGACGCACGGGTCAAGGTCGGGCGCGCACTGCTGACCCAGCATCACCTGCCAGAAGTCAGCGCCAGCCTGGTCGAGCGCAAACAGGTGATCGAGGATTGCCTGCAGATCTATGCCGGTTTCCGTCGTCAGCTCAACGCCTGGACGCTGGGTTATGCGCAGCATCTGGATCTGGAACAGGTCGGGCCATTCCTCGATGGGCTGACCAAGGTCGAAGCACACGCACGGCACTCGATCAAACAGCGCCCGCCGATCAAACCGCGAGAGCCGGGCGGCAGGCAACTGTTCGAAACCGAGGACAACCAGTTGCTGATCGGTACCGAAAGCATTGACCCCGGCACCCGGGAAAAACGCTTTACCGTCGAAGGCATCGACGGTTTCCGCGAAACCTGGCTGCCGCGCTCCAGCGGCAAATATCATCTGCAAGCCCGCCCCGCACCTGCCACAACACCGCTGCCAACCGATGTTCAACCATTGCTCGCGGAAGCGCGAAAACGTCTGGAGGCGGTTGCGGCCTACAGCGCCAAGGTGCAGGGCTACACCCGTCAGGACATGTTGCCGGTGGATCTGGAACACATGTTCAGCAGCGAAGCGACCGAGCTGAGCATCCGCGCCCAGGCCATCGAACGGTTATCGCCGACCGAACCACTGGTGGTGCAATTGCGCGCCAAGGCCGGTGAGCTGCGACGTACCGGTCGTACCCTGCGCATTGATCAGTCACTGCGCAGCAAGACACCCACCGAAGGCTATCTGGACTATTTGCTGCAACAGCAAGTGGTGGATATCCGCCGCGAAGGTTCATTGCGGGCACTGGGCAAGCGCGCTGACGGACGCAAGGATTTCCTTCAGGAATACCAAGTGCGCGACCTCACCAGCACCCCACCGCGCACGCTGTGGTTCGCCCACTTTCACTACACCTCGGACAAGGTGCCGTTCGCCGACTTCGTCAAAGCCCACCTGAAATTGCCGGAGCAACGCAATCTCGGCATGCAATGGCAGCAGGCCCAGGCCGCCGGCGGTGTGCAGGTCGAAGCGATCTGGCGTGGCGATATCGGCAAACCGCTGGGCATTCGGCATTTCGCTGATCTCTAGAGCAAAACCAGCGGGGCACGGACTGTGCCCCGCTGCTGTTTGAGCGGTCGACAGCGCCGTCAACATGAGACAAACTCACCGCTTTCGTCATGATCACAAATTTTCTTCATGGGGCCAGCAGTGCTTGAAATCCGTCATCTGAAAACCCTGCACGCCCTGCGCGAGGCCGACAGCCTGGTCGATGCCGCCGACCGTCTGCACCTGACCCAATCGGCGCTGTCGCACCAGTTCAAGGAACTGGAGGAACGCCTGGGCATGCCGTTGTTCGTGCGCAAGACCAAACCGGTGCGTTTCACCAGCGCCGGCCTGCGCCTGCTGCAACTGGCTGACGCGACTCTGCCGCTGCTGCGCGCTGCCGAACGCGACATCAGTCGTCTGGCCGGGGGTACCGCCGGGCGTTTGCACATGGCGATCGAATGCCACAGCTGTTTCCAGTGGCTGATGCCGACCATCGACCAATTCCGCGACGCCTGGCCGGAAGTCGAACTCGACCTCGCCTCGGGCTTCGCCTTCGCCCCGCTGCCGGCGCTGGCCCGCGGCGATCTGGATCTGGTGGTGACCTCCGATCCGCTGGACATCGCCGGCATCACTTACGTGCCGCTGTTCACCTACGAAGCGATGCTCGCGGTGGCCAACCAGCACCCGCTGGCGAGCAAACCGTACATCGTCCCCGAAGACCTGCTGACTGAAACCCTGATCACCTACCCGGTAGAACGCGATCGGCTGGACATCTTCACCCGCTTCCTCGAACCGGCCGACATCGAACCGGCGCAAGTGCGCACCTCGGAGCTGTCGGTGATGATGATGCAACTGGTCGCCAGCGGCCGTGGCGTCTGCGGCATGCCGCACTGGGCGCTGCACGAATACAGCTCACGCGGCTACGTAAAGGCCAAGCGCCTGGGTGAGAAAGGTCTGTTTGCCACGCTGTACGCGGCGATTCGTGCGGACATGCTCGATGCGCCTTACATGCGCGATTTCCTGCTGACCGCCAAGGACACATCATTCTCGACGCTGGATGGGGTCAGCGCGGTTCGCTGACACCAAGGTGCCTCATGACTGACGGTAAACCGAGAACATTTGCGAGACAAAAAGATTCATTGTGGTGAGGGGATTTATCCCCGATGGGCTGCGCAGCAGCCCTGAGACCTGTGCACTCGGTGTTTCAGATAGCCCGCGTTTGTAGGATTTGGGGCTGCTTCGCCGCCCATCGGGGATAAATCCCCTCGCCACAAAAACCTCTCACTTAGGGGGACGATCAGAGTTGTCGCCACATGTGAATCTTGTCGAAGTAGTCTTCGCCGACCCGCACCGCCAGCGGCTCAAGTCCGAACTGGATGAAGCCGCAGCGTTGGTACAGGGAGAACGCGGCGTCGTTGCCGGCGGTGACGGTCAGTTGGATCAGTTTCAGTGCAGGATGGGTGTGTGCTTCGGCGATGGCGGCCTGCACCAATGCATGGCCCAGGCCGTGCTGGCGAAAATCGGCTGAGACGTACATGCCGAACAGGGTCGACTTATGGCGGGCCTTTTCTCGCGGCTCGAATGCCAGGCCGACGATGCCGGCCAGTGTGCCTTCCTCGAACGCACCGAGCACCACGTCGAGCTTGCTGGTCAGCCGCGCTTCCCACCAGCTCAGCGGCATCACCGCGCGCTCGCGCACGCTGGAGGTGAAGGCCTGCGGATGGCGGTCGTAGGCTTCGAGCATCAGCTCGCGATAAGCCAGGGCATGACTGGCGTCGAGGCGTTCGATCCACATGTTCAGGCCGTCCTGCGTTGTTCAAGCATCAGACGCACCGCCAGACCGGCGAGTACAAATCCCATGAAGTAACGCTGCAGCGCCAGCCATGTCGGATTGCGCACGAACCACGACGCGATGCCCGCCGCGAACAGCGCGATCAGCAGATTGACGCTGAAACTGACGCTGATCTGGGTCAGGCCAAGAATGATGCTCTGGGTGAACACAGAACCGTGTTCGGGGCTGATGAATTGCGGAAACACCGAGAGGTAAAACACGGCGATTTTCGGGTTCAGGGCGCTGGTAAGAAAGCCCATGGTGATCAGTTTGCGCGACGAATCCGCCGGCAGTTGCTGGGCTTCGAACGGCGAGCGCGCACCGGGTTTGACCGCTTGCCAGGCCAGCCACAGCAGATACAGCGCACCGGCCCACTTCAGCACTTCATAAGCCAGCGGCACCGCCAGAAACACCGCGGTCAAACCGGCGGCCGCGGCAAACATATGCACGAAAAATCCCGCGACCACACCGAGCAACGAGGTGACTCCGGCCTTGCGTCCCTGACAGATCGAACGCGAGATCAGGTAGATCATGTTCGGCCCCGGCGTCAGTACCATCAACAGCGCGGCGGCGGCGAAGATCAGCAGGTCTTGAAGCGGGATCATGGCAATGTCCTTTGCGTGAATGATCAGGCGAGCGCCGTCAGTGAGCTGCGATAAAACGGCAGGATCAGGTCGCGTGTCAATGGCGCCAGAACCAGACCCGCGTCAGTGGCCGGATCGATCCAGATCACTTCCTCGATTTCGGCAGCGGGCGTCACATCGGCGTCGATGGTCAGCTGAAAAATCTCCGCTTGCACGACGAATCCCGGCTCGTTGGCGGCCGGCGCCGAGAACTGGCCAAGGAAGCAGGCCTGAGCCGGGTCGATTTCCAGGCCCAGCTCTTCTTCCAGCTCGCGGGCCAGTGCGTGCACCGGCAACTCATGCGCTTCGATCTTGCCGCCCGGTTGCATGAACGCCGTGGTGCCGCGCTTGCGCACCAGCAGAGTCTGGCCTTCGGCGTTGAGCAACAGCGCAGCGGCGATACGGATGAGGTTTGGAGCGACAACGGATGCAGAGGTCATGGGTCAGCCACCGGCCTGGAAAAACCGCAAGGATCCCATGCCCGGCCTGATTCAGTCACCTCACAGGTCACTCCCCCTGAGCCTTGAGCGCGGTTTCATCCTCGTCGGGCAGCTTGACGAAAATCTTGTATTTGCCGCCCTCCATGGCTTCGAAGGCAATCAGCTTTTCCACCAGCAGCGCGCTGAGCACCTTGCCGGCGTTGAGCAGCAGCATGCCGTTATCGGCATTGAGATTACGCGCCAGAATCATCCCCGCCGCCAGGTCCCGGGTGGTCAGCACCTTGACCGACGGGTCGGCGAGGGTGACGTCGCCCAGAAATGCCGCGCACACCTGAATGAAATCTTCGACCAGCTCGGGATCATACAAACGCCCTGCGTACTGGCGCAGGTAGAGCAGGGCTTCGTCGCTGTTCAAATGCCGTTCGAGGATCAGGCCGCGTTGCAACTCGACGAAATCCACTGCCAGTTTCAGCAACCGCGCCCCCAACGGAATCGCCTCGCCCTTGAGCCGGTCAGGAAAACCGCTGCCGTCCCAGCGCTCCTGGTGATGCAGGATCAGGCGCGCCGCGTCCTTCATCGGGTCAAGCGTCATCAACAGCGATTCGCTCTGCTTCGGATAGCTGCGATAACGCTCGCGATCGGTATGGCGCAGCAAGTCCGAAGGCGTGGTCATCATGCCGTCGGTCCAGCTCAGTTTGCCGATGTTATACAGCGCGGCGGCCATGGTCAGATCGCGGCTTGAGGCCTCGTCCAGACCGTGCTGTTTGCAGTAGCTGCGCACCAGTTCGATGATCTGCCGATTGGTCTGCTTCGCAGGTGGCAGACGCAGATTGGCCAGCAGCGAGAACACTTCGGTGCCGGTGACATAGCTGTGTTTGAGTTCTTCGTAGGCCAGGTCAAGCATGTCGGCGGTCTGCTGCAGTTCGGCAGTGCGCGCCGCGACGTGCTTTTCCAGGGTGCTGTTGAGCAGCTTGAGCTGGTCGTTCTGCACCTGGGTCAAGCGCTCCAGACGTAGGCGCTCCTGCTCGGAATGCTGATGTTCGAGGGCTTGGCGCAGGATCAGCAGCAACTCCTCGTCATTCCACGGTTTGCTGATGTAGCGGTGAATCTGCCCGTCGTTGATCGCCTTGATGATTGCCGACGGGTCGGCATAACCGGTGAGCATGATGCGCACGGTCGCCGGATAGCGTTGGCGGACATGCGCCAGTAACGAGGCGCCATCCATGTTCGGCATGCGCGCATCGCTCATCACCAGGTCCACGGGCTGCTGCTCCAGCATCTCCAGCGCCTGGGCACCGCTGGTCGCCAACAGGACGTCATAGGGTTGTCCCCGCAGCAGACGACGCAGGCTGTTGAGGATCGATTCCTCGTCATCGACCAGCAACACCTTGGGTCGATGTATCGGCAAAGGGGCGGATTGCTCTTCCATGGCTTGGCCTCAAGAAACAGGGTTAAAGACACATCGACCGACCGCCTCACTGGCCCGCGCCTGAGTCCAAGGCTAGATGATTTTTGACTGCATTCACGCAAATCTTCGCTCACAGGCCACGGCGTCGCGCCGGGACGACTATGCTGAACACGGCGCAATACTCCATCGGTCGAACCGACAAGTTGCGAGGGAAAAGGATGCCCCGGATGACACCCGCCAGCGGCCTCATGGGCGGCGCGGCATGAACCAGCCAACAGCGCAGATCAATCGCCGAGTGCTCATCGTCGACGACAGCCCGTCGATCCATGGCGATTTCGCCAAGATTCTCTGCCCGCTCGTCCCCGCTGATGACGGCCTGGGCGAAACCGAGAATCTGTTGTTTGGCACCCCGTCCGCGACACCGTCCCAGCATTTCGAGCTGGACTCGGCCTTTCAGGGCCGCGAAGCGCTGGAAAAACTCGAAGCCGCGCTGGCTGAAAACCGCCCCTACGCCATGGCGTTCATCGACATGCGCATGCCGCCAGGCTGGGATGGCCTGGAGACCATCGAACGGTTGTGGCAAGTCGACCCCAAGCTGCAAGTCGCGCTGTGCACGGCGTATTCCGACTATTCCTGGGAAGACATCGACCAGCGTCTGGCACTGAATGACCGCTTGCTGATTCTGAAAAAGCCGTTCGACGCGATCGAGATCCGGCAGATGGCCAGCGCGCTCACGGTCAAATGGCAGATGACCGAAGACGCCGAGCTGAAAATGAACCAGCTGGAACAGGCGGTTCAGGAGCGCACCCGCGAGCTGTCCGACGCCAACATGATTGTGCAGAACAGCCCGACCATCCTGTACCGGCTGCGCGGCGATCCGTCATTTGCCCTGATGTACATCTCCCACAACATCACCCGCTACGGCCATGTCGCCGCCGACCTGCTGCGCTCGCCCAACTGGGCGCAGGAACTGATTCATCCGGACGATCAGGCCAGCGTCGATGCCGCCATGGCCCGGGTGCTGGATCGGCATGCGTCAGGCGCGTCGATCGAATTTCGCCTGAGAACCGGCCAGGGCACCTGGCGCTGGGTGGAAAACCGCTACATCCCGGTACGCGATGATGACGGCCGTCTGCTGGAAGTCGAAGGCATCATCCTCGACATCACCGAGCGCCGCGTGGCCGAGGAAAAACTGGCGTTGCTGGCGCGCTCCGACGGCCTCACAGGCCTGGCCAATCGCGCCACGCTGATCGAACGCCTGCATCAGGCCTTCGCCGCCGCTCGTCGGGGGGCCGCGCCGTTTGCGGTGTTTTATCTGGATCTTGACCACTTCAAACGGATCAACGACACCTTGGGCCACCCGGTGGGCGATCTGCTGCTGCAGGAAGTCGCCCGCCGCATCAAATCAGGCGTGCGCGAAAGCGACGTGGTGGCGCGCCTGGGCGGCGATGAATTCGCGATCCTGCAACTGGACGTCAGCGATCCGACCCAATCAGCCGCCATGGCGGCCAATATCCGCGACACGCTGCTGGCGCCCTACAACCTGGCCGGCAATGCGTTGCACATTTCGGTGAGCATCGGCATCAGCAGTTACAGCGAGCTCAGTCTCGACGCCGACAGCCTGCTGGGCCAGGCCGACATGGCGCTGTACCGCGCCAAGGAAATGGGGCGCAATCAGTATCACTTCCACTCCGAGGACATCTCGCGGGAAGTGGCCGAACGCATGACCCTCGTCGACGAATTGACCAGCGCCCTTCAGGGCAATCAACTGTTGCTGCATTACGCACCGGAGATTGACCTGCACAGCGGCAGGATTCTGGGCATGGAGGCGCAAATCCTCTGGCAACATCCGCGCCTCGGCCTGCTGCCTGCCTCCGCCTTCGTACCGATAGCGGAGAAAACCGGCGCGATCATTCCGCTCGGACGCTGGGTACTGAATCACGCCTGCCACCAGATGCACCTGTGGCGAAATGACGGGGTCGCCCCGCCGGTGATGGCGATCAAGATTTCCCTGGCACAGCTCAAAAGTGGCCCCGAACTAATCTACGACGTTCTGCGCACCACCGCACGCTGGGAGCTCGCCCCCTGGGACCTGCGATTCGATGTCACCGAAGCCACGCTGGCCCAGACCAAGTGGACCCACAACGATGCATTGCCGCGCCTGCGTGAGCTGGGCGTGGCGATTGCCATCGATGATTTCGGCACCGAATATTCCTCGTTCGATTACCTGAAAACCTACCGGGTCAATCACCTCAAACTGGCCCAGAGCTTTATCGCCAGCGCGTCCCAGGATGTGGCCGGAGCCAACGCCCTGCGAGCGATCGTCAATTTCGCCCGGGATCTGGACATCGGCATCATCGCCGAAGCCCAGACACCCCTGAATCGACCCGATGTACCCCGTGCCGAAGCACCGCTGCCCAGCGCACAGGGGTTGTATTTCAGCGAAGCGGTCAGCGCCGAACAGGCGGGCCGGCTGCTCCGGGACGTGCCCCGCGCGGCGCCCTCCCCCAAGGAGGATGAGGCATGAAAACGGCCTTCCCCCAGACCAACCGGCGCATCCTGATCATCGATGACACGCCAGCGATTCATGAAGACTTTCGCAAGATTCTGGCCCCGCAGGCGCAGGACGACGTCGACTTGCATCAGTTGGAACAGACGCTGTTCGGTACCCGCCAATCGCCGCACCTGACCTTCCAGCTCGATTCCGCCTATCAGGGCCAGGAAGCCCTGGCCCTGGTCAAACACGCGCTGGCCAGCGGCAACCCGTATGCTCTGGCGTTCATCGACATGCGCATGCCACCGGGCTGGGATGGCCTGGAAACCATCGAGCAGCTATGGCGTGTCGATCCAAATCTGCAGGTTGCCCTGTGCACCGCGTACAGCGACTACAGCTGGGAAGCGATGGCCGAACGGCTGGAATTCGGCGACCAGTTGCTGATACTGAAAAAGCCGTTCGACAGTCTGGAAATCCGTCAGATGGCCAACGCCCTGACCTGGAAATGGCAACTGGCGCAGGACGCGGCGCTGAAGATGCTCAGCCTTGAGCAGACCATCGAGGCGCGGGTTCACGAATTGCTCAAGGTCTCGCATCTGTTGCAATACGACAGCCTCACGGAGCTGCCCAACAGCACCCTGCTGGGTGATCGCCTGAGCCAGGCCATGGCTGTCTGCCGGCGCCATGACAAGCAACTGGTGGTGATGTTTCTCGGTCTGGATCGCTTCAAGCGCATCAACAACGCGTTGGGCCATCCAGCGGGCGATGAAATGCTCAAACGCACCGCCCGCCAACTGCTGTCATGCGTGCGTGATTCCGACTCGGTGTTTCGCTATGGCTCGGACGAGTTCGTGGTGATCCTCGGCGACATCAACCATCCCCAGCAAACCCACGGCGTCGCGGAAAAACTGCTGGCCGCCATTCGCCTGCCGCAGACGATAGCCGGGCATGACGTCAGCGTCACCGCCAGCGTCGGCATCAGCGTCTACCCCGATGACGGCCTCGAAGCCACCGAGCTGATCAAGAAAGCCGAGACGGCGATGCGCAACGTCAAGGAACACGGCCCTGACAGCGTTGGCTTCTTCATCGAAGCCATGAACCAGCACGCCCGCGAGCAGCACAGCATCGAGTCGGGCATTCGCCGCGCTCTGCACGAGCACGAGTTTGTCCTGCACTATCAGCCGAAAATCGACCTGCGCAGCGGCACCGTGGTCGGCGCCGAAGCGCTGATACGCTGGCAGAAACCGGGACACGGCTGGATCTACCCGGCGGAGTTCATTCCGGTGGCCGAAGACAGTGGACTGATCGTGCCCTTGAGCAAATGGGTACTGGGCGAAGCCTGTCGCCAGACCCGTGCCTGGCAAACAGCCGGTCTGCCGCCGATCCGCATGTCGGTGAACATGTCACCCATCGATTTTCGCCAGCGTGACTTCGTTGCGGGCGTCGAACGCGTGCTTGAGCAGACAGGCCTGGCCCCTGACTGGCTGGAGATCGAGATCACCGAAGGTGTGCTGATGCAGAACGTCGAAACAACGATGGTAGCGCTCAATCGTTTGAAGGCGCTGGGCACCCGCCTGGCCATCGATGACTTCGGCACCGGCTATTCCAGCCTGAGTTACCTGCGCCGGTTTCCGATTGATGTGCTGAAGATCGACCAGTCGTTCATTCGCGGCCTGTGCAATGACAGCAATGATGCCGCACTGGTCAGCGCCATCATCAGCCTGGGCAGGAGTCTGGGGCTCAACGTCATCGCCGAAGGCATCGAAACCGCCGAGCAACTGGCGTTCCTCAAGGCCCACGACTGCGAAGAAGGTCAGGGCTACTTTTTCAGCAAGGCATTGCCGGCTGACGACTTTGCGCACTGGCTGGCCAGCGCAGCCCCGCCACCGTGGACGGCGCGATGAACGCCTCGATACCGGCCTTGAGTCAAGGAGACGATTGCCGATGAACCTGTTCCGTCCCGCCATGACGCTGCTGCTGTGCGGACTCTGCGCCGGGGCCAGTGCCGACCCGCTGGACGAGCCGCTCAAACCGTTGCCCGCCGTGCCACAGCAGGACGCCCGGCGCGTGGAACTGGGACGTCGTTTATTCCACGAGCCACGCTTGTCGATCAACAACACACTGTCCTGTGCCAGTTGCCACCAACTGGACAAGAACGGTGCCGACAGCCGGGCGCTCTCGCTGGGGTTCGACGGCAAACCGGTGGCGGTCAACACACCGACCGTGTTCAACGCCAGCCTGAATTTCCGCCAGTTCTGGGACGGCCGCGTCGAGACGCTGGAAGAACAGAGCAATGTCGTCATCACCAGCCCCCATGAAATGGGCAGCGACTGGAGCACGGTCGTCGAGCGGATCGCCAACGACGCCGATTACCGCCGCGATTTCGCCGCCACCTACCCGGACGGCGTGACCAAGACCAACATCCAGCAGGCGCTGGCCAGTTTCGAACGTACCTTGCTGACCCCCAACTCACGCTTCGATCAGTACCTGCTGGGCAATACCGACATCCTCACGCTGGACGAAAAATACGGTTATCAGCGCTTCAAGGAGTACGGCTGTATCTCCTGTCACCAAGGGGTGAACATCGGCGGCAACATGTTCCAGAAGTTTGGCGTGTTCGGTGATTACATTGCCGATCGCGGCAACCCGACCGTGGCCGATCAGGGCCGCTTCAACGTCACTCGAGACGAAGCGGATCGTGAATTTTTCAAAGTGCCGAGCCTGCGCAACGTCGCGCTGACCG
Source organism: Pseudomonas sp. S150 (assembly GCF_004526365.1). NCBI lineage: Bacteria > Pseudomonadati > Pseudomonadota > Gammaproteobacteria > Pseudomonadales > Pseudomonadaceae > Pseudomonas > Pseudomonas sp. S150. Next base: position 5,525,855 of record NZ_CP038207.1, read on the forward strand.
CACCGTATTTTCACGACGGGTCAGCGCCTACCCTCGAACGAGCCGTGGATGTGATGTTCCAGTATCAGTTGGGACGCAAGCCGACCGAAGACGACAAAATGCAGATCGTTCTGTTTCTCAAGACCCTGACCGGCCAAAGGGAAGGCAAGCCATGATCAACATTTCCCGTCGCCGTAGTCTGTTGTTGCTCACACTGGTCGTCCTCGCGTTGGCCTCGATCCTGCTGTTTCTGTACTTCAAGTCCAGCTCCGACCAGACCATGACATACACCGAGTCGCGGGATCTGATCCGGCAGATCAAACAGCAGAATTCGCTGTGGGAAAACGAGATCCTCAAGGCGCGGGTGGCGCTGACCCACAACTATGATCCGCTGGTGTCGCCGATGAACGAGATGAACCGGCTCTGGGAGCGCTTCGACGCCATAGAATCGGGGCATGGTCGAAACGATTCGACGCAGTGGAACGAGGCCTATGAGAGTTTCCTGCAAGCGATGCAGGAAAAAACCCGGCTGGTCGAACAGTTCAAATCGCACAACGCCTTGCTGCGCAACTCTCTGGCGTTTTTGCCCACCGCCGAAGACGACATTCAGCAACAACTGGCCAACCTGTCGGACTTCGATAAATCCCAGTTGGAGAACATCACCACCGATACCTACGACCTGCTGCTCAGTGCGCTGGAGTTTGCCCAGGTCACCTCCGATGACCGGGCCGCCGACATCGAGGTGGGTCTGAACAAACTGACCGTCAACGCACAGCGCCTGCCGCAGGCGTTTCAAACCCCGGTCAAAATCCTCAGCAACCACATCAGCCTGATCGCTCGCGAGCAGCCACTGGTCAATCAGTTGCTCGAAAGCATCGAAAACATTCCCGTCGCCGAACGCCTCGACAACATCACCACCATGCTCGATCGCGATCAACAGCGTGTCGATCAGGTCGACCGCCAATACCATTTCTACCTGCTGCTGTTCTCGGTGCTGCTGATGTTGTCGCTGGTGTGGCTGGCCATCCGCCTGATCGGCAGTTTCGCCGAGATCAATCGGGTCAATACGGCCCTGCAAACCGCCAACGATGCACTGGAGCAACGCGTCGAGGAGCGCACCCGGGAACTCAAGAACGCCCAGAGCGAGCTGCTCGACGCTGCACGTCAGGCCGGCATGGCGGAAATCGCCACCAACGTGCTGCACAACGTCGGCAACGTGCTCAACAGCGTGAACATTTCCAGCGATCTGATCGCGCGCAAGCTGCGCAGCAGCAAGACCCAGGGCCTGGGCAAGGCGATGCAACTGATCAACGAGCACCCGCACGACCTCGGCGCCTTTCTCAGCGAAGACGCCAAGGGCAAATTGCTCCCCGGTTATCTCAACCAGCTGGTCGGCGCGATTGCCCAGGAACAGCAGGAAATGGTCGACGAACTGAACCAGATGAACAAAAGCGTCGATCACATCAAGGACATCGTCGCCACCCAGCAATCCTATGCCGGCGCCAACAGCATGACCGAGCCGCTGTTTATCAACGAGCTGCTCGAAGATGCGCTGCGCATGAACGCCGGGGCCCTGACCCGGCATCACGTCACGGTGGTCAAGGAGTACGCCGAGGTGCCGCAGGTGATGGGCGACAAACACCGTTTGCTGTTGATCCTGATCAACCTCATCAGCAACGCCAAATACGCGATGTCTGACCTCAGCAACCGCCCCCGCACCATGACCCTGGCGGTAAGGATCGTCGATGACAACTTCCTCGAAATCAGCGTCAGGGACGACGGCGAAGGCATCGCGCCGGAAAACATGACGCGGATCTTTGCCCACGGTTTCACCACCCGCAAGGAAGGTCATGGCTTCGGTCTGCACAGCTGCGCGCTGGCGGCCATCGAGATGAACGGGCACCTCACCGCGCACAGCGACGGACCGGGCAAAGGCGCGCTGTTCACCTTGCAGATCCCCCTGATCAGCGTCACGGAGAACGCATGAGCGAGTTGTCGAACCGCCGCATTCTGCTGATCGACGATATGCCGTCGATTCATGAAGACTTCCGCAAGATCCTCGCGCCACCGGCAGCTCAGTCAGTGGAACTGGACGAGATGGAAGCTGCACTGTTTGGCGCTCAGATTCGCGCCGAACGTCCGCCGTTCGAGCTGGACTCGGCCTACGGCGGCGAGGAAGGTCTGGGCAAACTGATGCAGGCCTTGCAGGAACAACGCCCTTACGCGCTGGCCTTCGTCGACATGCGCATGCCCGACGGCTGGGACGGCGCGAAGACCATCGAACACCTGTGGCAGCAGGATCCGCAGTTGCAGGTGGTGGTGTGTACCGCCTACTCGGATTATTCCTGGGATGAACTGCTCGAACGTCTGCAGGCGCATGACCGGTTACTGATTCTGAAAAAGCCGTTCGACAACATCGAAGTGCAGCAGATGGCCAACACCCTGCTGACCAAATGGCAGATGACCGAACGCGCCTCGTTGCAGATGCATCATCTGGAACATCTGGTCGACCAGCGTACCGCGCAGTTCAAGCAGGCCAGCGAAGAACTGCAGCGCGAAATAGATGAACGCAAGCAACTGGAAAGTCAGTTGGTGCAGTCGGAAAAGCTTGCGTCACTGGGGCAAATGGCGGCCGGAGTGGCCCATGAAATCAATAACCCGATCGGCTTCATCTCCTCCAACCTCGGCACCCTCGACGGCTACTTCAACCAATTGTTGAGCGTACTCGATGCCTGGCAGACGCTGGGCCCCACGCCGGACAGCGAATCCGTGGCCCGGCTTGAGCAACTGCGCAAAGACGCCGATCTTGATTTTCTGCTCGAAGACATCCCGGTGCTGATCCGCGAATCCAAGGAAGGCATTGGCCGGGTCGGACAGATCGTCAAGGATCTGAAGGATTTCTCCCGGGTCGATACCCATCAGCAATGGCAGTGGGCCAATCTGCAACAAGGCATCGACTCGACGCTGAACATCGTCGCCAGCGAACTCAAGTACAAGGCCGATGTGATCAAGGAATATCAGCCACTGCCGGACATCGAGTGCCTGCCCTCGCAAATCAATCAGGTGATCATGAACCTGGTGGTCAACGCGGCGCAGGCCATGGGGCCCGAGCGCGGTACCATCACTCTGCGTACCGGGCAGCAGCAGGACACGGCCTGGGTGGAAGTCGCGGATACCGGCGCGGGAATCGCGCCGGACATCCTGCAGAAAATCTTCGATCCGTTTTTCACCACCAAACCGGTCGGTCAGGGCACCGGGCTGGGCCTGTCCCTGTCCTACGGCATCGTGAAAAAACACGGTGGCGACATTTCGGTCCGCAGCGAACCGGGCGTGGGCACAACCTTTCGCGTCGAGTTACCGATGCGCCAGAGCCGACCCGCAGCCTGAGGTGCCTCAGGTCGCTTCCTGAAAATCCATCTCCGGCGGCTGACGACGAAAGCCGCCCGTGAGCACCGCCAGATACACCACGCCAATCGCCAGCCAGCTCAGGCCCAGATACACCGCCAGGTGATCCAGGCTGACCATCAGCCACAAGTCCGCCACCAACCCGATGAACGGGAAGATCAGAAACAGCACCAGCTCACGCGGGCCCTTTTTCTCGCCGCCGATCCAGTAGTGAAAGATCACCGACAGGTTGACCAGACTGAACGCCAGGAACGCGCCGAAGTTGATGAACGAAGTGGACGTGGTCACGTCGAGTTTCAGCGCCAGCAACGCCACCACTGCACACAGCAGGATACTGTTGACCGGTGTGCCAAAGCGCGCATGCAAGGTGCCGAAAAATGACTTGGGCAACACGCCGTCGCGGCCCATCGCAAACAGCAGACGCGAACCGCTGGCCTGGGCCGACAATCCCGAGGCGAACTGGCCGACGATCAAGCCAATGAGGAAGATCGAGACGAACAGATCGCCGCCGATGTTGCGCGCAATTTCATAGGCCGCCGAGTCGACGCTGTCGAACTGGAATGACGGGTGGGCGATCTGCACAAAGTACGACACCCCGACGAAGATCAGCCCGCCAATCAGCGTAATCAACATGATCGCCCGTGGAATGGTGCGGCGTGGGTCGCGGGTCTCTTCGGTCAGCGTACTGACCGCGTCGAAACCGAGGAACGAATAACAGGCGATGGCCGCGCCACTCATGATCAGCGGCATCTGCATGTCGCCATTGAAGAACGGTTTGATCGACCACAACGGCGTGCGCGCATCGCCGCCGACGTAGTGCACGCACAACGCGACGAAAGCGATCAGCACCAGAAATTGCACCAGCATCAGCAAGGCGTTGATGCCGTTGGCCAGTTTCAGACCGATGATGTTGATCGCGCTGGTGATGCCGATGAACGCCAGTACCCAGATCCACTGCGGGATCGACGGGAAGGCCGAAGCGAGGTACGCCGCGCCGATCAGCCAGATCGCCATCGGCAAAAACAGGTAATCGAGCAGCACCGCCCAACCGGCGATGAAGCCGAGCTTGGGGCTGATCGCCTTGCGCACGTAGCTGTAGGCGGAACCGGCGACCGGGAACGCGGCGGCCATGCGCCCGTAGCTCAGGGCGGTGAAGAACATCGCCACCAGTGCCGCCAGATACGCGGCCGGGACCATGCCGGCGGTGGATTGCGCGAGGATGCCGAAAGTGCCGAGGACAATGATCGGCGTCATGTAGGCGATGCCGAACAGCACCACCGACCCTAATGACAGGGTGCGTTGCAAACGAGCCATGAGCGACTTACTCCGAATGTTATTGGATTTATGGCAGAGCCGAGTTCGGCGAATATTTCGGGTGTGGCTTTGTTGTTTTTTGGATCAAGCAGGTGTGTTGTCTGGACTGGTCTCTTCGCGAGCAAGCTCGCTCCCACAGTGACCGCGCTCCCCTGTGGGAGCGAGCTTGCTCGCGAAGGCGTCAGCCCGACCGACACAGAACCCGGATCAGCGCGCAGGAATCAGCAACTCACGCAATCCAGAAGCGTGCTCCACCACCTCCCCCGGCAGTTTCAAACGCTGATCATCCAGGTAGCGGTAATCCTTGCGCGCAATCACCAACCGGTCGAAATCCAGCTCGACGCTGAACTGCCCCTCTTCCCGCCCCGCTTCGAACAGCAATTCCCCCAACGGATCCACCAGCGCACTGCCGCCGGCAAACATCAAACCGTCATCCCCGGCCTCGACGCGGTTGACCATCAGCGCAAACGCCTGGTTTTCCTGGGCGCGGGCCATGATTGCGGTGCGGTGAGTCGGGGCGTACGGGTCCATGTTGCCGTTGGTCACGATCAGCAATTCGGCACCCAGTTGCGCCAGTGCGCGGGCGGATTCGGGGAACTCGATGTCGTAGCAGATCAGCAGGCCGACGCGCACACCGTTCCACTCGCAAGTGGCATAGCGGTCGCCGGGTTCGAACACGCCGCGATCCGAAGCCCAGAGGTGGGTCTTGCGGTACTTGAGGGCGATGCCTTCGGGGGTGATCAGCAGGGTGGTGTTGTAGAAGCGACCGTTGTCGTTTTCGGCCATGCCGATCACCACAGCGATGTTGCGCTCGCGGGCGGCGGCCAGCACCGCGCGGACGGTCGGGCCATCCAGCGGCTCGGCGATCTGCGCCACAGTGTCGGCGCTCGGAAAGCCCATCAGGTGGGTTTCCGGGAACACGATCAATTGCGTGTCGACGGCGCATGCGGCAATCGCCGCGAGGGCACGTTCGAGGTTGTACGCCGTGTCTTTGTCACGGCCCGCCAGTTGGGCGAGTTCGACTTTCATCGCGAGTCCTTATGGTCATGGCCGGGCGCTGAAAGATTGCCCGGTGGCTGTCTGTGGGCCAGTATGCGCAGCAAGCAACCGGCCAGGGAATCACGCGGCCGGGGTAACCCGATAGGGGTAGATCCATGACCGTTTCGTTTGATGACATCACCTGGCACCGCGCCGTCGGGCAACTGATCGACGCGCTGGACAAGCCGAATTTCTGGGCGCAACTGGTGCGCCTGCTCGACCAGTACGTGGCGTTCGATAGTTGGGTGGTGCTGCTGTTCAGTGCCGATCAGCACCCGCAGGTCTTCGCCGAATGCCCCGGCGAGGACGGCAGTCCCGACCCGCTGTTTCAGGATTATCTGCGCGGGTTGTACCTGCTCGACCCGTTCTACATCGCCTGCCGCGAACAGTCGCGCACCGGGTTGTACCGCCTGTCCGAGGTGGCGCCGGAGCATTTCGAGCTGACCGAGTATTACCAGCGATACTTTCGTCTGAATGTGGTCGCCGACGAAATCCAGTTCAATTGCCAACTCGAAGGCGAGCGCACGTTGTGCCTGTCGCTGGGCAGTGAAAAACGTTTCACTGGCGAACAGATCGCTTTGCTGTCTTTGATCCAGCCGTGGGTGCTGGGCCTGTTGCGTCAGCGCCTGCCGTACGAGATCAACCAGACCGTGGCCCTCGCTGCCGCGCCAGCTGCGGCCGACTGGCGAGTGCAACTGGAAGCCTCGGTGCAACAACTCAAGGGTGCGCAACTGACCGCCCGGGAGCTGGATGTCGGGCGTTTGATGCTCAGCGGTTGCTCGAGTAAAGAAATCGCCCGTAAGCTGGAAATCTCCGTAGAAACCGTGAAAGTCCATAAGAAACACATGTACAGCAAGCTGGGGATCAAATCCCAGTCGGAGCTGTTTTCGATTTTTCTCCAGGCGCAGAACGCCTGATAACGCGTGGAAATGCTTTCCTGTGTCGACAGATTCTCTGTGGTGAGGGGATTCATCCCCGATGGGCTGCGCAGCAGCCCCAAGTCTACGCATGCGGTCTTTCAGTTAAACCGCAGTGAATGGTTTTGGGGCGGCTTCGCCACCCATCGGGGATAAATCCCCTCACCACAATAAATCTCATCAACAGGCCCGCCTGCTGCCACAGGTTTGCAAACCATTGAGTCCGAACCAAGGAAACCGTATGAGCCTGTCACTCCTGAGCCGCTACGCCTTCTTTGCCGTCTGCGTGATTTTCACCCTCGCCAGCCTGCCCTTTCTCGAACACGACTGGCTGTGGCCGATCACCGCCGTCACCGGCGTACTGAGCCTGCTCGGTCTGTTCGACCTGCTGCAGAGCCCGCACGCGGTGCGCCGCAACTACCCGATCCTGGGCAACATCCGCTATCTGGTCGAAGGCATCCGCCCGGAGATCCGCCAGTACCTGCTGGAATCCGACAGCGACGCCCTGCCCTTCTCCCGCGCCCAGCGTTCGCTGGTGTACTCGCGGGCGAAAAATGAAAGCGCCGACAAACCCTTCGGCACGCTGATCGACGTGTATCAATCGGGCTTCGAATTCATCGGCCACTCGATGCGCCCGGCGCCGTTGAGCGACCCGAGCGGTTTCCGCGTCACCGTCGGCGGCCCGCAGTGCACCCAGCCGTATTCGGCCTCGGTGTTCAACATCTCGGCGATGAGCTTCGGCTCGCTCAGCGCTAACGCGATCCGCGCGCTGAATCAGGGCGCCAAGCTCGGCAACTTCGCCCACGACACCGGCGAAGGCAGCATCAGCCCGTATCACCGGGAACACGGCGGCGACCTGACTTGGGAACTGGGCAGCGGCTACTTCGGCTGCCGCACCAGCGATGGCCGATTCGACCCGGAGCGCTTTGCCACCCAGGCGCAGAATCCGCAGGTGCGGATGATCGAAATCAAGATGAGCCAAGGCGCCAAACCCGGTCACGGCGGGATCCTGCCCAAGCACAAGGTCACCCAGGAAATCGCCGACACCCGCGGCATCATGATGGGCGAAGACTGCATCTCGCCGTCACGCCACAGCGCGTTTTCCACGCCGATCGAAATGATGCATTTCATCCAGCAACTGCGCGAACTGTCCGGCGGTAAACCGGTGGGTTTCAAGTTCTGTCTCGGACATCCGTGGGAGTTCATGGGCATCGCCAAGGCCATGCTGGAAACCGGCATCCTGCCGGACTTCATCGTAGTCGACGGCAAGGAAGGCGGCACCGGTGCCGCACCGGTCGAATTCACCGACCACATCGGCGTGCCGATGCGCGAAGGCCTGCTGTTCGTGCACAACACCCTGGTCGGCCTGAACCTGCGCGACAAGATCAAACTCGGCGCCAGCGGCAAGATCGTCAGTGCCTTCGACATCGCCAGCGTGCTGGCCATCGGCGCCGACTGGGCCAACTCGGCGCGCGGCTTCATGTTCGCCATCGGCTGCATCCAGTCGCAAAGCTGCCACACCAACAAATGCCCGACCGGCGTCGCCACCCAGGACGCTCTGCGCCAACGCGCCCTCGTCGTCCCGGACAAGGCTCAGCGCGTCTACAACTTCCACCGCAACACGCTCAAGGCGCTGGCGGAAATGTTGGCGGCAGCTGGTCTTGAGCATCCGTCGCAACTGTCGGCCAAGCACCTGGTGCGCCGCATGTCGGCAACCGAGATCAAACTGTTTTCGCAGCTGCATGTGTTTCTGAAACCGGGGGAATTGCTCACGGGTGAGGTGAATGGCGAGTTCTATTCGCGGATGTGGCAGATGGCGCGAGCAGACAGCTTTGAGCCGCAGGAAGTGGCGGCAGCCTGAGCCTCGTCACCAACTGAGCAGGCGGTGGGGCGGCGGCTCTTTCATGACGATGAAACCGTAATCGCCAATCAGGTAAATCCGGTAATACAGGCTGTCCACCAGCGCTGGAAACCCCTGATAGCCGACGCGGGTGGCGTTGCGCCGTTCGCGTTCGGCGACCACGTTGGTAATGCCTGCTGACGGCAGATTTTCCGCGAGCATGAAGTAGTCGACGTTGAGCAAATACTTCAGAACCGGTAGCCGTTTGAATGAACCGGTCGCACTGGCCAGCCAGCGCTCGGAGTAGCTCACCGAGAGATAGATCCGCTTGGCTTCACGCAACTCGCGATGGGCGGCGATGTCGTGGCTCAGGCTGTACAGCGCGCTGTTGGCGAAGGTTTTCTGCAGGCTCAGCACCCGGCCATACGCGAAGGACAGCGAGAGAGTCGCCAGCAGCGCAATGATCAGCAGCAAGGGCAAGCGACGGTGCGCGGATGCCAACGCAACGTGAGACAGATAGAACAACCCCAGCAACAACACGCCGAACCCCATCAGGGTGCGCGCGCCCTCATTGAAGTCACGGAACAGCAGCGTGATCCCCGGCACCAGCAAGACCAGCACTGGCAGCGTCAGCAAGCACAGCAACAGGGTTGACCAACGGTTCTGGCGGTACTGAATCAGGCGCACACAGCCGGCGATCGCACACAACACCAGCGCAGCGAAAACCCACGGGTAGCCGCCGTGAAACAACAGCGCAACTTTATCCAGGATCCGAGCGAAATTGATGCCGATCTGCAACAGCGGATCGGCGTCCAGGTTCAACAGATCCGTTTTTCGCAACGTTTCCATGAATGGGTACGCCGTGGCGCTGTAGATCAGGATGCCCAGGCCCGCTTGTGCGAGTTTCCAGCCCAGCATCCGCAGAATCTCCGGCCACTGAGTTCGCCGCTGAACAGCCCTGATCAACTCGACACAACACAGCCCGAGAAACACATTGAAGCTGATCTGATAAAGACCGATTGCCAGCGCCAGCAACGCCGCCGGCACCAGCCAGCGCTGCACCCGCGATGAACCTTCGAACGTGATGGCGTAGATCGCCGCGACCATGCTCAGGGCCATGATCGGGCCGTCGTATTGATAGGACAGATTCTGCAACAGGAACGGGTTGTACCAGAGCGGCAACGGCACCAGACAGCAGGCCAGCGTCGGTTCTGCAAAGTAGTGAAAGGTCAGGCGCGTCAGGGCCAGGCTCATCGCTACGACGGCGAGCAACAGCGGCAACGGAAAGATGTTCGGCGCGGCGCCGGTGAACGTCAGCGCTTGATAAAACCAGTCGGCAAACAATCGCCCCTGCCCGGCCCAGGCATTGCCGGCGGCCAGCGTGCGCCAGTTGTCGTCGATGTAGGGGAAGTCGGCGAGGATCAGGGGCAGGACGTACAACGCGGTAGCCAGCAGGAAGAACAGCGCGACCTGACGCTGACTGAGTTCTCGTTGGAGAAATGCGCTCGTTCTCATGTGCGCGCCTCGGTTCACTGCCGCGCGGGATTGCTGAGTGATACAGGTTTGAGCCTTGCTTCTGGGTTTGTATCGCGCTTTCAGACCGGCGGTTACAGCTTCTGAAGCGCCCATGAAAAAAGCCCCGACCAATGGGCCGGGGCTTGTGTATCACCGTACTGTCGACTTACGAAACCGAACGCACCGCACCCTGCGTTTCACCGGTCGGCTGCAGCTTGAACACGTAGAACAACACAGTCAGCAGCACCAGGAACACCGGCCCCACATACAGCGCCACGCGGGTGTCCGGGAAGTACGCCATCAGGCCGACCACCAGCACCAGAAACGCCAGCGCGAAGTACGAGCTGACCGGGTACAACCACATCTTGTATTTCAGGCCGGCACGTTCGCTGGCGCTCAGGCCTTTGCGGAATTTCAGTTGCGCCAGCAGGATCATCACCCAGGTCCAGATCGCGCCGAAGGTGGCGATCGAGGTGACCCAGACGAAGACTTTCTCCGGCACCAGGTAGTTGAGCAGCACGCCGATCAGCAGCGCGAAAATCGACAAGAGCAATGCCCGACGCGGCACGCCGTTGGAGGTCTTGGCGAAACCGGCCGGGGCCTGGCCGTTCTGCGCCAGGCTGTAGAGCATGCGCCCGGTGCTGAAGATGCCGCCGTTGCACGACGACAGCGCCGCAGTGATCACCACGAAGTTGATGATGCCGGCGGCGGTCTTGATGCCCAGACGCTCGAAGGTCATCACGAACGGGCTGCCCTGAGTGCCGATTTCGTTCCACGGGTAGATCGACAGGATCACGAACAGCGCGCCGACGTAGAACAGCAGAATGCGCCAGAACACCGAGCCGATCGCATCGGGAATGGTCTTCTGCGGGTTCTTCGCTTCACCGGCGGTGAGGCCGATCATCTCGACACCGAGGTAGGCGAACATGACCATTTGCAGGGACATCAGCACACCGGTCACGCCGTTGGGCATGAAGCCGCCGTGGGCCCACAGGTTGGAAATCCCCAGCGCCACGCCGTCGTTGCCGAAACCGAAAGCAATGATGCCGACGCCGCCGATGACCATGGCGATGATGGTGACGATCTTGATCAGGGCGAACCAGAACTCGAATTCACCGAAGGCTTTTACCGCGATGAGGTTGATCGAGCCCATGCTGATCAGCGCCGCGAGGGCCCAGATCCAGCGCGGTACATCGGGGAACCAGATGCCCATGTACACGGCAACGGCGGTGATTTCCGCGACGCAGGTCACCAGCCACAGGAACCAGTAGTTCCAGCCGGTGAGAAAGCCCGCCAGCGGGCCGAGGTAGTCCTGGGCATAGCGGCTGAACGAGCCGGCCACCGGGTTGTGTACGGCCATTTCGCCGAGGGCGCGCATGATCACCAGGATCGCCAGACCGCCGAGAATGTAGGAAAGCATGATCGCCGGGCCGGCCATTTCAATGGCCTTGGCCGAGCCGAGAAACAGGCCGACGCCGATACAGGCACCGAGTGCCATCAGGCGAATATGCCGTTCGCCGAGTTCGCGTTTAAGCGGGCCGCCGTGAGCGGTCTCGCCATGGGGCAGGTGATTGCCGACTGGCATAGGGATACAACCTCGTCTTGTTATTGGATATTACCACCGTGTGTCGAAGCCTCGACCGATAGGCCTCAGCTTCCCGACACCGCGCCTGCTTCGTGGGCAGACACGTCATGCAGGACCCTGCCTGCAAGATCAGCGGGGCGTGCAGTATAGAAAGCTTGTCACAGGGCTTTTCACTCTATAAGTGACAACATTCAGCTAGAAGTCTCGGCAAAAAGCCGCTTTGCGGAGAGATATTACCTGATATGCGTAGGAATATTCACCACAAAAAATCCCGGCGAGTATTGCACGATGATGGTGCACCGTCATGGCCCTGCTTTGGTGGTATTGAAGATTAAAGAGCTCTAAACCGGTACTCCTCAGTTCATATGGCCTATTGCGTTGAAAGCTTTCTGTGGTGAGGGGATTTATCCCCGATGGACTGCGCAGCAGGCCCAAGCTCTTAAAATGTGATCACCCTTGGTCAGGGCCGCTTCGCGCCCCATCGGGGATAAATCCCCTCGCCACACGTGACGTCAATATTCCCCGCCCCGCCTGAAAAACGAAAATTCCTACGGCATTTACAGACCCGGCTCAAGTAATCCGCCACTAGCCTTCAGGCCTTGATGACTGAACGCAGGGAGCGAACATGCCAGTCAAACCAAATACTTACCGTCTTCGTTTAGGCCGACATTCCGAAACAGACCGAGCCTATTTCGTTACTTCAGTTGTATATGACCGCCAACCCGTATTTTCCGACTGGCGCACAGGCCGATTATTGGTTACAGAGTTCCGCCACGCCCATGAACAAGGCTTAGTGGAGTCCATCGCCTGGGTGGTCATGCCTGATCACTTTCATTGGTTGATGCAGTTGAAAAGCGACAACCTTGGCACAGTCATTGGCGCGGTAAAGGCGCGCTGCACCCAAGCCGTTAACAGGAAAACCGGTCGGCGCGGTCGATTGTGGCAAACCGGTTTCCACGACCGCGCTATCCGTGATGGTGAGGACTTGAAACCATTCGCCCGGTACATCATCGCCAATCCGCTACGGGCGGGATTGGTAGAGCGGATTGGCGACTACCCGCTTTGGGACGCCTGCTGGCTCTAGGTCCATTACCTAAACTCAATCATGTCAATTCATCTGTGGTCAGGAGATTTGAATGTGGTGAGGGGACTTATCTGTGGCGAGGGGATTTATCCCCGATGGACTGCGCAGCAGGCCCAGCTATTAAAATGCGTAGCCCCTTGTTCAGGGGCCGCTTCGCGCCCCATCGGGGATAAATCCCCTCACCACAGATAAATCCCCTCACCACAGTTAACCTCCACTCAAAATAGCCAGCGACTCCAGTTTTATTCAGATGGCTTCCCCGCACTTTTTTTTCCCCATCACCAACCACCGTCTAAGCTTCAGTCAAGTCCGATCAATCTGCGTGAATGGATCAATCGACTATGGGCGCTTTGTGGCAAACCGATTCGAGTAAAGCCGTGGTTCCGACTGAACGTGTGGATGAAGCGCCTGTCCCCCCCAAAAAACGCCGCAGCCGGCATGGCTGGAAGGCGTTCTGGTTATTGCTGCTGATTATCGCCATCGTGGTGGGTCTGGCCGCGAGTAAGGAGATGCGTACCTCGCGTTTCCAGTCCCGGGAGCTGAGCCAGTACGCCGCCTCGCTCAAATATCAGTTGGAGCCCGGCCCCAGCGAAGCGATCCGCTATCCGGGCAACGGGCCGTTCGATCTGCGTCTGGGCTACAGCTCTCTCGATGAATTCCTGCCACGCCTGCTCAAGCGCAATTACGTGATCACCGAGCAGACGCGATTTTCACCCGCGCTGCTGAGCTACACCGACAAGGGCCTGTTCGTGCCCTATTCGGAAAAGATCCAGGCCGGGCTGTCGATCACCGATTGCCGCGCTGCGCCGTTGTATCAGTACAAGTACCCGCAGCAGCTGTATTCGAGTTTTGCGGCGATTCCGCCGGTGGTGGTCAGCAGTTTGCTGTTCATCGAAAACCGCTTTCTGCTCGACCCCAAACAACCGCTGGCCAACCCGGCGGTGGACTGGCCGCGTTTCGGCATGGCCGCGTGGTCGCAGGTAGCGAAGTTGCTGCACCTGCCGGGGCAATCGGCGGGCGGCAGCACCCTGGCGACACAGCTGGAAAAGTACCGGCATTCGCCCGATGGCCTGACGGTGTCTGGCGCCGAGAAGATCCGCCAGATGATTTCCGCCAGCGTGCGCGCCTATCAGCCCGGCCCGGAAACCCTCGGCGCGCGGCAGAACATTATCCGCGACTACCTCAACAGCGTGCCGCTTTCCGCTGTGCCGGGGCACGGTGAAGTACACGGCATGGCCGAAGGTTTGCGGGTTTGGTACGGCAGCGATTTCAACCAGGCCAATGCACAGCTGAACAGCCCGGCCACCGATGCGAAAACCATGGCCGACAAAGGCCTGGCCCTGCGCGAAATGCTCTCGCTGATGATCGCCCAGCGCCGCCCTTCGCATTACCTGACCAAAGGCCGCGAAGAACTCGCCGACCTCACCGACAGCCACTTGCGCCTGCTCAAACAGGGCGGCGTGATCGACAGCGCGCTGGCCGATGCCGCACTGGCGAGCAAGGTCACTTACCGCGACTGGCAGACCCAGCCGACCCTTCAGCCGATCGAAACCAACAAGGGCATCAGCGTCGCCCGCAGCCGTCTGGCGAGTATGCTCAACCGTCCGCTGTACGACCTTGATCGCCTCGACCTCTCAGCCACCAGCACCTTGCAGGGCGAGTTGCAGACCCAGGCCACCGATTACCTGAAAAAACTCGCCGACCCCACGTTTGCCGGGCAGATCGGCCTGATTGGCGAACGCCTGCTCACCCCCACCAGCACCACCCAGGTGCGCTACAGCTTCACCCTGTTCGAACTGACCCCGGACGGCTCGCGGGTGCGCGTACAGACCGACAGCACCGACCAGCCGTTCGACATCAACGAAGGCAGCAAGCTGGAGCTCGGCTCGACGGCAAAGATGCGCGTGCTTACCACGTACCTGCAGATCATCTCCGAGCTGCATGACAAGTACGGCGCCATGACGGTGCCGGAACTGAAGAAAGTCGAGGTGCCGGATCAGGACCGCCTCAGCCAGTGGGTGATCGACTACCTGATCCAGAACAAGGACCACGACCTGTCGAAAATGCTCGGCGCCGCGCTCGACCGCAAATATTCGGCCAGCCCCGGCGAGGCGTTTTTCACCGGTGGCGGCCTGCATGTGTTCCACAACTTTCGCAAGGAAGACAACGGCCGCCTGCCGACTCTGCGCGATGCGCTGCGCGAGTCGATCAACCTGCCATTCATTCGCCTGATGCGCGACGTGGTGCGCTACGTCACCTACTCCGGCCCCAACAGCAGCGCCGAACTGCTCAAAGACGACCGCGATCCGCGACGTCAGGAATACCTGGCCAATTTCGCTGACCGCGAAGGCACCTCGTTCCTGCTCAAGTTCTGGAAGAAGTACAAGAACAAGGACACCCAGGCGCGCCTCGACACCTTCCTCGACAGCATGCGCCCGACCCCGATCCGCATGGCCGCGGTGCATCGTTATCTGCTGCCCAATGCCAGTCAGGAAGACTTCAACAGCTTCGTGCGCGCCCACCTCAAAGGCGCCAAGCTCACCGAGAAACTCACCGACGATCGCCTGATCCGGTTGTACGACGCCTACGGCCCGGGCACCTACGATCTGCCGGATCAGGGCTTCATTGCCAAGGTCCATCCGCTGGATCTGTGGTTGATGGGCTATCTGCTGCACAACCCGGACGCCACCTTCAGCCAGGTGGTCAAGGCCAGCCAGTTCGAGCGTCAGGAAGTCTATAGCTGGCTGTTCAAGAGCAAGCACAAGGGCGCCCGTGACAGCCGCATCCGCACCATGCTCGAGATCGAAGCGTTCCTGGAAATCCACCAGCGCTGGCAGAAAGTCGGCTATCCGTTCGACCATCTGGTGCCGTCGCTGGCCACCGCCATCGGCAGCTCCGGCGACCGCCCGGCGGCGCTCGCCGAACTGATCGGCACCATCCTCAACGACGGCGTGCGCATGCCGACCCTGCGCATCGACAGCCTGCACTTTGCTGCAGACACCCCGTATGAAACGCGTCTGACCAACGACCCGCATGTGGGCAAACGGGTGATGCCATCGGAGGTCGCCACAGCGATGCGCGAAGCGTTGTCGCAAGTGGTGGACTCGGGCACGGCGAAACGGGTGTCCGGCAGTTTCAAAACCGCCGACGGCACCCCGCTGGTGATGGGCGGCAAGACCGGCACCGGCGACAACCGCATAGAAGCCATCGGCTCCGGCGGGCGCATCCTCAGTTCGAAGTCGATCAACCGTACCGCGACCTTCGTGTTCTACATCGGCAACAACCACTTCGGCACGCTCACCGCGTTCGTCCCCGGACGCTCGGCGGAGAACTTCAAGTTCACCTCGGCACTGCCGGTGCAAGTGCTCAAGGGCATGGCGCCGATCCTTTCGCCATACCTGCAACCGGGCACGCACACGATGTGCCAGGCGCCGGAGGTCACCGCCGCCCGGTAAGCCACGAAAGCAGCGTGGCGTGGTGGTAACTGTGTATTTTTCACTCCGTGTTTTTCGAAGCCTCCGCGCGTAACCCCGGCGCTTTCAACCGGGTATTTGCGCTTTTTTCACCCACTGTCCTTGCCTAGGCTGATCGTTCCATTTTTGATCAAGGACGATCCAGCAATGCCCACCCTTTCCCCGCAGGGGCAACCGCCACGCACGGCGCACCTCGCCTCACCGGATGTCAGTGTTCATTATCAGACGATCGAAAAAGCCATCCCGGCCTGGCTGCGCGCAAGCTCAGCAAAGCGGGTCAATGAATTGCAGCTGCACCGACTGAAACTGCCGGCCTGGTACCAAGAGGTATCGGACGCCGAACATCGGCGTCTGCAACAGCAGATGCAAAATGCCTGGAAAGCACAAAACGAAGTGGACAAGGCCTTGAGCAGCCTGCAAGACGTCTACGCCTTCGCCAAACCGTTATTACAGCAGGCGTTGCGACAGCGCTTCGGCGTCGAGGACGACGTCGAGAACACCTGGCTGCGCCTGTACGCCCCCGTCAACAGCGCGTGGTGGGCCCATGACTTTGCCGGTGCAACCACCAGCCGGACCGTCTCGCTGCTCGACGCTGCATTGCATAATTTTTCCCGTGATGAAGCGTTCAGCCCGGCCTCGGAGTTCATTACCCGCCCCGATGCCAACGGCCACTTCACGGTCAGGCCGCTCAAGCACAAAGTGAGTATCGAGCAGTTCAAGTCACTGTGCCGCGAGCTGAATATCGGCGCCCGATACGAGCAGCATCTCAACGATTTTCTGCGCTCGGGCAACCGTGTCGCCCGCCAGGTTTTGCAATACCGGGTCATCTTCAGCCAGAAAAGTACATTGAGCGTCTGTGCCCAGCTGGCCCTGGCGAAAAAGGACATTGACCGCGACGCCTACGAGGTCATCCAGGGCATGCTCGATGATCGGCGCAACCTGCGCTGGCGCGGGCGTGCCATCAACTACTACAACCTCGCCATGATGGATACGGCGCTGACCGGTATCACCCTCATCGCCCCTGACGTGGACACCGCCAACGCCCCGGTCCCGGTGATTGTCTATGTGCCCCATGACCCGGAACACCCGCTCAAACAATACCCCTCGGCGCTGGACTTCATGGCGGAACTGACGCGGCAACTGCGCGACCGCGACGCTGCCGGCAGCTATCAGCGGTTTTTCAGCCAGTTCGTCAACCATCAGCAACGCGGGCATTTTTTTGCAGGGTTGAACGCTCGCCTGAGCACCGTGAAATGGCACGCCGTACCGCCGGGAACCCACCTACCCAGTTGGCGCGAAACGCCTGTGGATCACCCCGACCTGCGCTTTCGCCTGACAAAAGTCCAAGACGACCGCGATACCCGTTACACCGGCAGTCTCTGGGCTTACTTCCACCAGCAGAAGCTCAACAAGATTTTCAATGACGCCCGGGAGATCGCCATTTCCACCGAGTACGCCGACCGCATGGCCCGCTGGGCCTGGTGGGACAATCTGGGGAAAATCCTCTCGGATATCTTCAACGTGGCGCTGCTGGTGGTGACCCCGCTGGTGCCGGGGCTCGGCGAATTGATGCTGGCCTACACCACGTATCAACTGCTCGACGGCGTCTTTGAAGGCATCGTCGACATGGCCGAAGGGCACCTGGCCGAAGCGGGTGAGCAAGCCATCGGCGTGCTGCAAAGCATCGTCCAGCTCGGTGCCTTCGCCGCAGGCGCCAGCCTGGGACGCGTCGCACGGGTCAAGCTGTCGTCGTTTGTCGAAGGCCTGAAACCGGTGCAGTTGGCCGATGGCCAGACCCGCCTGTGGAATCCGGATCTGGCGCCCTATCGCCTGCCGGAACAGACCCTGCCGAGCCCGGCCCGCCCCGATGCGCACGGCGTTCATACGCTGGGGGACAAACACCTGTTGCGCCTGGATCAACACCTGTTCGAGGTGACCAAGGATCCGGCTTCCGGGAAACACCGCCTGCGCCATCCGCGACGTCCCCGGGCCTACGCACCGACGCTTGCACACAACGCCGACGGGGCCTGGGTCTGTGAAACGGAAAGCCCGCGTCTGTGGGACGGACCAAAACTGATGCGACGCATCGGCCATCGCACCGATGGTTTCAGCGACGCGCAACTGGAGCACATGCGCCTGCTGACCGGCACCGACGACGACATGCTGCGCCGCATGCACGTCGACAACACCCCGCCGCCGCCATTGCTCAGCGATACGCTGGATCGACTTGGCCCGGCGCGGCCAGTGCAGCCCGACGCGCCACTGTCGCCGGCGGCCAGCCAGGTGCTGGTGGATTGTCCACAGTTGACGCCGGTTCTCGCCGAACGGGTGGTGTCCCATGCCCGGCCGCTGGAACAGCAGCAAGCCACGGCGCAACGTCGTTTGCCCTTGCGTTTGCGCACGATCGCCCGCGAGGTGCAGTTTGAATTGCAGTCCGTGCGCGCCGCCCAGGGTTTGCAGCAGGAAGCCCTGAGCAATAT
The DNA here is from genome assembly GCF_004526365.1 of Pseudomonas sp. S150. Classification (NCBI taxonomy): domain Bacteria; kingdom Pseudomonadati; phylum Pseudomonadota; class Gammaproteobacteria; order Pseudomonadales; family Pseudomonadaceae; genus Pseudomonas; species Pseudomonas sp. S150. The sequence goes on from NZ_CP038207.1 coordinate 5,544,485, forward strand.
CGACAGCGAACGGCTGATCCTCGGCGCGCTGCGGCATTACAGCGATACCTTCGGGGCGCTGCGGATTGAAATCCGTGAAGGCACGTTCGATGGCGAGTTGCGCTGCGAAGCCGGTGCTGCGGTCGCCGAGCGCGTCCGGGTGCTGGTGCGGGTCGCTGCCGATCGCTATCAAGTGCGCGATGGCGCGGACCTGCCGATCCACCCTGCCAGTGGCCTGTACGAGGCAATCCTGCAGGCAATCAATCACGATGGCCGCAGTGCCCTGGGGTATCGAACCGACGACATCGAACCGTTCAAGCAGTGGATCATCGCCAGAACCCAGGCCCCCAGCGAGCGGCGCACGCTACTCGCCAGTCCGCCGATCCGCCCGATCGCTGAATACAACACCCTGTTTCTGGTGCGCGGCCCGGGCCTGAGCCGCAATGCCGCCACGCTGGAGCAACGCATCCAGGATCTGCATCCGCATTTCAGCCCGAGCGAGGTCGAAGCGTTTGCCAATGCCCTGACCGAACGCGGCGAGCCGCTCAAGGCCATCGAGGCACATGAAGATGAACTCGATGAACTGCGGGTCATCGTCCATCGCTGGCGCTACCAGCAACCGGAGAGCTGGGGGCCGGGCAGTCAGGGGTTCCGTGACGGTGGCGGGCTGCATATCTACGAAAGTCTGCTGAACTGCTTCGAACGCAAGAACGCGCACCTGGGCAACCGCACCGATCCGTCGGCCTATGCGCTGGACCTCTCGCGGGAACTGCTCTCCACGAATCTGGAAACCTGGTGGGCGAAGCGTCCACCGCTGAAGAAGTTTCTCGACAAGGTCACGCTGCTCAACCTCGACAACGCGCGGTTTTCCCCCGACGCCAACGGCCTGCTCAAAGACTTTCCGAACGTGGTCGAGCTGAGTGCCAAATACTGCGAGCTGACGCGCTTGCCGGACCGCATCGGGAGCACGATGCCCCGCCTCGAACGTCTGCGTCTGAACAACAACCACATTGTGCTGGACCGTGCCGCCGTGGAACGGCTAGGCAACCTGACCTACCTCGAAGTGCTGAGAATGGACGACAACCCGCTGGGGCTGTCGCCTGATCTGTCACGCATGCCGCGCCTCAAAGTGGTGGCGCTGAAGAACACCGGCCTGACCACCTGGCCGGACGGCATTCTGGCCAAGCCTCGGCCACGCGGTCTGCTGCTCGATCTGCGCGGCAACCCGCTGACGGTAATCCCCGACGTGCCGAGCGGTTCCGATGGGCAATGGCTGGTGGCGCGCACACGTCTGGACGTCGCGGCCCTGTCTGATCTCAACCAGTTGCGTTACCAGGACAGTCGCCGTTCGATGGCACTGCCACCGGAGCCGATCATGCCGGTCGCCATCACGGGCACCTCGATCATCTCCAACTATGGCGCCGACTACTGGTCCGACGTGCCGGGCTGGGGCATTGATCGCGAAACACCGTGGACAGAGCTGGTGGAAGATCCCATGGCCGCACCGTTCATGGCGACGTTGCTCAGCGTGCGTGAGTTTGCCGCTTTCCGCGCTGGCGGAACGGCGCGCGAGCAGTTGATGCAACGCGTCTGGCGCATGCTCGACGCCGTGCACGTCGACAGTCGCTTGCGCGAAAAACTGTTCACCATGGTGGTGGCGCCGGTGGACTGCGCCGATGCCGGTACGCAGCTGTTCAACCACATGGGGGTGAACGTGCTGGCCTACGAGGCGCATGCCTATTCGGTCGAGCCGAAGGAACTGGAACTGAAGCTGGTGACGCTGGCCAAAGGCGCGGCGCGCCTGGAACAGGTCAACGAAATCGCCCGGGCCGATGTCGCCAGCCGTGGCGGCAATCCCGACGACGTGGAAGTTTATCTGGCCTACCAGACCGGCCTGGCCAAACGTCTCGGCTTGCCCTGGCAGTCCGAGGGCATGCTGTACCGGGCGGTGTCCGGCGTCACTGACGCGATGATCGATCAGGCCTACGACACGGTACTGGCGCTGGGTGAAGGTGATGGCCTGGTCAACCAGATGCTTGAGCTCGACTTCTGGAAAGAGTATTTGAGCGAGCGCTATCCCGTGCGCCTGGAAAGCAACAAGCGTCTGTTCCAGCACCGCTACGAAGCCCTTGAATCGCTGCGCGAGATCCAGCGCCAGTGGGTGCAATCGACCGTGGCCGAGGAACGCGCAGCCTTACGCGAACAGCTCAAGACGTTGATGAACGATCTGCCGGCGCCGGCAACCGTGGTGTTCAATGAAGAACCGATCAGCGACACGCTGTTCGAGCGGCTGCTGGTCGATCTGGCGGATGACGAAAAAGAGCTCGCGCGTCGCCTGACCCGTGAAGCCCTGACCCGCGCCGGGCTTTGATGACGGCGCGTCGGTCTGCCCGTTGCACATCGGGCAGGCCGGGCCACCTCAGGGCGCCGCCGCATTAAAGATCAGGTGCACGTTGCCATAGTAATTCCCCGGCTTGTAGCCGCCGGCGGGCGTGATCGGCTGGATCTCCAGCGCGTAACGCCCGCCGGCCCTGGCCTGCTCTGCAGAAACCACCTGACGCGGCGTCTCGTGAGTCAGCACGGTATCGGCGAAGCTGATGCGCAGATAAATGTTCTGCTCCTCGCGACCATTGGACAGAAACGCGGCGTTCTCAAGGCGGGCCTCGATGGCACTGGTGTCGTGCCTGAGGTCGAAGTGTTTGCGCATTCCGCCGAGGCTCTTGGTGCTGATATTCCACGGCAGAATCTGTTCACGATGAATCCAGTCCGTTTCGGCCGGTATCACATAAAAACCCAGCGTCGGAATATCCACCGACACCTCGAACCGGTGCTCTTCGCGTGCCGCAAACGATTCCGCGCTGAACAGGGTCAGAACGCCCGCGCACAGGATCATCAACGATGGCTTGATCATTTCAGGCCCCCCCTGATGATTGGCCGGCTACACGCAGGGACTTCTTGCTCTCGCCTTCCACCAGATTGAAGCGGTATTCGCGTCCGGCCTGCTTGTCGAACTCGAAACTGTTGCCTGCGCGGATGTGGTGTTTGGTGGTTGGCTCGCAGGCGGTTTCGTCTTTCAGCGCACAATTGCGGAACTCGTCGATCAGCACCACGGTGTTGCCGTTATTGCGCACTCGATAGCTTGTCGGGGTGTCTTCGATCACGCTGTCGAAACGGCTGTTTTTCGGGCGCACAAAGAACACCGTACCGAAACCGGACATGACGTTGACCCCGGCCGACAAGGTGGTTTTGTATTGCTCACGCTCCTCGGCGGACACGGCGAATTCGTCTTCCTTTTCCGGGACAACGGGGATGAACCGCACGCGGAAATAGCGCTCCCGGTCACGCTCACCCATCATCAACAGACGCGTACCCTGCATGCCGTTGGCCGGCACGATCAGCCGCGCGGGGCTGGCCATCAGGCCGTCACGACTGCTCATGTCAGCCTGGCTCCTGACCTCGATTTCCCGCGAGGTGCCGTCGGCGTCATAGAGGATTTCGAGAATGTTTGACCTTGACGAATGCAGTGCTGTCGCCGCTGTTGAATACCCGTTTCAGGTACGTGCTCTTGTCACCGTCGAGATAGTCGTAGACCGTCCCGACATTGATCTGCGGGCCGGCCTGCAGGGCAAAGGGCAGCCCGCTCAAAACCATTGCTAACACCAGACGCTTCATCACCTTGATTCCTTTGGTCGTTGAACACAATGCCGACTCGACTCATCGCTGAATGGCCCATCAGATATCCGAATCCCAGATCACAATGACAGTGCCGGAATAGCTGTCGCTCACACCGGGCTGCAGCATCTCTGCCATCGAATGCGGCCGAACTTCGAAATGCAGGGTTCCCGGTGCTCGATCCACATAAAAACCGGGCTTGAAATACAGGGCATTCCCGGCGCTGGGCTTCAATGGCATGCGCCGCACCGGCTGGCCGGCAAGATCGGTTATGCCATTGGGCATGCTGACGCTGACGTACAGCTCGACTCGACGGTAATTATTACTGTCCTGCAATCCGCACTCGGCACCTACTCCGGGACCGCAATTGATCAGCATCTTGAAACGCGATGACGCCGAAATGTTGAAGGTCTGGTCGCGGAACAGCCCGACCGGCCGCCGTCCGGCCTGCAGCCAGCTCTGCCAGCCACCGTTGGGAACCAGGCGGACTTTTTCGCCACCGGGCGGGATGTCGACTTTGAGGGTGTGCTGCACATTCAGATTGAAATTCAAGGTCAGAGACGAACTCGACGGCAACATCACATCGCCAAAATCGAAATCCGCATTCGGCCCGACGCTGTAGGTCAGCGAACCGCTGTAGTCCCCCGACGACATCCCAAGCGGGTCGGGGGTGACCAGTTCATAGGCAAAATCGAGGTGTTCCAGACGCAACCACGGCACATCGAACTTCGCCTGTTTGGTACAGGCAGCGGCCGCTGGCGTTTTCCAGAAAAACGAGTATGAATCGGGGGAGTACCACCCTACACCGCTGTACTGACAGGGCGCGGGTGCATAGACCCAACTCAAGCCCCACAACAGGTTGTGGGCGCTGCGATCGTCTTCGGCGCCCTCCACCAGTTTCATCACATTCTCGGTCACATAGCGCGAACCGATACCGACGATCCGCACCTTGACGATTTTTGGCTCGCGGGTGGTCTCGTGATAGACCGTCAGCTCACGCCACTGCACGGGTACCTGAAACGTTGCCCCTTGCCGCGGCGAAGGATGATTCGCCGCAATCGGCGCACGAGCATTGAACTGAATCGGCACCTGCAAGCTGAATATTTCGTGCTGCTCGCACTGCGCCGGATCGTAGGTGCAGTAACCACTGGAAGGCGTGGTGTTGTGGAACTTGTTGCGGTGCGGATAAGACGAGTCCGGCTTGAACTCGGCGGTGATCGACACCTGTTCGGCGTGAGCCGCAGATACCGTGCCGGCGACCAGCACAACAGCGGCCAGCCCGCGACGCAGGTATGTAGCCAAGGGTGAGACGTTCATGTCTGCAAATCTCCTGAAGCAGGCCGGATCAACCCGCGGTGTGAGCCTTTTGGGTGACGTCGGCCAACGTGTCCGGCGAGCAGCGCAAATCGCCGATCATCAGCACGTTGTTTTCGCTACGGTGTTGGTCGGGGTCGAGCCGGAACTGGCACAGCAGTTGATCGGCGTAGCGCACTTCGAGGGTCGGGGAGCCGGCGTGCATTTCCATCGAGAAAAACCCGTCGACTTCGCTGACCCCGCGACTGGCGTGATTGATCACGTGATGGCCTTTGAGCGGCTGGCCCTGGGGGTCGAGCAGGCGTCCGAGTACGGTGACGGTTTTCATCACCCGCACCTTGCGGTACTCCACGCCGCCCTTGTTCAGGTGATAGCGGGCGCGAGACGGTTCGATGTTGGCGGCCGGAACGTGATTGCCTTCGAAATCAAAGCCCACCGAGCTGTTGCGGTACGCCGTGAGCGGGATGAAATTGCGCCCCGGCCGCAGCGCTGAACTGCCGCCGCTGAGGTCGTCGGCGCGCAGGGTGATGTCGGCGATATCCGACTCGACATCGACGATCATTCCGGCGCCACGGCCCTGATGCTGGCTGGTCATGACCAGTTGCTGACCGCCGACGATCACGCTGCTGTCGAGGTTAACGCCACCGGTGAAGTTGCCGTTGTAGGACGAGCGCTGCACGAAGCCGTCGCCATTGACCCAGTCGGTACGGAAGTTGGCCAGGCTCGAAAGACCGACGCCGTAGGTGTCGGTCAGCGCCGTGACCGAAACGCTTTGCAGAATGTGATTCTGCAGATCCTTGCGATAGCCGATCGAGCCATTGTTGTCGCGCCCGCCATCGCGGGCGGTGCGGCTGCCGATGCTGCCGGAAATCTGCTGCCCCGGCCCTCCCAGCGCCATGTTGATGCTCAGGTCGATCCCGCGATTACGCGCCTCGCCACTGCTGTAGCTGCCCGGCCGGTCGAACAGCGACAGCCGCCAGTTGGCATCGCTGCCAAACAGCTCGGTGCGCTGCGTCCAGCCCAGGTCCATGCCCACGCCTTCGACGTTGCCTGTACTGTGCGAGACCCGCGCACTCAGCGAATCCTTGCGGCTGATACGGTGGTTGAGCGCCAGCGACGAGTTACTGGTTTCGCCGGTGAACACATTGCGCTGCCGCACCCGGGTACCGTCGGGCAGCGTGTCGTAACTGTTACGGGTATCGAGCCAGCTGCGGTTGTGGCTGACCACCAGACTGCCGGCGCCATAGTTGTACAGGCCCTGCACATCGGCGCCGGTGCCGTGGTCTTCGGTCTGATAGAGATTGGCGAAGAGGCTGATGCTGTCGGCCAGGCTCCAGTCGATCGAGGTGCCGTACTGCAAGGTGTCGCGTACCTGACGCGCCGACAGGCCAAGGATCACGCGCGGGTGCAGCAGGTAGTTGAGCGCAGCGCCGGCGGCGAGATCGCCGCTTTGCTGTTCCTCCCAATTGCTCAGCAGTTTGCTTTCCTGCCCGGCGAACACGTTATAGCGCCAGCGCTGGTCGAGGTTTTGCCAGTTCACCGGTTTGTAGACCAGCTCCTGTGTGGTCGCGGTGGTCTGGCCATCCTCGACCAGGCGCACTTCGACTTCGTAGATGCCACCGGGCAAGGGCCGGGTATCCAGCGTCTGCAACCCGGCCGGCACGGCTTGCGTATTGATCAGCAGGCCATCGCGATAGATCTCCACCGACGCCTGGCGATTGGCCGTGACGAAAATCGGGTAGACGCTGGGTCGCGGGCTGTCGACCGCCAGGCTGTCGGAGCTGCCATACATCACGCCCACCGCCGTATCGGGGCTGGTGCCGAACGACCGGGGTTGGCGGGTCAGGCCTTCGGAATTGGGGGTGAAATAGCCCAGGCGGAAAAAACTGCCCTGCAGTTCGCGCTGGGTGTAGAGCTCGTGTACCGCATGATAGGTCTTGGTGTCCGGCCCGCCGAGGCGCGCCAGTTGCATATTGAAGGACTGGCTCCAGTTGCCGAGACTGGCACTGGCTTCCAGACCGAAACGTCCGCCCAGATCCTGGTTCTGGCCGCCATTGAGGTTCAGCTGATTACGCAGCATCAGACCGCTGCTGCCCCCCTCGGGCTGCTCATGGAAGCGTTGCGTCTGCAGATCGCGCTCGGCGTTTTCGGTGGCGATCGAGAGCAGTGAATTTTCCAGGTTGTAATGCACCGCCAGCAGTTGCTCCGGGCATTGCCCGCTGCAGTTGCCAAGCGCTACGCCGGATTTGAGGAGACTGGCCCAGGTTTCACGCTCGGCGGCACTGATACGGCTGTCACTGGTGTCGGTGAAGTCGAGCAAGGTAATGCGGTCATCGCGCGACAATATAATCATTGCCTCGCCCAGCGGTTGTTGATCAAGTTCGACACGAACCGCCAAAGGCACATCAAAGAAATGCTCTTCAAAGTCCGCCGGAAGACCTTTCGCCTGAGCCAGCAAACTTCGCGGGGTATTATCGACTGGAGGCGGCGCCGCCAGTACGCTGCTGCTCAAAAGCAATGCAAGCGCAGCCGCGATGGGCGTCATCGGATACATGGATTAATACTCTGATTACCGGAAGTAAAAGCCCGGCCGGGCAACTTCAAAGTTGCCGGCCGGTTACGTTACTGGACAAGTAACGTCAGGTATTGCCGTTATGACTCAAACCGAAGGTTCGACGACCAGCATGACCACACCGGTGTAATCGCCAGCGGCCGGTTTGGCACCGGTAGCGCTGATCTTGAAGGGCGCGCGATAACGCGTATTGGACTCGGTATCACCGACCACTTCCTGCGAAGTGGTGGTCAGCGTCTTGCCGTTGAGTTCGACTTTCAGGTCGATGGTGTTGTTACCGCCAATCAGCTTCGGCACACCTTCCAGACGTGCATGAACCTTGCCGGCCGTGTGCAGCACGTCGAAGTGCCCGTTGACTTCGCGCATCGAATTGGTGGCCGGGTTGTAGCTCATGTCCTGATCCTTGTTGACCAGATCGGCATCCACCGGCACCGCATAGAAGTCGTCAGCCGGCACGTGCGCCACGAGACTGATGGAGTGCTTGGCTTCAGTGGCGGCAAACGCCATCGAGGCGCTCATGGCCAGGACAGTCAGAGGGGCGGCAAAGGCGAGTTTCTTGAGCATCATTGAATACCTGTCTTATATAAATTAGTTGAGTCGTCGAGCAGTCAAGGTGAACTGAACAGTCACGAGCAGTCAGTACCCACCGTTAACTTTCAACGCCGAAGAATGTTCAACCAATTTATCTTCAAAGTAAGCAGGCAACGTCCTGCGACCTTGTAGCCTGGACGCTATTAGATGAGAAAGAAAAAACCGCGAAATTCAGGAAAGTTCCAGTCCAACTGTAAGAAGCAGGCTACAGCGCGCCAGCCGAATGACTGCATGCGCCACAACTTGGTAGCAACTTCCGTAAGACATGTACCACACTTTCCCGGAAACAAAGGGCGAAACGGAATATTAGAGAATCAGCACTAATCTGCGCCTTTGCCGGGGGATTTAATACTGCGTTTTCTTGATCATTTTCCGGTTTTTTCGACCGCAGATTCGATCAGTCAGGTGTGCGCCGTTGGTCAGGAACCCTTGTCAACGCGCAAAGATATATCTTAAGTTGTATCTAAACACGACGAGAGAGCAGGAAAATGAGAGACCATCATTCCCCCCATCATCACCGCGAACACGGCGACGGCCGTGACGGCTTCGAAAAACGCCCCGGCCGCGAACGCGGTGGACGCGGCCCACGGGTCTTCGCCCCCGGTGATCTGAAATTGTTGCTGCTGGCGCTGATCGCCGAGCAGCCGTGCCACGGCTATGACCTGATCCGCCAGATCGAAGGCATGTTCGACGGCGCCTACAGCCCAAGCCCCGGCGTGATCTACCCGACCCTGACCTTCCTTGAAGAAAGCGACCTGATCAGCGGCGACGCCGAGGCCGGCAAAAAACGCTACAGCGTGACCGACGCCGGTCGTTTGTCTTTAAGCGAGCAAGCGGTAGCGCTGGACGGCGTGCGCATGCGCATCGACGTCAGCAAACGCTCGTTGCGCGGCCATGACCGGCCTCCGGAAATCCACGAGGCGGTGCACAACCTGCGCCACGCCTTGCAACTGCACCATGGACGCTGGAGCACGGAAGAAATCCAGCGGGTTGCCGCGCTGCTCAACGACACCGCCAAAGCCATCGTCGACGGCCCCGCCGTTCAAACTGCCCCGGAGAAAGCCGAATGACTGCAGTCGATACGCAAACCATTCACCGCGTGATGCACGAAATCAAACGCCGCAAACTCGAAGTGCTGCGCGTGGTCGACCTGACCCCGCGCATGCGCCGCATCACCCTCGGCGGCCCGGAGCTGGCCGGATTCATCAGCCTGGGCACCGACGATCACGTGAAACTGCTGTTTCCGCAGAATGCCGAACAGGCTGCGGCGCTGGAAACCATGGTGCTTGGCGCCGGCAAGGACAACGGCTCGCTGCCCGAGATGCGCGACTACACCCCGCGCCGCTACGACCTGGAAAAACTCGAGCTGGACATCGACTTCGTCCTGCACGGCGACGGCCCTGCCTCGACCTGGGCTGAACAGGCCAGACCCGGGCAATTCCTGCACATCGGCGGGCCACGCGGTTCGATGATCGTGCCGGACATCTTCGACAGCTACCTGCTGATCGGCGACGAAACCGCCCTCCCCGCCATCGCCCGCCGCCTTGAAGGCCTGGCGGCCAATCGCAAGGCGCTGGTGGTGATCGAAGTGGAGAACGGTGCCGAGCAACAAGTGCTGGAGAGTGCGGCGCAGGTCAATGTGATCTGGGTGTTGCGCGAGGGCGGCAAGGACAACCTGCTGACCACCGTCAAACAGTTGCAGGCGCCCAAGGGCAATCTGTATGCATGGGTAGCGACCGAGACCAAGGTCTCGCGGCAGATCCGTCGGGTGCTGCTGGATGAGCATGGGCTCAATGAACAATTCGTCAAAGCCGTCGGCTACTGGCGCGCCGAGGGTTCGGCAGAAGAGTGATTTGCCCTTGTGGGAGCGGGCTTGCTCGCGAATGCGGTCGATCATTCAACCATGATGTTGACTGACCTGACGCCTTCGCGAGCAAGCCCGCTCCCACAATGACCTTTTAACTTCGTCCTGACTGCCAGCGGTCGATGCCGATCACCAGCAAGCCAATCAGCACAAACCCCACCAATATCCCTCCAGCATTGACGAACACCTGTGCATAACCCAGCAGCGCCACATCGATGAACGGATACGCATACGCGCCAAGCAGATGCCCGCGCAGCAACGCGTAAATGAAATACACCAACGGGTAAATCAGCCACAGCGGCAGGTGCCAAAGGCGCAACGTGCCTTTGGGTACGCAAAACCACCAGTAACCGAGAAACAGCAGCGGCATCACGTCGTGCAGCAGTTCGTCAGCGATAAACTGCCAGCCCTGCGGGTGCCACAAATGCCGCAGCAGAATGCTGTAAGCCAGACCGACCACCGCAATGCTGACCGCAATCCCGCTGCTCACCCATGGCTGGAGAAACCAGCGTTGCGCAGCGGATTCACGCCGGGTGACCGCGCAGGTCAGCACCGTCGCCACCAGCGTGTTAGTCAACACCGTGAAGTAACTGAAGAAACTCACCAGCCCGCCCAACAGGCTGGCATCGACACTCAATCGCGCGAGGAAAATCAGGTACAGCTGGATACTCAGCCCGGCCCAACCGAGCGTGGCGATGAGCGTGATCAGGCGTCGCCGCGTAACGGCGTCCATCTCAGAGCGGACGCTTGGTGCGCATCAGTTTCACGTACAAGCGCTCGACCTTCTCCCGCGCCCACGGGGTTTTGCGCAGGAAGGTCAGGCTCGACTTGATGCTCGGATCGCTCTTGAAGCAGCGGATATCGATGCGCTCGGCCAACCCCGACCACTCGTAATGCGCCACCAGCGCATTGAGGATCTGTTCGAGGGTTACGCCATGCAGCGGATCGGGAGTGTGGTCGTTCATGCCAGGCCTTTGGACGGAGGGAAAATGCACAAGCCGCGCACCTTAGCCGAGGGGCCGGTCAGGTGGAAGGCCTTGCATCAAATGTAGGCCAACCCGAGAAGATCGCAGCCTGCAGCCATCGCCACAATGCGCCCGTTTGCCGCACTGTTACCGAATCAGAAATGCTGCATGTCTGCAAAAGCCCTTTGTCTTTTTGTTACAGATCATTATCCTGCCGCCCTTCAGCTGAATCGCTTCACTGCCTGCGTCAAATTGAAGCGCTCGGTTTACCCCCGTAAAACACCAAAAAAAGACTGACCCATGCCTGATTTTTCCTTCTCCCGAGACAGCGCTATCTCAGCCCTGCGCCTGCTCGGCGGCTGCACCGCGCTCGGCTTCGCCACCTACGCCCAGGCGGCCCCCGCCTTCGACAGCGACTCACCGTGGATGCTCGGTGACTGGAACGGCACGCGTACCGAACTGGCGGAAAAAGGCTACGACTTCAAACTCGACTACACCGGCGAAATGGGCAGCAACCTGCACGGCGGCCACGACCACGATCGCACCGCGCGTTACAGCGACCAGTTCGGTCTGGGCACGCACCTGGACCTGCAAAAAATCCTTGGCTGGGACGACGCCGAGTTTCAGCTGACCATCACCAAGCGCAGTGGCAACAACATCAGCAACGACCGGATCAACGATCCACGCGTTGGCGGCTTCACCTCGGCCCAGGAAGTCTGGGGCCGTGGCCAGACCACGCGCCTGACGCAGATGTGGTACCAGCAGAAATTCTTCGACCAGAAGCTCGACATCAAGGTCGGCCGCTTCGGCGAAGGCGAAGACTTCAACAGCTTCCCGTGCGACTTTCAGAACCTGGCGTTCTGCGGCTCGCAGGTCGGCAACTGGGTCGGCGGCATCTGGTACAACTGGCCGGTCAGCCAATGGGCGCTGCGGGTCAAATATCACCTGACCCCAGAGTTGTACGCGCAGGTCGGCGCTTACGAGCAGAACCCGTCAAACCTTGATCGCGGCAACGGCTTCAAACTCAGCGGCAGCGGGACCCAGGGCGCCGTGCTGCCGGTGGAGCTGGTGTGGACGCCGAAGCTCAATGGCCTGCCGGGCGAATACCGCGCCGGTTACTACTACAGCAGCGCCAAGGCCTCTGACGTCTATAAAGACCAGAACGGCCAGCCCGCCGCACTGAGCGGCGAAGCCTATCGCAGCGCGTCGAGCAAGCACGGCGTGTGGTTCGGTGCGCAGCAGCAAGTCACCAGCCTCGCCAGCGATCACTCGCGCGGCTTGAGCGTGTTTGCCAACGCGACGATGCACGACAAGAAAACCAACGCGATCGACAACTACGTGCAGGCCGGCGTGGTCTACAAAGGCCCGTTCGATGCCCGCGCCAAAGACGACATCGGTTTCGCCCTGGCCCGCGTCCACGTCAACCCGGCCTTCCGCAAAAACGCCGAAGCGAGCAATCAGGCGCACGCGGTCTACGACTATGACGACCCGTCCTTCCTGCCGCCGCAGGACACCGAATACAGCGCCGAACTGTATTACGGCGTGCACGTTGCCAACTGGCTGACCGTGCGCCCGAACCTGCAATACATCCGCCATCCGGGCGGCGTGAACGAGGTCGATGACGCACTGATCGCGGGGATCAAGATCCAGTCCTCGTTCTAAAGATTTACGCAAATCCCCAAGGTGGGAGCGGGCTTGCTCGCGAAAGCGGCGTGTCAGTCGATGCATCAGCCTTCTGACACACCGCTTTCGCGAGCAAGCCCGCTACCACAGGGGGATTGATGAAATTCGTTAGCTAGACAAGTTTTTATCTGAACCATACCTGCGCCCAATCGTCATCTAGAGTGACTAAAGCGCGGGACTAAATAAACGTCACGGAGAATCACACTATGAGCACCGAAAGTGCTTCGAGTCGGGGCCGTCTGTTACCGAGCCTGCTCGGCATTCTGCTTCTACTGATGGGCCTGGCCATGTTGGCCGGGGGAGTCAAGCTGAGCATGCTCGGCGGCTCGCTGTACTACCTGCTGGCCGGTATCGGCATTGCGCTGAGCGGCATTCTGTTGCTGCTGCGTCGTCGTGCAGCGCTGGGCCTGTACGCCATCGTGCTGTTCGCCAGCACGGTCTGGGCCTTGTGGGAAGTCGGTCTGGACTGGTGGCAACTGGTGCCGCGTCTGGCCCTGTGGTTCGTTCTCGGCATCGTGATGTTGCTGCCGTGGTTCCGTCGTCCGTTGCTGCTCAATGGCCCGGCGCCGATGGGCACGGGTGGCCTGACCGTGGCCGTGGTGCTGGCCGGCGTCACTGCCCTGGCCAGCCTGTTCACCCACCCGGGCGAAACCTTTGGTGAACTGGGCCGCGACACCGCGGACATGACCAGCACCGCACCGCAAATGCCTGAAGGCGACTGGCAGGCCTATGGCCGCACCGAGTTCGGCGACCGCTATTCGCCGCTGAAGCAGATCACTCCGGCCAACGTCGGCAAGCTGCAAGAAGCCTGGCGCATCCAGACCGGCGACCTGCCAACCGCCGATGACCCGGTCGAGCTGACCAACGAAAACACCCCGCTCAAAGTCAACGGCATGCTCTATGCCTGCACCGCGCACAGCAAAGTGCTGGCACTGGACCCGGACACCGGCAAGGAAATCTGGCGCTTCGACCCACAGATCAAAAGCCCGGTGGGCTTCAAGGGCTTCGCCCACATGACCTGCCGTGGCGTGTCGTACTACGACGAAGCCGCTTACGCGAAAGCTGATAACGCCGCCTCGGCCGTTATCTCCGAAGCCGGCAAAGCCGTTGCCCAGGCCTGCCCGCGTCGTCTGTACCTGCCAACTGCCGATGCACGCCTGATCGCCCTGAACGCCGACACCGGCAAGATCTGCGAGGGCTTCGGCAAAAACGGCGTGGTCGACCTGACCCAAGGCATCGGCCCGTTCACCGCCGGTGGCTACTACTCCACCTCGCCAGCGGCGATTACCCGTGATCTGGTGATCATGGGCGGTCACGTCACTGACAACGAGTCGACCAACGAGCCATCGGGCGTGATCCGCGCTTTCGACGTGCGCGACGGCCACCTCGTGTGGAACTGGGACAGCGACAAGCCGGACGCCACCGAGCCATTGGCCCCAGGCGAAACCTACAGCCGCAACTCGGCCAACATGTGGTCGCTGGCCAGCGTCGATGAAAAACTCGGCATGGTTTACCTGCCACTGGGCAACCAGACTCCAGACCAGTGGGGCGCAGACCGCACCCCAGGCGCCGAGAAATTCAGCGCCGGCATCGTTGCCCTCGACCTGGCCACCGGTAAAGTGCGCTGGAACTACCAGTTCACCCACCACGACCTGTGGGACATGGACGTTGGCAGCCAGCCAACCCTGCTCGACATGAAAACCGCCGACGGCGTGAAACCGGCGCTGATCGCCCCGACCAAACAGGGCAGCCTGTACGTCCTCGACCGTCGTGACGGCACGCCGATCATCCCGATCAAGGAAATCCCGGTTCCGCAAGGCGCCGTGAAAGGCGACCACACCGCACCGACCCAGGCCCGTTCGGACCTCAACCTGCTGGCCCCGGAACTGACCGAAAAAGCCATGTGGGGCGCCAGCCCGTTCGACCAGATGCTGTGCCGCATCCAGTTCAAGGAACTGCGCTACGAAGGCCAATACACGCCTCCGTCGGAACAGGGCAGCCTGATCTATCCGGGTAACGTCGGCGTGTTCAACTGGGGCGGCGTCTCGGTCGACCCGGTTCGCCAGATGCTGTTCACCAGCCCGAACTACATGGCCTTCGTTTCGAAAATGGTGCCACGCGAGAAAGTCGCTGCCGGCAGCAAACGCGAGAGCGAAACCGCTGGCGTGCAGCCAAACACCGGCGCGCCATACGCGGTGATCATGCACCCGTTCATGTCGCCACTGGGCGTACCGTGCCAGGCCCCGGCCTGGGGCTACGTCGCCGGTATCGACCTGACCACCGGTAAAGTTGTGTGGAAACGCAAAAACGGTACCAGCCGCGACAGCTCGCCGATCCCGATCGGCTTCACCCTGGGCGTACCAAGCATGGGCGGCTCGATGGTGACTGCGGGCGGCGTCGGCTTCCTCAGCGGCACCCTCGATCAGTACCTGCGCGCCTACGACGTGAACACCGGTAAAGAACTGTGGAAATCGCGTCTGCCTGCGGGCGGCCAAGCGACTCCGATGACCTACACCGGCAAGGACGGCAAGCAATACGTGCTGCTCGTTGTGGGTGGTCACGGCTCGCTGGGCACCAAGATGGGTGACTATGTGATTGCGTACAAACTGCCGGAATAAGTTTTAGCGGCGGTAAAGGAAAGGCGATGCTCCGTGAGGGGCATCGCCTTTTTTGTGCCCACACTTTCTGAGTCCACCGGACAAACCTGTGGGAGCGGGCTTGCTCGCGAAAGCGGTGTATCAACCAATGAGTTTGCCGGCTGACACATTGCCTTCGCGAGCAAGCCCGCTCCCACAATGGACGGTGCCCGTCCTACAGAAGCGCGTTATACGCGGGAGTTTTCCGACAAGTCGCGTCGGTTGTGCCTCGGAAGTTGGCTGGATAGGCTCTGGTGGTCGCTGGAAATTCAGCGGCCGGGCGTCGCGGCCTGATAACTGATGCATAATCGCCAACCTGACAGCACCTCGGATGCCTGTTGGTTGTGTCATGGCGGCTGTGCGCGGGATACCTTCTTTGGGGGTATGCCGATTCCTCAGTTATCGGTCCGCGAACCCGCGTACAGCTGCCACCTCAGATTGCGTCGCGGCAATTGAAGGTAGCTCCACTTCACCAACTGAGAATTCATCATGATCAAACCCACACCCAATCCCCCAGAAACCTCGCCCTACGAATCCCTCGATTCCAGAAAACTCCACGACGCCGCCGAGCGTGCGCTGGATCACTACCTGAAGCCCTCCGCCGCCGCGGTGAGATTCCACAAACCCAGCAGCATGTTCCAGGTCGCCCCGGACATGGACAACGAAAGCCTGCTGGTCCACGCCTGCGAATCACTGGCCCAAGCCAGCCTCAGGACCAGCGACATCGCCGCGTACATCGACATCCCGCAGCGCCGGACGATACTGGCCATTCAGCAAATCATCATGCTCGCCGAACTGGCGGTGAATCGGGTGCTGGATAATGTGGAAATCACCCAATCTGCGGCACACAGCTGAGCCATAGTGGGAGCGGGCTTGCTCGCGAAAGCGTCAGCACATCCAACACTTGCGGTGACTGACACACCGCTTTCGCGAGCAAGCTCGCTCCCACAGTGGAATTGGGTGAGTCAGGTGGAGATGGGTCGGCTCGTAGGCCGCCATCGCGAGCAGGCTCACTCCTACAGTTTGAACCCGGTGCATTCAGGTAGAGCTTGGTCGGCTGTCAGGCCGCCATCGCTGGCAAGCCAGCTCCCACAGCTTTGATTTGTGTATGCCCCATGCGGCGCAGCCGCCCCACTCAAAACAATGAGCGCAAGCTCGAGTACCGCTTTTGATCTTGATCCACGGGCGACGTCGGAAGGCTGAGTGGAGGGATTGATCCGGGGGTGGGAGCGCAGCGACCGTTTGGCGCAGCCAAACACAGCGAGAGGAGGTGCAGCGAAGCAAACCGGAGGCGCTGCCCCACGGATCAGTC
The DNA here is from genome assembly GCF_004526365.1 of Pseudomonas sp. S150. Lineage (NCBI taxonomy): Bacteria > Pseudomonadati > Pseudomonadota > Gammaproteobacteria > Pseudomonadales > Pseudomonadaceae > Pseudomonas > Pseudomonas sp. S150. The sequence goes on from NZ_CP038207.1 coordinate 5,561,073, forward strand.
CCGGAGCGAAGGAACCCCGAGCCCCAGCGAGCGGGCCGAACGCAGGAGCAAGCCTTTTCGGTTACCTTTTCGGCGTCTGGAAAAGGTGACTCGCCGTAAGGGCGAAACCGCCAGCCGCCACACCCAAAAAAACGGATATACCCCCAAAACCCCAAGAACCTGGTCGGCCCAAAGGCCGCCAAGTCCAAAGCGTGACGCCTGTCAAAACCCTGAACACCCAAGCAGAAACACCGCCCCCCATTGAAACCACCCAAAGCCTGCCCCATCTAAGACCCATACCCCATTGCGCAGGTGCCCCATGAGCGACCAGCAAGAATTCCCGGACAACCCCGACGACTACACCGAAGCAGAACACATCGAACACACCTCATCCGGCAAAGGCCTGGCCCTGCCCGGCCAGAACCTGCCGGACAAGGTCTACGTCATCCCGATCCACAACCGCCCGTTCTTCCCGGCCCAAGTGCTGCCAGTCATCGTCAACGAAGAACCCTGGGCCGAAACCCTCGACCTGGTGAGCAAATCCGACCACCACTCCCTGGCCCTGTTCTTCATGGACACGCCCCAGGAAGACCCGCGCCACTTCAACACCGGCGCCCTCCCCGAATACGGCACCCTGGTCAAAGTCCATCACGCCAGCCGCGAAAACGGCAAACTGCAATTTGTCGCCCAAGGCCTGAGCCGCGTGCGCATCAAGACCTGGCTCAAGCACCACCGTCCACCGTACCTGGTCGAAGTCGAATACCCGCACCAGCCGACCGAGCCGACCGATGAGGTCAAGGCCTACGGCATGGCGCTGATCAACGCGATCAAGGAACTGCTGCCGCTGAACCCGTTGTACAGCGAAGAGCTGAAGAACTACCTCAACCGCTTCAGCCCCAACGATCCGTCGCCGCTGACCGACTTCGCCGCCGCCCTCACGTCGGCGACAGGTAATGAGCTGCAAGAAGTGCTCGACTGCGTGCCGATGCTCAAGCGCATGGAAAAAGTCCTGCCGATGCTGCGCAAGGAAGTCGAAGTCGCGCGCCTGCAGAAAGAGATCTCCGCCGAGGTCAATCGCAAGATCGGCGAGCATCAGCGTGAGTTCTTCCTCAAGGAACAACTCAAGGTGATCCAGCAGGAACTCGGCCTGACCAAGGACGACCGCAGCGCCGATCTCGAACAGTTCGAACAACGCCTGGAAGGCAAAGTCCTGCCGGCACAGGTGCAGAAACGCCTCGAAGAGGAAATGAACAAACTGTCGATCCTCGAGACCGGCTCGCCGGAGTACGCGGTCACCCGCAACTACCTCGACTGGGCGACCTCGGTGCCGTGGGGCGTGTACGGCGAGGACAAACTCGACCTCAAGTACGCGCGCAAGGTACTCGACAAACACCACGCTGGCCTCGACGACATCAAGGATCGCATCCTCGAATTCCTCGCGGTCGGTGCCTACAAAGGCGAGATCAGCGGCTCGATCGTGCTGCTGGTCGGCCCGCCGGGCGTGGGTAAAACCAGCGTCGGCAAATCCATCGCCGAATCCCTTGGCCGACCGTTCTACCGCTTCAGCCTCGGCGGCATGCGTGACGAAGCCGAGATCAAGGGCCACCGCCGCACCTACATCGGCGCGCAGCCGGGCAAACTGGTGCAGGCGCTGAAAGACGTCGAAGTGATGAACCCGGTGATCATGCTCGACGAGATCGACAAAATGGGCCAGAGCTACCAGGGCGACCCGGCCTCGGCGCTGCTGGAAACCCTCGACCCGGAGCAGAACGTCGAATTCCTCGACCATTACCTCGACCTGCGCATGGACCTGTCGAAAGTGCTGTTCGTGTGCACCGCCAACACCCTGGATTCGATTCCCGGGCCGTTGCTGGACCGGATGGAAGTGATTCGCCTGTCGGGCTACATCACCGAAGAAAAAGTCGCCATCGCCAAGCGTCACCTGTGGCCGAAACTGCTGGAAAAGGCTGGCGTGTCCAAGGGCAGCCTGAGCATCAGCGACAGCGCACTCAAGGCCTTGATCGACGGTTACGCCCGCGAAGCCGGGGTGCGCCAACTGGAAAAACAGATGGGCAAACTGGTGCGCAAAGCGGTGATGAAGCTGATCGACGACCCGAAAGCAGTGATCAAGCTCGGGCCGAAAGACCTCGAAGCCTCGCTGGGCCATCCGGTGTTCCGCAATGAACAAGTGCTGTCCGGCACCGGCGTCATTACCGGTCTGGCCTGGACCAGCATGGGCGGCGCGACCCTGCCGATCGAAGCCACGCGAATTCACACGCTCAACCGTGGTTTCAAACTCACCGGGCAACTGGGTGACGTGATGAAAGAGTCGGCGGAGATCGCCTACAGCTACGTCAGCTCACACCTGAAACAGTTTGGCGGCGATGCGAAATTCTTCGACGAGGCCTTCGTCCACCTGCACGTGCCGGAAGGCGCCACACCGAAAGACGGCCCGAGCGCCGGCGTGACCATGGCCAGCGCCCTGCTCTCGCTCGCCCGCAATCAGCCGCCGAAAAAAGGCGTGGCGATGACCGGCGAACTGACCCTGACCGGGCATGTACTGCCGATTGGCGGGGTGCGTGAGAAGGTGATCGCGGCGCGGCGGCAGAAGATCTTCGAACTGATCCTGCCGGAGCCGAACCGGGGCAACTTTGAGGAGTTGCCGGATTATCTGAAGGAAGGCATTACCGTGCACTTCGCCAAGCGCTTTGCGGATGTAGCGAAAGTTTTGTTCTGATTCATACATTGGTCGTTATCAATCAAACAACGATAACGACCAATACTTCTTCGCATAGCCGAGCACTTCATAATTGCCAAGCGATATAAAAAACTGACATTTCTGACAGTTCCGAAGTTTTCTATCTTGAATAAGCTCTACCTTGTTTCTCCCCCCAGGTTAGACACAGGAGCTTCAAGATGAATAACTCAAAAGATGCAAGGACGTTTGCTCGCGGTATTTTGACAGCCTACATCCCAGAGGACGTCAACTTCTCGACCGATAAACTAATCATAAGTACTCATAAAGAAACCCTAGCCCTGGAAGGAATCTACCGCCGTCCTGACCAACCGAATTTTTCAAGAAACGTCAGGGTTTTCCTGACAAAAAAAAACCAGAAGTATCCGGACAATGGCAGGCATGACTTTCCTGCAGAAAATATCAGAGTCGAATATGACGGAAATTTTAACGCCGATTTTTTTAGGACCATTCCGGGAGAAGGCGTTATTTTTCTCAACCTTGACCCTGTCACCCATCGCTACTCCTGTGCGATGGATATAAGTTTCACAAAAGAGGGCAGTGACGAAAGTTTTCCTGTTATTTGCTCATTTACCATGATCCATCAATAGTCTGCTGCTGATCAAAGTCAGCATTTTTGCATCGGCCGACGCTAAGTTGCCGGATTATCTGAAGGAGGGCATTACCGTGCACTTCGCCAAGCGCTTTGCGGATGTGGCGAAAGTGTTGTTCTGACAGTTATCCAGAGCCTGACACGCCGCCTTCGCGAGCAAGCCCGCTCCCACAGGGTTCTGTAGTGAACACAGCATTTGTGGTCACCACACAACTACTGTGGGAGCGGGCTTGCTCGCGAAGGCGTCTGTGGCAACACCACAGAACCGCCTCACCGTCACACTTTGTCTCATCTTCAGTTATGCTCGCCGTTCGTCGTCAACGCCGGAGCCACTGAGCCTATGTCCGCCACTCGCCTGTTTGTCCCTCTCGCCCTCTCTTTGCTGGCCGCCTGCGCCACGCAGCCAAAACAGAACGTGACCGTGGAAAACCAGAGCGAATGCCCCGTGCAGTTGACCAACGGACAAAACCTGATCGTGATGCTGCCGAGCAACCCGACCACGGGCTATCGCTGGGCAATTCAGGATTCCGCCGGCGGCGTGCTACATGCACTCAGCCCTGAGGTTTACAGCAGTCCGAAAGATTCCGGCATGGTCGGCGCGGGCGGTTTTTCCACCTGGCGCTTCCAGGCCTTTGCCACCGGCAACGGCCGCTTGCGCCTGACCTCGCAGCAGCCCTGGGAACCGGAAGTTGAACCGGCAGAAACCTTCGACTGCGCCATTTCGGTGAACTGATCGTGGGCTGGCTGATTCTGGCGCTGATGGGCGCGGTGACGTTTCTCTACGGTGTGAGCACGCATGCGGCGCTGCTCTGCCTGCTGGTCAAACCGTTACCGGTGCTGGCGCTGCTCGGCTGGCTGCACGATGCGCCACCCAGCGACTATCGACGCTGGATCAGTCTGGGGCTGATTTTCTCTGTGCTCGGTGACGTGTTGCTGGCGTGGCCGGGGGATTTGTTTGTGTTTGGTCTGGGTGCGTTTCTGGTTGCGCACCTGGCGTACCTCAAGGCTTACCTCAGCGATTGCAAGCGTTTGGCGCTTTTGCCGCTGGTGCTCGCGCTCGGCGTCGGCGCGGTGCTGCTGGGGATTTTGATTTCCAGTGGCCTCGGGCCGTTGCTAGTGCCAGTGGTCGTCTATGGCACCGCGATCAGCGCCATGCTCTGGCGCGCCCTCGCCCGCCTCGGCACCGATGTGCCCAAGCGATCGGCGCTGCTGGCGGCGGCGGGTGCGCTGGCGTTCGTGTTCTCCGACAGTGTGATCGGCATTGATCGCTTCGTATCGCCATTCCACGCCGCGCCGTACGTGATCATCCTCAGTTACTGGCTGGGGCAGTGGGGGATTGCCGCTTCGGCGTTTTCCGTGAAACACCGCTAACTTTGTAGTGAGGGGATTTATCCCCGATGGGCTGCGCAGCGGCCCTGAAACCGGTCAATCAGGTATGTCAGACAGACCGCAGGCACAGATCTTGGGGCTGCTTAGCAGCCCATCGGGGATAAATCCCCTCGCCACGTCGGACAACCCAAGCATCCCGACGCCACTTTGGCTAAAATGCCGGCCTTTTCATCAACACCGCCGGAACCGCCGTGAGCAAAGAACCCGATCGCATTTTCGCCCAGCCGATGGCCCAGGTGCCTGACTTCGCCTTCAACGAGGACGTGGTGCGGGTGTTCCCGGACATGATCAAGCGCTCGGTGCCGGGTTACCCGACCATCGTCGAAAACCTCGGCGTACTCGCGGCGCAATTCGCTCAACCGAACAGCGTTCTGTACGACCTCGGTGCTTCGCTCGGCGCCGTGACTCAAGCCTTGCGCCGTCACGTGCGCACCGACGGTTGCCGGGTGATCGCGGTGGATAACTCGGCGGCGATGGTCGAACGCTGCCGCGAGTACCTGAACGGTCAGGATTCGATGTTCCAGGAGCTGCTCCCGGTCGAAGTGATCGAAGGCGACATTCTCGCGCTCGAATTCAAACCTGCCTCGGTGGTAGCGCTGAACTTCACCCTGCAATTCATCGCCCCGGATCAGCGCACCGCGTTGCTCTCGCGTATCCGCCAGTCGCTACTGCCCGGCGGTGCGTTGATCTTGTCGGAAAAACTGCGTTTCAACGATGCGCAAGAGCACGCGCTGCTCACCGACCTGCACGTCGCGTTCAAACGCGCCAACGGCTACAGCGAACTGGAAATTGCCCAGAAGCGCAGCGCCATCGAAAACGTCATGAAGCCCGACAGCCTCGAAGAACACCGCGAACGCCTGTTGGCCGCCGGGTTCTCGAAAGTCGTGCCGTGGTTCCAGTGTCTTAACTTTGCCTCGTTGATTGCCTTGCCATGATTGATCTGTCCCCCCTCGCCCGCCGTCTGGCCGGCACCCCGCTGGCCGACTGGGCCAACACCCTGCAAGGGCAACTCGACAAGAAAATGGAGAAAGGTCACGGCGATCTGGAGCGCTGGCAGAGCGCGCTGGACGCATTGCCGAAACTCCAGCCGACTGAAGTCGATCTGCTCAACGGCCTGAAACTCGACACCGACTGCGACGACGAAACCCGCGCACAAATGCGCACCGCGCTGATGGGCCTTTCGCCGTGGCGCAAGGGGCCGTTCGACCTGTTCGGCGTACACGTCGACACCGAATGGCGCTCGGACTGGAAGTGGTCGCGGGTCGCCCCGCATCTGGACCTGAAGGGCAAACGCATCCTCGACGTCGGTTGCGGCAACGGCTATTACATGTGGCGCATGCTCGGCGCCGGTGCCGACAGCGTGATCGGCGTCGATCCGAACTGGCTGTTCTTCTGCCAGTTCCAGGCCGTGCAGCGTTATCTGTCCGAGCCGAATGCCTGGCACCTGCCGTTCCCGTTCGAAGACCTGCCGCCGAACCTTGAAGGCTTCGACACAGTGTTTTCGATGGGTGTGTTCTACCACCGACGTTCGCCGATCGAGCATTTGCTGGCGCTGAAGGATTGCCTGGTCAAGGGCGGCGAACTAGTGCTGGAAACGCTGGTGGTTGAAGGCGACAAGCATCAAGTGCTGGTGCCGGAAGATCGCTACGCGCAGATGCGCAACGTGTGGTTCCTGCCGTCGGTACCGGCGCTGGAATTGTGGCTGCGTCGGGCAGGTTTCACCGATGTGAAATGCGTGGACATCAGCACCACCACCGTTGAAGAACAACGCGGTACCGAGTGGATGAAGTATCAATCGTTGAGCGACTTTCTTGATCCCGAGGATCACAGCAAGACCATCGAAGGGCTGCCGGCGCCGATGCGCGCGGTGATTGTCGCGAAGAAGTAATCCAACCTTTCAAACACCGCGGTGAACTCCCCCCTCACCCCAGCCCTCTCCCCAAGGAGAGGGAGCCGATCTTGGGGCTCTTCGAAACCTGAGTTCGACTCGATAACTCAGGTCGGCGGATCTCGCCCATCCAACCCGGTCAGCCACCGCTCCCTCTGGGAGAGGAGGCCGATCTTGGGGTTCTTCGAAACTTGAGTTCGACTCGATAACTCAGGTCGGCGGATCTCGCCCATCCAACCCGGTCAGTCCCCTCTCCCTCTGGAAGAGGGTTAGGGTGAGGGGCTTTTTGCTCGGCGGGCGCGGAAGAACTCGGTCAGCACCGCCCCACACTCCTCCGCCAGCACCCCACCCTCATACAACACCCGGTGATTCAAAAAGCCCTGGGTAAAGAACTGTCCCTGACTCTGCACAACCCCGGCCTTCGGCTCCAGCGCGCCATACACCACCCGGGCAATGCGTGAATGCACGATCAGCCCGGCGCACATGCTGCACGGTTCCAGCGTCACGTACAGCGTGCTGCCGGGCAGGCGATAGTTGCTGACAGCTTGCGCAGCAGCGCGGATCGCGACCATTTCCGCGTGGGCACTCGGGTCGCTGGTGGTGATCGGGCAGTTGTAGCCACGCCCGATGATTTCACCGTCCTGCACCAGCACCGCGCCCACCGGCACTTCGCCGAGGGCTGCGCCTTGGGCAGCAAGCTCCAGCGCTTCACGCATGAAATCGCGGTCACGGCTGCGGTCGATGATCGCGGCGGGGCGAATCTGGCGCATCACTTCACCTCGATGGCGGCCATCAGGCCGGTTTCCATGTGGTCGATCACGTGGCAATGGAACATCCATACCCCCGGGTTATCCGCCACCAGCGCCACTTGCGCACGCTCGTTCTTGCCCAGCAGATAGGTGTCGGTGAAGTACGGCGTGATCTTGTGCCGGTTCGACGCAATCACCTTGAAGCTCATGCCGTGCAGGTGAATCGGGTGCTGATACTGAGTCATGTTCTTCAGTTCGAAGATGTAGCTCTGGCCCAGTTTCAGGCTGGCAATCGGCCGATCGGCGCAGGTCTTGTCCGTGATGTCCCAGGCCTTGCCGTTGATCTGCCACAGGCTCGGTGGCTTGCCGTTGTCGACATTCACCGACACCGAACCGACCCATTCGAAATTGAAGTTGAGTTTCTCGGCATTCGCCAGATCCGGCTCGGCCACCGGGTTGGCGGGCAAGGCTTTCGGCCACTCGGTCGGCGCATCGTTATTGGCCACCGAGCGCAAGGTTCCCAGTCGCACCGGGCCGTTGCGCAGCGACAACTCTTCTCCGGCCGGCGGCGCCTTGATCGCCAGGCAAATGCGCATGCCGGGGCCGAGCCAGTATTCCTTGCCCAGCGGCCGCGGCTCGATCGGGTTGCCGTCCAGCGCATAGATCTGCGCTTCGACGCCGGGGATGTTGATGCGATAGGTCAGGGTGTTGTCGAGGTTGAGCAAACGCACCCGGGTGATCTGCCCCGCCGGTAACTCGATCACCGGCGTTGGCACACCGTTGATGGTCGACAAGCGCCCCGCCGTACCGCCACGCGCCGCTTCACGGGGGATGCTGAACTCGACGAAATTGCCTTGCTCGTCGATGTGCCAGTTCTTCAGACTCAGGGTCTTTTCGTACTTGAAACCGGTCGGCTCGCGCTCTTCGACAATCAACGGCCCGACCAGCCCGCGCCCCAGCTCTTCGCTGCTGCTGACGTGCGGGTGATACCAGTAGCTGCCCGCGTCCGGCACGCGGAATTTGTAATCGAAGTATTCACCGGGCAGCACCGGCAATTGCGAGACGTACGGCACACCGTCCATCTCCAGCGGCAAACGGATGCCGTGCCAGTGAATGGTGGTCGCCACCGGCAGGTGGTTGATGAAACGCACCCGCAGCCACTCGCCCTGACGCACGCGCAATTCAGTGCCCGGCGCCGACGGGCCGAACGCCCAGGCCTCGGTCTTGTGCCCTGGCACCAATTCAACGTCCAGTGGCGCCGCGATCAGCTCGTAGTCGTGGCCCGCGTCAGCATCGGCCATCTTGCCCAGCCAGTAGCGCGACGCGCCTCCCGCTCCGACACCAACGACAACAAGACCGGCCAGGCCACCGAGGATTTGGCGACGGGTAAAGGACATGAACTCAACTACCTCACGTATCTGCGTCGGGCACCGGGCCCGCAAAAGGCAAATACGATACACCTGCAATTGCGAAACAGTAAGGGCAGCGCGGCGGATGGACGCAGTTGCGCCTCGCGCGTACACGATTTCAACTGCTCAGGTGACATAACTATGTAGTGCACATGCATCGAACAGCCGCGCCATCCTGTGCCACCCGTTACTCAAGGACAGAGAGCCCAAACACATGCCCAACCCGATGCCCAACGCCGCCGACAAGGCCGCGCTCAAGGCGATTGCCGCCACCGTCATCCAGACCTGCCCGAGCCTGCAGGACGCTGCTCGACAGGTCGCCAGCGACTTGTTGATCAAATACCAGGTCCACGGCCTCGACCCGGATCAGATGTATTTCCACCGCTTCGACGCCTCGCAAAGCAGTTCGAATGCCTTCACCGGCTGGGAGCACGTGCACGCCACGCCCACGTCAAGCATGACCCTGACCCAGTTGGTGATTCACCGCTTTCGCGTCGCCGATCAGGACAACGCCGACCTGCTCGATGTCTATGGCGGTTTCTATACTGCCGGTCCCGACGCCCGTACCTTCGATGAACGCAATGAAGTGCGCCTGCATAGCAACGATGTGCTCAAGGACTTCTGGAGCATCGACTTCAGCGCGCTGTACGACGCTCAACTGAACGCATTCTGGAACACCAGCGGCAGCGACTTTCGTACCCTGGCCAAGTGCAACTTCCTGATCAAAGCGCTACAGGCGCGGGACAAACGTCAGCTGAGTGGCGAGGATTTCCAGTTCGTCACGCAAGCGGCGATCGGCCCGCTGACGTGGCCAGTCAGCCTGCCAATGCTGCAGACCAGCCACCCTTGCCCGGACAGTGCGCGCACGCTGGACATTGCCGGTTACGCCGCTACCAACGTCCTGCGTTTCGTCATGCCCCAGGGTCGGCAGATCCTCTACCTGCCCGGCGACAGCGATGCCTTCCAGGTATTGGAAAGCAGCACCGACCTGCACTTCTGGATCCTGCAGCGGATGAACACGCCTGCGGCGCGCGAGACATTCCTTGCGCATTTCTCGCTGGCCGACCGGCAGCAGATCAACGCCAATCTTGGTGACCTGATGAATCGCCTGGTGGCTACGTGGGGCCGCTACGATCACTCGATGATCAATCAGGACAACCGCGCGGTCAGTGGCGACGCCTTCACCTGGCTGAGTGACTCGACCCGCACGGCGATGTTTGCCGAAGCCAGCCTGTCCCTGACCTCCAACGGTGACCTGCGCAAGAAGCTGTGGATCGGCTACCTCAGCGCCGGGGTCAAGGTGTTCGGGCCAATGGCGGTGGTCGGCTGGCCAGTCGCATTGCCGGTGATCGGCGCCAGCATTGCCAACATGGGGCTGAACATCGATCAGGCGGTCAATGGCAAAACCGCCGCCGAGCGCAAGGCCGGGATTGTCGGTGCGGTGCTCAGCGGCATCGACATGCTGTTCAACCTGCTGGCACTCAAGGGCCCGGGATCATTGGCCGAGGTCGGACCCGAGGTGGATGCCGCCGAAGCGGCGGAGATGAGCGACCTGACCGATAAAGGCGGGACGCCGATGGGTGGGCCTGAGCCGATTGCCACAACACTGATTGAAGACACCCCGCGACCGGTCATTCCGCCGAGCTGGCAAGCCAATGAGTTGCTCGACGGCGTTACGCCGGTGAGCGAACCCGGAAAATTCCAAGGCATTTATCTGCTCGATTCGAACCCGTCGACCGCCATCATGATGGACGACACCGCCTATTACGTCCGCTACGAAGCCGACATCAACGGCAGCGGACACTGGGCGGTCATCGATCCTGAGCACCCCCACGGTTTTACTCGCTCGATCCCGGTACGCCTGAACCCTGAGGGTGAATGGGAAGCCATGCCCCGCGCAGGACTCGCCGGCGGTGGCAAACCTTCGGCACTGGCCGGATCAAGCAGCCGCAGCCCGCTGACCGCCCTGCCCGCCTCGCAATACGACGTACCCGCACCGCTCAAGGCGCATCTGGAGGAAGGCGCGGCCGGGCTGAATGACGAGGCCTTGCGCGATTTCTACGACAGCCTGAACGAGTTCGATGCCTACCGCGACTTCAAGGTCATCCGCAAACGCCTGTATCACGATGCACTGGATTTTTTCAGCACGCTGCGCCTGCCCGTTCGTCCTCCGGTGCCCGCCCTGGCGGCAGACGCGACCGCCGAAGAAATTATCGAGAAAATCCTCGAACATGCCCGGGGCCTGGTGCTCGGCGAGAGCCACACGGCCATCGGCAGCAAGCAATGGCTGATCGAGAACATGCAATTGCTCGCCAGCAAACAGGTGAAGAGCCTGTACATGGAGCACCTGCTGACCGACTTCCATCAAGCCGCGCTGGATGAATTCTTCCGAACCGGCAACATGCCGCAAAAACTCGAGGCCTATCTCAAGGCACTCGACCTCGGCAACATGACCGATCCGCTGGAGCGCTACACATTCCTGGAATTGGTCAAGGAAGCCAGAAAGCAGGGGATCCATGTACAAGCCATCGATTGCATGGCGAGTTACCGACTCAACGGCATGGACTTGCCATTGGGCAACAACACCGCGCGGCAGAAAATGATGAATTACTTCGCGCGTCTGATGATCCGTGCCGATCAGTCCGCACGCGGCGCGCACAAATGGGTGGCGCTGATGGGCAACTCTCACTCCAACACTTTTGATGGGGTTGCCGGCGTCAGCGAACTGGAAGAGGCGATCGGCATTCGCGTCGAGGATGTCGCCGAAGGGACTTCACGGGGCATTGAAGTCGATCCCGGGAGAATCCTGCCCTTGGGCGGTACGGCGCACGATCGTTCCGCGCTGGTCAGAGGCGACTTGCGCCTGCAAATCGAAACACCCTGGACCGCGCACACGATGACCGAATTCGAAACCCTGCTGCCTCGCTACGGCATGTACTCCCTGAAGCAGCAACCCAACCTGACGTTCATTGTCCATCGCAGCCGCACCCGAGAACTGGTACGGACCGTCATCGACACAGACGGCAAGCACTTCTACATCGAACGCCCCGGCTGGCCTTCGGTGAGCGGTAAACGCTACCCGAGCATGAAAGCGCTGCTGCAAGCGCTGGACGATTTGGGCATGCAACTGGGTGGCTGGTCAAAACCGCTGTAACGCAAAAACAGAAAAGCCGTGTGAAACGGATTTCACACGGCTTTTCGGTTGCGGCGATCAAGCCTTTACGGCTTGCGCGGGATCACTCCCACTCAATGGTCGCCGGCGGCTTGCTCGACACGTCGTAAGTGACGCGCGAAATACCTTCGATTTCATTGATGATGCGGCCGGAGACGGTTTCCAGCAGTTCGTAAGGCAGGTGTGCCCAACGTGCGGTCATGAAGTCGATGGTTTCCACGGCACGCAGGGCCACGACCCAGGCGTAACGACGGCCGTCACCGACCACGCCAACCGATTTCACTGGCTGGAACACCACGAATGCCTGGCTGACTTTGTGGTACCAGTCGGCTTTGCGCAGTTCTTCGATGAAGATGTGGTCGGCGCGACGCAGCAGGTCGGCGTATTCCTTCTTCACTTCACCGAGGATACGCACGCCCAGACCCGGGCCCGGGAACGGGTGACGGTAGACCATGTCGTACGGCAGGCCCAGTTCCAGACCCAGACGACGGACTTCGTCCTTGAACAGTTCGCGCAGTGGCTCGACCAGTTTCAGGTTCATTTCTTCCGGCAGGCCGCCCACGTTGTGGTGCGACTTGATCACGTGGGCCTTGCCGCTTTTCGCGCCAGCCGACTCGATCACGTCCGGGTAGATGGTGCCTTGCGCCAGGTACTTGATGTTGTCCAGCTTGCAGGATTCGGCATCGAACACGTCGATGAAGGTACGGCCGATGATCTTGCGCTTCTTCTCTGGATCAGCTTCGCCGGCCAGGTTGTTCAGGAACTGGTCTTCCGCGTTGGCGCGGATCACCTTGACGCCCATGTTCTCGGCGAACATGGCCATCACTTGCTCGCCTTCGTGCAGACGCAGCAGGCCGTTGTCGACGAAGACGCAGGTCAGTTGATCGCCGATGGCTTTGTGCAGCAGCGCCGCAACCACCGAGGAGTCAACGCCGCCGGACAGACCCAGCAGCACGTTGTCGGTGCCGACCTGTGCGCGGATGTTGGCGATGGCGTCTTCAGCGATCTTCGACGGAGTCCACAGGGCTTCACAGCCGCAGATGTCGAGCACGAAGCGCGAGAGGATGCGGCCGCCCTGCTTGGTGTGGGTCACTTCCGGGTGGAACTGCACGCCGTAGTAAGCGCGTTCGTCATTGAACATGCCGGCGATCGGGCAGCTTGGGGTGCTGGCGAGGATGTGGAAGTCTTCCGGCATCTTGGTGACCTTGTCACCGTGGCTCATCCACACGTCGAGACCGAACAGGCCATCGGCGTCGATGTGGTCTTCGATGCCGTCGAGCAGGCGGCTCTTGCCGACTACGTCAACGCGGGCGTAACCGAACTCACGCAGCTCGGAACCTTCAACCTTGCCGCCCAGTTGCTCGGCCATGGTCTGCATGCCGTAGCAGATACCGAAGACCGGCACGCCCAGATCGAAGACTGCCTGTGGGCAGCGCGGGCTGTTGGCTTCGTGCACGGACTCGGGGCCGCCGGCGAGGATGACGCCTTTAGGTGCGAATTCGCGGATCGCCTCTTCGTCCATGTCGAACGGGTGCAGCTCGCAATACACACCGATCTCGCGCACGCGGCGGGCAATCAGTTGGGTGTATTGCGAACCGAAGTCGAGGATCAGGATGCGGTGAGCGTGAATGTCGAGGGCCATGATTCAGTCTCGTCTAAGTAATTCAGAAACAGTCGTGATTCAGAAACAACTCGGGGCTGAATAAAACAGCCCCGGTTGCTTAACGATTTGCTTGAAGCATCAACCTACGCGGTAGTTTGGCGCTTCTTTGGTGATCTGCACGTCGTGAACGTGGGATTCGGCCATACCGGCACCGGTGATCCGCACGAACTCAGGCTTGGTGCGCATTTCTTCGATGTTGGCGCTGCCGGTGTAACCCATCGAGGAACGCAGACCGCCCATCAACTGGTGGATGATCGCCGTCAGGGTGCCTTTGTACGGCACACGGCCTTCGATCCCTTCCGGAACCAGTTTCTCGGCGCCTGCCGAGGAGTCCTGGAAGTAACGGTCGGAAGAACCTTGCGCCTGAGACATGGCGCCCAGCGAACCCATACCGCGATAAGCCTTGTACGAACGGCCCTGGAACAGTTCGATCTCGCCCGGCGCTTCTTCAGTACCGGCGAACATCGAACCCATCATCACGCAGGACGCCCCAGCGACGATGGCCTTGGACAGGTCACCGGAGAACCGGATGCCGCCGTCGGCGATCAACGGTACGCCAGTGCCTTCAAGGGCAGCGGCGACGTTGGCGATGGCACTGATTTGCGGCACGCCGACACCGGCGACGATACGGGTGGTGCAGATCGAGCCAGGGCCGATACCGACCTTGACCGCATCGGCACCCGCTTCGGCCAGGGCCTTGGCGGCTGCGCCGGTGGCGATGTTGCCGCCGATCACCTGCACTTCAGGGAAATTCTCTTTGACCCAGCGAACGCGGTCGATCACACCCTTGGAGTGACCGTGTGCGGTGTCGACCACCACCACGTCCACACCGGCGTTGACCAGCGCGGCAACGCGGTCACCGGTGTCTTTACCGGTACCGACGGCAGCGCCAACGCGCAGACGACCTTGATCGTCCTTGCTGGCCAGCGGGTAGGCTTTGGCTTTTTCGATGTCTTTGACGGTCATCATGCCTTTGAGGGCAAACTTGTCGTCGACGATCAGGACTTTTTCCAGGCGGTGCTTGTGCAGCAACTCGCGGACTTCGTTCTTGTCGGCGCCTTCACGCACGGTGACCAGACGCTCTTTAGGCGTCATCACTTCACGTACGGTGGCTTCCAGACGGGTTTCGAAGCGGACGTCACGGGAGGTGACGATGCCGACCAGGTCGCCATCGTGCAGCACCGGAACGCCGGAAATGTTGTGCATGCGGGTCAGTTCGAACAGGTCACGCACCGTGGCATCAGCCTCGATGGTGATCGGATCTTTCACGACGCCGGCTTCGAACTTCTTGACCTTACGCACTTCGGCAGCTTGCTGCTCGATGGTCATGTTCTTGTGGATGATACCGATACCACCTTCCTGAGCCATGGCGATTGCCAGACGGGCTTCAGTAACGGTGTCCATGGCGGCAGAAACCAGAGGAATATTCAGCTCGATGCCACGGGTAAGGCGGGTCTTGAGACTGACTTCGTTAGGAAGCACCTCGGAATAACCAGGCACTAGGAGAATGTCGTCGAATGTCAGAGCTTCTTGGCTGATACGCAGCATCGCGGGGGCTCCCGAGCGGGAAAATGGAAGCGCGCCATTATAGTCAGACACCCCCTGCTGTTCAATGTAAAACTCAGCTTAATATCAATGTTGCTGATATACGGAGACCCCCGCTGCTACAGCTCCACCTTGACCCAAGAGACAGGTTGATCGAGCCAATCGGCGAACTCATCGATAAAGCTCTGCTTGAACCCGGCTTCCAGCCAGTTGTTGAAGATGAAGCCGAGGTTGGAAAACGCACATTCCTGCAAGAACAGAAAGCCGTTGATGTCGTCTTCATGCCCGCATTCCGGGCAGGTGAAGTTGTCGGTGCGGCCTGGAAACCAGTCTTCCAGGCTTTCGAACAGCGCTTCGCCGACTTCGCGGCGGCACTCGGCGCACCCGGCTTCTTCGAGAAAGCCCTTGGCCGGCGTGTAGATGCAGCGCTTGACGATGATCTCCAGGCCGTTGATCGGCTCACCGAAGGGCAGCGCCTCGGGGTGCAGCACCACCGCACGCGCGCCGTCGGCAATCGCATGGGCCATGCGATTGCCGGTGCGGCCGCAAGTGGTCAACTGTTCTTCGATGATGTTCTTGCGCACCAGCCAGCGCACGATCGCCCGCGCCCGGGGTTCGTGGACCGGCAGGGTGGAGATTTTCGGGACGATGATGCTTTGCGAATTCATGGAAAGTCCTGCGGTATGGCTTCTGACGCCTTCGCGGGCAAGCCCGCTCCCACAGGGATATGCATTCCAATGTGGGAGCGGGCTTGCCCGCGAAGGGGCCCTAAAGGCCGGCAGCTTAATCCCTGACGAAATCCGGTCAAGTGCTCACGCCATACTAATAATGTAGCGCCCGATCAACGCAATCCCGCTCGCCAGCACCAGCCAGGTCACCAATCGGACAAACGCCTCGCGCGACAAGCGCATCGTCAACCGCCGCCCGATCCACAGGCCCAGCACCATGGCCGGCAACAGACACAGCGCCAGCATCAACAAGGGTAGCTCGGCATACACCCCGGCGATGGCGAACAGGCTCAAACGTACCACCGTGCTGCAACTGATCAGCGCACTTTGCGTGGCCCGCGCCGCGTCCTTGGGCAGGCGGCTGTTGAGATAGATCGCATATAGAAAGCCGCCACTGCCAAACAGCGCGCCAAACAGCCCCGCCTACCGTGCCCATCGGTAGCGCCCATGCGGCAGACAACTGCGTCGGCCGGGTTTTCACCCACAGGCTGTAAACCGCATAAGTGCTGATGAATAACCCCATCAACAGCAACAACAGATCGGATTTGAGGTTAAGCAGGAAAATCACCCCCAACGTGCACCCCACCGCCATGCACGGCAGCAGCCGTAACAACTCAGGCTTCGCCACATCCCGGCGCGAGGGCAGCAGATTGCCGAACGCCGCGACGAAATCCAGCAGCACCAGCAGCGGCACGATTTTCGACAACGGCATGAACAGAATCAGAATCGGCCCCGCGACCAGTGCGGTACCGAACCCGGCAATCCCGAAGACGATATAGGCCAACGCGATTCCCAGGCCGATCACCACCCAGCCGCCCGCGCCCCACGTCCACTCGCTCAATAACCCCGCCACGCTCATCGGTTCGCTTCCTTTATAAGCCTGTGATGACTTTAGCCAGCACCAGGCCTTGCGACTAATATGATCAAAGTCGCTCACCCATCTCGAAAAGGCATACCTGGTGCTTTCTACCCGACAACTGCGCTACTTCGTGGAAATCGCCGAATGCGGCAGTTTCAGCGCCGCGGCTGAACGCCTGTTCATCGCGCAGTCGGCGCTGAGCCGGCAGATCAAGGACATGGAAACCCGCCTGCAAACCGCGCTGTTCGAACGCACCGCACGCCAGCCCCGGCTCACAGCGGCGGGTGAGGCGTTTCTGCCCCGGGCCAGAAACCTGCTCAACGAACTGAGCAAAGCCAGCACGATGGCGACCGAAGTCGGTAACGGACAACTGGGCACGCTGCGTCTGAGTCATTCCAGCACCGTATCGATCAACGGGCATTTATTACGTCGGATCAGCACTTATCTCGATCAGCAGCAGGGCGTGTCGCTGGACATCGGCAAGCTGTCCTCCGAGGCGCAGCTTGAGGAACTCGCGGAAGGACGCCTCGACATTGGCCTGTTGCGCCTGCCGGTGCTGCGTCAGCGTGAAGGTATTCAGGTTGTGCCATTGTTCACCGAACGCTTGCTTCTGGCGGTGCCGAACGATCATCGCCTGGCCGATTCAGCCGCTGTCGAATTGGCGCAACTGAAGGACGAGCCGTTTATCTCGATCCCGCATCCGCAGCGTGGCGGGCTCAGCTATTTGTGTGCCGACCTGTGTATGCGTCAGGGCTTTTTTCCCAAAGCGGCGCGGGTGATGTCGCGCAAAACTACGCAGTTGCAGTTGATCCAGGCTGGATTCGGCATCGCCCTGCTGCCCGAATCAATGCAGGACATCGCCCCCGGCGGTGTACGATTTCTGCCGCTGAGCGATCCCGATTGCCAAAGCACCGTGGCCCTCGCCTATCGCCAGAACCCCACGCCACTGGTTCAACACTTCATCAATATGTTCACAAAACCCTGTGGGAGCGGGCTTGCTCGCGAAAGCGGCGTGTCAGTCGAAACTTGATTTGCCTGCCACACCGCTTTCGCGAGCAAGCCCGCTCCCACAAGGGGTTTTGTGTTGGGTCATGGTGATCGGTAGGCGAATGCCCTTAAACTGCGCCCCATGATTAAAGATCCCTTTGCAAGACTTGGCCTGGACCGTGAAGTCCTGACCGTCAGCCAGCTCAACGGCCGCGCGCGGGTGTTGCTCGAAGACGTGTTCAGCAACATCTGGGTCGAAGGCGAAATCTCCAACCTCGCCCGCCCCGCGTCCGGTCACGTGTATTTCACCCTCAAGGACAGCGGTGCGCAGGTGCGTTGCGCGCTGTTCCGCAATAATGCGGCGCGGGTGCGTCAGGCGCTGAAGGACGGTCTGGCCGTGAAGGTACGCGGCAAGGTCTCGCTGTTCGAAGGACGTGGCGACTATCAGCTGATTCTCGA
This sequence comes from Pseudomonas sp. S150, assembly GCF_004526365.1. NCBI lineage: Bacteria > Pseudomonadati > Pseudomonadota > Gammaproteobacteria > Pseudomonadales > Pseudomonadaceae > Pseudomonas > Pseudomonas sp. S150. Next base: position 5,579,247 of record NZ_CP038207.1, read on the forward strand.
TACCGTGGAGCCGGCCGGTGACGGCGCGCTGCGCCTGGCCTTCGATGCACTGAAGGAAAAGCTCAGCGCCGAAGGCCTGTTCAGTGCCGAACGCAAAGTGCCGTTGCCGGCGCATCCGCAACGCATCGGCATCATCAGTTCGCCGACCGGCGCGGTGATTCGCGACATCATCAGCGTGTTCCGCCGCCGGGCGCCGCAGGTGCAACTGACGCTGATCCCGACTGCCGTGCAGGGCCGTGAAGCCACCGCGCAAATCGTCCGCGCCCTGAAACTGGCCGACGCCCGTGGTTTTGACGCGCTGATCCTCGCCCGGGGCGGTGGTTCGCTGGAAGACCTCTGGTGCTTCAACGAAGAAGCCGTGGCCCGGGCGGTCGATGCCTGCGTGACGCCGATTGTCAGCGCCGTCGGGCATGAAACCGACGTGTCGATCAGTGACTTCGTGGCTGACGTGCGCGCCCCAACGCCCTCCGCCGCCGCCGAACTGCTGGCCCCGGATTCGAGCCACCTGATCCGTCAGGTCGAAAGTCTGCACCGGCGTCTGGTGATGCGCATGCGCGACCGGCTGATGCGCGATCGTTTGCGCCTGGAAGGCATGGCCCGCCGTCTGCGCCACCCCGGCGAACGCCTGCGTCAGCAAGCGCAACGCTTGGATGACCTGGACATGCGCATGCGCCGGGCGTTCGAACGCCAACTGAATACCCGCCGCGAGCGCCTGATCCGTCTGGAAACCCGCCTCGCCGGGCAACACCCGGGACGCCAACTGGCGATGCTGCGCCAGCGCCTCGACAGCCTCGCCGAGCGCCTGCCGCGAGCCATGCGCGAAGGTCTGAAAAGCCGTCGCCTGCAACTGCACAGCCAGATGCAGACGCTGCATGTGGTCAGTCCGCTGGCGACCCTCGGCAGGGGTTACAGCATTCTGCTCGATGAACGCGGGCACGCGATCCCGTAATGCCGCGCAGACCCACACCGGCCAGCGCCTGAAAGCAAAACTGGGCGAAGGCGAACTGCAAGTGCGCGTCGAGGACAACCACCTGACGCCTGTCACCCTTTCTCTACTGGACTGATCCATGCCGCGTTTTTTTGCTCCGTTATTGTTGCTGTGCCTGACCTCCTTCAACGCCCACGCCGACAGCTACATCACCCGTTTGCTGAACAAACCGGTGCCGGGCGGCGTCGCGGTGGTCGATCTGGGCAGCGCTGCGCAGGCACCAAAAGCCACCTATCAGGGCAAACCGGTGCTGGTGGTGAAAGAACAGAACAACTGGCTGGCGATTGTCGGTGTGCCGCTGACGGTCAAACCCGGCAGCCAGCAGATCAGCAGCGGTGGGCGCAATCTGCCGTTCACGGTTGGCAACAAGAAATACCCGGAACAGCACATCACCCTGAAGAACACTCAACAGGTCAATCCGAACCCGGCCAACCTCAAGCGCATCGAGGGTGAACTGGCCGAGCAGATCAAGGCTTACCGCAGCTTCAGCCCGAACACCCCGAGCAACCTGCTGCTGGACAAACCGGTCAACGGGCCGCTGTCGAGCAAGTTCGGTGTGCGCCGTTTCTTCAATGGCGAAGAGCGCAACCCCCATGCCGGCCTCGACTTTGCGGTGCCGGCCGGCACGCCGATCAAGACTCCGGCGGCGGGCAAAGTGATTCTGACCGGCAACTACTTCTTCAACGGCAACACGGTGTTTGTCGACCACGGACAGGGCTTTATCAGCATGTTCTGCCACATGTCGAAAATCGACGTGAAGGTCGGCGATCAACTGGCCCGTGGCGCGGTGGTGGGCAAGGTCGGTTCGACCGGCCGGGCGACCGGGCCGCACATGCACTGGAACATCAGCTTGAACGATGCGCGGGTGGATCCGGCGATTTTCATTGGTGCGTTCCAACCGTAATTCCTGATTGAGGCTACCGGCCCCTTCGGGAGCAAGCCCCCTCCCACACTGGATTTGTGTTGTGAACACGATCAACTGTGGGAGCGGGCTTGCTCGCGAAGGCGGCCCATCCCACACCGCAAATACTGCTCACACCCCACCAGTTTCAATTGCGCCCCAATCCAACCCCGCGCAAACATCAATAAGATCATCCGCCTGAAGCACAATAAAATCGCGCCGATCGCAGCTTTTCGAGTATTCCTCTCAATTTTTTTCGACTGCTTGCCATCCTCTCCCCTCGCGGTTAGGGTTGAAGGCATGAAAACCTCTCACACCCTTATTCAGCTTCGCCAGCACCGTAGTTTGTGCCTCGTCAGCGCACGACTGCCGGGCTGAATCGCTGCGCCTCGTCCCAAGCGTTTTCCCGAACATTCGTTCCACCGGCAGGCCGCCTCTTTTCGGCCCAGACAATAAGGAATTTCCCGATGAGCATGCTCAAAGACCCGTCTTCGAAATACCGCGCGTTCCCCGTCATCAATCTGCCGGATCGCACCTGGCCGTCGAAAACCATCGACGCCGCGCCGATCTGGTGCAGCTCCGATCTGCGTGACGGCAACCAGTCGCTCATCGAGCCGATGGACGCGGTGAAGAAGCTGCGCTTCTGGAAAACCCTCGTTCAGGTGGGTGTGAAGGAAATCGAAGCCTCGTTCCCGGCCGCTTCGCAAACCGACTTCGACTTCGTGCGTACCCTGATCGAAGAAGGCCACATCCCGGACGACACCACCATTCAGGTGCTGACCCAGGGCCGTGAAGACTTGATCGAGCGCACCTTCGAATCCCTGCGCGGGGCGAAGAAAGCCATCGTCCACCTGTACAACGCCACCTCGCCTTCCTTCCGTCGCATCGTCTTCAACCAGGACAAGGACGGCATCAAGGCCATCGCGGTCAACGCCGCCAAGCTGTTCGTCAAGTACGCGGCGATGCAGCCGGACACCGAGTGGACCTTCGAATACTCGCCGGAAACCTTCAGCGCCACCGAGCTGGAGTTTGCCAAGGAAGTCTGTGACGCGGTGATCGAGGTCTGGAACCCGACGCCTGAGCACAAGATGATCCTCAACTTGCCGGCCACCGTCGAATGCGCAACGCCGAACGTCTACGCCGACCAGATCGAATGGTTCGGCCGCAACATCAACCGTCGTGACAGCGTGATCATCAGCCTGCACACCCACAACGATCGTGGCACCGGCGTCGCCGCCACCGAGCTGGGTCTGATGGCCGGCGCGGATCGTGTCGAAGGCTGCCTGTTCGGCAACGGCGAGCGCACCGGTAACGTTGACCTCGTCACTGTGGCACTGAACATGTACACCCAGGGCGTTGACCCTGAGCTGGACTTCTCCGACATCGACGGCGTGCGCAAAGTCGTCGAAGAGTGCAACCAGATCCAGGTGCACCCGCGCCACCCGTACGTCGGCGACCTGGTCCCACACCGCATTCTCCGGCTCGCACCAGGACGCGATCCGCAAGGGCTTCGCCCAGCAGAAACCGGACACCCTGTGGGAAGTGCCGTATCTGCCGATCGACCCGGCCGACATCGGTCGCAGCTACGAGGCGGTGATTCGTGTGAACAGCCAGTCGGGCAAGGGCGGTATTGCCTACTTGCTGGAGCAGGAATACGGCATCAGCCTGCCGCGTCGCATGCAGATCGAGTTCAGCCAGGTGGTGCAGCGTGAAACCGATCGCCTCGGCCTTGAGATGACCGCCAAGCAGATCCACTCGCTGTTGATCAGCGAATACCTGCAAGCCAACACCCCGTACGCGCTGGTCAGCCATCGTCTGCAGGAAGGAAAACGGCAACAGTGCCGTCGAAGTGGAAGTGGCGAGCAAGGGTCAGGGCGAAACCAACCTGCACTGGCGCGGCAAGGGCAACGGTGCGCTGGAAGCACTGGTGGCCGGCCTGCCGATTCCGGTGGAGATCATGGACTACAACGAACATGCGATCGGCGCGGGCACCAACGCCAAGGCCGCCGCGTATATCGAGCTGCGCGTGAATGGCGAGCGTGCAGTGCACGGCGTGGGTATCGATGAAAACATCACCACCGCCAGCTTCAAGGCGCTGTTCAGTGCGCTGAACCGCTCGTTGAGCCAGCCGGAAGCGAAAGCGGCTTAAGCCTTCGCTGAAATGCCAAAAGGCCCCGGAGTGTGAACTCCGGGGCCTTTTTTATGCCTGCTGGTTTTGTATTGCCTGATCTGACCTCTTCGCGAGCAAGCCCGCTCCCACAGGGTATTGCGCTCTACCTGTGGGAGCGGGCTTGCTCGCGAAAGCGGTCGCGAATATCAAGTGAGTTCGAAGGTATCCGCATCCAGATTCGCCGGAAAGCGCTCGCGATACGCAGCCAATGGCGCGGCCTCCAGCACAACCTTGAACACGCCGTCCGCCTCCCCCGCCGCCAGCAACGTCTCGCCCTGGAAATCCAGCACCTGACTGTCGCCGGTATAGGCAAAGCCCTTGCCGTCGGTGCCGATCCGGTTCACTGCCGCCACGTAGCACAGGTTTTCAATCGCCCGCGCCGGCAACAAGCGGTTCCAGTGCAGACGCCGGGCACCCGGCCAGTTGGCGGTGTACAGCAGCAGATCGGTATCCTGCGCGTCGCGACTCCACACCGGGAAGCGCAGGTCGTAGCAAATCAGCGGCCGGATCCGCCAACCCTTGAGTTCGAACTGCACCTGACGCTCGCCGGGGGTGTAGTGGTTGTGCTCGCCGGCCATGCGGAACAGGTGGCGCTTGTCGTAATGCCAGACTTCGCCGTCCGGGCGTGCCCACAGCAGGCGATTGCGATGGCTGCCGTCCGCCGCCTGAATGATCACGCTGCCGGTGATCACCGCATTCAGTTTCGCGGCCTGCGCCTTCATCCACTTGCTGGTCGGGCCATGCTCGGCTTCGGCGAGGGTTTCCGACTCCATGGAGAAACCGGTGGTGAACATCTCCGGCAGGATGATCAGGTCGGCGCCTCGGGCCTGCTCCAGCAGCACCTCGAAGTGCTCAAGGTTGGCTTGACGGTCATGCCAGGCCAGGCTGGTCTGGATCAGCGCCAGATTGAGATCGGGCAATGCACTCAGATCACGCATAGTTTTGCCGCTGCTTCGCGCAGCGTCTCCTCGCGTTTGGCGAAGCACAGGCGCACCAGGCGCTGGCCTTGCGGTGGATTCTGATAGAACACCGACACCGGAATGCTCGCCACGCCGTGTTCACGGGTCATCCAGATCGCCATGTCGACGTCGTTCAAGTCAGGACGAATCTGCGAGTAATCGACCAACTGGAAATACGTGCCGGTGACGCGGGTGAAGGTGAAGCGCGACGGCGCCAGCAAATCGCAGAACAGGTCGCGCTTGGCCTGATAGAAACCCGGAAGCTCTTCGACGTGTTCCGGGTGCTCGGCCATGTAATCGGCCAGGGCGTATTGCAGCGGGGTGACACCGCAGAAACTGACGTACTGGTGCACCTTGCGCAGCTCGGCGGTCAGCGCCGGCGGTGCAACCACGTAACCGGTTTTCCAGCCCGTCACGTGGTAGGTCTTGCCGAACGAGCTGACCACAAATGCGCGCTGGTACAGCTCTTCGTGAGCCAACACGCTGACATGCGGCACACCGTCGAACACCAGGTGTTCGTACACCTCGTCGCTGATCAGATAGATGTCGCGACCACGGATCAACTCCGCCAGTTGATCCAGTTCGGCACGGCTGATCAGTGCACCGCTCGGGTTGTGCGGCGTGTTGATGACGATCATTTTCGTGCGCGGGCTGAGGGCCGCGGCGAGCTTGTCGAAATCGATGGAGAAATCGTGCGGGTTCAGTTGCACATGCACGCAGCGGCCGCCCGCCAACTGCGTCGCCGGTTCATAGCTGTCGTAGCACGGGTCGAACACGATGACTTCGTCACCGCTGTGGATAACTGCCTGAATCGCACAGAAGATCGCCTGGGTCGCGCCCGGCGTTACGGTCACTTCGCTGTCGGCATCGACTTTCACGCCATAGCTGCGCGCGATTTTCGCCGCGATTTGCTCGCGCAGCGCCGGCAGGCCGGTCATCGGTGAATACTGGTTATGGCCGCTGGCGATATGCCGACCGACCGCGTCACGCAGGGACTGCGGGCCGTCGAAGTCAGGAAAACCCTGGGACAGGTTGATCGCTCCGGTCTGCGCCGCGAGCTGAGACATCTGCGTGAAAATAGTGATGCCGACATTCGGCAGCTTACTGGTGATCATCGAGGGGTTCCCTGCTCTACACCCGGCTCTGACGACGGCGCGGGAGAGCCCGAGAATAGCCCATTCGAATACGATAAAAAAAGTCGTTCCCTACGATGCGCGGCAATACGAAATCACAAAAAGGCACCTTGAACCTACTCGCGCCGGAGGAAAACGGATGAGTGGTCGCGCAATACGCCCTCCCCTGTAACTTCTGACAGTAGCGGTAAGTTGCAGCAAGCTTTTAACTGGGTCCACGGCACAACCTCGTTATCTCAAGGAATCGCAGTGATGACAAAACGAATGATCATTAAGGCAGGTAATCTGGATACCACGTTTGGCAAAGGCGGCAAGAAAAAACTCAAATTCAATTTCGGGAGTGCCTATCACGCCAATAGTCTTACACTCGCCAGCGAGGGCAGGATCTTTATTGCCGGCGACGTGGAACAGCCATCGGGCGATGACTTGCAGCAAAATTTCGCCATAACGTGCCTCAACCAGAAAGGTGAGCCTTACTTGCCTTTCAATAACGGTTATATGGCCGACCGCTTCAACCCCGATGACGCTCGACTGGCCTCTGCCTGTCAACGAATCTTCATAACCGGGTCGAAGGTAGTTCTAGCAGGTGTCTTTACTAATGACCGGCCAACGGATGTCCCCGCTTTTGCCAGACTGAACATGAACGGCCGTTACGACGAGCCATTCGGCAGGGGAGGAAGATATGTCTACAAGTTACCCTGTGACCCGAGCAGTTCAGTGGGCGCCTCACCCACCAGCATAGACAGGCAATCAACCGGTCATTTTGTCTTCGCCTTTGAGCATGTCTGGCATGACCTCGTCACACCGCATGCACTTAACTCGACCGCAGTACTGGCCAGAATCTCCCAAGACGCAAAGCTGGACAATAACTTTGCCCGGGGCAACGGACATCTCACGATCAAACCAGCACCTGGACACAACTTTCGCAAGAAGGGCCTGATCATCCAGAACGATGACCGTATTCTGGTATTTGGAGAACTTTCGGGAGAGAGCAGTGATGCGGTCATCTACCGATTCACGGCTGACGGCGAGATTGATCCGTCATTCGGAAGAGAGGGCGAACTGCGAAAGCCCGACTGGAACATCACCAGCATCGTCGCACTTCCCGGCGATCGTTTGTTGTGCGCTGGGTCACGGGGCGATCAAGCGCTGCTCGCTCGCCTGAAGGCTGACGGCAGTGACGACACCTTTAGAAGCGAGGTGAAGATTCACGATCGTTGCGCGTGGCTGAAGGCTTTGCAACAACCCGACAACACGACGCTGGTTGTGGGTTACGCCGAGAAAAACCTGAACGTTGTCCCGTTATTGGCGCGTTTTCTGGACAATGCTGAATTGGACCCGAACTTTGGCGAAGGCCAGGGCTGGGTAAGTGACGGCATGGGAAACATGCTTGAGCGTGCCATCGATCTCGCGGTGGACGACATTGGCCGAATTCTGGTGCTGGGAAAATCGCAAGGCTTGTCTCCGTATGCGGACTTCTTCCTGCTGCGCTACCAGGGTAGTAACGCCAAAGAGCGCTCAATGACAACCATCAGCCCATAAAAAAGGCGCCGCAAGCGGCGCCTTTCGGGTGAAGACCTGAATCACTTCTTGTCGCGGCGCTTCTTGCTGGCTTTCTTGTTGTGCGACATCAAGCGACGCTTCTTGTTGACCTGGCGGTCGGTCAGCGTGTTCTTGTTGCCTTCGTACGGGTTCTCGCCACCTTTGAACTCGATGCGGATCGGCGTACCGACCAGCTTCAGCACACGGCGGTAAGTGTTCTCCAGATAGCGCACATACGACTTCGGCACTTTCTCGATCTGGTTACCGTGGATCACGATGATCGGCGGGTTCGCACCACCCAGGTGAGCGTAACGCAGCTTGATCCGGCGGCTGTTGACCATCGGCGGCTGGTGCTCGCTGACCGCGTCTTCGAGAATCTGCGTCAGGCGGCTGGTCGGCCAGCGGGTAACCGCAGACTTGAACGAGTTCTGCACCGAGGCGTAGAGGTTGCCCACGCCAGTACCATGCAGCGCCGAGATGAAGTGAATGTCGGCGAAGTCGACGAAGAACAGCCGACGTTGCAGCTCGACCTTCACAAAGTCGCGCTCGCTCGGGGTCATGCCGTCCCATTTGTTGATTGCGATCACCAGCGCACGGCCGGCTTCGAGGGCAAAGCCCAGCAGGTTGAGGTCGTGATCGACCACACCTTCGCGGGCGTCCATCACGAAGATCACCACGTTGGCGTCTTTGATCGCCTGCAGGGTTTTGACCACGGAGAATTTTTCGACTTCTTCGTGGATCTTGCCGCGCTTGCGCACACCGGCGGTGTCGATCAGCGTGTACTTCTCGTCGTTACGCTCGAACGGGATGTAGATACTGTCGCGGGTGGTGCCTGGCTGGTCGTAGACGATGACCCGGTCTTCACCGAGCATGCGGTTGACCAGAGTCGACTTGCCGACGTTCGGACGGCCGATGATGGCGATCTTGATCCCGTCTTTTTCGCTCGGGCCAGGAATGCGCTTGGCTTCCTCACCCTCGGCGACGATCTCTTCTTCTTCGCCTTCCGCCGGTTCGTCATCATCACGCGGGAAATCGCTCAGCGCCGCTTCCAGCAGCTGAGTGATACCACGGCCGTGAGCACCGGCGATCGGGATCGCGTGGCCCATGCCCAGCGGGGCGAATTCGGCGCGGGCCATTTCCGGGTCGATGTTGTCGACCTTGTTGGCAACCACGTGGGAACGCTTGTTACGCTTGCGCAAGTGTTCGGCGATCATCTGGTCGGCGGCGGTGAAACCGGCCTTGGCATCTACCAGGAACAGCACAACATCCGCTTCTTCAATGGCCAGCAGCGACTGCTCGGCCATTTTTTCGTCCATACCGTGTTCGTCACCGGAGATACCGCCGGTGTCGATCAGAATGTAGGAACGCCCTTGCCACTTGGCCTCACCGTACTGGCGATCACGGGTCAGACCGGACAAGTCGCCAACGATGGCGTCACGCGTCCTGGTCAGGCGGTTGAACAAGGTGGATTTGCCGACGTTCGGTCGGCCCACCAGGGCGATTACGGGAACCATGCGGCTCTCCACTTCGTTATTTCAGAAAATACAAAAGCCGCTGCGAGGCAGCGGCTGGTGCTCGGGGCAACACTGTGGGAGCGGGCTTGCTCGCGAAAGACCGTAGCAGCACCGCGTTTAATCAGGCTGTACGCGTCTTCGTTGACGCCCTTCGCGAGCAAGCCCGCTCCCACAAATGAAGCTGCCTGGGGCGTTAACCCCAAGCATAGTTGTTACTTGATGGTCAGGGCTTCCAGTTTGCCGCTGTTGCCATACACATAGATCGTGTTGCCCACCACCAGCGGACGGGCACGCAGGCCGTCACTGTCGATACGCTCACGACCCACAAAACGACCGTCCACCTGGCTCAACAGGTGCAGGTAACCTTCCAGGTCACCGACGGCTACGTAGCTGGAGAACACTTCCGGAGCCGACAGTTGGCGGCGAGCCAGCGAGTCGTTGCTCCACAGTGCAGTAGTCGAACGCTCGTCAACGCCTTCAACGGTGCCCGAAGACAGGCTCACGTAGACGTTGCCGAAACCTTGGGCGACACCGGCATAGCTCGACGCATCGCGCTGCCAGAGCTGGCGACCGCTTTGCAGATCGAGTGCCGCGACGCGGCCCTGATAGCTGGCTACGTACAGCGTTTCACCGGACAGCAGCAGACCGCCATCGATGTCGACCACGCGCTCCAGTTCCGAACGACCGGTTGGAATCGCAACGCGCTGCTCCCAGACCGGCACACCGTTGGAAATGTCCAGGGCGACCACTTTACCGGTCGACAGGCCAGCCACCGCGAGGCGGTTGGTCACGACGGGGGCGCTGGTGCCGCGCAGGGTCAGTACCGCAGGGGTGCTGTCGTAAGTCCAGCGACGGTCGCCGGTAGCAGCGTCCAGGCCGATCAGGCGATCGTCCTGAGTCTGCACCACGACAACGTCACCGTTGTTGGCCGGTGGCGCGAGGACTTCGCTGGATACCCGGGCGCGCCACTTCTCTTCGCCGTTGATGGCGTCGAGGGCAACGATTTCACCCTTCAGGGTACCGATCGTGACCAGGCCGTAACCTACGCCAACGGCGCCGGAGACAGGCAGTTCAAGATCCTTTTTCCACTTCACGTCGCCATTGCTGCGATCCATGGCCATCAACACGCCGGTCACGTCGGCGGCGTAGATGGTGTCACCATCGATCGCCGGCACCAGCATGTTGTAGGTTTCGCCCTGACCGTCACCGATCGAACGGCTCCACTGCTTTTGCAGCACCACTTCTTCTTTGAAGTCGGTCAGCTCGGCCGGTGGCAGTTCTTTTTTGCTGTTGCTGCTGCAACCCGCGGCCAGAATGGCCAGAGCCAGCAATGCTGCATGCTTCCAACGGATCACGTCACGCATCCCCTTTGGCCAGGTCGTCAAGCTTGATTTGAAGGCCACCGACTGCCGCTTCATCCGACAGTGCCGCCTTGGCTTTTTGATACGCGGTGTTCGCCTCGTCGGTACGACCCAGCTGAACCAGCAGATCACCCTTGAGTTCTTCGCGAGTGGCCAGGAACGCCTTGTCGGCATCGCCGTCGAGCAGCTTCAGGGCTTCATCGGCCTTGTTCTGCGCACCCAGCACCTGCGCCAGACGCTGACGGGCGATTTCGCCCAGCGCCGGGTTGGCCCGGTTTGGCAACGATGGCTTTGAGTTCAGTCGCAGCGTCGTCCAGCTTGCCGCTGTCGACCGCTACTTTGGCCACGAACAGGCTGCCGTACTGCGCGTACGCGGTGCCGCCGAATTCGCTGTTGAGTTTGCCGGCCAGATCCGCAACGCGGGCAGCGTCAGGCTTGCCGTCCGGGGTCAGCGTGGTTTCCAGCAGTTGCTGATAGAGCACCGAGGCGCCTTGCGACTGGTTGCTCTGATACTTGTGAAAAGCCTGCCAGCCGAACACGATGACCAGCGCCAACAGGCCGCCGGTGACCAGAGGTTTGCCGTTGCGTGTCCACCAGTCCTTCAAATCCGCCAACTGTTCGTCTTCGGTACTCGACACCCCAATACTCCTTAATCGCTAAATCGGCTGTTTAGACAGCTTCAACCCTGCACGACGCAGGTGGCCAGGGTGAGCGGCAAGCGCATCCCAGGCAATGCTTTGTTGTTCGCCCTGGCCACGCAGGGGTTTGAAACCTACCACTTGCTGGGCCATTTCGTCGTCACCCAGGATCAGTGCATACAGCGCACCGCTCTTGTCGGCTTTCTTGAACTGGCTTTTGAAGCTGCCGGCGCCGGCATTGACTTGCAGACGCAGGTTTGGAAGCTGGTCACGCACACGCTCGGCCAGGGCCAGACCGGCCAGTTCGGCCTCCTCGCCAAAGGCGCAGAGGTAAACGTCGACCTGACGGGAGATTTCTTCCGGGATCTGCTCCAGGGTTTCGAGCATCAACACCAGACGCTCGATGCCCATGGCGAAACCCACGCCTGTAGTCGGCTTGCCGCCCATCTGCTCGACCAGACCGTCGTAACGACCGCCCGCGCAGACCGTGCCCTGAGCGCCGAGCTTGTCGGTGACCCATTCGAATACGGTTTTGCTGTAGTAATCGAGGCCGCGCACCAGTTTCGGGTTGAGCACGTACGGGATGCCAACCGCGTCCAGACGCGCCTTCAGACCTTCGAAGTGCGCACGGGATTCGTCGTCCAGGTAGTCGGCCATCTTCGGCGCATCGACCAGTACCGCCTGCGTGTCGGCATTTTTGGTGTCGAGCACGCGCAGCGGGTTGGTTTTCAGGCGACGCTGGCTGTCTTCGTCGAGCTTGTCGTGGTGCGCCGAGAGGTACTCGACCAGCGCTTCACGATAGCGACCACGGGACTCGCTGGTGCCCAGGCTGTTGAGTTCGAGCTTGACCGCATCACGGATGCCCAACTCGCCCCACAGGCGCCAGGTCATGATGATCAGCTCGGCATCGATGTCCGGACCGTCGAGGTTGAACACCTCCAGACCGATCTGGTGGAACTGGCGATAACGGCCTTTCTGCGGACGCTCGTGGCGGAACATCGGGCCGATGTACCAGAGTTTCTGCACCTGGCCACCGCCGGTGATGCCGTGCTCGAGCACTGCACGCACGCACGCCGCGGTGCCTTCCGGACGCAGGGTCAGGGAGTCGCCGTTGCGGTCTTCGAAGGTGTACATCTCTTTTTCGACGATGTCGGTCACTTCACCGATCGAGCGTTTGAACAGCTCGGTGAATTCGACGATTGGCATGCGGATCTGCTTGTAACCGTAGTTATCCAGCAGACGCGCGACAGTGCCCTCGAAATAACGCCACAGCGGGGTCTGTTCGGGCAGGATGTCGTTCATGCCACGAATGGCTTGCAGAGACTTGCTCACTTTAAATCCTTAAATTCATTCGGCTTTCAGTCAGGCTCAGCCGCGCGCGATGACCGCTGCGTCAGCTTCGACCTTCTCGGCCGCTTTCTCGCGGATCAGCTTTTCCAGCTCGTCCACCAGATTGTCATTCGTCAGTTTCTGCGACGGCTTGCCGTCGATGTAAATCAGGTTTGGCGTGCCGCCGGTCAAGCCGATATGGGCTTCCTTGGCTTCGCCGGGGCCGTTGACCACGCAACCGATCACCGCGACATCCAGCGGCACCAGCAGGTCTTCAAGGCGCCCTTCCAGCTCGTTCATGGTCTTGACCACATCGAAGTTCTGCCGCGAGCAGCTCGGGCAGGCGATGAAGTTGATGCCACGGGAACGCAGATGCAAAGACTTGAGAATGTCGTAACCGACCTTCACTTCCTCGACCGGATCGGCCGCCAGCGAGATGCGGATAGTATCGCCAATCCCCTCGGCGAGCAGCATACCTAGGCCCACGGCGGATTTCACTGTGCCCGAACGCAAACCACCGGCTTCGGTGATGCCCAGGTGCAGCGGCTGGACGATTTCTTTCGCCAGCAGACGGTAGGCTTCAACGGCCATGAACACGTCGGAGGCTTTCACGCTGACCTTGAAGTCCTGGAAATTCAGGCGCTCGAGGTGCTCGACGTGACGCAGCGCGGACTCGACCAGTGCAGCCGGGGTCGGTTCGCCGTATTTCTTCTGCAGGTCTTTTTCCAGCGAGCCGGCGTTGACGCCGATACGAATCGGAATCCCGCGATCACGGGCGGCATCGACCACGGCACGCACCCGGTCTTCACGACCGATGTTGCCCGGGTTGATGCGCAGGCAGTCCACACCCAGTTCGGCGACGCGCAGCGCGATCTTGTAGTCGAAGTGGATGTCGGCAACCAGCGGCACCTTGACCAGTTGCTTGATCCTGCCGAACGCCTCGGCGGCGTCCATGTCCGGTACCGAAACGCGGACGATGTCGACGCCGGCGGCTTCCAGACGATTGATCTGGGCGACGGTGGCAGCCACATCATTGGTGTCGCTGTTGGTCATGCTCTGCACAGCGATGGGCGCATCGCCGCCAACAGGTACGTTACCGACCCAGATCTTGCGCGAAACGCGACGTTTGATTGGAGATTCGCCGTGCATGACTTATTGACCCAACTTCAGGCGAGCAGTCTCGCCACTGGTGAACGGAGCGATATCGACCGGTTGGCCGTTGTAGCTGACCTGTGCGGCGCGAGCCACACCCAGACGCACCGCCAGTGGCGGCTTGCCGGAAACCGAAACGCTGTCGCCTTTATGTTTCAGACCGCTGAACAGCACTTTGCCGCGACCATCGGTTACCTGTGCCCAGCAATCGGCGGTGAACTGCAGTTGCACCTGGCCGTCGCCAGCCGCTGGGACAGCTGCTTCTGCGGTCGGCGCAGAGGTAGCCGCTACCACTGGTGCGGTGACCGTCGGCGCTGGTGTGGCCGGGGCATTCGGTGCCGGAGTCGCCGGAGCCGCCACAGCCGGGGCCGGTGTATGAACCGGTGCGGCTGGCGTGGTTGCAGCCGGGGCGGCTGGTGCGGTTGCCGGAGCAACCGGCTCGGCACCGGTCGATTCAGCGGTGGTTTCCGATTGCGGCAGGGCCAGCGCGGTTGCGCCTTCGGCCTGACCTTCGGCAACGGCCTGGTCTTCCGGCTCGTCGATCGGGTGAATCTGTGTGGTGCCGTCGGCGCCTTCGACTTCAACGTGCTCCGGGGCCAGGCTGGTCACGTCCTTGCTGCGCTGCGAGGTCTGATCCTGCCACCAGACGAAACCGCCGCCGATGACCGCGACCAGCAACAGCAGGCTGACAATACGCAAAATAGTGTGTGAAACCCGCACCGGCTCTTCGATACGACCCAGCGCATGCACGTTGCTGCCCTGTGAGTCGGTGCCGGTGGACTGGTCGAATTGCTGAACCAGAACAGTCTGATCCATCCCGAGCAATTTGGCATAAGCGCGAATGTAACCGCGAGCGAAGGTATGCCCCGGCAGCTTGTCGAAAGCGCCAGCTTCAAGATTGCTCAGGGAAGTCACGGTGAGGTTGAGCTTGAGGGCCACTTCGGCCAGCGACCAGCCATTGCTTTCGCGGGCCTGGCGCAAAGTCTCACCGGGATTAACGCGAGTCGCTGCTACAACTTCGGGATGCGCCGCTTTCATCATTGCTCCGACAGGTATTGCTGATATTCCGGCGTACCGGGATAGAGTCGTTTTAATTGCAGGCCATAACTGGCGGCCTTGTCGCGATCTTCAAACACTTTTGCCAGCCGAACGCCGAGCAATAGACTACGTGCATTTTGCTCGGTTAGCAGGCTGAAACGGTCGTAATAGTCACGCGCGGGCACATAATGCCTGTCTTCGAAGGACAACTCAGCCATTTCCAGCAAAGCGCGCGGTTGTTGACGGTTCAGCCGCAGGGCTTTTTCCAGTTGCTGCTGTGCCAGATCCCGCTGACCGAGTTTCGAGGCGGTCATGCCGAGGTTCTCGAAGACTCGCGAACGCTCAGGATACAGGGTATCGGCGGCTGCCTGCTCAAAACGCTCGTAGGCTTCCTTGTAACGCTGTTCTTCGTAGAGAAAACTGCCGTAGTTATTGAGGATTCGTGCATCGGTGGGACGCGAGGACAGGGCTTTGCGGAAATGTTCGTCGGCCAGCTTCGGCTCCATTTCGGCCTGGAACACCAGGCCGAGGGCAGCGTTGGCATCAGGATCGGAGCCGTCCAGCTCCAGCGCCTTCTTCAGCGGCACCTTGGCGCGCTCGGTCATCCCTTGCTGCAAGTATCCCAGTCCCAGCTGCACGTAGGCGGCACGCGCCTCGTCGCGGCCCTTGCTGGTCTTCATCGGGTTGTAGTCACCCGACAGGACACAACCAGCACACAGGCTGGCCATCAGCAACAGCAGCGCAAAGCGCAGGGACATAGAGATCCTCTCTTAGTTAGTGTTCGCGGCGTTCTGTGCCAGATCGCTGTCGGCGCTCAACTCGCGCACGGCGATGTAACGTTCACTGCGACGGGTGCGATCCAGCACCTGCCCTACCAATTGACCACACGCAGCGTCGATGTCTTCACCACGGGTGGTGCGGACAGTGACGTTAAAGCCGGCCTGATGCAACTGATCCTGGAACCGACGAATGGCGTTGTTGCTCGGCCGTTCGTAACCGGAATGCGGGAACGGGTTGAACGGAATCAGGTTGATCTTGCATGGAATGTCTTTGAGCAGCTCGATCATTTCCACGGCGTGCTCAAGCTTGTCGTTGACGTCCTTGAGCAAGGTGTACTCGATGGTCAGCACGCGTTTCTCGCCCAGGGCGGACATGTAGCGCTGGCACGACTCGAGCAGCATCTTAAGCGGATATTTCTTGTTGATCGGCACCAATTGGTTACGCAATGCGTCATTCGGTGCGTGCAGGGACAACGCCAGGGAGACGTCGATGTGCTTGGCCAGCTCATCGATCATCGGCACCACGCCCGAAGTGGACAGGGTCACGCGGCGCTTGGAGATCCCGTAACCGAGGTCATCCATCATCAGATGCATGGCGGCCACGACGTTGTCGAAGTTCAGCAGCGGTTCGCCCATGCCCATCATCACCACGTTGGTGATGGCGCGGTCGATGGTGGCGGGAACACTGCCGAAGGATTTGTTGGCAATCCACACCTGACCGATGACTTCGGCGGCGGTGAGGTTGCTGTTGAAGCCTTGCTTGCCGGTGGAGCAGAAACTGCAGTCCAGGGCACAGCCTGCCTGGGACGAAACGCACAGAGTGCCGCGTTTGCCCTGGGGAATGTAGACGGTCTCGACACAGCTGCCGGACGCCACGCGCACCACCCACTTGCGGGTGCCGTCGCTGGAAATGTCCTCGCTGACCACTTCGGGACCACGGACCTCAGCAATAGCCTTGAGCTTGTCACGCAAGGCCTTGCTGACGTTCGTCATGGCGTCGAAATCATCGACGCCAAAGTGGTGAATCCATTTCATTACCTGACCGGCACGGAAACGCTTCTCCCCGATTGAGTCGAAGAATTTTTCCATTTCCGGCTGGGTCAGACCCAGCAGGTTTGTTTTAACAGTCGATGTAGTCATGGATTCACCTTCACTCTTTAAGCAATGCTTAGCGAGTGGTTACTTCAGTAGCTGCGAAGAAGTACGAGATTTCGCGAGCAGCAGCGGCTTCGGAGTCCGAACCGTGAACGGCGTTGGCGTCGATCGACTCAGCGAAGTCAGCACGGATGGTGCCGGCAGCAGCTTCTTTAGGGTTGGTAGCGCCCATCAGCTCACGGTTCAGAGCGATAGCGTTTTCGCCTTCCAGAACCTGAACAACAACAGGACCGGAGATCATGAAAGCAACCAGGTCGCCGAAGAAACCGCGCTCTTTGTGCTCAGCGTAGAAGCCTTCAGCTTCAGCTTTGGACAGCTGCTTCAGTTTCGAAGCTACAACGCGCAGGCCTGCTTTTTCGAAACGAGTGGTGATCTCGCCGATGACGTTTTTTGCAACAGCGTCAGGCTTGATGATGGAGAAAGTACGTTGAACAGCCATGGTGTAACTCCAGAAACAGTAATTTGCGAAAAATTAAACCCGCGAATTATACGCGGGTTCTTGGGTATTGCCTAACCTGCGAGGACGATCAGTCCAATTCTTCAGCCCAGAGCGTCTGAACCGCTTCCAACACTTTCTCGCCGACCCGGCCAGAGGTATTGTCAAAATCCGGCAGCTCTTTGATCCATTGCTGCAGATCGACGAAATTGACAGAGAACGGGTCTACACCCGGCTTGGCTTCGGCCAATTCTTCTGCAATGCGTTGAACATCATTCCAACCGTAGCTCATGACAGTCTTACCAGTCAGTGCGGCGCTTCGGCCGCATGGTTAAGCGAATATTTCGGAATCTCGACGGTGATGTCTTCTTCACCAACGATAGCCTGACAGGCCAGACGCGATTGCGCTTCCAGACCCCAGGCGCGATCGAGGAAGTCTTCTTCCAGCTCGTCCGCCTCTTCCAGCGAGTCGAAACCCTCGCGGATGATGCAGTGGCAAGTGGTGCAGGCGCAGACGCCGCCGCAGGCGCTTTCCATCTCGATGTGGTGTTCGTGAGCCAGCTCGAGAATCGAAGTGCCGGGCTCGGCCTCGACGACCATGCCTTCAGGGCAGAACTTCTCGTGGGGCAGAAAAATGACCTGCGGCATCAGATATCCTCGATTTCATTCAGATTGCGCCCCGACAGAGCGGCTTTCACCGTCAGATCCATGCGGCGGGCAGCAAAAGCATCGGTCACTTGCGACAGACGCTTGGTCTGCTGCTCGATGGCGTAACCATCGGTGCCTTTCATCAGTTCGGCCAGTTCTTGCATCTGCAGCTCGATGACCATGCGCTCCTCGGCGTCGAGCAAACGCTCGCCATCGGCTTCCAGAGCACCCTGCACCGCTTCGATCAGGCGTTGGGCATCGACTTGCTGCTCGCGCAGGACGCGGGCGACCTTGTCGTCATTGGCGTGCTGGAACGAGTCCTTGAGCATCTTGGCGATTTCACCGTCGGTCAGACCGTAGGACGGCTTGACCTGAATGCTCGCCTCGACGCCCGAACCCAGTTCGCGGGCAGACACGCTGAGCAGGCCGTCGGCATCGACCTGGAAGGTCACGCGAATCTTCGCCGCACCAGCCACCATCGCCGGAATGCCGCGCAATTCGAAGCGAGCCAGGGAGCGGCAGTCGCTGATCAGCTCGCGCTCACCCTGCAGCACATGGATCGCCATGGCCGACTGGCCGTCTTTATAAGTAGTGAAGTCCTGCGCACGGGCGACCGGGATGGTGGTGTTGCGCGGAATCACCTTTTCCATCAGCCCGCCCATGGTTTCCAGCCCAAGGGACAGTGGAATCACGTCGAGCAGCAGCAGTTCGCCGCCATCGCGCTTGTTGCCAGCCAGCGTATCCGCCTGGATCGCGGCCCCGATGGCCACCACTTGATCCGGGTCGATTTCGGTCAGTGGCTGACGACCGAAGGCTTCGGCGACGGCTTCACGAACGCGCGGCACACGAGTCGAACCACCGACCATGACCACGGCATGCACGTCTTCCAGCTCGATACCGGAATCACGCACGGCGCGGCGGCAGGCTTTCAGGCTGCGGGCGACCATCGGCTCGATCAGCGCATCGAAGGCTTCGCGGGTCAGCTGCGCTTTCCAGTCACCGTAGGCGACTTCAACGCTGGCCGCATCGGTCAGGGCTTCTTTGGCCGCACAGGCGGTTTGCAGCAGATTGCGTTGTGCGCCCGGGTCGAGATCGGCAGACAAGCCGGCGTTCTCGATGATCCAGCCAGCAATCGCGTGATCGAAGTCATCGCCGCCCAAGGCGCTGTCGCCGCCGGTGGCCAGCACTTCGAAAACACCGCCAGTCAGACGCAGAATCGAAATATCGAAAGTTCCGCCGCCCAGGTCATAGATTGCGACCAGACCTTCGGCGTGTTGATCCAGGCCATACGCCACGGCAGCAGCAGTCGGCTCGTTGAGCAGACGCAGCACATTCAGACCGGCGAGTTTCGCCGCATCCTTGGTGGCCTGGCGCTGCGCATCGTCGAAATACGCCGGAACGGTGATCACCGCACCGACCAGCTCGCCACCCAGGGTCGCTTCAGCACGCTGACGCAAAACCTTGAGGATATCGGCAGAGACTTCGACCGGGCTTTTCGGACCTTGTACGGTGTCGATGAACGGCATGTGCGATTCGCCGCCGACAAAGCGGTATGGCAGTTGCTCGCCCAATTGCTTGACGTCGGACAAACCACGCCCCATCAGGCGCTTGACCGACAGCACAGTATTCAAGGGATCGGAGGACGCGGCCAGTTTGGCCGATTCGCCAACCTCGACGCGGTCGGCGTGATAACGCACGGCGGACGGCAGGATGACCTGCCCGTCAGCGTCGGCCAGTGGCTCGGAAAGACCACTGCGCAACGCAGCGACCAGCGAATTGGTAGTGCCCAAGTCGATCCCCACAGCCAGACGACGCTGGTGCGGTTGAGGACTTTGGCCGGGTTCGGCGATCTGCAGTAGGGCCATCGTGATCAGGACTTATCTGTATATCAGGCGTGCGACCGGAGCGGCACTGGGTTAATCGTCGAGGCGCTCTTCTAACTGGCGCACTTCGTAGGTGAGCTTGTCGAGGAACTGCATGCGCCGCATCAGGCGTTCGGCCTGTTCGCGTTGCGCCGCATCATCCCAACAGGCTGCGAAGCTTTCGTTCAACTGTTCCTGAGCCACCTTCAGGCGACGCTTGAATACCGCGACACCGTCGAGATCGGCGCTGTCCTGGAGGTCTTCGAGCTCTTCGCGCCATTGCATCTGCTGCAAAAGAAACTCGGGATCATGGACCGTGACTTCCATCGGCACTTCATGCCCGCTGATGGTCAGCAGGTAGCGTGCACGCTGGGCAGGACTCTTGAGCGTCTGATACGCGTCGTTAAGCCGCGCAGACTGCTCGAGCGCTGAGCGCTGCTCGCGCTCGGAAGCGTCGGCAAAGCGGTCAGGATGAACACCGCGCGCCAACTCACGGTAGCGCGTGGCCAACTGCTCGAGATCCAGGCGAAAGCTCGGTTGCAGCTCGAATAAAGCGAAATGACAAGGAATACCCACGACAAGCCTCAGATGTTGAAGCTTTCGCCGCAGCCACATTCACCGCGTACGTTGGGGTTGTTGAACTTGAAGCCTTCGTTCAACCCTTCCTTGACGAAATCGAGCTCGGTGCCGTCCAGGTAAGCCAGGCTTTTCGGGTCGATGATCACTTTCTCGCCGTGACTTTCGAACACCTGATCCTCGGCAACCACCTCGTCGACAAACTCCAGCACGTAGGCAAGGCCGGAACAGCCCGTGGTGCGAACACCCAGACGAATCCCTTCACCTTTGCCGCGCCCGTCGAGGGAGCGTCGCACGTGTCGAGCAGCCGCTTCTGTCATGCTGATAGCCATCGTTGACTCCTTACTCGTCGCGCAATGCTTAGATCAAGCCTTTCTTCTGCTTGTAGTCGCGAACAGCCGCTTTGATAGCGTCTTCAGCGAGTACCGAGCAGTGGATTTTCACTGGCGGCAGAGCCAGTTCTTCGGCCAGCTGAGTGTTCTTGATGGTCTCGGCTTCGTCCAGCGTCTTGCCCTTCATCCACTCGGTGGCCAGGGAGCTGGAAGCGATTGCCGAACCGCAGCCATAGGTCTTGAACTTGGCGTCTTCGATAACGCCTTGATCGTTGACCTTGATCTGCAGACGCATCACGTCGCCGCACGCCGGAGCGCCGACCATGCCGGTGCCGACATCCGGGTCTTCCGCGTTCATCTTGCCGACGTTGCGCGGGTTTTCGTAGTGGTCGATGACCTTTTCGCTGTAAGCCATGGTGCTTAATCCTCACTCATCAGAGAGTCGCTCTTTAAGCCCTGCAACCTGGGGTCGCAGGGCCGGTTCGCGGCGACTTGAAATCAGTGTGCCGCCCACTCGATTTTCGAAATGTCGACACCGTCTTTGTACATGTCCCACAGCGGCGACAGAGCGCGCAGCTTGGTAACGGCCTCGCAGACTTTCTGCGCGGCGTAGTCGATTTCTTCTTCGGTGGTGAAACGGCCGAAGGTGAAACGGATCGAGCTGTGTGCCAGTTCGTCGTTGCGGCCGAGGGCGCGCAGAACGTACGAAGGCTCCAGGGACGCCGAGGTGCAGGCCGAACCGGACGATACCGCCAGATCCTTGAGCGCCATGATCAGCGACTCGCCTTCAACGTAGTTGAAGCTCAGGTTCAGGTTGTGCGGAACGCGGGCGGTCAGGCTGCCGTTGACGTACAGCTCTTCCAGATGCTCGACCTGCTTGTAGAAGCGGTCGCTCAGGGCTTTGATGCGCACGTTTTCGGCAGCCATGTCTTCCTTGGCTACACGGAACGCTTCGCCCATGCCGACGATCTGGTGGGTCGCCAAGGTGCCGGAACGCATGCCACGTTCGTGACCGCCACCGTGCATGGTCGCTTCGATGCGCACACGCGGCTTGCGGCTGACGTACAGCGCGCCGATGCCTTTAGGGCCGTAGGTTTTGTGGGCGGAGAACGACATCATGTCGACTTTCAGCTTCTGCAGGTCAATGTCGACCTTGCCAGTGGACTGAGCCGCGTCAACATGCAGCAGAACGCCCTTGGAGCGGGTCAGTTCGCCGATGGCAGCGATGTCGTTGATGGTGCCGATCTCGTTGTTCACGTGCATCACCGACACCAGAATGGTGTCTTCGCGCAGTGCCGCTTCGATCATCGCCGGGGTGATCAGACCGTCTTCGGTCGGCTCGAGGTAGGTCACTTCGAAACCTTCACGCTCCAGTTGGCGCATGGTGTCGAGAACGGCCTTGTGTTCGATCTTGCTGGTGATCAGGTGCTTGCCTTTGGAACCATAGAAATGCGCCGCACCCTTGATCGCCAGGTTGTCGGATTCGGTGGCGCCGGACGTCCAGACGATTTCACGCGGGTCGGCGTTGACCAGGTCGGCCACCTGACGACGGGCGTTTTCGACGGACTCTTCAGCTTTCCAGCCGAACACGTGGGAACGGGACGCCGGGTTACCGAAGTTTCCGTCGACCAGCAGGCATTCACTCATCTTTTGCGCAACGCGCGGATCGACCGGGGTGGTCGCAGAGTAATCAAGGTAAATCGGCAATTTCATGGACTATCTCCTAAATCAGGCTGGCTGGCGTGCCGCTAGCTCTTTGGCTGTCATTCGACGGCGGACGCTTCAATCTTGTCCAGGCGCGGCGCCTTGCCATTGCAACGACGCTGATCCTGACGCTGGGCCACTTCCTGCACCTCACGGCGAGTTACGAGGTCGGCCAAGCTGATACCGCTGAGAAATTCGTGAATCTGCAGGCTCAGGTCGCACCACAGGTGATGAGTCAGGCAGGTGTCGCCGGAATGGCAGTCGCCCTGGCCCTGGCACTTTGTAGCATCGACCGATTCGTTGACCGCATCGATCACCTGAGCCACCTGGATGCCCTGCATGTCGCGCGACAGCTGGTAACCACCGCCTGGACCGCGAACACTGGAAACCAGGTTACTGCGGCGCAGCTTGGCGAAAAGCTGTTCGAGATAGGACAGGGAGATGCCTTGGCGCTCGGAGATATCGGCCAGGGACACCGGCCCGTGCTGCGCGTGCAACGCCAGGTCAAGCATGGCGGTCACGGCGT
Organism: Pseudomonas sp. S150; assembly: GCF_004526365.1. NCBI lineage: Bacteria > Pseudomonadati > Pseudomonadota > Gammaproteobacteria > Pseudomonadales > Pseudomonadaceae > Pseudomonas > Pseudomonas sp. S150. The sequence continues at coordinate 5,601,990 of NZ_CP038207.1, forward strand.
ATCGGCCTTTTGTAGTCAGTCGCATGGACAATTACCACGGAGTTCGGAATGGGCGGGAGTATGCAATTCCCGAGCATTTAAGTCAACTATAAGACCTAGTGCTTTAGTCGGGTTTACCCGCAAAAGAGCGCGCGCATCATAGCAAAGGCTGGCGGCGTACAGCCAGCGGTACCGCGTTATCGTTCTTCGCGAGCAAGCCCGCTCCCACAGGGGGGATGCATTCCAATGTGGGAGCGGGCTTGCTCGCGAAACACAGCGCCCCGGTTTAGCTGGCCTGGCTCTGATCCTTGCCCTTCACGCAAGCGAAATCTTCTTCGCGCAGCTCAGGCAGATCTTTCGCACAGTAATTACTGCCCAGATCCTTCAGCGCGCCGCACATCCCCTCCAGCCGCCCGTCCACCGCTTGCAGGTGATCGAGCAACTGACCGATGGCACGAGCCACCGGGTCGGGCATGTCTTCGCTGACGCCATAGGCGTCGAAACCAATCTTCTCGGCCATCGCCTTGCGCTTGGCGTCCTGCTCTTCATCGGTTTTGACGATGATCCGCCCCGGAATCCCCACTACTGTAGCGCCCGGCGGCACTTCCTTGGTCACTACGGCGTTGGAGCCGACTTTCGCGCCAGCCCCCACCGTGAATGGCCCGAGCACTTTGGCACCAGCACCCACGACAACCCCATCACCCAGCGTCGGGTGGCGCTTACCCTTGTTCCAACTGGTGCCGCCGAGGGTTACGCCCTGATAAATGGTCACGTCATCGCCAATCTCGGCGGTTTCACCAATGACGATGCCCATGCCGTGGTCAATGAAAAAGCGCCGACCAACTTTGGCACCCGGATGAATCTCGATCCCGGTCAACCAACGACCGAAGTTCGACACCAGTCGCGCCAGCCATTTCAGCTCGTTGCGCCACAGCATCCCGGCCAACCGATGAATCCAGATCGCGTGCATACCGGGGTAGCAGGTCAGGACTTCAAAAGCGTTACGCGCCGCCGGGTCTCGATGGAATACGCTCTGGATATCTTCACGCAAACGCTCAAACATCATTCAGTCCTTCCGCTTAAGAAGCTCACCACGGGCCGCTTTTTGGGTTTCCGTGAGGATGCCACGCAAAATATTCATTTCCGCCCGGCTGACCGAGCTGCGTCCGTACAATCGGCGCAGGCGCGCCATCAAGTGCCGTGGCTTTTCCGGATCAAGAAATTCGATGGCGACCAGCGTCTGCTCCAGATGCTCGTAAAAGCGCTCCAGCTCATCCATGGTCGCGAGTTCGGCGCTTTTCACCGAGGCCACTTCTTCTTTCTCGATCTTGGTCGGCTGCCCTTGAGCGGCCAGCCAGGCCATGCGCACTTCGTAGCTCAACACCTGCACCGCCGCCCCGAGGTTCAACGAGCTGAACTCAGGATCGGAGGGGATGTGCACGTGAAAGTGACATCGCTGCAGCTCCTCGTTGGTCAGGCCGGAGTCTTCACGACCGAACACCAACGCGATTTGTGCGCCCTGCCCCGCTTCCTCGACCACTTTGCTCCCGCATTCGCGGGGATCGAGCAGCGGCCAGGGAATGCGCCGGTCACGGGCGCTGGTGCCGAGCACCAGATTGCAGCCGACCAAAGCGTCTTCCAGAGTGGCGACGACTTGGGCGTTTTCAAGAATGTCACCGGCACCGGAAGCACGCGCATCGGCTTCGTGGTGCGGAAACAACCGCGGTTCGACCAGCACCAGCCGCGACAGACCCATGTTTTTCATGGCGCGCGCGGCCCCGCCGATGTTGCCGGGGTGGCTGGTATTGACCAGGACGACACGAATGTTCTGCAGCAAGGGAGGCGCTCTCGGACACAGGAAAGGGGTGCAAATCTTACAGAACAGCCTACCGTTAAGCTATGAAAGCGAACAGCGACCTTCACCTGAAGAAAAGTTCTGATAGAATGCGCGGCTTTCTTTAACAACCTTAGGTGACACATCCATGCAGCCCATGCTGAATATCGCGCTGCGCGCCGCCCGCAGCGCCAGTGAACTGATCTTCCGCTCCATCGAGCGCCTGGATACCATCAAGGTCGACGAAAAAGACGCCAAGGATTATGTATCCGAGGTCGATCGCGCCGCCGAACAGAAAATCATCGATGCTCTGCGCAAGGCTTACCCGAATCACTCGATCCAGGGTGAAGAGACCGGCATGCATGTCGGTAACGGCATCGAAGGCGAAGAGTACCTGTGGATCATCGATCCACTGGACGGCACCACCAACTTCCTGCGTGGCATTCCTCACTTTGCCGTCAGCATTGCCTGCAAATACCGTGGTCGCCTGGAACACGCTGTGGTTCTGGACCCGGTTCGCCAGGAAGAATTCACCGCCAGCCGTGGTCGCGGCGCTCAACTGAACGGTCGTCGTCTGCGCGTCAGCGGTCGCACCAGCCTCGACGGCGCTCTGCTGGGTACTGGCTTCCCGTTCCGTGACGACCAGATGGACAACCTCGACAACTACCTGGGCATGTTCCGCGCCCTGGTTGGCCAGACTGCCGGCATCCGCCGCGCCGGCTCCGCCAGCCTGGACCTGGCCTACGTGGCTGCCGGTCGTTTCGACGCGTTCTGGGAGTCGGGCCTGTCCGAGTGGGACATGGCTGCCGGCGCCCTGCTGATTCAAGAAGCTGGCGGCCTGGTGAGCGACTTCACCGGCGGTCACGATTTCCTTGAGAAAGGCCACATCGTTGCCGGCAACACCAAATGCTTCAAGGCAGTCCTGACGGCGATCCAGCCGCACCTGCCGGCTTCGCTGAAGCGTTAAGCTTCCCGCGAAAAGCAAAAAGCACCCTTCGGGGTGCTTTTTTTATGCCTGCGATTTCAGCCTCCACTCGAATCCACTGTGGGAGCGGGCTTACTCGCGAAGGCGGCGCGTCAGCCAACATTAATTCTGGATGGTAGACCGCATTCGCGAGCAAGCCCGCTCCCACAGGGTCTTTGTGGTGAGGCTTGAATGGCAGGCACAAAAAAGCACCCCGCAGGGTGCTCTTTTTTAAACGATCAGACGGTTATTGAGCCGGCTGATTCTGCGACAGAATCAACTTACCTTCCTTGTCCACCGGAATCTGGTTGCCCGGATCACGGTCCATCCGCACTTTGCCTTCCTTGCCATCCAGCGAATAACGCACGTCGTAACCGACAACCTTGTCGCTGATGTCATTCACGGTGTTACAGCGAGTCTGGGTGGTGGTGTAGGTATCGCGGTTCTGCATGCCTTCCTGCACCTTGTTACCGGCATAACCGCCACCGACCGCGCCAGCGACCGTGGCAATCTTCTTGCCGGTACCGCCGCCGATCTGGTTACCCAGCAAACCACCCGCTACCGCACCAATCGCGGTACCGAGGATCTGGTGTTGATCCTTGACCGGCGCCTGGCGGGTTACAGCAACATCCTTGCACACTTCACGTGGAGTCTTGATCTGTGTTTTGACCGGCTCAACGGCCAGCACTTGCGCATACTCAGGGCCGCTTTTAACCAGGCTGTAGGTGGCAACAGCACCCCCGGCAGTCACACCGACAGCACCCAATACCGCACCAACCAGCAACGACTTGTTCACATGAACCTCCTGACCATCACATACGGGACGCGCCCGCGCTTCTCCCAGCCTTGGAGCATAAAAAAAGGCGCGAGTTCAACTCGCGCCTTTTTCGGGCTGACAGCCGGAGAAACGATGGCCGTTATGGACGGTCGTCGACTTCCTTCTCGGTGTTGGCCGGAGGAATCAGATCCTCGGTGCTCAGGTTCAGCCAGATCAGCACCACGTTCGCGATGTAGATCGACGAGTAGGTACCCGCCAGAACACCGATGAACAGGGCAATGGAGAAACCGAACAGGTTGTCGCCACCGAAGAACAGCAGCGCAGCGATCGCCAGCAAGGTGGAGATCGACGTTGCCATAGTCCGCAGCAGGGTCTGAGTGGTCGAGATGTTGATGTTCTCGATCAGCGAAGCCTTGCGCAGCACACGGAAGTTCTCACGAACCCGGTCGAACACCACGATGGTGTCGTTCAGCGAGTAACCGATGATCGCCAGTACCGCCGCCAGCACCGTCAGGTCGAAGGTGATCTGGAAGAACGACAGGATACCGACAGTCACGATCACGTCGTGAATCAGCGAAACGATGGCGCCGACCGCGAATTTCCACTGAAAGCGGAAAGCCAGGTAGATCAGGATGCCGCCGAGCGCCAGCAGCATGCCGAGGCCGCCCTGGTCGCGCAGCTCTTCACCGACCTGCGGGCCGACGAACTCGACACGCTTGACCGTCGCCGGGTTGTCGCCGCCGACTTTCTGCAAAGCCTCGGCCACCTGGTGACCCAACTGCGGGTCTTCACCCGGCATGCGCACCAGCAGGTCAGTGGTTGCACCAAAGCTCTGCACGATGGCTTCGTGGTAACCGGAAGTCACCAGCTCTTCACGCACTTTGGTGACGTCGGCCGGACGCTCGTAGGTCAGCTCGATGAGCGTACCGCCGGTGAAGTCCAGGCCCCAGTTCATGCCCTTGTGGACGACGCTGAAAATAGCCAGCAACGTGAGAAACACTGTGACGCCGAACGCGAAGTTGCGAACGCCCATGAAGTTGATTGTACGTAACATGGCAGCCCCTTAAATCCACAACTTCTTGAAGTCACGTCCGCCGAAGATCAGGTTGACCATTGCGCGGGTCACCATGATGGCCGTGAACATCGAGGTAAAGATCCCGAGGGACATGGTCACTGCGAAGCCCTTCACCGGGCCGGTGCCCATGGCGAAGAGGATGCCGCCAACCAGCAGAGTGGTCAGGTTGGCGTCGAGAATCGCGGTGAAAGCCCGGCCGAAGCCTTCGTTGATTGCACGCTGCACGGTCATGCCGGCTGCGATCTCTTCACGGATCCGCGAGAAGATCAGCACGTTGGCGTCGACCGCCATACCCATGGTCAGGACGATACCGGCGATACCCGGCAGGGTCAGCGTTGCACCCAGCAGCGACATCAGCGCCAGCAGCAGCACCATGTTCACCGCCAGCGCGACCGTGGCGATCAAACCGAAGAAGCGGTAGATGGCGATGATGAACAGCGAGACGAACAGCATGCCCCACAGCGATGCATCAATACCTTTGGTGATGTTGTCAGCACCCAGGCTCGGACCGATTGTGCGCTCTTCAGCGAAGTACATCGGCGCGGCCAGACCACCGGCACGCAGCAGCAGCGCCAGCTCGGACGATTCACCCTGGCCGTTCAGGCCGGTGATGCGGAACTGCGCGCCCAGCGGCGACTGAATGGTCGCCAGGCTGATGATCTTCTTCTCTTCCTTGAAGGTCTGCACCGGCACGTCTTTCTCGACGCCATCAACAACCTGCTTAACGTAGGTGGTCACCGGACGCTGTTCGATGAAGATCACCGCCATGCTGCGGCCGACGTTCGAACGGGTCGCGCGGCTCATCAGCTCGCCACCGTGACCGTCCAGACGGATGTTCACTTCAGGTGTGCCGTGCTCGCCGAAACCGGCCTTGGCATCGGTCACCTGGTCACCGGTGATGATCAGGCCACGCTCGATCTGCGCAGGAGGACGCTTGCCTTCACGGAACTCGAAGGTCTCGGAAGTGGCTTTCGAAGCACCCGGCTCTGCAGCCAGACGGAACTCAAGGTTGGCCGTCTTGCCGAGAATACGCTTGGCTTCGGCAGTGTCCTGCACGCCCGGCAGCTCAACCACGATGCGGTTGGCGCCCTGACGCTGAACGATCGGTTCGGCAACACCCAGCTCGTTGACGCGGTTACGTACCGTGGTCAAGTTCTGCTTGATGGAGTATTCACGGATTTCCGCCAGCTTGGCCGGGGTCATCGCCAGACGCAGCACCGGTTGACCGTTGAGGTCGGCCGGAACAATGTCGAAATCGTTGAAGTTCTTGCGGATCAGCGCACGGGCCTGTTCGCGGGAGTCAGCATCGCTGAAGCCCAACTGAATGGCGCCGCCCAGTTGCGGCAGACTGCGATAGCGCAGCTTCTCTTTACGCAGCAGACTCTTGACGTCGCCTTCGTAGACTTTCAGGCGGGCGTCGAGGGCTTTGTCCATGTCCACTTCCAGCAGGAAGTGCACACCACCGGACAAGTCCAGACCCAGCTTCATCGGGTGCGCGCCGAGGTTGCGCAGCCATTGCGGGGTGGTCTGTGCCAGGTTCAGTGCGACGACGTAGTCATCACCCAATGCCTTGCGCACAACATCTTTGGCCGGCAGCTGGTCTTCAGCCTTGGTCAGACGGATCAGACCGCCCTTGCCGTTGGCGGCCAGCGAAGCTGCCTTGACGTTGATCCCGGACTCACGCAGCGCGGTGCTGACGCGATCCAGATCGGCCTGATTGACCTGCAGTGCCGTGCTGGCGCCGCTGATCTGAATGGCCGGGTCATCAGGGTATAGATTGGGAGCGGAATAAATCAGACCGACCGCCAGCACCGCCAGGATCAGAATGTATTTCCACAGAGGATATTTGTTCAGCATCACGCCGCCCGTTATGAACGCGGGGCGCCTTGCGCGCCCCGTCGATTGAGTAGAAGTTGGAACCTTAGATCGCTTTCAGCGTGCCTTTTGGCAGCGTGGCGGCGATGGCGCCCTTCTGGAACTTCATTTCCACGGTGTCGGAAACTTCCAGAACCACGAAGTCATCGGCCACTTTGGTGATCTTGCCGGCGATGCCGCCGGTGGTGACCACTTCGTCACCCTTCGCAAGGCTGCTCAGCAGGTTCTTCTGCTCTTTGGCGCGCTTGGCCTGTGGACGCCAGATCATCAGGTAGAAGATGACCAGGAAGCCGACCAGGAAAATCCACTCGAAGCCGCCGCCCATTGGGCCTGCAGCAGCCGGTGCAGCTGCGTCAGCCATGGCGTTAGAGATAAAAAAGCTCATTTAGCACTCCAGTTGCAAATGTTGAATCTTGGGGTCAGAAAACTCAGTCCAAAGGCGGAACGGGGAGCCCGCGTTTGGCGTAGAAGGCATCGACAAAGGCGGCCAATGTACCCTGTTGAATAGCCTCGCGCAAACCAGCCATCAGCACCTGATAATGGCGCAAGTTATGGATGGTATTGAGCATGCTGCCGAGCATTTCGCCGCACTTGTCCAGGTGATGCAGATAAGCGCGGGAGAAGTTCTGGCAGGTATAGCAATCGCAGGTCGGATCCAGCGGCGAATCATCATGGCGATGGAACGCGTTACGGATCTTCAGCACGCCTGTATCAATGAACAGATGCCCATTGCGGGCATTACGGGTTGGCATCACGCAATCGAACATGTCCACACCGCGGCGCACACCCTCAACCAGATCTTCCGGTTTGCCAACGCCCATAAGGTAACGAGGTTTGTCAGCCGGCATCATGCCCGGCAGATAATCCAGCACCTTGATCATCTCGTGCTTCGGCTCGCCCACCGACAGACCGCCAATGGCCAGGCCATCGAAGCCGATCTTGTCGAGGCCTTCCAGCGAGCGCATGCGCAGATCCTGGTGCATGCCGCCCTGAACGATGCCGAACAGCGCTGCGGTGTTGTCGCCATGCGCGTTTTTCGAGCGCTGGGCCCAACGCAGCGACAGCTCCATCGAAACGCGAGCGACATCTTCGTCAGCCGGGTACGGCGTGCATTCGTCGAAGATCATCACGATGTCGGAACCGAGATCGCGTTGCACCTGCATCGATTCTTCCGGGCCCATGAACACTTTCGAGCCGTCAACCGGGGAGGCGAAGGTCACGCCCTCCTCCTTGATCTTGCGCATCGCGCCCAGGCTGAACACCTGGAAGCCGCCGGAGTCGGTAAGGATCGGGCCTTTCCACTGCATGAAGTCGTGCAGGTCGCCGTGCTCCTTGATCACCTCGGTGCCCGGACGCAGCCACAGGTGGAAGGTGTTGCCCAGAATGATTTCCGCGCCAGTGGCGACGATGTCACGCGGCAACATGCCTTTGACCGTGCCGTAGGTGCCCACCGGCATGAACGCCGGGGTCTCGACGGTGCCACGCGGAAAGGTCAGCCGACCACGACGAGCCTTGCCATCGGTGGCAAGCAGTTCAAAGGACATGCGACATTCGCGACTCATTCTGTTTCCTCTGGGCCTGTGTTTTCAGGGGCAGTCGGGGCGGGATTACGGGTGATGAACATCGCATCACCGTAGCTGAAAAAGCGGTAGCCGTTGTCGACGGCGGCTTTATAGGCGGCCATGGTTTCGGGATAACCGGCGAACGCCGAAACCAGCATCAACAGCGTGGATTCCGGCAAATGGAAGTTTGTGACCAGGGCGTCGACCACATGGAACGGCCGGCCCGGATAGATAAAGATGTCGGTGTCGCCACTGAACGGCTTGAGCACGCCATCGCGCGCGGCACTTTCCAGCGAACGCACGCTGGTGGTGCCCACGGCAATCACCCGCCCGCCACGCTCACGGCACGCGGCAACGGCGTCGACCACGTCCTGGCCGACTTCCAGCCACTCACTGTGCATGTGGTGATCTTCGATCTTGTCGACGCGCACCGGCTGGAACGTCCCCGCACCGACGTGCAGCGTGACGAACGCGGTCTCGACGCCCTTGGCGGCAATCGCCTCCATCAGCGGCTGATCGAAATGCAGCCCCGCCGTCGGCGCCGCTACCGCACCCAGGCGCTGGGCGTACACGGTCTGATAGCGCTCGCGATCCGAACCTTCGTCCGGGCGGTCTATATAAGGAGGCAACGGCATGTGCCCGACGCGATCGAGCAGCGGCAGCACTTCTTCAGCAAAGCCCAGCTCGAACAGCGCATCGTGACGCGCGAGCATCTCGGCTTCGCCACCGCCGTCGATGAGGATCTTCGAACCCGGCTTCGGCGACTTGCTGGAGCGCACATGGGCCAGCACGCGGTGCGAATCGAGCACGCGTTCGATGAGGATTTCCAGCTTGCCGCCCGAGGCTTTCTGCCCGAACAACCGCGCCGGAATCACCCGGGTATTGTTGAATACCATCAAATCGCCCGGGCGCAAATGCTCAAGCAAATCAGTGAATTGACGGTGTGCAAGGGCGCCGCTCGGCCCATCAAGGGTCAGCAGGCGACTACCGCGACGCTCGGCCAACGGGTGGCGGGCGATCAGCGAATCAGGAAGCTCGAAGGTAAAGTCAGCAACGCGCATGATGGGGTTCGTCTAGCAGGGCCGGAAAGTCTAGCGGAATTATCAAAAATTGACCATGAAACGTGATTGACCAACGGTAATCACCTCTCTATACTTCGCCGCCATTGAGCCCTGATGGCGGAATTGGTAGACGCGGCGGATTCAAAATCCGTTTTCGAAAGGAGTGGGAGTTCGAGTCTCCCTCGGGGCACCAAAATTAAGAAAGGTCTTGCTTAGCAAGGCCTTTTTTTTCGTCTGTCGGAAAGTGCCCCCTCTCCACTCAATGGCCACCTGCTCACCCGCGATGAGACCGGTTGCGCGATAAACTTGGCGAAGTATTGATCGCTAAAAGCGAAGAACTTCAGACGCTTGCCACAAGCTCAAAGCCTGCTGGCGATTTCTTGCCACATATGGTCGTAGTTGTATTTCAACCAACGAATCAGCAACTTGTCGAACAACCTGCGAAACCAATTACGCTGCCGCGCCACAAGCCTTTCCTCTATCTCGCCCCTGAGCCAATCAGGGTCAAAACCTGTCCAGACAGTCGGCAAGACCGCTGCAATGTTCATAAAGCACACCGGCGCTACTTCTGAATAAAAAATCTCGTAGAGCACCGCTGGATCGACGCCTTTTAGCTGGCATGCGATGTAATCGTAATCAGTGGGAAAATGGTTGAACGGTTCGGACAGTGCAGCTCTAACGTTTGTCAGTTGTGGTTCATTCAGAAAATGCTCCAACGGGAAAACCCCTCCATTTGCGTTCCACTGGCGCGGCGCAGTTCAAACGACGAGCCGAGACAGGAACTCAGATATCTGGATCAGGCGCACGCGGGGCTTGAACAACTCCCCCAAACAAACGCTCAGCTATCTGACGACCTCGTTCCTGGCCCTCCTCCGTCAACCAGATCGATTTGTTCCTGTTTACCGGATTACTGATGAGACCCTGTTCATGCAATCGGTTCATGACTTCAAAATCGAAGCCTTTCCATGCATTGCCGTCGTCGGAACTGAAAGCGGCCAACAGGGCAAGCACAGCCTCTTCAATCAACTTTTCGTCGTATTCCATGATCGTCGCTCCGCTCATATGCCTGAACTATCGTTGAGTTTGTCTGGCAGCTCATACTCGCTGGCCATCCTGAGAAACTCGTTCTGTTGCTTAGGTCATTGAATGTCTCGGCGCTGTCCGTGCAACCTGTTTTGCCTAGGGACTGCACCTGATGCGTCCACTCAGTATAATCACGCACGCCCGCACGCGGTCTGCCGCCCGTAGCGGCTTTCGTTGGTCGTTCCGACTTTCAAGACTCATGCTTAAGGACCTCCAAGGCCAACCATGGAAACGTCACTGGAAACCGTCGCCCTGTTCTCCCTCAAACTCGCTTACGAGGAGGAAGGCCTGAGCCCGATTCTGCGGGATGACATGGTTATGGGTGACTATCAGAAAGACGTTTTCGAACTGCTGGTGCGCCGGGGTGATGTCGAGACGATTCAGTTCAAGATGAACGAGTGCCTGGGCTTGGCGATGGATGCGTTGGGCGGGGTCGAGAAACCGTTGGGGCGGGAGCTGCACAAGCTGTCAGCCGATTTCCGTCAGGCGCAGTCGCTGGAGCAGCTTGATCAGCCGCTCCTCGCGCTCAAGGGTTATCTGAAAGATATTCTTTGATCAGTTGCTTCACGCGCTGACCTTTCAGCGTCGAGCCTTCAACACCCGAATATCCGTGGGAAATCCATCCGCCCCCACAAGCTTCTTCCAGCCCACATACTGAAACTCGCCCCGCTCATCGATGTAATCGCCCTTCTCCACCGACCGGCCACCGACGATCGCCACGCGTTTTTCCTCGCCACAACCGCCATCCGATGGGCGAACGGTATAAATCACATACGGCTTCACATATTGCGTGGCGCGGAAGTATTGGCCGCAGACTTCGTCGACGGTGATCAGCATGGTTTTCAGGCGAGCTTCGCCGTCCATGTCTTCGTGCAGTTTCAGGAAGGAGATGTCGCCGACGTCGCTGTAGCCGAGTGAACGGGCGCGTTTGTATTTGGGGGAGTTCTGGTGGGCGATGCGCCCTTGCTCAGCCGCCTGATTCATTCTGGTGGCGAACTCGGCCTTGCCTTGGGCAATCGTTGCCTCGGCCTGGGCGGCGACGTTTTCGCATTGCGCGAATTCGCGGGAGCCGAGGTATTGGGGCGTCAGGTTCAAGCGGCGCTCATTGATGATCCGCAGGCTGCCTTCCAGATCACCTGCCACCTCAAAGGCGCCAGGTACGCGACCGCTCTGGACGTCGGCGATTTTTTCCTGCATTCGCTGGCAGTTAGCGAGGTAATACTGCCAGCTGCTTTCCGGGGGCTCTTTCCACTCGGCGAATGCCGGGGTAATGACAGCGGCGCACGTGATTGCACAGAGCAAGCGCAGAACAGAAGCGGCTTTTAGCATGAGTAGTCCATTACAGGAATCAAGAAAGTGGCGCGACGCTACTATTTTGCTATCGTGCCGTCCACTGTCGGCAAGGTGCCGAGTGCTTGTACCGTGACGGGTTTCGAAGGATGGATACGATGGATGTTGGGTTTTTCTTTATCGCCTGGATAGGCATGTGGGTCTGGGTCGTCAGGCAGCGTGGTGCGTGGAATCTGCTACTCGCCAATGTGTTGGGTGCGACCAGCGGCATGATTGTCGGCGTGGTGGTTTCGCAGCTTTGTGTCGGTCTGTTCGGCTCTAGCCGGCCACCGGTCCCGGGGGTCATGGGATCGCTTCTGGAAATGCTGGCGACTGCCGCGGCGCTGACCGGCGTATGGATGCTGGTGGCCCGTCGCTCGCAGGTCGAACACCCTGTCGCGCGTCAGCTACTGGCCGGCCTTTGCGGCGTTGTGGCCGGCATAACGGCGATCATGTTTTTTGTTCAGATCAATCCGCCCAATCTCGGCATGTGAATGTCTTCGTGGCGTCAGACCTCTATTTTGATATCTTGCCGTCCATCTTCAGCACTCACCGCCAGTGGGTGCTGTTTTGCAGGCTATTGAAGGGTTAAGGAAAGGATCGAATGGAGTTTCTGAGTTTTCTGGCATTTATCGCCGCCTGGGGTTTGATGTGGCGCTGGGTGGTGAAAAACCGCGGCAGCTGGAATCTGTTTTACGGCAACATCGTTGGCGCGGCGGGCGGTTTTATCGTCGGCATGGTGGTGCTGTCGATCTTCCTGTCGTTGTTCCCGTCGGCGCATAAAGCCGAAAAGGCGCCAGTCGAAGACGTGATCGCACAGAACGATGTCACCACCAGTCTGTTGCCCGAAGCCGAGTCGGACTCGACGTCCGCGGTACTGGAAAACGCGCCGGGCTTTGCCGCGATCGAGCCGGATAACCAACCTTCTCCGCCGGATTCCGCACTGCTGCCGAATTACGCCAGCCGGGCACCGAAATCGATATCGGAAAAAGCCGTCCTGGATCAGAGCGACGCGCAGGGCCGTAAAGCGCTCACCGCGCTGCGCGACAAGCTTGGGCAAAATGCCGACAGCGATAAATCGATGCTCGCGTATGTCATGTGCGGCACGGTGGTCACCAGCACACTACGCTTCCCGGCGTCGGAGCGCTTCGCCGACAGCTCTGCCATTGTCACCAAGCGCTTCAAGGATCAGGTCTACACCCTCAGCAACAAGGTCACCGCGCGCAACATGAACGGCGATGACGTCACTTATCGCTTCGACTGCTCGGTGCAGGAGCAATCCGCGTCCGCCGAATGGCGACTGCTGGCGCTGAAGCTGCAGAAGGCCGATTCTTAAGCCTCGTTTAAGGGTTCAAGGCGCCGGCTGCGCTATCATCGCCAGCCTGTGCGTCTTGAGCTTTGCCCCTGAATGTCCCCGATACCTGCTGACCTGAATCCGCTGCCTCCCGTCTTGGCCGGCCCACTGCTGCGCCGGCTGGAAACCACGCGCGTGGTGCTGTGGCTGGTCGGTACGCGTCAACTGTCGCTGACGTTGCGCCTGCAAGGCGTAGGAGACATCCCTCTCGATGCCGGGAGGTGCACGGTCATTCCTGTAGGCCGTCATGCGTTCGTTCATTTGATTGACGTTGTGCTGGACAGCGCCCTGCCCTGTGAGACCGTTGTGGGTTACGACTTGCTGATCGATGGCCAGCAGCGAATTGCCGACTGGGCACCACATCTGGTGTATGGCGATGCTACTTGCCCGAACTTCGTCGTGCGCTCACGGATCGATCAATTGCTCCACGGCTCCTGCCGCAAGCCGCATCATCCGGCGGCAGACGGTCTGCTCTGTGTCGATCAGTTGCTGGCGATAGAAACCGATCCACAACAACGCCCCTCCCTGTTGATGATGAGCGGCGACCAAATCTACGCCGACGACGTCGCCGGCCCGATGCTGCGGGCGATTCATGCGTTGATCGAGCGCCTCGGCCTGTTCGACGAACACCTCGAAGGTGCCGTGGTCAGCGACAGCGCCAAGCTCTACCAACACCCGGCCAGTTACTACCACCGTGCGGATCTGTTACCGGCGCTGGAGAGCAACGAGACCTTGCGCGAGCGATTTTTCGGCGGTGCGCGTAAGCCGATTTTCACCAGCAGCAGTGCTGACAATCACCTGGTGACCTTCGCCGAAGTGATGGCGATGTATTTGCTGGTGTGGTCGCCGATTGCCTGGGGGTTGATCAATCCTGCTGCTCCAGCGCTGACGCCTGAACGCTTGAAGCGCTACACCCTGGAGCAGACCCGAATCGATGGTTTCAAGGCCGGGTTGGCCAACGTTGCCCGGGCGCTGGCGCACCTGCCGAGCCTGATGATTTTCGATGACCACGACATCACCGATGACTGGAACCTTTCCGCGCAATGGGAAGAAACCGCCTACGGTCATCCGTTCTCCAAACGCATCATCGGCAACGCCTTGATCGCGTACATGTTGTGTCAGGGCTGGGGCAATAATCCGGACGCGTTCAAGGATGTGCTGGAGAACACTCGCCGCCTGAGCGCCAGTGGTGACGATCAATATCTCGACAGCCCGGTGCAGGACGCGCTGATCGATGACTTGCTGCGCTTTCAGCATTGGCATTTCGTGCTGCCGAGCAGCCCGGCGCTGGTGGTGCTCGACACCCGCACCCGGCGCTGGCGCAGCGAGATGGCACTCAAGCAACCCTCCGGTTTACTGGACTGGGAAGCGCTGAGCGAACTGCAGCAGGAGCTGCTTGATCATCCGTCAGCGATCATCGTTTCACCGGCGCCGATCTTCGGCGTGAAGCTGATTGAAACCGTTCAGAAGGTTTTCAGCTGGTGCGGTTATCCACTGCTGGTCGACGCCGAAAACTGGATGGCTCATCGCGGTGCGGCGCAGGTGATCCTGAACATTTTCCGACACACCCGCACACCCGGAAACTACGTGGTGCTGTCCGGCGATGTGCATTATTCCTTCGTCTACGAAGTGCTTATCCGACACCGCAAGGCCGGGCCACGGATCTGGCAGATCACCAGCAGCGGGATCAAGAACGAGTTCCCGAAAACCCTGCTGGAATGGTTCGACCGCCTCAACCGCTGGCTCTATTCGCCGCGCTCGCCGTTGAACTGGTTCACCAAACGCCGACGCATGCGCATCGTGCCGTACACCCCGGAACATGCCGAAGCGGGTGAACGGCTGTGGAATTCAGCCGGGATCGGCCAGGTGTTTTTCAATGCGCTGGGGCAGCCGAGCGAGATCATTCAGCACAATTCGAACGGGGCGCTGAAGACGCGGATGCTGGCGCCGGAGTTGGGGGATTATCCGGACTGACGTGCACCTATTCCAATGTAGGAGTGAGCCTGCTCGCGATTGCGGTAGGCCATTCAAAATGTATATCGCCTGATACACCGCTATCGCGAGCAGGCTCACTCCTACAGGGGGTTCGTTTGCGCGTCAGTGCGCGATCACGGCACGCCCCACCCCTCTGACAATCATCCCCACCTCCCGCTCATCAATCGTCAGCGGCGGCAGCAGCCGTATCGTCTTGCCACGCGTCACGTTGATCAGCAATCCATGATCCCGCGCCGCAATCAGCGTCAGATCGCGAATCGGCTGTTTCAACTCGATGCCGATCATCAAGCCCTGCCCGCGAATCGCCAACACATTGGGGTTGTCTGCCAGTTCGGCGCGCAGGCGGGTCAACAGGCGCTCACCCTGCACTCTGACGTTCTCCAGCAGCCCCTGTTCTTCGATGATGTCCAGCACCGTGCAGCCGACCCGGCAGGCCAGCGGGTTGCCGCCGAAGGTGCTGCCATGGCTGCCGGGCGTGAACAGGTCCGCCGCTCTGCCCCGCGCCAGACAGGCGCCGATCGGCACACCGTTGCCGAGGCCTTTGGCCAGGGTCATGACGTCCGGCACGATACCTTCATGCTGGAACGCAAACCACTGGCCAGTGCGGCCGATACCGGTCTGGATTTCGTCGAGCATCAACAGCCAGGCGCGCCGATTGCACACTTCCCGCAGGGCTTTGAGGTAGCCGGGCGGCGCCAGTTGCACGCCGCTTTCGCCCTGGATCGGCTCGACCAGAATCGCCACGATGCGCGCGCCATGCTTGTGCTGCAGCTGACCCAGCGCCGCCAGATCACCGAAAGGCACTTTGACGAAATCCCCCGGCAGATCATTGAAGCCCAGGCGCACCGCCGGGCCATCACTCGCCGACAACGTACCGAGCGTGCGGCCATGAAATGCGTTGGCCATGACCACCACCAGCGGCTGTTCGATACCTTTGCTCCAGCCGTACAAGCGCGCAAGTTTCAGTGCAGTCTCGTTAGCCTCAGCACCCGAGTTATTGAAGAACGCGCGATCCATGCCCGACAGCTCAGTCAGCCGTTTGGCCAGTTGCTGCTGCCAGTCGATGCTGTACAGGTTGGAGGTGTGCAACAGCAGCCCCGCCTGTTCGCTAATAGCAGCGACGATCCGTGGGTGCGAGTGCCCTACGTTGGTCACCGCAACCCCGGCGACGGCATCCAGGTATTCACGACCGGCCTGATCCCACAGGCGAGTGCCCAGACCTCTGGTGAAACTCAGGGCCAGCGATTGGTAGGTGTTCATCAGGGCGGCGGTCATGACTTCAAACTCCAGTGAAGGTCGGTGTGTTTGCAGTATGGTTAGCCACCAGAACTGGATAAACTCGGTAAAACTTCAATCATTTAAAAGCAGAGCTTGATAATGGACCTGTTGCAGGCAATGAGCGTCTACGTGAAGGTTGTAGAAGCCGGGAGCATGACGGCGGCCGCGTTGCAGTGCGAAATGTCCACGACCATGGTCGGAAATCACCTGCGCGCACTGGAGCAACGGCTCGGCGTGCAATTGTTGCAGCGCACCACCCGCCGGCAGCGGCTTACCGAGTTCGGCAACGTGTACTACCAGCGCTGTCTGGACGTTCTGGGTCTGGTGGCCGACTCCGAACGCTTGGCCGAACAGGCCCTAGACGAGCCACGCGGCCTGTTGCGCATCACCGCGCCGCTGACCTTTGGTGTCGAACGCCTGGCCCCAGCGCTCAGTGAATTTTCCCTGCAATACCCGCAGGTGAAAATGGATGTGGTGCTGACCAACCGCCGCCCGGATCTGCTGGAAAGCGGCCTCGACGTAGCGTTTCGGCTGGGACATTTCGAGCAGTCGAACCTGATCGCCCGGCCGCTGATCGACTACACCCTGACCGTGTGCGCTTCGCCGGCTTACGTCGCCCGACGCGGCATGCCGATCACCCCGGAAGACCTGCAACAACACGACTGCCTGTCGTTCGCCTACCCTGCCGGCGACGACTGGCAATCGGTGGAAAAACGCTGGCGCCTCAGCGGCCCGGACGGCGAGATTCTGGTCGACGTCAGCGGCCCGATGCTGATGAACACCTCCGCCGGCCTTCATCAGGCAGCACGCACCGGCATGGGCATCGTCATGCTGCCGGATGCGCTGGTGGAACAGGATCTGCGCGACGGCAAACTGGTGACGGTGATACCCGATTACCAGCCACCGAGCCGCCCTTTGCATTTGCTCTATGCCCCGGATCGTTATCGTTTGCCCAAGCTGCGGCGCTTCGTCGAATTCGCAATGCAAACCTGGGGCAGATCCTGACTCAATTGCTATCGACTACGCTCCGGTGATTGCCGACAAGGATGCTGTTATCGATGAGAAACGACCTTACCGTACGCGATCTGTTGCCCGACGAAGTGGAGCCAGTTCGGCTGTTTCTCGGCCTACATGGCTGGGGACACCGAACAGGCTCCAGCGACTACTTCACTCAACTGATCGAAAACTCGCAACGCACTGCCATCGCACTGAGCGGCGAAAAAATCATCGGTTTTGCCCGAGGCATCACCGATGGTTTGTCCAACGGTTATCTGTCGATGGTCGTAGTTGATGGCCAGCATCGGCGCGCCGGCGTCGGGCGCGCACTGGTCGAGCATGTCATGGGGGACAACCCCGAGATCACTTGGGTACTACGCGCCGGGCGCGAAGGTGCGGAGGCGTTTTTTGCCAGTTTGGGGTTTGAAACATCGGTAATTGCCATGGAGCGACCGCGCTTGAAATAACCGCCGCCGAACATGGCAACCGCTATGATTCATCTTCTCTTTCAAGCACGGACGCCAATTGATGCTGATCACTCTGCAAAACACCCCTCTGTGGGTTTATGCGGTTTTCCTGGTACTCGTTTATTTCGGGATCAAGGCTCGCACGCCCAGCCCCAAGAGCCGTTTAGCAATGCTGGTCACGCCACCAGTGTTAATAGCCTGGTCTCTCTTCTCAATAAATCTGACGCTTAACCCAGTCCTGTCCCTCAGCTGCTGGATTGGCGCCCTCTTGCTGGGCGGCGTTACGGCATGGCTAATGTTTTCGGCGCAATACGTGACGCTTGATGATTCGCAAACAGGACTGATCTTGCCCGGCACTTGGAAAGTGTTGATGTTGTACCTGCTGTTTTTTGCCGTGAATTACTACTTCGGTTATCAGGATGACGTGCATCCGGAGCAAGCCTCTGCTCTGGATACGCTGCTGTTCAAAGCTGCAGCGTCAGGTTTCGTCTGTGGGTTGATTGGCACTCGTTCGCTGAAGTACTACCGGTTGCTGCGCTTGCTTCAGGCGCAACGCCCGGGCTTGACCGCGCAATAAATCAGGAGCCGTTTTTCACCAACACCGGCTTCTCCTGATAACGCTGCGCGAACAACTGCTTCAACTGCGCGACCTTGGGCATGTCGTTGATCACGATGTACGGATAGCTTGGGTGTTCGGTGAGGAAATCCTGATGATAGTCCTCCGCCGGGTAGAAGCCGTTGTAGGTTTCCAGTTGGGTGACGATCGGTTTGCTGTAGGCATGCTCGGCGTCGAGTTGGGCGATGTAGGCCTGGGCCACGCGTTGCTGGTCGGCGTTGACCGGGAACAGCGCCGAACGATATTGCGTGCCGCTGTCGGGCCCCTGGCGGTTGAGTTCGGTCGGGTTGTGGGCCACCGAAAAGTAGATCTGCAGCAGGCTGCCGTAGCTGACTTGCGTCGGATCGAAGGTGACTTGTACTGACTCGGCATGACCGGTGTCGCCCTCGCTGACCCGCTCATATTCCGCCGTGTTCGCCGCACCGCCGGCATAACCGGAAACGGCTTTCTGCACACCTTTGACGTGTTGGAAAACCCCTTGCACGCCCCAGAAACAACCACCGGCGAATACCGCCGTTTCACTGTGCGCCTGAGTGGTTTCGTCGAGGGCTGGCGGCGGGATGACCACCGCGTCCTCGGCGCCGAAAGAGAACGCCGAGCACTGACCGATCACACCGGCCATGGCGACGCCGAGCAATGCACGGCGCCAGTTGTTTTGAGCTTTCATGTTGCGCACTCCCGATCAGCCGAAGGTGAAGGCGTAAGCCGATACGCCCGGGTCAAGAAATTCGATGGTGAAGGTCCGGTCCTTCACCT
The DNA here is from genome assembly GCF_004526365.1 of Pseudomonas sp. S150. Classification (NCBI taxonomy): domain Bacteria; kingdom Pseudomonadati; phylum Pseudomonadota; class Gammaproteobacteria; order Pseudomonadales; family Pseudomonadaceae; genus Pseudomonas; species Pseudomonas sp. S150. Next base: position 5,620,992 of record NZ_CP038207.1, read on the forward strand.
CGTCGGTTTGCCGCACCAATTGGTACAAGCGCTGTTCGGTCACGCGGCCGCTGCCATCCGCGGCGACATCGACACCGTGGGCGTCACCCGGCGCCTGCCCGTCAATCGACACGTTGAAACGCACCGGTTTGCCATCCGCACCCGGGCCCAGCACCAGATGCAGATCGCGGGCGTGGAAGCGGTAGACGATGCGACTGGCCGGCGCGCTGGCGGTGGCCTGCTCGGCACCGACGGCCCACTGGCCGCCAAGGCTCCAGTCATTCAAAGCCAGGTTGGCGGGTGGGTTATAGGTCGCGACCTTGTCAGGCACCAGCCCGGTTTCCGGTACGAAATGTTCCGCACGCTGGTAGCCGACGTAGGTTTCCGGTGACAGCACCTGATTCATGTCCGGCGCCTGTTGCACGCCTTGGGCATCGGCGTTGATCAAGCCGTCGGCGACGGTTTTCGCCCCGGCCTCACGCAGCAACTGCTGTATGACCCGTTCCGATTCGGCGTAATCCCCTTCGCCAAAATGGTGGTAACGAATCCGTCCTTGAGCATCGGCAAAATAATGCGCCGGCCAGTATTCGTTGTTGAAAGCACGCCAGATTTTGTAGTCGTTATCGATGGCGACCGGATAGTTGATACCCAGCTCCTTCATGGCTTTAGTGACATTGCCGACATCGCGCTCGAAAGCGAATTCCGGGGCGTGCACGCCAATCACTACCAGGCCTTGATCGCGGTACTTTTCCGCCCAGGCTTTGACGTATGGCAAGGTGCGCAGGCAGTTGATGCAGGAGTAGGTCCAGAAATCCACCAGCACCACTTTGCCCTTCAATGCCTGGGCATCGAGCGGTGGCGAATTGAGCCATTGCACGGCGCCATTGAGCGGCGGCAACTGGCCTTCGACCGGTAGTGTTCCCGGTGCCTTGTCGGCAACTTTCATCGCCCCGCCGGCAGCAGGAATCTGCGCCATCATGGTTCCGTTGCCCGTCGGCGATTTGCTGGTCAGCTTGCCCACCAGTGCCTGTTCAATCCCGCCCGTGGACGCCGTCGACAACCGCGCCAGCAACCCGGTGTCGAGGCCCAGCGCAATCGCTGCGACACCCGCGAGCATCGCCGCCCCCAACCCGCGCCGGATCCACTCCCCCGTACCGATCGAGCGCTTCATCAACGCAAAGACCTTACTGCCCAGCAGCAGCGCCGCCGCCAGTGAAGTCGCGGCGCCCGCCGCGTAGGCGAGCAACAACAGCGTGGTGGCGATGCTTGCCCCTTGCAGCGCGGCGCCGGTCAGAATCAAACCGAGGATGGGCCCGGCGCACGGTGCCCAGAGCAGACCCGTGGCGACGCCAATCAGAAACGAGGCGCCGGGACGCGGACGATTGTCCTGGCCCGCGGCTTCGGACAGCCGACTGCCGGCCGACACCAGCGGCCGCGTCAGGCGCTCGGCGAGACGCGGCAGCAGCAGCGTCAGCCCGAACAGTGCAACGAACAGCAACGCGAGCCAGCGACCGAACTGATTGACTTGCACCACCCAACCGCCGCCCACCGCCGCCAGCGTGGCGACTAAGGCGAAGGTAAGCGCCATCCCGGCCAATAGCGGCAAGCCACTCTTGATAAACGGCTGCCCGGTGCGAGCGAAGACAAAAGGCAGAACAGGCAGGATGCACGGACTGACGATCGTCAGCACACCGCCCAGATAAGCGAGAACCAAGAGCCACATGGTGTCGTCCTGTAGAAAGTGAACATCGAAAAATGGCCATGGCTCATGCCGCCACGGGTTTGAACGTCATCGCCAGGCCATTCATGCAATAGCGCAGGCCGGTGGGTTTCGGGCCGTCGTCGAACACATGTCCCAAGTGCCCGCCGCAGCGTCGGCAGTGCACTTCATTGCGTGACATACCGAACGATCGGTCCTGACGCGTGGCCACCGCATGTTCCAACGGTGTCCAGAAACTCGGCCAGCCCGTGCGGCTGTCGAACTTGGTCGCCGATGAAAACAGCGCCAGATCACAACCCGCGCAGGCGAATGTGCCGTTGCGATGCTCGTCGTTGAGCGGGCTGGTATAGGCCCGTTCGGTGCCTTCTTCGCGCAGGATGGCGTACTGCTCATCCGAGAGCAGCGAGTGCCATTCACTGTCGCTGTGGCTCACCTCGAAAACCTCATCGGCACGGGCTTGCTCGATCAGTGCGGTGCCCGAGGAAAATTTTGGCAATACACCCGCCACCAGAGCTGCAACCCCCAGCCCGCCACTCGCTACGAGAATCTGTCGCCGTGAAAACATGGCCGTCTCCCAAAACTCCAGGTGCCTGTCATGGAACACAGCCTAGGCTTGGGTTGATCGCCAAATCCTCACGGGAAGTTAACGAATTCGTGATAACTCGCCCCGAGGAAAACCCGCACAATGCGCTCACTGCGCCGAAGGATTGAGCTTGATGGAATTAACCAAACGCATCCTCGTGGTCGAGGATGACCAGCACATCGCCGACTTGATTTGCCTGCACCTGCGCGATGAGCATTACGACGTCGTGCACTGCGCCGATGGCGACGAAGGCATGCGCCTGTTGCAACAGGGACAATGGGATGCACTGATCCTCGACCTGATGCTGCCGGGGGTCGACGGCCTGGAAATCTGCCGCCGCGCCCGGGCGATGGCGCGCTACACGCCGATCATCATCACCAGCGCGCGTTCCAGCGAATTGCACCGCATCCTGGGTCTGGAACTGGGTGCCGACGATTACCTCGCCAAACCGTTTTCAATGCTGGAACTGGTGGCCCGGGTCAAAGCCTTGCTGCGCCGGGTCGACGCCATGGCGCGCAACCTGAAGATGGACGCCGGCAGCCTCAGTCTCGATGGCCTGAGCATCGACCCGATCACCCGCGACGTCGCCCTCAACGGTGCGCGGCTGGACCTCACTCCGCGAGAGTTCGACTTGCTGTATTTCTTCGCCCGACAGCCGGGCAAGGTGTTCTCACGCATGGACCTGCTCAACGCGGTATGGGGTTACAGCCACGAAGGCTACGAGCACACGGTCAACACCCACATCAATCGCTTGCGGGCGAAAATCGAAAGCGATCCGGCGCAACCGACCCGCATCCTCACCGTGTGGGGCCGAGGCTATAAATTCAGTACGGAACAACCATGAAACTGACCCTGTCGCAGCGCCTGTCGCTGGTGTTCGCCGTTTTGCTGCTGGTGTGCTGCGGCACCTCGGCATGGCTGCAGGTGCGCTCCAGCAAGATGCATGAACTGGAAGTGGTGCAAGGCCTGTCGCGGGATCTGGCGCAGCACATCGCCCATGACACGGTGCTGATGGACAGCCATGGCCTGATGCCCGGCGCCGTGCGCGAACTGTTCAGCAAGCTGATGCTGGTCAACCCGAGTGTCGAGGTGTACCTGCTCGACAGCGAGGGGCGGATTGTCGGCAATGCGGCGCCGGAAGGACATCTGCGCCGTGAGACGGTTGATCTGGCGCCGATCCGCCGGCTGCTCGATGACCAGCCGTTGCCGATCCTCGGCGATGACCCGCGCAGTACCGACGGGCGCAAGGTCTTCAGTGCCGCGCCGTTACGGGTCAACGGCAAGCCCGCCGGTTATCTGTACGTAGTGTTGCTCAGTGAAGAACACGATCGTTTCGCCGAACGTGGCGCGACCAGTGCCGCGCTCAACACTGCATTGCTGTCGATCGGACTGGTCGCATTGCTATGCCTGATCGCCGGTCTCACGGCGTTCAACCTGATCACCCGGCCACTGCGCCGATTGACCGAAACCGTCAGCCGGTTCGACATTGATGGCGCGCCGCAACCTCTGCCTGCACCGTCAGCGACTGTGGATAAAAGCGCTGACCCGGATGAAATCGCCGTACTCGATGGCGCCTTCCGGCAGATGCAAAACCGACTGGGTGATCAGTGGCGCTCGTTGACCCGCCAGGATCAGGAGCGCCGCGAACTGGTGGCGAACATTTCTCACGACCTGCGCACACCGCTGGCCTCGTTGCACGGCTATCTGGAAACCCTGTCACTCAAGGACGCCACGCTCTCTGCCGAGGAGCGGCGCCGCTATCTGGGTATCGCTCTCGATCAAAGCCGCAAGGTCGGCGGGTTGGCGCAATCGCTGCTGGAGCTGGTGCGTCTGGAGCACGGTTTCGTGCAACCGGTACTGGAACGCTTCTCGCTGATCGATCTGCTGCAGGACATCTTCCAGAAATTCGAACTGGCCGCCGAAGCACGCCACGTCGAACTCAAGGCCAGCTTCGGTCCGAACCTGCCGACGGTGTGCGCCGACCTTGGGTTGATCGAACGGGTGCTGACCAACCTGGTGGATAACGCTTTGCGCCACACGCCTGCGGGCGGTGAAATCGAGCTCGACTTGAAACCCCAGGGCGCCTTGGTCGAAGTCACCGTCAGCGACACCGGCCCCGGCATCGCTCCCGAGTTGCGCGAAGGTCTGTTCCTGCGTCCGTTCAATATTGGTGGGGCGCGGCGTGACGGTGGACTGGGTCTGCGCATCGTCCACCGCATCCTGCAACTGCACGGGCGTGAGATTCAGTTGATCGATGTCGCCGGGCGCGGGGCGACTTTCCGCTTCACGCTGCCGACCGATCAGCAAACCGCTGAACAGTGGATGGTGCGCTCGATGAACCTGAACACGCCGGACAAATAATCCGCACCACCGGACTGTTGTTCCGTGACAACGCCGCCCCGCTCCCCTAAATTAACCGGCCTGAAAAAGACCTCGCGCTTTCTCGTTTCCACTCAAGTTAAAAAAGTAGTGAAATTTCAATGTCCGATTTCAACACCGCTGAATCCGTAGTCACCGAATCGTCCAAAGCGGAATACGAAAACTCCATCAATCTTTCACAACACCTTCCACAAGCCAAAATCATCAGCGAGATGGTGCTGGATGCTTTCCAGTCGACCCGCGAAAGTGACCAGATCCGCGAGCTGCGCGCCGCGATCCGTCAGGCGCACGACAGCTTCGATGACGACAAGGCCTACGAGCTGATGGGCCAGCTCAAGGCGCTGAAAGACGCCGAGGCCGCCGACATCGCCGCCCTCGAAGACCTGAGCAGCAAGTTTTCAATCGGCCGCATCCTGTCCTGCTTCAAGGACGATCCGGCGTTCCAGGAAATCGTTTACGGCCTCGCGCTCAAAGTGCTGAATCAGACCCACCAGGCGATCAGCAACCCGAGCGGCGGCAAGAGCAAGGCTGCCAAGAAGAAAGAACTGGAAATCTTCACCATCAGCAAGGACGGCAGCAGCGTGACCCTGCCGCTGCGCACGCCGCGTTCGCGTCTGAACGTTGACCGTGAAGCGCTGGAGTTCCTCGGTTTCACCTTCGTCGGTGAAGGCGAAGAAGCCGAGTTGGAGGGCGAGACCTTCATCGACAACGCCGGCACCGAACACGCGATCAACCGCAAGAACATCATCACCGCCCTGCAACAGCAAACCGCGTTCGATGGTTACAGCATCGCCGCGCAGTAATCCCGGCGCCGACAAAAAAGCCCCGCTCTGAGATTCAGGCGGGGCTTTTTGTTGGGCGGCGTAACGGTCAGACTTCCGGCTGCACCGCCACGATCATGTCGACTTCAACCGCGGCGTTCTTCGGCAACTGATAGACACCGACCGTAGTGCGGGTGTGCCGGCCGGCATCGCCGAGCACATGGCTGAACACGTCCGATGCACCGTTGGCCACCTCGCTCAGGTCAACGAAGTCCGGGGTCGACTTCACATACACCGTGACCCGCAACAACGCCCGAATCTTGTCCAGCGAACCCACCGCATCGACAATCAGCGCCAGGCAGCGCATGGCACTGATGCTCGCGGCGGCCTGGGCGTCCTTGAGGGTCAACTCCAACCCCACGCGACCGGGATACAGAATCCTGCCATTGACCCGCGGCACCATGCCGCTGATGTACAACTCATCGCGATGACGGATCAGCGGCGCGTAATTGCCGCCGGCGGTGTTCTCGCCATAGATGTCGTAGTTCAGCTCTTGTGCCAGGGCAATGAAGCGTTCGTCGCAGGTCATCCTCTCAGTCATTTCGCCCAGCCTTTTGGTCAGTGCATGAAGAATCGCGGAGTGGAACAGTTGAGCGCCGAGGAAGTGGCATGGCGCTATCATTGAAGACTGGATCCAAATCTAGGTGTTTTGCCAGTACTGCGCAACCTTCGAAATCGGCGGCGCACGCCATCGCGAGCAGGCTCGCTCCCACATTTGATTGGCGTCGTTCACAAATCCCCTGTGGGAGCGAGCCTGCTCGCGATGGTGTCACCTCGATTCAGCATAATTTACCCAACAAAAAACCCCGCACATCTCTCAATGTGCGGGGTTTTTCGTGAAGCCATCCAGCCTTACGGCGCGTACGTCAGCAGCAGCTCGGCCGGCACCTTGAAGTCCAGGGACATCATGACGCTCAGGGCGGTGATAGTGAAGATCGAGAACACGAACAGCTTGCGTGCCCAGACCGTGTCATCCACTGCCTTGTAGCCGGTCCAGGCCATGTACAACCAGTACATGCCATGCCCATGGCCGCGGCGACCGCGAGAGGTAGCTCATGCCGGCGTAACCGCTGAAGGTCAGCATCAAGGTCGCCACGAGGAACGCCAGGATGTAGAGCAGGATGTGCTTCTTGGCCACTTCGATTCCGCGCTTGACGGGCAGCACCGGAATCGATGCGGCCAGGTAGTCGTTGAAGCGGAAGATCGCGATGGCGTAGGAATGCGGCATCTGCCACAGGCTGAACATCACCAGCAGGGTCAGTGCGGCCATGTCGAAGCTGTTGGTTACGGCAACGTAACCGATCACTGGCGGCATGGCGCCCGACAGACTGCCCACCAGCGTGCCGTGCACCGACTTGCGCTTGAGGTACAGGCTGTAGAAGCCGACGTAGATGATGAAGCCGATTACCGCGAACAGGGCGGCCAACGGGTTGGCCACCTTGTACAACAAGGCAACGCCGAGAACACCCAGGATGGTCGCGTAGACCAGGGCCAGTTTCAGGGAGATCAAGCCCTGCACCAGCACCCGGTTCTTGGTGCGTTCCATCTTCAGGTCGATGTCGCGGTCGATGCAGTTGTTGAACACGCAACCGGAGGCCACAACCAGGGATGTGCCGATCATGGCGGCCAGGAACACCGCCAGATCTACATGCCCTTTCGAGGCCAGGAAGAACCCGCCTGCCACAGAAAGCACGTTACCGAAAATGATCCCCGGTTTGGTGATTTGGATAAAGTGCTTGAGCGACATCGGGTCTACCTCACTTCGCCATCATGTACGTGTGGATGCTGAACATGATCCACAGCGACAGGCCAACCAGCAGCAGGATCACGATGGCCGTAAAGACAAACGCGATCACGTTGTTACGTTGTGCAATCGAACGGTCCAGGTGCAGGAAGTAATACAGGTGAACGATCACCTGGATTACCGCGAACAGCAGGACGATTGCCAGCGTGGTCGACTTCGGCAAGGTCGGGAACATCACCAGGCCGAACGGGATGGCAGTCAGGATCACCGACAGGATGAAGCCGATGGCGTACGACTTTACGCTGCCGTGGCCAGCATCATGGCTGTCATGGGAGTGTGCATTAGCCATTACAGAGTCCCCATCAGGTAAACAACGGTGAATACGCAGATCCACACCACGTCCAGGAAGTGCCAGAACAGGCTCAGGCAGCTCAGACGGGTCTTGTTGGTCGCCGTCAGGCCGTGCTTGTTGACCTGGTACATCATGATGCCCATCCAGATCAGACCCGCGGACACGTGCAGACCGTGGGTACCGACCAGGGTGAAGAACGCCGACAGGAAGCCCGAACGGCTAGGACCGAAGCCCTCGGAGATCAGCAGGTGGAACTCGTTGATCTCCATGGCGATGAAGCCTGCGCCGAGCAGGAAGGTCATGAACAACCAGCCCAGAACCTGCTGCTTCTTGCCTTTGTACAACGCCAGCATGGCGAAGCCGTAGGTGATCGAACTGAACAACAGCAGAGCGGTTTCGCCCAGCACGTATGGCAGTTCGAAAATGTCGTGGCCCGACGGGCCACCGGCGACGTTGTTTACCAGTACTGCGTACACCGCGAAGATCGACGCAAACAGAATGCAGTCGGTCATCAGGTAGAGCCAGAAACCGTATACGGTCATCTCGCCCGAGTCGTGGTGATGGTCATCGTGCCCATGGTCACCATGGGCGTGTCCAACATTGGTCACTAAGTTCGACATGGTTTAAGCCTGTTCCAACGAGGTTACACGGGTGGCATTGGCCGGGATTTTCCCTGCCGCGACCAGACGCTTGTGCTGCTCGGCTTCGATGCGCTCGATCGTTTCAACCGGAACCATGTAGCCCTGGTCGTCACGTGCGGCGTGGATCACGAAGTAGATGACAGTGCCGGCCAGGCTGGCGATCGCCAACCACCAGATGTGCCAGATCATCGCGAAACCGAAGACGGTCAGCAGTGCGCCCATCACCACGCCAGTGGCGGTGTTGTTCGGCATGTGGATCGGCTCGTACTTGGCCGGAGCCTGGTACGCAGTACCGTTTTCCTTGGCTTCGGTGAACGGGTCGATGCAGTCAGCCTTAGGCAGCACAGCGAAGTTGTAGAACGGAGGTGGCGACGAGGTCGACCATTCCAGAGTGTGGGCATTCCACGGGTCACCGTGTTCGCACATGTTCTCTGGCTTGTTGCGGTCACGCACACTGACGTACAGCTGGATCAGTTGGCAGGCGATACCGACAGCGATCATCACCGCACCGAACATGGCAACGTACAGGTACGGTACCCACTCAGGGTTGGTGGTGGCGTTCAGACGACGGGTCATGCCCATGAAGCCCAGTGCATAGAGCGGCATGAACGCGACGAAGAAGCCCGAGATCCAGAACCAGAACGCTGCTTTACCCCAGCCTTCGTGCAGCTTGAAGCCGAACGCTTTCGGGAAGTAGAAGCCGAAACCTGCGATGTAGCCGAATACCGCGCCGCCGATGATCACGTTGTGGAAGTGCGCGATCACGAACAGGCTGTTGTGCAGAACGAAGTCAGCACCCGGGATGGCCAGCAGTACGCCGGTCATGCCGCCGATGGCGAAGGTCACCATGAAGCCCAGAGTCCACAGAACCTGGCTGGTGAAGCGCAGACGGCCCTGGTAGATGGTGAACAGCCAGTTGAACAGTTTCACACCCGTCGGGATGGAAATCAGCATCGTCGCCAGACCGAAGAAGGCGTTGACGCTGGCACCCGAACCCATGGTGAAGAAGTGGTGCAGCCAAACCATGAAGCCCAGTACCGAGATCGCGCCCGAAGCGTAGATCATCGAGTGGTGGCCGAACAGTTTCTTGCCGGTGAACGCCGAGATCACTTCCGAGAAGATGCCGAATGCCGGCAGGATCAGGATGTAAACCTCAGGGTGGCCCCAGGCCCAGAACAGGTTGACGTACATCATTGGATTGCCACCAAGTTCATTGGTGAAAATGTGGAAATCCATGTAACGGTCGAGGGTCAGCAGTGCCAGGGTAGCGGTCAGGATCGGGAACGAAGCCACGATCAGGACGTTGGCCCAGGTGCAGGTCCAGGTGAAGATCGGCATGTCCATCAGTTTCATGCCAGGGGTACGCATTTTCAGCACGGTGGCGAGGAAGTTGACCCCCGTCAGCGTCGTGCCTAACCCGGATAGCTGTAGCGCCCAGATGTAGTAGTCCATACCCACGCCAGGGCTGTACTGCAGACCCGACAGCGGCGGATAGGCAACCCAACCAGTCTTGGCGAATTCGCCGACACCCAGCGACAGGTTGATCAGCACAACGCCGGACACCAGCAGCCAGAAGCTCAGGGAGTTCAGGAACGGGAAGGCAACGTCACGCGCGCCGATCTGCAGCGGCACTGCAAGGTTCATCAGGCCGGTGAAGAATGGCATCGCCATGAAGATGATCATGATCACACCGTGAGCGGTGAAGATCTGGTCATAGTGTTCAGGCGGCAGGTAGCCAGGCGAACCCTCGGTGGCCATGGCCAGCTGGGTACGCATCATGATGGCGTCGGCAAAGCCACGCAGCAGCATGACCATGGCAACGATGATGTACATCACACCGATTTTCTTGTGGTCGACCGACGTCAGCCACTCGGTCCACAAGTAGGTCCACTTCTTGAAGTAGGTGATTGCAGCGAACAACGCCAGACCACCGAGCGCGATCATCGAGATGGTGACCATCACGATCGGCTCGTGGAAAGGGATCGCTTCCCAACTTAATTTACCAAACATCGTTTACTCCTCTGCCCCGGCAGCTGAATGCGAATTCGAGTCCATGTCCGTTGCCGCCACTTCTTTCTCTTTCTTCTCGTGCTTCAGCGGCTTGCCCGGTTTCATGCCTTCGTACTTGTCGACGATGGTCTGGAACAGGTTCGGCGTGACCGAGGAGTAGAGCTCGACTGGATTGTTCTGGCTTGGCTTGGCAAGGGCTGCGTATTCAGCTTGTTCAAGCTGTTTAGGTGCCTTTTTGACTTCACTTACCCAGGCGTCGAAATCTTCCTGAGAAGTTGCGATCGCTTTGAATTTCATACCGGTGAAACCAGCGCCGCTGTAGTTGGCGGAGATACCGTCCATTTCAGCGTTGCGGTCAGCGATCAGGTGCAGCTTGGTGGTCATGCCCGCCATCGCGTAGATCTGGCCGCCCAGGCCCGGGATGAAGAACGAGTTCATCACGGCGTCGGAGGTGATCCGGAAGTTGACCGGAGTATGCGCCGGGAACACGATCTTGTTGACCGTGGCAATGCCTTGTTCCGGGTAGATGAACAGCCACTTCCAGTCCAGCGCAACGACTTCGATGGTCACCGGCTTGACGTCGGATTCAATCGGACGGTACGGGTCCAGTTTGTGGGTCGAAATGTAGGTGATGTAACCCAGGGCGATGATGATCAGAACCGGGATGGTCCAGACCGCCACTTCGATTTTGGTCGAGTGCGACCATTTCGGGGTGTAGACGGCATCCTTGTTGGACGCGCGGTACTTCCAGGCGAACAGGAAGGTCATGACGATAACCGGCACAACGACCAACAGCATCAGCAGCGTGGCGGTGATGATCAGGTTGCGCTGTTCCAGGCCGACCTGGCCCGTTGGATTGAGCAGGGTCATGTTGCAGCCTCCCAGCAACAACGTGCCGAGCAGCGGCACTAGGCCTAGTAATCTGGGGTACCTGTTTTTACTCATCTCACGACCTCTAAAGCAGCTTGCGCAATGCAGTTGGGTTTTGATCGCCAACACTTCACCCTGCCAAGGGTTGGCATTTTCTTTGGATTGAATAAGGGCCGCCCGTCGCGCGTCAGACGCTCGACAAAACCATGGACAGCGGTCAGTTCTTATTCGAATTCGTGGTCAAAGGCCTTGTTACAGACCAATTCCATTTGGTGCGGAAAGTTGGAAGGCACCGACACCTGGGTGTCGCAAAAGCCTTTCGGCCCGCTCGACACCCGACTTCCTGTCCAGTTCCTTAATAAAGGCTGAACAGTGCCGGGAATTCAGTGCGGGCGATTGTAGATAGGTAGCGCCCTATACACCATGTCTTATCCCGAAATAATTTTTATCGCTCAGAGCAACAATCCATCACCGTTTTTGCAAAAGTTCCGCATGTTATCGAAATCGATTCTCAACAAAAACACCAAAAAATGTAGGCCTATACACCTCAGTTCAGACAGCTCCGAAGGGATTTTCCCGGCAGCGAATCGGCGCAAAGCCCGATATTCAAAGGCCTCTGGCCATCTGCCAGAGCCTGTTAAAACTGCCTGATCTGGCACCTGCGTGCAAAACCAGAAAAATGCCGAAACAGACCAATCCTTTTTTGTAACATTACGCCAATCCGGGTCGCCGAAAGGCCCTGCGACATGGCGCGTGTGACAACATGTCGCACACCTGCCGCACTCTCCATTGCCGTTCGTCACGGTGATTTCACAAACACTCTGAAATGCAAAACGCCCCGATCGGCTGATCCGCAAATCGGGGCGTTTTCTGTATCGGCCAATCTGCCGAAGAGTTGATTCAGCGCAGTGCTTTTCGGTTACGCGAGGTCAGCAGCGGCACCAGAATCACCACCAGCACGAACGCCACCAGCGCCCATTGCGCCAGCGACAGACCGAGGATCGGCGGGTACGGCGTCGAGCAGAAACCATCGACCTGGAAGCCCAGCGGGAAGATCTTCGCCAGCGGCAGGTCGTCGACAATCGGCTGCAACACATCGATGCCGCAGCTCACCGCCGGATAGAACTGGGTGTACACGTGATGCCCGGCAACACCCGCGCCGGCGATCGCGCAGATCACCACCAGCACTTCGAACACCGTGATGCTGCGGCGGGTGCGCATGGCCGCGCCGATAAACGCGAACAGCGCAATCAGCAGCAACGCATAACGCTGCAGGATGCACAGCGGGCATGGTGCCTCGCCCAGCACGATCTGCATGTACAGCGCGCCGCCGATCAGTGCCAGACAGATGATGCCCCAGCAGCACCAGAAAGCGCCGCTCACGTCCCAGTCGAATCGTTTCCTCGCTCATCGCGTTTCCCTTGTATGTCCATGGTTCAGCTGGCTGGCGGCTGCGCTTGCAGTTGCGCCATCAGACTGATGTTGTCTTCGATATGCCAATTGGCCGCGATGCGACCGTTGTCGATCTGATAGATATCGGTTGCCCGGAAGTCTACACGCTGGCCCTGCCCTTTGAGAGCCTTGAACGTCCCACTGAAGTGTCCGCGAAAGTGCAGATGCACCACCACGCGGTCACCGGCAATGATCATTTGCTCGATCTCGCAGCTCAGGTCCGGCACCGCCGTACGAAAGAACTTCGATGCCAGCAACGGCCCGGTCGGCCCCTGCACCCGACCTTCGGGCGGGGTCTTGTCGACAAACTGCGGCGACAAGGCGGCCGTGGCCAGGGCCTCTTCCCCACTGTTCCAGAAACTGCCGTAACGCCGCGCCGCCAACTCCATTGCATCGCGCTGAGCCTTGGGCAGGCTCTGATCGACGACCAGGGTCTGTGGTGCGATCAACGCCGATTCGGCCGCAGCAAATGGACTGGCCAGCAAAGCGGCCGACAGGCCAAGCATTGCCAGGCTCAGACGAGAGGAGAAGATGATGTGCGACATGGGGGCGATCCTGATCAGTTAAACGAACGAGCGCCTATCATCAGCATCGGGGAATAAACGATAAACCGGTTAAGAAACGATTAACCTTTAAACACTTTTTAAGAATCAAAGTTGTGTAACGGCCATCGCGAGCAGGCTCACTCCTACAAGAGGTCTGCTTCGTACACCATTTTCATGTACGCCACCGCCCCTGTAGGAGTGAGCCTGCTCGCGATGAAGGCGACTCAGTCCTAAGGATTATTCCAAAGCCGCCGCCGGCCCGAAGAACTCATACCGGCTCTGCTGCTCCGGCACGCCCAACGCTTTCAGATGCCGCTTGATCGCGCCCATGAAGCCCTTCGGCCCCAAGAAGTAAGCGTCGACATCGCGTTGCGCCGGCAGCCACTCACCCAGCTGTTCCTGACTGAGGATCCCGACCTTGTCCGCCGCCGGACTCACGCCGTCGTCTTCGGCGTAGCAATAGAAGCGCTTGAGCTGCGGATGACGCGCCGCCAGCCCATCGATCCAGTCGCGGAACGCATGCACGCTGCCGTTGCGCGCGCAGTGGATAAAGTGCACCGGGCGCTCGGTTTGCAGCGCTGCTTCGAGCATCGCCAAAGTTGGCGTGATGCCGACCCCGCCACTGATCAGCACCAACGGCTTGTCGCTGGCAGTCAGGGTGAACTCGCCCGATGGCGGGAACAGCTGAATGCTCGCGCCGACGTGCAATTGGTCATGCAAGTGGTTGGACGCACGACCACCCGGTTCGCGTTTGACGCTGATGCGGTACTGACCTTTATTGGCCAGTGCCGACAGTGAGTAATTACGGCGGATTTCTTCGCCATCAAGGATCAGCTTCATGCCAATGTACTGACCCGGTTCTGCGGCAAGGATCGGGCCTTTGTCCGCCGGCTCGAAGTAGAACGAAATGATTTCCGCGCTCTCCTCGACCTTGTCCACCACGATGAACTCCCGCGCGCCGCGCCAGCCGCCGACCGCTTGTTCTTTCTGGTCGTAGATTGCGGCTTCAGCGCCGATCAGAATCTCGGCCAATTGCCCGTACGCCGCGCCCCACGCGCTCATCACTTCCGGCGTGGCGATCTCGTCGCCGAGCACTTCGGAAATGGCGCGCAGCAGGCAGGTGCCGACAATCGGGTAGTGCTCCGGAAGGATTTGCAGGGCGACGTGCTTGTTGATGATCTTCGCCACCAGATCGCCCAACTGGTCGAGCTGATCGATGTGCCGGGCGTACATCAACACACCATTGGCCAACGCGCGCGGCTGATCGCCACTGGCCTGATGCGCCTGGTTGAACAGTGGGCGCACCTCAGGGTATTCGGAGAGCATCGTGCGGTAGAAGTGGGTGATCAGCGCTTCTCCGCCGCTTTCCAACAGAGGCACAGTGGATTTGACGATGGCACGATCCTGGACGCTAAGCATAAGAATGACTCCTGAGCTTTTTGAGAATTGCCTTAGGCTTATCAGTTTTCGTGCCAGATAAATTATCTTTATAAATCAATGGTTTATTTTTTACGTAGTCATTTAGACTCAAAGCGTTTTATAGTCATCGCGACTACATCGAGTCTCTTTGACTACAAGACCATGACCGCCAAATCCCTGCTCACCGCTCTACTGCCACTGGTCTCCGACCTGTCCCGCGAACTGCCCGAGGGCGAGCGCTACCGGCGCCTGCTCGAAGCCATGCGCGCCCTGCTGCCGTGCGATGCCGCCGCGTTGCTGCGCCTGGACGGCGAATGGCTGGTGCCGCTGGCGGTGGATGGTTTGAGTACCGACACCCTCGGCCGGCGCTTCAAGGTCAGCGAACATCCCCGTTTCGAGATCCTGCTGGACGGCGCCGGGCCAACGCGGTTCGCCGCCGACAGCGACTTGCCCGATCCTTACGACGGCTTGGTCGATGGTCTGGGCGATCACCTTGAGGTACATGACTGTCTCGGCTGTCCGCTGTTCGTCGATGAAAAACTCTGGGGCCTGATCACCCTTGATGCGCTCGATCCGGAGCGTTTCGAGCCGATCGAACTCGACGCCTTGCAAGCGTTCGCCAGTCTCGCCTCGGCCACGGTCAACGCCGCCGAACGCATTGAGCGCCTGGCGCTGCGTGCCGAGGACGAACACCATCGCGCCGAGGTCTACCGCCAGGCCAGCGGTCAGCAGCAGCGTGAAATGATCGGCCAGAGCAAGGCGCACAAACGGCTGGTGGAGGAAATCAATCTGGTCGGCGGCAGCGACCTGACCGTGCTGATCACCGGCGAAACCGGGGTCGGCAAGGAGTTGGTGGCGCAAGCGATCCACGCCGCCTCGCCGCGCGCCGACAAACCGATCATCAGCCTCAACTGCGCCGCCCTGCCCGACACCTTGGTCGAGAGCGAACTGTTCGGCCATGTGCGCGGCGCCTTTACCGGCGCCACCAGCGACCGCCGCGGCAAGTTCGAACTGGCCAATGGCGGCACGCTGTTTCTCGATGAAGTCGGCGAACTGTCGCTGACCGTACAGGCCAAGTTGCTGCGCGTGCTGCAAAGCGGCCAGTTGCAGCGGCTCGGCTCGGACAAGGAACATCAGGTCGATGTGCGCCTGATCGCCGCGACCAACCGCGATCTGGCCGAAGAAGTGCGCAGCGGCCGCTACCGCGCCGACTTCTATCACCGCTTGAGCGTGTACCCGCTGCGCGTCCCGGCGCTGCGCGATCGCGGCCGCGATGTGTTGCTGCTCAGCGGCTTCTTTCTGGAACAGAACCGCTCGCGCATGGGCCTCAACAGCCTGCGTTTGAGTAGCGATGCCCAGGACGCGTTGCTCGCCTACACTTGGCCGGGCAACGTGCGCGAACTGGAACACTTGATCGGGCGTAGCGCGCTGAAGGCACTGGGCAATTGCAAGGTGCGGCCGAAGATCCTCAGTTTGAGCGCGGCGGATCTGGATCTGCCGCGTGAGGTTGTGGATAACTCGCCCGCGCCTACTGCCAATATTTTAACCGTGGCACCGTTGATCAATGGCGACTTGCGCAGCGCCACTGAGGAGTATCAGCGCCGCTTGATCAGTGCGGCGCTGGAACGCAATCAGGATAACTGGGCGAGTGCGGCGCGGGAGCTGGGGCTGGATAGGGCGAATCTTGGGCGGATGGCCAAGCGGTTGGGGATGAAGAGCTAAAAGCACACCCTCACCCTGGCCCTCTCCCGGAGGGAGAGGGGACTGATTGGGGGATATTCAAGAATTCCGCCGACGTGAGAGATCCGTACTGAATCCATAATCGACTCGGTCATTCAGGTCGATGTACAGCGCCAGACACCTCGTTCGGCCCCCTCTCCCTTCGGGAGAGGGCTGGGGTGAGGGGCTTTGGATCTGCCGCCAGCCGATAACCGACCTAAAGCCCACCCCGTTAACGCCGATAACCCGGCATCAATAGTTTCTGGCGATTTGCACCCTCGCCCATCACCTTTTTCCACAGAAGGTTTATATGTCTTCCACCAAAGCCCGCGCAGATTCACTTTCGCTTCTGCTGTTTACCTTGCGCAGCGGCAAGCTGATGGCGATCAACCTGCTGAAAGTCAGTGAAATCATCCCCTGTCCGCCACTGACCAAAATGCCCGAGTCGCACCCGCACATTAAAGGCATCGCCACCCTGCGCGGCGCGTCGCTGTCGGTGATCGACCTCAGCCGCGCCATCGGCGAGCGACCACTGGAAGACCCGAACGGCGGCTGCCTGATCGTCACCGATGTCAGCCGTTCGAAGCAGGGCCTGCATGTGCAGGCGGTGAGCAAAATCGTCCATTGCCTGACCACCGACATCAAGCCGCCGCCGTTCGGCTCCGGTGGTTCGCGCGCCTACATCACTGGCGTGACCTCAGTCGACGGCACGCTGGTACAAGTGCTGGACATCGAGAAAGTCATCCACAGCATCGCCCCGGCGCAGATCGAAATGGCCCCGACCGACCTGAGCATGGAAGACGCCGAAGTCCTTGGTAACGCACGGATTCTGGTGGTCGACGACAGCCAAGTGGCGTTGCAGCAATCGGTGCACACCCTGCGCAACCTAGGCCTGCAATGTCACACCGCGCGCAGTGCCAAGGAAGCCATCGACTGCCTGCTGGATCTGCAAGGCACCGCGCAACAGATCAACCTGATCGTCTCCGACATCGAAATGTCCGAGATGGACGGCTACGCCTTCACCCGCACCCTGCGCGAGACGCCGGACTTCGCCCACCTCTACGTGCTGCTGCACACCTCGCTCGACAGCGCGATGAACAGCGAGAAAGCGCGTCTGGCCGGGGCCAACGCGGTGCTGACCAAGTTCTCCTCGCCGGAACTGACCCAGCGCCTGATCGAAGCGGCCAAACACGTCGCCGCCAACGGTCACTGAGTTTTGGGTCAGACGTACTGCTTTTTGATGCGGCGCGACCTTCGCCAAGGCGTGTCGCCGATCCACTGGCCGGAAGGCATTGAGCTGAGCACTTATCGCCCGGAACTGGCGGCGGCGGTGCATCAGCTGATGCAACTCGGCTACCGTGAGGGCGGCGGTCGGGTGCCGGCACTGGAGGAGTGGCAGCAGCGGTTTGAAAGCGATGCCGAATACGATCCTGAATTGTGCTTCATCGCCCGCGATAACGAAGGCGTGATCGGCGTGGCGCAATGCTGGACCAGTTCGTACATCAAGAATCTGGTGGTGCACCCACGTGCTCAGGGCCGAGGTTTGGGTCGGGCATTGCTGCTGAATGCATTCAAGGTGTTTCAGCAAAGGCGCGAAGGATTTGTCGATCTGAAGGTGCTGGAAGACAATCTGCGGGCGCAGCGGTTGTATGAGAGTGCCGGGATGATTGTGGTTCGCCGGGAACTTGTGCCGGACTGATCGACCGTCTTCGCGAGCAAGCCCGCTCCCACAGGGGGAACGCATTCCAAATTGTGGGAGCGGGCTTGCTCGCGAAGAGGCCGGCCCAGGCAACTTCTCCCCCTCAGGCATACTCAAACCTTGGCCAAACCAAGGATGCCCAACCATGAAAACCCTCTCCCTGAGCCTGCTCTGCCTCACCGCCCTAGCCTCACAGGCCCACGCCTCCAGCCCCGACGCCTGGGCCGCTTACGACAAAATCGTGCTCGCCAGTTGCACCAAGGCCAGCGGCCTGAAAGACGCCAAACCCGTCGGCACACCCGCGCAATTCGATGACCGCGTCGGCTACACCGCCGTGCTGTTGCAAGGCCAATACCCGCAAAAACACATGAAAGGCCTGCAAGGCACTGAGCTGTGCCTGTACAGCAAAAAGTCGAAAACCGCGTTCGTCACCGAATGGGACTCGATCCGCCCGACCGCCAAGCCCTGAGGGCTGGCGCACAACTTGCTTCGATCAGCCTCAGCCTGGCGACTTTACGTCGCCGTATCACACTCTGATTGAAGATTGATCGTGCAATGAATACGACATTTTCCTGCGTCGGTTGCGGCAAATGCTGCACCGACCACCATGTGCCCCTGACCCTCGCCGAAGCCCGCATGTGGGCGGCGGATGGCGGTCAGGTGATCGTGCTGGTGGAGGCCTTTCTCGGCAACGGCCTGGGCCTGCCGGCGCAGCAGCGTGAACACGCCGAACGGCGTTCGCTGGCAGTGCGCAGCGGCAACACGGATGCCCACGTGGCCATCACCTTCGCCGCCTACAACGTCGGTCGCTGCCGGAATCTTGACGAAGAAAACCTGTGCCGTATCTACGAGCGTCGACCGTTGGTGTGCAGGATTTATCCGGCAGAAATCAATCCGCACATCCCGCTCAACCCGGCGGCCAAGGATTGCCCGCCAGAATCGTGGCAACAGGGGCCGCTGCTGATTGTCGGCGGGGAGCTGGTCGATCAGGAACTGCTGGCGTTGATCCAGCGTTCGCGCCAGGCCGATCGCGATGACATCCGCATCAAGGATGCGATCTGCGCGGCGCTGGGGATTCGCACTACGGCGCTCAAGGGCGACGGGTTTACCGCGTATTTGCCGCAGATGGACGCTTTTGCGGCTGTGATCGATCAGGTTTCAGCACAGCCGCTGAGTGGAACGTCCAGTGAATGGCTGTTTCATTTGTCCGGGGATGATGTGGCTGGGCAGTTGCTCGCCGCCGGAGCAAAGGTGGTGACGGAGCCGGCGCAGACGTATGCATTCATTTCGCTGCGGGCGGCTTGATCCGGATTTTGTACTGCCTGCAATGGCCCCTTCGGGAGCAAGCCCCCTCCCACAGGGTTTTGAGTTGTACACAGAATAAATGATCAACTCACAAACCTGTGGGAGGGGGCTTGCTCCCGAAGAGGTCGGCCCAGACTACCTCAATCCCGAACCTGCCGCCGCCCCCAGAACTCCCGCGCCAGCAACCGCAAATCCCCCGCCAGCCCCGCCACATCTTCCGAATTGCGCTGACTCTGCCGCCCCTCATCCACCGTCAATTCCGACGCCGTGCGAATGCTGACGATGTTGCGATTGATGTCCTCGCTCACCGCACTCTGCTGCTCCACCGCCGCGGCAATCTGCAGGCTCATCTCGGTGATCTGCTCAACCCGCTCACTGATCCCGTCCAGTGCCCGCGCCGCGCGCTGTGCCTGTTCGACGCTGTTATCCACATGCTCGCTGCTCTGCTGCATTACCAGCACTGCATCGCGCGCACCGTTTTGCAGGCTGCTGATCATCCGCTGAATCTCGTTGGTCGATTGCTGCGTGCGTTGCGCCAACCCGCGCACCTCATCGGCCACCACTGCAAAACCGCGCCCGGCATCACCAGCGCGCGCCGCTTCGATCGCCGCGTTGAGCGCCAGCAGATTGGTCTGCTCGGCAATGCTGCGGATCACCTCCATCACCCCGGAAATCTCGCTGCTGTGACCTTCGAGCTGATGAATCACCTCGGTCGCCCGCCGCAACTCCTCGGCCAGACGCAACACCGCACTGCGACTCTCGCCGACCAGCAAATGCCCTTCACGGGTTTCCGTCCCGGCCATGTCCGCCGCTACCGACGCCTGCTGCGCATGGCTGGCAACCTGCGCGACACTGGCGGCCATCTGATGAATCGCCGCCGCCACCTGATCGGTTTCCGCTTGCTGCGCCAACGAACTGCTGTGGCTGCTTTGCAAATGATCAACCAGTTGCGCCGCATGCCCGGCCAACTGCTGCGATGCATCACCGATGCGCCCGACCACCGCGCCGACCTGGGCTTCGAGCATCTGCAGGGCGAATTCAATCTGGCCGATTTCATCGCGGCGCCCGGTGTAAATGCTCTGACTCAACGGATTGTCCGCGACCTGCCGCGCCCGTTCGCTCAGCCGCTCCAGCGGCCGCAAGATCCAGCGCACGCCCAACGCGCAGAGACTGCTGCCGACAACAAATGCCAGCCCATCGATCCATGCCGACTCCGGACGCAACCAGGCCTCGATCCCCAACACCAGCCCCAGCAACGCACTGGCCAACACCGTGATCCTGCCACGCAGACCTAAAGTGGGCAGCGGCCGCCGTCCCTTCAACTCTCCACGCAACTGCGCGTACACCCGCTCCGCCGCCGCCACCTGCCGTGCATCCGGCCGGGTGCGTACCGACTGATACTCCACCGCCACGCCGCTCTGCGTAACCGGCGTGACATACGCGCTGACCCAATAATGATCGCCATTCTTGCAACGATTCTTCACCAGCCCCATCCACGAGCGTCCGTCCTTCAGCGTCTGCCACATATGCGCAAACGCCTGCGCCGGCATGTCCGGATGGCGCAACAGGTTGTGTGGCGTGCCGAGCAATTCGTCGCGACTGTAGCCGCTGATCCTGATGAAATCGTCGTTGGCGTAAGTGATCGCGCTGGTCAGATCAGTGGTCGAAAGAATGTTCGCGTCCGGCGCCACATCGACGTTACGGCCGGTTACCGGGAGATTGATCTTCATGGAAAGCGCGCTCGTTTTATGGGAAGAGTCGGCAGGGCTGCTGACTCTAAGCGCACCAATTGGTCAAATATTGATCTGGCTCAGGATCTGAGCACTTAGCCATCACTGCGACCGAAAATCGCAGTCGATGGCTGAAGGCGGGATGAAACTCAGCGCTTGCCCATCGAGCGACGGGTGCCCGGCGGCGCCATGCCCGGGGTCTTGGTGTGGCCGTTCTTGGCGCCGTTCTTGTACCACGGCTGATTCGAACCCTTGGCGGCCGCCAGTTCACCCGGTTTGAACGGGAATTTGAAAGCCGCAATCTCGGGTTTGCTCTCGCTGGCGTCAGCCAGTTCAGCCGGGACATCGCTCACAGCGTCGTCAACCGGCGGTTGGGTCGGGGAAGTCATAAAAGCTCCGCAAAGCAAAAAAGTCGGGCCCGAACAGTGAGCCGCGAAGGCGCGCAGTATACCTGCGCGCCTTGCGACAGCACCTGAAGATTTGCAGCGCACGCCGAACGGTTTAGAGGTAGGTGATGGTGCAATGTTTGCCGAATTGGGATTGATCGGTCCCTTTATGGGTCCGGCTGACACCAATAGCCGGCAGAGATGCATCGCCCGCACAAACGCCTTCGCGAGCAAGCTCGCTCCCACAGGTGAGTGGGAGTGAGCCTGCTCGCGATGAAGGATGACGCGGTGCTCGGACGAATCAAGTGCGTGGATCAACCCGATCCAGCGCCCGGTTCACCGCCAGTTCGGCGAGCATGACGATCTGCTGGATCGCCAACGCCGTGCTGCGTTGCGGACCGCCGAGTTCATTGGCGAAATTGCTGGCCATGGCACTGGCAGAGGCCAACGATTCGTAAGCGTGGGCGAGCAGAGTTTCGGTGTCGATGCCTGGGTTGACCAGAAACATCGTGCTTGGCTGTCGCGGCTGGGCGGGTTGTGGACTGAGGTAGAAATCGAGCGCGCGTTTTATGGCTTCGCGGTTTTTGGCGAGGTCTTCAGCGCGGATGGCTTCGGCGAGCGGGGTTGTGGTTTCTACGGGAGGATCGGGTACGGGTTTCGACATTGAATTGATCTCTAATCATCTGATTAAAGCCATCTCTGTCGTTCTCACGCGACGAAGAGGTGGCAGCTATGTGCGGAGTGAGAAACCGGTAAGAGATCAACCCGGCCGAACCGAAGTCCGCCCGCACACAGCCGCCATAGAAGATCGTCGGCAGCAAATAAGCTGACGGCGATTATGGTGCGGCTGGCGCTTGATTAAAACCTCTCAGCGGGTTCTCACACCCGATCACCGATTTGCGGTGACAACCAAAGCCTAAAGACCGCACTTCCGACGGACAACCTGAAAACCTTGTGGGAAGGTTCTGGTTATTTGGCACAGAATTAAACAGCCTCAGACCATGGGGCGGATGGACTGGCCTCATCGCCAGCAGGCTGGCTCCCCACAGTTGAATTGAGTGCATTCAGTTGAGTATTGGTCGGCTATCAGGCCGCCTTCGCGAGCAAGCCCGCTCCCACAGTGGGATTGGGTGAGTCAGTTGGAGATTGGTCGGCTATCAGGCCGCCATCGCTGGCAAGCCAGCTCCCACGAAAGAGCAAAAGCAAGATCAAAAGATCGCAGCCTCCGGCAGCTCCTACAGGGAAGACAAGTACAACCCGCACGCGGCGCATGCCGCCCCACTCCAGGATGAGCGCAAGCTCGGCTGCAGCTCTTGATCTTGATCTTGATCCACGGGCGACGTCGGAAGGCTGAGTGGAGGGATTGATCCGGGGGTGGGAGCGCAGCGACCGTTTGGCGAAGCCAAACACAGCGAGAGGAGGTGCAGCGAAGCAAACCGTAGGCGCTGCGCCCGGATCGATCCCGGAGCGAAGGGACCCCGAGCCCCAGCGAGCGGGCCGAACGCAGGAGCAAGCGTTTTTGGTTACTTTTTAGGCGTTTGTAAAAAGTGACCCGCCGTAAGGGCGGAACCGTAATCAGCCACACCCGCAGAAACGGATATACACCCCGGCGAAACTGACAGCGCTGACAGCTAGCCGTCACCCTACTGACCTGCAGACAGGTTTATAAAGACAACAACCCTGCCCAAACTCCGTCCGGCGCCCACCCCGCATGCGAATCCAAAAGAACAAAGCCCTGCTCGCCACCCTGTTGATCGTCCTCGCAGGCGCAGGTCTGTGGTACACCCTGAAACCCGCCCCGACCAAACTGGCCACCCCAACCGCCATCCCGGTCCGCGTCGTCACCGTCAGCGAAAAAGACGTCCCCCGCTACACCAGCGGCATCGGCTCCGTACTCTCATTACACAGCGTCGTAGTGCGCCCACAAGTCGACGGCATCCTCACCAAAATCCTCGTCAAGGAAGGCCAACTCGTCAAAGCAGGCGACCTGCTCGCCACCATCGACGACCGCTCGATCCGCGCCAGCCTCGACCAGGCCCGCGCGCAACTGGGCGAAAGCCAGGCGCAACTGCAAGTCGCCCTGGTCAACCTCAAACGCTACAAACTGCTCAGCGTCGACGACGGCGTCTCCAAACAGACCTACGACCAGCAACAAGCACTGGTCAACCAATTGAAAGCCACCGCCCAAGGCAACCAGGCCTCGATCGACGCGGCGCAAGTACAACTTTCCTACACGCAGATCCGCTCCCCGGTCACCGGCCGCGTCGGTATTCGTACAGTCGATGAAGGCAACTTCCTGCGCATGACCGACACCGCCGGCCTGTTCACCGTGACCCAGATCGACCCGATCGCCGTGGAATTCTCGCTGCCGCAGCAAATGCTGCCGACCCTGCAGGGCCTGATCAACGATCCGCAGCACGCACAGGTCAAGGCCTACATCGGCGCCGACACCGACGGTGAAACCGGCAACCTGCTCGGCGAAGGTCACCTGACCCTGATCGACAACCAGATCAACGCCAACACCGGCACCATCCGCGCCAAGGCCGAATTCGACAATGCCAGCCAGAAGCTCTGGCCGGGCCTGCTGGTGACGGTAAAAATTCAGACGGCACTGGATAAGAATGCGCTGGTGGTGCCGCCCACTGTCGTACAGCGCGGTCTCGATCAACACTTCGTTTACCGGGTGAGTGGCGACAAAGTCGAAGCCGTACAAGTGCAGATGGTCTATCAGGGCAGCGGCCAGGACATCATCAAAGGCGTGAAGGCCGGTGACGTACTGGTGACCGACGGCCAGTCGCGGCTCAAACCCGGCTCGACCGTGCAGGTCATGAGCGAGCCGCCACAGGTGGTGCAAGCGGAGCCGAAACCATGAAGGCGCACAAAGGCGTCTCCACCTGGTGCATCAATCACCCGGTCGCGACGATTCTGCTGACCATCGCATTGGTGCTGGTCGGCGTGATTGCCTTCCCGCGCCTGCCGATCGCCCCACTGCCGGAAGCGGAATTTCCGACAATTCAGGTCTCGGCGCAGTTGCCCGGCGCCAGCCCCGACACCATGGCCTCGTCCGTGGCCACGCCGCTGGAGGTGCAATTCAGCGCCATCCCCGGCATGACCCAGATGACCTCCAGCAGTGCGCTCGGCTCCAGCCTGCTGACCCTGCAATTCACTCTCGACAAGAGCATCGACACCGCCGCTCAGGAAGTCCAGGCCGCGATCAACACCGCCGCCGGCAAGCTGCCCAAGGACATGCCGACCCTGCCGACCTGGAAGAAGGTCAACCCGGCCGACAGCCCGGTGCTGATCTTAAGCGTCAGCTCGACGCAAATGCCCGGCACCGAACTCAGCGACCTGGTGGAAACCCTGCTCTCGCGCCAGATCAGTCAGATCGACGGTGTAGGCCAGATCAACATCACCGGTCAGCAACGTCCGGCGATTCGCGTGCAAGCCTCGGCCGACAAACTGGCGGCCATCGGCCTGACCCTGGCCGACATTCGTCTGGCGATCCAGCAGACCAGTCTCAACCTTGCCAAAGGCGCGTTGTACGGCGAATCGAGCATCTCGACGCTGTCGACCAACGACCAGTTGTTCAAACCCGAGGACTACAGCCAACTCATCGTTTCCTACAAGGACGGCGCCCCGGTTCACCTGCGGGATGTCGCCAAAGTCGTCAACGGTTCGGAAGATGCCTACGTGCAAGCCTGGGCCGGTGATCAACCCGGGGTGAACCTGGTGATCTCGCGCCAGCCCGGCGCGAACATCGTCGAAACCGTCGACCGCATTCAAGCCGCCCTGCCCGGCCTCGAAGCCATGCTCCCGGCCTCGGTGCAGGTGAAAACCCTGATCGACCGCACCCAGACCATCCGCGCCTCGCTGCATGAAGTCGAGATCACCCTGTTGATCGCGATCCTGCTGGTGGTGGCGGTGATGGCGCTGTTCCTGCGGCAGTTGTCGGCGACCATGATCGTCTCGGCGGTGCTCGGTGTATCGCTGACCGCCAGTTTCGCCCTGATGTACCTGTTGGGCTTCAGCCTGAACAACTTGACGCTGGTGGCGATCGTCGTCGCGGTCGGGTTTGTCGTGGACGATGCGATTGTGGTGGTGGAGAACATCCACCGGCATCTGGAGGCCGGCGACAGCATGCGCGAAGCGGCGGTCAAAGGTGCCGGCGAGATCGGCTTCACCGTGGTGTCGATCAGTTTCTCGCTGGTGGCAGCGTTTATTCCGCTGCTATTCATGGGCGGCGTGGTCGGGCGGTTGTTCAAGGAATTCGCCCTGACGGCGACCTCGACCATTCTGATTTCGGTGGTGGTGTCGCTGACCCTCGCGCCGACGCTGGCAGCGCTATTCATGCGCAAACCGGTGCATCACGCCCACGACAAACCGGGCTTCAGCGAACGCCTGCTCGGCTGGTACGAAAAAGGTCTGCGCCGCGCCCTCGCCCACCAGAAACTGATGATCGGCGTGTTCGGTTTGTCCCTCGCTTTGGCCATCGCCGGTTACATCTTTATCCCCAAGGGATTCTTCCCGGTTCAGGACACCGGATTCGTCCTCGGCACCACCGAAGCCGCTGCGGATATTTCCTACGGCGACATGGTGAAAAAACACTTGGCGATGGCCGAAATCGTCGCCGCCGATCCGGCCGTTCAGGCGTTCTCGCACTCGGTGGGGGTGTCCGGCAGCAACCAGACCATCGCCAATGGGCGCTTCTGGATCGCCCTGAAAAAACGCGGTGACCGCGACGTCTCGGCCAGCCAGTTCATCGACCGCATTCGTCCGCAACTGATGAAAGTCCCGGGCATCGTCCTGTACCTGCGCGCCGGTCAGGACATCAACCTCAGCTCCGGGCCGAGCCGTGCGCAGTACCAATACGTGCTCAAGAGCAATGACGGCGCGACCCTCGCCACCTGGACCCAACGCCTGACCGAAAAACTGCGCAGCAACCCGGCGTTCCGCGACATTTCCAACGACCTGCAACTGGGCGGCAGCATCACTCACATCAGCATCGACCGCAGCGCCGCCGCGCGTTTCGGCCTGACCGCGAGTGATGTCGACGAGGCGCTGTACGACGCCTTTGGTCAGCGTCAGATCAACGAGTTCCAGACCCAGGTCAACCAGTACAACGTGATTCTGGAGCTGGACACCAAGCAACGCGGCAAGGCCGAAAGCCTCAACTATTTCTACCTGCGCTCGCCGCTGAGTGGCGAGATGGTGCCGCTGTCGGCGCTGGCCAAATTCGATGCGCCGACCATCGGCCCGCTGTCGATTGCCCATGACGGCATGTTCCCCGCCGCCAACCTGTCGTTCAACCTGGCGCCCGGCGTGGCGTTGGGCGACGCGGTGATCCTGCTCAATCAGGCCAAGGCCGAGATCGGCATGCCGATCGCGATCAGCGGCAATTTCCAGGGCGCGGCGCAGGCGTTCCAGAGTTCGCTGGCCAGTCAGCCGTGGCTGATTCTCGCGGCGCTGGTGGCGGTGTACATCATTCTCGGCGTGCTCTATGAGAGCTTCGTACATCCGCTGACAATCATCTCGACGCTGCCGGCGGCCGGTCTCGGGGCGGTGATCATGCTGTGGATCTGCGGTCAGGATTTTTCGATCATGGCGTTGATCGGGCTGGTGTTGCTGATCGGTATCGTCAAGAAGAACGGCATCCTGATGATCGACTTTGCCCTGGAAGCCCAGCGCAATCGCGGACTGGCGCCGCAGGATGCGATTTTCGAAGCGTGCCTGACGCGGTTCCGGCCGATCATCATGACCACCCTCGCCGCGCTGCTCGGCGCGTTGCCGCTGATGCTCGGTTACGGCACCGGCGCGGAACTGCGCCAGCCGCTGGGGATCGCGGTGGTGGGCGGCTTGCTGGTCAGCCAGATGCTGACGCTGTTTACTACGCCGGTCATATACTTGTGGCTTGAGCGGCTATTCCACAGGCCCAAACCAATGCCCACGACGGCACTGGCGACCACAGACTGAGGCAGGGTCATGCGCGTTCTGATTATCGAAGACGAGGAAAAAACCGCGGATTATCTGCACCGCGGTCTGACGGAACAGGGTTACACCGTGGACCTGGCCCGCGACGGCGTCGAAGGCCTGCATCTGGCGCTGGAAAGCGACTACGCGGTGATCGTCCTCGACGTCATGCTGCCGGGCCTGGATGGCTTCGGCGTGCTGCGCGCATTGCGTGCACGCAAGCAGACCCCGGTGATCATGCTCACCGCCCGCGAGCGCGTCGAAGACCGGATCAAGGGCCTGCGTGACGGCGCCGACGATTACCTCGGCAAGCCGTTTTCCTTTCTGGAGCTGGTAGCGCGCTTGCAGGCGCTGACCCGGCGCAGCGGTGGCCATGAACCGGTGCAGGTAAGCATCGCCGACCTGTGGATCGATCTGATCAGCCGCAAGGCCACCCGCGCCGGCACCCGACTGGATCTGACGGCGAAAGAGTTCTCGCTGCTCAGCGTTCTGGCGCGCCGACAAGGTGAAATCCTCTCGAAAACCGCGATTGCCGAGATGGTCTGGGACATCAATTTCGACAGCGACGCGAATGTCGTCGAAGTCGCGATCAAGCGTCTGCGGGCCAAGCTCGACGGGCCGTTCGACGAGAAACTGCTGCACACCATTCGTGGCATGGGTTACGTGCTGGAGAGCCGTGGTGTCCAGTAATTCGATTGCCCTGCGTTTGAGCGGGATGTTTACGCTGGTGGCGCTGCTGGTGTTTCTGTTGATTGGCGGCGCGCTGTATCAGCAGGTCGACAAAGGCCTGGGTCTGCTGCCGGAAGCCGAGCTGGATGCGCGTTACAGCGTGCTGGAGTCGGCGCTCAATCGTTATGGCACGCCTGAGCATTGGGTGAAGATCAACGCCAAGCTCAAGCTGCTCGGCGAGGAAGACAAGCGCATTCGTTTCTGGGTGGTCAGCGGTGATCCCGGTTACGAGTACGGCGCGCCGGACGCGCAAATCCGCGCCTTCGCCAAAGGGCCGCTGGGCATGCATGACCTGCAGTTGCCCGAGCATCCTTATCCGCTGAAAGTGCTGCTGACCGAGTTACCCGCCAAGGATCAACGCCCGCCGCTGCGCTTCATGATCGGCATCGATACCGAGACTTTCCACGAGACTCAGCACAACCTGCTGATCGCCTTGGTCAGCCTGGCGATTGTCGGCGTGCTGCTGGCCTCGGCGCTGGGCTACTGGGTGGCGCGGATCGGCCTCAAGCCGTTGATCAAACTGTCTCACGAAGCCCAGCGCCTGGCACCGCCACTACGGGCCGGACGCCTGCGCATGTCGCCCTTGCCGCCGGAGCTGGAGCAGTTTGTCGACTCGTTCAACTCAACCCTGGAGCGGGTCGAACAGGCCTATTCGCGCCTGGAATCGTTCAACGCCGACGTCGCCCATGAACTGCGCTCGCCACTGACCAACCTGATCGGCCAGACCCAGGTCGCGCTGACCCGCGGGCGCTCCGCCGAACACTATTTCGAAGTGCTGCAATCGAACCTCGAAGAGCTGGAACGCCTGCGTTCGATCATCAACGACATGCTGTTTCTGGCCAGCGCCGACCAGGGCAGCAGCAAGGCGACCAAGCTCACCGAAACTTCGCTGGCTGATGAAGTCGCGACCACGCTCGAGTACCTGGATTTCATCCTCGAAGACGCGCAAGTGCAGGTGCACGTCAGTGGCGATGCGCAGGTGCGGATCGAGATCGCGCATCTGCGCCGGGCACTGATCAATCTGCTGAGCAACGCCGTGCAGCACACCGAGCCGGGCCAGGTGATCGAGGTGCACATCGAAGTTGAAGAGCATCAGGTCAGCATCGGCGTGGCCAATCCGGGCTCGCCGATTGCCAGCGAGCACTTGCCGCGCTTGTTCGAGCGCTTCTATCGGGTCGATGCCTCGCGCAGCAACAGCGGCAACAACCATGGGCTGGGGCTGGCGATCGTCAAGGCAATTGCTCTGATGCACGGTGGCGATGTGTTTGTGCGCAGTGATCGGGGGATGAATACCTTCGGCATCCACCTTCCCGTTTAATCGCTGATTAAAGTCCCCTGTGGCGAGGGGATTCATCCCCGATGGGTTGCGAAGCGACCCCAAAATCAGCGATCGCGATCTTCCTGACACAACCAGTACAAAGGATTGAGGGCTGCTTCGCAGCCCATCGGGGATGAATCCCCTCGCCACAAGGAATGGCGTTCACCCGTGGTTGATCTTTGCTTCTGCTGTAACAGTCATTTATGAAAATCACGCTGTTTCCCAACGTCCGGCAACCTTATCTTTGCCCGCACCAAACAGCACTTGCCAAGCAAGAAGGTTTTCCAGATGTCCAACAGTATGGGTATTGCCAGCGCTTTCGTTTTGTCCTCATTGATCCTGTCGCCAATGGCGATGGCTGAAGAATCGCAGTCGTTCGTAGCGCAGAATGCCGCTCGCGCTCACGCCTTCGAACAGTATCAGGCAGAAGTGATGGCCAAGTCGCAGGACGCCTCGCAAGCCCCTCAAGCCGCCACTTCCCAGGGCTCAAGCGGCCGAGAAAGACAGCTGAGTCGCGCACCGCGAAACATTTCCCTCGACGCGGTTGTTTGGCTCTTCCCGTTCAACCGTCGTCCTTCCAGGCCGCTGCCTTTCAGCGGCCTTTTTTCGTTGTGGTCTGAAAGCCGTTTGGTTCGTCTGTAAAAAACAAGAAACATCCCGCACCTCAAGACATTGAAGTGTCAGTTGACCCAAGGAGCTCCGTCGCAAGTGCGTTACCCAGTCAGTTTCACCCCGCTGTTCATTGCAATTGCCGCAACGATTGCCCCCACAGCCCAAGCCGACGAAGCCGCCAAACAAGGCTTCATCGAAGGCTCGAGCCTCAACCTCAACGCCCGCAACTACTACATGAATCGCAACCGTCTGCAGCAGACGGACGACAACATCGAGTGGGGCCAGGGTTTTCTCGGGATCTTCCAGTCGGGTTACACCGAAGGCACGGTCGGCTTCGGCATCGACGCCCACGCCATGCTCGGGCTGAAGCTCGACGGCGGTGGCGGTACCGATGGTTCGAGCATCCTGCCGATCAGCGATGGCAACGGCAAAGCGCCGGGCTCGTTCTCGACTGCGGGCGGCACGTTGAAGATGCGCGCGTTCGATACCGAGCTGAAGGCCGGTGACCTGTTCCTCACCAACCCGGTGATTGCCGGCGGTGATTCGCGCATGCTGCCGCAGACCTTTCGTGGCGTGAGCCTGACCAACCACAGCTTCGACGGCTGGATGTTCGAAGGTGGCCAGGCCAGTTTTACCAAGCCGTACAATCAGAGCGGTCGCCAGCGCATCGGCACGTCCTACGGCAAACTCGCCGAGGGCGACGAAAGCCGACACCTGAACTGGGCCGGCGTGTCCTGGAGCGGCGTCGAAGGGCTGACCAGCAACCTGTACGCCGCCGAGCTGAAGGACATCTGGAACCAGTACTACTACGACCTGGATTACACCTGGCAGTTGACCGATCTGGTCAGCCTCAACCCGGGCCTGCACTTCTATCACACGCAGGACACCGGCGACGCGCTGCTGGGTAACATCGACAACAATACCTACAGCCTGCATTTCACCGTCGGCATCGGCAACCACAGCGTCACCGCTGCGTACCAGCGCGTGAACGGCAACACGCCGTTCGACTACATCAGCCAGGGCGACAGCGTTTACCTCGATAACTCGCAACAGTACTCGGACTTCAACGGCCCGAACGAGCGCTCGTGGAAGCTCAAGTACGCCTATGACTTCGCCGGTCTCGGTGTGCCGGGCCTGACTTCGGCAGTTTCCTATTCGCGCGGCACCGTGGACCTGACCAAGGTCGATCCGGGCAGCAAAGGCTATGCCTCGTGGTACAGCGCTGACGGTCGCAACGCCAAGCACTGGGAACGCGACCTTGATCTGAAATACGTGGTGCAGAGCGGTCAGGCGAAAGACCTCGCGGTACGCCTGCAATGGGCGACCAACCGGGGTGGCAACGGTTACGGCGCGATTGATACCGATACCGATGAATACCGGGTGATTGTCGACTACCCGATCAACGTCTTCTAAGATCCCCCCTGCACCACGGTCTTGAATTTAGAGATGTACCCTGTGGGAGCGGGCTTGCTCGCGAATGCGCTGCATCAGTCGACATCAATGTTGAATGACACGGCGCATTCGCGAGCAAGCCCGCTCCCACAATGGAATACCGTCACTGACTTGATGCAACTACGCTAATAAGATCCTCCCAACCGACAGCCCCCATCATGATCGCGAGCCGTACCCCACCTCTGGCGGGCAAGACCGGACGCCCCGAATTGCTGCTGATCTGCGGCAGTTCGCTGACCGTGATCGCGATTCTGTGCATCGTCACTTTTCTGCTGATTCGTGAGCACGCCAACGCTCAGGAAGCGGCCACCCGCAGTGCCACCACCATCGCCCAGTTGATCGACGCCGACGTCCTGCGCACGGTCGAGCTGTACGACCTGACCTTGCAAGGCCTGATCGCCGCCGCCCAGCGTGATGATCTGCGCGACGTCACCCCGCAGATCCGCCATCTGGCGCTGTTCGACCGCTCCACTACCGCGCGCTTCAAGGGCGACATCCTGCTGCTCGACAAGCATGGCGATGTGGTCGCCGACTCATCACGCATCGAACCCAAACCGGGCAACTTCGCCGACCGCGATTATTTCCTCGCCCATGCCTTCAACCGTGACATGGGCATGTTCATCAGCCGCCCGTTCAAGACCCGCTGCGATTGCGACGAAGCCAATCAGTGGCGCATCAGCTTCAGTCGGCGGATTTCTTCGGACACTGGAGAATTCGCCGGTGTGGCGGTGGCGTCGATGAAACTCGACTACTTCGATCAACTGTTCAACAGCCTCGATATCGGCAAAGACAGCACGCTGAACATCATCAACAGCGACGGCGTGCTGCTGGCGCAGAAGCCTTATCTGCAAAGCGACTCCATCGGCAAGAGTTTCGGCAACCGGCCCAACGTGGTGCGGATTCTCGGCGACAAGGACGGCAGTGGCAGTTTCACCAGCACTTCGAGCATGGATCATCAGCAACGGCTCTACACCTACTCGCGGGTCGGCAATCTGCCGTTGACGGTGATGGTCGCGCTGTCCAGTGATGAGGTGTTCGGCACTTGGCGCCGCACGGCGCTGTTGATCAGCGGCGCCACCGGCGTGCTGTGCGCCGGGCTGCTGTGGCTGACCTGGCTACTTGCCCGCGAACTGCGTTTGCGCCAGCGCGCCGAACGTGAACTGGCGCAACTGGCCGCCACCGATGCGCTGACCGGCGTGGCCAACCGGCGGATGCTCGATCAGTCGCTGCGCCACGAATGGTTCCGCGCCCAGCGTTCGGGCAAGCCGCTGTCGGTGATGATGATCGATGCCGACCACTTCAAGGCCTTCAACGACCGGCATGGGCATCAGGCCGGTGATCAGGCGCTGCGCGAACTGGCCAGGGTAATCACGGCGAACGTGCGACGACCAGGGGATCTGGTCGCCCGTTACGGCGGCGAAGAGTTCTCGGTGATCCTCGCTGAAACCGACAGCAGCGGCGCGCGACAGATTGCCGAACATATCCGCCAGGCGGTCGAGCAGATGCCGAGGGTCCAGGGCGCGGACGTGGCGATGACCGTCAGTATCGGTATCAGCACCTGGACGGCGGTGGTCGAGATGTCGCTGGAACAACTGCTGTTTGCGGCGGACAAGGCGCTGTATCAGGCCAAAGAAGGTGGGCGCAATCGGGTGGTGGTGGCTGGCTGACAGGTGTATTGGCTTCACCGGCCCTATCGCGAGCAGGCTCACTCCTACAGGGGAACGCATTCCAAATGTGGGAGCGAGCTTGCTCGCGAAGAGGCCAGCCCAGGCAACACAAAAATTGCAGGCATAAAAAAAGGCCATCCGAGGATGGCCTTCAAAAAACTAGAGAGGTTTTTTACTTACACTGCCGCAACCGGGCGCATGTAAGAGATCGGTGCAGTGCTGGCGTCTTCGAACGTCACGACTTCCCACGCATCTGTCTGCTCAATCAACTTGCGCAGCAGCTGGTTGTTCAGTGCATGACCGGACTTGAAGCCTTTGAACTCACCAATCAGGCTGTTACCCAGCAGGTACAGGTCGCCAATCGCATCGAGGATCTTGTGCTTCACGAATTCGTCTTCGTAGCGAAGGCCGTCTTCGTTCAGTACACCATCGGAATCAACCACGATCGCGTTTTCAACGCTGCCGCCGAGTGCGAGGTTGTGCTTGCGCAGGTACTCGATATCACTCATGAAACCGAAAGTACGGGCGCGGCTGACTTCTTTTACGAACGAAGTGCTGGAAAAATCCACGCTTGCACTTTGGGTGCGGTCCCGGAAAACCGGGTGATCGAAATCGATCTCGAAGCTCACCTTGAACCCTTCGAAAGGGACGAAAGTGGCGCGCTTGTCGCCGTCTTCCACTGTCACTTCACGCAGGATGCGGATGAATTTCTTGGCGGCGTCCTGCTCTTCCAGGCCAGCCGATTGAATCAGGAATACGAACGGTCCAGCGCTACCATCCATGATCGGGACTTCGGACGCGGAGAGCTCGACGTAGGCGTTATCGATGCCCAGGCCAGCCATGGCCGAGAGCAAGTGCTCTACCGTGTCCACTTTGACGTCGCCGTTGATCAGCGTCGTCGACATAGTGGTTTCACCGACGTTTTCCGCGCGAGCAGGAATCTGCACCACAGGGTCGAGGTCAGCGCGACAAAACACAATGCCAGTGTCGACAGGCGCAGGCTTGAGGGTCAGGTAGACCTTCTCCCCGGAATGCAGGCCTACACCTGTGGCACGGATAATATTTTTCAGTGTGCGTTGTTTAATCATGGCTTGGGCCGCTTCAGCGCAAATTGCGAACTGGTATCAACAAAGGCTGGCGATAATAGCAGACCGAGCCTTTGCTGAACACCAATCACCGTCATAGCCCTGATACATTCCATCAATCGGCCTGACGACGCAGGAATGCCGGGATGTCCAGGTAATCCAGATCGTCCTGCGGGTTCATCTTCGCGGCAGTCGCAGCACCGGCCTGAGCCTGGTTGCGCATGACGGTCGGACGGTCCAGGTCACGGTAGTTCACCGCCGGAGCTTCCTGACGCGCAGGAGCAGGTTGTTGAACCTGAGCGGCAGCCATGGAGGTGTGAACGGTGTTGTCGATGACCTTCACAGGCTTCTCGATTTTCGCGCCCAGACCGGTGGCAACCACGGTGACGTGCAGTTCGTCGCGCATGTCCGGATCGATAACGGTACCGACCTTGACCATTGCGTGCTCGGAAGCGAAGGCTTCGATGATGCTACCCACGTCGGAGTACTCACCCAGGGACAGGTCAGGACCGGCGGTGATGTTCACCAGGATGCCGCGTGCACCTTGCAGGTTCACGTCTTCCAGCAGCGGGTTGCGGATGGCCGCTTCGGTCGCTTCACGCGCACGGTTCGGACCGCTGGCGCAGCCAGTGCCCATCATCGCCATGCCCATTTCGCTCATCACGGTACGCACGTCGGCGAAGTCGACGTTGATCATGCCCGGACGCTTGATGATGTCGGAGATACCGCGAACGGCACCCGCCAGTACGTCGTCAGCCTTGGCGAAAGCCGACAAGAGGCTTGCGTCTTTACCGAGGATGGTCAGCAGCTTCTCGTTGGGGATAGTGATCAACGAGTCGACGCTTTCGGAGAGCATGCGGATGCCTTCGTCGGCGATCTGCATACGCTTGCGGCCTTCGAACGGGAACGGACGAGTCACGACCGCAACGGTCAGGATCCCCATTTCCTTGGCCACTTCGGCGATGATCGGTGCAGCACCGGTACCGGTACCGCCGCCCATGCCAGTGGTGATGAACACCATGTTGGTGCCCTGCAGGACTTCGGCAATGCGCTCACGGTCTTCGAGAGCGGCCTGACGACCTACTTCAGGGTTGGCGCCAGCGCCGAGACCTTTGGTCACGCCGGTGCCCAGTTGCAGGATGGTGCGCGCGCCGATGTTTTTCAGCGCTTGAGCATCAGTGTTGGCGCAGATGAATTCGACGCCTTCGATGTTGCTCTTGACCATGTGGTTGACAGCGTTGCCGCCGCCACCGCCAACACCGATAACTTTGATTACCGGGCTTGCGGGGATGTTGTCTACGAGTTCGAACATTTTCCCTCTCCTTACATTCTCTAGTTTTTTCGCCTACTGCATTTTTGTAGCGGTGTTGCGGTAAAGCGTTAGAAGTTGCCTTGAACCCACTTCTTCAATCGGTCCAGCAACGGTGCCTGTGGCTCATCGTTGCTGTAGCTGTCGCGGCTGCCGATGCCCGAGAACGAGATCCCGTCGGACTGCTTCTGCAGGCCGTACATCAACAAGCCCACGCCAGTGGAATAAATCGGGTTGCGCACCACGTCATCCAGGCCCTTCACGCCATGCGGCACGCCCAGGCGCACCGGCATGTGGAAGATTTCTTCAGCCAGTTCGGTGGCACCTTCCATCTTCGACGTACCGCCGGTCAGGACGATGCCCGCCGGGATCAGGTCTTCGTAGCCGCTGCGACGCAGTTCGGCCTGGATCAGGGTGAACAGTTCGTCGTAACGCGGCTCGACCACTTCGGCCAGGGCCTGACGCGACAGTTCGCGCGGTGGACGGTCGCCAACGCTCGGCACCTTGATGGTTTCGCCGGCACCGGCCAGTTTGGCCAGGGCGCAGGCGTAGCGGATCTTGATCTCTTCGGCGTACTGGGTCGGGGTGCGCAAAGCCATGGCGATGTCGTTGGTCACCTGATCACCGGCAATCGGGATCACCGCGGTGTGGCGGATCGCGCCTTCGGTGAAGATCGCGATGTCGGTGGTGCCGCCGCCGATGTCGACCAGGCACACGCCCAGCTCTTTTTCGTCGTCGGTCAGTACCGAGTAGGCCGAGGCCAGTTGCTCGAGAATGATGTCGTCGATTTCCAGACCGCAGCGACGCACGCATTTTTCAATGTTCTGGGCAGCATTGACGGCGCAGGTGACCACGTGAACCTTGGCTTCCAGACGGACGCCGGACATGCCCAGAGGCTCGCGGACGCCTTCCTGGTTATCGATCACGTAATCCTGCGGCAGGGTGTGCAGCACGCGCTGGTCAGCCGGGATCGCCACGGCCTGGGCGGCGTCGAGTACGCGCTCCAGGTCAGCCGAGCTCACTTCGCGGTCACGAATCGCCACGATGCCGTGGGAGTTCAGGCTGCGGATGTGATTGCCGGCCACGCCGACGAACGCCGAGTGAATGCGGCAGCCCGCCATCAGTTGGGCTTCTTCGATCGCGCGCTGGATCGATTGCACGGTGGACTCGATGTTCACCACCACGCCCTTCTTCAGGCCGCGGGACGGGTGAGTACCGATACCGACGATTTCCAGCGTGCCGTCGTCCGCGACCTCGCCTACCAGCGCCACCACCTTGGAGGTGCCGATATCCAGACCGACGATCATTTTGCCGCTTTGCACGTTTGCCATGGGTCCTGCCTCTTCTTAATTCTTTGCGACAGCGGGTTGGGCTGTCGTCGGCGCTACTGGTTCCCGCCAGCCAACAGCGAGGCCGTTGGCGTAGCGCAGATCGATGCGCGCAATGTTCGTAATCTGGTCTTTAAGCGTCTTGTCATAGATGGCAATGAAGCGGCGCATCTTTTCCACCAGGTTGCCGCGTCCCAGCAGCAACTCGATGCCGGGGCCGGAGCTGCCGGCACCGGTGGTCAGGAACCAGCTGCCACGTTCACGCAGTTCCAGGCGCGCGATCGAGAAGCCCAGCGGCCGGAGCATCTGGCTCAGCACCTGATACTGCTGCATCACTTGCTGCTGGGCCCGTTGTGGGCCGAACAGCTGTGGCAGGTGTTCGTAGTTCGCCAACTCCTTTGGCGTGAAGGCCTGACCCTGGTTGTTGAGCAGCGACTCGTCGCCCCAACGGGCCACCGGCAGTTGCTCTTCGAGGCGGATCACCACCTGATCCGGCCACACCCGGCGTACTTCGGCGTGGGCGATCCATGGCATCTGCTCAAGCTCGGTCCGCATGCTGGCCAGATCAATGGTGAAGAAGCTCGACGCCACGTACGGGGCGATTCGCTGCTGCACCGCTTGCTGACTGATGTAGCTCAGGTCGCCCTGCACGGCGATCTTGGTGATCGGCCTGTCAGCGTAAGGCAGCAAACGCTGCGCGCCTTCGTAGGTACCGAACCCGAGCGCCACCAGCAGCACCGGCCAGAACAGGCTTTTCAGAAAGCCGAAATTGGCTTTCGGCAGGCGCGCGGACATCGGCTCTTTGGCCACCATTCGGCTGGCACCCCGCGGCACCGGCTTGCGGCCGGGTGCGGGTGGCTGATGTCTGAGATGAGCGCCTTGCATGGTCTTAACCTCGCGCCTCTGTGTTACCGGAGCCTTCAACACTGGCGGCCAGAATGGCCAGAACCAGTTGCTGGAAGTCCAGACCGGCAGCACGGGCCGCCATCGGCACCAGACTGTGATCGGTCATGCCCGGTGCGGTGTTCACTTCCAGGAACCAGAACTGTCCGTCGGCGTCCTGCATCACGTCCGCCCTGCCCCAACCGGCAATACCCAGCGCCTCACAGGCCTTGGCCGTGAGATCCATGAGTTCCTGCTCCTTGGCGGCATCCAGCCCGCACGGAATGCGGTACTGGGTATCGTTGGCGATGTACTTGGCGTCGTAGTCGTAGAACGTGTGCGGTGTACCCAGGGCGATAGGAGGCAACACCTGGTCACGCAGGGTGGCGATGGTGAACTCCGGACCTTGAATCCATTGTTCAACCAAGACTTGCGAATCGTAGGTACTGGCCGCTTTCCATGCGTCGATCAACTCGGACGCAGAACTCACTTTGGCCATCCCGATACTTGAACCTTCATGCGCCGGTTTGACGATCAAAGGGAAGCCCAGTTCCGTCGCCGCGGAAATACAATCGGCTTCGCTGCACAGCACAGCGTGACGCGGCGTCGGAATCCCGAGGCTGTGCCAGACCTGCTTGGTGCGCAGTTTGTCCATCGCCAGTGCCGAAGCGAGGATGCCGCTGCCGGTGTACGGAATACCGGCGCATTCGAGCAGGCCCTGCATCGAGCCGTCTTCACCGCCACGACCGTGGAGAATGATGAACGCGCGGTCGATCTTTTCATTCAGCAGACGCTGCAGAAAATCCTCGCCGACGTCGATCCCGAACGCGTCCACGCCCGCGCTTTGCAGCGCGTCGAGCACGGCGTTACCGGATTTCAGCGAAACCTCACGCTCGGCACTCATGCCACCGAACAGCACGGCGACACGGCCGAAATCTTTCGGCGCGATGGTGGAGAACAGGTTGGCGTAGGCAGCAGTCATTTCAACTTCCCCTCGACCGACGCCGCCACGGCGCCGGCGAACAATTCACTTTTCAACAGCTTCGGCGCGAGACCGCCGATATCCCCGGCACCCTGGCACAGCAGGATGTCGCCGGCACGCAGCAGCGGCTTGACCAGCGGCGCGAGGTCGACACCGCGCTCGATGTAGATCGGGTCGAGCTGACCACGCTGACGGATGCTGTTGCACAGCTTGCGGCTGTCCGCGCCCGGGATCGGCTCTTCGCCGGCCGGATAGACTTCCATCAGCAGCAGCACGTTGGCATCGGCCAGTACATTGACAAAATCGTCGTACAGGTCACGGGTGCGGCTGTAACGGTGCGGCTGGTAGACCATCACCAGACGGCGCTCCGGCCAGCCACCGCGCACGGCTTTGATCACGGCCGCGACTTCGGTCGGGTGGTGACCGTAGTCGTCGACCAGCATCACGTTGCCGCCGTCCACCGGCAGTTCGCCATAGACCTGGAAGCGTCGGCCAACGCCCTGGAACCCGGAAAGGCCCTGGACGATGGCTTCGTCGCTGACCCCTTCGTCGCTGGCGATGCAGATGGTCGCCAGCGAGTTGAGCACGTTGTGGTTGCCTGGCATGTTCACGGACACGTCCAGCGGCTCGCGATCCGGGCGCAGCACGGTGAAGAAGGTCTGCATGCCCTGCTGACGCACATTGATGGCACGCACGTCGGCGTCTTCGCTGAAGCCGTAGGTCACGGTCGGACGCTTGACCAGCGGCAGGATTTCACGCACCACCGGATCGTCCAGGCACATCACCGCCAAACCGTAGAACGGCAGGTTGTGCAGGAACTCGACGAAGGTTTTCTTCAGTTTGTTGAAGTCACCGTCGTAGGTCGCCATGTGGTCGGCGTCGATGTTGGTGACCACGGCCACCAGCGGTTGCAAGTGCAGGAAGCTCGCATCGCTTTCATCGGCTTCGGCGATCAGGTAGCGGCTGGTGCCGAGCTGGGCATTGGTGCCCGCGGCATTCAGACGGCCACCGATAACGAAAGTCGGGTCCAGGCCTCCGGCGGCGAACACCGAAGCGATCAGGCTGGTGGTGGTGGTTTTGCCGTGGGTGCCGGCGACGGCGATGCCGTGGCGATAGCGCATCAGCTCGGCGAGCATTTCGGCACGTGGCACCACCGGAATGCGGCGCTCAAGAGCCGTCGCCACTTCCGGGTTGGAAGTGTTGACAGCACTCGACACCACCAACACGTCAGCGGTAGCGGCGTTCTCGGCACGGTGACCGATATAGATGTGCGCACCGAACGATTCCAGACGCTCGGTCACCGGCGAAGCCTTCAGGTCGGAACCGGACACTTCATAGCCCAGGTTCAACAACACTTCAGCGATGCCGCACATGCCCACGCCGCCGATACCGACGAAGTGGATGCGACGGATGCGGCGCATTTCCGGTTGTGGCATGGCTTTCTGATTCTCAACCATGAGCCACCTCCAGGCAGGTATCGACCACGCTACGGGTGGCATCGGGTTTGGCCAGACGGCGGGCCGCTTGGGCCATTTCTTCGAGTCGTTGCGGTTGCATCAAGACCTCTGTCAGGCGCGCGGCAAGGTCCGCGGCACCAGTCGTTCTTTGCGGCATCACGAAGGCTGCGCCTTCACGGGCCAAATAATCGGCGTTGCGGGTCTGGTGATCGTCGATCGCGTGGGGCAAAGGCACCAGCATCGAGGGCAGACCAACGGCAGCCAGCTCACTGATGGTCAGCGCGCCAGCGCGGCACACCACCAGGTCAGCCCAGCCATAGGCCTGGACCATGTCTTTGATGAACGGCTGCACCTGCGCATCGACGCCGGCGGCGCGGTAGCGCTCTGCAGTCACTTCATCGTGGTTTTTGCCGGCCTGATGAAACACTTCCGGACGCAAATCGGCAGGGACTTGCGCCAGGACTTCAGGCAGCAACTTGTTCAACGGTTCTGCGCCCAGGCTTCCGCCGAGGATCAGCAAACGCGCTTTGCGCCCAGCCAGAGCCGGTCGCGATGTTTCGAGGAACAGCTCGCTGCGCACCGGATTTCCGGTGGTACGGCGGGTGTCCGACAGAGTAAAGGTGTCGGGGAACGCTTCACACACCCGGGCGGCGAACGGCACCAGCAACCGATTGGCGGTGCCGGCCACGGCGTTCTGCTCGTGAACGATCACCGGCACACCGGCCAGTTTCGCGGCAATCCCGCCAGGCCCGGTCACATAACCACCGAAGCCGACCACGCAGACTGGACGCAACTTGCGAATCACCGCCCGCGCCTGCCACACCGACTTGAGCAACATGAACGGTGCCTTGAGCAGCGACAGCTTGCCCTTGCCACGCAACCCGGTGGCATTGATGCGGTGCAGTTCCAGACCTGCAGCCGGCACCAGTTCGTTTTCGATTCCGCGTGGCGTGCCGAGCCAGTGCACGGTGTAGCCGCGCGCCTGGAATTCGCGGGCACAGGACAGCGCCGGGAACACATGGCCGCCGGTGCCGCCGGCCATGATCAATACGTTAGCGCCCATGGTTCGGCTCCTCGGCGAAGTCGCTCTCATGGAATTCCATCTCCTCACTGCCCAGGTGGGTTCGACTCTCCCACTCGATCCTCAGCAACAAGCCGAGGCAGGCACAGCAGATCACCAGGGAACTACCGCCATAGCTGAGGAACGGCAGGGTCAGGCCCTTGGTCGGCAACAGGCCGACATTCACGCCGATGTTGATCAGGAACTGACCGATCCACAGGAACGACAGACCGTAAGCCACATAAGCGGCGAAGAACTGCTTGGCCTTCTCGGCCCACAGACCGATGTACATGCCGCGAATACAGACGAAGACGAACAGCGCCACGGTGCACAGCGAACCCACCGCACCCAGCTCTTCGGCAAGTACGGAGAACACGAAGTCGGTGTGCGCTTCAGGCAGGTAGAACTGTTTCTGCACGCTGTTGCCCAGGCCAACGCCCAGCCACTCACCGCGACCGAAGGCAATCAACGCCTGCGACAACTGATAACCCGCGCCGAACTGGTCGGCCCACGGGTCGGCGAAGTTAGTCAGACGCGCCATCCGGTAGGGCTGCATCTGAATCAGCAAGACCACGGCCCCGACTGCGAGAACCACCATCAGCGAGAAGCGGAACAGCCCGACTCCGCCGAGGAACAGCATCGCCGCCGCAGCCCCCATCATTACCACGGTGGCACCGAAGTCCGGCTCCATCAGCAACAGACCCGCCATCGGCAGCAGCACGATGAACGGCTTGAAGAAGCCCATCCAGCTCTCGCGCACTTCTTTCTGCCGACGCACCAGATAACCGGCGAGGTAGATCACCACAAACACCTTGGCGATCTCGGACGGCTGAACGTTGAAGAAGCTGAAACCGATCCAGCGCATCGACCCGTTCACTTCACGGCCGATCCCCGGGACGATCACCATCACCAGCAGACCGAATGCGCCGATCAGCATCATCCAGCCCAGACGCTGCCAGGTGGCAATCGGAATCATCATGGTGATGATGCACGCGCCGAGGCCCAGTGCCACGTAGATCAGGTGGCGAATCATGTAATACAGCGCGCTGCCCGACTGCGCCGCCGCCACTTCAGTGGAGGCCGAGGCGATCATGATCAGGCCCAGGCCCAGGAGCGCCAGGCAACCGGCGAGCATCGGGAAGTCGAGGTCGATGCCACGGCCGGTGATGATCGGCGACGGGTACGGCTTGATGATATTGCGCAGGCTCATGCCAGATCCTCCACGGCGCGGACGAACTGGTGACCACGGTCTTCGTAATTCTTGAACATGTCGAAACTGGCGCAAGCCGGCGACAGCAGCACCACGTCACCCGACTGGGCGACCGCGCGGCATTGCGCAACGGCGTCGACCAGCGAGGTCGCGCGAATCAGTGGCACGGCGTCACCGATGGCCTCGCCGATCTTGTCGGAGTCGCGGCCCATCAGGATCACGGCGCGGCAGTTGGCCGCCACTGGATCACGCAGATCCTTGAACTCGGCACCCTTGCCATCGCCGCCGGCAATCAGCACAACCTTGCCGTCGATGTCCGCACCCAGGCCTTCGATGGCAGCCAGAGCGGCGCCGACGTTGGTGGCTTTGGAATCGTTGTAGTAACCGACGCCGTCGAGGTCACGCAGCCACTGGCAGCGGTGTTCGAGGCCGGTGAAGTTACGCAGGGC
This sequence comes from Pseudomonas sp. S150, assembly GCF_004526365.1. NCBI lineage: Bacteria > Pseudomonadati > Pseudomonadota > Gammaproteobacteria > Pseudomonadales > Pseudomonadaceae > Pseudomonas > Pseudomonas sp. S150. The sequence continues at coordinate 5,663,853 of NZ_CP038207.1, forward strand.
ATCAAGCATGGCGTCGAACGGCAGGCCGACCGCATGCCCCAGCGCCAGCGCCGCGAGGGCGTTGGCCTGGTTGTGCGCGCCACGTACTTTCAGTTCGCGCACCGGCATCAGGTTCTGGAATTCGAAGGCCAGGTATTTCTCGCCGTCTTCTTCGCGCAGGCCGAAGGCCTTGAAATCCGGTTTGTTCAGGCCGAAGGTCCAGCATGGCTGGCCTTCGCCGATCAGCGGACGGCTGAGTGCATCCTGACGGTTGACCACGAACTGCTTCGCACCACGGAAGATCCGGTGCTTGGCCAGGTGATACGCTGGCAGGCCGCTGTAGCGGTCCATGTGGTCTTCGCTGATGTTGAGCACGGTGGCCACTTCAGCGTTGAGCTGGTCGGTGGTTTCCAGCTGGAAGCTCGACAGCTCCATCACGTACAGCTCGACGTCATCGCTGAGCAATTCCAGTGCTGGCGTACCGAGGTTGCCGCCCACCGCGACGCGCTTGCCGGCCGCAGCCGCCATCTCGCCGACCAGAGTGGTGACGGTGCTCTTCGCGTTGGAACCGGTGATGGCCACGATCGGCGCCCGCGCGTTACGCGCGAACAACTCGATGTCGCCGGCCATTTTCACGCCACGGGCGGCAGCGGCTTGCAGGGCCGGGGTCGCCAGCGCCAGGCCAGGGCTCACGTAGAGCTCGTCGGCACGGCACAGGAATTCGACGTCCAGCTCGCCACAACGCACTTCCACGTGCGGATAGTCACGCTTGAGCGTGGCCAGTTCCGGTGGATTGTCCCGCGTATCGGCGACGGCAAACGACACGCCCCGGTTCGCCAGGAAGCGAACCAGGGACATGCCGCTCTTGCCGAGGCCGACAACGATGCGGAAGTGGTCAGAAGCGATCAGAGACACTCGTTCTACCTCAGCTTCAGGGTGGCAAGGCCGATCAACACGAGAATCACGGTGATGATCCAGAAACGGACGATCACGCGTGGCTCGGGCCAGCCCTTGAGTTCAAAGTGGTGGTGAATCGGTGCCATGCGGAACACACGGCGCCCGGTCAGCTTGAAAGAGGCAACCTGGATAACCACCGACAGGGTTTCCATCACGAACACGCCGCCCATGATGAACAGGACGATTTCCTGACGGACGATCACTGCGATGGTGCCCAGTGCCGCGCCCAGTGCCAGAGCACCGACGTCGCCCATGAACACTTGCGCCGGGTAGGTGTTGAACCAGAGGAAGCCCAGACCGGCACCGATCAGCGCGCCGCAGAACACGATCAGTTCGCCCGCACCCGGCACGTAAGGGATCAGCAGGTATTCAGCGAATTTCACGTTACCCGACAGGTAGCAGAAGATCCCCAGACCGCCGCCGACCATCACGGTTGGCATGATCGCCAGACCGTCGAGGCCGTCGGTCAGGTTGACCGCGTTGCTCGAACCGACGATCACGAAGTAGGTCAGCACGATGAAACCGGCGCCCAGCGGAATGCTGTAGTCCTTGAGCATCGGCAGGATCAGCGTGGTCTCAACCGGCGTGGTCGCGGTCATATAAAGGAAGATCGCTGCGCCCAGGCCAAAGACCGACTGCCAGAAATATTTCCAGCGGCTTGGCAAGCCACGGGAGTTCTTCTCGATCACTTTGCGGTAGTCGTCGACCCAGCCGATGGCACCGAACAGCAGCGTCACCAGCAGCACGACCCAGACGTAGCGGTTGCTCAGGTCAGCCCACAGCAGGGTGCTGACACCGATGGAAGACAAAATCAGTGCGCCACCCATGGTTGGCGTACCCGACTTGGACAGGTGCGATTGCGGGCCGTCATTACGAACGGACTGGCCGATCTGACGGTTCTGCAGGGTGCGGATCATCCACGGGCCATAGCACAGCGACAAAACCAGCGCGGTCAGCACACCGAGGATCCCGCGCAGGGTCAGGTACTGGAAGACCGCGAAGCCTTTGTAGAACTGTTGCAGATACTCCGCTAGCAGCAGCAGCATTAATGTTTCTCCAGACTGGACCCGCACAGAGCCGCAACGATGTTTTCCATCGCTGCACTGCGCGAACCCTTGATCAAAATGGTGGTGTTTGTGTCCTGCTCGGCGTCGAGGGCCTGGATCAGTTCGGCTTGCGTGCCGAAGTGATGCGCCTCTTTGCCGAATGCGTTCACGGCGTGGACCATGTTCGGCCCGACCGCGTAAAGCGCGGAAACCTTGCCCCGGGCATATTCGCCCACGTCGCGGTGCCCCTGCTCCGCCCAGTCGCCCAACTCGCCGATATCTCCGAGCACCAGGACGGTGCGGCCGGAAAAGCCGGCGAGTATATCAACGGCCGCGCACATGGAGGTGGGGTTTGCGTTGTAAGTGTCATCGATCACGCGCATGCCGTTCTTCGCTAGTTGCGCGACGGTGCGACCCTTGACCGGTTGTACCGCGCCAAGCCCGGTGGCAATGCCGAACCGCGACACGCCCAGGGCGTGAGCGGCAGCGGCGGCAGCCATGGCGTTGGCCACGTTATGGGTGCCGAGCAGGTTCAGCTGAACGTGCTCCACACCTTCAGGTGTATGCAGGTTGAAGGCCGGGCAGCCCCGGGCATCGGTGCTCAGGTCGCTGGCGTAGAAGTCTGCCTGAGGATTGTTCAGGGAGAAGGTCAGCACTTTGCGTGCGCCGGCGCGGAGCTTCCAGATACCAAAGGCCTTGTCATCGAGATTGAGCACAGCGATGCCATCCGCTGCCAGCCCGTCGATGATCTCGCCTTTGGCTTCGACGATTTTTTCCGGCCCGCCGAACTCGCCAACGTGGGCGGTACCGGCGTTGTTGAGAATCGCCACGTGTGGCTTGGTCAGCCCGACGGTGTAGGCGATTTCGCCCAGACGCGAAGCGCCCAGTTCGATCACGGCGGCGGTGTGTTCCGGGGCCAGTTCGAGCAGGGTCAGCGGTGCGCCCAGATCATTGTTCAGATTGCCGCGCGTCGCCAGCACCGGACCGCGGGTACGCAGAATGCTCGCGAGCATTTCCTTGACCGTGGTCTTGCCGCTGGAGCCAGTGATGGCCGCGACTGGCTGGGTGAATGCGGCACGGTTCAGCGCACCCAACTGGCCGAGGGCCTGGCGGGTATCCTTGACCAGCAGTTGCGGCAAGGTACTGTCGGGTACTTCGCGCTCGACCAGTGCCGCGACCGCGCCCTTGCCGGCGACGTCGTTCAGATAGTCGTGACCATCGAAGCGCGGACCGGTCAGGGCAATAAACAGTTGGCCAGCGGTGATCGCACGGCTGTCGATGCTGACGCCATCGAAACTGGCATCGCTGCTGATCAGACGGGCGTCGAGCACGTTGGTCAGTTCGCTCAATGTCAGGGCCTTAAGCATGGGCCACCTCCCACGCGGTGAGGGCATGATCGGCCTCGACCAGATCGGAGAAAGCGTGCCGCTCGCCGTTGATTTCCTGATAGTCCTCGTGACCTTTACCGGCCAGCACGATCACGTCATCCGCTGAAGCACCTGCGATCAGTTGGGCAATCGCCTGACCACGGCCGGCGACGAAAGTAACTTTATCCACAGCGCTGAAACCGGCGCGGATGTCGTCGAAAATCTGTGCCGGATCTTCCGTACGCGGGTTGTCATCGGTGACCAGCACGCGATCAGCCAGACGCTCGACCACTTCGGCCATCAGCGGACGCTTGCCGCGATCACGATCACCGCCACAGCCGAACAGGCACAGCAACTGGCCTTTGACGTGTGGGCGCAATGCAGTCAGAACTTTTTCCAGGGCATCCGGGGTGTGGGCGTAATCGACCACCACCAGCGGCTGAGTGCCGCCACCCAGACGCTGCATGCGTCCGGCCGGGCCTTCGAGTTTCGGCAGCACCTTGAGAATTTCGTCGAGGGCGTAATCCAGACCGAGCAAGGCGCCGACTGCCGCCAGTACGTTGCTCAGGTTGAAACGACCGAGCAGCGTGCTGCGCAGGTGATGCTCGCCCTGCGGCGTGACCAGCGTGGCGCGCACGCCGTGGTCATCGAACTGCGCTTCACGGCAGAACAGGTAGGCGCTGCTGTCGAGCAGGCTGTAAGTGATCAGGCGCGAATCGCGTTTATCGGCGGCCAGTTGCCGGCCGAAATCGTCGTCGAGGTTGACCACGCGGCACTTCAGGTCATTCCAGGCGAACAGCTTGGCCTTGGCCTCGGCGTACGCCTCCATGGTGCCGTGATAATCCAGGTGATCGCGGGACAAGTTGGTCATCACCGCCACATCAAATGCCAATGCGGTAACGCGGCCCTGGTCCAGACCGTGTGACGACACTTCCATGGCCACGGCTTTGGCCCCGGCCTTTTTCAGGTCGCCCAAGGTTGCTTGCACGGCAATCGGATTCGGCGTGGTGTGCAGACCGCTTTCCAGCGCGCCATAAAAGCCGGAACCCAGCGTACCGACGATGCCGCAGTGCTGGCCGAGCAGATCCAGAGCCTGCGCAACCAGTTGGGTCACGCTGGTTTTGCCGTTGGTGCCAGTGACCCCGACCAGGTTCAGATGATGGCTTGGCTCACCATAAAAGCGCCCGGCGATATCGGACAGCTGCGCCGCCAGGCCTTTGACCGGGATCAGCGGCACTTCGGTGATCGGCAGCACGGTGGCGCCTTCCACTTCATAGGCAACTGCCGCCGCGCCACGCTGCAAGGCATCGGCGATGTGCGCACGGCCATCGAACTTGCCGCCCGGCACGGCGAGGAACAGGTCACCCGCGCGTACGTTGCGGCTGTCCAGCGCCAACTCACGGATCAGCAGATCGTGGCCGGCGTGGGGGAATATCTTGTTCAGACTCAGAGACATCAGCCGCGCCCTCCATTGGCTTTCAGCGGAACGACCGGGGTAGCGTTGGCCTGTTGGGTGGTCGGCAGGTTGTCCGGGGTCACGTTCATCAGACGCAGGGTGCCGGACATCACGCGGCTGAACACCGGTGCCGACACCAGACCACCGAAGTAACCTGCCTTGGACGGTTCATCGATCACCACCACGATGGCGTAACGCGGATCGCTCATCGGGCCGAAACCGGCGAACAACGAACGGTACGAGTTTTCGGCGTAGCCCTTGGTGCCCACCGACGTTTTACGTGCAGTACCCGACTTGCCGGCCACGTGATACGCCGGCACCTGCGCACGGAACACGCCGCGCGGTGCTTCAATCACTTGCTGCAGCATGCCTTGCATGGTTTTCGCGACCGCTTCCGGCAGTACCTGGGTGGTCTGCGGCGGCTTGTCGGTTTTGATCAGGGTCAGCGGTGCGAGACGACCGTTGTTGGCCAGCGCCGAGAACGCGTGCACCAACTGGATCGCGGTCACGGAAATACCGTAGCCGTAGGACAGCGTCGCGGTTTCAGCCTTGCGCCATTCGCGGTAGTTCGGCAGGTTGCCGACGCGCTCGCCCGGGAAGCCGAGGCCGGTGTCCTGGCCGAGGCCGACTTTCTGCGCGAGGCGGAAAATGGTTTCGCCACCAATATCGAACGCGACCTTACTCATGCCGACGTTACTGGAGTTGATCAGAATGCCGGTCAGGTCGAGTACCGGACCTTCGGTCTTCGACACGTCCTTGATGGTGTACTTGCCGATCTGCAGGGAGCCTGGGTACACCTCGACGGTGTCGCTCGGTTTCCAGCGGCCGGTTTCGATCGCGGCACTCATCGAGATCGCTTTCATGGTCGAACCCGGTTCGAACACGTCGATCATCGCGCGGTTACGCATCATCGCCGGCTGCAGGTTGCGACGGTTGTTCGGGTTGTAGGTGGGCTGGTTGACCATGGCGAGAATCTCGCCGGTCTTCACGTCCATGATCACCAGGCTACCGGCCTTGGCGCCGTTCTCGATGATCGCGTTGCGCAGCTCGCGGTTGGCCAGGTATTGCAGACGCAGGTCAATCGACAACGCCAAGGGCTTGCCGGCCTTGGCGTTCTTGGTGACCTGGACATCCTTGATCAGCCGACCGCGCCGATCCTTGATGACCTGCCGCTTGCCCGGGACACCGGCCAGCCACTCGTCGTAGGCCAGCTCGACGCCTTCACGCCCGTGATCGTCAATGTCGGTAAAGCCGACCATGTGCGCGGTAACTTCACCGGCCGGATAGAAGCGGCGGAATTCTTCGATGCCGTAAACGCCCGGCACTTTCAAGTCGAGCACAGCCTGGCCCTGCTCGGGGGTCAACCCGCGCACCAGATAAATGAATTCTTTGTTGGCCTGGGCTTCGAGACGTTCGGCCAGGGCTTTCGGATCCTGCCCCAGCGCAGCGGCCAGCGCCGGCCACTTCTCTTTGGCGGTCTGCATTTCCTTGGCGTTGGCCCACAGGGTCGTCACCGGGGTGCTCACGGCCAACGGCTCGCCGTTACGGTCGGTGATCAGACCACGGTGAGCAGGAATCGGAATATGACGCAGGCTGCGCGCATCGCCCTGACCTTTGAGGAAGTCACGGTCAACCACTTGCAGGTCGATGATGCGCCAGCAGATCGCCGCGACCATCACGCCCAGCAGTGCCACCATCAGGCGGAAGCGCCACGGGAAGAGTGCCCCTTCGAGTTTCATCATGGCGCCACCATCTTCACGTCAGCCGCGCCAGGGATGTGCATCTTCAGTTGTTCGGTGGCCAGCACTTCGATGCGGCTGTGCGCAGTCCAGGTGCTTTGCTCGAGAATCAGGCGCCCCCACTCGGCCTGCGCCTTGTCGCGCACGCTGAGTTCGTTATAAAGATTGTTGAGCAACTGGCGGTTCCAGTGCGCGCTGTAAGACACGCCGATGGCCGACACGAGCACGCCGATAAACAGCAGCAGCATGATAAAGCTGCCGCCCGGCAGGGGCTTGGCGAAAAGCTTGCTCACCGCAACTTCTCCGCGACACGCATGACAGCGCTACGGGAACGTGGGTTGGCTTTGAGTTCGGCGTCGGAGGCCGTCTGCGCTTTGCCGTGGATTTTGATTTTCGGTTCGAACGCCACGTGGCGCACGGGCAGGTTGCGCGGCAGGTTGTCGGCTTCGCCTTTCACCAGCTTGCGCATGAACAGTTTGACGATGCGGTCTTCCAGCGAGTGGAAGCTGATGACCACCAGACGGCCACCGATCTCCAGAGCATCCAGTGCGGCTTCGAGGCCGGCTTCCAGATCGCCCAGTTCGTTGTTGACGTGAATGCGCAAACCCTGGAATGCACGGGTCGCCGGGTTCTTGCCCTTCTCCCACGCCGGGTTGGCGACTTTCAAGACTTCGGCCAGATCAGCGGTGCGCTCGAACGGCTTGATGTCGCGGCGCTCGGCCACGGCACGGGCCATGCGCCCGGAGAAACGTTCTTCGCCGTATTCCTTGAACACCCGGGCGATTTCTTCCACCGGCGCGGTGTTGACGAACTCGGCGGCGCTGATGCCACGGGACGGATCCATGCGCATGTCCAGCGGGCCGTCGTTAAGGAAACTGAAGCCGCGTTCGGCGTTGTCGAGCTGCGGCGAAGACACGCCGAGATCGAGCAGGATACCGCTGACCTTGCCGCTCAGACCTCGCTCGGCAACCACCGAACCCAGCTCGGCAAAGCTGCGCTGCACAACGACAAAGCGGCCGTCTTCGGCCGCTAGCGTTTGCCCGGTGGCAATCGCTTGTGGATCTTTGTCGAACCCGATGAGCCGACCGTCCGTCCCGAGCTGGCTGAGGATCAGCCGACTGTGCCCGCCGCGCCCGAACGTACCGTCCAGATAGCAGCCATCAGGACGTACGGCGAGAGCCTCGACGGCTTCGTCAAGCAGTACGGTGATGTGGTTAAAGCCGCTATCAATAGTCACAGGATCAAATCACGCAGTTCGTCAGGCATGGCGCCCGGTTGTTGAATAGCAGCAAGGTCAGCGGCAGACACCGCGTTCCATGCATCCTCGTCCCACAATTGGAACTTGTTCAGTTGGCCCACCAGCATCGCTTTCTTATCAAGCTTGGCGTATTCGCGCAGACGCGGTGGAACCAGAAAACGACCACTGCCGTCGAGTTCGAGGTCGACGGCATTACCAATCAATAAACGCTGCAGGCGACGGTTCTCTTCGCGAAGCGAAGGGAGTGCGCGCAACTTGGTTTCAATGATTTCCCACTCGTCGAGCGGGTAGACACACAGGCACGGATCAACGGCATCAATGGTCACGATCAATTGGCCGGAACTACGCGAAACGAGCTCGTCACGGTACCGGCTCGGCATGGCGAGACGGCCCTTTGCATCGAGACTGATAGCGTTAGCTCCGCGAAACACGTCAGCGTTTCTCCAATTTTTATCGTTTTGAGCTCAAAAAACCCACTTCATGCCACTTTCCGCCACTTGCGCACACTATAGGAATGCGCCCACCACACCGTCAAGGCGCGGATCAAAGGAAAACCCTTACAGAACGGAGATTTAGGAGCTTAAAAGGAGGGGTAACGACAATTTGGCGGACACTTTTGACCAATAACTTGATGCAGCACTGAAAGCTGCGCACGGAAGTTAAAGTAATTTGTTAAGAGTAAGATTTTTTCGGTATTACAAAAGCGCTTCTGCTGTTGATTGAAGCAAGGTGGGAAATGGCTATTACTGCATTTGCCGCTGCCGGACTTTAGCGCAGGCCTGCCGATAATAACCAGCCCTGATGCCATTGATTCAAGCAGGGAAAGAAAAAGGTGGAGAGTCGATCTGTAAGCCGGGTTCTGTCTTGAACAGTCATTCGTCTACGATGGCCATCACTGGACATCTTTAGCAACCTACCCGGTCCCAGCGCGGGCCACGCCTTGGGACCCTATTTGGTCTTGCTCCAAGTGGGGTTTACCTAGCCACGAACTGTTGCCAGACGTGCGGTGCGCTCTTACCGCACCTTTTCACCCTTACCGGCGCCGAAGCGCTTAGGCGGTTATTTTCTGTGGCACTTTCCGTAGGCTCACGCCTCCCAGGCATTACCTGGCACTTCGCCCTATGGAGCCCGGACTTTCCTCCCCCCCCTAATTTTCATAGAGGGCAGCGACTGTCCGATCGACTCTCCGCCGCGCAGGTTAACGGCAGAGCGCCCGAAGAACAAGCGCTAATAGCCGTGAAACCCGTCTGCGCGACGGGTTACTCGCCCTTCTGCTGTTCCAGTGCGACCTGATACAGCACGTTTTTGCGCTCGCCGGTGATTTGCGCGGCCAGAGCGGCGGCACGCTTGAGCGGCATCTCTTCGAGCAACAGATTGAGCACGCGCATCGCTTCGCTGCTGACGGCGTCTTCGGACTCCGGTGCAGACCAGCCGGCGACCAGCACCACACACTCGCCGCGCTGCTGGTTGCTGTCGGACTCGACAAACGCACGCAACTCAGCCAGCGGCAACCCCTTAAGCGTCTCGAAAGTCTTGGTGATTTCCCGGGCCAGCAATGCCTGACGCTCTCCACCGAACACGGCTTCCATGTCCTGCAGGCATTCGAGAATACGATGCGGGGCCTCGTAGAAAATCAGCGTGCGCGGCTCTTCCTTGACCGCTTCCAGGCGCGCCTTGCGCCCTGCCGACTTGGCCGGCAGGAAGCCTTCGAAGATGAATCGGTCGGAGGGCAGGCCCGCCGCCGACAGCGCCGCGATCAAAGCACAGGCGCCCGGCACCGGCACCACATTGATCCCCGCCGCCCGCGCCTGACGCACCAGGTGGTAACCCGGATCGGAAATCAGCGGCGTCCCCGCATCGGAAATCAACGCGACGTTATCGCCCGCCAGCAAACGGGTAATAAAGCGGCTACCTTCATCACGTTCGTTGTGTTCGTGGCAGGCGGCCAACGGCGTGGCAATGCCGAAGTGCTGCATCAACCGCGCCGAGTGCCGTGTGTCTTCGGCGGCGATCAACGCCACTTCGCGAAGGATTTTCAGAGCCCGGGCGCTGATGTCGTCCAGGTTGCCGATGGGCGTCGCCACCACATAAAGCGAGCCAGCAGCGGAATTCAAAGGACCTGGAGCAGTCAAAGCGCACACCTCGTGTTCGGTAAAAGCCGGCATTGTAGCGCGTCACGAGGCTTGCGAACCGTATGAGCCAAGCGCGGTTTTGCACGCAGTTGTGCGCCGCTGCAACATTTACTCCAGCTAAATTGATTGATTCACGCCAGTAACATCGCGCCCCGGCCAGTGCTTGGGTACAATTCCACGCTAATTTGATCGAGTATCAGGAACACTTACATGATCGCTTGCCTGCGGCTGTTCACTGCCCTCTGCCTCGCTGCCTTGCTGGCGGCCTGCGCCAGCTCCCCTTCCTCCAGCCTTGGCGAACTTCCACGGACTCCGGATGCCAGCATCGAGCAACTGCTCGAACAGGCTACTCAGGCCAAGACGCCGGAAAAAGCCGCGCTGTTGCGCTTGAGCGCGGCAGACCTGGCATATCGCCAGGGCAACGCCGGCCAGTCCGCGCAGATCCTGCAACAAGTGCCGATGGAGCAGTTGAAGCCAGGCCAGCAGATCTTCGCCAGCACCCTGTCCGCTGAGCTGGCGATGACTCGCAATCAGCCGAAAGCCGCGCTGACGGCCCTGAGCCATCCGAGCCTGCAGCATCTGAGCGAAATGCCGGAAGACCAGCAAGTGCGCACCGGCACCGTGCATGCCCGCGCACTGGAAGCCGATGGCCAGACCCTGGCTGCGGCTCGCGAGCGCATCTTCATCGCGCCAATGCTCAAAGGCGAAGCCGCGAGCAAGAACCACGAAGCGATCTGGACCCTGATCGCCTCGCTGCCAACCGATCAACTGCAACCCAATACCTCCGACGATCTCGGTGGCTGGATGGGCCTGGCCCTGGCAGTGAAAACTGCCGGCACCCTGGAACAGCAGCAAGCCGCAATCGATACCTGGCGCGCACAGAATCCAAAACACCCCGCTGCGATCAACCTGCCGCTGCCCCTGACCAAACTCAAGGAACTGGCCAGCCAGCCCCTGAGCAAGATCGCCCTGCTGCTGCCGCAAGACGGCCCACTGGCCTCGGTCGGCAAGGCCCTGCGTGAAGGTTTCATGGCGGCGCACTATCAAGCGCAACAGGCCGGCCAGAAGCCGCCCGCCATCGAGTTCTACGACAGCTCCAAGCTGACCTCGATGGACGAGTTCTACCGCAAGGCTCAGGCTGACGGCGTGCAACTGGTGGTCGGCCCGCTGGAAAAACCGCTGGTCAAACAACTGAGCACCCGTCCGCAACTGCCGATCACCACCCTCGCATTGAACTACAGCGAAGGTGATCAAGGTCCGGCGCAACTGTTCCAGTTCGGCCTGGCGGCTGAAGACGAAGCCCGCGAAGTTTCGCGTCGTGCCCGCGCCGACGGCCTGCACCGCGCGGCGATCATGGTGCCGAAAGGCGAATGGGGCGACCGCGTACTGCGTGCGTTCAGCCAGGACTGGCAGGCCAATGGCGGCAGCATCGTCGCCACCGAACGTGTCGATCAGCCGGTGCAACTGGCCCAGCAGATCGCCGACATGTTCCAGCTGCGTCAGAGCGAAGCCCGCGCCAAGAGCCTGCAGAACGCCGCTGGCACCAACGTAGCCGCGCAGCCGTCGCGTCGTCAGGACATCGAGTTCATCTTCCTCGCAGCCACCCCGCAACAGGCGCAGCAGATCAAGCCGACCCTGAACTTCCAGTACGCCGGTGACGTTCCGGTGTACGCAACGTCCCACGTCTACAGCGCCAGCGGCGATGTGAACCAGTACAACGACATGAACGGTGTGCGCTTCTGCGAAACCCCGTGGTTGCTGGAAGCCAATGACCCGCTGCGCCAGCAAGTCACCGCGCAATGGCCACAAGCGGCCGGCAGCCTCGGCCGCCTGTACGCCATGGGCGTCGATGCCTACCGTCTGGCACCGCGCCTGGGTCAGTTGAAGGCGCTGCCGGACAGCCGCATCGAAGGTCAGTCGGGCAGCCTGGGCATGACCCAGACCCAACGCGTCGTACGTCAGTTGCCATGGGCGCAGTTCGTCAACGGTCAGGTTCAGCGCCTGCCGGACACCCCGCGCTGATGCCCGACGGCTCGCACCTGCAGAGCGGCAAGGATGCCGAGCGCCAGGCGCTCGAGCATCTGCAACACCACGGTCTGCGCCTGCTGGCGCAGAACTGGTCATGCAAACGGGGCGAGCTTGATCTGGTCATGCTTGATGGCGATACAGTAGTATTCGTCGAAGTCCGCTACAGAAAAAACACTCAATGGGGTGGCGCGCTCGCTAGCATCGATGAGCGCAAACGGCAGAAACTGATTTTCGCCGCACAGTATTTTCTTCAGCGTGAGTCACGCTGGGCCGACTCCCCTTGCCGCTTCGACGTGGTGGCCATCGACAGGCACCCGGATCAATTGAACTGGTTGCAGAATGCGTTCGATGGTTGATTCTCTGCACACCACCCCGGACACTTTCACCGACAATTTTTGCTCTTTGCTTTGCGGGCTGCACATTCACGTGCCGAACAGCCGCGCTACTTAAGGTCACACAGATGGACATGCAATCCCGAATTCGCCAGCTTTTCCAGGCCAGTATCGACACCAAGCAACAGGCGATGGACGTACTTGCACCGCACATCGAGCAAGCCAGCCAGATCATGGTCAACGCCCTGCTCAACGAAGGCAAAATGCTTTCGTGCGGCAACGGCGGCTCTGCCGGCGACGCCCAGCACTTCTCCTCGGAGCTGCTCAACCGCTTCGAGCGCGAACGTCCAAGTCTGCCGGCCATCGCCCTGACCACCGACAGCTCGACGATCACCTCGATCGCCAACGACTACAGCTACAACGAAGTGTTCTCCAAGCAGATCCGCGCACTGGGTCAACCAGGCGACGTATTGCTGGCGATTTCGACCAGCGGTAACTCGGCCAACATTATTCAGGCGATCCAGGCCGCACATGATCGCGAAATGATTGTCGTAGCATTGACTGGCCGCGATGGCGGCGGCATGGCTTCGCTGCTGCTGCCTGAAGATGTCGAGATTCGCGTACCGGCCCATGTCACTGCACGTATTCAGGAAGTCCATCTGCTGGCGATCCATTGCCTCTGCGATCTGATCGACAGCCAACTGTTCGGGAGTGAAGAATGACCCCTAATCGCCTTGGCCTTTTGGCCTTGACCCTGTGCCTCGGCATCAGCGGCTGCACCTCGGTGGTGAATGCCAGCCGTGAAGCGCCGATTGAAGACGACCGCGGCACCCGAACCTTCGGCAGCAAAATCGACGACTCGCTGATCGAGACCAAAGTCGGCGTCAACGTGGCCAAGGCCGACCCCGGCCTGGACAAGGACTCGCATATCGTCGTCACCAGCTTCAACGGCGTGGTGCTGCTCGCCGGCCAGACGCCGCGCGAAGACCTCAAGGCCAAGGCTGAACAGGCCGCCGCCAACGTCCAGCGCGTGAAGAAGGTGCACAACGAGCTGCAAGTGATTGCGCCGTCGAGCTTCCTCGCCCGCCAGAACGACGCCTGGCTGACCACCAAGATCAAGACCCAGATGCTGACCGATGCCAGCATTCCCGGCTCGCGCATCAAGGTCGTGACCGAGAACGGCATCGTCTACCTGCTGGGCCTGCTGACCAAGCAGGAAGCCCAACAAGCGACCAACCTGGTGCAGAGCGTTTCCGGTGTGCAGAAAATCGTGAAGCTGTTCGAATACATCGACTGAGGTGCACTTCTGTAGGAGCTGTCGAGTGAAACGAGGCTGCGATCTTTTGATCGTCAAAAACAAGATCAAAAGATCGCAGCCTTCGGCAGCTCCTACGTAATAAAAAAGGCGACCCTTTCGGGTCGCCTTTTTTATTACTTCACCACTTTCAGGCTTGGCCGGCCGCTTGGGCGCGGCGGCTCGCTGCCCGGTGGCGGCAAGTCGTCATCGGGTTCGATATCGTCTTCGTCATCCATCGGCGACTCGAGATCGAACACCATGCCCTGCCCGTTCTCCCGGGCGTAGATGCCCAGAATCGCGCTGATCGGCACATACAGACTGTGCGGAACGCCACCAAAGCGACCCTCAAAGGTCACCACGTCGTTGTCCATGTGCAAGTGACGCACGGCGCTGGGCGAAATGTTCAGGACAATTTGCCCGTCACTGGCGAAGCCCTGCGGCACCTGCACTGCCGGGTATTCGGAATTGACCAGCATGTGCGGGGTGCAATCGTTATCCACAATCCACTCGTAGAGCGCGCGGACCAGATAAGGTCGACTGGAGTTCATAGCGGCTCCTTAAGCCTTAGCGCATATCGCGTTCGACGCCAGACAGACTCGCCTGGAAAGCCTCACGCGCAAACTGGCGCTCCATATAATCAAGCAGCGGCTTGGCCGGCCGCGGCAGTTCAATACCCAGAATCGGCAAACGCCAGAGTATTGGCAATAGGCAGCAATCCACCAGACTTTGTTCCTCACTGAGGAAAAACGGCTTGTCGGCAAACAGCGGCGACACGCCCGTCAGGCTTTCACGCAATTCCTTACGCGCCACGACACGCGCGGCCTCCTTGGACTTGGGATCAAGAATCAGATCCACCAGACCACACCAGTCGCGCTGAATACGGTGAATCAGCAGACGACTGTTGGCACGCGCCACCGGATAAACCGGCATCAGTGGCGGATGCGGGTAACGCTCATCCAGATATTCCATCACCACGGTCGACTCCCACAACGCCAGGTCGCGATCGACCAGTGTCGGGAGACTGCCGTAAGGGTTCACCTCAATCAGTTTAGGCGGCTGGCGACCAGCTTCCACGTAAATGATTTCGGCGCTGACACCCTTCTCTGCAAGCACGATGCGCACTCGGTGGGAATAGTGGTCGGCGGGGTCGGAGTAACAGGCCAACCGATTGGTCACGCCCATGGCGATCCTCCTCGCTTGTTGAAATTATCGGAACCGGAAAAACGCGCGCGCCCAGAGGGCGCCTCCCGCAATGTCTGGCGAACCAGACCTTGCGTTATCGGAGGAACCCTTGGGCGCGCGCGATTAACAGCAATGCTTGAAGCGTATCAGTGCACGTCTTTCCAGTATTCACGCTTGAGCAGGTAGGCGAACACAAAGAAGAACGCCAGGTACAGCAAGACGTAAGTACCGATGCGCTGATGTTGCAGCTTAACCGGGTTAGCCGAGTAAGCCAGGAAGGTTACCAGATTCTTGACCTTCTCATCGAACTGCTCTTCGTTCAGAGCACCGGATTTCGGCACGATGGTCAACTGATCGCACGCTTCATGGGTCAGCGGCGTACCGGTCAGCGGATCGTATTGCTTCTTGCCGTCCTCGACGATCTGCACTTGCTTACAGCCAACCACCTGGCGACCTTGCAGGCCGACCAGCACGTTAGGCATGCCGACGTTCGGGAAGACCTTGTTGTTCACGCCCCAAGGACGTGCCGGATCTTCGTAGAACGAGCGCAGGTAACCGTAGAGCCAGTCAGTACCACGCACGCGAGCCACCAAAGTCAGGTCCGGCGGAGCAGCACCGAACCAGGTCTTGGCGTCCGCCGGCTGCATGCCGATGTTCATGTGATCGCCGATCTTGGCGCCAGTGAACACCAGCTTCTCGAGCATCATTTCGTGGGGAATGCCGAGGTCATCGGCCACCCGCTCGTAACGCTGAAACTTGGCACTGTGGCAGCCCATGCAATAGTTGGCGAAGGTCCGCGCACCATCTTGCAGGGCAGCCTTGTCGGACACGTCGATATCGACTTTTTCCAGCTCCGGACCACCGTGTTCAGCGGCGAAAGACAGCACAGGCAGAGCAGCAAAAATCAGAGCAAAAAATAACTTTTTCATCAGCCAGTCACCCTTTCCGGAACCGGTTTGGTCTTCTCGAGCCTGGTGTAGAACGGCATCAGAATGAAGTAGGCGAAGTACAGGAAGGTGCAGATCTGCGACACCAGCGTGCGCTCCGGCGTCGGGGCCAGTACGCCCAGAATGCCGAGGATCACGAAGGAAATGCAGAACACCACCAGCCAGATTTTGCTCATCCAGCCCTTGTAACGCATCGATTTGACCGGGCTGCGATCCAGCCACGGCAGCACGAACAGCATGGCAATCGAGGCGCCCATGGCGATCACGCCCATGAGTTTGTCCGGGATCGCACGCAAGATCGCGTAGAACGGTGTGAAGTACCAGACCGGTGCAATGTGCTCAGGCGTCTTGAACGGGTTGGCTTGCTCGAAGTTTGGTTTTTCGAGGAAGTAGCCGCCCATTTCCGGGAAGAAGAACACGATAAAGCAGAAGATGAACAGGAACACCACTACGCCGACGATGTCTTTCACGGTGTAGTACGGGTGGAAAGCAATGCCATCCAGCGGGACACCGTTTTCGTCTTTGTGCTTCTTGATGTCGACGCCATCAGGGTTGTTCGAGCCGACTTCGTGCAGCGCCAGAATGTGCAGCACCACCAGACCAAGAATCACGATCGGCAGCGCCACCACGTGCAGGGCGAAGAAGCGGTTCAGGGTGATTCCGGAGATCAGGTAGTCACCCCGAATCCACTGGGTCAGGTCGTTACCGATCACCGGAATCGCACCGAATAGCGAGATGATCACCTGGGCACCCCAGTAGGACATCTGACCCCAAGGCAGCAGATAACCCATGAAGGCCTCGGCCATCAGCGCCAGGTAGATCAGCATGCCGAATACCCAGACCAGTTCACGTGGTTTCTGGTACGAACCGTAGAGCAGGCCACGGAACATGTGCAGATAGACCACGATGAAGAACGCCGAAGCGCCAGTGGAGTGCAGCAGACGCAGGATCGAGCCGTACTCGACATCGCGCATGATGTATTCGACGGAAGCGAACGCCTCTTCTGCCGACGGCGTGTAGCTCATCGTCAGCCAGACACCGGTGACGATCTGATTGACCAGCACCAGCAGCGCCAGCGAGCCGAAGAAATAGAAGAAGTTGAAGTTTTTTGGCGCGTAATACTTGCTGAGATGGTCTTCCCACATTTTGGTCGCAGGGAAGCGCGCATCCACCCAATCCATGAACTTGCTCATCACGCTTTCTCCGTATCGACGCCAATGACAATCAGGTCATCGGTCTCATAGGAATGCGGGGGAACTGGCAGGTTCAAAGGCGCGGGTTGCGACTTGTAGACGCGGCCAGCCAGATCGTAGTGGGAGCCGTGGCAAGGGCAGAAATAGCCACCGACCCAGTCTTTACCCAGATCTGCAGGCGCCACTTCGGGACGGAAGGTTGGTGAGCAACCCAAGTGAGTGCAGATCCCGATCAGCAGGAGAATTTCCGGCTTGATCGAACGCACTTCAGGGTCGACATAGGTGGGTTGCGTGGAGTTCTTGGAAGTCGGATCGGAGAGCTGGCCCTCGATCTTCTTGAGATTCCCCAGGATTTCCGCAGTACGGCGGACAATGAACACCGGCTGGCCGCGCCACTCGGCAATCATCTGCTGTCCTGGCTCGATCTTGCTGACATTCACTTTCACCGGTGCACCGGCGGCTTTCGCCTTGGCACTGGGAAACCATGACCCCACGAACGGGACCGCAGCCCCCACCGCTCCTGCAGCACCCACCACGGATGTGGCTGCTACCAAGAAGCGACGCCGGCCTGCATTCACGCCGTCATTGCTCATTCAGTCCTCTCCCATCAGCTTTGTGGCCTGTTAAATCAGGCATCTACTAAATAAATCAATGTTACTTATAAAAATTTTGCCGAGATGGTAATGAAAAGCCCCAATTCTGACAAGGGAATTACCCGGAGCTCATACCCTCAAGCCTTGCAGTATAGGGGGTCTACGAATGTGGCAAGTTGTCACAGCGCAATTCTTTTGATAAATCGCAGGCATAAAAAAACGCCCGGTTCCGTGAGGAATCGGGCGTTCTTTTTTGAACGTGGAAACGAATTAACGCTTCGAGTACTGCGGACGCTTACGCGCTTTACGCAGACCAACTTTCTTACGTTCAACTTCACGGGCGTCGCGAGTAACGAAGCCAGCTTTGCGCAGAGCGCTACGCAGGGTTTCGTCGTAGTCCATCAGAGCGCGAGTGATGCCGTGGCGGATTGCGCCAGCCTGACCACTTACACCACCACCGATGACAGTGACGTAGATGTCGAACTTCTCGACAGTCTCGGTCAGTTCCAGCGGCTGACGAACTACCATGCGGGCAGTTTCGCGGCCGAAGAACGAGTCCAGGGAGCGGTTGTTGATGGAGATGTTACCAGTACCCGGACGCAGGAAAACGCGTGCGGTTGCGGTCTTGCGACGGCCAGTGCCGTAATTTTGAGTCGCCGACATAATGAACTATTCCGTTAAATCTTCAGTTCTTGGGGCTGCTGAGCAGTATGAGGGTGTGCAGCGCCCGCATAGACTTTCAGCTTACGGTACATGTCACGACCCAGCGGGTTCTTAGGCAGCATGCCTTTAACCGCGGTCTCGATCACGCGCTCAGGGGCTTTGGCGATCAGCTTTTCAAAGTTGATCGACTTGATGCCGCCCGGGAAACCGGAGTGGGAGTAGTACATTTTGTCAGTGGTTTTAGCGCCGGTTACACGGATCTGCTCGGCGTTGATTACGACGATGTAGTCGCCGGTGTCAACGTGAGGAGTGTACTCAGGCTTGTGCTTGCCACGCAGACGGCTCGCGATTTCGGTGGCCAGACGACCCAGGGTCTGACCAGCAGCGTCGACGACAAACCAGTCGCGCTTTACTGTTTCCGGTTTAGCAGTAAAAGTTTTCATTCTTTATAGCCTCAGGGGCCGCCTGTAAATAAGACGGCGGATCTTACTGAATAGTGCGTACTTTGACAAGTCAAAGGCAGCCGGATACAGACGCTTTCGGGGGCTCGGGTCGGCGCGTCCGTTCAACGGCAAGATTCTTCGGCGGCGGCGCATCACTTCCACTGCAGAAAGAGGTCGGCAATTATGCAGATTGCGAAAAAATTTTCAACCTGCTTTTATGATTGTTTTGCCCAAGGAGCACCCGATGGACTATCGCCAGCTAGGCCGTACCGACCTGAACGTGAGTGCAATCTGCCTCGGCACCATGACCTGGGGCGAGCAAAACACTGAAGCTGAAGCCTTCGCCCAGATCGAACGGGCCAAGGAAGCCGGGATCAATTTCATCGACACCGCCGAGATGTACCCGGTGCCGCCGAAAGCCGAAACCTACGCCACCACCGAGCGCTACATCGGCAATTATTTCAAAAGCCGTGGTGATCGGGCCGACTGGATCCTCGCCAGCAAGATCGCCGGCCCCGGCAACACCATCGACTACATCCGCGACAAGAACCTGCGCCATAACCGCCAGCACATCACCGCCGCGGTGGATGCCAGCCTCGAGCGCCTGCAGACCGATTACATCGACCTTTATCAATTGCACTGGCCGGAGCGCAGCACCAACTTTTTCGGACAGCTGGGCTACAAGCACAAGATCGAAGCCAACCTGACACCGCTCGAAGACACCCTCGAAGCGCTCGACGAACAAGTGAAGGCCGGCAAGATCCGCCACATCGGGCTGTCCAACGAGACCCCGTGGGGCACCATGCGTTTCCTTGCCCTGGCCGAAGCCCGTGGCTGGCCGCGCGCGGTGTCGATCCAGAACCCGTACAACCTGCTCAACCGCAGCTTCGAAATCGGCCTGGCGGAAATCGCCATTCGCGAACAGTGCGGCCTGCTCGCGTACTCGCCGCTGGCGTTCGGCTTCCTGTCCGGCAAGTACGAAGGTGGCGCTCGCCCGCCGAAAGGCCGCCTGAGCCTCTACAGCCGCTTCAGCCGCTACTTCAACCCGCAGTCGGAAGCTGCTTGCAGCCGTTACGTGGCACTGGCCCGGGAACATGGTCTGGACCCGGCGCAAATGGCCTTGGCGTTCGTCACCCAGCAACCGTTCGTCACCAGCAACATCATTGGCGCGACGACGCTGGAGCAACTGGACAGCAACATTGCCAGTTTTGATCTGAAACTTTCCGATAAAGTGCTGGCGGGGATCGAGGCGATTCACAAGGATCACCCGAATCCGGCACCTTGATCGACCGCTAAAAGCTTCGCGAGCAAGCCCGCTCCCACAAAGATCACTCCGTACCTGTGGGAGCGGGCTTGCTCGCGAAAGGGCCTGTCAATTCACTGCAAAGCTCACAACGAGCGCGCAATGATCTCCTTCATGATTTCATTGGTGCCGGCATAGATGCGCTGCACGCGCGCATCCGCCCACGCCCGGGCCACCGGGTATTCCCACATGAAGCCGTAGCCGCCATGCAACTGCACGCACTCGTCGAGCACCTTGCATTGCAGGTCGGTGCCCCAGTATTTGGCCATCGCCGCTGTTGGAACATCGAGCTTGCCTTGCAGGTGCAGTTCCAGGCACTTGTCGACAAAGACCCGGCCGATCTGAATCTCGGTAGCCATTTCCGCCAGTTTGAAGCGGGTGTTCTGGAAGTCGGCAATCGCCTTGCCGAACGCCTTGCGATCACGGGTGTAATCCAGCGTCCATTTCAGCGCAGCTTCGGCTGAGGCCAGACCACCGATCGCTACCGTCAGTCGCTCCTGTGGCAATTCCTGCATCAAATAAGCGAACCCTGCCCCGGCCTGACCCAACAGGTTTTCCTTGGGAACACGCACGTCCTGGAAGAACAATTCCGACGTGTCCTGAGCCTTCATTCCGACCTTCTCCAGGCGTTTGCCCTTCTCGAAGCCCGGCGTATTCGCCTCTACCACAAACAGGCTAGTGCCCTTGGCACCGGCCTTCGGATCAGTCTTGGCGACGACGATCACCAAATCAGCGAGGAAGCCGTTGGTGATGAAAGTCTTGGAGCCGTTGATCACGTACTCGTCGCCATCCAGCACCGCCGTGGTCTTGACCCCTTGCAGGTCGGAGCCGGCGCCCGGTTCGGTCATGGCAATCGCACTGACCATCTCGCCAGAGACCAGTTTCGGCAGGTATTTGTGCTTAAGCGCTTCGCTGCCGTAATGCAGGATGTACGGTGCGACGATGTCCGAATGCAGCGAAAAGCCGATACCGGTCAGACCCAAGCGACCGACCTCTTCGATCACCACCGCGCTGTACAGAAAGTCCGCGCCCAGGCCGCCGTATTCTTCCGGCAGGTGTGAGCAGAGCATCCCCGCCTCCCCGGCCTTGTTCCACAGCTTGCGGTCGATGTGGCCTTGTTTCTCCCATTGCGCATGGAACGGGACAGCCTCTTTTTCGAGGAAGGTTCGTACGCTGTCGCGGAACAATTCGTGCTCGGAGCTGAACAAGGTTCTGGGGATCATGCGGCACCTTTCATTCTTGTTGGAGGGATATGACCTTCAGAGACTAAGCCTCACCTCCGACACAGGACACTGGACACATCCGACAAAAAATAAGACGATCCAGCCGTCTGGTGACCACTTTCCCTTATAAAAACAAAACAAAAGTTGAATTATGTCCAAGCAAGTCTCCACGCCCTTGCGGCGCGTCAGCATCCTGGCAATCGACCGGGTTTTCGCATCCACTCTCATGCAGGCCAAGGATTTCTTCCATCTGGCCAGCCTGCGTTACGGCAAACAACTGGGCCACGGCCTGACACCGGCGTTCGAAACCCGCCTGGTCAGCCCCGACGGCAAACCGGTGAACAGTTTCAGTGACGTGATGATGCCGGTGGACGGCGGCCTGGAAAACGCCGACGTCATCATCCTCCCGGCGTTCTGGGACGACTTTGAAACCCTGTGCGGCCGTTATCCACAAATCCTGCCGTGGCTGCGCGAGCAGCATGCCCGCGGCGCCGTGCTCTGCGGCGAAGCCACCGGGGTATTCTGGCTGGCCGAGGCCGGACTGCTCAATGGCAAGGAAGCGACCACCTACTGGCGTTTCTTCAATGCCTTCGCCGAGCGCTTCCCCAAGGTGTACCTCAATCAGGACAAGCACCTGACCGACGCTGACAACCTGTATTGCGCCGGCGGCACCACTTCGGCCTGCGATCTCTATATCTACCTGATCGAACGCTTCTGCGGCGCCAACGTGGCGCAAGCCGTGGCCCGCGACATTCTGTATGAAGTGCAGCGCAGTTATTCGCCGGGTCGCATCGGTTTCGGCGGGCAGAAGCTGCACCAGGACGTGATCATCCTGCAGATCCAGCACTGGCTTGAAGAGCATTTCGCCGACAAGTTCCGCTTCGAAGACGTGGCCCGCGAGCACGGCATGAGCATCCGCAACTTCATGCGCCGCTTCCAGACCGCGACTGGTGACAAGCCGCTGCACTACCTGCAACGGTTGCGTATAGAGACCGCCAAGGGCTTGCTGTCCGGCAGCCGCAAGAGCATCAAGACCATCAGTTATGAGGTCGGCTACGACGATGCGAGCTTCTTTGCGCGGCTGTTCCGCCAGCACACCGAGCTGTCGCCGAACCAGTATCGGCAGCAGTTTCAGCAGGCTGCGTAGCTTTTGAACGACACAAGGCCTCCTGTGGGAGCGAGCTTGCTCGCGAAAGCATACTTTCAGTCGGCATCTATTTAGCTGACACACCGCATTCGCGAGCAAGCCCGCTCCCACAGGG
Source organism: Pseudomonas sp. S150 (assembly GCF_004526365.1). Taxonomy (NCBI): domain Bacteria; kingdom Pseudomonadati; phylum Pseudomonadota; class Gammaproteobacteria; order Pseudomonadales; family Pseudomonadaceae; genus Pseudomonas; species Pseudomonas sp. S150. The sequence continues at coordinate 5,686,253 of NZ_CP038207.1, forward strand.
GTACTGCGTCGCATAAAAAAAGGCCTGCAATTGCAGGCCCTTTTTTGTATGCCGAATCTGTTTAAGGCTTGTGCGCCCGGGACAGGAATTCGTGCGATTGCATCTCCAGCAGACGGCTGAGCGTACGCTGGAATTCGAACGTCAGGCGTCCGCCGGTGTACAGGTCTTTCAACTCGACTTCGGCAGAAATGATCAGCTTGACGTTACGATCATAGAACTCGTCGACCATGTTGATGAAACGCCGGGCGATGTCGTCGGTGGTGACGCTCATCTGCTCGACGCCGCTGAGCAGCACCGCGTGGAAGATCTTGCCCAGCTCGATGTAGTCGTTCTGGCTGCGCGGACCGTCGCACAGTTCGCGGAAGTCGAACCAGGCCACGTCGTCGCAGGTGCGCAGGGCACGGATTTCACGGTTCTCGATGATCAGCACATCGTTTTCCACCGCGGCGGTGCATTCCGGCGTCAGGGCCTTGAAGCTCTTGCGCAGGCTTTCATGGGCGGCTTCATCCAGCGGATAGTGGAACAGCTCCGCTTGTTCGAGGTGGCGCAGACGGTAGTCGACACCGCTGTCGACGTTGACGATCTCGGTGTTCTGCTTGATCAGCGCAATAGCCGGCAGGAAGCGTGCGCGTTGCAGGCCGTCCTTGTACAAGCCGTCCGGAACGATGTTCGAGGTCGCGACCAGGGTCACGCCGTTCTTGAACAGCTCTTCCATCAGCGTGCCGAGGATCATCGCGTCGGTGATGTCCGAAACGAAGAATTCATCGAAGCAGATCACTCGCGACTCGGTCGCGAAGCGCTTGGCGATGATGGTCAGCGGGTTTTTCTCGCCGCCCAGGGTTTTCATCTCTTCGTGCACACGCTTCATGAAGCGGTGGAAGTGGGTGCGGGTCTTTTCCTTGAACGGCAGCGCTTCGAAGAAGGTGTCGACCAGGTAAGTCTTGCCGCGACCCACGCCGCCCCAGAAGTACAGGCCCTTGACCGGCGTCTGATCCTTCTTGCCAAACAGCTTGCCCAGCAAACCCGGCTTGTTCTGCTCGGCCGCGATCAGATCGTCGTACAGGCGCTGCAGATGACGCACGGCAGTTTCCTGCGCGGCGTCATGGAAGAAGTCCGGGCGTTTCAGATCAGCTTGATATCGTTCTAGGGGCGTCATAATTCGTTAGCAAGGCAACAAAAACGGGCCGTCACTGTAGCGACGGCCCGTAGGAATGGCAATCAGCCCTTGGTCGGGCCGCGCCGCGGATTAGTCCTGAACCGGGGTCAGTGCAACGCGCAGAGCTTCGACAGCCGCGTCCCGCGCAGCAGCATCGGCGAACGCCGGGCTGTCGCCAACGCACTCGCCTTCCAGCCACACGCTGAAGCTCAGGTCTTGATTGCGAATGTCCAGCGCCTGACCGGCCTGCAGTTGCTTGGTCACTTGACCGGCGGTTTTGCCGTCGGCAAAGTTGCGCGACAGCAGCAGTTGCTCGCCATCAGCCGCCAGCAGACGGAAGCGGAAGCTGCCGTCGTCTTCACGGAAGCTCACGAAACGTGCAGCTTTCACGGCTTTCTTTTTGGTGGTCGCCGCGACTTGCACCTGATTGACGAACGAACGCAGGCCGACCGCTTCACGCAGTTCGTTGAGGAACGGCGTCGCCACCGCACGAGCCTTTTTCGCGCCGTGTTGCAGGATGTCTTCCAGATCCGCCGGGCGCTCGATCAACTGGTGATAGCGCTCGCGGGACTCGCCCAGTTCATTGTCGAGCAACTGGAACAGACGATTCTTCGCCTCGCCCCAACCCAGACCGCCGAGCAGTTCGCTGCGGAATTCGTCCGCCTGCGCCGGTGTGGCGAACGCCTGAAACAGAGTGAACAGGTGCGAGTTGTCCGGATCTTTGGCTTCGCCCGGCGCTTTGGAGTCGGTGACGATCCGCGAGATCGCGTCCTTCATCTCTTTGGCGCTGGAGAACAGCGGGATGGTGTTGTCGTAGCTCTTCGACATCTTGCGCCCGTCGAGGCCGGGCAAGGTCGCCACGCTCTCCTCGATCAGCGCTTCAGGCATGGTGAAGAACTCTTTGCCTTGGCCGAACAGGTGGTTGAAGCGCTGGCCGATGTCGCGGGCCATTTCCACGTGCTGGATCTGGTCACGACCGACCGGGACCTTGTGCGCGTTGAACATCAGGATGTCCGCCGCCATCAGCACCGGGTAGCTGTAGAGACCCATGGTGATCCCGGCATCCGGGTCTTCACCGCTCTCGACGTTCTTGTCCACCGAGGCCTTGTAGGCGTGCGCCCGGTTGAGCAAGCCTTTGGCGGCGACGCAGGTCAGCAGCCAGGTCAGCTCGGGGATTTCCGGGATGTCGGACTGGCGATAGAAGGTCACACGGTCGACATCCAGGCCACCGGCCAGCCAGGTCGCGGCGATTTCCAGACGCGAGCGCTGGATGCGCAGCGGGTCATCGCATTTGATCAAGGCGTGGTAGTCGGCCAGGAAGTAGAACGAATCGGCATTGCTGTCGCGGCTGGCGAGAATCGCCGGGCGGATGGCGCCGGCGTAGTTGCCCAGGTGCGGCGTGCCGGTGGTGGTGATGCCGGTGAGGATACGGGTACGGTTCGTCATGGGTAATCGCTTGTCAGACTGCAATCAATTCGAGAGACGCGGCAGGATCAGATCCTTGAGATCGGTCAGCTTGCCATGAAAAAAGTGTCCGCATTCTGCCACTTTCAGCAGCTCATGGGGGCGCTGGAGTTTTTCCGACCAGTCGTAGACCAACTGCGGATCGATCACTTCGTCGGTTTCCGGCTGGATCACGGTCAGCTCGCCGTGCTGTGGCAGTTGATCCTGATCGCCCAGGCGCATCACCGCCGGCGCGACCATAAACAACTGCTTGAGCTGCACGCCTTGGGCTTCGAGACGACCGCCGAGACTTGCTGCAACAAATCCGCCGAAGGAGAAACCGAACAGGGTCAGCGGCAGCTCCGGATGCTTTTCCAGTAGCCATGCTGCGGCAGCCTGAGCGTCGTCGACTTCACCGCTGCCCATGTCGTGGGAGCCTTCGCTGGCACCGACGCCGCGATAGTTGAAGCGCAAGGTGATCAGCCCGGCGTCGCGCGCGGTGCGCTGCAGGGTCGAGACGACCTTGTTGAGCATGGTGCCGCCCTGCACCGGGTTTGGATGGCAGATCAGCGCGATGCCGACTGGCTGCTCGTTATCGAGGTACAGCGCTTCGATTTGGCCGACTGGGCCGGCAATCACTACAGGGGTTTCACGCATCAGCAAGGAAGGAACTCCGTGACCTCGAATCGGGTCGACTCGTCTAGCAAATTGTCTGTGCCAATCTATTGCGAGTGAATCGCGGTATACAGCGCAGGTTCGAGCCGTTAACGTAAAGCAAAGCCGTTTATAGAGGAAGGACTCGTGGAACACTCGCTCTTAGTTTGGTTGTTACCGACTCTTGCCCTGGTTGTGGGTGTCGCCATTGGATTCCTGATCGCTCGCGTCGCACCGAATGCCGCGCCGAGCCGCACGCAGCGTCAACTGGATGATATCCAGGAGCGTTTCGACAGCTATCAAAACGAGGTGGTCACTCACTTCAACAGCACCGCGACGCTGGTCAAGAAGCTGACCCAGAGCTATCAGGAAGTGCAGGATCATCTCGCCGAGGGTGCCAACCGCCTGGCCCTGGACGAGCAGACCCGTCAACGCCTGATCGCCGCTTTGCACGCCGATGCCGCGCAGGCACCGCGCGAACGCCTGACGCCGCCGCGCGATCAGGAGCCGCCACGCGACTACGCACCGAAAGCCCCGAACTCGCCTGGCATGCTCGATGAGCATTATGGCTTGAAGAAGTAATCAGTCTTCGCTGCAAGCAAAAAGCCCCCGGACAATTCGGTTGTCCGGGGGCTTTTTTGTATCTGATGATTTGAGGGTGTTGGTCCGGCCCCTTCGCGAGCAAGCCCGCTCCCACAGGGTCATGTGGTGAACGCAGATTCTGTGAACAACCCCCATCCCTGTGGGAGCGGGCTTGCTCGCGAAAGGGCCAGCACGGGCAACCCAAAAAAATGCCCGGTCACAAGACCGGGCATTTCTTCACTCAAGCATTCACTTACGGATACTGCTGAACCGTCCCCGGCTGTTGCTGCTGACCACCATACTGCTGACCCGGAATCGCTTTCAGGTTGACCTCGACGCGGCGGTTCTGCGCGCGGCCATTGACGTCACCGTTGCTGGCAATCGGGTTATCCGGGCCGGCGCCACGGGCCGAGAGGTTGGCACCGCTGACACCTTGAGAAGTCAGGTAGGTGGCCACGCTCTGCGCACGACGCTGAGACAGGTCCATGTTGTGCTGGCGGCTGCCGGTGCTGTCGGTGTAGCCGACGATTTCGATCTGGTTCTGGTTGAACTCTTTCAACGAGTTCGCCAGGTTGTTCAGCGGCTGATAGAAGCTTGGCGCGATGTTCGCCGAATCGGTGGCGAAGGTGATGTTGCCTGGCATGATCAGCTTGATCTGATCGCCCTGGCGCTGCACTTCAACCCCGGTGTTGGCCATGCTGGCGCGCAGCTTTTTCTCTTGCTGGTCGGCGTAGTAACCGTAACCGGCCGCCGAGGCACCAACGACCGCCGCGCCGATCAAGGCACCCTTGCCACGGTTGTTGTGGTCGATGGCGGCACCTGCCAAGGCGCCGGCCAGCGCACCGAGACCGCCGTACTTGGCGGTTTTGCTCATGCCTTGCGAGCCACCGTCGGCCTGCCCCTGATTGTCATACGGGTTGGGCGAGGCGCAGCCGGCCAACATGGCCACAGCGGTAGCAACAATAATCAAACGAGGCGTGGTGAACATGAAGAGCTCCTGGTTTTTTTCGCATTCTGTGTGGCAGCGGCCCTAGGCAATAGACCTGTGCGGGCGTTGGATCATGACAATGCCGAAAAATTCCGCTGCACACTCGTGACAAAATGTTTAGGCGCGAACGAACGGGTTTTCGCGCATTTCATCTCCGAGACGCGTGTCCGGGCCATGCCCGGCAACCACGATTGCGTCTTCGTCGAGGGTGTACAGCCGCTGCTTGATCGATCGCACGATGGTCGCCTGATCGCCGCCCCACAAATCCGTGCGCCCTACCCCGCGACGAAACAGCGTGTCGCCGGCAATCAACAGCTTAGCCTCGGAAAACCAAAAGCTCATGGAACCGGGCGTATGTCCCGGCGTATGCAGCGCCACGCCGCAGCCGCAGGCCAGTTCTTCATCGTCGCTCAACCAGCGATCCGGCGACGGCACCGGCGTGTAGGGCACACCGAACATCTGGCATTGCATTTCAAGGTTGTCCCACAGGAACTGGTCTTCCTTGTGCAGATGCAGGGTTGCGCCGGTCTTTTCCTTCATCTGCCCGGAGGCGAGAAAATGATCGAGATGCGCGTGGGTGTGGATGATGCTGACCACTTTCAGACCGTGGGCATCGAGGCGCGCCATGATCAGATCGGGGTTGCCGCCCGGATCGACGACGATGGCTTTTTTAGTGATCGGGTCGCCGATGATCGTGCAGTTGCATTGCAGCGGGCCGACAGGGAAGGTTTCGCGGATGAGCGCAGGCGCTGGAACAGTCATGGGGCAATCCTGATCAATATTCGACGGCGGCGAAAACCGCTGATGCCGAAGATTTTAGCGGGACTAGATCATTAACCCCAGCGCCTTGGCGCGGGCCACCGCCTGAGTACGCCGCTCAACCCCCAACTTGCTGTTGATATGGCTGGCATGGGTTTTCACCGTATGCAGCGAAATGAACAGTTGCTCGCTGATTTCCTGATTGGAACAGCCCTGGGCAATCAAACGCAGCACCGCCAGCTCGCGACTGCTGAGTTGTTCGGCAGATCCACATTCAATGACAGGACGGGCAACCACCAGCGGAAAATGCGTCAGCAACTGCTGTCCTGCCAGTGCTGGCGAGTTTTGCAGCTGGCTGCGCAGCCAGTCCGGATGCGCGTTGATCAAGGCGTCAAATGGCTGTATCACGCCGCCCGTCGCCGCTTCCAGCGCCTGGTTCAATGCTTTGCGTGCCTCGGATTCGCGACCACTGCTCAGCAGCAAATTCACTTTCTGCGCCAGCGCCATCACACACAGCAACTGGCGCCCGGTTTGCTGACCGTTTTCCAGCAACACATTCAACCGCCCTTCGGCGAGCATCGGCTGGCCCTTGATCACGTCGAGCAACGCTTGTTGCAATTCCACATGCAGCGGCAGCTGTGGATGAAATTCCGGTGGTGCGGCTGCACGTTCGCCGGTGTAGGTCTGGCCCAGTCGTGCCAGCCAGGCTTCGGCCAGATCAGTGCGGCCTTGCGCCAGCCACAGTTCGCATTTGACCAGGGTGATCATCGCCAGATAGTAGATCGGCGGCACATCCCATATATGCATCAGACGCTCGGCTTCAGCGAGTTCGGCGAAGGCCTTGGCGAATTCGCCGAGGCTGCCGTCGAGACGGGCGATCACGCAGTGACCGATCAATACGCTGATATCGCGACAGGCCCGCGCTTCGGCCAGACCGCTCAGCAATCGGGCCCGGGCCTGCTGCGGTTGCAAGCGCATCGACAGCAGAAAACCTTCATACAGCGTCAATCGCGCACGCACCGCGTACAGACGTTGCGCCGACAACCCGCGCAGACGATCAAGACCCTGATGCACCTCATCCAGTGCCCGCAGAATTTCCCCGCGCGATTGCAGGACCCGCGCCCGGTCGTAATGCGCCAAGGCTTCGAACAACGGATTGCCGACCCGCTGCGCCAGCTCGAGGGATTCTCGATTCAAGCCCCGCGCACGCCACAGGTCACCGTCGGCGATCGCCAGATTGGACAAGGTCGACAGGCACATCAGGCGTTGCCCGTAACGTTTCACCGGCAGGCTTTCCAGTGCTTCGCTGCAATAGCGCTGGGTCAGCTCACGATGCCCGCGCCCGCGGGCGATGATGCCGCTGAGCGCCAGCCATTGCGCGAGCATCGACTTCTGCGCAGAGGCCGAAGGCGCCGGCAGGAAACGACTTAAATGACTGGCCAGCTCTTCAGCGGCATCCAGCTGACAGGCCAGCCCGAGCGCCCAGCTGTAGAGCACGATCAAGCGTGGCGTGCTGATCAGCAGACTGTCGGGCAAGTCCATTTTCCAGCGCAGCAGCATGCCCACGTTCTGCTCGGCGAGCAGTTGTTCCTCGGACAGGTTCTGCACCAGATTCGCTGCGACATCCAGATGGCCGGCGCGCAAGGCCTGCTCCACCGCTTCGTCGAGCAGCCCTTGAGCATTGAACCAGCGACAGGCGCGCAGGTGCAGGGTCGCCGCCGGCACCAGCGTCTGGGTCACGGGACGGCTGCGCAGCAGATCGGAAAACAAATGGTGATAGCGATACCAGTGACCGTGTTCGTCCAGCGGCACCAGAAATACCTGATGCGCCAACAGAAACCGCAGGATTTCGGCGCTGTCGTGGGCTTCGCGCACCGCGTCGCACAGCTCGCTGCAAAAGCGCTCTTGAGGGGCGGTGTCGTAGAGAAACGCCTGCACCTCGGCCGGCAGGCAATCGATCACTTCTTCCAGCAGGTAATCGCGGATCAGCCCTTCCCCGCCGTTCAGCGCGGGTGGCAGCGGAGCCCCGCTGCCAGCCTCGGAGACCGCAAGCAACCAGAAACGCAGTCCGGCCACCCAGCCTTCGCTGCGCTGGATCAGGTTTTCCAGCGCTTCGCCGCGCAATGAACTGCTGTGTCGATCGAGCAGCGTCAGGGCTTCATCGTGGGTCAGGCGCAAGTCCTGCTCATGCAGTTCGAGCAACTGGCGCGACAGGCGCAGACGCGCCAGATGCCAGTCCGGGCGCTGCCGACTGGTGACCATGACCAGCAAGCCATCGGGAAGATGATTGAGGAAAAACTGCAGGCAACGGTCGAGTACCGGGCCTTGGGCGAGATGGTAGTCGTCGAGCACCAGCAACAGCGGCGCCGTCGGTTGCAGTTGCAGGGCCAACTCATCGAGCAAGCCGTCGAGCCATTCTTCGAAGGCGAACGGCTGATGGCGCTGGCGCATCTTCAACAGGCCGAGTGCACGACTGCCCAGATCCGGAAAGTAGTCCTGCAGTCCCTCCAGCAATCGCTCGAGAAACCGCCCCGGATCGTTATCCCGTGGGCTCAATCCCAGCCAGAGACTTTGCCAGTGCCCCGGCAGGCTCTGACAGAACTCCACCGCCAGCGAACTCTTGCCGAACCCGGCCGGAGCGCAGACCAGTAACAGACGTCCACCGAGCCCGGTTTGCAGGCGCTCGCAGAGACGTGGCCGCAAGACGTATCCGTCCGGCAGCGGAGGACGGAAAAAACGTCCGTCCAGTGCCGCGACGGCAACGCTTGCGGGACCCGGAAGTGGGGACAGATCAGTCATGGCCGGCTCTTGTTCGAATGGCTATTGGCGGCGTAGCAGATGTCCGCAGCCTAGCCTTAAACGTAGCGGTTATGAAGGTTGCTGCTACAAATGGCTACAAAAAGACTGTCGCGAGCCGGCAGCTCCTACAAAATCAACGCCAAAAAAAACGCCCCGAACCAGTCGGGGCGTTTTTTCGAGGATGCGGCCTCGGGTCAAAGCTTAGCGGATACCGTCCTGGCCCAGGTTGCCCGGCTGGAATTCGCTCTTGGTGGCAGAGAAACCGAAGTCATACGCTGATTTTTCTTCGTTCTTCATGCCCAGCGCCAGGTAGCGGCCCGATTGCAGGTCGTACAGGGCTTCCAGCGCGTACCACGGCACTTGCTTGTCGTAGTAGTCCTCGGCATGCGCTTCGGCGACACGCCACAGCTGACCGCGACCGTCGTAGTGGTCGATGACTGCTGCCTGCCAGGTGTCTTCGTCGATGTAGAAGTCACGTTTGGCATAGATATGGCGCTGACCCGGTTTCAGGGTGGCGACCACGTGCCAGACACGACGCAACTCGTAACGGGTCAGGTCCTGGTTGATATGGCCGGCCTTGATGATGTCTGCGTACTTGAGGGTCGGCGAGTCGATCTTGTAGCTGTTGGAGGCAATGTACATCTCTTTCTTGCCTTCGAGCTTCCAGTCGTAGCGATCCGGCGCACCGTTGTACATGTCGAGGTTGTCGGAGGTACGCAGACCGTCCGCCGCAGTGCCCGGGCCGTCATAGGACACTTGCGGTGCCTGACGCACACGACGCTGACCAGTGGCGTAGACCCACGCCTTGCGCGGCTCCTTCACCTGGTCGAGGGTTTCGTGGACCAGTAGCACGGTACCGGCCAGACGTGCCGGCGCGGTCACTTTCTGCTTGAAGTAGAACAGGATGTTGCCCGGGTTGGCCGGGTCGTAGTCCTTCATCTTGTCGCGGAACACGAACTGGTCCTGGAAGTACACCAGGCTGAACGAGCCGTTGGTTTGCGGAGTCGCCTGGGTCACCAGACGGGTCACACTGCCACCGCGATAGCGGGTGATGTGGTTCCAGATCACTTCCAGACCGCTTTTCGGAATCGGGAACGGCACGGCGGTATCGAAGTTTTCCAGACCGTTACCGCCTGCGACCAGATTGGTGGTGGTGGCGTTTTTCTTGATCGCGGCGAACACGTCATCCGGCACGGTCGAGCCGCGATGGGACGGATAAACCGGAATCTTGAAGGTGTCCGGGTAGCGCTTGAACATCGCGTACTGGCCCGGAGCAAGCTTGTCCTTGTACTGCTCGACGTTCTGCGCGGTGATGGTGAACAGCGGTTTTTCACTGCCGAACGGATCGGACAGGAAGCCCTTGCTGTCGACCGTGCCGGCATTTTTCGCCAACGGTTTCCAGGCAGGGATCGAACCGTCGGCGTTGCCGGCCATTTCGGCGCCCATCGGGGTCAGGCTCTTGCCCAGCTTGTCGGCTTCGGCGGCGGGAACGGCCGCCATGACGCTGGTCGCCAGCAGCGACAAACCCAGAACACTCGCGTGGAACAGACTCTTTGTTATTTTCATATGTGTGTTCGTCCTGAAAAAACTGTGCTTAGAAGTTCACGCCGACGCTCAAGGCCACGAAGTCACGATCGTCCACGGTCGTGTAGTCGCCGCCAAAGAAGTTGGTGTAGGCCAGGCTCGCCGTGTAGGTGTTCTGGTATTCGGCATCGAGACCGAGGCTGATGGCCTTGCGACCTTCCTCGAAGTTGCCGCCAGGGCCTGGCGAGTAACCTTTCACGTCGTGCGACCAGGCCACGTTCGGCTTGAGGTTCACACCGGCAAACACGTCGCTGTAATCCCAAATGGCACGAGCGCGATAGCCCCACGAAGTGGCCGTGGTGAAACCATCGTTGTTGCAGTTGCTGGAAACGTTGTCGCGCGAAGCCCCCGGCCCGGCACCGTTGATGGTGGAGGTGTTGAGGATCTGCGAGCAGGTGTTGAGACCTCCCGTGGCAGGCAGTTCGCCCGGGCCGAACACCGGATCGCGGCCGTAACGGGCTTCGGATTTGCTTTCCAGACCACCGACGTGGGTCACGCCGACTTCACCCACCAGGGTCAGCCGGTTGGCGCCCATCACCTGATCGAAGAAGTGCGTCAGGGTGGTTTGCAGCTGGGTGATTTCTTTACGGTTGTAACCGTGCAGATCCTGGCCCGGCACGCCGTTGAGGACCGACGCGTTGGTCAACGCGCCTCCCAACGGACGGACGCCGGCGAACAGGATGTCGGTGGAGTTCAACTGCACCGGAGCATTCGGCCGGTAGCTGACTTCACCGCTCCACGCCGTACCGGTAGGCAGGGTAGTGGAGAAGCTCAGACCGTACAGGCGAATGTCTTCAGGGTATTCGATGAAGTATTCCGAGTTGCCTGCCACGACCAGCGGGCCCAGTGCCTGGAACGGCCCTGGCAATGCCTTGACGCCGTTATAGATCGACTGGGGCGCGCCGGTGGCGCTGAAGATCGGCGCACGGCTGTGGTAGTTCATGAAGTAGGCGCCGAACTCGGTGGCCAGCGGGTCGAACATGTACTTGGCGGAAACGCCCCACTGCCCGCTGTCACGCGCGTTGCGGTTGGGCGAACGGCGCACCAGCACGCCCTCTTCGTTGACGTCGACACCAGCGTTGGCCAACGGCCCGAGCGCAATACCCGGAATGGTCGAACGCTTGTTCAGTACCCGCAGGTTGTCGTCGCAACCGGTGGTGACAATGTCCGGCTGCGAGAAGAACGTGCCGCAGTTGTCGGTCACGGTCTTCTGCCAGTCGATCTGGTAGAAACCTTCGGCCGAGAGGTTTTCGGTAATGCTCTGGGACACGTAGAACATGTTGACCGGGATCAGACCTTCCTTGATCTCGGCACCCGGACGGCGGAACGCGGACACGTCGATCGGGTTGATCGAGTTGATGCCGCCGCCGATGAAGGTACTTTCGCCCCAGTTCACCACCTGCTTGCCCAGACGCACCGAACCTGGCTCATCGGCAATCGAGTAGTTGTGGTAAACGAAGGCGTCGAGGATCTGCCCGCCGGAAGAGCGCGCCGCGACGTCTCGATTGTGGTTGCTGACGTCCTTGTATTCCAGGTCCTGATTCTGCAGCGCGAAGTCGTACCAGTATTTGCCCCGGACGAAGACCCCGGTGTCGCCGTATTTCAGTTCCAGATCATGGATGCCCTTGAAGATCTTCGAGAAGGCTTGCCCGCTCTTGAAGTTCAGGTGGCCGTTGTCGGAGGTCTGGGACAGGCCCTTGCCGCCGTTGTTGACACCAATAAGGTCCTTGTTCGGCTGCTGGGTCGAGATACTCATGCCCAGGGAGAGCGAGGAGTCGAACTGACCTTCGATTTCACCGACGTTGAAACTGACGCCGAATGCGGGCCCGGCGAGCGTAGAGGCAAGACTGACGGCCAGAGGCAGTTTAGCCCGGCGCCAGAACTGGTTTACTGATGTCATCGACGCTACTCCATGTGCATTATTGTTATGGCAGTGAGTACTTTTAAAAACGCCTGGAAGACCGGGAGCCAGTAGCCACCCGACGTCACTCCAAAGTTGCATCGCCCCTGTTCGTGCGTGTGCCCCGTTCTTAAAAATCCTTGAGCGGACTATAGCCAGCAGGGGGTACTGCTTGATCCCTCTAAAGTGTGATTTGCAGCTGCCGGCCACTCTGGAACAGTCCTTTCGCCAGTCCGACACATGTCGGCACGGCAAGGATGGCTGAATTTTTCGATTTAACAAGCCAAGCGCTTGCTTGGTGGGTCTGGCGCGCCGGTTTCGGCGCGCCAGCAGACACTCAAAGTGTCGAGAGGAAGGTGCTGTTGTTGGCCTGCCATTCGGTGATGTCGAGGCGGATGCGCTTCTTGTCGAGCTTGCCGACACTGGTCTTGGGAATTTCCGTAACAAGGGCGATCTGGCTTGGAATCGCCCACTTGCTCAAGTGCCCCAGCTCCACGAACGGCTTGAGGTGTTCCTTGAGCTCGCGCGCCCCGATCTCGTGCCCTTCGCGGATCACCAGCAGTGCAAACGGCCGCTCGCCCCATTGCGGATCGGCGATGCCCACCACTGCTACTTCACGTACCGCCACATGACGGCTGATCAGGTCTTCGAGGTCCAGCGAGGAAATCCACTCGCCGCCAGTCTTGATCACATCCTTGATGCGGTCGCGGATGTCGATCACGCCCATGCTGTCGAGCGTTGCCACATCGCCGGTGTGCAGCCAGCCGCCGGCCCAGAGCTCGGCGCCCTTCTGCGGTTCGTTGAAATAGCCTTCGGTGAGCCACGGCGCGCGCAGGACCAGTTCGCCCTGGGTTTCGCCGTCGGCGGGGAGGAAGTTGCCCTCGGCGTCGACGATCGCCGCTTCCACCAACGGCCCCGGCACACCGGCCTTGATCCGGTAAGTGGTGCGCTCATCTTCGGTGCCGGCCATCAACTCGTCGTTCAAATGCGCGCAGGAAACCAGTGGCCCGGTCTCCGACATGCCGTACGCCGCCGTCAGCTGAATGCCCCGGGCCTTGGCGGTTTCATACAGCGAACGGTTCAGCGCACTGCCACCGATGACGATCTTCCAGCCGCCGAAATCGGTGCCCTGTGCGCCTTTGGCGTTGAGCAGCATCTGCAGGATGGTCGGCACGCAGTGGGAGAACGTGACCTTCTCCTTGCGCCACAGCTCGACGAGGAATTCCGGGTCGTAACGCCCCGGGTAAACCTGCTTGAGCCCGAGCATGGTTGCCACGTACGGCAAACCCCAGGCATGCACATGGAACATTGGGGTGATCGGCATGTACACGTCGTTGGTGCCGAGCAGGCGCACGCTGTCGATCGCGCCCATGATCGTCGACACGCCCATGGTGTGCAGCACCAGTTGCCGATGGGTGAAGTACACGCCTTTCGGGTTGCCGGTGGTGCCGGTGGTGTAGAAGGTGGTAGCGACCGAGTTCTCGTCGAAATCCTCAAAGTCGTATTGCGCACTCGCAGCGGCCAGCAGTTGCTCATACTCGCCGACCAGGTTCGGCAGCTCGGCGGTCTTTTCCGGCAGATCGGTCAGCAGCAGGGTTTTCTCGACGGTGGTCAGGTGCGGCGCGATGGCCTGGTACAGCCCGACGAACTCGCTGTTGACCAGCACGAAGCGGTCCTCGGCGTGGTTCATGGTGTAGAGGATCTGCTCCGGCGACAGACGCACGTTGATGGTGTGGATCACCGCGCCGATCATCGGAATGGCAAACATGCATTCGAGGTAGCGATGGCTGTCCCAGTCCATCACCGCCACGGTGTCACCCGCCTTCACCCCGGCCGCCGTCAATACGTTGGCCAGCCGCGCCACCCGCTCGATCAGGGTCGGATAGCTGTAGCGCAACTGGTCTCGGTAGATGATCTCGCGGGTTTTCTCGTAACGGGCGCCGGACATCAGCAGCCGTTTGATCAGCAATGGATACTGGTAGGCCCCATCGGCCGGGGGAATGACGCGAGTCTGCAACATATGAATCCCTTTTCTGGCTGCACGGTGTTGGCGTAGAGAGCGTTACTCTAGAGCCGTTATACCCCAGTCAAATCAGCCGAAGGAATGATTTGCACAGCCGTACAAATGCTAGCTTTGCGCCAGCATTTGTCGGTATTTCAGCGCCGTTCAGGCCGTTTGCCCTACAGCCGCTTCTGAAGGCGTCCGTGGGAAAACCAGCGCAGCAAGGAAGGTCAATGCGCCGAAACCCGCCAGAATCAAGTAAAGCCCGACAAACCCATGGCGCGGCTCGATGTAGGCAATCAGCGGAATCGCCGTCGCACTGGCGCCGAACGACAGGCAGTAACGCAGGGCGAAGACCCGCGATTGCCACTGCGGCGCGACGAAATTGGCGACCATCGAGTCGTTCACCGTCACCTGACCGAACACCACGAACATGAACGCCGCACCGAGCACGATCACTGCCCAGCCATCGACATACGCCATGGCGTACAACAGCGGCGCCTGAAACAGCGTCAACACAATAAACGGCCATTTCAGGCTGACTCGGTGCAGCACCTGGCCAATGCTCAACTGCGCGACTGCACCAAAGGCATACGCGAGGCTGACCACCACGCCGAGGGTTTGCGGCGAGGCGAACAGGTCATGCAGACGTTCCTGAAACAGCTTCGGATAGGTCATGGTGGTGGCGTTGAACACCACGCCACCGGTGGCCGTCGCCAGCGCCAGCACGCCGAATACCATGAGCATCGAAATCCGCTGCCCGGCAGCGCCCTTCAGTGCGGTGTGTGGACGCTGCGGGATCGGCTCTTCACGCACCTGCAAGGCAAAGCCGATTCCCAGCATGATCGCCACCACCCCCGGTAACACAAAGGCCGACCGCCAGCCGAACTGCGCCACCAGCAACCCGGTGATAGCGCCGAGAACGCTACGCCGAGGTTGCCCCACATGCCATTGATGCCGATCTCCCGCCCGCGATTCTGCGCGTAGGCCACCAGCATCGCGGTGCCCACCGGGTGGTAGATCGCGGCGAAAATGCCGATCAGGGTCAACCCGATCACCAGCATCGTCGGGCTGGTGCTCAGCCCGGTGAAGATCGCCGAGGCGCCGATGCCGAAGAAAAACACCAGCATCATCTGCCGCCGACTCCAGTGATCGCCCAGCCAGCCGGCCGGTAACGAACAGGCGCCAAAGGCAATGAACCCACCCAGCGAAAGGCCGATCAGCGCGGCGTAGTCGAGGCCGAAGGCCTGGGTCATGCCGAGCACGGCGGCGGGGAAAATCAGCATGAACATGTGATCGATCACATGGGCGGCGTTGACGTAGCGAATGACGTTTCGAGATTGATTCATGGCGGCACGCTTGTGTTTGTTATGGGCGGATTGTTGTCAGCGGCTTTATGCTAAGTTGGCGAAAAAGCGCATACCTGCCAACCAGGTCATCGAATCCGACATGTTGATCAGCCACTTCGAACACGGTCCGGTGAGCGCCTATCCCCGGGATTATCTGGACGGCGCGCACCAGCCGCTGCATCTGCACCGCGAGGCGCAGTTGCTGTATGCCGTCCGAGGGATCATGCGAGTGGTCACCGACCTCGGTGCCTGGGTGATTCCGCCAAGCCGCGCAGTGTGGATTCCGCCGCAAGTCGCGCACGAGATTTTCATGTCCGGCGATGTGCAGATGCGCTCGCTGTTCATTGCCCCCGAGCTGTCACCGGCCAGCCTGCAACAGTGCTGCGTGCTGGCGGTGACGCCGCTACTGCGCGAGTTGATCCTGCGCGCCGTGCAGGGCCCGCCGCACGCGGACAATCCGCTGATCCAGCAGTTGATGCTGGAAGAGCTCGCCAGCCTGGACAACCTGCCGCTGCACATTCCAATGCCTACTGACCGACGCCTGCAGAACATCTGTCTGGCGTTGCTGCACACACCGGATCACCCCAACACCCTGGAAGACTGGGCGCAGCAGGTCGGCGCCAGCTCACGCACTCTGGCGCGGCTGTTCCAGCGACAACTGAAGATGAGTTTCAACGCCTGGCGCCAGCAACTGCGCCTGATGGAAGCGCTGCCGCGCCTGCTCGCCGGGGACAGCGTGCAGAGCGTGGCGCGGGATCTGGGGTACGGCAGCGCGCGGGCGTTCAGCGCGATGTTTCGCCGGTTGCTCGGGGACAATCCCCGGGAGTACCTGAATAATCTGAGCAAACTCAGCCAACTCGTGTAGGAATTCCCCATTTCCCTGTGGGAGCGAGCTTGCTCGCGAAAGCAATCTTCCAGTCACCTGTGATATCGACTGATCCGACGCCTTCGCGAGCAAGCTCGCTCCCACAGTTTTGATCGGGTTTCAGCTCTTAGTGCATCTCGGTAAACGCGATTTTCACGCCGAGAGCGATCAGCACCGCGCCCATGGTGCGGTCGAACCAATGGCCCATGCGGGCAAAACCGGCACGTACACGTTGCTGACTGAACAGCATCGCCACCAGGCAGAACCAGAAAGCGGTCGCAACGGCCAGGTAAACCCCGTAACCCGCCTGCACCGCCAGTGGCGTGTGCGGGTTGATCACCACGGTAAACAGCGACAGGAAGAACAGCGTGGCTTTCGGATTCAGACCATTGGTCACGAAGCCCGAGGTGAACGCGCCGCGCGCGGTGCGCACGCCGGCTTCCTTGTGCAGATCATCGGTAACGGTTTTCGCCGGCTGCGCGCGCAAGGCCTTGAAGCCGATGTACAGCAGGTACGCGGCGGCGGCCCATTTCAAGGCGTTGAACAGCACGATCGACTGCGAAACGATCAGGCCGATGCCGAGCAGCGAATAACCCACATGCAGGAAAATCGCCGTGCCCACACCCAGCGCGGTCCAGGTGCCGGCGCGACGACCATGGGTCACGCTCTCGCGCACCACCACGGCAAAGTCCGGGCCGGGGCTGGCCACGGCCAGCAGATGGATCAGTGCAACGGTCAAGAACTCGGTCCAGTACATGGGGGCTCCTCTGGGGGTGATCATCAACTTGAACACATCGCCTGAATGCTTTTCCCCTGTGGGAGCGGGCTTGCTCGCGAATGGCGTTGTGTCAGGCAACCTTTATGGGTCTGACACGCCCTCTTCGCGAGCAAGCCCGCTCCCACAGGTTTTGTGAGCACCTCGGGCACTGCGTAACGTTTTGTTTCATCTGGTAGGCTCGGCAGATTACGCCTTCCGTTCCAAGCACAAAAGGTACAGTTGATGACGAACCCGCGCCGCGCCGTATTCCTCGATCACCCGTCTCTGGATCTCGGCGATCTCGACCTCAGCCCGCTGCGCGCCTGCTTCAGCGACCTGCAACTGTTCGCCCAGACTGCGCCTGATCAAGTCGCCGAACGCCTGCACGGGGCCAGCGTGGCGATCACCAACAAGATCCGCATCGATGCCGCCACGATGGCCGCCAACCCGGATCTGCAACTGATCCTGATCACCGCCACCGGCACCAACAACGTCGATCTGGACGCGGCTCGCGCCCACGGCATCACCGTGTGCAACTGTCAGGGTTACGGCACGCCGTCGGTGGCGCAACACACGATCATGCTGCTGCTCAACCTCGCCACCCGCCTCGCGGATTATCAAAAAGCCGTCGGCGAAGGTCGCTGGCAGCAGGCCAGACAGTTCTGCCTGCTCGACTATCCGATCGTCGAACTGGAGGGCAAAACCCTCGGCCTGCTTGGTCATGGCGAACTCGGCGGTGCGGTCGCGCGACTGGCCGAAGCATTTGGCATGCGTGTATTGCTCGGACAGATTCCGGGCCGCCCGGCGCGGCCGGACCGTCTGCCGCTGAACGAATTGCTGCCGCAGATCGACGCCCTGACCCTGCACTGTCCGCTCAACGAACACACCCGGCACTTCATCGGCGCCCGCGAGCTGGCGGCGATGAAACCCGGCGCCTTTGTGGTCAACACCGCTCGCGGTGGTTTGATCGACGAGCAAGCCTTGGCCGCCGCGTTGCGCAACGGTCACCTTGGCGGCGCCGCCACCGACGTGCTCAGCGTCGAACCGCCGGTCAACGGCAATCCGCTGCTGGCCGCCGACATTCCACGGCTGATCGTCACTCCGCACAACGCCTGGGGCAGTCGCGAAGCGCGGCAACGCATCGTCGGCCAATTGACCGAAAACGCCCAGGCATTCTTCAGCGGTAAAGCGCTGCGGGTCGTCAGTTGATAAACTGCGGCACTTTTTTTCCAAGGAGCAGTTATGGATCCGCGCAGTGAAGTACTGCTTCGTCAGGCCGAGTTATTCCAGGGTTCGCTGTTGTTGGCCGGTTTGCCTGCCGACGATCTGCTCGGGCGCCTGCCCAATGCGTTCGGCTGGTGCTGGCATGCCGGCGATCAGGCCGCTCTCGATGCGCGCTTCGAAGGTCGCAGCCATTTCGGCGTAAACGTGCCGGAGCGCGAGTTCGACAGCGCCGTGGTGTTTTTGCCCAAGTCCAAGGATCTGACCGATTACATCCTCAATGCCGTGGCCGCACGTCTGCCCGGGCGCGAGGTGTTTCTGGTCGGGGAAAAACGCAGCGGTATCGAGGGTGCGTCCAAGCAACTCAACCCGTTCGGCAAGCCGCGCAAACTCGACAGCGCCCGTCACTGCCAACTGTGGCAGGTCACCGTGGCCAACGCGCCTGAAGCAAAATCGCTGGAAAGCCTGGCGCAGACTTATGAGCTGCCGCTGGCCGAAGGCCCGCTTAAAGTCATCAGCCTGCCGGGCGTGTTCAGCCATGGTCGACTGGACCGCGGCAGCGCCCTGCTGCTTGAGCATCTGGACAAACTGCCGAGCGGTCATCTGCTGGATTTCGGTTGTGGCGCCGGGGTTTTGGGCGCGGCGGTCAAACGGCGTTATCCGCACAATCAGGTGACTTTGCTCGACGTCGATGCCTTCGCCGCCGCCAGCAGTCGCCTGACGTTGGCGGCCAACGGTCTGGACGCCGAAGTGCTGACCGGCGACGGTATCGACGCTGCACCGATGGGTTTGAACGCGATTCTGAGCAACCCGCCGTTCCATGTCGGCGTGCACACCGATTATTTCGCTACCGAAAACTTGCTGCGAAAAGCGGCCAAACATCTGAAAAACGGCGGCGAACTGCGCTTGGTTGCGAACAGCTTCCTGAAGTATCAGCCGCTGATCGAAGAGCATCTGGGCGTGTGTGCAATCAAGGCCGAAGGCAATGGTTTCCGGATTTACCGGGCCAAGCGCGGCTGAAAATTTGTTCTTGCTCTATCGGTTTTGCGAAGGCAGAATCCGCTCCGTCCTAGGGGAGTAGTCTCCCACGAGCGCCAAGCTCGTCCGGCATACGTCAACATACTTGATCCTCAGATCATGGCGTATGCGACCCAAGCGTCCGCACCAGACGGATCGCAGGGTTTGACAAGACCTATGACACGCACACCTTACCCGGGGCGGGAAGGCTGTACGTGTCATAGCCGTGTCGACCCGCCCCTTAGGAAAATCCTGATGCTGGACTCGTTACTCGTTCCCACCGCAATCGTTGCCTTGGCCGAAATCGGCGACAAGACGCAACTGCTCGCGCTGATTCTCGCCGCTCGCTTTCGCAAACCCTGGCCGATCATTGCCGGTATCGTCGCTGCGACCCTGGCCAACCACGCGGCAGCCGGTGCGGTAGGCGCCTGGTTCGGCAGCTTCTTCTCCGATTCGGTGCTGCACTGGATTCTCGCCGCGAGCTTCACCGCCACTGCGCTGTGGACGCTGGTCCCGGACAAGATGGACGACGATGAAGCCAGCACCGCACGCAAGTTCGGCCCCTTCCTGACCACGCTGATCGCGTTTTTCCTCGCGGAAATCGGTGACAAGACGCAGATCGCCACCGTGATGCTGGCGGCGCAATACCCTGAGCTGTGGCTGGTGATTATCGGCACCACCCTGGGCATGTTGATTGCCAACGTGCCGGTGGTATTGGCGGGTAACTTTGCTGCGGAGAAATTGCCACTGACCTTGATCCGTCGCCTGGCGGCTTCGGCGTTTTTCATTCTGGCGATCGTTGCGGTGTACAAGGCGATGCAGAGCAGTGGCTGGATTTAACCCCTGAGCCGTGATCTGACAATTAACTGTGGCGAGGGGATTTATCCCCGATGGGGCGCGAAGCGCCCCCAAACCTGCCTCCTCAGAGTGTCAGACATAACGCATTTGCAGGTTTTGGGGCTGCTTCGCAGCCCATCGGGGATAAATCCCCTCGCCACAACAGCCCTCCCAACCTGAAGAATCGTTGTGTCCTTCGACTCTTAGGACTTCGGCGCTTTCTCGTACAGCGGCATGACTTTTGGAATCGCCGCCTGCAGCGAGGCGATCCGGCTGGACGAGGCCGGGTGGGTGCTCATGAACTCCGGCGGTGCGCCTTCCGAAGCCTTGCTCATCTTGTTCCACAAGGTGATCGCCGCATTCGGGTTGTACCCGGCGCGGGCGGCCAGTTCCAGGCCGATCAGGTCGGCTTCGTTTTCGTTGGCACGGCTGTTGGGCAAGGTCATGCCGTAGTTGGCCACGGTGTCGGCCAGCGCCAGGCTGTCCTGACCCAGACCGAGCAACGCACCGGCACCCTGCTTGGCCATTTCAATGCCATAGGCTTTGGACATCGCCTCACGACCGTGCTCGCGCAGGGCGTGGGCGATTTCATGGCCCATGACCGCCGCGATTTCATCGTCGGTCAGCTTCAGGCTGTCGATCAGCCCGGTGTAGAAAATGATCTTGCCGCCAGGGCCACAGTTGGCGTTGAGCTCGTCGCTCTTGATCAGATTGACTTCCCACTGCCACTGCGCCGCATCCGGGCGGAAGTTCGGTGCCTGGGCAATCAGCCGGTTGGCAATCGCCTGAACCCGCTTGGCCTCCGGGCTGGTCTTGTCCAGCACGCCTTTGCTCGACGCCTCGCCGACGGTCTTCTGATAGGACTGGGCATACATCTGGTCGACCTCTTGCGAGGACAGCATGCTGAACATGTACTGCTTGCGCTCCACCCCCACGGCTCCGCCGCTGGTGGTGTTGACCGACTGACAACCGGCCAGCAACAGCGCTGCGCTCAGTGCACTTACAACCAATGTCTTGTTCATTC
This sequence comes from Pseudomonas sp. S150, assembly GCF_004526365.1. Classification (NCBI taxonomy): domain Bacteria; kingdom Pseudomonadati; phylum Pseudomonadota; class Gammaproteobacteria; order Pseudomonadales; family Pseudomonadaceae; genus Pseudomonas; species Pseudomonas sp. S150. Next base: position 5,707,190 of record NZ_CP038207.1, read on the forward strand.
AAAAGCTCCCTGAAAACCTGCCGCGTATCGTAGGGGGTGAATTGTATCGGCGCCAGATACAACAGACGTGTTGCAGCGTCTTTCGGAAGTTTCCCACCGCTGTTGTCGTAAAAAATTCACAGCAACCGGCAAGTCTGCTGCCGCTGCGTCGCGCACCGATCCATTTGCGACATCCTCCGCCCTTTGTTCCGCTCAACGCTCATGGCGCCATGCCTGCTGCCGATACAACAGCGCAGACGTCCTCTTGCGTGCGGAGCTCCCATGAAGTTCAAGTCGATCCAGTTTTCCGTCGCCGCCCTGGCCGGCGCCATCGTGCTCAGCGTGGTCGCCGCGCTGGTGCTGTACGCGCTGTTTTCCGGTGCCCGCACCCAGGACATGGTGCAACAGCGCACCCAGGCGCAGTTCGAACAAGTCATCGAACAACGCCTGACCTCGCTGGCGCAGACTCAGGTCAGCCAGATCCAGCGCGAACTCGAAGCACCGCTGCTGATTGCCGGCGGACTGGTGCGGGTCAACGCGCTGCTCGGCACGCCGGGCGCCGACGGCCAGCCGCGACTGACCATCAGCCGCGAGCAACTGATCAGCCTGATCAAGGAGAACGTCGAGCAGAACCCGAAAATTCTCGGCACCTACATCGGCTGGGAAAAAAACGCCCTGGACCACAATGACGCGGCCTACGTCGGCACCCGCGTGGTCGGTATCGACGCGGCCAACGGGCGCTTCCTGCCCTGGTGGTTCCGCAATGACGACGGCACCCTGGGCCTGGACAAACTGGCGGACGTCGATGACCAGAAAGTCCTGTCCACTGGCGTACGGGCCAGCGAGTACTACCTGTGCTCGAAAGAGAGCAAGAAATCCTGCGTGATCGATCCGGCGCCGTACAAGGTCGGCGACAAGATCGTCATGCTCGCCTCCTTTATTGAACCGATCATGCTCAACGGCGCATTCCAGGGCATCGTCGGCGCCGACCTGTCGGTGAACTTCATCCAGGAAATGCTCCTCGGCGCCAACCAGAAGTTGTACAGCGGCGCCGGGCAAATGGCTCTGATTGGCGGCAACGGCCGGATCGTGGCCTACACCCAGGATCCGAGCAAATTCGGTGAAAAGGTCAGCGACATTCTCGACGCCGAGCAGATCGCCAACATGGCCAATCTCAAACGCGGCGAAGTCACCTACTCGGTCAACAAGGACAAGGGCCGCATCGAGCTGTACCTGCCGTTCGGCATCGGCCAGACCGACGCGCGCTGGACCCTGATGCTGCAACTGCCGTTGAACGCGGTGATGGCGGATCTGCAAAAACTCCAGGCCGACCTTGATGCGCAACGCAAGTCCGACACCTTCGGCATGGCCATGGTCGGCCTGATCATCGCCGCCATCGGTTTGCTGGTGATCTGGCTGGTGGGGCACGGCATCGCCCGGCCACTGAAGCAGATGGTCGCCATGCTGGATGACATCGCCAAAGGTGAAGGCGACCTGACCCGTCGCTTGAGCAGTGATCGCAGCGATGAACTCGGCTCGATTGCCAAAGGTTTCAACACCTTCCTCGCCAAGTTGCAGGCGATGATCACGCAGGTGGTGACGTCGGTGCAGAGCGTCAGCGATTCCTCGGAGCACACTGCCGACATCGCGATTCGCACCAACATCGGCATTCAGAAACAAATGGCCGAGATCGATCAGGTCGCCACCGCGGTGCAGGAGATGACCGCGACTGCGCAAGACGTGGCGCGCAACGCCACTCAGGCTGCGCAAGCCGCCAGCCACGCGGATCAGGCTGCCGGCCAAGGCATGCAGATCGTCCGTGATACGTCGAACTCGATTGGCGTACTGGCGGTGGAAATCGGCAAAGCGGTGGAGGTGGTGCAGACGCTGGCCAAGGACAGCGAAAACATCAACGCAATCCTCATCGCGATTCGCGGGATCGCCGAGCAGACCAACCTGCTGGCGCTGAACGCAGCGATCGAAGCGGCGCGGGCCGGCGAGCAGGGTCGCGGCTTTGCGGTGGTGGCGGACGAGGTGCGCAATCTGGCACAGAAAACCCAGAAGGCCACCGAAGAAATCCAGAGCATGATCCAGCAGCTGCAACAGGGCACCCGCGATGTGGTGCGGGTCATGGAGGACAGCCAGAACCGCACCGACGAAAGCGTGCAGCACGCGGCGAAAGCGGCTGAAGCGCTGGAGACAATTACTCAGGCGGTGTCGGTGATCAATGACATGAATACGCAGATTGCCAGTGCGGCGGAAGAACAGAGCGCAGTGGCCGATGACATCAACCGTAATGTGATCAATATCGGTCAGGTGGCGAATGAAGTGGCGGGCGGTGCGGATGAGTCGAGTTCGGCCAGTGCCGGCCTGACTAAATTGGCGGAGCAGCAGCGGCGGTTGATCAATCAGTTCAAGGTCTGAAAAGCGAAAAGCCCCTCACCCTAACCCTCTCCCAGAGGGAGAGGGGACTGACCGAGTTGTCTCCCGTCATACATCGACCTGAAATAACCAGTCGATTATGGATTCAAAGCTGAGCGTTCAAGTCGGTATATTTCGTCAATATCCCCCAATCAGACCCCTCTCCCTCTGGGAGAGGGGAATGACCGAGTTGTCTCCCGTCATACATCGACCTGAAATAACCAGTCGATTATGGATTCAAAGCTGAGCGTTCAAGTCGGTATATTTCGTCAATATCCCCCAATCAGTCCCCTCTCCCTCAGGGAGAGGGGTCTGACCGAGTTGTCTCCCGTCATACATCGACCTGAAATAACCAGTCGATTATGGATTCAAAGCTGAGCGTTCAAGTCGGTATATTTCGTCAATATCCCCCAATCAGTCCCCTCTCCCTCAGGGAGAGGGTTAGGGTGAGGGGCTTTTGACTTAACCCGGGGTCAGGCATTCCGGCCCATTGAGCTTCGGATCATTCACCAGATTCGCCAACACCCGCTCGCGCAATACCGCCGGCTCACTGGCGAGCAAGCCCTGCAGCACATGCAACGGCGTCGCGGGATCGAGCCAGGCCGCCTGCCCCGCCTCATCGAGAATCAACGGTCGGCGCTGACTGGCCGCCGGCTGCGTGATGACGGCGGTGCTCAGCCACACCTGCTCCTGCACCGGATACGCCTCCCAGATCGCCGCGAAAAACAGCGACGAGCCCTCCCCCGGCGTCAGCCAGTACGGGCGCTTGCGCAGATTGCCGCGCCATTCGTAGAAACCGTTGGCCGGCAACAGACAACGACGCAGGCGCAGCGCCTCGCGGAACATCGGTTGCTCGGCGACGGTTTCGGCCCGGGCATGCGCCGGGGTACGCGACAGATCGGTCAGCCACGGTGGCGTCAGCCCCCAACGGGCGCGGGCCAGGGTGCGTTGGCCGTCGGCCTCGGCACGCAGCATCAACACCGAATCATTGGGGGAAATGTTCCACTGCGCCTGCTGATCGGCGGGAAATCCGGGCAGGGCCGCGAAATCGCGGTTCCAGCGAAACAGGGCATAACGTCCACACATGGCGCAACACGACTCAAAAATAAAACGAACGTCAGCCTAACAGACCAGCGTCCCGGGGAAGCTCTCCGGTTCATCGCCGGGCAGCGGCAGCGCGGCATTGTACGCGGTGATCAGTTCGCGGGCGTATTCGGCCTGATCGTTTTCGACCGACAGCCCCAGCAGGCCAAAAATCGGCAATTCCCCCGTGCCGCCGAGCAGATCGCGGCCCACCAGGTGCGCTTCGATGCCTTCACTGGCGAGCATGCCCTTGAGCATCTCGCCCTCCATCAGGTTTTCCGGCTCGTAGATTCGCTGCATGGGCGCCCCTCACTCGTTTTCGCTGAAGACTTCCAGAAACCAATCCTCGCCATGCACCTGCAAGACAAACTTGATCGGTTGACAACACACCTGGCAGTCCTCGATGTAGGTCTGATCACCGCCGGACAGGTCCACCGTCGTCTCGACCTCTTCACCACAATACGGACATTCATACAGTGCGCTTTCCAGCATCGCGGTCTCCCAGGTGACTTGTGCGTATAATCGCCGGTCTATTTGCAGGGCTATTTTTGTCTGGCTACCTTTTCAGACCGTGCCCCGTTGGTTTTCGATCAAAACCTTTACTTACCCTAGCCGTTTCCAACAAGAGAGCATGATGGGCGAATTCGATGCCATCCGACCTTACGACGACAGCGAAGTACCTGCGGTACTGGCAAGACTGCTCGGCGACAAGGCGTTTCTAGATATCCTCACCCACTTCCGCTTCCCGCGTTTTGCCGGTGCCTTCGGCTGGATGCTCAAACCACTTATAGCCCATCGGTTGCGTCGTGAGTTTGCCGACGTGACCTCCGTGGCCACTTTGCAGGACAAAGTCGAGTTCTACGTCGACCACACCATCGAGCGCGCCACTGATGGCGTGACCTACACCGGTGTCGAGCAATTCAAGTCCGGCAGCGCCTACCTGTTCATTGCCAATCATCGCGACATCGTGATGGACCCGGCCTTCGTCAACTATGCGGTGTACCACGCCGGCCTGCCGACCCCGCGCATCGCGATCGGCGACAACCTGCTGCAGAAACCCTTCGTCAGCGATCTGATGCGCCTGAACAAGAGCTTTATCGTGCACCGCTCGATCACCGGACGTCGCGAGAAGATGGCGGCGTATCAATTGCTGTCGGCGTACATCAACCACTCGATCCGCAACGATTGCGCCTCGATCTGGATCGCGCAGGCTGAAGGCCGGGCAAAGGACGGCGACGACCGTACCGAGTCGGCGATCCTCAAGATGTTCCACATGAGCCGCAAGGACGAGCCGTTCGGTGAAGTGATTCAGTCGCTGAACCTGACCCCGGTGTCGATCAGCTACGAATACGACCCGTGCGACCAGGCCAAGGCACGTGAGCTGTACATCCGCGCCACCACCGGCACCTACGCCAAGGCGCCGGGCGAGGATGACGTGAGCATTGCCAAGGGCATCACCGGCTACAAGGGCCGGGTGCACGTGAACTTCGCTGCGCCGATCACCGAGCTGTTCGAAGACACCAAGCAATTGGCGGTCGAGATGGACAAGCAGATTCTCGGCGGATACCGCCTGTTCCCGGTGCATTACCTGGCGTACGCGCAGTGGGCCGATGCCGATCCGCAATTGAACGTGCCGAAGGCTGCCGAAGTGTTCCCGGCGGATGAACTGGCCAAGGCGCAGGAAGAATGGCAGCGCCGACTGGACGCCTGCCCTGAAGAGCACCGTCCGTATCTGGTGCTGCAATATGCGACGCCGGTGCGCAATCAGTACCGAGTGAAGGCTGGGTTACCGTTGTAAACAGGCATAGCGGAGCCCCTGTGGCGAGGGGATTTATCCCCGATGGGTCGCGAAGCGGCCCCAGGATTCTGCCTGAATAATCATGGGCCTGCTGCGCAGGCCATCGGGGATAAATCCCCTCGCCACAAGGTTTTGCATTCGCTTCAGAAGCGCGTGCTGATCCAGGAGACGATCAGGGCCAGCCCGAGGCAGGCAAAACCGAAGCGGTAGAAAAAGCGGTTCATGCGCAACGTCGCCCAATCCAGAATCGGTTCGGCGTTGGGTTGGGCCTGGCGTTGCGCGGCGATGCTGGCCATGGCGCGTTGTTCACGACGGCGGGTCGCGTGCAGCAGCCAACTGCCGGGGAAGGCCAGTGCCAACGCCAGCAGGTTGATCAATTTGGCGGGATGGGCGGTAAACAGCGTCATCAAGTGCAGCGACATCACAGACCTCGGAACTGAATCGGTGTGGCAGGCGCCCGATCGACGACCGCGGCGCGGATTCTACCGAAACACGCCTCCACTACCCTACCCTTTGCGACAAATAACCTGACAATCGACCGATGGCTGTCCTGTGTCACGGCATCGTCATTTACATCGGCCACCATGCGCGCCTCGAAACACACATGGAACGCGACATGCTGCACGCCGAAAACCAGGATCGTCTGTACCTCATCACCCCGACCGACGAACAACAAAGCCTCGTCGGCAGCCTCGCCTTCAATGTTCAGGATCGCCACTGGCTGGTGTATTGCGCCCTCGGCGGGCATCAGCATGCGGATTTGCCGGAGACGGATTTGCTGACGGGTGTCAGCGTGCTTGATTTTTATTCCCAAGCAGCCTGAAAAGTAAAAGCTCCCTCACCCTAACCCTCTCCCGGAGGGAGAGGGGACTGACCGAGTTGTTTATTCGAGGTGCATCGACCTGAAAACTCGAGGTGAACGCCGGTTCTGAAAAGCCCCCGATCGGCTCCCTTCCCCCCCTCGCCCCCCCCCTGGGGGAGAGGGCTGGGGTGAGGGGGTACGATTCCATGCCCCACAAAAAAGCCCGGAGCCATCACTGGCGCCGGGCTTTTTCACATCAACCGCACAGCTTACTCGGCGAGGATCTGACCCACGGTCGGGTCCTTGAACAGACGGGTCAAGGCATCGCTCAACACGTCGCTGACCAGCTTGGTGTTGGTTTCCTGGTTCGGCGCCATGCCGAAACGCTGGTCCAGCGAAGCGCCGTAGCGGCCGCTGTAGCGACGGTTGCCGCTCTGCACGTCGGAGCGGAAGGTCGCGCCGATGGTGGCTTCGGTCACGTACATGCCTTCTTTCGGCGACTGGTACTTCAGCTCGGTCAGGGTCACGGTCAGTTGCGGTGCGTTCATCCCGTTGCTGGTCGGGGTGAAGCCGAGCAGACGCACGGCGGCTTCAGCCTGAGCCTGCAACTTGGGCAGGATCTGCTCACGCTGCACGGTGATCGCGCTGGTTTCCGGGTACAGGCCGCCGCGGGTGCCGAGGGTTGGCGACGGACGACCGTCAACCACACGCACCACCACTTGCTGGCCATGGCCGACCGGGGCCAACTGCGTGGTCAGCTTCGGTTCCGGGCTCAGTTGTTGCGGGCTGTGGGCGCAGCCAACCAGGGTCAAACTGGTCACAGTGATCAAACCGAACAACAGGCGTTGCAACATGCTCTTTTCTCCAGAATCAGGCACAAACAGGCCGGCAGTATAGCGGTGGGCCACTGCGGGTCACCAGCACCCGACAGTGAATACTCAAATGTCTGACCCAGCCGTGGGAATGCGGTTCCTGTCACAGATTATTCACCGCCCATACACGTTGGCGTCACGGCCGCCCGGCAAGCTTCAAACCAGTCCTCCAACAAGGTACTCGGCCATGCGCTATCTGATCTCGTTGTTCGCCCCACGCCCACTGCACCGCAGCTTTGCCCTGCTCGACCGCAACGGTCATTGCCAGGCATTCAAACAGTGCAGCCTGCAACCGATGGGCGATGGTTGGGTGGAAATCGAAGAAATCCGCCTCAACTGGTTGCACCAGCCACTGCCCGCCAGCGCCCGCGTCATACCGTCGCAGCCCCGCGCACGCGTGCAAGCGATGTTGAGCATCTGACCGGATGCCTAATAAAAGTCATTAAACACGAGCAACTGCCCGCATTTCTTCGATACAATCTCCCCCCGATTATAAGGACGTCTCCTGATCGGGCCCCGCAACACCGTCAATGCGCATGCATCGACACCCAAATCGCCCACAGAGAGCCGCCCACACAGATCGAGTGAAGTTGGCGCGCTTGCCTGTTCTTCCGGCAAAAACCCCGCTTTTCGCGAATCTGCAGAGCTGTCATGACGCTCGGCCACCGCGTTGTTTTGCCCTTGCGGGCAGGGTGCCAGGCCTGGACAGCCCTTTTTTGAGGTTCACGTCTTCAAAAGAGCGTGAAAAAAACGGGTTTTCACAACTTCACAAGAGTGTGGCGAGCAAATGAAAAGTTTTGCGTCTGAACATGCACCATTAGCGTCTGAAACAGCCCAACGACACAGGACCGGGTATACCTCGAACATCGGAGCCTGAAGCCTGTCCGCTACGGATTTGGTTGCACAAAAACGGATGTCTCGACCATAAGTCGAATTGCCAGCCGCGTGCTGAAATGAGTTCATGGAGCTCTTGAAGCCAGGCCGCATGCATCCGTCGAAGTTGCGAAAAATTGCGAAGATTCGGACATGACGAACCTGACCATGGGTACCCGGGGCCCAACTGACCTGCCCCGTCACTCCCTGGCAGTCATGCCGACAATTTGGTGCTGCAGATTTTGGAGACGCGTTAAATGGCGCATAACGAAGCAGTCGACGTAGTTCTGGTTGGGGCGGGCATCATGAGTGCCACCCTGGCAGTACTGCTCAAAGAGCTCGACCCGGCGATCAAGCTGGAAGTCGTCGAGTTGATGGATTCCGGTGCTGCGGAGAGTTCCAACCCGTGGAACAACGCCGGTACCGGCCACGCCGGCCTGTGCGAGCTGAACTACACGCCGCAGGCAGCCGACGGCAGCGTCGATATCAAGAAAGCCGTGCACATCAACACCCAGTTCGAAGTGTCCAAACAGTTCTGGTCGTACCTGACCAAGAAAGGCACCTTCGGCTCGTGCAAATCCTTCATCAGCCCGGTGCCGCACCTGAGCTTCGTTCAGGGTGACAAAGGCGTGTCGTTCCTCAAGGAACGCTTCAACGTGCTGCACAAGCACCACGCCTTCTCCGACATGGAATACACCGAAGACAAGGCCAAGATGGCCGAGTGGATGCCGCTGATGATGCCGGGCCGCTCGCCGGATGAAGTCCTGGCCGCGACCCGCGTGATGAATGGCACCGACGTCAACTTCGGCGCCCTGACCAATCAGTTGCTCAAGCACCTGACCAGCGCACCGGACACCCAGGTCAAATACTGCAAGCGCGTCACCGGCCTCAAGCGTAACGGCGCCGGCTGGACCGTCAGCATCAAGGACGTCAACAGCGGCGCCAGCCGTGAAGTCGACGCCAAGTTCGTCTTCCTCGGCGCTGGCGGCGCGGCTCTGCCATTGCTGCAGGCTTCGGGCATCGAAGAAAGCAAAGGCTTCGGCGGCTTCCCGATCAGCGGGCAATGGCTGCGTTGCGACAACCCGGAGGTGGTCAAGCACCACCAGGCCAAGGTCTACAGCCAGGCGGCAGTCGGTTCGCCACCGATGTCGGTGCCGCACCTGGACACCCGTGTGGTCGATGGCAAGAAATCCCTGCTGTTCGGGCCATACGCCGGTTTCACCACCAAGTTCCTCAAGCACGGTTCCTTCATGGACCTGCCGCTGTCGGTTCGCGCCGGCAACATCGGCCCGATGCTGGCAGTGGCGAAGAACAACATGGACCTGACCAAATATCTGGTCAGCGAAGTGATGCAATCGATGGAGCAGCGTCTGGAATCCCTGCGCCGCTTCTACCCTGAGGCGAAAGCCGAGGACTGGCGCCTGGAAGTGGCCGGCCAACGGGTACAGATCATCAAGAAAGACCCGAAAAAGGGCGGCATCCTGCAATTCGGTACCGAACTGGTTGCGGCGAAAGACGGCTCCCTCGCCGCCCTGCTCGGCGCTTCGCCAGGTGCTTCGGTAACCGTTTCGATCATGCTCGAGCTGATCGAGAAATGCTTCCCGGCCAAGGCCAAGGGTGAGTGGGCGGCCAAACTGGCGGAAATCTTCCCGGCCCGCGAGAAGGTTCTGGAAACCGATGCTGCGCTGTATCGCAAGATCAACACGCAGAACAACATCGCGTTGGAACTGGTTGAAGAAAGCAGCGAGACCCCAAGCTTCGCTTGATCTTGCGACATAAAAAACGCCCCGTACTCAGTGAGTGCGGGGCGTTTTTTTTGCTGGGATAAAAACCAATACTGCTGGCTCACCAACACTTGTGGTGAGGGGATTTATCCCCGATCGGCTGCGCAGCAGTCGCAAAACCATTGATGCGATTTACCTGACACCCTTGCACTCAGGCTTCGGGGCCGCTACGCAGCCCATCGGGGATAAATCCCCTCGCCACAGATATCGGGTGATCTCAACCGCGAGCCTTGTCGATCAGCTCGATGTACTCGGCCGCGTTACGCTGATCCTTGATCAGCTCAACGAAGGTCTGACCGTGCTCGTCCTTGCCATCCACGTCATAACCGGCAGCCACGAAGAACGTCAGGAAGCGCTCGAAATCGTCGATGCGCAGGCCACGGTAGGCCTTGATCAGTTTGTGCAGCGACGGCGAAGTGGCGTCGACCGGTTCAAAATCGAGGAACAGCTTGATCTGCTCATCGCCGATCTCGTCACCAATCACCTGTTTCTTATCTTTACGCATTGCCGACTCCAGCTCGCAGACATTACACGGGGCGGGCAGTTTACCCCTGCCCAGCCACCAGGCTCAACGCGCACGAACGGCCCCGGTGTGCAGATCGGCCCAGATGTGGCCGTTGGCGTAACTGAGGAACTGTACATACACCGTGTCGTTGCGCAGCAGATCGATCACCACCCGGTACTGGGCCAGCGGGTAAAACAGGGTCAGGGTTTTGCTCTTGTCGTCATAAGCCGGTTTTTTCAGGCTTTTGCTTTCGCCATCGAAATTGACCAGCACCTGGGCGATGGTTGCGCCCTTGTTCAGCGACTTGCCCTTGAGGCGGATCATCAGCGGCGACGTGACCGGAATCGGCTGCTGATTGGACTGGCGTTGTGCGCCGACCACCACCGAATAATCGGTGACCTGCAGCAATTGTTGCTGCTCGGGTTCGGCATCGCGCAGGGTCAGGTCGTCCGGCGGCAGGAATTGACTGTGCATCGGTGCCGGGGCGGCGGCCAGAGGCAGGCTGAGGGTCAGCAACAGGGCGGCAAGACTGCGGATCAGAAGGCTCATGACAGGCTCCGGGGGCGGGGCGGAGCACTCTAGCATGGGTGTAGCAGATGGATCAGCACACACAAAACAACTGTAGGAGTGAGCCTGCTCGCGATAGCGTCGTATCAGTCAACATCAACATTGCTGACAGATCGCTATCGCGAGCAGGCTCACTCCTACAGGGGATAGTGCAGGGTTCTTACATGCCTTTAACGGCAAAGATCCCGTTGGCGTTGCGCCAGTAACCTTTGTAGTCCATGCCGTAACCGAAGATGTAGCGGTCAATGCACGGCAGGCCGACGAAGTCTGCCTTCAGATCAGGACGCGCCTTGCGGTCGTGATCCTTGTCGATCAGCACGGCGGTGTGCACTTTGCGCGCGCCGGCGTGTTTGCAGAAGTCGATGATCGCGCCCAGGGTGTGACCTTCGTCGAGGATGTCGTCGATGATCAGCACGTCGCGGTCGATGAACGAGACTTCCGGCTTGGCTTTCCAGAACAGGTCGCCGCCGCTGGTTTCGTTGCGATAACGGGTCGCGTGCAGGTAGGACGCTTCCAGCGGGAATTGCAGGTGAGTCAGCAGTTTTCCGGAGAAGATCAGGCCGCCGTTCATCACGCAGAACACCACCGGGTTGCTGTCGGCCAGTTGTTCGTTGATTTGTGCACCGACGCGGGCGATGGCGGCCTCGACTTCAGATTCGGTGTACAGGCAGTCAGCCTCTCGCATGATTTGACGGATATGCTCGAGATCAGCGGACATGGCGCTCTCCAGGGGGATGTTTTCGGAAAAGCGGGCAAAGGTACGCATCCCGTGAGGTCGAATCAAGCCTTAATGGACTAACGTACTCAATGTCCTATAGGACATCACCCTCGGATAGATTAATCTAGGCCGGTTTTTTTGCCCGCCGCCGGAGTTTTTCCATGCCCATCCTCGAGATCCGCCACCCGCTGATCCGCCATAAACTCGGCCTGATGCGCCGCGCCGATATCAGCACCAAGAATTTCCGTGAGCTTGCTCAGGAAGTCGGCGCCCTGTTGACCTATGAAGCTACAAAAGATCTGCCGCTCGAATCCTACGATATCGCAGGTTGGTGCGGCACTGTGTCGGTGGAGAAAATCGCCGGCAAGAAGATCACCGTCGTGCCGATCCTGCGCGCCGGCATCGGCATGCTCGAAGGCGTGCTGAGCCTGATCCCGGGTGCCAAGGTTTCCGCTGTGGGCGTTGCCCGCAATGAAGAAACCCTGCAAGCGCACACTTATCTGGAAAAACTGGTTCCGGAAATCGACGAACGGCTGGCGATGATCATCGACCCGATGCTCGCCACCGGCAGCTCCATGGTCGCGACCATCGATCTGCTGAAGAAAGCCGGTTGCAAGGACATCCGCGCAATGGTGCTGGTGGCCGCGCCGGAAGGCATTGCCGCTGTGGAACAGGCTCACCCGGACGTGACCATCTACACCGCTTCCATCGATGAGCGTCTGAACGAACACGGTTACATCATCCCAGGGCTTGGCGATGCCGGTGACAAGATCTTCGGTACCAAGCAGAAGGACGCGTGAGCATGCAGCAAGAGTTCAACGATCCGCTCTGGCGCACGGTGCTGTCCGGCGCCCAGATGCTGTTCGTGGCTTTCGGCGCCCTGGTGCTGATGCCGCTGATCACCGGGCTTGACCCGAACGTGGCACTGTTTACCGCGGGTCTGGGGACGATCCTGTTCCAGATCGTCACCGGGCGTCAGGTGCCGGTGTTTCTGGCGTCGAGCTTTGCCTTCATCACCCCGATCATTCTCGCCAAGGGCCAGTTCGGCCTCGCCGCGACCATGGGCGGCGTGATGGCAGCCGGTTTCGTCTACACCTTCCTCGGCCTCGCCGTGAAGATCAAGGGCACCGGTTTCATCGACCGCCTGCTGCCGCCGGTGGTGATTGGTCCGGTAATCATTTCCATCGGCCTGGCCATGGCGCCGATTGCCGCGAACATGGCGATGGGCAAGGCGGGCGACGGCTCCGAGCTGATCCACTACCAGACCGCGATGATGATCTCGATGCCAGCGCTGCTGACCACGTTGATTGTGGCAGTGTTCGGTAAAGGCATCTTCCGTCTGGTGCCGATCATTTCCGGGGTGCTGGTGGGTTTCGCCATGTCGTTCTATTTCGGCGTGGTCGATACCGCGAAGATTGCGGCGGCGCCATGGTTCGCCCTGCCGCACTTCACCGCTCCGGAGTTCAACTGGCAGGCGATCCTGTTCATCGTTCCGGTGGCGCTGGCTCCGGCCATCGAGCACATCGGCGGAGTGATCGCGGTGGGTAGCGTGACTGGTCGTGACTATCTGAAGAAACCGGGCCTGCATCGCACCCTGCTCGGCGACGGCATCGCCACCACGGCGGCCGGTCTGTTTGGCGGCCCGCCGAACACCACCTACGCCGAAGTGACCGGCGCGGTGATGTTGACCAAGAACTACAACCCGAAAATCATGACCTGGGCGGCGATCTTCGCCATCACCCTGGCGTTCATCGGCAAGTTCGGCGCGCTGCTGCAAAGCATTCCGGTGCCGGTGATGGGCGGGATTCTGTGCCTGCTGTTCGGCTCGATCGCGGCGGTGGGGATGAACACCCTGATCCGTCACAAGATCGACCTCGGTGAGGCGCGCAATCTGGTGATCGTGTCGGTGACCCTGGTGTTCGGTATCGGCGGTGTGCTGGTCGGCACCGGCACTGGCCCGGACGACTTCGGCCTCAAAGGCATCGCGCTGTGCGCGGTGGTGGCGATTGCGCTGAACCTGATTCTGCCGGGCAATGATGGCTGGAAGAACAAGAAGGCCGATGAGCCGCTGATTTAAGGGTCTAGATCCTTGTTGTCTGACAGATAGCTTTCGCGAGCAAGCCCGCTCCCACATTTGATCTTCAGCGCACCGTAGATCAAATGTGGGAGCGGGCTTGCTCGCGAAGCTTTTGGCTTTAAAGCGCCAGCGGCGCTCGTTCACACAGGGTTGCCAACGCCTTCGCCCATTGCGGGTCGTCATTCAGGCACGGCACCAGCACCAACTCCTCGCCCCCCGCTTCGCGGAACTGTTCCTTGCCGCGATCACCGATCTCTTCCAGCGTCTCGATGCAATCGGCGACAAACGCCGGGCACATCACCAGAATCTTCTTCACCCCGCTTTGCGCCAGCTCGTCCAGCCGCGCTTCAGTGTAGGGTTCGATCCACTTCGCCCGCCCCAGACGCGACTGAAACGACACCGACCATTTGCCATCGGCAATGCCCGCGCGCTTGGCGAACTCTGCGGCGGTGCGCATGCACTGGGCGCGGTAACAGGTGGCCAGCACGGCCGGCGAAGCGTTCTTGCAGCAATCCGCGTTTTTCAAGCAGTGATTGCCAGTCGGATCGAGCTTGGTCAGGTGCCGCTCCGGCAAGCCATGGAAGCTCAACAGCAAGTGATCGTAGTCCTGCTGCAAATGCGGGGTAGCGCTGGCGACCAGCGCGTCGATGTACTCAGGCTGATCGTAAAACGGTTGCAGCACCGAGAGTTTTACATCGAGCTTCTTCTCGCGAATCACCCGCTTGGCTTCTTCGATCACCGTGGTCGTGGTGCTGTCAGCGAACTGTGGATAAAGCGGTGCCAGCGTGATGCGCTTGTGCCCCGCAGCCACCAGTTGCAGCAATTTGGTTTCAATCGACGGCTCGCCATAACGCATGGCCAGTTCCACCGGGCCGTGGGTCCACTGGGTGGTCATCTGCTGCTGCAGACGACGGCTGAGCACCACCAGCGGCGAGCCCTCCTCCCACCAGATCGAAGCGTAGGCATGTGGGCCGATTGCTCGGGGCGCTTGATCAGGATCAGCGACACCAACAGCCGCCGCACCGGCCACGGCAGGTCGATCACATACGGGTCCATCAGAAATTGATTGAGGTAGCTGCGTACATCGGCCACCGAGGTGGAGGCCGGGGAACCCAGGTTGACCAGAAGCAAGGCGTGATCGGTCATGCATCGTCCTATTTCAAAGGCGGCCGGAGAGATCATCCAAAGCCGCGCGCAAATCCGTGAACTGGAAAGTGAAACCCGCTTCCAGCAAGCGTGCCGGCACGGCCCGTTGGCCACCCAGCAACAGCAATGACATTTCGCCAAGCCCGACCTTCAGCGCCAGGGCCGGCATCGGCATGAACGCCGGGCGGTGCAGTACGCTGCCCAGCGTCTTGGCAAACTCGCGATTGCGCACCGGTTTCGGTGCGCACGCATTATAAGGACCGCTCGCCTGATCGCGGTGCAGAAGAAAATCAATCAGGGCGATTTGATCATCGATGTGAATCCACGGCATCCACTGCCGACCATTGCCCAGCGGCCCACCCAACCCGAGTTTGAACGGCAGCAACAGCCGCGACAAAAAGCCGCCCTCGGCCGACAGCACCAGCCCGGTTCGCACCAGCACCACGCGGATGCCCTGACCTTCGGCACGCTGGGCGGTTTCCTCCCAGGCAATGCACAACTGACTGGCAAAATCGTCGATCACTGGCGGCGAATCTTCGGTCAGCTCGCGTTCGCCGCCGTCGCCGTACCAGCCAACAGCCGAACCGGAGATCAACAACGCCGGTTTCTGCTGCCGTGTTTCCAGCCAGGCCAGCAGGGTTTCGGTGAGGGTGATGCGGCTGCTCCACAGCAACGCCTTGCGCCGGTGGGTCCATGGCCGATCCGCGATCGGTGCACCGGCCAGGTTGACCACCGCGTCCAGCGGCTCGTTGCCGAAGTCTTCGAGACGCGCAATTGCACGCACCTGCGCGCCACAGATTTTCGCGACCTTTTCCGGGCGTCGACTCCACACCGTCAATTGATGGCCCTGCCCCGACCAGTGTCGGCAGAGCTGACGGCCTATCAAACCAGTACCGCCGGTCAGCAATATGCGCATGACTTCTTCCTCGCGTGGCGTTTTACCCGGATCACTAGTCTATTTTTATAAGCAGGGATCTTTTCTATCGGGCAGGCTCTATTGTTTAACCATAGGCCAAGCTGTCAGAACGAGAACGCTAGAAGTTATACCAAAAAACAAAATTGTACAGGTTTCATTGACGGCGTAGTCTGTACAGAAAGGTAAACGAGGCCCCTATGACTGTACCTATCGCAATCATCGGCACCGGCATCGCCGGACTCTCCGCCGCGCAGGCGCTGACAGAGGCCGGACACACCGTCCAGCTCTTCGACAAAAGCCGCGGCAGTGGCGGACGCATGTCGAGCAAACGCAGCGACGCCGGTTCGCTGGACATGGGCGCGCAATACTTCACCGCCCGCGACCGGCGTTTCGTCACCGAGGTGCAACGCTGGCAGAGCCTGGGCTGGGTCGCCGAGTGGACGCCGCAGCTCTACACCTTTCAGGGCGGGCAACTGAATCTGTCGCCAGACGAACAGACGCGCTGGGTCGGCACGCCACGCATGAGCGCGATCACCCGGGGTTTGCTCGACGGTCTGGAAGTGCACTTCGCCTGCCGCATCACCGAGGTGTTTCGCGGTGAAGAACACTGGCACCTGCAGGACGCCGAAGGCTTCACCCACGGCCCCTTCAGTCACGTGGTGATTGCGACGCCAGCGCCGCAAGCCACGGCGTTGCTGGCTGCCGCACCAAAACTCGCTGGCGCCGCCGCCGGGGTGAAAATGGACCCGACCTGGGCCGTCGCCCTCGCCTTCGATACGCCACTGGATACGCCGATCGAAGGTTGCTTCGTGCAGGACAGCCCCATCGACTGGCTGGCACGCAACCGCAGTAAACCGGGGCGCGATACCATGTGCGACACCTGGGTGCTGCACGCCAGCAGCGCCTGGAGTCGGCAACACATCGACCTGTCCAAGGAAGCGGTCATCGAGCAACTGCACGGTGCATTCGCCGAACTGCTGCACAGCGCGATGCCCGCTCCGACTTTCAGCCTCGCCCACCGCTGGCTCTACGCACGCCCTGCGACCGGCCACGAATGGGGCACGCTGGCCGACGCCGATCTGGGCTTGTACGCCTGCGGCGACTGGTGCCTGTCGGGGCGTGTCGAAGGGGCCTGGCTCAGTGGCCAGGAAGCTGCACGCCGCTTGCACGAACACCTGCAATGAATCGCATCAATCCGCAAAAATTGCTGCTGTCGAAGTGGACAGCAGCCCACCCGCAAAACCGCGAAAAACATTTTCTGGTCACCGAACTGTTCCGGGATGAGGAAGGCACGGTGCTGGAGATTGAGTTGCAGGCGGTGCTGACCAAGCGCGCCGAACGCCTCGATTGGCAGACGTTGAAGAACAACGATCACTGGTTACTGGGCTGGCAATAAAGATCCTGTAGGAGTGAGCCTGCTCGCGATGGCGTCGCATCATTCAACATCAATGCTGCCTCCCACAGTCGATCGTGGTAAACCTGGAAAAACTTATACAAATGAGTTGACTTGTACACGCATGAATCTATGCTGAGGAAAAGTTGTACAGAGATAAATATCTGTACAGGAATAGATTCGAGGTGTGCATGTCCGATCTTTCTGCTTCCCGGCCCAAAATCGCCATCAGCGCCTGCCTGATGGGCGCCGAAGTGCGCTACAACGGCGGGCACAAGGAATCGCGGTTGTGCAGCCGCACCCTTGCCGAGTATTTCGAATTCGTGCCGGTATGTCCGGAAGTCGCGATTGGCCTGGGCATCCCGCGCGAACCGATCCGCCTGGTTGGCGATCCCGATGCTCCTGAAGCTATCGGTACGGTCAATCCGCAAATCAATGTCACCGAACCACTGGCAGCCTACGGGCAGAAAATGGCCGGCGAGCTCAATGACATCTGCGGCTATATCTTCATGCAGCAGTCGCCTTCGTGCGGTCTGGAGCGGGTCAAGGTCTATCACGCCAACGGCGCGCCGGTGAACGGCGGCGGCCGTGGCATCTACGCTCAGGCGTTCTGTGCGCAGCACCCTGACCTGCCGGTGGAAGAAGCCGGACGCCTGAACGATCCGGTGTTGCGGGAAAACTTCATCACCCGCGTGCTCGCCTACAGCGCCTGGCAGCAGGTGCTCGAACAAGGCTTGAGCCGCCGCGCACTGACCGAATTCCACTCACGCTACAAATACCTGCTGATGGCACACAACCCTGAGCAATACAAAGCCTTGGGCAAACTGCTGGGCAACATGGCCAAGACCGATCCGGTCGAACTCGGCCCGCGCTATTTCAGCGAGTTGATGAGCGCGTTGAAGAAATGCGCTACCCGCCGCACCCACAGCAACGTGCTGCAACACATCAGCGGCTACCTGAAACAGGCGATCAGCCCGGAAGACAAACAGGAAATGCAGCATGTCATCGGCCAGTACCGCCACGGCATCGTGCCGCTGGTGGTGCCATTGACTCTGCTCAAACACCACTTTCGCCAACACCCGGATCCGTACATTGCGCGGCAGGTTTACTTGCAGCCGCATCCGGAAAACCTCAGCCTGCGAAACGCCATTTGATGAACGATAAACTCGACACCAGCGCCCAGGAAGACCTCGGCGCCGACTTCAAGAAAGCCCTCGACGAGGGCTGGCTGCCGATCCGCGAAGTGGCGCGGCAGACCGGGGTCAACGCCATCACCCTGCGCGCCTGGGAGCGCCGTTACGGGTTGATCGTGCCGCAGCGCACGCCCAAGGGCCATCGCCTGTATTCCAGCGAACATGTGCAACGAATCCTGACCATCCTGACCTGGCTTAATCGAGGCGTGGCTGTCAGTCAGGTCAAACCGTTGCTCGATGCTCCGCAAGCCTTTACCGAGACGGTGGAAAACGACTGGCAACGGCAGCGCCAGTCCTTGCTCGGCGCCGTCATCCAGCTCAATGAGCGCAACCTCGACGACAGCATCAACCAGGCCATGGCCCTGTACCCGCCACGCACCCTGTGCGAGCAATTGCTCCTGCCGCTGCTGGCCGAACTCGAGCAGCGCTGGCAAGGCCAGTTCGGCGCACAGATGGAACGGGTGTTCTTTTATTCCTGGTTACGCAGCAAATTCGGCGCGCGCATCTACCATAACAATCGGCAATTACACGCTGCGCCGTTGCTGCTGATCAATCACTCGGACCTGGCACTGGAACCTCACCTGTGGCTATGCGCGTGGCTGATCAGCAGTGCCGACTGCCCGGTGCAAGTGTTCGACTGGCCGCTACCGGCCGGAGAACTGGCGCTCGCGGTCGATCATCTGCAAGCGCGGGGAGTGCTGCTGTATTCCAGCAAGGCGATGAATCTGGCGCAGCTGCCAAAACTGCTGAATGGCATCGGCACTGCAAAAATGCTCGTCGGACCAACGGTATGCATCCACCAGACCGAGTTGTCCGTAAGAACCCCTGAGATCGCTGATCTGATCCTGGCCGAAGACCCGCTCTCGGCACATCAGGAACTGGTTCAGCGTGGGCTGATTTAATGGAAACCGCCATGCAATTGATCTGGCTGCGCAGCGACTTGCGCCAACATGACAACACCGCCCTCGCGGCCGCCGCAGCGCGCGGTCCGACGGTTGCCGTGTATCTGTTGAGCCCGCAGCAATGGCTGGAACATGACGACGCCGCGTGCAAGGTCGACTTCTGGCTGCGCAACCTGCGTGAGCTGAGCAGTCGCCTCGGCGAGCTGAACATCCCGTTGCTGCTGCGCACCGCCAATCATTGGGATCAGGCCCCGGCGGTGCTGCTCGAACTTTGTGTGCAATTGAATATTCAAGCTGTGCACGTCAACGAAGAATATGGCATCCACGAAAGCCAGCGCGACGCCGCGGTGGCGGTGGCCCTGAAAACCAAAGGCATCGCTTTCCACAGCTACCTTGACCAACTGCTGTTCAAGCCCGGCACGGTACTGACCAAAACCGAAACCTACTTTCAGGTGTTCAGCCAGTTCCGCAAGGTCTGCTATGAACGCCTGCACCGCTCGATGCCGGCGCTGGTCAAGACGCCCGGCAAACAGGCAAAGCTGAACATCGACAGCGATCCGGTGCCGGCATCCGTCGCCGGTTTTGCAACGCCGAGCGAGTCTTTGCGCACACTGTGGCCGGCCGGCGAACAGGAAGCCCGGCGCCGTCTCGACACCTTCGCCGACGCGCAGATCGACTACTACCAGAGCGAACGCGACTTCCCGGCCAAACCCGGCACCAGTCAACTTTCCGCGTACCTCGCCGCCGGGGTGATTTCGCCGCGCCAATGCCTGCATGCGGCCTTGCAAAGCAATCAGGGCGAGTTCGACAGCGGCAAGGTCGGCGCGGTGACCTGGATCAACGAGCTGCTGTGGCGCGAGTTCTACAAACACATTCTGGTGGGCTACCCACGGGTTTCGCGCCACCGCGCATTTCGCCCGGAAACCGAAGCCTTGGCCTGGCGTGATGCGCCGGACGATTTGGCGGCCTGGCAAGAGGCGCGTACCGGTTTGCCGATCATCGATGCGGCCATGCGCCAACTGCTGGAAACCGGCTGGATGCACAACCGTCTGCGGATGATTGTGGCGATGTTCCTGACCAAGAATCTGCTGATCGACTGGCGTGAAGGCGAGCGCTTTTTCATGCGCCACCTGATCGACGGCGATCTGGCGGCGAACAACGGTGGCTGGCAATGGAGTTCTTCGACCGGCACCGATTCGGCGCCGTACTTCCGCATCTTCAATCCGCTGAGTCAATCGGAAAAATTCGACAGCGAAGGCCTGTTCATCAAGCACTGGCTGCCTGAACTGGCCGGCCTGAACAAGAAGGAAGTACACAACCCGGCCAGCGCCGGCGGACTGTTCGGCGTGGCGGATTATCCGGCGCCGATCGTCAATCTCGGGGCTTCGCGCGAACGCGCGCTGGCGGCGTTCAAGAACCTGCCGTCGCGCTCGTCTATGGAAGAAGTTCATGAGTGAATTCCTGCGCCGCTTCGCCCGCCAGTTCGCCGAGTTGAACAAAGACAACTTGCAACGTCTGGGCGAGCTGTACAGCGATGACATTCACTTCACCGACCCGCTGCATGAAGTGCAGGGGCTGGTGCAACTGCGCCATTACTTCAGCGAGCTGTACGCCAACGTCAGCGAGCTGCGCTTCGATTTCCACGGCTTCGACCAGATCGCTGACGGTGAAGGTTACCTGCGCTGGGTCATGAGTTACCGCCACCCGCGTCTGGCCGGTGGTCAATTGATTCGCGTCGCCGGGTGTTCGCACCTGCTGTGGCGGGACAAGGTTTATCGCCACCGGGATTATTTCGATGCCGGGGCCATGCTGTATGAACATTTACCCGTATTGGGCCGGGTGATCGCCTGGTTGAAAAGGAGAATGGGATGAGTCGTACACCTCCACGGCGTTATTGGCTGACCGGTGCCAGCAGTGGCATCGGCGCAGCACTGGCTGAAGACATTCTGAAAAGCGGCGCGCATCTGGCTGTAAGCTCGCGTCAGGTGGCACCGCTCAAAGTGCTGTCGCAACGCTACCCGGGGCAAGTGCTGGTGGTGGCCGGCGACCTGACCAACAGTCAGACCGTGCGCGAAATCGGCCAGCAGATCGAACAGGCCTGGGGCTCGCTGGACAGCGTGATTCTCAATGCCGGCACCTGCGAGTACGTCGATGCGCGACAGTTCGATGCCTCGATCATCGAACACGTGGTGCGCACCAACCTGCTCGCCAGCAGCTACTGCATCGAAGCAGCCCTGCCGTTGCTGCGCAAAGGCACCGCGCCGCATCTGATCGGCATGGCCAGTTCCGTGACCTACCTGCCGCTGCCCCGAGCCGAAGCCTACGGCGCGTCGAAAGCAGGGCTGCGCTATCTGTTCGAATCGCTGCGGATCGACCTGGCCGTCGAGGGCATCGATGTCACCATCATCAGCCCGGGTTTTGTCGAAACCCCGCTGACCGCCAAGAACGACTTCCCGATGCCGTTGAGCTGGCCTGTGGATAAAGCGGCGCGGCACATCTTCGCCAAGCTCAAGGATCGTCCGCTGGAGATCGCCTTTCCGGCACTGTTCATGGCGGCGCTGTGGCCACTGTCGAAGCTGCCGGCGCGCCTGCAACTGGCGATCGGCAAGCGCATGGTGCGCAGCAACCCACCGCTGCGGGACCCGATATGAAGATTGCCATTGTCGGCAGCGGAATCGCCGGCCTGA
Source organism: Pseudomonas sp. S150 (assembly GCF_004526365.1). NCBI lineage: Bacteria > Pseudomonadati > Pseudomonadota > Gammaproteobacteria > Pseudomonadales > Pseudomonadaceae > Pseudomonas > Pseudomonas sp. S150. The sequence goes on from NZ_CP038207.1 coordinate 5,728,906, forward strand.
CCTGCGCCCACCTGCTCAATCGCCGACACGACATCATGGTGTTCGAGGCCAGCGACTGGGTCGGCGGTCACACGCATACCGTGCAGGTGACCGTCGATGGCCGCGAATACGCCGTGGACACTGGGTTCATCGTGTTCAACGACTGGACCTATCCGAACTTCATTCGATTGCTTGGCCAGATCGGCGTGTCGTTCAAACCGACGGAAATGAGCTTCTCGGTCACCGACCCGGACACCGGTCTGGAATACAACGGCAACAACCTCAACAGCCTCTTCGCCCAGCGCAGCAACCTGCTGTCCCCGGGGTTCTGGGGCATGTTGCGCGACATTCTGCGCTTCAATAAAGAAGCCCAGCGCGACCTCGCCGAACAGCGCATTGCCGCCGATACCACGCTCGACGATTACCTCAAGGCTGGCGGTTATGGCGAACGTTTCATCCTGCATTACATCGTGCCGATGGGCTCGGCGATCTGGTCGATGCCGATGGCCGAGATGCTCAATTTCCCGCTGCAATTCTTTGTGCGCTTCTTCAAGAATCATGGCCTGCTGTCAGTCAGTGATCGCCCGCAATGGCAGGTGATCGAGGGCGGCTCCAGTGCCTATGTCGCGCCACTGACCGCAGCGTTCCAGGACAAGATCCGCCTCAGTTGCCCGGTGACGCGCATCGATCGCGATGAACACGGCGTGGTTATCCACAGCCCGGCCGGCATCGAGCGTTTCGACAAAGTCGTGCTTGCCTGCCACAGCGACCAGGCTCTGCAATTGCTTGGCACGCCAAGCCAGGCGGAACGCTCGATCCTCGGCGCCCTGCCCTATGCCGATAACGAAGTTGTGCTGCATACCGATACCCGTCTGCTGCCGACCCGCAAACTGGCGTGGGCCAGCTGGAATTATCGCTTGAGCGGCGCCGGCCATACCCACGCGGCCGTCACTTACGACATGAACATCCTGCAGGGTATTCAGAGCGACACCACGTTCTGCGTCAGCCTCAATCAGAGCGCCGGGATCAGCCCGTTCAAGGTGCTCGCCAAATACACCTACGCCCACCCGCAATTCAGCCTCGCGGCGGTAGCGGCGCAAAACCGCTGGGCCGAACTCGACGGTCAGCAGCACACCCATTATTGCGGCGCCTACTGGGCCAACGGCTTTCATGAGGACGGCGTGGTCAGCGCGTTGCGCGTGGCCGCCGCGTTCGGGGAAAGCTTATGAACAGCGCCCTGTACAGCGGCTGGATCGGCCATCGGCGCTTTTCGCCCAGACGCCACGAATTCCGTTACCGGATCGGTCTGTTGTACCTCGATCTGGCGGAACAGGACGCCGTGTTCGAAATGTCACCGTTTGCCAGTCGCAGCCGCTTTGCACCGTTTTCGTTTCGCGAAACCGACTACCTGAAAACCTTTACCGGCAGCGGCATGCGCCTGATCGATGCGGTACGCCAGCAAGTCGGCGTCGCCATCGGCCATCAACCGCAGGGTTCGATCTGCCTGCTGACCCAACCGCGCAGTTGGGGTCTGGCGTTCAATCCGGTGAGTTTCTTTTATTGCCACGAGGCGGACGGACAACTGGCGGCGATTCTCTGCGAAGTCACGAACACGCCGTGGCGCGAACGTTATCACTACGTGCTGCCGGCCCGGCCGCCGACCAACCTGCAAGACTTTCACCAGCACTTCGCCGTGGCCAAGGCCTTTCATGTCTCGCCGTTTTTGCCGCGTGACCTCGAGTACCGCATGAGCTTCAGCCCGGCTGCGCAAAAGCTCGGCGTGCACATGGCCGACTGGCAGGGTGAGCACAAGCTGTTCGACGCCACGCTCAATCTGCAGCGCGAACCCCTCGACCGCCACAGCCTGCACCGCTACTTGCGACGTTTTCCGTGGATGACCGCGAAAACTTGTCTGGCGATTTATTGGCAAGCCGTGCGCCTGTTGCTCAAGCGTGCCCCGATTTTTGCTCATCAGGCTGCCGACGGCAGCTTTCAGATCGCCACTGTGCCTCCCAAGGAGCACCGCCATGAAATCCTCTAGCCTGTCGGTCAGTCGCTTCAGCACCAACGGTTTGACCGGTTCGCTGCTGCGTCGCGGCGTTTTGCGGCAACTGAGCCAACTCAAACACGGGCAATTGCTGGTGGTCGAGGATGGCGAACGCCTGATGTTCGGTACGCCGGGCAGCCACCTGCTCGGCGAAATCCATGTGCAGGATGCAGCGGTGTGGGGCATGGTCGCCGGCAACGGATCGATTGGTGCCGGCGAAGCGTTTATCCACGGTTACTGGAGTTCACCGGACCTGACGGCGGTCGTGCGCGTGTTCGTCAGCAACCTCGACGTGCTCGACGCCATGGAGCGCGGTCTGGCCCGCCTCAGCCGGCCGCTGGTGCAAGGCCTGCACTGGCTCAACCGCAACACGCGCAAGGGGTCGCAGAAAAACATCGCGGCGCACTATGACCTCGGCAACGACCTGTTCGAACAGTTTCTCGACCCGACCATGATGTATTCGGCGGCGCAGTTCCTCAGCCCCGACGACAGCCTGGAACAGGCTCAGTTGAACAAGCTGGAACGGATCTGCCAGAAGCTCGCGCTCAAACCCGAAGATCACCTGCTGGAGATCGGCACCGGTTGGGGCAGCATGGCGCTGTACGCCGCGCAGCAATACGGCTGCCGTGTCACCACCACGACGCTGTCGAAAGAGCAGTACGCGTTTACCGCCAGGCGCATTGAAGCACTGGGGTTGCAGGATCGGGTAACGCTGCTGCTCACCGACTACCGCGACCTCACCGGCGAATACGACAAACTGGTGTCGATCGAGATGATCGAAGCGGTCGGTCACCGCTTCCTGCCCACCTATTTCAAGCAATGCGCGCACCTGCTCAAGAGCAACGGCCTGATGCTGTTGCAGGCGATCACCATCCGCGAGCAGCGCTACGAGCAGGCCAAGCGCGGCGTCGACTTCATCCAGCGCTACATCTTCCCCGGCGGCGCCCTGCCCTGCGTGCAGAAGATGCTCGAAGTGGTCAGCCGCGAGACCGATATGAACCTGCTGCACATGGAAGATTTCGGCCTGCACTACGCCCGCACCCTGCGCCTGTGGCACGAAAACTTTCGCCGCGCCCATGGCCGTTTGAGCGAGTTGGGTTACGACGATTACTTCCTGCGACTGTGGGAGTTTTACCTGTGCTACTGCGAGGGCGGGTTTCTGGAGCGCACCATCGGCACCGCGCAACTGCTGCTGGCCAAACCGGCCGCGATGCCGGCGCCGTTGCTCGGACGCTTCGATGCTTGAGCGGCTGACCAATGCCGTGCTGTTCCAGGTCGGCTGGCTGGCCTGTGTCATCGGCGGCGACAGTCTGTGGCTGCTGCTGGCGCTGGCGGTGCTGGTGGTCCATTTTGGTTGGATCAGCAGTTGGGCGGAGGAAGGTCGCCTGATCCTCAGCGTGGTGCTTGTCGGTACAGCCGTAGACAGTCTGTTGCGCGCTGCCGGCGTGTTCGAATTTCAGGATCTGTCGCCACTGATTCCGCTGTGGCTGATGCTGCTCTGGGCCTTGCTCGCGACCACGTTGCGTCACTGTCTGCAATGGAGCGCCCGCCCGTGGTGGCTGGCCAGTGTGCTCGGTGCGGTGGGTGGTGCGGTGTCCTATTACGGCGGTGGACGTTTGGCCGGGGTGCAGTTTCCCTACGGTGAACTGCCGACCCTGATCGGCATCGGCCTGCTGTGGGCGCTGCTGTTTCCGTTATTGCATGCGATGGCTCGGCGGTTGGCCCACTGAGCGTCTGTCAGGCCTTTCACACAGCAACCGGCGGCTGCCTTACACTGCGCAGCATGAAAACCATTCCCCACCAGCAAATCACCGAGCCAGCGGTCACCTGTTCGACCTGCGCAGCGTGCTGTTGCCAGCTCGAAGTGATGCTGATCACCGACACCGGCGTGCCTGAGCGCTTTATCGATACTGATGAGTGGGGTGGTGAAGTGATGCTGCGTCTGGACGACGGCTGGTGCGCGGCGCTGGATCGCGACAGCATGATGTGCACGATCTATGAGAAACGCCCGCTGATCTGTCGCGAATTCGAGATGGGTGCACCGGAGTGCATTGAAGAACGCAAAGGCATTGCCACTGCTTACCGTTGATTTCAACAGCAGCTCAAAACCAATGTGGGAGCGGGCTTGCTCGCGAATGCGGTGTGTCAGTCAATTGTGTTGTCGACTGACACACCGCATTTGCGAGCAAGCCCGCTCCCACAAAGATTTGTGCAAGCTGCAGTTACAGCGGCATCGTGTAATGCAGCGCGTAGCTTTCTACACCGTCGTTGCTGCTGGCCAGGCCGGCGTTGGAATAGTGCGTCGCCCGAATCCCCACTTCATGCCCGCCATTGAAGCGCAGACCAAAACCGATACGGTCTTCGAACTGGAAAGAGCCGCCGATGTTGTTGCTTTCATACTTGGTGTTGGAGAACGCTGCCACACCAATGCCCGCCTCAACGTACGGCTTGACCGACTGACCGGCAAACTCGTAAACGAATACCGGGGAGAACGACAGGCTGTTGTTGCTGGAAGTCTTGTCACCTTCCCAGTAAGTGTAAGCGCCGCTCCAGTAACCGGTCAGGCGACCGACATCACTTTGCAGCCAGCTCTTGTCCCAATCGAAATTCATGCCCAGGCGATAAGTCATGGTCGAATCGCTGGTCGCACCCACTGCAAATTCAACTCCTGCAGCTTGCGCGGTAATACTTTGCCCCATCAGTGCGGCCGCAATCGCGGCCAAGCAGAATAGTCGCTTCACTTTGAAACTTCCTTTTCCGGAACGATCGTTTGGTTTTCTAGATAACTCATCGCTATAGAAGCTAGCGCCTGATTAGAAGTTCAGCTGTTTTTCTAGTTATTTCACATTTTTTTTACAAGCTGAATTTTTCGACGTCGCCGGCAACCTGACCCAACAGGGGCAGGGTCTTGCGGAAGAACGCGGGGTCGGCACTGGTCCAGAATCTGACCGGGCGGTTCGGCCCCTTGGCGAGCAGATCACGTTCGGCCAGCAACCGTTGCAGTTGCCGCGCTACGGCTGCGCCAGTGTCAATCAGGCTGATGCTGTCGGGAATCATCGTCTTGAGCATTGGCTTGAGAAACGGATAGTGAGTGCAACCGAGAATGATCGTGTCGCAACCGTTGGCGAGCAGCGGATCGACGTAGTGCTGCAGCAACGTGCGCAACTCGGCGCTGTGCAGATCACCGCTTTCAATCAGTTCCACCAGACCGGGGCATGGCTGGGTGATGACGCGAACGTCAGCGGCGAAGCGGTCGAGCAACGCGGCGAACTTGGCACTCTGCAACGTGCCGGTGGTGGCGAGTACGCCCACCACACCGCTGCGGGTGGCGGCAGCTGCGGGTTTGACCGCTGGTTCCATGCCGACAATCGGCCAATCGGGGAAATCCCGGCGCAGATCGGCGACAGCGGCCACCGTCGCCGTATTGCAGGCGATCACCAGGGCCTTGGCGCCCTGCTCGCGGAAAAAACCGGCCATCACGTTGCAACGCTGGCGGATGAACTCGGGGGATTTCTCGCCGTAGGGAATATGCCCGCAATCGGCGAAATACAGCAATGACTCATGGGGCAGCAAACGCTGGATTTCCGCCAGTACCGACAAGCCGCCGACACCGGAATCGAACACCGCGATCGGCGCCTCACGCATGCTGCGAACCACAGATGCTGCACCCCGGATCACGCTTGACCCGCAATTCACGGAAGCGCGAACCCAGTGCATCGATCAACAGCAAACGCCCCACCAACGGTTCGCCAAAGCCCACCAGCACTTTCAACGCTTCAAGCGCCTGCAGGCTGCCAACCAGCCCCACCAGGGGCCCGACCACACCGGCCTCGCTGCACGTCAGTTCGGCTTCGCTGCCATGCCCGTACAGGCAGTGGTAGCACGGACTTTCCGGGCGACGCGGGTCGAACACCGACAACTGCCCTTCCAGACGAATCGCCGCGCCGCTGACCAGCGGCTTGCACGCGGCCACGCACGCGGCATTGACCGCTTCGCGGGTGGAAAAGTTATCGGAGCAGTCGAGCACCAGATCCACCGCCGAAACGGCGGCGGCCAGGGAATCCTCGTCCAGCGCCTGACGATGAGGCACCAGCTTAATCTCGGGATTGATCGCGCTCAGGCGCTTGAGCGCCGAGTCGACCTTGCTCATGCCGACGCTGTCGGTGTCATGAATGATCTGGCGTTGCAGGTTGGTCAGGTCGACCGTGTCGAAATCCGCCAGATGCAACTCACCGACACCGGCCGCCGCCAGATACAGCGCAACCGGCGCACCGAGACCGCCAAGGCCGACAATCAGCACGCGGCTGTCTTTCAGCTTCAGTTGCCCATCGATATCGATGTGTTGCAGCAGAATCTGCCGGCTGTAGCGCAGCAACTCCTGATCATTCAGCACGGCAGGCGCCCCAGGCTGATCCGTTGATGGCCGCCCAGATCGGTGCGGCTGTGGACTTGTTCAAAACCGCGAGTGAGCAACAGATCACGCACGGCTTCGGCTTGATCATAGCCGTGTTCGAGCATCAGCCAGCCGCCGGCTTCCAGATGATCCGGAGCCTGCGCGACAATCAGGCGCAGATCGTCGAGCCCGTCGACACCGGCCACCAGCGCACTGGCCGGTTCGAAGCGCACGTCGCCCTCGACCAGATGCGGATCGGCAGCCGCAATGTACGGCGGATTGCTGATGATCAGGTTGAAACGCTGGCCTTCGAGGGCGCTGAACCAGTGACTGCTCAGCACCGTGGCGTTGTTCAGGTTCAAGCGCTGACGGTTGCGTTCGGCAAGGGCCACGGCTTCCAGCACGCGATCCACCGCCGTGACGTTCCACGCCGGGCGTTCGCTGGCCAGGGCCAGGGCAATCGCGCCGCTACCGGTGCCCAGATCGAGGACTTTCGCCGGCGTTGCCGCCAGCAGTTCCAGTGCGGCCTCGACCAGCAACTCGGTGTCCGGGCGCGGGATCAACGTGTGCGGCGCGACTTCCAGATCGAGCTTCCAGAACCCCTGCTGACCAAGGATGTAGGCCACCGGCTCGCCACTTCGACGCCGTTGCAGGTACTCGGTAAAAATCAGCACCGCTTCGCTGGGTACGATGCGCTCGGGCCAGGTGTGCAGGAAGCTTCGCGATTTGCCCAGTGCCGCGGCCAGGAGCAATTCGGCATCCAGGCGCGCGGTGGGCGAGTCCGGCAATTCGGCAGCGCGCAACAGACTGGCGATGATGGTCATTTATTCACCTATCGCTGCAAGCTGGTCGGCCTGGTATTCGGCCAGCAAAGGCTCGATCACCGCTTCAACGCCACCGGCGAGGATTTCATCAAGGGAGTACAGGGTCAGGTTGACGCGATGGTCAGTGACCCGGCCCTGGGCAAAGTTGTACGTGCGAATGCGCTCGGAACGATCACCGGAACCCACCAGCAACTTACGCTCGCTGGCAATCGCATTCGCCGCCGCTGCGGTTTGCTGATCGTTGAGTTTGGCCGACAGCCAGGCCATCGCCCGGGCACGGTTCTTGTGCTGGGAACGTTCTTCCTGACACTCGACGACGGTGCCGGTCGGTATGTGCGTGATGCGGATCGCCGAGTCGGTGGTGTTGACGTGCTGACCACCGGCCCCGGAGGAGCGGTAAGTGTCGACACGCAGATCCGCCGGGTTGATCTCGATGGCTTCGCGCTCGTCCGGTTCGGGCAACACCGCCACGGTGCAGGCCGAGGTGTGGATACGGCCCTGGGATTCGGTAGCGGGTACACGCTGTACGCGGTGCGCGCCGGATTCGAACTTCAGCTTGCCGTAAACGTTGTCGCCTTCAATGCGGGCGATGACTTCTTTATAGCCACCGTGCTCGCCTTCGTTTTCCGAAAGGATCTCCACGCGCCAGCCACGTCGTTCGGCGTAACGCGAGTACATGCGGAACAGATCGCCGGAGAAGATCGCCGCCTCGTCGCCACCGGTACCGGCGCGAATTTCGAGAAAGACGTTACGACCGTCATTGGGATCCTTGGGCAGCAACATGCGCTGCAGATCATCTTCCAGCCTGATCAGCAATTCCTTGGCTTCGCGGACTTCTTCCACGGCCATTTCACGCATGTCCGGGTCGCTGTCCTTGAGCAGCGCCTGGGCGCCTTCAAGATCACTTTGTACGCCGAGCAGCTTTTTGTAGCCTTGTACCACCGGCTCGAGTTCGGCGTATTCCTTGGAATAGGCGCGGAATTTGGCCTGATCGGCAATGACTTCGCCGTCGCCGAGCAGCGCGGTCAGTTCCTCGAAACGGTCCTGGAGGGTGTCCAGCTTGTTGAGCAGTGACGCTTTCATTGCGGTTTTTTATCCGAAAAACTATCCGGTGAGCCCTCGAGGGCAAAGAGTTCCTGGGCCATGGCCAGCGCATCGAGGCGGCCTTCGGCAGAAAGCTTTTTCAATTGCACGCTGGGCGCATGCAACAGTTTATTGGTCAGGCCACGGGCCAGTTGCCCGAGCACCTCTTCGGCGTTGCCGCCGTTGGCCAGCAGACGCAGGGCTTTTTGCAGCTCCTCGTCGCGCAGGCGTTCGCTTTGTTGCCGATAAGCCTTGAGCACATCGACCGCCGCCAGCTCACGCAGACGCACCATGAAATCGTCGGCGCCGACCGAGACCATCTCTTCCGCCGCCTGGGCTGCGCCCTGACGACTCTTGAGGTTCTCGGCGACCACTTCGTGCAGATCGTCGACGCTGTACAGGTACACGTCGTCGAGTTCGCCGACTTCCGGCTCGATGTCGCGGGGTACGGCGATGTCGACCATGAAGATCGGCTTGTGCTTGCGCTGCTTCAGCGCGCTTTCCACCGCGCCCTTGCCGAGGATCGGCAACTGGCTGGCGGTCGAACTGATCACGATATCGCTGCGCACCAGTTCCGCCGGAATGTCCGAGAGCAGCACCGCGTGCGCGCCGAACTGCTCGGCCAGCAGGCTGGCGCGCTCCAGCGTACGGTTGGCGACCACGATGCGCTTGACCCCCAGCTCATGCAAATGGCGGGCGACCAGAGTGATGGTCTCGCCGGCACCGATCAGCAGGGCCTGGCTGCGTTGCAGGTCGCTGAAAATCTGTTTGGCCAGACTGACCGCGGCAAACGCCACGGACACCGGGTTTTCGCCGATGGCGGTGTCGGTACGCACTTGCTTGGCGGCATTGAACGTCGCTTGAAACAGCCGCCCCAGCAGCGGGCCGATGGTCCCGGCCTCGCGAGCCACGGCGTAAGCCGATTTCATCTGGCCGAGAATCTGCGGTTCGCCCAGCACCAGCGAGTCGAGCCCGGAGGCGACGCGCATCATGTGACGAACTGCCGCATCATCTTCATGCACATAAGCACTCGCGCGCAGCTCATCGAGGCTTAAATGGTGATAATCGGCCAGCCAGCGCAGAACCAGATCAGCCGAAACCTGATCCTGTTCTATATACAGCTCACTGCGATTGCAGGTGGAGAGGATCGCAGCTTCGCGGCTGTCGGTGAGTCGGCAGAGCTGCTGCAAGGCCTCCACCAGCTGCTCAGGGGTAAAGGCCACGCGCTCGCGGACGTCTACTGAAGCAGTCTTGTGGTTAATACCGAGTGCAAGGAAGGCCATTCAAGGTCGCTGATGGTGACGTGAAGCCGGCAATTGTCCTACTTCGTCAGATTCAGAACAACTACCGCTGACTATTGTCCCAATTGTCGGCCACTATAAAGGCCACATTCGAGACTCGGTTATGTTTGGCCGAAGGCTTGTGTCATGATGATCCGACCGCAGGTTAGTCGTCCTCTTCCTATATGAATAGATCTTCCGCGTTGCTCCTTGCTTTTGTCTTCCTCAGCGGCTGCCAGGCCATGGCACCCGTTTCGCCGGACGGTACCCCGCCGGTCGAAGACACCGCGTCCACGCCTGAAAAACCCAAGGTTTACAGCTCGTTCAGCGAGGAAACCGTTTTCAGCCTGCTGAGCGCCGAACTCGCCGGCCAGCGCAATCGGTTCGACATTGCCCTGGACAACTACGTGACCCAGGCGATCAATACTCAGGACCCGGGGGTTTCCGAGCGCGCGTTCCGCATCGCCGAATACCTCGGTGCCGACCAGCCTGCGCTGGACACCGCACTGATCTGGGCAAAAAACGCCCCGGACGACCTTGAAGCGCAACGCGCCGCCGCCGTGCAACTGGCCCGCGCCGGGCGTTACGACGACTCCATGGTCTATATGGAGAAAGTCCTGCAGGGCAAGGGCGACACCCATTTCGACTTCCTCGCCCTGTCGGCCGCCGATACCGATCAGGAAACCCGCAACGGCCTGATGAAAAGTTTCGACCGTCTGCTACAGCGCCACCCGAAGAACAGCCAGCTGATTTTCGGCAAGGCCCTGCTGCTGCAACAGGACGGCGACAATAAAGCCGCCCTGACACTGCTCGAAGACAACCCGCCGGAAGAAGGCGAGATTGCGCCGATCCTGCTGCGCGCGCGTCTGCTGCAAACCATGAATCGTGGCGACGAAGCCCTGCCGCTGTTGCGCAAAAGCATCAAGAAATACCCGGACGACAAACGCCTGCGCCTGACTTATGCGCGCACGCTGGTTGAACAGGACCGGATGGATGACGCCAAGGTCGAGTTCTCCACCCTCGTTCAGCAATACCCGGAAGACGACGAACTGCGTTATTCGCTGGCACTGGTGTGCCTGGAAGCCAAGGCCTGGGACGAGGCCAAGGGTTACCTGGAAGACCTGATCGCCCGGGAAAGCCACGTTGACTCGGCGCACCTGAACCTCGGTCGCATCGCCGAAGAACGCAACGACCCGCAGGGCGCGCTGATCGAATACGCGCAGGTCGGCCCTGGCAATGACTATCTGCCGGCGCAACTGCGCCAGGCCGATATTCTGATGAACAACGGCAAGACCGCCGAAGCCCAGAGCAAACTCGCCGCCGAACGCGATGCCCAGCCGGATTACGCGATCCAGCTGTATCTGATCGAATCCGAAACCCTGTCGGCCAACAAACAGGACGACAAGGCCTGGAAAACCCTGGATAAAGCCTTGCAGCAATACCCGGACGATCTGAATCTGCTCTACACCCGGGCCATGCTCGCGGAAAAACGCAATGATCTGGCACAGATGGAAAAAGACCTGCGCCTGATCATCAAGCGCGACCCGGACAACGCCATGGCGCTCAATGCGCTGGGCTATACCCTGTCCGATCGCACCACCCGCTACGCTGAAGCCAAGGCCCTGATCGAACAGGCGCACCAGATCAATCCGGAAGACCCGGCGGTACTCGACAGCCTCGGCTGGGTGAATTTCCGCATGGGCAATCTGGACGACGCCGAGAAATATCTGCGTCAGGCGCTCGAGCGTTTCCCGGACCACGAAGTCGCCGCGCACCTGGGCGAGGTTCTGTGGGTCAAGGGCAATCAGCGTGAGGCCAAACAAGTCTGGGGCAAGTACCTCAAAGATCAGCCCGACAGCACCATCCTGCGCAGCACCATCAAGCGCCTGACCGGATCCGAGACTCTTTAACTCATGTTTTTGCGCCACGTTATTGTTTTCAGCTTCATCGCCCTGCTCGCCGGTTGCGCGGGTTTCGGCGCTCGCGAATCGGTCGAGGGCCACGGCAGTCCGGCTCAGTGGGCCGCGAACAAACAACAGCTGACCGGCCTCGACGGCTGGCAGATCGACGGCAAGATCGGCATTCGCGCACCGAAAGATTCCGGTAGCGGCACGCTGTTCTGGCTGCAACGCCAGGACTACTACGACATTCGCCTGTCCGGCCCGCTGGGTCGTGGCGCGGCACGTCTGACCGGGCGCCCGGGCAAGGTTTCGCTGGAAGTCGCCAATCAGGGCCGCTATGACTCCGAGTCACCGGAAGCGCTGCTCGAAGAGCAACTCGGCTGGAAGCTGCCGGTATCCAATCTGGCCTGGTGGGTCCGTGGCCTGCCGGCCCCCAGCAGCAAAAGCCGTCTGACCCTCGATAACGACAGTCGCCTGGCCAATCTGGAACAGGACGGCTGGAAGGTCGAGTACCTCAGCTACGCCGAGCAAAACGGTTACTGGCTGCCCGAGCGGATCAAACTGCACGGCACCGATCTGGACGTGACGCTGGTGATCAAGACCTGGCAACCGCGTAAATTGGGGCAATAAAGCATGACCGCTCCACGTCTGACGCTGCCGTCGCCGGCCAAGCTCAACCTGATGCTGCACATTCTCGGGCGCCGCGCAGATGGCTACCACGAACTGCAGACGCTGTTTCAGTTTGTCGATTACGGCGACGAAATCACCTTCGCCGTGCGCGATGACGGCGTGATTCATCTGCACACCGAATTCGCTGGCGTGCCCCACGACAGCAACCTGATCGTGCGCGCGGCGAAAATGCTTCAGCAACAGTCCGGCTGCACACTCGGCATCGACATCTGGATCGACAAGGTGCTGCCCATGGGCGGCGGCATCGGTGGCGGCAGCTCGAATGCCGCGACCACCCTGCTAGGCCTCAATCACTTGTGGCAACTGGGCTGGGATGAAGATCGCCTCGCGGCACTGGGCCTTTCGCTCGGTGCAGACGTGCCGGTTTTCGTCCGTGGCCATGCAGCTTTTGCCGAAGGCGTGGGCGAGAAACTGACCCCGGTCGACCCCGAAGAACCGTGGTATCTGGTACTCGTGCCGCAAGTCTCTGTAAGTACGGCAGAAATTTTTTCCGATCCTTTGTTGACACGTAACACGCCGCCCATTAAAGTGCGCCCCGTTCCCGAGGGAAACAGTCGAAATGACTGCTTGCCGGTGGTTGCAAGGCGTTATCCAGAAGTACGTAACGCATTGGATTTGTTAGGTAAATTTACCGAAGCAAAACTCACCGGAACTGGAAGTTGTGTGTTTGGGGGCTTCCCAAGCAAAGCTGAAGCTGATAAAGTCTCGGCCCTTCTGACAGAGACCCTTACAGGGTTTGTAGCGAAAGGAAGCAACGTTTCGATGTTGCATCGCAAGCTGCAAAGTCTGCTCTAAAAGGAATCAAGTGCCAGGCACTTGAAGCAACAGATACAGGGGCGTCGCCAAGCGGTAAGGCAGCAGGTTTTGATCCTGCCATGCGTTGGTTCGAATCCAGCCGCCCCTGCCATTTTCTATACTCATCCAGGTTACCCTCAGCCTCTAGGTACTGCGCGTGTCCAAGATGATGGTCTTTACGGGGAACGCTAACCCCGATCTGGCTCGGCGTGTTGTACGTCAGCTGCATATCCCTCTCGGTGACATCTCTGTCGGTAAATTCTCCGACGGCGAAATTACTGCCGAGATCAATGAAAACGTTCGCGGTAAAGACGTTTTCATTATTCAGCCGACTTGCGCTCCGACCAACGATAACCTGATGGAACTGGTAGTGATGGCTGATGCCTTCCGCCGCTCCTCGGCTACTCGTATTACTGCTGTTATTCCTTATTTTGGTTATGCCCGTCAGGATCGCCGTCCGCGTTCCGCACGTGTGGCTATCAGCGCGAAAGTCGTTGCTGACATGCTCACCGTAGTCGGCATCGACCGTGTTCTCACGGTTGATCTGCATGCTGACCAGATTCAGGGCTTCTTCGATATTCCGGTAGATAACATCTACGGCTCCCCGGTTCTGGTGGATGACATTGAAGATCAGCGCTTCGAAAACCTGATGATCGTGTCCCCGGACATTGGTGGCGTCGTGCGTGCACGGGCCGTTGCCAAATCCCTGGGCGTGGATCTCGGGATCATCGACAAACGCCGTGAGAAAGCCAATCACTCTGAAGTGATGCATATCATCGGTGATGTCGAAGGGCGTACCTGCATTCTGGTCGATGACATGGTCGATACCGCCGGCACTCTGTGCCACGCGGCCAAGGCCCTGAAAGAGCATGGCGCAGCCAAGGTCTTTGCCTACTGCACACACCCTGTGCTGTCGGGTCGGGCCATCGAGAATATTGAAAATTCCGTGCTGGACGAGCTGGTGGTGACTAACACCATCCCGCTGTCCGCTGCAGCACAAGCCTGTGCACGTATCCGTCAACTGGATATCGCACCGGTTGTTGCCGAAGCGGTTCGCCGCATCAGCAATGAAGAATCGATCAGCGCGATGTTCCGTTAAGGGCCCTGCCCTTCTCGAAATGTCTCGTTGACGAAAAGCGCCCCGCCCCGGCATTCCTGTCGGGGCGGGGCTTTTTTGCCCATACCGTGTTTGGCGCTGGTCGCAAACGCCACTCGGTCATGGCTATTTTGGAGATACAAAATGAACGATTTTACTCTGAATGCTGAAGTGCGTTCCGACCTGGGGAAAGGTGCGAGCCGCCGCCTGCGTCGTCTCGCCGCTCTGGTTCCAGCTGTTGTTTACGGTGGCGACAAAGCCCCTGAATCCATCAGCATGCTGGCCAAAGAAGTTGCCAAACTGCTCGAAAACGAAGCGGCTTACAGCCACATCATCGAGCTGAACGTTGGTGGCAAGAAACAAAACGTCGTCATCAAAGCTCTGCAACGTCACCCGGCCAAAGGCCACGTGATGCACGCTGACTTCGTACGCGTTGTAGCTGGCCAGAAACTGACCGCTATCGTTCCTGTGCACTTCATCAACGAAGCTGCTCCAGTGAAGAAAGGCGGCGAAATCTCGCACGTTGTTGCCGAGATCGAAGTTTCCTGCCTGCCAAAAGACCTGCCTGAGTTCATCGAAGTCGACCTGGCTGACGCTGAAATCGGCACCATCGTTCACCTGTCGGACCTCAAAGCTCCTAAAGGTGTCGAGTTCGTTGCTCTGGCACACGGCGATGACAAGGCAGTAGCCAACGTCCACGCTCCACGTGTTGCTCCAGAAGCTACCGAAGAAGGCGCAGCAGAGTAATTTCACTCTGTTCGTCGGAGTGAGTGAAACATCGCGGACTGGAACGTAGCGAGAAAGCGGGCGAGAACGCGGAGTTTACATTCATGGTAAATGAGCAACTTTCGTCCACTTTCGCCGCCTTCACTGATCGCGGCGATGTTAACCACCACTCCAAGGAAGGGCCCCTATCGTGACTGCCATCAAACTGATCGTTGGCCTGGGTAATCCAGGCGCTGAATACGAACAGACCCGGCATAACGCAGGGGCCCTTTTTGTTGAGCGCATCGCTGCCGCGCAAGGTGTGAGCCTTGTGGCCGATCGCAAATATTTCGGCCTGACCGGGCGCTACTCGCATCAGGGTCAGGATGTTCGTCTGCTGATTCCCACCACCTACATGAACCGCAGCGGCCAGGCCGTGGCGGCACTCGCCGGTTTCTTCCGCATCAAGCCTGAAGAAATCCTGGTGGCGCACGACGAACTCGACCTGCCTCCGGGCGTCGCCAAGCTCAAGCAGGGCGGCGGCCATGGCGGTCACAACGGGTTGCGCGACATCATTGCGCAACTGGGCAATCAGAATACTTTCTACCGCCTGCGGCTTGGCATCGGCCACCCGGGCGTCGCCAGTATGGTTTCAAATTTCGTCCTGGGTCGTGCGCCACGCGCCGAACAGGAAAAACTCGATGCCAGCATCGACTTTGCCCTCGGCGTGCTGCCGGATATCCTCGCCGGTGAATGGAACCGCGCGATGAAAAACCTGCACAGCCAGAAGGCCTGACTCTAATCCGAGGGGAAACACCATGGGATTCAATTGCGGCATCGTCGGCCTGCCTAACGTCGGCAAGTCCACCCTGTTCAACGCCCTGACCAAATCCGGTATCGCGGCCGAGAACTTCCCCTTCTGCACCATCGAGCCGAACAGCGGCATCGTGCCGATGCCGGATCCGCGCCTGGAAGCCCTGGCGGCCATCGTCAATCCGAAGCGCATCCTGCCGACCACCATGGAATTCGTCGACATCGCAGGCCTGGTGGCCGGCGCGTCGAAAGGTGAAGGTCTGGGCAACAAGTTCCTGGCCAACATCCGCGAAACCGACGCCATCGCTCACGTGGTGCGCTGCTTCGAAGACGACAACGTGATCCACGTGTCCAACAGCGTCGACCCGAAGCGCGACATCGAAATCATCGACCTGGAACTGATCTTCGCCGACCTCGACAGCTGCGAGAAGCAACTGCAGAAAGTCGCGCGCAACGCCAAGGGCGGTGACAAGGACGCCGTGGTTCAGAAAGCTCTGCTTGAGCAACTGATCGCGCACTTCACCGAGGCCAAGCCTGCGCGCAGCCTGATGAAGAACATGAGCGCGGACGAAAAGTCGGTGATCAAGGGCTTCCACCTGCTGACCACCAAACCGGTCATGTACATCGCCAACGTCGCTGAAGACGGTTTCGAGAACAACCCGCACCTGGACGTGGTCAAGGCCATCGCCGAAGAAGAAGGCGCTATGGTGGTTCCGGTGTGCAACAAGATCGAAGCGGAAATCGCCGAGCTCGACGACGGCGAAGAGAAAGACATGTTCCTCGAGGCCTTGGGCCTGGAAGAGCCTGGCCTGAACCGCGTGATCCGCGCCGGCTACGAAATGCTCCACCTGCAGACCTACTTCACCGCCGGTGTCGAAGAAGTCCGCGCCTGGACCGTCCGCGTCGGTGCCACCGCACCACAAGCCGCCGGCGTGATCCACACCGACTTCGAAAAAGGCTTCATCCGCGCCGAAGTCATCGCCTACAACGACTTCATCCAGTACAAGGGCGAAGCCGGTACCAAGGAAGCCGGTAAATGGCGCCTGGAAGGCAAGGACTACATCGTCAAAGACGGCGACGTGATGCACTTCCGCTTCAACGTGTAAGCGACACGCCCAAGAAAAAGCCGCGTTTGATACGCGGCTTTTTTGTGCCTGACAGATTTGTTTGCAATACCACCAATCCCCCTGTGGGAGCGGGCTTGCTCGCGAAGGCGGTGGGTCAGCCACATTAATATCGACTGATATACCGCCTTCGCGAGCAAGCCCGCTCCCACAGTTGGAATTGTGTAGGTCAGGTTTTTTTGGTGCGCGGCAAGAAAATCGCCAACACCCCGAACAACGGCAAAAAAGAGCACAGGAAATACACGTACTCGATACCGTGCACATCCGCCAGATGCCCAAGCAGCGCCGCGCCAATCCCGCCAAACCCGAACATCAAGCCGAAGAACACCCCGGCGATCATCCCGACATTGCCCGGCACCAACTCCTGCGCGTAAACCACAATCGCCGAGAACGCCGAAGCGAGAATGAAGCCGATCACCACGCTGAGGACAGTGGTCCAGAACAGATCGACGTGCGGCATTAGCAACGTGAACGGCGCCACGCCGAGGATCGAAAACCAGATCACCGCCTTACGCCCGATCTTGTCGCCGATCGGCCCGCCAAAGAACGTCCCCGCCGCCACCGCGCCGAGAAACAGGAACAGGTGCAGCTGTGAACTGGCCACCGACAGGTCGAACTTCTCGATCAGGTAAAAGGTGAAATAGCTGGTGAGGCTGGCCATGTAAAAATACTTGGAGAACACCAGCAGGCCGAGCACTACCAGCGCACTGATCACCCTGCCCTTCGACAACCCGTGAGTCGCCGCCTGCCCGGCCTTGAGCTTGAACAGGTTCAGGTGATGGGCGTACCAGCGGCTGATGCGATACAGCACGAACAGCGCAAACACCGCGAACAGACCGAACCACGCCACGTTGCCCTGACCGAACGGAATAATGATCGCCGCTGCCAGTAATGGGCCGAACGCGGAACCGGCGTTACCGCCGACCTGAAAGGTCGATTGCGCCAGACCAAAGCGTCCGCCCGAGGCCAGCCGGGCAATCCGTGACGCCTCGGGGTGAAAGGTCGAGGAACCGATACCGATCAGCGCCGCTGCCAGCAGAATCAATGGAAAACTGCCGACCACCGACATCATCACGATGCCAATCAGCGTGCAGATCGAACCCGCCGGCAACAGCCACGGTTTCGGATGGCGATCAGTGTGATAACCGACCCACGGCTGCAACAGCGACGCGGTCAACTGGAAGGTCAGCGTGATCAGGCCGACCTGGGTGAAGCTCAAGCCATAGTTGGCTTTGAGCATCGGATAAATCGACGGCAGCACCGACTGAATCAGGTCGTTGATCAAATGCGCTAGCGCCACCGCGCCGATGATACGCATCACCAACGGGCTGCTTTGCGGAGGAGCGGACGCCGAGGCAGCGGCGGTCTGAACGTTGCTGATAGCCATGAAAGTTTCCGTACAGCAGATGGGTGCACGCAGGCAGGTGCGTCAATGTGCCATTTTTCGGTGCGCCAGCGCCATCCCCTTAGCCAGCTAACTAATCAACCGAATAACAGACCAATCTCTGTAGGAGCTGCCGAAGGCTGCGATCTTTTGATCTTGATCTTAAAAACAAAGATCAAAAGATCGCAGCCTTCGGCAGCTCCTACATGGGATAGGTGATAGCGCAACGCCATGGTCTGAATCTTGCCTTGCTTCTCCCCTCGAACGCGGCGGCCTTACAAAGGCCTCCGAGAATGGGAAGTTTCGCTACAGAGCCGGCCTACAGAGCGGGCGAGAGTGAACTTTCGGGGCCTTTTAGCAGGGCACGACATCGAGGTCGCACGACCGTGATGCACGCCAATGGTGCGTGGTGTCCAGAGGAGTCATGAGGCATGCAGGCTTTCTTGTCACCGGGGATCAAATTGCTGGGGCGGTTTGGATTCGCGCGTAAATTCCAGCTGTTGTTTCTGCTATTTATTCTGCCGTTGGCCGGCAGCCTGTTGATGATCGGCCAGGACTATCGCGACAAGCTCAACCTGATTTCCGGCGAACGCGCCGGCGTACGCCAGTTGCTCAGCCTTGATGCGCTGGACAACCTGCTCGCCGCCCAGCGTGACCGCGCCGCCCGTTGGCGCGCCACCGAAACCAATCGCCAGCCAACCCCGGCCACCCTCGCTGCCATGGCGGCGTTTGACGCGGTGCAACCAGCCGTCCAGCAAGCCACCAGCGATTTGGGCAACGCGCTGAAAAATGAAGGTGCCGAAGGCGAAACCCTCGCCCGCTATCAAGCCCTGCAAACCGCGCTCGGTGGTCTGGATTCGAAAAGCCTGAGCAGCGTCGGTTGGTGGCCGGACGGTTACGATCGTTTCACCAACGCCCTCAGCGCCCTGCAAGCCTTGCGCGAGCAGATCGTCATGGACAACCGCCTGACGCTGGCGCCATGGCTGGAGACCTATCTGCTGACGCAGATCTCCACGCAGCACGCACCGGATCTGATCGAGCGTGTGGGCCGCCTCGCCGCCGTCGGCCAGGCTTCGGTGGTCTCGGGACAATTCACCCTGCAAAGTCGCTTGCAGCTACGCGACCTGCGCGGCCGCATCGGCGACGCCCGCGAGCAGCTTGTCAAAACGGCAGGCCTGCTCGAAGCGCGCCTGCCGAGCGATCTGCAAACCTGGGCCGGTCAATACCACGACAGCCTCAAGCGTCTGGACGCTGGGCTGAAGGTGCTGGATGACGGCGTGTTCGGCGGCAGCATTACCCTCAAGCCTGAAGACTTCGAACGCAGCCTCGATGCTCTGCTGGGTGATCTCGCGTCGTTGCGCCAGCAATCGCTGCTGTCGCTGGATCAGCGTCTGGACGCCTACCACGCCTCAGCGATTCGCCAGTTCATTGTGGTCGCCGCCGTGTTCGGTTGCCTGCTGCTGGCGGCGTTGTACCTGTTCGTCTGTCTGCAGGCTTCGATCCGCCGCAGCGCCAGCGGCATTACTCTGCTGGCCGAGGCCCTGCGTGACGGCAATCTCAGCCTGCAAGTGCCGGTGGTGGGCCGCGATGAGCTGGCGGCGATCAGCACCGCGCTCAACGTCGCGGTGGTGCAACTGCGCGCGAGCATGCTCGGGGTCGATCACGAAACCTCGCAACTGAGCCACGCGGTGCGCAGCCTCAACGATCATTCCAGCGGCGCGCTGAGCGAAGTCGAAGCACAACAGTTGCAGATCAGCCAGATCGCCGCCGCTGCCACGCAACTGGCCGCCACTTCGCAAGGTGTGGCGGCCAGTTGCGAACAGGCTTCCGGCAGCGCCCAGCACACCCGGCGCATCGCCGCCGACAGCAGCCGCGACAGCCAGCGCACCACGGCGAGCATTCAGCAGCTCAATCAACGCCTCAACGAAACCGCAGCGGCACTCGGTCGAGTCAGCGAACAGGGCCAGCAGATTCAACTGGTGGTCGACACCATTCGTGGCGTCGCCGAGCAGACCAATCTGTTGGCGCTCAATGCTGCGATCGAGGCGGCACGCGCCGGCGAACAGGGACGCGGCTTTGCCGTGGTCGCCGATGAAGTGCGCAGCCTGTCGCAGCGCACCCAATCGTCGACCGCGCAGATCGCCGGCACCGTCGACAGCTTGCGCGCCACGGTCAACGAAGCGGTGAGTCTGATGGAAGCCGCATGCGGCCAGGCACAATCAGATGCCGCAGCCGTGACCGGCCTCGGTGAACGTCTTGGTGAAATCGCCAGCGCGGTGCAAAGTGTCACTGACACTTTGGCGCAGATCGCCACCGCCGTTGAGGAACAGGCGAGCACCGCCGATGAAGTCAGCGGCAATATTCAACAAGTCGATCAGGCCGCGATGCGTTTGCTTGAAGGTGCGCGGGCGGTGAACCTCGCAGCGGACACGCTGAGCCAAGGCAGCCATGCGTTGAGCGCCAATACCGCGAGATTCCAGCTGCGTTGACGCCCTGCCCAGCCCCGATTTCCGGGGGCGGAGGATAAGCGGTTGAAAATAAGAAGAAATATTTTAAATTTACGCTTGACGCTTTTCCATTTCAGGGGAATAATGCGCGCCACTTGGCTACATAGCTCAGTTGGTTAGAGCATAGCATTCATAATGCTGGGGTCCGGGGTTCAAGTCCCTGTGTAGCCACCAAGTACTAAAAACGGCTTACCGAAGGGTAGGCCGTTTTTTTATGCCTCGAGAAAACCGCCCTCTGTGGTGAGGAGATAAATCCCTCACCACAATGCCAATCCTGACCTATTCAGGTCTGCTCTGCCGACAGGGCCATCAGCCCCTTCGCCCAGATCTGCCGAGTACGCAACCCGACCATCGCCCGCCAGTCCGGATCGGCCGGATAGAACTGCTCCAGCAGTTTCAACTTGATCGCCCGCCCCGTCGCATCCAGCGGATCGCCATGCAGATGCAACCAGTGATCATCGCGCAAATAACGATGCACCTCCGGCCCCGGATACGTCCCGCATTCGATCACGAACGGCATCAGTTGCACGCCCGGCAACGCATTGAGCAATGCCTGTGAGGTGTAGCCGGTAGCCGTCGCGGCGACACCGGTTTCGCTCAACGTTTCGGCGCCGGTGTGCAAGGTGTACAACCATGGGCCGTAGATCGACTGTGCTTGCGCCAACGCCGGGTAAGGCGCCTGGGTGATGGTGAGCAACATCGGATGACCGTATTCGCCGGCGCCGGTGTGCAGGTCGAAACACATCACGGTTTGCGCGCCTGCCAGATGCGCGTCGATGATCTGATGCAACGTGCGATTCGACCAGCTCGGCGCGCGGCCGCCATAGAACAGTCCATCGGGATGGCTATGCTGACCGCCCTCGACAATCGACATCACCGCCGGCCAGCCGTGTTCGGTAATTTGCCCGTCGAGCAAGGCGTCGGCGCGCTTACGCTCGGGGCCGTGCAAATCGGTGCAGGCGTAGATCTTGTGCAGCGTGGCGTAGGCGCGGTTGTCCGGTAGCGATCCTGCGAAATCCAGGTGATTGCGGTTGAGGTCGATGTTGTCTTCGTTGACCCGCCGCAGCCACGCCGTACCCCACGGGTTGATCAGGTGGATCATCACTACCGCGACATCCTTGGGCAGCGAGCCCGGCACGAAGGTCTTCAGCCAGTCGATCTGGCAATCCGAGCCGTAATAGCCCTCAACTCCGTGAGTGCCGCTGAGCGCCACCAGCCGGCGCTTTGCCTGCGGATCACCGAGCACCGCGACATCAGTGCGCAGCGGTTCGCCGAAAGGGCCACAGCGCGGATGGGCGTAGGAGGTGAGCGTGGCGCCAGCGGCGTTGGTGGCGGCAAGAAACCGTTCGCGTTGATCGCGGTAACTGGATTCGGTGGGGAACTCGCTGTGCATGCGTCGCCTCTTGTTGGTTTTGTATTTGTGGGAGCGAGCTTGCTCGCGAAAGCGATTGTGCATTCAACATTTTGGTTGCCTGACACGCCGCATTCGCGAGCAAGCTCGCTCCCACAGGGGCTTTGTTTCAGTTCGATGAGTTTGACGTTGACCCTAGCGAATATCCGCCCGGAAAAGAAAGACAAAAATGCCCACCGGTTTGCGTCGCGACCGAGCGGTCGATAAAGTCCGTCAGACCTTTCACCCCACGGACGGAGAGCCCCACGTGTTTCCAGCCCTGCCCCTGAGCCGCTTTCGCCTGCCTGCCCTGACGCTGATCATCAGCGCCCTGACCCTCACCGCGTGCAACGCCCCGCCCTCCTCGACCTTGCCGCTGGCGCCGGAGGCCGCTTCCGGTTACCGCACCGATCTGCAGACTCGCCACGCCAGTCAACACATGGCCGCTGCCGCCAATCCGCTGGCCGCCGAGGCCGGTCGCGAGATGTTGCGCAAGGGTGGTTCGGCCATCGACGCGGCGATTGCCATGCAAGCGGTGCTGACCCTGGTAGAACCGCAATCCTCCGGGATCGGTGGGGGTGCGATGATCGTGTTGTGGGACGGCAAACAGGTGCGCACCTACGACGGACGTGAAACCGCCCCGGCGGGTGCCACCGAGAAGCTGTTCCTGCAGGCCGACGGCAAACCGATGCCATTCCCGCAGGCGCAGATCGGCGGGCGCTCGGTGGGTACTCCTCCGGGCGTGCTGCGTGCGCTGGAAATGGCACACAAACAACACGGTCGCCTGCCGTGGGCCACGCTGTTCGAACCGGCGATCAAACTCGCCGAGCAGGGCTTTGCGATTTCACCGCGCCTGCATTCGCTGCTGGAATCCGACCCGGTGATCCGTAAATCGCCGGACATGGCCGCCTACTTCCTCAACCGCGACGGCAGCGTCAAAGCCGTCGGCACCCGTCTGCAAAACCCGGCATTGGCCGCCGTGCTCAAGCGCATCGCCACCGAAGGTCCGGACGCGCTGTACAAAGGTCCGATCGCCGAAGAGATCGTCGCCAAGGTGCAGGGCCACGCCAATCCCGGCAGCCTGTCGCTGAATGATCTTCAGCGCTATCAGGCCAAGGAACGCGCACCGCTGTGCACCGACTATAAGCGCTGGCAGGTCTGCGGCATGCCGCCGCCGTCGTCGGGCGGGATCGCCGTGGCGCAGATTCTCGGCACGTTGCAGGCGCTGGAAAGCCGCGACCCGCGTCTGTCGCTGACACCGCTCAAACCGCTGAAAACCGACAAACCCGCCGGCATCGAACCGGCACCGCAAGCCGTGCACCTGATCGCCGAAGCCGAACGCCTGGCCTACGCCGACCGCGCGCAATACGTGGCCGATACCGACTTCGTCCCGGTGCCGGTCAAAGGCCTGGTCGACCCGGGTTACCTCGCCAGCCGCGCCAGCCTGATCGGCGAGCGCAGCATGGGCAGCGCCAAGCCGGGCACACCGCCGGGCGTGCAGGTGGCCTACGCGCCGGATCGCTCGCCGCTGCGCATCTCCACCTCGCAAGTCGTTGCCGTGGATGATCTGGGCGGCGCGGTGTCGATGACCACCACCATCGAAGCGGCATTCGGCTCACATCTGATGGTGCAGGGCTTTTTGCTGAACAATCAGATGACCGACTTCTCGTTCATCCCCGAAGAGAACGGGCAGAAAGTCGCCAACCGCGTCGAACCCGGCAAACGCCCACGCTCGTCGATGGCGCCGACGCTGATCTTCGACCGCAACAGCGGCGAATTCCTCGCCAGCGTCGGCTCGCCGGGCGGTTCGCAGATCATCGAATACGTGGCCAAGACCACCCTCGGCCTGCTCGACTGGAACCTCGACCCGCAAAGCGCCATCAGCCTGCCCAACTTCGGCAGCCGCAACGGCCCGACCGAACTGGAACAGGGCCAGTTCAGCCCGGCGCTGATTCAGGCGCTGAAGGACAAGGGACATGTTGTGAATGAAATCGACATGACCAGCGGCACGCAGGCGATCGTGCGGGTCAAGGATGCGCAAGGGAAAGCCTCGCTGGAAGGTGGCGCGGATCCACGGCGTGAGGGGGAAGCGTTGGGGGATTGAGGCGACGCAGGAAAAAGAAAAGGCTTACCGCGAGGTAAGCCTTTTTTATGCAACGGGTTTAACGCGCAATATCACCCGGCTCAGCGATTAGCCACCAGATGCGCTCCAAACAGCAGATAACAACCACCGGCCAAGCGATCCAGCCATTGCCGCGACCGTTCGTAAACGCTCGCGATCCGGCGGCTGGCGAAGAACAGCGCGACGCTGCAATACCAGCTGAACGACAGCGTGGTCATGGTCAGCACGGCCAGCGTCAGCAGTAGCGGCGGGACGTGGGCCGGCATCGCGGTGGCGAAGATGGTGGCGACGAACAGTGCCGACTTGGGGTTGGTCATGTTGCCCAGAAAGCCTCGCCCGTAGGCGCCGAGCAGGGTCTGCTGCGACTCATCCAGCGTACCGGCGGCAATCGGCGCTTTGCGTTTGAACTGCTTGAGGCCGAGGTAGATCAGGTAGCAGCCACCGGCGATCTTGAAGCTCAGGTACAGGGTTGGCGCCGCGCTGAACAAGGTCTGAATCCCCAAACCGCCGGCCAGGCCCCACAACACGGTGCCGGTGGCGACGCCCAGCGCCGCGACCACGCCATGGCGTCGGGAACGGCTGACCGCCAGTTGGGCGATGTTGAAGAAGTTCGGGCCGGGGGTGACCACCGCGACCGTCCACAACAGCGCCAGCGACAGCAACGGGGCGAGATAAAGCGAAAGGTCCATGGGGCGAGCGCCTGATTGGTTCGACAATGCCCCACACCTTGCTACATCCGGCGCGCCTTTTCCATCAGATGCAGGTCACAGCGGCAGGGTTTTACCGTCCACCGCATCGCCAATCGTCAGGAAATGCCCGCCGGCCACGTGGTGCAGCGTGCGCAAGCCATCATGCCCGTCGAAATGCCAGCGCCCGTCGCTGAACACCCGTTCATCCGCCTGAGCGGCGATGACTTCGGCGAGGAACAGGTCGTACTGCTCATGGTTGCGCGGTTCGGGCAGCAAGCGGCATTCGAGCCAGGCCACGCAGCCTTCGAACAGAGGCGCCTCGACGGTTTCACCGGCGAAGGTTTGCAGGCCATAAGCCTGAAACTTGTCCTGCCCCTGATTCTGCTGGATTTCCAGACCCGAGGTATTGCCGACGGTTTGCACGATGTCAGCCTGATTGACGCACGGCACGTTGAGCACAAAAGTGCCGGACGCTTCGAGCAACTGGCGGGTCCAGGTGGACTTGTCGAGGACGACCGCAACTTTCGGCGGTTCGAAATCCAGCGGCATCGCCCACGCGGCGGCCATGATGTTGCGCTGGCCGTCATGGGCAGCGCTGACCAGCACGGTCGGCCCGTGATTGAGCAGACGATAGGCTTTGTTCAAGGGCACCGGGCGGCGGTGGGAAGCACTCATGGGGATCTGCTCCGGGGAAAAAGGAACAGATTGTAGCGCCAGACCACAGAAAGAAGGCGGATGAAAAACCTGTGGGAGCGAGCTTGCTCGCGAAGGCGATAGGTCAGTTACATCTATGTTGAATGACATACCGCATTCGCGAGCAAGTTCGCTCCCACATGGGATCAATGGAGATTAGTTAGAGAGTTGATTGGCAAACTGGCCGACCGCATCCACCACTTTCTGCGCGCCGTCCTGGATCTCGACGATCACCGTGCCCGCCTCCGCCGCTAGCGCCAACCCTTGTTCAGCCTGCAGCTTGCCGTCGGTCATCAGGGCCACGGCATTGCGCGCCATCTCCTGGTTCTGTCGCACCACGGTGACGATCTCTTCGGTCGCCTGACTGGTGCGCGAGGCCAGTTGCCGCACTTCGTCGGCAACCACCGCAAAGCCCCGGCCCTGTTCCCCAGCGCGAGCCGCCTCGATGGCGGCGTTGAGCGCCAGCAGGTTGGTCTGTTCGGCAATGCCGCTGATGGTCTTGACGATGGTGCCGATCACCTGCGACTGCTCGTTCAGCGCCTCGATGCCCTCACCGGCCGCCTGCATGTGGCGCGACAGATCACGCATCACATTCACTGCCTCGGTGACCACCGTGGTGCCACGTTGCGCAGTGCTGTCGGTTTGCTGCGAAGTGCTATAGGCAATGCTGGCCGCGTCGGCCACCGCTTGTTCGCGGTTGACCTGATCGGTAATCACCGTGGCGAACTTCACCACTTTGTACAGCTTGTTGTTGGCATCGACCACCGGGTTGTAGGACGCCTCCAGCCACACCGTACGACCATGGCTGTCGACGCGCTTGAAGCGGTTGGCGACAAACTCGCCGTTGTTCAGGCGACGCCAGAAATTCTGGTACTCGGCGCTGTTGTACTCCTCGGGCGTACAGAACATCCGGTGATGTTTGCCTTTGATCTGCGCCAGGCTGTAACCCATGCCCTGCAGAAAGCGCTCGTTGGCATTGAGCACGTTGCCATTGAGATCGAACTCGATCACCGCCGTCGAACGCACCAGCGCACCGATCAGGTTTTCGTGTTCGCGAGAGGCTTCGATGGTGCGGGTCAGGTCGCTGGAGAAAATCGAGAAATGCTTGATCCGCCCGTCCGAAGAGCGCACCGGCTGCACGATGGAGCGCAGCCACGCCTCTTCGCCATTACCACGCAACAGGCGCACGGCCCCGGCGAAATGTTCGCCACGGGTCAGTGCGGCCTTGAAGCGATGATGAAAGTCATCGGCCTTCACATGCGCCGGAACGATGTCTTCAATGGCGCGCCCCACCAGATCCTGGCTCTTGTAGAGCATCTCGCCAAGGAAGTTCTGATTGACCGACTGAATCCGGCCATCGGGTTCCAGGGTCAGCACCAGCATCTCGCTTTCCAGGCTTTCCTTCACTTGCAGCAGGCTGGAGAGTTCTTCACGA
This sequence comes from Pseudomonas sp. S150, assembly GCF_004526365.1. NCBI lineage: Bacteria > Pseudomonadati > Pseudomonadota > Gammaproteobacteria > Pseudomonadales > Pseudomonadaceae > Pseudomonas > Pseudomonas sp. S150. The sequence goes on from NZ_CP038207.1 coordinate 5,755,856, forward strand.
AGCGTAGCCAGCTCTTGCTTGAGGCGTTTGTTGAACATGGGAAAGTACCGATAGGCAGGGTAGAAAGCGGGATGCAGCTTAACCATCGGCCTTGGAAAACTTTTCTGAAGAGCGTTTGAGACCGGCCAGTCAAAAATAATCCCGCCGGGCTTTTACTCCTATCGATCACTCCACTGAGCCGTTACAAAAGCCGCCGCTCTGGCCCGGCCACTTCAGGTATTCTCAGGTCAAATTGCAACAACATGTTGCAGGTAACCGCCCGATAAGGAGTGCCGTTTTGGATTTATCGACCGCTGCCTGGATGGTGCATGACACCCGCCTGATTCTTTGCTGCCTGCTGGCGATTGCGACGATTATCGTGTTGATCAGCGCCACCAAACTTCCACCTTTTCTCTCGATCCTGATCGGCACTTTCATTGCCGGTGTCGGCGCCGGTCTGCCACCAGAAGACGTGGCCAAGGCGTTCAGCAAAGGCGCCGGGGCGATTCTCGGAGAAGCGGGGATCATCATTGCCCTGGGTTCGATGCTGGGTGCGCTGATGGCCGAGTCCGGCGCGGCCGACCGTATCGCCTCGACGCTGCTCGGGCTGGGCAAAGGCAAGTACCTGCCGTGGGTCATGGCGTTGGTGGCGATGGTGATCGGCCTGCCGCTGTTCTTCGAAGTGGGGCTGGTGATGATGGTGCCGATCATCTTCGTCATGGCCCGCCGCTCGGGTCAGCCATTGTTGAAAATCGCCATTCCGGCGCTGGCCGGGATGACCACCCTGCATGCCCTGATGCCGCCGCATCCCGGGCCGCTGATCGCGGTCAGTGCGTTGCATGCCGACCTTGGGCTGACCATGTTGCTGGGTTTCAGCATCGCGATTCCGGCCGTGATCCTGGCGGGGCCGATCTACGGCAACTGGCTGTCGAAACGCATGCACGTCGATGAGCCGGCAGAGCTCGGCGCACTGTTCAGCGCCCCGCCGAAAGCGCCGCGCCAGCCGAGTTTCGGCATGTCGCTGCTGATCATTCTGTTGCCAGTGCTGCTGATGCTCGGCAGCACCCTGGCGAAAGTCGCGATGAGTCCGGAAAGCAGCGTCGCCCTGACCCTGAAGTTCCTCGGCGAACCGTTGGTGGCGCTGGGCATTGCGGTGATGGCGGCAGTGATCTGCCTCGGTTGGGCCAACGGCATGCCGCGCGAGCAAGTCGGCGGCACGCTGCGCAAAAGCCTGGCGCCGATTGCCGTGTTGCTGCTGACCATCGGTGCCGGCGGCGGCTTGAAGCAGACCTTGCTGGACGCCGGCGTCAGCCAGACCATCAGCAAAGTCGCCGAGGGTGCGCACATGCCCTACCTGCTGCTGGCCTGGCTGATTGCCGTGGCGTTGCGTCAGGCTACGGGTTCGGCGACGGTCGCCACGACCACGACGGCGGGGATTCTGGCGCCGATGATGGCGGGGCTCGCCGCGACGCAAAGCTCACTGGTGGCGCTGGCGATTGGCGCCGGCTCCGTGTTCTTCTGCCACGTGAATGACGCCGGCTTCTGGATGGTTCGCGAGTACTTTGGCTTGCAACTCAAACAGACGATCTGGGTCTGGTCGATTCTGCAAACCATTGTCTCGGTGGTGGGACTGGTGGGGACGTTATTGTGGTGGCACTGGTTGACCTGACACTCGTCAGGAACAGGGCGCCACGGCTTGGCGCCCGACACTGCTCATGCGCGAACCGAAATACGCCGCGCTGACAATGCCGACTGCGCCCATCACCGCACAGAACATTACGCAGATCCACGGACTCCAAGGCATCAGACCGATCAGCAACAGCGGTGTGATGCTCGCCCACGCGGCGTAGGCAATGTTGTAGGTGAAGGAGATGCCCGACACGCGAATCCGCGCCGGAAACAGTCCGACCATCACCGATGGCACCGCGCCGACCACACCGCAGCCCAAGCCGGCGACGGCATACGCCAGCCCGACCCAATTGCCGCCCATGATCAGACAGCTATAAAGCACACCAATGCCCAACGGCAGCAGCAGGCTATAAAGCATGACCGTGCGCCAGGCACCGATGCGATCGACCAGCAATCCGGCAATCACACAACCGATGTTGAGAAAGACGATGCCCAACGCGCTCAGGGCGAAGGTGTGGCTGGCGGTCATGCCGAAGGTTTTCTGCATCATGGTCGGGGTGATGACCACGAACACCACCACCGCCGACGTCAGCACACAGGTCAGCAGCATCGCCGGCAACATCGCCAGACGATGTTCGCGCAGCACCGTGCGCAACGGCAGTTCGACCCGCGCTTCACGCTGGGCTTCCATGGCCATGAACACCGGGGTTTCGCTCAACCAGCGGCGCAGGTAGACACCGATCACGCCGAACACACCACCGAGCAGGAACGGATAACGCCAGGCGTAATCAAGGATTTCCGCCGGGGTGAACACTTGTGCAAGGAAAGTCGCGGTCAGCGCGCCAATCAAGTAACCAAAGGTCAGCCCGGCCTGCAAAAAGCCCAGCGCGTAACCGCGATGCCCGGCAGGCGCGTGCTCGGCGACGAACACCCAGGCGCTCGGGACTTCGCCGCCGACCGCCGCGCCTTGCAGGATGCGCAGCGCCAGCAACAGCAGCGGCGCGAAATAGCCGATCTGGGCATAAGTCGGCATGATCCCGATCAGCAGGCACGGCAGCGCCATCATCAGGATGCTCAGGCTGAAAACCTTTTTCCGGCCCAGGCGATCGGCGAAATGCGCCATCAGAATTCCGCCCAGCGGGCGCGCCAGATAACCGGTGACGAAGATCCCGAAGCTTTGCAGCAGACGCAGCCACTCGGGCATTTCCGGCGGGAAGAACAATTGGCTGAGGGTCAGGGCAAAGAACACGAAAATGATGAAATCGTAGATCTCCAGCGCCCCGCCGAGGGCCGCAAGACCGAGGGTCTTGTAGTCGGAGCGGCTGAACGGCGCCGGTCGGGCTGTGGATTGGGCAGTCATGGCAAAGAACTCTGGTAGGCAAAAAACCAAGGCGCCCATGGTCTACGCAAATCTGCCTGGGGACAACCCGTTAGACCATAGTCCCGGTTTCGCAAAACCAGCTCACAAAACAGCCAGGCTTGATTTACTGTTTAGACCAGTCTCCAGCCGCACCTGGTGAAAACCTGTGGGAGCGGGCTTGTTCGCGAATGCGCTGTGTCAGCCAAATCAGCGTCGACTGACACACCGCATTCGCGAGCAAGCCCGCTCCCACCCAAAGCACTCAGCGTGCTGCAGACCCACAATAACCATAAAAATCCGAGGTACTCCCTGTGGCCGTTGATATCGAAGATAGCCGCTCTGCGCGCTTTGCCTTGCGCTGTTCAAGCTTTGCCGAACGCTGGTTCCCCGACTCCTGGGTATTCGCCGCACTGGCGGTGATCATTGTCGCGCTGGCCACTTTGGCCATGGGCGCCAAACCCACCGATGCCGCGATGGCGTTCGGTGACGGGTTCTGGAGCCTGATCCCGTTCACCATGCAAATGGCTTTCGTGGTGATTGGCGGCTACGTCGTCGCCAGTTCGCCGCCAGCGGTCAAGCTGATCGACAAACTGGCGCGCATCCCGAAAAACGGCCGCTCTGCCGTGGCCTGGGTCGCGCTGATCTCGATGGTCGCCTCGCTGCTGAACTGGGGCCTGTCGCTGGTATTCGGCGGTTTGCTGGTGCGCGCCCTCGCCCGCCGCACCGATCTGAAAATGGATTACCGCGCGGCCGGTGCGGCGGCGTATCTGGGCTTGGGCGCGGTCTGGGCGCTGGGCCTGTCCTCATCGGCGGCGCAGTTGCAGGCCAACCCGGCCAGCCTGCCGCCGGCGATCCTGTCGATCACCGGGGTGATTCCGTTCACCCAAACCATCTTCCTCTGGCAGTCCGGCGCCATGCTGCTGGCGCTGATCGTGATTTCGATCATCGTCGCCTACGCCACCGCACCCGGCCAGAACTCTGCGCGCGATGCCAAGGATTGTGGCATCGACCCGGCGTTCAACCTGCCACCGCTGCAACCGCGTACCCGGCCCGGCGAATGGCTGGAGCACAGTCCGCTGCTGATCATCTTGCTGGTGCTGCTGGCCGCCGGTTGGCTGTTCCACGAGTTCTCGAGCAAACCGGCGATCACCGCGATTTCCGGGCTCAACACCTATAACTTCCTGTTCATCATGCTCGGCGCCCTGCTGCACTGGCGCCCACGCAGCTTCCTCGATGCAGTGGCCCGGGCGGTGCCGACCACCACTGGCGTGCTGATCCAGTTCCCGTTGTACGGCTCGATCGCCGCGCTGCTGACCACGGTCAAAGGCGCCGACGCGCAGACGCTGGCGCATCACATCTCGACCTTCTTCGTCAGCATCGCCTCCCACGACACTTACGCGTTGCTGATGGGCGTGTACTCGGCGATTCTCGGCTTCTTCATCCCGTCCGGCGGCGGCAAGTGGATCATCGAAGCGCCGTACGTGATGCAAGTCGCCAACGATCTGCAATACCACCTCGGCTGGGCGGTACAGATCTACAACGCCGCCGAAGCGCTGCCGAACCTGATCAACCCGTTCTACATGTTGCCGCTGCTGGGCGTGCTTGGCCTGAAGGCGCGCGACCTGATCGGCTTCTCGTTCGTGCAATTGCTGGTGCACACGCCGCTGGTGCTGTTCTTGCTGTGGGTGCTGGGCACGACATTGGCGTATACGCCGCCGGTCATTCCTTGAGTCAGTGCGGGGCGCGGTCAATCGGCCGACGCCCCGCCTTTCCCTTCCTGACAGCGCCGTGTTGAGGCCGACATGGCTTTCTGTCGCAAATAATGGCTCAGCGCCATCATCGTCCTTTACCGCATTACCGCCTCGGTAATATCCTTGCGCGCCGAAAATATGTTTCATTTTTTTGCCAAGCGCCAAGGGAGTTGTTGCAATGATCGTAGGGATTGACCTGGGAACCACCAACAGCCTCGTCGCCGTCTGGCGTGGCGAATCCTCCGAATTGGTGCCCAATGCCCTCGGTCAGTTCCTGACACCGAGCGTGGTGGGGCTGGATGATCAGGGCCGGATTCTGGTCGGCCAGGCTGCGCGCGAGCGTCTGCACACCCATCCGCGCCTGACGGCGTCGCTGTTCAAGCGTCACATGGGCAGCGCCACGGAAGTCTATCTGGCCGACAAGGCGTTTCGTCCGGAAGAGCTGTCCGCGCTGGTGCTGAAAAGTCTGAAAGAAGACGTCGAACGGGCTTATGGCGAAACCGTCACTGAAGCGGTGATCAGCGTCCCGGCCTACTTCAGCGACGCCCAGCGCAAAGCCACGCGGATCGCCGGCGAGCTGGCCGGGCTGAAAGTCGAGAAGCTGATCAACGAACCGACTGCCGCCGCCCTCGCTTATGGGCTGCACCAACGCGACAAGGAAACCTCGTTCCTGGTGTTCGACCTCGGGGGCGGCACGTTCGACGTGTCGATTCTGGAGTTGTTCGAAGGGGTCATGGAGGTCCGCGCCAGCGCCGGCGACAACTTCCTCGGTGGTGAAGACTTCGACAGCGTGCTGCTGGAACACTTTATCGACCAGCACCGCTCGGTCGCCGACTTTCCTGACCGCAACAGCGTCATCCAGCCCCTGCGCCGCGAGGCTGAGCGTGTGCGCAAGGCCCTGGGTCAGGACAGCAGCGCCGAGTTCCGGCTGCAACTGGGTGACCGCCACTGGACCCACACCATCACCCAGCAAGAATTGGCGACGCTTTACATGCCACTGCTCGAGCGCCTGCGCGCGCCGATCGAACGGGCTCTGCGCGACGCACGCATCCGGGTCAGCGACCTTGATGAGATTCTGCTGGTCGGCGGTACTACCCGGATGCCGCTGGTGCGCAAACTTGCCGCCGGGTTGTTCGGCCGCTTTCCGTCGATCACCCTCGATCCGGATCAGGTGGTGGCGCAAGGCGCAGCCATTCAGGCAGCACTCAAGGCCCGCTCGGCCGCACTTGAAGAAGTGGTGCTGACCGACGTCTGCTCCTACACCCTAGGCATCGAAACTTCGACTCAGATTGGCCGCAATTATGAGGCCGGTCACTACCTGCCCATCATCGAGCGCAACAGCATCGTCCCGGTCAGCCGGGTCAAGACCGTGTACACCTTGCAGGACAATCAGGAGCAGGTGGTCGTGCGGATCTTCCAGGGCGAAAGCCGTCTGGTCAAAGACAACGTTGCGCTTGGCGAACTGGCGATCAAGGTGCCGAAACGCAAGGCCGGCGAAGTGTCCCTCGATGTCCGTTTCACCTATGACAACAACGGCCTGCTGGAGGCCCAGGTGAATATTCCGCTGACCGGGCAACAACATTCGCTGGTCATCGAAAACAACCCCGGCGTGCTCACGCCTGAAGAGATTCAGCAACGCTTGCAGAACCTCGCTCAGCTCAAGATTCACCCGCGCGAGCAACAGGTCAACACGCTGCTCAGTGCCCGTCTCGAACGGCTCTACCAGGAAAGCCTGGGCGACCTGCGCGATCAGATTGGCCATTGGGCCAAGCAATTCCAGATCGCGCTCGACTCGCAGGACGAGCGCCAGATTCGTGAAGTGCGCACCGAGCTGAGCAGGCACCTGAGCGAACTTGATCGCACGCCGTGGCAATAAGGGAGCGCTGACATGGATTGCTGGTCCTTCCTGCATTTGCCCGATGACGCTGACGTCCGCGATATCAAGCGCAGCTATGCACGCCTGCTGAAAACCTTCAGGCCCGATGAAGATCCCGAAGGCTTCCAGCGCTTGCGCGAAGCCTACGAACGCGCGCTGGCGATTGCCCAATGGCGCCTGGAAAACGCCGAACAGGAAGACGAGCAGGACGCCGACGTCGCTGTCGCCACGGCGTCCAGCGCCTTTGCTGCACTGGCGCTCGATAATGCCCTGGCCAACAGCTCCAGCCAGGCGCAAAACCAGGCGTGGGATTTCGCCTCTCTGGAGGTTTCGCCCGTCAGTCCGGCAGCCCCGGAGCCGTTTGTGCCGCCATCGAAGGACGACGCCCTGCGTGTCGAGCCGCTGGCGGCGGACGCGGGCGCCGACGCGCAGAGTCTTGAAGCGCAGGCCGCATGGCGATTGCTTGAAGATCTGTCGCCAGACAACCTCGGCGAGCGCTGGGAGCAGGCGCAACAACAAGGCTGCGCCAAGGCATTCGAAAGGCTGTTGCTGCAATTATGTTTTGAGCATCCACAACTGCGCGGCCCGGTACTGCACTGGGCCGTCGAGCAGTTGGGATGGTTGGGCCCCTGGCAAGAAGTGCTGATGAATGATCGCCAGCGCGACATGCTCGCCGAGAGCCTGATGTCCGACTATCGAAACGCCTTGCAGGCGCTGCTCGAAAGCCAAAGCGAGCGCGAATTCCTCAACTTGCTCAAACACTACAGCGGCCAGCCGTGGCTCCAGGTATTCGATCGCCGCGAGCAATGGCAACAAAATCTGCTGCATCTGCTTAACGACCATGAGTGGAGCGTGCCGCTGTTCGACCGTATCGGCCAATTGTTCGGCTGGGATCACACCAAAGGTCTGCACCCGCAACCAGACTGGCTTTGGGAAAAATTGATCGAACGCTGCAATCAGGAAAGTTTCTACGACAACCTGCGGGCCAAGGCTGAAAGCGATCGTACGTGGGCGGCCGACGTGCAGGCAGCGCATCTGTTGATCAACCCGCTCAAAACGATGCAGCAGAAGAAGATCATCGACGGCTTTGGTCAGAATGAATGGCAGGCCTGCCACGATCTGTCGGAAAAGCTCAAATGGCGCTTCCCGGAGCTCGCTCGCGCGATTGCCCTACGCCGACGTTTTTTACTGGCGGCGGTTTTTGCCACGGCCCATCGCCGACGAGACCTGGGTGCGGGTCTGGACGGCCATTGCCTTGGCGCTGTTCCTGTTCTATCTGGCTTCGCCACAAAAAGATGCGGCAACCCTGGCCTTCATTCCGCTGGGGTTAGCGTGTGTGCCGGTGTGGTTTTTTCGTTTTGCGCTGAGTTGGTGGGTGGTGCTGACGTCTCACGTGATCGTTGCGGATCTTTGGCTCACCGAAGGGCTGATTCCGCGCCGATGGAACCCTGACACCCGCTGGCTGGTAATACGCCACGGGCTACCGCAGGTGGTCATGGTGCTGCTGTTTTCGCTGCTGCTCGGGCCACTGGGCGCATTCACTTACATTGGCGTGATCCTGATCGGACTGGTGCACAAACGACGAATCGGCTCGCTCGACCCGCAGCTGAGCAATAACCACCCCTGGCTGACCGCGCTGCACTGGGCGCACTTCAGTCCGCTGCAACTGCTGTTTCTGGTGGTGATGACCGCGATAACGGCGGCCAGCAGGCTCGGCTATTCCTTGCACTCGCTGATGCCCGGCTAGAACAGCAGCGGGCTTGCGTTGCGCCTGTTGTAATCGAGTGAATCGTTGTGGGAGCCGACCTGGTCGCTCCCACATTTGTTTTGCTGCACCTGAAAGCGTCACCCAACTGTCACATTGCCTTGCTAGCGTCCGCCCGAAACAAACTGAAACAATTAAGCAGAACGGGCTGACAGATGAAAGACGAGACAGACGGCACTGACGCACCTGAATCCGACAACCCCACCGACACCAGTCGCCGCCGCTTTCTCGGCGGTGTCGCCGTCCTCGGCGTGGGCGCGACCCTGGCCGGCTGCGGCAACGCCAGCGATCAACCGGGTAAACCAGTCGAGCGCCCGCTGACCCCGACCGAGCTGAACAAGGCCCTGCGCGATCAGGTGAAAACCGTGGTGGTGATCTACGCCGAGAACCGTAGCTTCAACAACCTGTTCGGTGATTTCCCCGGTGTCGAAAAGCCGCTGTCGGCGCTCAAGCCTGCCGATTACCAGCAACGTGACCGCGACGGCAGTCTGCTGCAGACGTTACCGCCAGTCTGGGGCGGCGTGTTGCAGATCGGCCCGCAAACGCTTGATGGCGTGACCTACCCCAGCGCCACGCAGTTTCAGGAAAACCTGCCCAACGCGCCTTTCGCCCTCAAGGGCCCGAATGCCGAAGACTTGCCGTTCGGTCTGGTGACCCGCGATTTGTGGCACGTGTTCTATCAGAACCAGATGCAGATCAATGGCGGCAAGAACGATGGCTTCGTCGCCTGGGCCGACTCCGGTGGTTTGACCATGGGTCACTACGCCCAGAGCCGCTACTCGTTGCGTTTGTGGGACGTGGCCCGGGAATTCGTGCTGTGCGACAACTTCTTCCAGGGTGCATTCGGCGGCTCGTTCCTCAATCACCAGTACCTGATCAGCGCCACCGCGCCGTTCTATCCGGACGCGGCCAATTCGGTGGCCAAATCCCAGATCGCCGCCCTGCAAAGCGATGATCCGACTGACCCGCGCCTCAAGCCACTGGAACAGTCACCCGCCAGCGCCATGACCGGCCCGCCGCAGTTCGGCCCGAGTGCGCTGACCCCGGACGGCTTCGGCGTCAACACCCTCGCCCCGCCGTACTGGCCGACGTGGATTCGCGATCCGGAGCGTCCGGCGTACTCCAAGCCGGATCTGCCCAATGTGATGGTGCCGCAGACCCACGAGCATATCGGCGACAAGCTGTCGAAGAAGAATGTCGACTGGGCCTGGTACGCCGGCGCCTGGCAGGCGACGCTGGATCAATACAAGGATTCGGGCGGGATTCCGAAGATCCCCAACTTCCAGTACCACCACCAGCCGTTCAACTACTTCAAGCGGCAAGGCCCGGAGAACCCGCAAGAGCGCAACAAACGTCTGCGCGACGCGGGTCTGGGCGATGAGTCGAGCACCAACAAGTTCTTCGCCGATGCCGAGGCCGGCAAGCTGCCGGCGGTAACTTTCTACAAACCGCAGGGCAACCTGAACATGCACGCCGGTTATGCCGACGTCGCCTCCGGTGACCGGCACATCGTGCGCGCCCTGAAGGTGCTGCGCGAAAGTCCGCAGTGGAAAAACATGGTGGTGGTCGTGACGGTCGATGAAAACGGCGGCTGGTGGGATCATGTGGCGCCACCCAAGGGCGATCGCTGGGGCCCGGGGTCGCGGGTGCCGGCGCTGGTGGTGTCGCCATTCGCCCGCAAAGGCACGGTGGATCACACGGTTTACGACACGGCGTCGATCCTGCGCCTGATCACCCGAGTGTTCCAACTGGAAACCCTCGACGGCCTCAAGCAGCGCGATGAGGCAATGATCGCCCGTGGCCAGAAACCGATGGGCGATCTGACCAACGCCCTGCATTTTCAGGCGTGAAACCGAGTTCTGCGAGCTGACGCAAAAATCCGTGAATGACCGCTTCTCTGTGCAACACGGCTGATCCAATATGAAGCGCCCCGAACCCGGGGAACCCACGCTGAAAAGGATCTGAGCATGTTCAAACTCGCAGGATTTACCCCCGCAATTCTTACCCTCGCCGCGCTCACCCTGAGCGCGGCTGCCCACGCCGATGTCGACCTGAAGCTGGGCAGCACCGAGCGCGTCACCCGCCTCTTCGCCTACCCCAACAATTGCAGCGTGATCTGTTATCGCAACTGGTCGCTGGAGCAGACCGTCGCCCATTACCTGAGCCAGAGCGTGCAGCGCGATGGTTACAGCGATGCCAAGGTGTTGGTGAAGAACGATAACGGGCAGATTTACGCCGAGATCAGCGGCGTTCCCGAAGGCTACGACAAGCCGCTGTCGGCACTGCTCGACGCCGGGGATCTGGCGTATACCGGCGCCAGCAAGCTCAATGCCGATGGCAAATGGGCGTACAGCTGGTACCTGTTCCTGCCGCTGGGCATGGCTCTGGAAAACCGCAAGAGCGTCGAACTGCTGCACTTCCCGCCGGATTACTCGCTGACTCAGGCCCAGGATTATCTGCGTTCGAACACCACCGACCGCTGGGCCACGCTGCTGACCGCCAACGGCATCCCGGCCGAGCAGACGCCGGCCTATCAGACCATCATCGACATCGCGCCAATCGCGGCGCCGTCCAACGCAGGTAGTGATCTGGAGGGCGTCTACGACTACTTCAAGGATTACCAGACCACGCTGGTCAAGCAGTTCAGCCAGACCAGCGCCGGCACCACCCTGCCGATGGTCGCGTTCGGTGCGCCGGTGCGTAACTGGATCAAGCAGCAATACGGCCCGACCGTGGCCGTATTGGGTCTGGCGACCATCAGCCCGAGCGCGGGGGTGAGCGTGCCGGTGCTGGGATCGAACCATCCGAGCTACATCTGGTACGCCGCCGACCCGGCCAGCTATGACGGCGATGAGGCCAAGGCCGATGCCGCCGGTTTGAAGGTCATGGGTCAGGACTTGAGCGCCGCTTGCTGGCAAGCCGGGATGGGCAGTAAACCGGGCACCGATGCGAAAGCCCTGCTCAACATCTGCACGCAGACCTGGCAAGTGACGCAAAAGGGCAAGACCTGCGAACTGTTCTACACCTCGATCCGCAACCTGACCCCGGCACAGGCCGCCGCCAAGTGCTCGACCACGCCAATCAAGGCCCAGTTGCAACAGCTTCAGGGCGAATTGCCGGCCACCGCCGTTCCTGCACCACACCTCTGATCCGCTGAAAAAGCTTCCCGTGTCAGTCAATGCTGACGCGGGGAGCAGCCAATCACGCCTGTCAGATCTGACAGTAGACAGTTTGAGGGATACACCGGAATATTGGATCCAAACATGTTGCAGCGCTGACAGGACGTCAGACCAGGGAAGTCGCAGCATTTGCCGACAGGGACCGTTATGAATAATCAGGCCCATCAACACAACATCCCACGCGACGCACCCGGCATCTACCCGTTTGCCGGATTGCCGGTGCGTCTGGGTTTCCCATCCACCGAGGATTTCGAAATCGTGCAGGACCACCACGGTCACGCGGCAGTGGTGGCGCGCCGGGCGTTCTTGCGCATCACCCGGATGTGTCGGGTATCCGGACAACTGTTGCCCTATCGCTGCCGACAGACGCGTCAGTTACTGGCCGGCATCCATCTCTACGATCCGCGCTTTTGCGGGTTGCTCGAACACGCCTGCGATCCGAATGTGTTTCTGGACATGAGTGAGCTGTGGCTGTGGGCACTTCGCGACATTCAGCCGGGTGAACGCCTGACCATCGACGTCGCCGCCACCGAAGATCGCTTGTTGCAGCAGTTCGCCTGCACCTGTGGCTCGCCGCGCTGTCGTGGGTGGATCACCGGCTACGATGAGCCACCCAGTATCGAGGGCCAGCACTTTCTACAGCACTGGCGGCATCCACACTGATCGGGATTACAACGCCCCGACCGGACGCAGACGGTATTGCGGCGGCAGTTGCTCGAAACCGCTGATGGTGGTGTTCAGGCTTTTCCAGCGACCGTCCTTGATGCCGTAGATGCAGCCGTGAATCGACAGGCTCTGGCCGCGATGCCAGGCGTTCTGGATGATGCTGGTGTGCGCAACGTTGGCCACTTGCTGGACGACGTTGAGTTCGCACAGCCGATCGACCTGCTCTTCCTCGGTCGGCAGCTTGGCCAGTTCTTCACGTTTTTCGTAGTACAGGTCGCGGATCGAGCGCAGCCAGCCATCGATCAGACCGAACTGGCGATCCTGCATCGAGGCGCGCACACCGCCGCAGCCATAGTGGCCGGTAACCAGGATGTGTTTGACCTTGAGCACATCAACCGCGTACTGGATCACCGACAGGCAATTGAGGTCGGTGTGCAGCACCACGTTGGCGACGTTGCGGTGTACGAACAGATCGCCCGGCAGCATGCCGACGATCTCGTTGGCCGGCACCCGCGCGTCGGAGCAGCCGATCCACAGATATTCCGGGGTCTGCTGTCGCGCCAGCTTGGCGAAGAAATCCGGGTCTTCCTTGGTGATCGCGTCAGCCCAACGCTCGTTGTTATCAATCAGGTCTTGTAAGTCGTGCATGGTTAAGGCCTCAAGAAAGATGCGCTGGTATGACAGACGACCGCCCGTCGGGGTCACGCAAGAACCGCAGGTGTTTTTCTTTGGAATTCTCGGGTGCCCGGTGAGTCCACTCAGTAAGGCCCACAGTATGAGGATTTGCCATGACTGATTCACGACGTCCGTTCGATGCGGTGCAACCGGAACCCATCGATGACAACGAAGACCGCATGGGCTCGGTGCATGAGCTGGATTTCGATGAAGACGAACCCAGCGCGAAAATCGGTGACGAGATTCCGGAACGTGAACGCGAGCAACTGATGCCCGCTGAACGGGTGCGCGAGGCCGGGCTTACCGGTGCATCGACGGCTGATCACGAACCGACCGACGATGACTTGAGCCCGGAAACACTGATTCACGAGGATGGCGCACGCGATGCCGAAGAGGCTGGCGAGGGCAATCAGGCCGATTGGGATCTGAGCATTGTCGATGAGGATGACATCGGCGGCGGCAATGGTCTGGATGAGGCGGAGCTGGCGCGGCGTGATCCGCTGGATGGCAATCGCTGATCTGTATTGCCTGTAAGGACGCCTTCGCGAGCAAGCCCGCTCCCACACAGAGAATTGAGACTCGGCTCAAAACCAATGTGGGAGCGGGCTTGCTCGCGAAGCTTTTAAACAAGATTAGTCGACCAGGGTGCAGGCCATCACTACGGCGTCTTCGCGCCCGCCCACCGCCGGATAATAATCGCGACGCCGGCCAATCTCATTGAAACCATACCGCTCGTACAACCTGAACGCTGCAGTATTGCTGTCGCGCACTTCCAGGAAGCATTCCCGGGCAGAGGCCGCATATGCCCGCGACATCAGATGCTCGAGCAGCGTCAGCCCCCAGCCCCCGTCCCTGATTCTCCGGTTTGACCGTGATATTCAGCAGATGCGCCTCGTCGAGAATGATCTGCACCACCCCGTGGCCGACCTGCTGCTGGCCTTCGAACATCAGCCAGATCTGGTATTTGCCCAGCCCGTCGAGAAAAATCCCGCGCGTCCAGGGATGGCTGTACGCCGCGTATTCGATCTTCAATACCGCGTCCAGGTCCGCCTCGGTCATCGGGCGGAACGATACAGCTTCACTCATTCGATGGTTTCCAGCGCGCCATCAGCCGACGCATGGCTTGCCACACAGCGGCTTTGCGCTGTGGCTCTTCCATTAACAATTCCAGACCGGGGATGGCCCATGCCAGGCCCAGGCCTTCGATCTGCAATTCACTATTGAACGCTTCGGCGTCCGCTTCACCGGCAAAGCGTATTGCCGGAAGGCCGATCAGCCACAGGCAGGCGCAGGGTGCCGCTTCCATCTGTACCGAGAGGAACCCCTGAACAAAGTCGCGCGCCGCTTCCGGGCCCTGATCCATGGTGCCGCGGTTCAGCCACGGCCAGCGCACCGGCTCGCCGACGATTTGTGGCGCATCCGGCAGACCGGCGGCGCGCAACATGTCTTTAAGCAGCAGATAGGCCGGATCGCGGCTCTGGAACGCTTCGCCTGTGGGTAACTCGACCAGCAGCAGGCAAGCCCCGGCGCGCAGCAACTGCAGGGCAAAACGCGGTGGCGGCACGGGCGCGGGTCTGGCGACAACTGGCGCCTCCTCGACCTCTTCCACCTGTTTGGCGCCATTGCGGGTACTGGCGAGCGACGGGCGTGGCACTTCGATCTTCGGCCGTTCGACCGGACGGGCGGCAGGCTGCACCGGAGCTTCGGCCTGCACAACCGGCATCACCACGACCTCTGGCTCAGGCTCGGGCATGTCCAGCAGCTCGGGCCGCGACGGGGCGGCGAAAGGCAATTCGGTGCGCGGCAGCCAGTTGACCACCTGCATGGCGTTCAAATAGGCGCGGCGGCGGGACTCGATAAGCAAAGGGTCGGCCACTTGTGGATAACTGAAGTGGGCTGATTCTACAGCCCTTCGTTCAAGATCGCTTGCTGTTGATCGATAGCCTTTACCGGGCTCGCTCCCTGAGAAAATGCGACAGCCCGTCCCGAGAGTGAATCGCATCCCTCGCGATGCAGTACAATCGCGGCTTTTAATCGCCAACCAGCCGGCCATTCCGATGATCGAACCCAAGCGCGTCTTGCGCGCCCTCGCTGAACACTGGGCACTTCTGGAGCCACTGTGCGAGCACTTCGACCAAGGCACCCTGAGCCTCAACGAACTGCGCACGCAACTGGCCGCCCAACAACTGGACAGCACGCCGCAGGACATCACCAGCCTGCTCGACGTGTGGATTCGCCTGGACATTCTGGTGCCCGTGGCGAAAAGCCCGAACCGTTTCGAGCTCAACGCGCAGATCCACGACTTCCTCGCCTACCTGCGCCGTGAGCATCGTCTGGGCCTGTGCCTGGAAATCGAAGCCTATCTGCGCCACCTCGAACGGCTGGCCGGCTACATTCAGGACGCGTTCGATGTGCGCGACGGCAACGACCTCGCCCGTCAGTTGCGTTTGCTCGACATGCGCGTGCGCGACGTGCTGAAGAAACTCGACAACGACGAGCAGGCACTGGTCGCCGTGGCCGAACGGGCCAAGACCAGCGACCGGCAGATTCCGCTGCGTCAGCGATACGCCGAAGTGTTGGCGACGTGGGACGAATACGTCGAGCCGATGATCGACCTGGTGAACGCCGACGGCGCCTTCGAACAAGGCGTGCGCAAGGTCGAAACCGTGCTGCTGAAGATGCTCAGCGAACAGCAGCGCCTCGGCCATCTGGTCGATGACGACATGCTGCTGCGCACCCACGCGCGCATCCTCGAAATGCAGACCAGCGCCCAGTTGACCCTGCGCCACGCCCGCGAACTGCTGCTGCCGCTGCGTGAAGAGGCGCGCCGGCACAACGCCGTGACCCGTGGTGCAGCGCTGGCGCTGGCGGCGATTCGCCGCAAAGGCATCGACGCCGTGCCGCAAGCGGCGATGCCGCTGTTCACCCGGCCGCAAAGCACCTTCCTCGGCAGCGCCAGTCAGGTCGAGGCCTACGTCTACGCCCTGGCGCGTTTCGAGCCGAAACCGGCGCGTTTCCCCAAGGCGCACAAGACCCAGAAATCCGGCGATGCCCCGCGTGCACCGCGCACCGTGCGCGAGATGGTCGAGCGTTGCGAAGAGTCCCTGCCGATGCCGGATCTGATGACCTGGCTGCTGGAGCAGGAACCGGACGGCGCCACCGACGAATTGCTGTACTGGTTCTCGCGTCTGTCGCGGGAAAAACGCTTCACCCGCGAGCGTCTGGAACGCCGCGAATACCACACTCACGAGCACCAGGTCAGCCTGCGCTCCTTCGCCCTGCTCTCGGCCCGCGACTCCGCCGCCGAGGATTCTGCGAGCATCCCCAATGCATCTTGATCTATCCGAACTGTCCCAACTGGCGCCGATCTTCCGCGAGCTGTTCAAGGGCTATCACGTCAGCCGCCGCGACCCGGAGTTGTACGCGCAACTGTCGAACTTCCAGGATCAATACCGCACGCTGTTCAAGGCGCTGGGGTTCGAGCTGGTCTGCGACACCCGTGGTTTCTACTACTTCGTGCCGGACATGGCCGCTGCGGCGGTGAACAAGACTGCTCAGCGTCTGGCGCTGTTCACCTTCATTCTCGTCGAGCATCTGGCCGATCAGGGCCGCGATCCGATCGCCGTGCTCGACGGCGGCAGCCTCGGCCGCGAAGAATTGCCGTCGTTGCTGGACAAATACCGCGACCTGTTCATCCAGGCCGAAGTGCAGACCGTCGAAGAACTGGAAGAAAAAATCATGCGTCGCATGACCCAGCTCGGTTTCGCCGGCGAAGAAAACGGCGTGTACCGTTTCCTGCCGCCGATGCACCGTTTCCTCGATGTGTGCCTGTCGGTGCAGCAGGACCGCGATCTGGCGGCCAGCGTACACAGCGTGCTGCCGCTGCCGGCACCGGTGCTGATCGACGAAGAGGCCGAAGCCAAATTCCTCGAGACCGACGATCCGCTTGATCTCAGCGAATTTGAGGAAGAGAGCGAAGAAGACGCACTGGCCCGGGCCATTGCCGAAGAACAGGAGTCCGACGCATGAGCCAGGAACGCTACGGCATCCGCCGCTTTGCCCTTTTGAACACCGCCGGTTACAGCCTCGGCCTGTTCCCGCTGGAAGAACCGTTGTCGGTCTACGGCGCGAACAACCTCGGGAAATCGGCGTCGATCAACGCCTTGCAGTTCCCGATTCTGGCGCGCATGTCGGACATGAGTTTCGGCAAGTACAGCCTGGAACAATCGCGACGTTTCTACTTCGCCTCCGACACCAGTTACATCCTCGTCGAAGTCAATCTGCCCCACGGCCCGCACGTGATCGGCGTGGTCGGTCGCGGCCCGGGTGGTGGTTTCGGTCACCAGTTCTTCGCCTACGCCGGCAAGCTCGATCTGGCGCATTACCAGAAGAACGACACTTGCCTGCGTCAGAAGGAGCTGTTCAGCAACCTTGAGAAAGAAGGCCTGAAAGCCTACGAACTCAAGCCTGATGAATTGCGTCGTTTGCTGGTGGGCGGGCACACCTCGATCCCGCTGGATCTGACCCTGATTCCGCTGCGCTCCACCAGCGAGCAGAGCCTGAAGACCTTCCGCGCGCTGTTCATCAACCTGCTGCACATGCGCGAAATCACCGCGGCCAAGTTGAAGCAGCTGTTCCTCGATGCCTTCGAGCACAGCCTGCGTTCCGGCAGCGTCGACTACATCGCCGCGTGCGAAGAAGCCTTCCGCGATGTACGCCGGATGGAGCAGGACTACAACTCGCTGGTCGCCGCCGGCCCACTGGTCGAAGCCTTGGCCAACGGCGTGAAACAGCGCGATGTGCTGCGCGGCAAACTGCATCGCCTGTCGCCGCTGCTCGATTCGTTGCTCGGCACCTGGTCGGACTACGCCACGGCGCGCAAGGAAGAGCTGACCATTCAGGCCGAACACTACCGTCGCGAGCAGGACGATCTGCAAAACGATCAGCGCGGTGGCACCCAGGAACTGATGCGTCTGGAGCGGGAAATCTCCGGCATCCAGCGCTGGCTCGGTGAGTTGTCGGTGCTGAAGAACCGCTTCGCGCTGGTCGATGACGTCAAGGTGCTGGAGCAGCAACTGCTCGCCGCCAAGGACGCGCACGACGAACTGGCCGGTGCGCTGGCACAGTCCCGGCAGTTCAGCGCCGAGGATCTGGAAGAACGTCTGCGCGATCTGGAAAAACGCCTGAAGTCGGTGAAGCAGCAACTCGATCACGCCGACAACAACAGCTACGCCCGCCTGCGCGAAGAGTTCTCGCAGCAGGACGTCGAGCGCCTGATGCGTCTGTTCAACAGCGCGCTGTTCAGCCTGCCGCTGGGCGAACACGGCATTACCCTCGACGAAGATGGCGAGTGGGTCAAATCGGTCGAGCTGATCCTCGATGGCTTCAAGGGCGAGCGTTTCGAAGTGCCGGGGCTGTCGATCGACATCTCGCACATCGAGCCGCCGGCTCTGCAAGCGCTGGCCGACCGCGCCGCGCTGCGTGACCAAAAAGAGCGTCTGGAAAAAGAACTCAAGCAGCTCAAGACTCAGCAAGCCGTGGCCGCCGACCGCGCCGCGAGCAAGACCCAGACCGAAGCGCTGTACCAGCAAGTGCTGGATGCGCAGAAAGCCCTGGAAGACTTCCGTCGCACCCAGACCCTCAGCGCCGAAGAAGGCGACAAGCTTGAGCAACTGGCGCAGATGGAAGCCGCGCAGGACGAACTCAAGCGCTCCAGCGATGCGTTCACCGAGCGCGTCCAGCAGCTGTCGGCCAAGCTGCAATTGGTCGGTCGGCAGATCGCTGACATGGAAGCCAAGCAGCGCACTCTCGACGACGCCCTGCGCCGCCGTCAGCTGCTGCCGGCGGATCTGCCATTCGGCACGCCGTTCATGGATCCGGTCGACGATTCGATGGACAACCTGCTACCGCTGCTCAACGACTATCAGGACAGCTGGCAAGGCTTGCTGCGCGCCGACGGTCAGATCGAAGCGCTGTACGCGCAGGTGCGCCTCAAAGGCGTGGCCAAGTTCGACAGCGAAGACGACATGGAGCGCCGTCTGTCGCTGCTGATCAACGCTTACGCGCACCGTACCGACGAAGCCCTGACATTGGGCAAGGCACGGCGTGCGGCGGTCACCGACATCGCCCGGACCCTGCGCAACATCCGCAGCGACTACGACAGCCTCGAGCATCAACTGGCGCTGTTCAACCGCGAGATCAACAAGCGTCAGGTCTCCAACCTGCAGAGCTTCCGCATCGTCCTGGCGCCGAACAAGGAAGCGCTCAAGCACATCGACCAGATCATCCACAGCGCCGGTCAATACGAAGAAGGCGAAACCCTGTCGGTGTTCGACCTGAGCCAGAGCGCCGAACAGGACAACAAGAACGAAGAGGCCAAGGAATACCTGGCGCGGCTGGTGGCGGCGAACCACAACCAGCTCGGCCTCAAGGACTTGTTCGAACTGGCGTTCGAGATCACCAAGGTCAACGGCCAGCCAGTGATCCACACCGACATCGACGGCGCCGCGTCCAACGGCACCACCATGACCATCAAGGCGCTGACCAACATGTACTTGTTGCTGCACTTGATGGACCGTGATCTGGCCGGCCGCGTACGCCTGCCGTACTACCTCGATGAGGCGGCGGACATCGACGAGAAGAACCAGGCAGCCCTGCTGGAAACCAGCCTGCAACTGGGCTTTGTACCGATTCTGGCGAGTGTGAAGCCGCAGGTCTGCGCCAGTGTCGCCATCGACCTGGAAGGCGGCAGCGGCCCGGCGGGGATCTACATCGACGAGGCGGACTGGAAGTACATCCGCCGCCATGATGTGGTGAAGGCCACCGTCAGTGTGCAAGCCGATGAGCCGGAGCTGGATGAGGTTTGATCGACTTTAGCTGAAAACCAAAAAGGGCCGCGATCTGTTGGGATCGCGGCCCTTTTTTATGGCTTTGGGTTTGTGCTGATTAGGAGGACCTCATCGCTGGCAAGCCAGCTCCCACAGGTTTTTGCGTTGAATACACATTCTGTATACGACACAAACCCTGTGGGAGCGGGCTTGCCCGCGAAGGCGTCCTTCCAGACGCCACATCAATGGCGGGTTATTTACCGAGCGAAATCTTCGGCGCCCAGGTCAGCCACTCATCCTCGAACTTGTCGAACAACGGGAACGTCTGCTCAGGCCGTGCCGGGGTGCCCATGCGCTCACCGTCCGGCGTAGCGAAGGCGATACCACCCTGAATCGCCGTCTCCAGCGACTCCGTGCGCACCGTCAGACCATTGAACAAGCCGATGTCGAAACCAACGCCGCTGGTGTTCCAGAATCGGCTGCCACTGCGCACCAACGGCGCGTATTTCGGCTCGATCAAAATATGCACCAACACCCGGTCAGCCGTCTGGCCCAGTTCATAACCGGTGACCTTGCCCACGGTGATTTCGCGGTAGGTCACGGGTACGCCCGGTTTCAGCGAGCCACGGCGCGCGGCGCTCAACACCAGACTCAAGCCAGCCTCCTGCTTGCTCACTTCCGGCGGACTGGCCAGCGCAACGAAGTTCTTCTGCGGGCCGAGATTTTTCGCCGCCGGCTGCACTTCCACATATTGCCCGGTGACCAGGGTTTCCAGGTTCTGGGTCTTGATCAGTCCCAACTCCGGCTTGACCACCCAGAACTGACTGCCGACCCGCGCAATGCGCTCCGGTACTTCGGTGATCCGCGCGGTAATCATCACGGCTTGCAAATCGTCAGTCAGATCGACGTCTTCAATCTTGCCGACATCCAGCCCTTTGAAACGAATCGGTGTGCCCGGACGCAAACCATCGGCGCGGTCGACCTTGATCGTGACCAAAGTGCCTTTCTGGTTGGCCTCGTCATGGTTGGCGAACAGACGGAAGCGCGGAATACGCTTTTGCAGCGGCGCTTTGGCTTGCGGCGTTTCGAAAGCGATACCGCCGGCCATCAATGTCTGCAACGACTCGCTCTTCACTTGAATACCACCCGTAAGACCACCGGTGAGGGTGATGCCGCTGACATTCCAGAAGCGTGTCGATGCGTTGACCAGGTTTTCGTATTCCTTCTCGATATGCACGCCGATGACGATTTGTTTTTTGGTCTTGGAGAACTGATAGCTCTGTACCGAACCGACCTTGACCTGTTTGTACAGAATCGGACTGCCGACTTCGATCGAACCCAGAACATCGGTGAACAGCACCAGATGCAGACCCGGCGAACGCAGATCCAGCGGCGGCGCTTTTGGCCGCGCCTCGAATTCGCGTTTCGGCGCGGCACCTTTGTCGCCCGGACGCACGGCAATGTAGTTACCTTTCACCAACGCTTCGAGTCCGGTGATACCGGCCAGGGAAATCGACGGTTTGACCACCCAGAACTGCGTGCCTTCGACCAGATAGTCTTCGGCCAGAGGATCCAGCGTCAGCTCGGCCGTGGCGCTGTTCAGATCCGGATCGATTTTCAACGCTTTCATGTTGCCGACCTGAATGCCTTTGTACATCACCGGCGTACGGCCGGCCTGCAAGCCTTCGAAGTCACTGAGTTTGACCTTGACCCGAATACCGGCAGCGGCGGCGTCGAAGTCCTCATAGAGACGGAACGGCAGGCTTGGATCGGTGGGCGGACTGTCCTTGCGATTCTCCGGAGTGGCGAAGGCAATACCGCCGGCGACGATGCTCGCCAGGGATTCACTGCGTACCTTCACCCCGGACAGGTTGGCGTCGATGCTGATGCCGCTGGCATTCCAGAAACGTGTATGTTTGCGCACCAGTTTGGCGTAGGTCGGCTCGATGAACACTTTGAGCTCAACGGTGCTCTGGTCTTCAGACAGCACGTAGCTTTTGATCTGACCGACCTTGATCTGCTTGTAGAACACCGGACTGCCGCGGTTCAGCGAACCAAGGCGATCGGCCTTGATCGTCAGGTGCAGGCCGGGCTTGGAGTCCGATAGCGGCGGCTCTTCGGCCAGCGCCTTGAACTTGCGGGTCGGCTCGCCTTCACCGGGACTGATGGCCACGTAGTTACCTGAAACCAGGGTTTCCAGACCGGTGATGCCGGCCAGGGTCACGCTCGGTTTCACCAGCCAGAAGCGGGTGCTGGTCTTGAGGTATTGCTCGACGTCCTTGTTCATCTCGACGGTGGCAATCACCCCTTTGGAATTACCCTCGTCATCAAGTTTGAGCGTCTTCACCTTACCCACCGGCATGCCCTTGTAGACCACTTCGGTCTTGTTGGCCTGGATGCCTTCACCGCTTTCGAAACGCACCTGAATCTCGATGCCGGTTTCGTTATAGGCACGCCAGCCGAGCCAGCCACCGATGATCAGGGCAATCAGAGGCAGTACCCAAATGGCAGACCAGTTGGAGGCCGGTCGGGTTTTCGCTACAGGCAAATCAGTCATGGTCGTCGTCCGACTCCGTGTTATCCCAAATCAGTCGGGGATCGAAAGTTACTGCGGCAAGCATCGTCAGAATCACCACACTGGCGAAGGCGATGGCGCCAAGGTTGGCTTCGACACTGGCAAGCCGGCCGAAGTTGACGACCGCCACCAGAATGGCGATCACAAAGATGTCGAGCATCGACCAACGACCGATGAACTCGATGAAGCGGTACATCCAGATCCGCTGCCGCGCGGACAACGGCTGACGCCGCTGCACCGAAAACAGCAGCAGTGCGATGCCCACCAGTTTGAAGGTCGGCACCAGAATACTGGCGATGAACACCACGGCGGCAATCGGGATCATGCCGTGCTGCACCAACTGGATCACGCCGGACATGATGGTGCTCGGGTCGCCCTGCCCCAGCGAACTGACCGTCATGATCGGCAACACATTGGCCGGGATGTAGATAATCGCAGCCGTGATCAGCAGGGCCCAGGTTCGGGCCAGACTGTTCGGACGACGAGCGTGAACCAGCGCACCGCAGCGGGTGCAGGTCTGCTCGTCGGTGTCCGCATCCCGTTTGTTCAATTCATGGCATTCGGTACAGATCAGAATGCCCGCATCAATCGCCCGCATGGGCATCCTCTCCTGATAACGCCTGCCAGATCTGATGCGGTGACATCACCACTTCCAGCCAGACCTGAACCAACAACAAACCGATGAAACACGCCAGACCGAGGCCGACGGTGATGGCCGCCATGTCCGCCAGTTTGACGATCGCCACGAGGACGCCCATGAGGTAGACCTCGAGCATTCCCCAGTCTTTGAGGTGGTGATAAATGCGGTAGAGCAATAAGCCGTAACTGCGTCCGACGTTGAATCGAATCGTCAGCAAAACGAATAACTGGCACAGCAACTTCAGCAACGGAATAGCCATACTGCACAGGAATACAACGATCGAAACGCCCTGCATGTCCGTATTGAACAAGCCGAGCACGCCGCTCCAGACCGTATCCTGCGAAGATTGTCCGAGGATATTGAGTTGCATGATGGGTAAAAAGTTTGCCGGGATATACAGCAATAATGCTGCGATCACCAAGGCAAGGCTGCGCTGCACCACATTATGGCGATGGGCGTACAACTCGTAACCGCAGCGCGGGCAGAGTGCTTTCTCGCCATGGGCAAGCTTGGGCTTGCGCATCAGCAGGTCGCACTCATGACAGGCCACCAAGTCTTCCAGCGGTAAATCTGACAGCCCTTGGGCGTCAACCGGATTTGACATAAAGGCTCTGGCTCCGAAGAAGATGGGGGTTATTCTAGTGTTCTGATTCGAAAATAACTGTGCAAAATTGTTCGCTGCCTAAGTAAAAATACTTTCCTGCGGGCAAAACAAAACCCCAACTGCTTTCGCAATTGGGGTTTCGGAATTTAATCTTGACGATGACCTACTCTCACATGGGGAAACCCCACACTACCATCGGCGATGCATCGTTTCACTTCTGAGTTCGGGATGGGATCAGGTGGTTCCAACGCTCTATGGTCGTCAAGAAATTCGGGTACTGACTCGTGACCGGCTGGCCTCGCTTCAGCAAATCGGGTATGTGATACAGGTGTTTTGTGAGCATCGCGAACTTTCGGTTCATTGCGTCTTCACACACCGCAATCTGGTCTCTTTCGAGCATTCAGATTGCTTGGGTGTTATATGGTCAAGCCTCACGGGCAATTAGTATTGGTTAGCTCAACGCCTCACAGCGCTTACACACCCAACCTATCAACGTCGTAGTCTTCGACGGCCCTTCAGGGAACTCAAGGTTCCAGTGAGATCTCATCTTGAGGCAAGTTTCCCGCTTAGATGCTTTCAGCGGTTATCTTTCCCGAACATAGCTACCCGGCAATGCCACTGGCGTGACAACCGGAACACCAGAGGTTCGTCCACTCCGGTCCTCTCGTACTAGGAGCAGCCCCTCTCAAATCTCAAACGTCCACGGCAGATAGGGACCGAACTGTCTCACGACGTTCTAAACCCAGCTCGCGTACCACTTTAAATGGCGAACAGCCATACCCTTGGGACCGGCTTCAGCCCCAGGATGTGATGAGCCGACATCGAGGTGCCAAACACCGCCGTCGATATGAACTCTTGGGCGGTATCAGCCTGTTATCCCCGGAGTACCTTTTATCCGTTGAGCGATGGCCCTTCCATACAGAACCACCGGATCACTAAGACCTACTTTCGTACCTGCTCGACGTGTCTGTCTCGCAGTCAAGCGCGCTTTTGCCTTTACTCTACGACCGATTTCCGACCGGTCTGAGCGCACCTTCGTACTCCTCCGTTACTCTTTAGGAGGAGACCGCCCCAGTCAAACTACCCACCATACACTGTCCTCGATCCGGATAACGGACCTGAGTTAGAACCTCAAAGTTGCCAGGGTGGTATTTCAAGGATGGCTCCACGCGAACTGGCGTCCACGCTTCAAAGCCTCCCACCTATCCTACACAAGCAAATTCAAAGTCCAGTGCAAAGCTATAGTAAAGGTTCACGGGGTCTTTCCGTCTAGCCGCGGATACACTGCATCTTCACAGCGATTTCAATTTCACTGAGTCTCGGGTGGAGACAGCGCCGCCATCGTTACGCCATTCGTGCAGGTCGGAACTTACCCGACAAGGAATTTCGCTACCTTAGGACCGTTATAGTTACGGCCGCCGTTTACCGGGGCTTCGATCAAGAGCTTCGCGTTAGCTAACCCCATCAATTAACCTTCCGGCACCGGGCAGGCGTCACACCCTATACGTCCACTTTCGTGTTTGCAGAGTGCTGTGTTTTAATAAACAGTCGCAGCGGCCTGGTATCTTCGACCGGCATGAGCTTACGGAGCAAGTCCTTCACCCTCACCGGCGCACCTTCTCCCGAAGTTACGGTGCCATTTTGCCTAGTTCCTTCACCGAGTTCTCTCAAGCGCCTTGGTATTCTCTACCCAACCACCTGTGTCGGTTTGGGGTACGGTTCCTGGTTATCTGAAGCTTAGAAGCTTTTCTTGGAAGCATGGCATCAACCACTTCGTCACCTAAAAGGTAACTCGTCATCAGCTCTCGGCCTTAAGATCCCGGATTTACCTAAGATCTCAGCCTACCACCTAAACTTGGACAACCAACGCCAAGCTGGCCTAGCCTTCTCCCTCCATCGCAATAACCAGAAGTACAGGAATATTAACCTGTTTTCCATCGACTACGCTTTTCAGCCTCGCCTTAGGGACCGACTAACCCTGCGTCGATTAACGTTGCGCAGGAAACCTTGGTCTTTCGGCGTGGGTGTTTTTCACAACCCATTGTCGTTACTCATGTCAGCATTCGCACTTCTGATACCTCCAGCAAGCTTCTCAACTCACCTTCACAGGCTTACAACGCTCCTCTACCGCATCACTTGCGTGATACCCGTAGCTTCGGTGTATGGTTTGAGCCCCGTTACATCTTCCGCGCAGGCCGACTCGATAGTGAGCTATTACGCTTTCTTTAAAGGGTGGCTGCTTCTAAGCCAACCTCCTAGCTGTCTAAGCCTTCCCCATCGTTTCCCACTTAACCATAACTTTGGGACCTTAGCTGACGGTCTGGGTTGTTTCCCTTTTCACGACGGACGTTAGCACCCGCCGGTGTCTCCCATGCTCGGCACTTGTAGGTATTCGGAGGTTGCATCGGTTTGGTAAGTCGGGTGACCCCCTAGCCGAAACAGTGCTCTACCCCCTACAGTGATACATGAGGCGCTACCTAAATAGCTTTCGAGGAGAACCAGCTATCTCCGAGCTTGATTAGCCTTTCACTCCGATCCACAGGTCATCCGCTAACTTTTCAACGGTAGTCGGTTCGGTCCTCCAGTCAGTGTTACCTAACCTTCAACCTGCCCATGGATAGATCGCCCGGTTTCGGGTCTATTCCCAGCGACTAGACGCCCTATTAAGACTCGCTTTCGCTACGCCTCCCCTATTCGGTTAAGCTCGCCACTGAAAATAAGTCGCTGACCCATTATACAAAAGGTACGCAGTCACCCAACAAAGTGGGCTCCCACTGCTTGTACGCATACGGTTTCAGGATCTATTTCACTCCCCTCTCCGGGGTTCTTTTCGCCTTTCCCTCACGGTACTAGTTCACTATCGGTCAGTCAGTAGTATTTAGCCTTGGAGGATGGTCCCCCCATATTCAGACAAAGTTTCTCGTGCTCCGTCCTACTCGATTTCATGACTAAGAGACTTTCGCGTACAGGGCTATCACCCACTATGGCCGCACTTTCCAGAGCGTTCCGCTAATCTCAAAGCCACTTAAGGGCTAGTCCCCGTTCGCTCGCCACTACTAAGGGAATCTCGGTTGATTTCTTTTCCTCAGGGTACTTAGATGTTTCAGTTCCCCTGGTTCGCCTCTTGCACCTATGTATTCAGTACAAGATAACCATCTTATGATGGCTGGGTTCCCCCATTCAGACATCTCCGGATCAAAGTCTGTTTGCCGACTCCCCGAAGCTTTTCGCAGGCTACCACGTCTTTCATCGCCTCTGACTGCCAAGGCATCCACCGTATGCGCTTCTTCACTTGACCATATAACCCCAAGCAATCTGGTTATACTGTGAAGACGACATTCGCCGAAAATTCGCAAAACTCTTAAGAGTCACTCACAAATTTTACCTTAGCCTGATCCGTTACCAGTGAAAGTAACGTTCAGTCTATCTTTCTATCACATACCCAAATTTTTAAAGAACGATCTAATCAAAAGACTAGAAATCAGCATTCACCATCACAGCGATGGAATGCTCATTTCTAAGCTTTCAAACTTCAGAAGCAGTGGTGGTGGAGCCAAGCGGGATCGAACCGCTGACCTCCTGCGTGCAAGGCAGGCGCTCTCCCAGCTGAGCTATGGCCCCGTATTTCTACAGGTTTCCCACACAAAAATTGGTGGGTCTGGGCAGATTCGAACTGCCGACCTCACCCTTATCAGGGGTGCGCTCTAACCAACTGAGCTACAGACCCAATTTCGGGCTGCTTCTATCGTCTTCTTCAATGAATCAAGCAATTCGTGTGGGAACTTATGGAGCAGCTGATGTCGTCGATTAAGGAGGTGATCCAGCCGCAGGTTCCCCTACGGCTACCTTGTTACGACTTCACCCCAGTCATGAATCACACCGTGGTAACCGTCCTCCCGAAGGTTAGACTAGCTACTTCTGGTGCAACCCACTCCCATGGTGTGACGGGCGGTGTGTACAAGGCCCGGGAACGTATTCACCGCGACATTCTGATTCGCGATTACTAGCGATTCCGACTTCACGCAGTCGAGTTGCAGACTGCGATCCGGACTACGATCGGTTTTGTGGGATTAGCTCCACCTCGCGGCTTGGCAACCCTCTGTACCGACCATTGTAGCACGTGTGTAGCCCAGGCCGTAAGGGCCATGATGACTTGACGTCATCCCCACCTTCCTCCGGTTTGTCACCGGCAGTCTCCTTAGAGTGCCCACCATAACGTGCTGGTAACTAAGGACAAGGGTTGCGCTCGTTACGGGACTTAACCCATCTCACGACACGAGCTGACGACAGCCATGCAGCACCTGTCTCAATGTTCCCGAAGGCACCAATCCATCTCTGGAAAGTTCATTGGATGTCAAGGCCTGGTAAGGTTCTTCGCGTTGCTTCGAATTAAACCACATGCTCCACCGCTTGTGCGGGCCCCCGTCAATTCATTTGAGTTTTAACCTTGCGGCCGTACTCCCCAGGCGGTCAACTTAATGCGTTAGCTGCGCCACTAAGAGCTCAAGGCTCCCAACGGCTAGTTGACATCGTTTACGGCGTGGACTACCAGG
Source organism: Pseudomonas sp. S150 (assembly GCF_004526365.1). Classification (NCBI taxonomy): domain Bacteria; kingdom Pseudomonadati; phylum Pseudomonadota; class Gammaproteobacteria; order Pseudomonadales; family Pseudomonadaceae; genus Pseudomonas; species Pseudomonas sp. S150. The sequence goes on from NZ_CP038207.1 coordinate 5,783,935, forward strand.
GTATCTAATCCTGTTTGCTCCCCACGCTTTCGCACCTCAGTGTCAGTATCAGTCCAGGTGGTCGCCTTCGCCACTGGTGTTCCTTCCTATATCTACGCATTTCACCGCTACACAGGAAATTCCACCACCCTCTACCATACTCTAGCTTGCCAGTTTTGGATGCAGTTCCCAGGTTGAGCCCGGGATTTCACATCCAACTTAACAAACCACCTACGCGCGCTTTACGCCCAGTAATTCCGATTAACGCTTGCACCCTCTGTATTACCGCGGCTGCTGGCACAGAGTTAGCCGGTGCTTATTCTGTCGGTAACGTCAAAATTGCAGAGTATTAATCTACAACCCTTCCTCCCAACTTAAAGTGCTTTACAATCCGAAGACCTTCTTCACACACGCGGCATGGCTGGATCAGGCTTTCGCCCATTGTCCAATATTCCCCACTGCTGCCTCCCGTAGGAGTCTGGACCGTGTCTCAGTTCCAGTGTGACTGATCATCCTCTCAGACCAGTTACGGATCGTCGCCTTGGTGAGCCATTACCTCACCAACTAGCTAATCCGACCTAGGCTCATCTGATAGCGCAAGGCCCGAAGGTCCCCTGCTTTCTCCCGTAGGACGTATGCGGTATTAGCGTTCCTTTCGAAACGTTGTCCCCCACTACCAGGCAGATTCCTAGGCATTACTCACCCGTCCGCCGCTGAATCCAGGAGCAAGCTCCTTTCATCCGCTCGACTTGCATGTGTTAGGCCTGCCGCCAGCGTTCAATCTGAGCCATGATCAAACTCTTCAGTTCAAACATCTTTGGGTTTTTAAGAAACCCTAAACTTGGCTCAGCAATCGTTGGTTACATCTTTGATTTCTCGCGGAGTAACTTGTGATGCTGATAATCTTGTTGACTATCAGTCTGACTCCACAAGCACCCACACGAATTGCTTGATTCAGTTGTTAAAGAGCGGTTGGTTAAGATCTTTCGTCTCAACCGAGACGCGCATTCTACAGCAGCCTCATTTGCTGTCAAGTGATTATTTTCAGAAGTTTTCGAAGATTTCTTCAACAACTTCAACCACTTGCGCTTCCGATCTCTCGTTAGCGGGAGGCGAATTCTACAGCGTTACACGCTGCTGTCAACACCTCTTTTTCTCCGCTTTCGACCGAGAAGATCGAACCGTCAAAAGAGCCAAACATCACCGCTCTTTCAACTCCTTCCAGGCTTCGATGAACTGAAGCAAGTCGCTGTCGAAAACTGCGTAACTCATTGAATCTCAAGGAGTTTTCCGTTTCGACTGCGCCGGAAGTGGGGCGAATTATAGACCTCCTGAATCTGCCGTCAACCGTTAATTTCAGTTTTATTGCAAAACCTGCTTTTTAGCCAATAAACGCGGGATTCGACGGGCAACGGCAGGCACACGCAGCAGTAAAAGCACTGCACCTATAAAGGCATAGATCGCCCACTCCTTGAGATCAGCACGCACGATCCACAACATATGAAGCAATCCCAGCCCCAGAATCACGTAGACCAACCGATGCAGTTTCTTCCAGCGCACACCTAAACGACGCTGGCTGTAGCGATTAGAGGTTACTGCCAACGCCAACAACCCGAGAAAACCCAGTGTGCCGACAATAATGTATGGCCGCTTACGCAACTCCACGCCCAACTGCGACCAGTCGAAGCCGAGGATAAACGCCATATAGCTGAACAAATGCAGACCCACATAGGCAAAACACCAAAGTCCCAACTGACGGCGCACAGCAATCCAGCCCGCCCACCCCGTCAATTTCTGCAACGGCGTCATGCTCAAAGTGATCAGCAGCAATACCAGCGTCCCCAGCCCCAATCGATCAACCAGGACTTTGCCAGGATCCGGCCCGAGCAAATCGGCGAACGCCTGATAAAACCAAAGCAATGGCCAAATCGCCGCAGCGATAAAAACGCCTACACGCCAGAACGGATATCGCATCAGTAGTTCTTCCGCAGATCGAGCCCTGTATATAAAGAAGCGACTTCATCCGCATAGCCGTTGAACATCTGTGTATCACGCACATTCGGCTTGAACAGACTGTTCGGCAGACGCCGCTCCCGTGCCTGAGTCCAGCGCGGATGATCAACCGTCGGATTCACGTTGGCATAAAACCCGTATTCATCTGCCGCGATGCTCTGCCAAGTGGTCTTGGGCTGCTCGCTGACCAGACTGATCCGCACAATGGACTTCACACTCTTGAAGCCGTACTTCCACGGCACCACCAGACGCAGCGGCGCACCGTTCTGATTCGGCAACTCGCGGCCATACATGCCTACCGCCAGAATCGCCAAGGGATTCATCGCCTCATCCAGGCGCAAGCCTTCTACATAAGGCCAATCGATCAGGGCGAACCCCGAACGCTGGCCTGGCATGCTTTTGGGATCCTGCAGAGTCTCAAAGCGAATGTACTTGGCGTTGGAGGTGGGTTCGACCTGTTTGAGCAGCGCAGAGATCGGAAAGCCGATCCACGGGATGACCATCGACCACGCCTCAACACAGCGAAGGCGATAGATACGCTCCTCCAACTGGTACGGCTTCATGAAGTCCTCCAGCGCGTAACGCCCTGGCTTACCCACCTCCCCATCGACGACAACGCTCCACGGCTCGGTTTTCAGCGAACCGGCATTGGCCGCCGGATCACCCTTGTCGGTACCGAACTCATAGAAGTTGTTGTAATGGGTCGCGTCTTTATAAGGCGTGATCGCCTCGTCCTTGGCGTTGACGGCGCCCCACTTGGTAGAAGGAAGCTTCTCGGCAAACCAGGCAGGCGTCTTGCCCGGCTCGACATCGGCATAACGCGCCGCATCCCCGGCACTGGCCCAACGCGGCAGGCTGCTCACGGCGATACCGGCCGCGGTAGCTCCGAGCAATTGGCGACGAGAAAGATAAATGGATTCAGGCGTGACATCCGACTCATGGCAGTCGGACGCTTTGGGGATTTTGATCAGCATGGCAACTCCGCAGCTTTGGAGGACAGATGCACCCATAGACTGCGGAGTATGCGGGAAATTACATCATTCGGCGTTTTTGTGACGACGAAGACGCAACAGGTATTGCACAGGACCGGAAGCGGCGTAACCGAGGAACACCAGCAGTAGAATTCGCGGTGGATCGCTGAACACCACGGCGAACACCAGCACCACGGCGAGGATCGCCACGAACGGCACGCGCCCCTTCAAGTCCAGCTCCTTGAAGCTGTTGTACTTGATGTTGCTGACCATCAACATGCCGGCAGCCGCCACCATCAAGGCGACCAGGAACGACATCTTCGAACCCTGAATGCCGTAATCGCTGAACGCCCAGACGATGCCTGCGACCACGCCGGCAGCTGCCGGGCTGGCCAGGCCGATGAAGTATCGCTTGTCAGCCGTACCGACCTGGGTATTGAAACGCGCCAGACGCAATGCCGCGCCGGCTACATAGATGAAGGCGACCATCCAGCCGACCTTGCCCATGTCGCCCAATGCCCAGCCAAAGGCCAGCAGCGCCGGCGCTACACCGAACGCGACCATGTCCGACAACGAGTCATACTCGGCGCCGAAGGCACTTTGCGTATTGGTCATGCGCGCTACACGGCCATCAAGACCATCGAGCACCATGGCCACAAAAATCGCGATCGCGGCGAAGGCGAAATACTTGCTCGCATTCGCAGAGTCACCGGCGCTCAAGGCAGCCTGGGCACTCATCGAGTTGATGATGGAATAAAACCCTGCGAACAGGTTCGCAGTGGTGAACAGATTCGGCAGCAGATAGATACCACGATGCCGGACTTTACGACCTTCTGCGTCGTGCCCTTCCTCGACATGTTCATCGATGGGCAGCAGGCTTTCGGCGTCAGAAGCCTGGTTCGGCTCTTCGGGACGTTCGCTCATGGACATTACCTTGCAACGGTTTGGAAAGTTTCGACAGGTGCCTGTGACGACGGTTCGGCCACAAACGATGCAGCTTTATACCAGAACCATCGGTTTCAAACGAAAAAACGCGGCCGAGGCCGCGTTTTTCGTACAAGGATGACGACTTAGTTTTTGGCTTTGTCGACGATCTTGTTGGCACCGATCCACGGCATCATGGAGCGCAGTTGCTCGCCGATGATTTCGATACCGTGAGCGGCGTTGTTACGACGCTTGGCGGTCATCGAAGGGTAGCCGGTCGCGCCTTCGCTGATGAACATTTTGGCGTATTCGCCGTCCTGAATACGTTTCAGGGCGTTGCGCATGGCCTGACGGGATTCGGCGTTGATCACTTCCGGGCCGGTCACGTACTCGCCGTATTCAGCGTTGTTGGAGATCGAGTAGTTCATGTTGGCGATACCGCCTTCGTACATGAGGTCAACGATCAGCTTCAGTTCGTGCAGGCACTCGAAGTAGGCCATTTCCGGCGCGTAGCCAGCTTCAACCAGAGTTTCGAAACCGGCTTTCACCAGCTCAACGGTACCGCCGCACAGTACGGCTTGTTCGCCGAACAGGTCGGTTTCGGTCTCGTCCTTGAAGGTGGTTTCGATGATGCCGGTACGACCGCCACCCACGCCAGCTGCGTAGGACAGTGCAACGTTTTTGGCGTTGCCCGAAGCGTCCTGGTAGATCGCGATCAGGTCAGGGATACCGCCGCCCTTCACGAACTCGGAACGCACGGTGTGACCCGGCGCTTTCGGCGCGATCATGATCACGTCGAGGTCGGCACGCGGAACAACCTGGTTGTAGTGGATCGCGAAACCGTGGGAGAAGGCCAGGGTGGCGCCTTTCTTGATGTTCGGCTCGATTTCGTTCTTGTACAGCTGGGACTGGAATTCGTCCGGGGTCAGGATCATGACCAGGTCGGCGCCGGCAACAGCGGCGGCCACGTCGGTCACTTTCAGGCCGTGAGCTTCGGCTTTGGCAACGGTAGCCGAACCTTTACGCAGACCGACGGTTACGTCGACACCGGAATCTTTCAGGTTGCACGCTTGGGCGTGGCCCTGGGAACCGTAACCGATGATGGCAACTTTCTTGCCCTGGATGATCGACAGGTCGCAGTCTTTATCGTAGAAAACTTTCATGAATTTCCCCTATATATCCAGGCCGTTCAGGCCATTCGCTAATTTGGTTTAGATGCTGAGTACTTTGTCGCCGCGGGCAATGCCGGTCACGCCGCTACGGACGGTTTCCAGAATCGATGCGGTGCCGATGGACTGAATGAAGCTGTCGAGCTTGTCGCTGGTACCGGTCAGTTGAACGGTATACACGCTGGCGCTGACGTCGACGATCTGTCCACGGTAAATATCGGTGGTGCGTTTGATCTCGGCGCGCTGGGCGCCAGTGGCCTTGACCTTGACCAGCATCAGCTCGCGCTCGATGTGAGCGCTTTCCGACAGGTCCACCAGCTTGACCACTTCGATCAGCTTGTTCAGGTTTTTGGTGATCTGCTCGATGATTTCATCGTGGCCAACAGTGGTCAGCGTCAGACGCGACAGAGTCGGGTCTTCGGTTGGCGCCACCGTCAGGCTTTCAATGTTGTAGTTGCGCTGCGAGAACAGGCCGACTACGCGAGACAAAGCGCCGGGTTCGTTTTCCAGAAGCAGGGAAATAATGTGCCGCATGATTAAGTACGCTCCGTCTTGCTCAGCCACATATCGCGCATGGAGCCGTCTTTGATCTGCATCGGATAGACGTGCTCGCTGGTATCGACCGAAATATCGATCACCACCAGACGATCTTTCATGGCGAACGCCTCTTCCATCTTCGACTTCAAGTCTTTCGAATCGGTGATGCGCACGCCGACGTGACCGTAGGCCTCAGCCAGTTTGACGAAGTCAGGCAGCGACTCCATATAAGAGTGCGAGTGGCGGCTGCCATAGCTCATGTCCTGCCACTGACGAACCATCCCCAGAACACCGTTGTTCAGGATGACGATTTTCACCGGCAAGCCATATTGCAGGCAGGTCGACAGCTCCTGGATGTTCATCTGGATGCTGCCTTCACCGGTGACGCAGGCAACGTCGTCATCCGGGAAGCTCAACTTGATGCCCATGGCCGCCGGGAAACCGAAGCCCATGGTGCCCAGACCACCGGAGTTGATCCAGCGGTTCGGCTTGTTGAACGTGTAGTACTGCGCCGCGAACATCTGGTGCTGGCCCACGTCGGAAGTGATGAAGGCATCGCCTTTGGTCACTTCGCACAGGGTCTCGATCACGGTCTGTGGCTTGATCAGGCTGCCGTCGCCCTTTTCATATGGGAACAGGCCGCGATCACCGCGCCACTCATCGACTTGCTTCCACCAACTGGCAACGGACTCCTTGTTCGGGGTCTCGCCGATTTCCTTGAGGATCGCGACCATTTCGGTCAGGACGCTCTCCACCGGGCCAACGATTGGCACGTCGGCCTTGATGGTCTTGGAGATCGAAGCCGGGTCGATGTCGATGTGGATGATCTTGGCGTTCGGGCAGAACTTCGCCGCGCCGTTGATCACACGGTCATCGAAACGCGCGCCGACAGCCAGGATCACGTCGGCATGGTGCATCGCCAGGTTGGCGGTGTAGCTGCCGTGCATGCCGAGCATGCCGATGAACTGCCGGTCGGTGCCAGGGAAACCGCCCAGGCCCATCAAGGTGTTGGTCACTGGCAGGTTGAGCATTTTCGCCAGTTCGGTCAGCGGTGCGGAACCGTTGCCGAGGATCACGCCGCCACCGGAATAGAGCACTGGGCGTTTGGCTGCCAGGAGCATTTCTGCCGCCTTGCGGATTTGCCCGGAGTGACCGCGGACGGCCGGGCTGTAGGAACGCAGCTTGGCTTTTTTCGGGAAAATGTATTCGAACTTCTCGGCCGGGTTGGTCATGTCTTTCGGGATATCGACCACGACCGGGCCCGGACGACCGGACTGCGCCAGGTAGAAGGCCTTCTTCATGACTTCCGGGATTTCCGAGGCGTGCTTGATCATGAAGCTGTGCTTCACGATCGGCCGGGAGATACCGATCATGTCGGTTTCCTGGAACGCGTCGGTGCCGACCATGGTGCTTGGCACCTGACCGGAAATGATCACCATTGGAATCGAATCCATATAGGCGGTGGCGATACCGGTGATGGCGTTTGTGGCGCCAGGACCTGATGTCACCAATACCACGCCGGCTTTACCGGTGGCACGGGCGTAACCGTCAGCCATATGGGTGGCCGCTTGTTCGTGACGAACCAGGATGTGGGTCACTTCCGGTTCTTTGAACAGGGCATCGTAAACATGAAGAAGAGCACCACCCGGGTACCCGTAGATATATTTGACGCCTTCGTCACGCAAGAAGCGGACGAGCATCTCACCGCCAGATAAAAGCTCCACGTTGTTCACCTCTAAAACGCCAGAATACCGTCCACACAAAAGGGGCGGGTCTTAATAGGTTTACTTCTCGGCAGAGCATGAGCGACGGTGGTCGCCGACTACGTCAGCACTGACTGAGCAAGTATTGGGATCGTCCCAAGTGTTGCGGGCCTTTCCCACCCAGCGCGAGGTAACGCGTTGCGGGTGTAACAGGTCGACGCGGATATGCGCCTCATGATCTACCGAGTGGGTCTGCTTCTGGCAGTCCCTCTACAGCGGACTTTGGATTCTTCTGTTTCGCCCTCTCCAAGTCAAGCCGTCAATGTGCTTAATTGTGGGTAAGCACATGAGAACGCAAGAAAAAACCTGAAAACAGCTACTCTGTTAGCGTCAATTGCGCAATTTTGCCAAGGAATCAGCATGCGAACGCTTCTGTTAACTCTGCTGATCGGCCTCAGCCCCTGGTGCTCGGCCGCTCAAATCTACAAATGGGTAGATGCCCAGGGCGTCACGCACTTCGATGCGCAGCCACCGCAAGGGCTGCCGGCGACGACTGTGCAGACGCCCTCCTCGCCCCCACCGAAACCTGCCGCCATGCCTGGCAGCGGTGCGCTGGGCGATCAGAAAGCCATCGACGACAAGGTGAAGAAACAGGTGGCGGAGCAGCAGGCGCAGCTCAAGGCATTTTGCGAACAGGCACGGACGAACCTGGCGCAATTGCAGAACAATCCGCGGTTGAGGGAGGAAGTGGAAGGACAATTACGGCGGCTGGATGATGCGCAGCGGCAGGAGCGCATTGTCGAAGCGCAGAAGCAGATTGCGCAGAACTGCGAATAGTCACCTGTAGGAGCTGTCGCAGGCTCGGGCCGCGATCGCACGATCTTTTGATCTTTGAAAGCAAGATCAAAAGATCGCAGCCTGCGGCAGCTCCTACAGGGGATCGGCTCTAGCGGGAAGCGGTGATCAGCAGGTCAAACTCTTTGAGCAGCACCTGCAGCTGTCGATCCTTGCCCTGCAGATTGCGCTGGGCGAAGACCATTTCAGCCATTTCCTGAATGCCCGAGGCGTTGGGCAACGACAGATCCTGCTCAAGGATCATTTTCATCCGTGGCAGGAAGATCCATTGCAGCCATTGCTCGAAATCCAGCGTGTCGACCGAAAACGGCTCCACACTGCTCAAAGCCTCGGCGGACGGCTGGACCTCGTCCCACCAACCCTGCGTGCGCAGTTCGCGCTCGATCAGCAGCAACTGATCGGCGATTTTCGGGAAACGGGAATCCATCACAGCGAAACCTTGGCCTTCTGACGAGCCAGCGCTGCGCCGGCGGAATCGCCTTGTTTCTCACGGGACTGCGCGATGATTTCCCATAGGTTGGCCTGCAAGTCCGGACGACCGTTGGCCATGGTCAGTGCACGACGGGCGAACTGCTCGGCCTGTGGCGCATCACCTTGAGCCATGCGTACTTGCGCCAGACGATAGAGCACTTGCGGTTCACGCGGGGCAACGCGTTGAGCACGCTCCAGGCTGGAAGACGCACCGTTGAGGTCGCCAACAGCCTGCTGCTGTTGCGCAGTGGTCAGCAAGGCGAGCACCGGGCCATCCAGTTGCTCGTCCGCCGACAGACCACCGCCACTGCTGGCCGAAGGAATGCCGCTTGGCGTCGAAGGCATGCTGTAGCTGCCGGAGTTGATCGGTGCCGATTCGACCGGCGACGGGTTGTACGGCCCCGCGGTGATACCGCCGGAAGCCGGGCCCGGAACGATCGGCGAGGAGCTGATCGGTGCCGATGTCGTGGCGCCACCACCCGGCACCATCACCACCACGCCGGTATCGCCTTGCGGGATGGCCTGGGATTGCGCCTGGCCCTGGACTGGGCGTTTGACCGTCGTCTTGCGGAAACCGCCGTTGGCCGACAGCCGTTCGCTGTTGGATACGGCTGTGCCGGAGTCCACCACCGGGATCGAACCACGCTGCACGGTAGAGCAGCCGCTGAGCAAAGCCACGGCAGTCACCGCTGGAATCAACCACTTGTTCACTTGAAACCCTCTTTGCTTAATTCATCCAGCCCTTGACCCAATCCATCACCGACTCCGGGGAGGCAGGCGTTTCGCTTGCACACGCGGCGCCGGGTGGCGGTTCGCTGCCGCGAATATACGGCATCTGCACCGCCCCCGGACAGTTGGCATCGGAGCCTTGCCCGGTACGCGAATCGACCCACGCCTGCACAATGTTGTCCGGCTGTGGCATGTCCAGCGGCAGCGGATCGGCTTTGCGCATGAAACTGGTCCACACCTGCAGCGCACCGGTCGCCCCGGTGAACGGGGTCTTGCCGTTGTCGTCGCGCCCCAGCCAGACCACCGCCAGCAGATCCTGACTGAAACCGGCGAACCAGCTGTCACGCGAATCGTTACTGGTACCGGTCTTGCCGGCCAGCGTCAGGGTCTTGGGCAGCACGTTATAAACCGAGCTGCCGGTACCTTCACGCATCACACGCTGCATGGCGTTCTGGATCAGGTAGATGGACGCCGGATCGAAACGCTGCTCGATCTGGAACGGATAACGCTTGAGTGGTTCGCCATCGGCGGTCAGCACACTGCGAATCCCGCGCATCGGCGTATTGAAACCACCGTTGGCGAGGGTCTGATACATGGTCGCCACTTCGATCGGGGTCATGCCGCCAGCCCCGAGCAGCATCGACGGGAACGCCGGGAATTCCCGGGTCACGCCCAGACGCGCAAGGGTCTTGAGCACATTCGGCACACCGACTTCCAGACCCAGGCGCGAGGTCGACAGGTTGTACGAATGCGCCAGCCCTTGATAGAGGAAGACTGTGCCGTGGGAGCGACGGTCGTAGTTCTGTGGCTTCCACACCTGGCCGTCCGCGCCTTTGATCGACAGCGGATCATCCGAAAGCCAACTGGTCAGCGTGTAACGGCTCGGTTTTTCCAGTGCGGTCAGATACACCGCTGGCTTGACCAGGGAACCGATCGGCCGCACGGCGTCCAGCGCCCGGTTGAAACCGGCGTAACTGGCCTGACGACTACCGATCATCGCCTGCACTTCGCCGGTTTCCGGGTTGGTCACGACCATCGCCGCTTCCACGTCATCGGAGCCCTTGCGTCCAGCCAGGCGTTTAAAGGTGTCATTCACCGACGCTTCGGCCTTCATCTGCAGAATCGGGTCGAAACTGGTGAAGATCCGCAAGCCTTCTTCGGTCAAGTCCTCATCGCGATAGTCTTCGCGCAACTGGCGTTTGACCAGATCGATAAAGCCCGGGAACGAGCTGTCGGCAAGCTTGCCGCGCGTGGTCACGCCCAAGGGCATTTTCTTCGCCGCTTCAACCTGTTCGGCAGTCGCCACGCCTTGCTGCTCAAGCACGTCGAGCACCAGGTTACGCCGCTCCAGCGCACGCTCGGGGTTGCGGCGCGGGTTGTAGTAGGACGGCCCTTTGACCATGCCGACCAGCAACGCTACCTGATGCAGCTTCAGCTCGGACAATGGCTGACCGAAGAAGAACTGACTGGCCAGACCAAAGCCGTGCACCGCACGCTGACCGTCCTGCCCGACGAAGACTTCGTTGAGGTAGGCCTCAAGAATTTCCTTCTTGTCGTAGTGCAGCTCCAGCAGCATCGCCATCATCGCTTCGGTGAGCTTGCGGCTGAGGCTGCGCTCGTTGGTGAGGTAGAAGTTTTTCACCAACTGCTGGGTCAGCGTACTGCCGCCCTGGGTCATCTTGCCGCCAGAGGTATTGACCCAGATGGCCCGGGCAATCGATTTCGGCGACACGCCCCAGTGGCTGTAATAGTCGCGGTCTTCCACCGCTACCAGGGTTTCCAGCAGGTACGGTGGCACCTGATCGAGCTTGATCAGGATGCGGTCTTCAAGGTTTTTCGGGTAAATGCCGCCGATCATCAGCGGCTCAAGCCGCACCACGGACAATTTACCGCCATTGAGCCCCGAGAGTTCGGCCACATAGTCGCCGGAGAAGCGCACGCGCACCGGCTGGGCTTTTTCCAGGCCTTCATAGAACTGGAAGCCACGAGTGTTCAGATCAACGGTATTGCCGTTGACGGCAGCAGCACCGGGGCCATTGCTCACGGCTTCGCGGCGATAGCCCAAGGCATCGAGCTCGGTGAGGAAATCGTCCTTGCTGAGCTTTTGTCCGACGAACAGCTCAAGCGGACGCGCGTATACCTTGGCCGGGATGGTCCAGCGCTTGCCGGAGAACTTCTCCTGCACCACGGCATCGAGGTAAACGGCGAAGCCGGCCAGCACCACAAGGCCGACCAGACTGAGTTTAATGGCCCAGCTCAACCATGGGCTGAGGCCCTTGGAGACTGGTTTTTTCTTGGTACGGGGGGATCGAGTTCGAGTCATGGCGGCGGATTATACGCACTTTATTCATACTCAACAGGAGCGCTCCGAGGTTTGCGTCAGGCTGGCGAGCGGCCATAATGGCGACCTCGAATTTCCCAGTCTCTGAAGGATCGCCCGTGAGCCAGTCCCTGATCGCTGCCCTGCAAAACCCGGCCCTCTACCCGCACCCCGTCGAAGGGTTCCAGGTCATCGAAACCCATATCTCGTGGGTGATCCTCACCGGCCCGTTTGCTTATAAAGTGAAGAAACCAGTGAATTTCGGCTTCCTCGACTTCACTGGCCTAGAGTCGCGCGCACATTTCTGCGCTGAAGAACTGCGTCTGAACCAGCGTCTGACCGACGATTTGTATCTGGACGTGTTGCCGGTGACCGGCAGCGTCGAGGCGCCACAACTGGGTGGCGACGGCCCGGTGATCGAATATGTGCTGAAGATGCGTCAATTCCCGCAGACCGGCCTGCTCAGCACCCTGCAGGCCAACGGTGAGCTGACCACTCAGCACATTGATGAAATGGCCGAGCAGATCGCCAAATTCCACCTCAGTGCGCCAAAAGTCCCGGCCGACCACGAGGCCGGTACCCCGGACAGCGTGATGGCCCCGGTGCGCCAGAACTTCGAGCAGATCCTGCCGTTCCTCAGCGACAAAAACGATCTGCTGCAACTCGAGGCCCTGCAAGCCTGGGCTGAGAGCAGCTTCGAACGCCTCAAACCACTGTTCGCCCAGCGCAAGGCCGAGGGTTTCACTCGCGAATGCCACGGTGACATCCACCTGGGCAACGCCACTGTCATCAATGGCAAAGTGGTGATCTTCGACTGCATCGAGTTCAACGAACCGTTCCGCTTCACTGACGTCTGGGCCGACACCGGTTTCCTGGCGATGGACCTGGAAGACCGTGGCCTGAAATCCCTGGCCCGCCGCTTCATCAGCCAGTACCTGGAGCTGACCGGCGACTATCAAGGCCTGGAAGTGCTGAACTTCTATAAAGCCTACCGCGCACTGGTTCGCGCCAAAGTTGCACTGTTCAGCATGCCGGCGGACGCCACCCCGGTGCAGCGCGCCACCACCCTGCGCCAGTACCGCAACTACGCCAACCTGGCGGAAAGCTACAGCACCATTCCTTCGCGCTTCATGGCCATCACCCACGGCGTATCGGCTGTCGGCAAGAGCCACGTGGCGATGCGTCTGGTCGAAGCGCTGGGCGCGATTCGCCTGCGTTCCGACGTCGAGCGCAAGCGCCTGTTCGGTGAGCAGACCGTAGCCAACGACGTGCAGGCGGGGATTTACAGTGCCGACGCCAGCGCCGCCACTTATGCCCGCCTGCATGAGATTGCCGGAGTGATCCTGCACGCCGGTTTCCCGGTAGTGATCGATGCGACCTACCTCAAGCGCGAGCAACGCGACAACGCCGCTCAAGTCGCCGAAGCCACCGGCACGCCGTTCCTGATCCTCGACTGCAACGCACCGCAAGCCGTGATCGAGAGCTGGCTGGCGATTCGTCAGGCAGACAAGAAGGATCCTTCCGACGCCACGCTAGCGGTAATCGAGGCCCAGCAGGCCAGCCGCGAAGCGCTGACGCCAGAAGAAATTCTGCGCAGCAAACGCGTACAGACCAATGAAAGCGGGACCCTCGACACCGTAGTGGCGCAGATCCGCCAGCGCCTGCCAGGCCTGTAAGAAACTATTTCGGCCGTGAAGCCCTCGCTTGCTTCACGGCCGTCAAATAGTGGCACTATACTGGCGTCATAAAACCAACAGGTGATGTGACATGAGCCAGCCGAAACTTCTCGACACCCCGCTTTATGCCTTGCTGCACAAAGACGACATCACAGGCTTCAACAAGGAACGCCCGAACGACGGCCCGATCGACATGGTTGGTGGCGACTTTCGTGGTCTCGACTTGCGTGAACTGAACGCCGATGGCGTGGATTTCCGGGACGCCTACTTCCGTTCTGCCGATTTGCGTGGCATCGACTTCCGTAATGCATCACTCGAAGGCGCGAGCCTGGCCCATGCGCAGATTTCCGGCGCGTACTTCCCGCCGGAACTGAGTGCGGACGAGATCCTGATGTCGATGAATTTCGGCACCCGCCTGCGCTATCGCACTCGCTGAGCACCATCGGCAGCCCCTGACACAACACCCTCCCCTTGTAGGAGTGAGCCTGCTCGCGATAGCCGACTGACATTCAAAATGGATGTCGGCTGTTACGCCGCTATCGCGAGCAGGCTCACTCCTACAGTTGTATGCGTCACACTCCTTACTATTGCATTCGCCAGATCTCATCGCCTTTCTTAGAAGCGTTTGCGTCGAATCCGACCAAACAACCACGCTTTTCCTACTGATGGCTACACTCCTGAGAAGATCGCCCACGCACCATTCGGCCGTCGCAAGGAGGCTTGATGAATGATGAACTGCAACACCTGAAGAATCTTGGCAAGACGTCGGCGCAGTGGCTGCATGCCGTGGGCATCCACAGCGCCTCGGACTTGCGTCGCCTGGGGGCGGTGGACGCCTATCGGGCCGTGCGTACCCGCGGGTTTCGCGCATCAAAGGTGTTGTTGTACGCGATCGAAGGGGCGCTGATGGATGTGCACTGGAACGACATCCCGGCCGAACGCAAAGACGCCTTGAACAAGCAGCTCGAAGCCATTTCCTCGCGCCACAAGAACTGAACAGGCACTGACGGCCATGTATCTGCTCGGAGAACAATCGGCACCGGTCGATGCACTGATCAATCGTTTGCAGAGCTTGCCCGCGCGCTGGCTGGAAGGCCTTGCGCCGTGCGGGCCAGCCTTTGAGCCAGAAATCTCTGACGACCTGATGGAGCAGCTCCCACACGATCAGCTGTTTCTGCTGACAGAAGGCGTGATCCACGGCTATATCGGCGGTCGTGCGCTCTTTTACTGGCAGGAAGGCGATCTGCTCGGTCTGCAGCAAGGTGACGCCTGGGCCGACTGCCGTCTGCGCAGCGACGGACCATCGCGCTTGCTGCCCTATCGGCGAACCGAACTGTTCCAGCATTTGTATGCCGAACCGGGCCGGGCCGAACAGTGGCTTGAGTATCTGCTGGGGCAGATGGCGCTGCTGGCTCACGCGGTGGCCGAACTGAAGCCACGGGAGTTTCGCAGCACCAATGGCTTCAAACGGGTCGAGAGTGGTGAGGTGTTGATCCGGCAGGGCGATGCCGCTGATCACGTCTTCGTGATCATCGAGGGGCATGCCGAAGCGTTTGTTGATGGGCACAAGGTCGGCGAAGTGCCCAAGGACGAGATTTTCGGCGCCATGGCGGTGTTCACCGGTGAACCGCGCAATGCCACTGTCATCGCTCGCGAGCCAAGCACGGTGATGCTGATTCCAGGCGAGCAGTTTCTGAGCATGACCCGTAACAATCCGAAGATTGCCCACAGCCTGATTGAGAGCATGGCCAGGCGCATCGGCCAGCTTAATCAGCAGATCACGCAACTGAGTGCGATCAAGGCTGCGCGTTAAGCCCCCTGTTTCCGGGACATTCCGGCCATTTGCACGACTAAATCAAGCAAACGGAAAAACAGTGGTTGACTCGCTAATGAGAATCGCTATGATTATCACAACTGGTCGCGAGATCAGTCGATATTCTGAAAAGCCCTTGGTTCGGACTCTCAGATTATCTCCTCATCAGGCTAATCACGGTTATTTGACCCGGTTTTTACCGGGTCTTTTTTTGCCTGTGGAAAAGTCACTGGCCGAACCGTTTGCGCATCTGTGCGCAGTAATCCTGCGCGGGCGTGGCCGGGGTGTACCAGACGTAATCGGCCATCGCCGCAGTCACCTCGGCGCCCTGCTCGGCCAGCATCAGCACTGTTGGCGCCCGGGCTGCGCCCAAATCCAGCACATGCAGCGGCACGCCAACATCCTTGCGCGCATGCCAGGCACCCGCCAACAGTAACGCTGGCGTCGGCGCAGCCATCAAGCGTTCGGCCATACGCCGATCCCGCTGTTGCTGAACCGCGAGCATCGCCGGCATCTGTGATTTGGGCAGCAAGCCGCAATGTGAATCGCTGATCTGCTCAAACAGCCTGGCTTTCACCGAGGCCGCATTGCTGCGGACACCGCTCAGGGCTGGCGGCTGACGATAGACAGCGCGGATTTCACTGTCGTCCAGATTGGCCGCCAACAGCGGATAGCCTTGCGTGAGGGCGAACCGAACAATCGGTCCATAGAGATTCCAGTCCCAGCCATCCTGCCAGGCGAACGCGGCGGGAAGATCAGTAGGGAGCGCTGCTGCATGGCGAACCTGGTCAACGTTCGGCTGTTGCTTCGGCGTGAGCATTTCCAGCAGCAGACTGCCCTGAGGACGCTGCTCCCCAAGTGCCTGCAACAGCCACAACTGCGCGGCGTGGTGATCGGCGTTGTCATGCTGCTCGCCGATGATGAGCAGTTGCGGCCCCGACAGACGCGTCAGCAGTTCCTGTGCCGTCAGTATCTGGCCGCTGTGCAGATCACGAATTTCGCCACGGATTGGCGGGGGCGGGGCAACATGCTGACACCCTGCAAGCAGCAACACCGCTAACAACCACATCCCGCGCATACCATCACCTCGATGAGAAATCAGCGGGCGATGATCAGCGGATGCCCACGCTCCGGGTGCGGCTGCACCAATACCTCGAGACCGAACACAGCTTTGAGCGAGTCCGGTCGCAAGACTTGCTGCGGCGTATCCAGCGCCACCGGGCGCCCGCCTTCGAGCAGCAACACCCGATCACAATAGCGCGCCGCCAGATTCAGATCATGCAGGATGACCAGCACCGCCGCGCCACGATCGGCAAACTCGCGCACCGCCTGCAACGTGGTGTGTTGATGCAAGGGATCGAGCATCGAGGTCGGCTCATCCAGCAACAGCGTTTGCCCGGCCTGCCCCGGCCATAACTGCGCCAGCACCCGCGCCAGATGCACGCGCTGACGCTCGCCACCCGACAACGCCAGATAACTGCGCCCGCTCAGATGCCCGGCATCCGCAGCGTCCAGCGCTGCCGCAACGATCTCGTCGTCGAGCACCCGACCACTTTGATACGGCAAGCGACCCATGCCGACCACTTCTTCCGCGCGAAAGGCAAAATCCAGCGTCGACACCTGCGGCAATACCGCCAGGCGCTGAGCGCGCTGCGTACCTGTCCAGTGACTCAGCACCTTGTCGTCGAGCAACACCTCACCTTCACTGGCCGCCAGCTCACCGCACAGGGCACCGAGCAAGGTGCTTTTGCCGGCACCGTTCGGTCCGAGCACACCCAACACCTCACCGGGTTCAAGCTGCAGGGTGACGTCGCTGAGGACGGTCTTGCGTCCGCGACGGATGTGCAGATTGTGCGCACGCAGCATCAGGCACGACCTCGCAGCAACAGGTAGAGGAAGAACGGCGCGCCGATAAACGCCGTGACGATACCGATCGGCAACTCCGCCGGCGCCAGCGCCAGCCGCGCCACCAGATCCGCCAGCAACAACAGGCTCGCACCCGCCAGTACCGACGCTGGCAGCAACACCCGGTGATCGGGCCCGGCCAATAAACGCACCAGATGGGGCACCACCAGCCCGACGAAACCGATCATCCCGGCTGCCGCTACCGCCGCGCCAACACCCAACGCCGTGCAGAACACCAATTCACGTTTGAGCCGTTCGACATCAATCCCCAGGTGCCCGGCTTCGGACTCCCCGAGCAACAGCGCATTCAGCGCCTTGGCACGCCGCGGCAACCACAGCGCGACGCCAGCGCTGATAATCAGCAACGGCCACAAACGCGCGTAACTGGCGCCATTGAGGCTGCCCAGATTCCAGAAAGTCAGCGTACGCAAAGTCGCGTCATCCGCCAGATAGGTGAACAGACCCACCGCCGAGCTTGCCAATGCCGTCAGGGCGATCCCGGCCAGCAGCATGGTCGCGACGTTAGTCTGGCCGTTGCGCCGACCGAGCCGATAGACCAGCGCCGTCACCCCCAGTCCACCGAGAAACGCGCACGCCGACAACAGGTACGGCCCGAACCACTCCGGCAAACCGCCAAAAAATGACCCGCCGACAATCGCCACCGCCGCACCCAGCGCTGCCCCACTGGAAACCCCGACCAACCCGGGATCGGCCAGCGGATTGCGAAACAAGCCCTGCATCGCCACACCCGACAGTGCCAGCACACCGCCGACGGCCAGACCGAGCAAGGTGCGCGGCAGACGGATCTGCCCGAGGATCAGCTCGGCTTGCTCCAGACCGTCCGGCGCCAACGGCACACCGACCATGCGCAATGCAGCGCGTAACGTATCGAACAGCGGCAGGCTCACCGGCCCCAGCGCCAACGACAGCCAGATGGCCAGCAAACACAGGAGCGTCAGGCCGATAAACAGGCTTCGTGGTTTGACCAGTACGGTCATTGGCCGCTCGCAGTCGGGTAGAAGCCGTCAGACAAATTCTTCAGTGCCGCTGGTAAACGCGGCCCGAGCCCGCCGACCAGCAGCGTCGGATCCAGCTCCAGCACCCGTCCGGCCTTGGCCGCGCGGCTTGAATTGAGAATGGGGTTTTCCTTGAACAATGCCGCTTTTGCCGCCTCACCGCTCAACGCGCGATCAGCAAACACCAGCACCTCAGGATCGAGCCCGGCCAGCGACTCCACGGAGAACGGCTTGTAACCGGTATGCGTCGCCAGGTTATGTCCGCCGGCCCGTTGCAGCAGCCAGTCGGCGGCAGTGTCCTTGCCGGCAATCAATGGCTTGCCGCCGGCATGCCCGATCAGCACCAGCACACCGGGCGCTTTATGTTTGGTCTGCAACTCGGCGACTCGGGCTTTCTGCGCGGTTAGCTGCTGTTGATAACTTTCCAGCAACTGCGCCGCCTGGGCTTGCGCGCCGAGCAACTGCCCGAGATGCGTGATGTTTTTTTCCAGTGTCGGCAGATCCGGCTGCGCCGAGAACAGTTCGACATGTACCTTGGCGTTTTTCACTTGAGCGATAACCGGTGGCGGGCCCATTTCTTCGGTGCCAATGAGGATGTCCGGGCGCAGACTGAGAATGCCTTCTGCCGAGAGACTGCGTTGATAGCCGATGCTGGGCAGCTTCTTCAGCGATTGCGGATGCTGGCTGGTGGTGTCGACCCCGACCAGTTTGGATTTGCCACCCAATGCACTCACCCACTCCGAAAGCGCCCCACCGGCGCTGACCCAACGCTGTGGCAAATCGGCAGCTGTCGCCTGAAGGCTGGCGAGCAGTCCGACACACAGCACGGCAACGCGGGTAATCAGGCGCATACGCAGCTTTCCTTGAAAAGTTTTCCCGGGCAGCGAACCGGCGGGCCAAGTATCCTTGACGGCGGTTGCGCGCAGTGGGCGAAGGCGGCCATTTGATAATTGTTTGCATTTAAACGTCAAGCTCGGACATTTCCTGAAACGAGCCGAGACTTGAGGATAGCCATGAAGTTTTTGTGCGCCGGCGCCGATCTCGCTGAGGCCGGCAGCCGTGGGTTCGACATCGACGGCAACAAACTGTTTGCCGTACGCCGCAATGGTCAGGCCTATGTTTATCTCAACCGTTGCCCGCATCGCGGCGTCGGTCTGGAATGGCACCCCGACCAGTTTCTCGACCCGAGCAACAGCCTGATCCAGTGCGCCACCCACGGCGCAC
The DNA here is from genome assembly GCF_004526365.1 of Pseudomonas sp. S150. NCBI lineage: Bacteria > Pseudomonadati > Pseudomonadota > Gammaproteobacteria > Pseudomonadales > Pseudomonadaceae > Pseudomonas > Pseudomonas sp. S150. The sequence continues at coordinate 5,803,240 of NZ_CP038207.1, forward strand.
TGTTTCTGATCGAGGACGGCGAATGCGTCGCCGGGCCCTGCGCCGGGCAATCCCTGACCGCCATCCCCTGCCGCGAAGACGCACAGGGGCTGTGGATAGATGTTTAACCGCTGAGCAAAACGTCCAGCCGCCGGTCGATCACCATCTCTTCGTGGTTCAAACGCACGCCGTAGGCCAGCACCTCGACCCCGCACGCCACCGCTTCACGCAGGGCGTCGGCGTAGGCCGAATCGATTTCCTCGGCCGGCCGCACCGCTTCAATCCCGCTGAGATTGACGCAATACAACTGCACCGCACGAATACCGTCACGGGCCAGATGCGCCAGTTCACGCAGATGCTTGGCACCGCGCTGGGTGACCGCGTCGGGAAACGCCGCCACGTTGGTTCCATCGAAGCCTAACGTGACACTCTTCACTTCCACATAAGCCGGGCCGCTCGGGTATTCGAGGCGGAAATCGATGCGGCTCTTTTCCTGGCCGTACGGCACTTCGCGTTTAAGCGCCGTAAAGCCGTTCAACTCGCTGATGACTCCGGCTTGCAGCGCCTCTTCGACCAGCGCATTGGCGCGCCCGGTGTTCACGCAGAACAGCCGCCCCTGCGGGGTTTCGCCGATTTCCCAAGTGCCGGGCAGTTTGCGCTTCGGGTCGTTTGAGCGACTGAACCACACTTGCCCGCCTTCGACCTGACAGTTGAGCATCGAGCCGGTATTCGGGCAGTGCAGGGTCAACAACTCGCCATTGACCGTTTCAACGTCCGCCAGAAAACGTTTGTAGCGGCGAATCAAGCGCGCCTCTTCCAGAGCCGGATAAAAGCGCATCAGCCTTGCCAACTCTTCAAGCCACGGGCAATCCGTTCCACCGCCTCCTGTAAGCGAGGGAGGTTTTGCGTGTAAGCAAAACGCACATGGTGACTGGCCTGATAACGCCCGAAGTCCAGCCCTGGAGTAAAGGCAACATGCTCGGTTTCGAGGAAATGTCGACAGAAAGCGAAGGCATCACCGCCAAACTGGCTGATATCGGCGTACAAGTAAAACGCCCCTTCAGGCTCGACGGCGATATTGAAACCCAACTCGCGCAATGCCGGCAGCAGGAAGTCGCGGCGGCGGCCAAATTCGGCGCGGCGCTCTTCGAGGATGCTGATGGTGTCCGGCTCGAAGCAGGCCAAAGCGGCGTACTGCGCCATGCTCGGGGCGCTGATGTACAGGTTCTGGGCGAGTTTTTCCAGCTCACTGACGGCCGCATCCGGCGCCACCAGCCAGCCGAGCCGCCAACCGGTCATGCCGAAATATTTGGAGAAACTATTGAGGACAAAGGCACTGTCATCCACTTCCAGCACGCTGGCGGCATCGGTGCCATAAGTCAGGCCGTGGTAGATCTCGTCCACCACCAGATGCCCGTGCCGCGCCTTGATCGCTGTGGATAACCCGGCCAGTTCATCGCGGGTCAGGATGGTACCGGTGGGGTTGGCTGGCGATGCCACCAACGCACCAACGCTGTCGTGATCCCAATGCCGCGCCACCAGATCCGGGGTCAGTTGGTAACGCACCTCCGGCCCGACCGGCACCAGTTGCGCCGCGCCTTCGACCAGTCGCAGAAAGTGCCGGTTGCACGGGTAGCCCGGATCCGCCAGCAGCCAGTGTTTGCCGGGATCGACCAGCAAGGCACTGGCCAGCAACAGCGCACCGGAGCCACCGGGGGTGATCAGGATCCTCCGCGGATCGATGTTCAAGCCGTAACGTGTCTGATAGAAACCGGAAATCGCCTCGCGCAGTTCAGGAATGCCCCGCGCGGCGGTGTAGCGGGTCTTGCCCGCCGTCAGCGCAGCCTGCCCGGCACGGATGATCGGCTCGGCCGTGGTGAAGTCCGGCTCGCCGATTTCCAGGTGGATCACGTCGTGACCTTCGGCCTGCAGTTCGTTGGCCCGCGCCAGCAGCGCCATCACATGGAACGGTTCGATCGCACGACTGCGCGCACTGTAAGGCTGAGCCATTGGTTTTCCTTCGACGGGGAAAAAGAGACGATTCTACCCATCTGCCGGAACGAGCGAGAACCCGTCGCGGTCACAGCCTCAAGAACGCTGGACTGTAACGATATGAGCGTACGCTCCAGGATTGACTAAAATCAGTGATTGAACAGGCTTTCAACAGCGCCAGACACGGCTTGCCAAACATCTGCAAGCGCCACCCGCCGGGGCCTCGACATCCGGGAGTAGCGCAGGCCGAATTGATCTGGTAAGTTCGCCCGCTTGCAGCCGCAGGGCCGGCAGGTGTCGGTGATGGAGCAATCCTGCGCAATGGATTACAAGAGTAGAGGCGGTCCATTTCATGCCCACCCAAGCAAAGCAACAGCAGCAAGCGACGATCAGCGGCTTCGAACCTTACGTTCCGAAGGCCGGCGAAGAGTACATGGGCGCTCCCATGCGCGCGCACTTCACCAAGATCCTGAACAAGTGGAAACAGGACTTGATGCAGGAAGTCGACCGTACTGTTGATCACATGAAAGACGAAGCGGCCAACTTCCCTGACCCGGCCGACCGTGCCAGCCAGGAAGAAGAATTCGCACTCGAGCTGCGCGCCCGCGATCGCGAGCGCAAACTGATCAAGAAGATCGACAAGACCCTCGAACTGATCCAGGACGAAGAGTACGGCTGGTGCGAGTCCTGCGGCATCGAGATCGGCGTCAAGCGCCTCGAGGCCCGCCCTACCGCCGATCTGTGCATCGACTGCAAGACCCTGGCGGAAATCAAGGAAAAGCAGGTCGGCAAGTAATCTCGACCTGAACGAAAAACGGAGCGTGCGAACGCTCCGTTTTTGTTTCTGCCTTTTGCCTTTGCCCTTTATGCCTTGCTTTTGTGGGAGGGGGCTTGCTCCCGAATGCGGCCGGCCATTCAACATCCAGGTTGTCTGAACTGACGCTTTCGCGAGCAAGCCCGCTCCCACAGGGGTAATGTTTCTACCTTTTGCCCTGTTTGCGCTTTTGGTGGGAGGGGGCTTGCTCCCGAATTCGGTGTGTCATTCAACATCAAAGATGTCTGAGCCGACGCTTTCGCGAGCAAGCCCGCTCCCACAGGGGTAATCTGCGCGAATCCTGAAAAGTTATATTGTCCAAATGACTGCCAAAACCGCCCCCGCCTACATCGGCCGCTTCGCCCCCACCCCCAGTGGCCACCTGCACTTCGGCTCGCTGGTTGCCGCCCTCGCCTCTTACCTCGACGCGCGCGCGGTCGGCGGGCGCTGGCTGGTGCGCATGGAAGATCTCGATCCGCCCCGGGAAGAGCCCGGCGCGCAGGCGGCGATTCTCAAGGCGCTGGAAAGCTACGGTTTCGAATGGGACGGCGAAATGGTGCGCCAGAGTGACCGGCACGACGCCTACGCCGAAGTCCTCAACAGTCTGTTCAATCACGGCCTGGCCTACGCCTGCACCTGTTCGCGCAAGCAGCTGGAGCCGTATCACGGCATTTACCCGGGCTTGTGCCGCAATGCCGGCCATGAGCAGCAAGACGCGGCGATCCGCCTGCGCGTGCCGGAACTGGAATACCACTTCATCGACCGCGTGCAGGGCGAGTTCCGCCAGCATCTGGGGCGCGACGTCGGCGATTTCGTGATTCGCCGCCGCGACGGCCTCTACGCCTATCAACTGGCCGTGGTGCTGGATGACGCCTGGCAAGGCATCACCGACATCGTACGCGGTGCCGACCTGCTCGATTCCACGCCGCGCCAGCTCTACCTGCAAGAACTGTTGGGCCTGCGTCAGCCGCGCTATCTGCACTTGCCATTGATCACGCAGCCGGACGGCAACAAACTCGGCAAATCCTACCGTTCGCCGCCGCTTGAGGCGGATCAGGCCACTCCTTTGCTGCTGCGGGCCCTGCGAGCGCTGGGACAAAACCCCGGTGCCGAACTGGCCCATGCCACACCCGAGGAATTGCTCAAATGGGGCGCAGCCCACTGGGATGCGACAAAGATCCCGCGCACACTGACCCTGCCCGAAGCGCAACTGCAATGACGACACTTGCAGTGGCGCGCCCATCCGTTACCATCGCCGCACGTTTTCGGGCACGCGCATAAAAAAGAGAGGCCGGGATGTACATCTATCGCTTGGTCCTGCTTCTGGTCGTGGGAATCTATCTGTTTTCGCCAGCCATCATGGATTGGTGGATCGACGCCACGGGCGCCTGGTATCGGCCGTATCTGCTCTGGTTGATCCTGATTGTCGTGACCTTCATCCTGCAGAGCCAAAAAGATGCCGATGAGCTTTAGCCTGACCCAGATGATCCTGGTCAGCGCCGCGTACCTGACGGTGCTGTTCGGCGTCGCCTGGATCAGCGAACGGGGCATGATCCCGCGAGCGATCATTCGCCACCCGCTGACCTACACCCTGTCGCTGGGGGTCTACGCCAGTGCGTGGGCGTTTTACGGCACCGTGGGCCTGGCCTATCAGTACGGCTACGGCTTTCTCTCCAGTTACCTCGGGGTGTCCGGTGCGTTTCTGCTGGCGCCGGTGCTGCTGTATCCGATCCTGAAAATCACCCGCACCTATCAACTGTCGTCGCTGGCGGATCTGTTCGCCTTCCGCTTCCGCAGTACCTGGGCCGGCGCACTGACCACGATCTTCATGCTGATCGGCGTACTGCCGCTGCTGGCGTTGCAGATTCAGGCGGTGGCCGACTCCATCGGCATCCTCACCGGCGAGCCGATCCAGAGCCGCGTCGCGCTGGCGTTCTGTGCGCTGATCATTCTGTTCACGATCTTCTTCGGCTCCCGGCATATCGCCACCCGCGAGAAACACGAAGGGCTGGTGTTCGCGATTGCCTTCGAATCGGTGATCAAACTGATAGCCCTCGGCGGCGTCGGCCTCTATGCGCTGTACGGCGTGTTCGACGGCCCGCAACAGCTTGAACTGTGGCTGCTGCAAAACCAGACCGCCCTCGCCGCGTTGCACACGCCGCTGCAGGAAGGGCCGTGGCGCACGCTGTTGCTGGTGTTTTTCGCCTCGGCGATCGTGATGCCGCACATGTACCACATGACCTTCACCGAAAACCTCAACCCGCGCTCGCTGGTCAGTGCCAGTTGGGGCCTGCCGCTGTTCCTGTTGCTGATGAGTCTGGCGGTGCCGTTGATTCTCTGGGCCGGCCTGAAGCTCGGCGCCACCACCGATCCGGAATACTTCACCCTCGGCATCGGCATTGCCGCCAACAGCAAACCGCTGGCCTTGCTGGCGTACGTCGGCGGATTGTCAGCGGCCAGTGGCTTGATCATTGTCACCACCCTGGCACTGTCGGGCATGGCGCTGAACCATCTGGTGCTGCCGCTCTATCAGCCGCCGGCCGAAGGCAATATCTATCGCTGGCTGAAGTGGACCCGCCGGGCGCTGATCGTTGCGATCATCATGGCCGGTTTCTGCTTTTACCTGATGCTCGGCGCCGGACAGGACCTGGCCAACCTCGGCATCGTCGCCTTCGTTGCAACCTTGCAATTCCTGCCCGGCGTGCTCTCGGTGCTGTACTGGCCGACCGCCAACCGTCGCGGCTTTATCGCCGGCTTGCTGGCGGGGATACTGGTGTGGGTGGTGACCATGCTGTTGCCGCTGGTCGGCAACCTGCAGGGTTTCTACATTCCACTGCTGAACATGATCTACGTGCTGGACGACACCAGCTGGCACATGGCGGCGATCGCCTCGCTGGCGGCCAACGTGCTGATGTTCACCCTGATCTCTCTGTTCACCAACGCCAGCCCTGAAGAAGCCAGCGCCGCCGAAGCCTGCGCGGTGGATAACGTGCGCCGTCCGCAACGTCGTGAACTGCACGCCGCCTCGCCCCAGGAGTTCGCTACGCAACTGGCCAAACCGCTAGGCGCCAAGGCGGCGCAGAAAGAAGTCGAGCAGGCCCTGCGCGACCTCTATCTGCCGTTCGACGAACGCCGTCCTTATGCCTTGCGCCGCTTGCGCGACCGCATCGAAGCCAACCTCTCCGGCCTGATGGGCCCGAGCGTGGCGCAGGACATGGTCGAAACCTTCCTGCCGTACAAGGCTGGCGGCGAGAACTACGTAACCGAAGACATCCACTTCATTGAAAGCCGCCTCGAGGACTACCACTCGCGCCTCACCGGGCTGGCCGCTGAGCTCGACGCCTTGCGCCGCTACCACCGCCAGACCCTGCAGGAACTGCCAATGGGCGTCTGCTCGCTGGCCAAGGATCAAGAGATCCTGATGTGGAACAAGGCCATGGAAGAACTCACCGGCATCGCCGCGCAACGGGTGGTGGGTTCGCGCCTGAGCACCATCGCCAATCCGTGGAAGCAATTGCTGCAAGGCTTCATCAACCTGCCCGATGAACATTTGCACAAGCAGCACCTGGCCCTAGACGGCCAGACCCGCTGGCTCAATCTGCACAAAGCAGCGATCGATGAGCCGTTGGCCCCGGGCAACAGCGGCCTGGTGCTGCTAGTGGAAGACCTGACCGAAACCCAAATGCTTGAAGACAAACTGGTGCACTCCGAGCGTCTGGCGAGCATCGGCCGACTGGCGGCGGGTGTGGCCCATGAAATCGGCAACCCGATCACCGGTATCGCCTGTCTGGCGCAGAACCTGCGCGAAGAGCGTGAAGAAGATGGCGAACTGACGGAAATCAGCGGGCAGATTCTCGAACAGACCAAGCGCGTGTCGCGCATTGTGCAGTCGCTAATGAGCTTCGCCCACGCCGGCAGCCACCAGCACAGCGACGAACCCGTCTGTCTGGCCGAAGTCGCGCAGGATGCAATTGGCCTGCTGGCGCTGAACCGGCGCAACTTCGAAGTGCAGTTCTACAACCTGTGCGACCCCGATCACTGGGTCGAAGGCGATCCGCAGCGCCTCGCCCAGGTGCTGATCAATCTGCTCTCCAATGCCCGCGACGCCTCGCCGCCGCACAGCGCCGTACGGGTCAAGAGTGAAGCCGGCGAACACACGGTCGATCTGATCGTCGAAGACGAAGGCAGTGGTATTCCGCAGAACATCATGGACCGATTGTTCGAACCTTTCTTCACCACCAAGGATCCGGGTGAAGGTACCGGTCTGGGCCTTGCACTGGTCTATTCCATCGTTGAAGAGCATTATGGACAAATCACCATCGACAGCCCGGCTGATGTACAAAGCCAGCGCGGCACCCGTATCCGGGTGACCTTACCGCGTCATGTCGAAGCGACGTCCGCTGTGAACTGAGACCGTCGAGAGTATCGAATCAATGCCGCACATTTTGATCGTCGAAGACGAAACCATTATCCGCTCCGCCTTGCGCCGCCTGCTGGAACGTAACCAGTATCAGGTCAGCGAAGCCGGTTCTGTGCAGGAAGCACAAGAACGCTTCAGTATTCCCACATTCGATCTGATCGTCAGCGACCTGCGCCTGCCTGGCGCCCCCGGCACAGAGCTGATCAAGCTTGGCCAGGGCAAACCGGTGCTGATCATGACCAGCTACGCCAGCCTGCGCTCGGCGGTCGACTCGATGAAGATGGGCGCGGTGGACTACATCGCCAAGCCTTTCGATCACGATGAAATGCTCCAGGCCGTCGCACGGATCCTGCGTGATCACCAGTCGACGCCTGCCGCCGGCGAAGTGCCTGCCGGCAAAGCAGCCAATGGCAGCGGCAAGTCGTCTGTCGACAACAGCAACGGCGAGATCGGCATCATTGGCTCGTGCCCGCCGATGCAGGATCTGTACAGCAAGATCCGCAAGGTCGCACCGACCGATTCCAATGTCCTGATCCAGGGCGAGTCCGGCACCGGTAAAGAGCTGGTGGCCCGCGCCCTGCATAACCTGTCCAAGCGTGCCAAGGCACCGATGATTTCGGTGAACTGCGCAGCCATCCCGGAAAGCCTGATCGAGTCCGAACTGTTCGGCCACGAAAAAGGCGCGTTCACTGGCGCCAGCGCCGGTCGCGCCGGTCTGGTGGAAGCGGCGGACGGCGGCACGCTGTTCCTCGACGAGATCGGCGAACTGCCGCTGGAAGCCCAGGCCCGCCTGCTGCGCGTGCTGCAGGAAGGCGAGATTCGCCGTGTGGGTTCGGTGCAGTCGCAAAAAGTCGATGTGCGCTTGATCGCCGCGACCCACCGCGACCTCAAGAGCCTGGCGAAAATCGGCCAGTTCCGTGAAGACCTGTATTACCGCCTGCACGTGATTGCCCTGAAATTGCCGGCCCTGCGTGAACGTGGCGCCGACGTCAACGAAATCGCCACCGCGTTCCTCGCTCGCCAGAGTGCGCGCATCAACCGTACCGACCTGAAATTTGCCGCCGATGCCGAACAGGCCATCCGGCACTATTCCTGGCCGGGTAACGTGCGCGAGCTGGAAAACGCGGTGGAGCGCGCAGTGATCCTGAGCGAAAGCCCGGAAATCTCTGCCGACCTGCTGGGCATCGACATCGAGTTGAGCGATCTGGAAGACGACGAGTTCATCGGCTTGCCTGCGCAAACCGCAGGTAACACCAGCAACAGCAGCCATGAGCCGACGGAAGACCTGTCGCTGGAAGATTACTTCCAGCACTTCGTTCTTGAGCATCAGGACCACATGACCGAGACCGAACTGGCGCGCAAACTGGGCGTCAGCCGCAAGTGCCTGTGGGAACGCCGCCAGCGCCTGGGTATTCCACGGCGCAAGACCGGGGTCACCAGCGAGAGCTGAACGTTACCTGTCGAGTGTGCGCGTAACGCTTGAAGATGTGAAAAAACTGTTACCTCAGTCCTTTCACGTAACAGAAGCCGGGGTTATCGGTAACGAAACCCCGGCTTTTTTTCGCCCCGAGAAAACCGTTATATCGACCTAACCCCTTGTTTTATTGGGCTTCGCAAAAGTTGGCACGGCACCTGCTATATGTTTGGTACAAGAACAATAACAAGCAATGCACAAGACAATAAAAATAAGACGAATCGACTCACGCACAATAAAAACAAGACGGCGAGAGGCGCAGCTAACTGATTCTTTTGGAGAGGCGTTGTATTTGGGGCTAGCCCCACGACCAGGCCGAGAACAACAAAAACTGTCCTAAGACAGAGCCTGTACTGGTTGGATCGCAAGATCACTGCAACACAGCGACCAAAGCAATCCGTTTGCTCTTGGCTCCCGATTGGGAGGGTCATGAAGGAAAAGCTTCATGGCGAGGGCACTCAACAAAAACAAGAAGCCCGAATCAATAATAAAAAGAGCACGCAACTACTTCTGGGGGAGCTTCGGCTCCCCTTGTAGTTTCTTCCCCCCCGCAAAAACCCGCCCCCAAAGCCTTTAGCCTGCGACTTACAGCGCAAATCCGCTGCGTCCTACACCATCCCCCGACTAAATGCTAGAATCTGCGCCCATCATGCGGTCATTCTTTGGTATGGCCGAACATTCCTTCAAACAGTGCATCCCATGCTGAAGAAGCTGTTCCAGTCATTCCGAACTCCCGTGCGTCGTACGCAACACATCCGCAGCACCCCTGAAGTGCTCAACAGCGGCCAACATTCGCTGCAGAAGGGGCAATTCAGCCGCTACGCGGTCAATATCGTCGAACGCTTGCAGGGCGCCGGCTACCAGGCCTATCTGGTCGGTGGTTGCGTGCGTGACATGCTGTTGGGCATCACGCCCAAGGACTTCGACGTCGCCACCAGCGCCACCCCCGAGCAAGTCCGTGCCGAATTCCGCAATGCGCGGATCATCGGTCGCCGCTTCAAACTGGTGCACATTCATTTCGGTCGCGAAATCATCGAAGTCGCGACCTTCCGCGCCAATCACCCGGTCAATGAAGACGACGAGGACAGCAACCAGTCTTCGCGCAACGAGAGCGGGCGGATTCTGCGCGACAACGTCTACGGCACCCTGGAAGAAGACGCGCAACGCCGCGACTTCACCATCAACGCCCTGTATTACGATCCGGTCAGCGAGCGCATTCTCGATTACGCCAACGGTGTACACGACATCCGCAATCACCTGATCCGCCTGATCGGCGATCCGAAGCAGCGTTACCAGGAAGACCCGGTGCGCATGCTGCGTGCCGTGCGTTTCGCCGCCAAGCTGAATTTCGGCATCGAAAAACACACCGTGCAGCCGATCCGCGAACTGGCGCCGATGCTGCGCGAGATCCCGTCGGCCCGCCTGTTCGAGGAAGTGCTCAAGCTGTTCCTCTCCGGCCATGGCGCGATCACGTTCGAGATGCTGGTCGATCTGCAACTGTTCGCCCCGCTGTTCCCGGCCAGTGCCGACGCACTGGAGCACAACCCGGAATACACCCACACGCTGATCAGCGAAGCGCTGACCAACACCGACCTGCGCATCAAGCAGAACAAACCGGTGACCCCGGCGTTCCTGTTTGCCGCCCTGCTCTGGCCTGCCCTGCCGGCCCGCGTGTTGCGTCTGCAAGAGCGTGGCATGCCGCCGATTCCGGCGATGCAGGAAGGTGCGCACGAGCTGATCGCCGAGCAGTGCCAGCGCATCGCCATTCCAAAGCGCTTCACCATGCCGATCCGCGAAATCTGGGACATGCAGGAACGCTTGCCACGCCGCAGCGGCAAACGCGCCGACCTGCTGCTGGACAATCCACGCTTCCGCGCCGGTTACGACTTCCTGCTGCTGCGTGAAAGCGCTGGCGAGCAGACCGATGGCCTGGGCGAATGGTGGACGGATTATCAGGACGCCAACGACAGCGAGCGTCGCGAGATGATTCGCGAACTCAGCGGCAAGGGTGATGACGCCAGCGGCGCGCCGCGCAAACGTCGCCGCAGCAGCGGTTCCAAGCGCAAGCGCGCCGGAGCTCTCCGAGCGCCTCGGGCGAATAAGGCATGGAACGCATCTATATCGGCCTGGGCAGCAACCTCGCTGACCCGGCCGAACAATTGCGCAGCGCGCTCAACGCGCTGGGGCAATTGCCGCGGACTTCCCTTGCTGGTGTTTCGGCGTTCTATCAGAGCGATTCACTGCTGCCAGGGCAACCGCGTTACACCAACGCGGTCGCCGCCCTCGACAGTGATCTCGCGCCGCTCGATCTGCTCGATGCGCTGCAAGCGATCGAGAACGATCAGGGTCGCGAGCGTCTGGAACGTTGGGGGCCGCGTACGCTGGATCTGGATATCCTGCTGTTCGGCGATCGGCTTATCGACGAGCCACGCCTGAAAGTCCCGCATTATCAGATTCAGGAAAGGGCGTTCGTTCTGTATCCGCTGGCCGAACTGGCTCCCGCAGACCTGCGCCTGGCCGATGGCCGCGCGCTGTCCGATCTGCTCGCCGCCTGCCCGTTCGTAGGCCTCGAACGCCTCGCGCACGCTTGAAACCACACCTCCTGTGGGAGCGGGCTTGCTCGCGAAAGCGTCGTGTCAGTCACTCAATCAGTCAACAGACCCACCGCTTTCGCGAGCAAGCCCGCTCCCACATCGAGTATTCCAATTCTGATTTTTTGTCGGACAAAAAACCCGCCAATCAGCCCCGCCGCACCGCTGAATCGCATCAGTAACGCCGGTAACACTCCCCTCGTAACAATGCGGTAACACACGCAATTGACTTCCGCTTGGCTCCTCACGACTATAGGCGTCCCGCTGCCGCCAACCCGGCACATACGGGCGCAATCCAGGCCTTATAAGCACGACAAAAGACCGTGCGCCTGAGTAGACGAAGAATCACGCGCGTTACTCGCAGTAGTTTCCAGAGCGCCTGAACGAGGATTTTTTACATGCCAGCCATCACCCTGACCACGCTCCAGAGCCTCAAGCAGAAAGGTGAAAAGATCACCATGCTGACCTGCTATGACGCGACCTTCGCCCACGCCTGCAACGAGGCCGGTGTCGAAGTGCTGCTGGTGGGCGACTCCCCTCGGCATGGTTCTGCAAGGGCACGACAGCACCTTGCCGGTGACCATCGCAGAAATGGCCTACCACACCGCGTGCGTCAAACGCGGCAACACCGACGCCCTGATTCTGGCCGACCTGCCGTTCATGGCCAACGCCACTATCGAACAAACCCTGACCAACAGCGCCACGCTGATGCAGGCCGGCGCGCACATGATCAAGGTCGAAGGTGCGCTGTGGCTGGCGGAGTCGATCCGCCTGCTGGCCGAACGCGGTGTGCCGGTCTGCGCGCACATGGGCCTGACCCCCACAAGCGGTGAACATTCTTGGCGGCTATAAAGTGCAGGGCCGCAACGAGAACCAGGCGCGGCAGATGCGTGCCGACGCGATCTCGCTGGAGCAGGCTGGCGCAGCCATGCTGCTGCTCGAATGCGTGCCGAGCGAACTGGCTGCGGAAATCAGCCAGGCCGTGAAGATTCCGGTCATCGGCATCGGCGCCGGTAGCGATACCGACGGGCAGGTACTGGTGCTGCACGACATGCTCGGCCTGTCGATCACCGGCCGCGTGCCGAAATTCGTGAAGAACTTCATGAACGGCCAAGACAGCATCCAGTCAGCATTGAAGGCTTATGTTAATGAAGTCAAAGCCGTCACGTTCCCTGGCATCGAACACGGATTCTCTGCATGAATACCGTTAAAACCGTACGCGAACTGCGCGCCGCCGTGGCCCGCGCCCGCAGTGAAGGCAAGCGCATCGGCTTCGTGCCGACCATGGGCAACCTGCACAGCGGCCATGTCGCGCTGATCACCAAAGCCACCCAGCGCGTGGACTTCGTGGTCGCGAGCATTTTCGTCAACCCGCTGCAGTTCGGCGCCGGCGAAGACCTCGACAAGTACCCGCGCACCCTGGCGGCGGATCAGGAGAAACTGCTGCAAGCCGGCTGCCATTTGCTGTTCGCCCCGACCGTCGAAGAGATGTACCCCGACGGCATGGCCGGGCAGACCCGGGTCAGCGTGCCGCAACTGTCTGAAGGCCTGTGCGGCGCCAGTCGTCCGGGGCACTTCGAAGGTGTGGCGACGGTGGTCAGCAAGCTGTTCAACATGGTTCAGCCGGATCTGGCGATCTTCGGCCAGAAGGACTTCCAGCAGCTGGCGGTGATCCGCGCGCTGGTGCATGACCTGAACATGCCGATCCAGATCATCGGCGAACCGACCGTGCGTGCGGCCGACGGCCTGGCGCTGTCGTCGCGCAACGGTTTCCTCAGCGAAGATCAACGTGCCGTGGCCCCGGTGGTCTATCGCACCCTGAGCGCGATTGCCGAGTCGATCAAGCACGGTGAGCGTGACTACCCGGCGCTGATCGCCGCCCAAGTGCAACAGCTGGAAGCCGCCGGCCTGCGTCCGGATTACCTGGAAATCCGTCATGCCCTGACCTTGCGTCCGGCGACGGCAGAAGACCGCGATCTGGTGATTCTGGTGGCGGCGTTCCTCGGCACCACGCGGTTGATCGACAACCTGCACCTGAACCTCGATACCCCAGTCTAAAAAACACCGCAATACCCCTGTGGGAGCGGGCTTGCTCGCGAATGCGGTGCATCATTCAGCAGATAGGTTGACTGACACACCGCATTCGCGAGCAAGCCTGCTCCCACATTGGTTTCTGGTGTCCACACAGACCATATTGCCGCCCCCAAAGCCTTCGGGCACACTGCCCGCCGTTTGCTTCCAACCCGGGAAATCCCTCATGCACGCCATCATGCTCAAGGCCAAACTGCACCGCGCCGAAGTCACTCATGCGGTACTCGATTACGAAGGTTCCTGCGCCATTGATGGCGAGTGGCTGGACTTGTCCGGCATCCGTGAGTACGAGCAGATCCAGATCTATAACGTCGACAATGGCGAGCGCTTCACCACCTACGCGATTCGTGGCGAAGAGGGTTCGCGGATGATTTCGGTCAATGGCGCAGCCGCGCATAAAGCCAAGGTCGGCGACCGCGTGATCATTTGCGCCTACGCCCATTACAGCGAAGCGGAACTGCTGAATTTCAAGCCGCGCATGCTGTACATGGCGCCGGGCAACGAGCTCAGCCACACCAGCAACGCCATTCCGGTTCAGGTGGCCTGAGCCGCTTCGACGCGCCACTCCCCTTCCGTTGGTCGGCCAGTTCCCGGTATTGATGTTAAAAAAGTACAGGGAACAGGTCAGAAGAAGTCAAGACAGATCGCAGCGCGAGGTTTACTGTATTCGCCCTGCGTTGAAAAATCGTGTCGACGCATTTGACCCTCGCCCAAACATGGCGTATCGGTCTGTTCTGTGTTCAAAAGGCCGTTCAAGTAAAAAGGAAAACCGCAGCGATGGCGTACTACCGCACTCCTCATGACGTTACCGCTCTGCCTGCCTGGCAGGCGTTGAAAGATCACCGCCAAGCCATGCAGGATTTCAGCATGCGCGAAGCCTTCAACGCCGATCCGCAGCGCTTCAATCAATTCACGCTCAGCAGCTGCGGACTGTTTCTCGATTATTCGAAGAACCTGATCAACGCCGAAACCCGCAACCTGCTGGTGGGTCTGGCCAATGAAGTCGATCTGAAAGGCGCGATCAAAGCGCTGTTCGACGGCGAAATCGTCAACGCCTCCGAAGGCCGCCCGGCGCTGCACACCGCCCTGCGCCGTCCGGTCGGCGACAAGCTATCGGTCAACGGCGTCAACGTGATGCCGGAAGTGCACAAGGTGCTGAACCAGATCACGGATCTGGTCGGCCGCATCCACGACGGCCTGTGGCGTGGTTACACCGAGAAGCCGATCACTGACGTGGTCAACATCGGCATCGGTGGTTCGTTCCTCGGCCCGGAGCTGGTCTCCGAAGCGCTGTTGTCCTACGCGCAGAAAGGCGTGCGTTGCCACTACCTGGCGAACATCGACGGCAGTGAGTTCCACGAACTGACGCAAAAGTTGCGCGCCGAAACCACACTGTTCATCGTTTCGTCGAAATCCTTCAACACCCTCGAAACCCTGAAGAACGCTCAGGCCGCACGCGCCTGGTATCTGGCTCAGGGCGGTTCCGAAGCCGAGCTGTATCGCCACTTCATCGCGGTATCGAGCAACAACGCCGCGGCCGTTGCGTTCGGCATCCGTGAAGAAAACATCTTCCCGATGTGGGACTGGGTAGGCGGTCGTTACTCGCTGTGGTCGGCCATCGGTCTGCCGATTGCCCTGGCCATCGGCATGTCCAACTTCAAGGAACTGCTGTCCGGTGCCTACACCATGGACCAGCATTTCCAGAGCGCACCGTTCGAACAGAACATGCCGGTGCTGCTGGCCCTGCTCGGCGTGTGGTACGGCAACTTCTGGGGCGCGCAAAGCCACGCGATCCTGCCGTACGACCACTACCTGCGCAACATCACCAAGCACTTGCAACAGCTGGACATGGAGTCCAACGGCAAGAGCGTGCGTCAGGACGGCACCTCGGTGTCGACCGATACCGGCCCGGTGATCTGGGGTGGCGTCGGCTGCAACGGTCAACATGCGTATCACCAGTTGCTGCACCAGGGCACCCAACTGATCCCGGCCGATTTCATCGTGCCGATCGTCAGCTTCAACCCGGTCTCCGACCACCATCAGTGGCTGTACGCCAACTGCCTGTCGCAGAGCCAGGCGCTGATGCTCGGCAAGACCCTGCCGGAAGCCGAGGCCGAACTGCGCGACAAAGGCATGAGCGAAGAGCAGGTGCACAAACTCGCACCGCACAAGGTGATCCCGGGCAACCGTCCGAGCAACACCATCGTGGTCGAGCGCATCAGCCCGCGTCGTCTGGGTGCGCTGGTCGCCATGTATGAACACAAAGTGTTCGTGCAGAGCGTGGTCTGGGGCATCAACGCCTTCGACCAGTGGGGCGTGGAACTGGGCAAGGAATTGGGCAAAGGTGTTTACAACCGTCTGGTCGGCAGCGATGAAACCGTCGCTGACGATGCTTCTACCCAAGGCCTGATCAACTACTTCCGCGGTCGTCACCGCGGGTGATTTGATAGTGCGGCCCACAGGTTTTGGTTCCCCGGATCCTGTGGGCAAAAAATCCCTTGTAGGAGTGAGCCTGCTCGCGATCGCGGGGTGTCAATCAGCATTGATGTTGAATGACACACCGCGATCGCGAGCAGGCTCACTCCTACAGTTGTTTTAGGGTGTATTCAAAATCAGGCTCAAACATCAGATTCCTGATGCGGCTTGAACCCTTGGCCCTCTCGGCGCATCTTTATTCTTCGCACAACAAGAATAAGGAACCGTCATGTTCGATATCAGCACGTTCCCCAAAGCCGATGCCGTCCGCCGGGCTGCGCAGTTGAGTCAGGACGACTATAAGCGTCTGTACCGCGAATCCATTGAACACCCCAGCGCCTTCTGGGCCGAACAGGCCACCCGCTTCCTTGACTGGAGCACACCGTGGCAGACCGTTCAGCGTTACGACCTGAAAACCGGTGAAGCGTCCTGGTTTGCCGGCGGTCAACTGAACGTCAGTTACAACTGCATCGACCGTCACCTCGCCCAGCGCGGCGAGCAGACTGCGATCCTCTGGGAAGGTGACGACCCGGCCGAATCAGCGCAGATCACCTACAAAAAACTTCACCATCACGTCTGCCGTCTGGCCAATGTGCTGAAAAGCCGTGGGGTGAAAAAAGGTGATCGGGTGTGCATCTACATGCCGATGATCCCCGAGGCGGCCTACGCCATGCTCGCCTGCGCGCGGATCGGCGCGATTCACTCGGTGGTGTTCGGCGGCTTCTCCCCGGACTCATTGCGTGACCGCATTCTCGACGCCGACTGCCGCACGGTGATCACCGCCGATGAAGGCGTACGCGGCGGCAAGTTCGTGCCACTCAAGCACAACGTCGACAAGGCCCTGCAAAGTTGCCCGGACGTCAGCACCGTCGTCGTAGTCGAACGCAGCCAAGGCCAGGTCGATTGGGTCGAGGGCCGTGATCTCTGGTATCACCAGGCCGTACGTGACGTCAGCGACGATTGCCCGCCAGAACCGATGGACGCCGAAGATCCGCTGTTCATCCTCTACACCTCCGGCAGCACCGGCAAACCCAAGGGCGTGCTGCACACCACCGGCGGCTACCTGCTGCAAGCGGCGATGACCTTCAAGTACGTGCTTGATTATCGCGATGGCGAAGTGTTCTGGTGCACCGCCGACGTCGGCTGGGTGACCGGCCACAGTTACATCGTCTACGGCCCGCTGGCCAACGGCGCGACCACCCTGATCTTCGAAGGCGTGCCAAGTTATCCGAGCACCTCGCGCTTTTGGCAGGTGATCGACAAACACAAAGTGAACATCTTCTACACCGCACCGACCGCCCTGCGTGCGCTGATGCGCGAAGGTGCCGGGCCGCTGCAGGAAACTTCGCGCCAAAGCCTCAGATTGCTCGGCAGCGTCGGTGAGCCGATCAACCCGGAAGCGTGGGAATGGTACTTCAACGTGGTCGGCGAGCAGCGCTGCCCGATTGTCGATACCTGGTGGCAGACCGAAACCGGCGGGATCATGCTCAGCCCGTTGGTCAGTGCAAAACGCATTAAACCGGGTTGCGCCACGCAGCCGATGTTCGGCGTGCAACCGGTGCTGCTCGATGAGCACGGCAAGGAAATCAAAGGCGCGGGCAGCGGCGTGCTGGCAATCAAGTCGAGTTGGCCGGCGCAGATCCGCAGCGTCTACGGCGACCCGCAACGGATGGTCGACACCTACTTCAAGCCCTACCCCGGCTATTACTTCACTGGCGACGGCGCACGCCGTGACGAGGACGGCGACTACTGGATCACCGGACGCATCGATGACGTGATCAACGTCTCCGGCCACCGCATCGGCACCGCCGAAGTGGAAAGCGCGCTGGTGCTGCACGACAGCATCGCCGAGGCGGCCGTGGTCGGTTACCCGCACGACGTCAAAGGCCAGGGCATCTACGCCTTCGTCACCCCCATGAACGGCGTCGAACCGAGCGATGAGCTGAAGAAAGAATTGCTGGCCCACGTCAGCAAGGAAATCGGCAGCTTCGCCAAACCGGACCTGATCCAGTGGGCGCCGGCCTTGCCGAAAACCCGCTCAGGCAAGATCATGCGGCGGATCCTGCGCAAGATCGCCTGCAACGAACTCGACAGCCTCGGCGACACGTCGACCCTGGCCGATCCGAGCGTGGTCCAGGGCCTGATCGACAAACGCCTGAATCAGTAACGTCTGCGGCGCGGTCAACCGGCCGCGCCCGTCCACCCGCAATGAGTTGTCATGGAATTCATCCGCAGCCGTATCGAACAGCAACTCATGAGCCTGACCGGGCTGTCGCTCGGTCAGCTTGACCTGGAAAATCCCAAGGGCGATCCCGGGCTGTTCGGCCCGGACTCGATCAGTTGGCAAGTGCACGGCGATTTCAGCAGCATGCTGATCGGCGGTATCAGCGCGCTGTTGCTGCAAGCCTTGCATCCGCTGGCGCTGGCCGGGGTCTGGGATCATTCGAACTTTCGTCAGGACATGCTTGGACGCCTGCGCCGCACCAGCCAGTTTGTTTCCGGCACCACCTTCGGCTCGCGCCGCGACGCCGAATGGCTGATCGACAAAGTGCGCACCATTCACCTGCAAGTGGTCGGCACTGCACCGGATGGCCGGCCCTACGCGGCCAGCGATCCGGACCTGCTGACCTGGGTGCATGTGGCCGAAGTCAGCAACTTCCTCGCCGCGCATTTGCGTTACCGCAATCCGCAATTGTCGGCGGCGGATCAGGATCGTTACTACGCTGAAATCGCCGTGGTCGCCGAGCGCCTGGGTGCGCGGCATGTGCCGAAATCGCGGCAGGCCGTGGCTGACTATCTGCAATGCATGCGCCCGCAACTGCTCTGTGATGAGCGCAGCCGCGAAGTCCTGCGCCTGCTGCTCGATGCCCCGGCCCCGAGCGTGCTGGCCCGACCGTTTGGCGACTTGATGATGAAGGCCGGCATCGATCTGTTGCCGGACTGGGCCAGCGCCATGTTCGGCATACGGCAGAACCCGCTGCAACGCCAGTTGATCCGCGCCAGCGTCAAGCGCAGTGCGCCGATGCTGCGCTGGGCGATGCGCAATGGCTCGGTGCAGCGGGCACAGCGGCGGATGGGAATTCTGACCTGAAAAGCATCGCGAGCAGGCTCACTCCTACAGGGACCTTCCTGCGCAACACTGATCCCTTGTAGGAGTGAGCCTGCTCGCGATGGAAGCACCTCGGTTGCCCGCCAAACTGCTAAACTCCCGCGCCTCAATTCTCATCAGCAAGGCGCACGCATGTCTTCCTTGAATCAGGCGCTGCGCGCCGCCCTCGACAAACGCCAGGACCTGCTCGCTGAGCTGCACAGCCAGGGCACCGATTGCTACCGGCTGTTCCACGGCAGCCAGGAAGGCGCCGGTGGCCTGACCGTCGACCGCTACGGTCCGCAATTGCTGGTGCAAAGTTTTCACCAGACGCTGGAGCGTGACGACCTGCTGCAACTGCACGCCATGGTCAATCAGACCCTGGGCTTTGACACCCTGCTGGTCTACAACGACCGCTCCCGGGGCAACTCGCGCATCGATCGCGAAGACAGCGTCTACAAAGCCGACGCCGCCGCACTGGCGGATCTGGTCGGCCACGAATGGGGCCTGAACTATCGCGTGCGCGGGCGACATGCCGGGCAGGATCCGCTGCTGTTTCTCGACCTGCGCAACACTCGCGGCTGGGTCAAGGATCACGCCAAGGGCAAAAGTGTGCTCAACCTCTTTGCCTACACCTGTGGCGTCGGCCTGAGTGCCGCTGCCGGTGGCGCGCGCGAGGTGTGTAACCTCGACTTCGCCGAAGGCAATCTGGCAGTCGGCCGAGAAAACGGCCTGCTCAACCCGCAATTGCCCGAGATGCAGTTCATCCAGTCCGATTATTTCCCGGCGATCCGTCAGCTCGCCGGCCTGCCGATCAGCCAGCGGCGCGGGCAGAAACTGCCGAGCTATCAGCGCCTCGAACAGCGCCAATACGATCTGGTGCTGCTCGATCCGCCCGCTTGGGCCAAGAGCGCCTTCGGCACCGTCGACCTGTTGCGCGACTATCAGAGCCTGCTCAAGCCGGCGCTGCTGACCACCGCTGACAACGGCGTGCTGATCTGCTGCAACAACCTGGCGAAGGTCAGCATGGACGACTGGCGCGAACAGGTCCTGCGCTGCGCCGAGAAAGCCGGGCGACCGGTCCGCGAATGGAGCGTGATGACTCCGGGCGCGGATTTCCCGTCGCTGGATCAGCAGCCACCGCTGAAAACCCTGATCCTGCAGTTGTAACCCCCCCTGCGGGACTGGCAATCATCCAATGTGGGAGCGAGCTTGCTCGCTCCCACAGTGTCTTGGTCCTACAGAACAATCTGAACAATCCTGCCCCCCACGATGTACTTCGGAACCAGAATCGCGTGCCATACTCCAAGGCACTCCGATTCAGAGATGACGCCGCACATGCCCAAAGGATTGATTCGCGCGATTGGCGCCTTGTTGACTGCTCTGGCCCTCTACAGCCTGCTGGGGTTTCTGATTTTGCCGGGCATCGCCCTGCGTATCGCCAACCAGCAACTGGCGAACTACGCCACGGTGCCCGCGCATATCCAGCGCATCGAACTCAATCCGTTCAGCCTGGAAGTCACCCTGTGGGGCTTGGTCGTCGGTGAGCCGGGCAAGGAGCAGGTCGGCTTCGAGCGACTGTATGCCAACCTGCAACTCGACAGCCTGTGGACCAAGGCGCTGCATCTGGCCGATATCGAGCTGGACAAGCCCAAGACCGAAATCCTCTTCGCCAAGGACGGCCAGCTCAATCTGCTGGGCCTGTTCAAAATTCCCGCCAGCGAACCGACCCCGGCCGATCCGAATGCCAAGCCGTTCCCGCTGCGCATCGATCGCATCCAGCTGGCCGGTGGCAACGTACATTTCCAGGACGCCCGGCCGAGTGAGCCGATCGAGTTCATCTACGACAAACTCGACTTCGAGCTGAAAAACCTCAGCACCCTCCCCGACGATAACGCCGACATGACCCTGGTCGCCGCCGGCCCGGCCGGTGGGCAGATCGACTGGAAAGGCAACTTCAGCCTGATCCCGTTCACCTCCGAAGGCACCTTGAAAGTCACCGACGGCAAGATGAAATCCTTCTGGCCTTACGTGCGTGACGCGCTGCCGCTGGTACTCGAAGACGGCGTGCTGAATCTCAGCACCGAATACAAACTGAATCTGTCGAAAGAAACCGAACTGCTGTTGAACAACGTCGCGGTGAGCATTGCGCCGTTCGCGATCAAGGCGCCGGACGGGCGTCCGTTGGCAAAACTCGAACGCCTCGATGTCAGCGAAACCTCGCTGGACCTGGCCAAACAGCAAGTAGTGGTCGGCAAGATCCGCAGCAACAAACTGGAAACCTGGGTTGCGCTCGAAGCCGACGGCCAGCTCGACTGGCAGAAACTGTTCGCCAGCCAGCCATCGAAACCTGCCGCCAAGGCCGCCGCCGAACCCAAGACCACTCCGGCCGCCGCCGACTCGCCGAAAGAACCGGTCGCGCCGAGCAAGCCCTGGCAAGTGCTGCTCAAAGACGTCCAGCTACGCAACTACACCGTGCATCTCGCCGACCGTTCGGCCAACCCGCCGGTGGCGCTGGATGTGACGCCGCTGAACATTGATCTGCAGGATTTCGACAGCCTCAACGGTTCGCCCTTCAAGGTCAGGCTCGACAGCGGCTTGGGCAAACAAGGCAAGATCAACGCCGATGGCGTGGTCAACCTCGCGCCGGTCACCGCCCAGCTCAATGTGAAAACCCAGGACATCGACCTGCGGGTTGCACAGTCCTACATCAATCCGTTCATTCGCCTTGAGCTGCGCAGCGGCATGCTCGGCAGCGACCTCAAGGTCAACCTCAAGAGCACCGCCCCCCTCGCACTCGGCGTGACCGGGCGCGCGCAGATCGATCAACTGCACACCCTCGACACCCTGAAAACCCGCGACTTCCTCAAGTGGCAGCAAGTGGTGGTTGAAGGCATCAACTATCAACACGGTGACAGCCTGTCGATCGACAAGGTCAACCTGTTCCAGCCGTACGCGCGGTTCATGATCAACGACGACCGCACCACCAACATCGACGATCTGCTGATCCCGCAGCCCGCCGACAATGGTGCGAAAACCGCAGCGGCGAAACCGGCCAGTAAAGACAAACCACTGGGCATTCACATCGGCGCGATTGCGATCAACGACGGCTCGGCCAACTTCGCCGACTTCAGCCTGACGCCGAATTTCGCTACGGCGGTTCAACAGCTCAACGGCCAGATCGGCACCATCGACAGTCGTCAGGCGAAACCGGCCAGCGTCGACATCAAGGGCAAGGTCGACCGCTATGCCCCGGTGACCATCAAAGGCGCGGTCAATCCGTTCGACCCGATGGCCAGCCTCGACATCGCCACCAGTTTCAAACGCGTCGAGCTGACTACCCTGACCCCGTATTCCGGCAAGTTCGCCGGTTACCGCATCCGCAAGGGCCGGCTCAACCTCGACCTGCACTACCTGATTACCAAGGGCCAGTTGAAGGCTGAAAACAAAGTGGTGGTCGAGCAGTTGCAACTCGGCGAGAAAGTCGACAGCCCGGATGCCGTGAGCCTGCCGCTGAAACTGGCGATTGCCCTGCTCAAGGACGTAGACGGCAAGATCTCCATCGAACTGCCAGTGACCGGCGACCTCAACAACCCGCAGTTCAGCGTGATGCCGATTGTCTGGCAGACCCTGCGCAACCTGATCGTCAAGGCCGCCGCCGCACCGTTCAAGATGATTGGCGGACTGATCAACGGTGGCGGCTCCGAAGACCTCGGTACCGTGTCATTTGCTGCGGGCTCAAGCGATTTGAGCAAGGATGCCGAAGCAGCGCTGGATAAACTGTCCCAAGCCCTCAAGGAACGTCCAGCCCTGCGTCTGGAAATCGAAGGCACTGCCGCACAGAGCAGCGACGGCCCGTTGATTGCCGAGCAGCGTCTGGAGCGCGAATACCAGTACAACTACTACAAGATGCTCCAGCGCCGGGGCGACAAGGTGCCGGCCCAGGCTTCACTGCTGCAAGTGCCGGAGAGCGAGAAAGGCCCGCTGCTCGAAGGCATCTACCGCACCCGTCTGAAAACTCAGCCACCGGCCGAATGGAAGGATCTGGGCAAAGAAGAACGCACGGCGAAAATGCGTGATGGTGTGATCAAGTTCTGGAGTTCCAGCGATGTACTGCTGCGGCAGCTGGGTCAGGAACGCGCCAGCAGCATCAAGGACTATCTGGTCGACAAGGGCCAACTGGCGGATGACCGGGTGTACTTCATCGACGCCAACCTTGGCGAAGCCGAAAGCGATGGTCGGGTCGTGACGCAAATGCACCTGGACGCGGAATGATGAACCACAAATGGCTGGCTGCGTTGACGCTGCTGCTCGCTGGCAGCCCTGCGCTGGCCTCCGACACGCTGCGCTGTGGCAGTCAGTTGGTCAGCCTCGGTGACCGCGCCAGCGAAGTACTGCAGAAGTGTGGCGAACCGGTGAGCCGCGATGTCCTCGGCTACAAGCGCAGCGCCAACCGCCGCGAAGAGTTTCAGGTCGAGGAATGGACCTACGGCCCGAGCAACGGCATGTATCAATATCTGCGCTTTGAAGGCAATCGTCTGCGGCAGATCAACAGCAAGCGCGGTAATTAATTCACCCCCCCTGTAGGAGTGAGCCTGCTCGCGATAGCGGTGTGTCAGTCAGCAGATTTCTCAATCTGACACACCGCTATCGCGAGCAGGCTCACTCCTACAATTGTTTTGTGGTGCCCCTGAAATAGAACAGGCCCCGACACAAGTGCCGGGGCCCGTAATGGTCACATCCGTGTGACCGTTCGCATGAACTCTAAAGTTGCGGCAGACGTATTGCTCGGCCCGTCTGTCGCGCCTTCTCCCGGTCCAGGCGAGAAGTCATGCCTTACTCGGCTTTCAGGCCGTCAGCGGAGACCGCTTTGACGCCTTTGATTTTCTTGGCGATAGCCACGGCGGTGGTTTTCTGAGCCTCGGTCACTGCAACAGTGGAGGACAGGGATACAACGCCTTTGTTGGTTTCAACTTTGATATCGGTACCTGGGATGCCTTTTTCGGTTACCAGGTCGCTTTTGACTTTGGTAGTGATCCAGGTATCGGAAGTAGCTTCTTTAGCCTTGGTCATTTCACCAGCAGCCAGAGTCATTGGAGCCTGAGTAGCCTGGGTGGATTGTGCGAAAGCACCGGAAGCCATGGTCAGGGTCAGCGCGGTAGCAGCAGCGGCAGTGATAGCGAACTTCTTCATACGAGTAACTCCTGTTTTTCTGGAAAGTCTGCTGGTTGTCTTGTCAGCAGGGTTACTGGGTATATTGCGAAGGCTGTGCCAACTTTTCGAAAGACAATAAATCCTTTTAAATCAATGAGTTATGAATTAAGCAAATTTTCGGAATCATGCAATTTGCATGACAAGTGCATTATCGACATGCAAGTTGCGGCTTTTCGGAAAGTTCCTAACACGCTGAAATTCTTGAAGCTTTTTTCCAGCGTCAAAAGACAAAAAAATGCCCCGCAAAGCGGGGCATCCGGTGACGCTTGTCGAGTCAATCAGGCACCGCTGCCTGGGCAACCCTTAGGCGCGTAGTCGGCGTTCACCGTCGAAGCGCAGCTCCAGACACCCGCCGCCGAGCCGGTCCCCGAAGAACGAGTCAGCGTGATGGTTTTGCCCAGCACTGGAGCCGGGGCGTTGGCCAAGGTGCAGACGATGGTCCCCGCGCCAGTCGACGCCGTGCCGGACGCGGTCACGGTGCCGCAATTGGTGGTAGTAAACGACGCGCTACCTGCCACCAGCGTCAGCGTCGGGTCCGTACCTTGATTAATGGTGTCCTCGAAAGGCACTTTTAGCGCGCTGATTTCCGCCAGCCCGGCAGTGACTTTCGAGCGTGCCTGATACTTGGTGTATTGCGGCAGGGCAATCGTCGCCAGAATCCCGATGATCGCTACCACGATCAGCAGCTCGATCAGAGTGAAACCTTTTTGGTTGTTCATAGACAGGCTCTCCATGCATGAGTCGGAATCTCATGATCTGCAAAGGGCTCAGCATAGGCCGTGCCAACCGCTTGCAGACCCCGCACGCTCGGCATAAAGGTGCCGTGTCGCGCTTTCCTACAACCCGTAACCGCACTATCTGACACTTTTTGTCACCTGTACCGGGCGTGTTTGGCGCTGTCACTTGACTAGGCTATAAGTCATGAACTGTCAGCATCCGGAATCCCCATGAATGACATCGCTCTGAGCGGTCTGGCCAAGCAATTGGTGCAGGCCGAACTGCTTACGGAAAAAAGCGCCCAGCAGGCCTGGCAACAGGCGCAGCGCAATCGGCTGTCGCTGGTCAGCTACCTGGTGCAGAACAAACTGGTGAAGAGCTCACAGGTGGCCGAGATCGCTTCCGAGCATTTCGGTATGGCCTTCATGGACCTCAATTGCCTGGACAAGGAAACCCAGCCCAAAGGCCTGGTCAGTGAAAAACTGGTGCGCCAGCATCACGCCCTGCCCTTGTGGCGCCGTGGCAACAAGCTGTTCGTGGGCATTTCCGACCCGAGCAATCATCAGGCGATCAATGACATTCAGTTCAGCACCGGGCTGAGTACCGAAGCCATTCTGGTGGAGGACGACAAGCTCACCGAGGCCATCGAGAAATTCTTCGACACCCACGCCAGCGGCCTCGAAGAAATGGCCGACGTCGATCTCGACGGCGTGGATGTCGAGTCCGTCGACGACAGCCGCCAGGACGCCATCGGCGGACTCGACGCCGATGACGCGCCGGTCGTGCGTTTCGTGCACAAGATGCTGCTCGACGCGATCAAGAGTGGCTCCTCTGACCTGCACTTCGAACCTTACGAAAAGACCTTCCGGGTGCGGGTGCGCACCGACGGCATCCTGCGCGAGGTGGCCAAACCGCCGATCCAGTTGGCCGGGCGAATCGCCGCACGCCTGAAAGTCATGGCCAGCCTGGATATCTCGGAACGGCGCAAACCCCAGGACGGGCGGATCAAGATGCGCCTGTCGAAGACCAAGTCCATCGACTTCCGGGTCAACACTTTACCGACCCTATGGGGCGAAAAAGTGGTGATCCGGATTCTCGACCCGTCCAGCGCGCAGATCGGCATCGATGCATTGGGTTACGAACCGGCGCAGAAAGACCTGTACATGGCCGCGCTCAAGCAGCCCCAAGGGATGATTCTGGTAACCGGACCTACCGGGTCGGGGAAAACCGTATCGCTGTACACCGGCCTCAATATTCTCAACACCGTCGACATCAACATTTCCACCGCCGAAGACCCGGTGGAAATCAACATGGAAGGCATCAACCAGGTCAACGTCAATCCGAAACAGGGGCTGGATTTTGCTCAGGCCCTGCGTTCGTTTCTGCGGCAGGATCCGGACGTGATCATGGTCGGGGAAATCCGCGACCTGGAAACCGCCGAAATCGCGATCAAGGCCGCGCAGACCGGCCACCTGGTGCTGTCCACGCTGCACACCAACAGCGCTGCCGAAACCCTGACCCGTCTGCACAACATGGGCATTCCCGGGTTCAACATCGCCACCTCGGTCAGCCTGATCATCGCACAGCGCCTGGCGCGCAAGCTGTGCAGCCACTGCAAGAAACCGATCGAGATCCCCCGCGAAACACTGATCAAGGAAGGTTTCCCGCCGGAACAGATCGGCAGTTTCACGATCTATGAGCCGGTCGGTTGCGACCTCTGCAACGGCGGCTACAAGGGACGCGTGGGGATTTACGAAGTGGTGAAAAACACCCCTGACCTGCAACGGCTGATCATGGCCGAAGGCAATTCGCTGGAAATCGACAGCCAGATGCGTCGCGACGGCTTCGACGACCTGCGCACCTCGGGCCTGCACAAGGCCATGCAAGGCATCACCAGCCTGGAAGAAATCAACCGGGTCACCAAGGACTGAACATGGCGGTCAAGGCAGCGAAAATCAGCATCTACGCCTGGGAAGGCACGGATCGCAAAGGCAGCAAGGTCACGGGCGAGTTGAGCGGGCAGAACCCCGCGCTGATCAAGGCCCAACTGCGCAAGCAAGGAATCAATCCGGGCAAGGTACGGAAGAAATCCACCTCCCTGCTCAGCCTCGGCAAACGCATCAAGGCCCAGGACATCGCCCTGTTCACCCGGCAGATGGCAACCATGATGAAAGCCGGCGTACCGCTGCTGCAGTCGTTCGACATCATTGGCGAAGGCTTCGACAACCCGGCGATGCGCAAACTGGTAGACGAGGTGAAGCAGGAAGTGGCCGCCGGCAACAGCTTCGCCGCCGCACTGCGCAAGAAACCGCAGTATTTCGATGAGCTGTATTGCAACCTGGTGGATGCCGGCGAGCAATCCGGCGCCCTCGATACGTTGCTTGAGCGGGTCGCGACCTATAAGGAAAAAAGCGAAGCGCTCAAGGCCAAGATCAAGAAAGCCCTGACCTACCCCAGCGCCGTGGTGCTGGTGGCAATGGTCGTTACCGGGATTCTGCTGGTAAAAGTGGTGCCGCAGTTTCAGTCGGTATTTTCCGGCTTCGGCGCCGAATTGCCGGCCTTCACCCTGATGGTAATCAGTATCTCGGAGTTCCTGCAGCAATGGTGGTGGGCGGTACTTGGTGCGCTGATCGCGGCGGTGTTCGGCATCCGCCATGCGCTGAAGAAATCCCAGGCCTTGCGCGACCGCAAAGACACCTGGCTGCTGAAGCTGCCGCTGGTGGGCACGCTGATGTACAAATCGGCGGTGGCGCGATTCGCCCGCACCCTGTCGACTACCTTTGCCGCTGGCGTACCGCTGGTGGAGGCACTGGATTCGGTGGCGGGTGCCACCGGTAACGTGGTGTTCAAACGCGCGGTGCTGCGCATCCGTCAGGACGTCGCCACCGGCATGCAGCTGAATTTCTCGATGCGCAGCACCGGCGTCTTCCCCAACATGGCGGTGCAGATGACCGCCATCGGTGAGGAATCGGGCGCGCTGGATGACATGCTCGACAAGGTCGCCGGTTTTTATGAAGAGGAAGTGGATAACATGGTCGACAACCTCACCAGCCTGATGGAGCCGTTCGTCATGGTGGTGCTCGGGGTCATCGTCGGCGGGCTGGTCGTGGCCATGTACCTGCCGATCTTCCAGCTTGGCTCAGCGATCTGACATGCCTATCGACGAACTCTTCAGTCTGTATCCGCTGGCCTTTGTGTGCACCGCCCTGCTGTTGGGTCTGGTGGTCGGCAGTTTCCTCAACGTACTGGTCTGGCGCCTGCCGAGAATGCTCGAGCGCGATTGGCGCCAGCAGGCGCAGGACGTCCTCGGCCTGCCGACCGAAACGCCACTGCCGACCTACAACCTGATGCTGCCGCACTCCCAGTGCCCACACTGCGGCCACCGGATTCGGGCTTGGGAAAACATTCCGCTGCTCAGTTACCTGGTGCTGCGCGGACGCTGTTCGGCGTGTGCCGCGCCCATCAGCAAACGTTATCCCCTGACCGAACTGGCCTGCGGCCTGCTTTCGGCATTCGTTGCCTGGCATTTGGGTTTCGGCTGGCCGGCGGGCCTGTTGATCGTCCTTACCTGGGGGCTGCTGGCGATGAGCCTGATCGACACCGAACATCAACTGCTGCCCGATGTGCTGGTGTTGCCGTTGTTGTGGCTGGGGCTGATCGTCAACAGTTTCGGGCTGTTCGTCTCGCTGCACGCGGCGTTGTGGGGTGCGGTGGCCGGTTACATGGCGCTGTGGTCGGTGTTCTGGCTGTTCAAGCTGCTGACCGGCAAGGACGGCATCGGCCACGGCGATTTCAAGCTGCTGGCGCTGCTCGGGGCCTGGGGCGGCTGGCAGATTCTGCCGCTGACAATCCTGCTGTCGTCGCTGGTGGGGGCGATTGTCGGAGTGATTCTGCTACGTCTGCGTGAGCAGAAAACCTCGACGCCGATCCCCTTCGGCCCGTATCTGGCAATTGCCGGCTGGATTGCCTTGCTCTGGGGTGGTCAAATAACCGACTTCTATTGGCAGTTTGTCGGTTTGAAATGAATACCCCTGTGGAAAAACCCTGGATTCTCGGCCTGACCGGCGGCATCGGCAGCGGCAAAAGCGCCGCGGCCCAGCACTTCATCGATCTCGGGATCCATGTGGTCGACGCCGACCATGCGGCGCGCTGGGTGGTCGAGCCGGGGCGCCCGGCACTGGCGAAGATTGCTGAACACTTCGGTTCCGGTGTCCTGCAAGCCGATGGCACGCTGGACCGTGCGGCCCTGCGCAAGTTGATCTTTGAAGTGTCTGAAGAACGCCGCTGGCTCGAAGCCCTGCTGCATCCGTTGATCGCCGAGGAAATCGCTCACCATCTGGCGCTGGCAACATCGCCTTATGCGATTCTGGTGTCGCCGCTGCTGATCGAATCCGGGCAGTACGCGATGACCCAGCGCATCCTGGTGATCGACGCCCCGCAACAACTGCAGATCGAACGCACCTTGCAGCGTGACCAGACCAGCGAGCAGCAGGTCCAGGCGATCCTCAAGGCCCAGTCAAGCCGTGAAGACCGCGTGAGCCGTGCCGATGATGTGGTGGTCAACGACCGCGACCTCGCCTCGTTGCACAGCGAAGTCGAGCGCCTGCATCACTTTTACCTGACTTTATCCGGAGGCCAGTCATGAGCCCTACAACCGTCGAATGCCCAACCTGCGGCGCCCCCGTGGAATTTACCCCCGAGAACAAATTCCGCCCGTTCTGCTCCGATCGCTGCAAGCTGATCGACCTCGGCGCCTGGGCGTCCGAAGAGCACAAGATTCCGGTCGCTCCGGATGCCGAAGACGAAATGTTCTCCGGCGATTTCGACCCGCGTCACTGATCGCGATCAGGGCCGCATGAAGCCGTAGTCCTGATCGTCGTCGAGGTTTTCCGCGAGAAAGCGCAACTCGTCGGCCAGGTCTTCGGCGTTGCGCACCGTCTTGCTCTGCTGCACCACCGCGCTGAGCAAGGCGCGCAAACTCAGGCCCGGATCGAAGCCCACCTCCAGCGCCATGTCCAGACTCTGCCGGGTCTCCTGCCTCGCCCACTCGTAAACACTCATGCCGCTGCTCCTGAAGGAATTTGGCCGAGCATGAAATGCCGCGTGGATGACGGATTTGATGTGGATCAAGACTTGGGATCGTCGTCCTTCCAGGGCGCCGAAAGGTAGCGGGTGCGGTTGAAGGTTTCCAGCCACTCGGGGCTGAACACCACCAGCGCGCTGATCACCATGCCGTTGATGAACGCTTCGGGAAAGATCAGCAGCCACAGGTAGCCGATGAAATCTTCCAGCCATTCCGGCATGGCAAACAGACCGTCGTACCACAGCAGGCCCAGACTCAGCGTCAGACACAGCAATGCGGACAACGCTGCGGCAAAGAACCCGGAACAGAAGATGTACACAAACGGATTACGCGGCTGGGCGCGCTCGACCACCATCGCAACGCACTCGGTGATCAACACCGGCAACAGGATCAGCAACGTACCGTTGACCCCGACCGCAGCCAGATCCTGACGCCCGAGCAACACCAGCCCGAGCTGCGCCACCAGCCCGCCGATGATCGCCAGCGGCCAGTCGAGCAGCAACGTCACGGCGGTCATGCCGATAAAGTGATAAGAAACCCCGGTGTCGAAATCCCTGCGCACCATCCACAGCAGAAACAAGGCGAACACCGTGCCGAACAGCAGATGCTGGCGGCGACTGTCAGTGAACAACTCGACCCACGGCGCACGACAGATCGCCCACAACAACACCGGCAGGTAAATCAACCAGCCGAGTGTCAGGCTCGTCGAGGACAGCAGTTCTGCACCGATCATGAATCCCTTACCTTCTCCATGGGTTTGATTCCTTCATCGGAGTCTACACCGCCCTCTTCCGGGCATCAGCCGATGCAAAGCTTTCTGCTTGTCGCATTTGAACGCTAAGCTTGGCCTATGGATGACTCAGATTACTTACGCCTGCTGACCATTGCGGCCGAGCAAGCCAACGCGTTCCTGTCCAATGCCCGCAAATGGGAGCGTGAGCGTTGGGTCTGCCAGCGCCTGCTGCAAGGCTTGAACATTCCCTACCGTGCCGATGAGTTCGCCCCCGCCGGCGAGCCGCCGGACGTGCTGTTTCGCGATGCCAATTTCGAAGTGTTCTTCGTTCTCGATGAAGGGCGCCGGCTCAACGACGAATGGCGCGATGAACTGCAACGCCGCCGCAGTGCGTTTTCCCTCAGCCAGTTGGTGCGTCGTGAAGCCAAGCCACGGCGGATCCCGGCCAATGAATTCTTACTGCGACTGGCGCCGACCTTGCGCAAAAAAGCGCACAACTACAAGGAACGCGGCATGGATCTGGGCGAACTGGACATCATCGCCTTCGCCAGCCTCAAGCGCGAGGTGCTGGACCTCAACAGCCATTTTCCACCGCCGACCGAGTATCTGCGTCAGGGTTGGCGCTCGCTGTCGCTGGTCGGCCCGACCTTCGCCCGGGTGCTGTTCGCCCATCCCGATGCGCCGGACTTTCTGCGCAGCAACCTCGGTCGCAGTATCGTCTTCGATGTCGGGATCAGCCTGTGACGCCGCTGCAGCAGTTGATTGCCGACGTCCCGCAGACTGGCCGCGTACGCTGGATCGGCGTGCGCCCCGAGTCTCGCGGCCCGATGATCGAGCTCGACGCCGTCGAGGCACGGCTCGAAGCCGGATTGACCGGTGACCACGCCCGCCCCGGCGTGCGCAACGCGCGGCAAGTAACGTTGATTCAGTTCGAACACCTGGCGGTCATCAGCGCGTTGATGGGCCGGCCTGAAGATCAACCCGTGCGGCCTGAAGACCTGCGGCGCAATCTGGTCATCAGCGGTATCAATCTGTTTAGTCTCAAGGGTCGGCGCTTTCGCATCGGTCAGGCAATATTCGAGACCACCGGCTGGTGCCAGCCCTGCGCGCGCCTGCAAAACAACCTCGGTCCCGGCACCTTTCAAGCGGTGCGCGGGCATGGCGGAATAACCGCGCGGGTGTTACAAAGCGGGATCATTCGCCTCGACGACGGTGTGTCTGTCGAACCGGTTCCGGACAGCGGCTATGCTGCGTTCAACCCCGGTTGAAAACCGCTGTAGCTTCTGCACATTCAGCAACGTCTACCTGACGAGGCCTTTATGACCAGCCGCCTGAACCCCGAAGACCAAAAGCATGTCGAAGAGTACCTGCAACTGTCCCAACACCGTGTCGAGCGACGGCCTTTTCGGCCGTGGATGCTCCTGGTGCTGGTGCTGGCAGTGACCATTGGTCTGGGCTTGCTGAGCCGACTCATCAGTTACCTGACGCTATGAGCTGCATTGCGCTCGCGAAGGTGATTGCACCGATTTCCTTTAAAAACCTTGCGAGTTATCCCTATGTCCCATCGTATTGTCATTGTCGGCGGCGGCGCCGGCGGTCTGGAGTTGGCTACCCGTCTGGGTAAGACTCTGGGCAAGCGCGGCACGGCCAGTGTGATGCTGGTCGACGCGAACCTCACGCACATCTGGAAGCCCCTGCTGCACGAAGTGGCCGCCGGATCGCTGAACTCTTCCGAGGATGAACTCAACTATGTTGCCCAGGCGAAATGGAACCACTTCGAGTTCCAGCTGGGACGCATGAGCGGGCTTGATCGCGCGCAGAAGAAAATCCAGCTGGCCGCCACCTACGACGAAAACGGCGTGGAACTGGTTCCTGCGCGTGAAGTGGCCTACGACTCGCTGGTGATCAGCGTCGGCAGCACCACCAACGATTTCGGCACCCAGGGCGCTGCGCAGCACTGCCTGTTCCTCGACACCCGCAAACAGGCCGAGCGCTTTCACCAGCAACTGCTCAACCATTACCTGCGCGCGCATGCCGGGCAGACCGATGTGGTCGAGCAGATCAGTGTGGCGATCGTCGGGGCCGGCGCCACGGGTGTCGAGCTGGCGGCAGAACTGCACAATGCCGCACACGAACTGGCGGCCTACGGTCTGGACCGAATCAAACCGGAAAACATGCACATAACCCTGATCGAAGCCGGCCCACGGGTGTTGCCAGCCCTGCCGGAGCGCATCAGCGGCCCGGTGCACAAGACTCTGGAGAAACTCGGGGTCAATGTGATGACCAACGCTTCGGTCAGCGAAGTGACCGCCGACAGCCTGATCACCGCCGATGGCAATGTGATCAAGGCCAGCCTGAAAGTCTGGGCCGCCGGGATTCGCGCGCCGGGTTTCCTCAAGGACATCGACGGTCTGGAAACCAACCGTATCAATCAACTGCAAGTGCTGCCGACGTTGCAGACCACCCGCGACGAAAACATTTTCGCCTTCGGTGACTGCGCCGCCTGCCCGCAACCGGGTTCGGATCGCAACGTGCCGCCGCGTGCGCAAGCCGCGCACCAACAGGCGTCGTTGCTGGCCAAGTCACTGAAGCTGCGCATCGAGGGCAAAACCCTGCCGGAGTACAAGTACACCGACTACGGCTCGCTGATTTCGCTGTCGCGTTTTTCGGCTGTGGGTAACTTGATGGGTAACCTGACCGGCAGTGTGATGCTGGAGGGCTGGCTGGCGCGGATGTTCTACGTGTCGCTGTACCGCATGCACCAGATGGCGCTGTACGGACCGTTCCGCACGGCGATGCTGATGCTGGGCAGCAAGATCGGCCGCGGCACCGAGCCACGCTTGAAGCTGCATTGATCTAAAACTGTGGGAGCGGGCTTGCTCGCGAAGAGGTTGTGTCATTCAACATTCATGTCGACTGATACACCGCTTTTCGCGAGCGAGCCCGCTCCCACACTGTTTTGCGCAGCTCAAAAATCCAGCAATCGATCTCTGCACATCAGAGCTGGAAGCGCCTTACCATGCCTTGCAGCGCGTTGGCCAGTTGCGACAGTTGGTGACTCGACGCGCTGGTCTGATCGGCGCCCGCTGCCGAACGCACCGACAGGTCGCGAATGTTCACCAGGTTACGATCCACTTCCCGCGCAACTTGCGCCTGCTCCTCCGCCGCACTGGCGATCACCAGATTGCGCTCATGAATCTCATGCACTGACGCGGTGATGGTTTCCAGCGCCTCCCCGGCGCGCTCGGCCAACGCCAGCGTGGATGTGGCCCGCGCAGCGCTGGCCTGCATCGAATCCAGCGCCAGGCTTGAGCCACTGCGCATGCCCTGCACCATCTGCTCAATCTCCTGCGTCGATTGCTGAGTGCGATAGGCCAGCGCCCGCACCTCATCGGCAACCACCGCAAAACCGCGTCCGCTCTCCCCTGCGCGGGCCGCCTCGATGGCAGCGTTGAGCGCAAGCAGATTAGTCTGCTCGGCAATCGCACGGATCACATCCAGCACTTTGCCGATGTCTTGCGACTGGTTGGCCAGCGATTGCACCAACTCGCCGGTGTGCTGCACATCGCTGGCCAGCGCATTGATCGCCGATGCGGTGTCACTGACCCGCGCCTGCCCCAGTTGCGCCGACTCACTGGATTGGCGGGTGGCATCGGACGTCGACACCGCGTTGCGCGCGACTTCTTCAACCGCCGTGGTCATTTCATTGACCGCCGTGGCGGCCTGTTCGATTTCGTTGTTCTGCTGCTGCAGGCCTTGTGTGCTGTCGAGCGTCACCGCGTTGAGCTCATCGGCAGCGGTGGCCAATTGCGTGGCCGAACCGCTGATGCCTTGCAGCGTTTCCCGCAGGTTCTGCTGCATGGTTGCCAAGGCCTTGAGTAAGCGGCTGACTTCATCGTTACCGTGGGTTTCGATCGGTCGGGTCAGGTCGCCTTGGGCCACACTTTCGGCAGCGCTGACGGCCGTGCTCAACGGACGAATGATGCTGCGGGTGAGCAACATGGCCAGCGCCACGGTGGCCAGCGCCGCCAGCGCGATGAACAGACTGACGATGGTGCGTGAGGTCTGGTAGTGGTCAGCAGACTTCTGGCTTTCCGCGGCAACCTGTTTGGCGAACAGATCCGCCAGATCATTGAGCTGCTTGCCGGAGCCGTCGACCACGGTTTTCATATCAACCAGCAACAATTTGGTCAGTTCATCACGCTTGCCTTGATCGGCCAGGGTGAAGGATTGCGCGATGCCGGTGCGATACGCGGCGAAGGTTGTTTTGAACTGGTCATAGAGCTGCTGGCCTTCCGCCGTGGTGACCAATTTGTCGTAGGCGGCGATCTTCTCGCTCAGCTCCTTGTCGCGGGTATCCATCTGGCTGCGGTAAGTCGCGACGTTCTTCGGATCCTGATCAAGCGCCATGCGCAGGGAAATCGTGCGGATCCGCAACATCAGCTCGCGAATCTCGTCACCGCCGCGAATGCTAGGCAACCACTGGCTCTCTACCGCGACCTCACTGTCACGGATGCTCGACATCTGCCCCAAGGCGAATACCCCAAGCAGCGCCACCAGGACCGCGATCAGGGCGAAACCCAGTGCGGCACGTGGAGCAATATTCAACTGACGAAGCAACATGACGGACGCCCTTATTCTTGTATTGGCCAGATTGAAGGGGCGAACAGCGGCAGTCCCCCTCTCGTTAGCGGGCTATCGGCAAGTTGTACGATGACTTGAAGGGAATTGTCTTTCGCGAGGACAAAAAAAATCCCCGTATCTTTCGATACGAGGATTTTTAATATGGTCGGGGTAAGGGGATTCGAACTCCTGACATCCTGCTCCCAAAGCAGGCGCGCTACCGGACTGCGCTATACCCCGGTAAAAAAAAAGCGACCTTTCAAAGATCGCCTTCTTCGATCAGCGCTTTTGGCCTCTGATCTTAAGATTCGATCCCAGTGTTACCTGGTTTCAAAAATGGTGGGTCGTGTGGGATTCGAACCTACGACCAATTGGTTAAAAGCCAACTGCTCTACCAACTGAGCTAACGACCCAAAAATGGTCGGGGTAAGGGGATTCGAACTCCTGACATCCTGCTCCCAAAGCAGGCGCGCTACCGGACTGCGCTATACCCCGGTTTGAAATTGGCTCCGTGACCAGGACTCGAACCTGGGACCCAATGATTAACAGTCATTTGCTCTACCGACTGAGCTATCACGGAACTACATATTTCAATTTACAACGATGAAACTTACAGCTCTTAGACTTCCGTTCGCATCGCTGCGTTCGTGTGTCTGAGGCGCGCTATTCTACAACCTAGAACACCTCTGTCAACCCCCTAAATCGCTTTCAAGTTAATGATTTGCAACTTATTTCAGATTTCAGCTCAGTGAGCTGAGATGCTGCGGGTGACTGACTGCGGGGCGCACTTTACAAGCCTTTTCCTTAGACTTCAACAGCCTAACGAAAAAAAGGCCTCGCAAAGCGAGGCCTTCCTTATTTCATTGGCGTTGCCGCTCAGTCGAAAACGATTTCGTCGTTCACGACCTTGCCGGTTGCTGTATCGCCCGGCAGGAAATGCCCCGACAGGATCAACTGCGCCAACGGGTTTTCGATCCAGCGCTGGATCGCACGTTTGAGTGGGCGTGCGCCATAAACCGGGTCGTAACCAACGGCAATCAGCTTGTCCATCGCTTCCGGGCTCAGTTCCAGCTTCAGCTCGCGCTCGGCCAGACGACTGCGCAGACGGCCCAACTGGATCTCGGTAATGCCCGCGATCTGATCCCGCGCCAGTGGCTCGAAGATCACTACTTCGTCGACCCGGTTGATGAACTCGGGACGGAAGTGCGACGTCAGCGCGTCCATCACCGCTGCACGCTGGGCCTCACGATCACCGACCAGTTCCTGGATCTGCGACGAACCGAGGTTCGAGGTCATGACGATCACGGTATTGCGGAAATCCACCGTGCGTCCGTGGCTGTCGGTCAGCCGTCCATCCTCAAGCACTTGCAGCAGGATGTTGAATACATCCGGATGCGCCTTCTCGACCTCGTCCAGCAGGATCACCGAGTAAGGCTTGCGACGTACCGCTTCGGTCAGGTAACCGCCCTCCTCGTAACCCACGTAGCCTGGTGGCGCCCCGATCAGCCGCGCCACGGAATGTTTCTCCATGAACTCGGACATGTCGATCCGCACCATTGCCTCTTCGGTATCAAAGAGGAATTCGGCCAGCGCCTTGCACAGCTCGGTTTTACCGACACCGGTCGGGCCGAGGAACATGAACGAGCCGCTCGGACGATTCGGATCCGCCAGTCCGGCACGCGAGCGCCGTACCGCGTTGGCGACCGCGACCACCGCTTCGTCCTGACCGATCACACGCTGGTGCAACAGGCTTTCCATCTTCATCAGCTTGTCGCGCTCGCCTTCGAGCATTTTCGATACCGGAATACCGGTCCACTTCGACACGACTTCGGCGATTTCCTCTTCAGTCACCTTGCTGCGCAGCAACTGGTTTTCGCTCTTGCCGTGCTGGTCGACCATTTGCAGGCTGCGCTCCAGATCCGGGATCACCCCGTACTGCAATTCGGCCATGCGGTTGAGATCGCCTTTGCGGCGCGCCGCTTCCAGCTCCTGCCGCGACTGCTCGATCTTCTGCTGAATCTGCGCCGAACCCTGTACCTCGGCTTTTTCCGAGTTCCAGATTTCTTCCAGATCCGAATATTCACGCTCAAGGCGAACAATTTCTTCCTGGAGTTTTTCCAGGCGTTTCATCGCCGCTTCATCGCTTTCTTTCTTCAGCGCCTGGGATTCCACCTTGAGCTGAATCAGGCGACGCTCCAGACGATCCAGCACTTCCGGCTTGGAGTCGATCTCCATGCGGATACGGCTGGCAGCCTCATCGATCAGGTCGATGGCCTTGTCCGGCAACTGCCGATCCGTGATGTAGCGATGGCTGAGCTTGGCCGCGGCGATGATCGCGCCGTCGGTGATCGCCACTTTATGGTGAACCTCGTAACGCTCCTTGAGGCCACGCAGGATGGCGATGGTGTCTTCTTCGCTCGGCTCGTCCACCAGCACTTTCTGGAAACGCCGTTCGAGGGCCGCATCCTTCTCTATATATTGGCGGTACTCGTTGAGCGTGGTAGCGCCGACGCAGTGCAGCTCACCGCGCGCCAGTGCCGGTTTAAGCATGTTGCCGGCATCCATCGAGCCTTCGCCCTTACCGGCGCCGACCATGGTGTGCAGCTCGTCGATGAACAGAATGATCTGCCCTTCCTGCTTCGACAGTTCGTTGAGCAGCGCTTTCAGGCGTTCCTCGAACTCACCGCGATACTTGGCACCAGCAATCAGCGCGCCCATGTCCAGCGACAGCAGACGTTTGCCCTTGAGGCCGTCCGGCACTTCGCCGTTGATGATGCGCTGGGCCAGACCTTCGGCAATCGCGGTTTTACCCACGCCAGGTTCACCGATCAGCACCGGGTTGTTCTTGGTGCGACGCTGCAGAACCTGAATGGTGCGGCGAATTTCGTCGTCACGGCCGATCACCGGATCGAGCTTGCCTTCTTCGGCACGCTTGGTCAGGTCGACAGTGTATTTATCCAGCGCCTGACGCGACTCTTCGTGGTTGGCGTCATTTACCGCCTCACCACCGCGCAGGTTGTTGATCGCGTTTTCCAGGGCTTTCTTGCTCACGCCCTGGCCGAGCAGCAGTTTGCCGAGCTTGCTGTTCTCGTCCATCGCGGCGAGCAGCACCAGCTCGCTGGAAATGAACTGGTCGCCCTTCTGCTGAGCCAGGCGATCAGCCTGATTGAGCAGACGCGCCAGATCCTGCGACATGTTGACGTCGCCGGTCGGGTTCTGGATTTTCGGTAATTGGTCGAGCTCTTTGGTCAGCTCTTTGCGCAAGCTGTTGACGTCGAAGCCGACTTGCATCAACAGGGGTTTGATCGAACCACCCTGCTGTTCAAGCATGGCCTGCATCAAGTGCGCCGGCTCGATGGCCGGATGATCGTGGCCAACGGCCAGGGATTGGGCGTCGGACAACGCCAACTGTAATTTGCTGGTTAAACGGTCTATACGCATGGGGTCACCTTCCTTTTGAGCAGGCCGGACCTAAAAACCATCCTGAATAAAGAAACCTGCCAGATACCACTGTAGATGCGGTCGATTCTGGGAGATTCAAGCGTCAGCGAGTTGATTCAGGTCAGGCAAGTCTAGCGGGTGAGCCAGACAAGGGAGGCGAAACGGCCAGTGCGCGACGCACGGCGGTAAGAAAAGAAGCGCGGGTCGGTCACGGTGCAGAAACCGCCGCCATAAACCGCAGTGACACCGCGTTCAGCCAGGCGCAGGCGCGCCAGCAGGTAGATGTCGGCCATGAACTTGCCAGCATTGTGGCTGGGCACGAAGGCTGCTGCCGCTTCCGGCAATTGATTGACAAAGACTTCGCGTACTTCCGGGCCGACTTCAAAGGCTTTCGGGCCAATGGCCGGGCCGAGCCAGACCAGTACGTCCGCCGCAGCGGTGTCGAGATGATCGAGAGTGGCTTCCAGTACGCCCGCCGCCAAACCGCGCCAACCGGCGTGAGCCGCCGCGACGCGAGTACCGGCACGGTTGCAGAACAATGCCGGCAGACAATCTGCGGTCATCGCCGTGCAGGCAATCCCGGGAGTCGCCGTCCAACTGGCATCGGCGGTGGCAACCACGCCCGGATCAGCATGGGCCACGGCAATCCCGTGTACTTGCTGCAACCAGGCAGGCTGTATAGAGAAGTGTTCGGTCAGACGCCGACGATTCTCGGCGACTGCATCCGGGCGATCATCGACATGATCACCCAGATTGAGGCTGTCGAACGGTGCCTCGCTGACACCCCCCTCGCGGGTGGTGACACAGGCCCTGACGCTGGCCGGCGCAGGCCAGTCCGGCGTCAGCCAGTTCATCCGACGAATGCCTCGCGATCCTGCTTGAGCAGGGTCAGCAGCCAGACGAAATCTTCCGGCAGCGGCGATTCCCAGCTCATGCGCTCACCGGTGGTCGGATGATCCAGCTCGAGGAAACGTGCGTGCAGGGCCTGACGCGGGAAGTGCTTGAGCGACTCGACCATGGTCGGGTTCGCGGCAGGCGGAATGCGGAAACGACCGCCGTACGCCGGGTCGCCGACCAACGGGAAGTTGATGTGCGACATGTGCACGCGAATCTGGTGGGTGCGGCCGGTTTCCAGTTTGACCCGCACATGCGTGTGGGACCGGAAACGCTCCAGCACGCGGTAGTGACTGACGGCCGGCTTGCCGCCTTCCATCACTGCCATGCGCTGGCGCTGCTGGCCATGGCGGCCGATCGGAGCGTTGATCTTGCCCCCGGCAGTCACCACGCCGATCACGATGCACTCGTAGATCCGGCTGACACTGCGGCTTTGCAACTGGGCAACGAGCTTGGTCTGCGCCTGAATGGTCTTGGCCACCACCATCAGACCGGTGGTGTCCTTGTCCAGGCGATGCACGATACCGGCGCGCGGGACATTGATGATGTCCGGCACGTGGTGCAGCAAGGCATTGAGCAAGGTGCCATCAGCGTGGCCAGCAGCCGGGTGCACCACCAGGCCCGCAGGCTTGTTGATCACCAGGATGTCGTCGTCTTCATAGACGATGTCGAGCTCGATGTCCTGGGCGATCCACTCGCCCTGGGCTTCCTGCTCGGCAGTCAGTTCAAGGATGGCACCGCCATGCACGATGTCGCGCGGGCGGATGACCGCCCCGTCCACAGTCAGGCGACCTTCTTTGATCCAGGCGGAAAGGCGCGAGCGTGAGTGCTCAGCGAAGAGTTGGGCGGCGACTTGATCGAGGCGTTGGCCGCCCAAATCGGACGGCACCTCTGCGCGAAGTTCAATT
Source organism: Pseudomonas sp. S150 (assembly GCF_004526365.1). Lineage (NCBI taxonomy): Bacteria > Pseudomonadati > Pseudomonadota > Gammaproteobacteria > Pseudomonadales > Pseudomonadaceae > Pseudomonas > Pseudomonas sp. S150. Next base: position 5,843,777 of record NZ_CP038207.1, read on the forward strand.
TTATCGGACATGCTCTGACTGGCGTCGGCACAGCCTTTGGTTTCGGCTGCGCGCTTGTGGTTAAATACGGCGTCTTTTGCCCCGAGGCTTTTCAACGGGGCGCTCATCATAACAGGACGGCCCCGCCCAAGACAGCGGCCGTCATAGGGACGCAAGCCGCCATGCAAGTGAAACACCTGCTGCTGATCGCCATCCTCGCATTGACCGCTGCTTGCTCATCGAAGGAAGTCGTAGACGAAAACCTCAGCGAAGCCGAGCTGTATCAGCAGGCTCAGACTGACCTGGACAACAACAGCTACACCAGCGCCACAGCCAAGCTGAAGGCCCTGGAGTCGCGTTATCCGTTCGGTCGCTACGCCGATCAGGCACAGCTGGAGTTGATCTACGCCAACTACAAGAACGCCGAGCCGGAAGCTGCAAAGTCCGCCGCCGAGCGTTTCATTCGTTTGCATCCGCAGCATCCGAACGTGGATTACGCGTACTACTTGAAAGGTCTGACCTCTTTCGACCAAGACGTCGGCCTGCTGGCGCGCTTCCTGCCGCTGGACATGACCAAGCGTGACCCGGGCGCTGCCCGCGACTCGTACAACGAGTTCGCGCAGCTGACCAGCCGCTACCCGAACAGCCGCTACGCGCCGGACGCCAAGCAGCGCATGATCTACCTGCGCAACCTGCTGGCGGCCTACGAAATCCACGTAGCCGACTACTACCTGACTCGTCAGGCCTACGTCGCCGCCGCCAACCGTGGCCGTTATGTAGTGGAAAACTTCCAGGAAACCCCATCGGTCGGCGACGGCCTGGCGGTGATGACCGAGGCTTACCAGCGTCTGCACCTGGACGATCTGGCCGCCACCAGCCTGGAAACCCTGAAGCTCAACTACCCGAACCACCCAAGCCTGCAGGACGGTCAGTTCGTGCCATCGGTCGCCGAAGCCGACAACCGTTCGTTCCTGAGCAAGGCGACGCTGGGCCTGATCGAATCGCGTCCACCGCTGCCGCCGGGAGAAACCCGCGCCAACCAGGACGTGCAGAAGCAGTTCCAGGACGCGAAAGACGCAATCCCGAACGAGCTCAAGCCTAAAGACGAAAACGGTGACGTGATCGAGGAAGAACATCACGAGGCTGAAGGCAACAACGATGACCGTTCGTGGTTCAGCTACATGACCTTCGGCGTGTTCGACTGATCACACCGGGCGTTACAAAAAAGGGAGATCTGCGGATCTCCCTTTTTCATGGCTGCGCATTAATAGTCTGTGCGCTTGCCGGCGCCTTGGCTAAACTGCCGAATCATTAGCCGAAAAGCCGCCCATCATGCTTCGTTTACTGTTCTGGATTGTCCTGATTTTCGCTGCGGTATGGCTGTGGCGCAAATTCAAGGCGCCCGCCTCGTCTGCCCAATCGCCCCGCGAGCAAGACGCCGCGCCGATGGTGCGCTGCGCTCACTGCGGCGTGCACCTGCCCCGCGACCGCGCGCTGAACCTTCAGCAACAATGGTATTGCAGCCAGGCTCACCTTGAGCAAGGCCCGGGTGCCAGTGATCGCTGAGGTCGCCAACGCCGACCGTAAACAGGCGCAGCGCCTGCTGCGCCTGTATCATCTCTACCGTTTGAGCGTCGGCATCACGCTGGTGCTGCTGATCTCCAGCAACATGGACAACCGCCTGCTGACGTCAGCCGACGACGATCTGCTGCGCAGCGGCAGTTGGTTGTATCTGGTGCTGAACATTCTGCTGGTGGTGTTCCTGGAGAACACCCGCCGCCCGGCGCAGTTGTTCACCCTGGCCTTGGTCGATGTGCTGTTGCTGTGCGGCCTGTTCTACGCGGCGGGCGGCGTGGCCAGCGCCATCGGCAACCTGCTGATTGTCTCGGTGGCGATCGCCAACACCCTGCTGCGCCGGCGCATCGGCCTGCTGATTGCCGCCATCGGCGCACTCGGCATAGTCGGCTCCAGCTTTCTGCTGGGCTTCAGTCACCCCCTGAGCGCCAATGACTATCTGCAAGCCGGGACCCTCGGCGCTTTGTGTTTTGCCGCATCGTTGCTGGTCCAGGGCCTGATCCGGCGTCTGGAAGTCAGCGAAAATCTCGCCGAACAGCGTGCCAGCGAAGTCACCAGTCTTGAAGCCCTCAACGCCCTGATTCTGCAACGCATGCGCACCGGCATCCTGGTACTCGACGAACAGCGCCGGGTACAGCTGGCCAATCACAGCGCGAAAAATCTGTTGGCCCAGTCGCATCTTGAAGGGCATTTGATCAGCGACTACTCGCCGGCATTAGTCGAGCGTCTGCAGCTGTGGCTGAGCAACCCGACCCTGCGCCCGCAGAGTCTGAAGATCCCCGGCAACGGCCTGGAACTGCAACCCAGCTTCATCGCCCTCGACCAGAGTCCCAACCAGCAAACCCTGGTGTTCCTCGAAGATCTGGCGCAAATCGCTCAGCAAGCCCAGCAGCTCAAACTCGCCGCACTGGGGCGTCTGACTGCCGGCATCTCCCATGAAATCCGCAATCCACTGGGCGCCATCAGTCATGCCGCGCAGCTATTGGCGGAGTCCGAGGAACTCGATAGCGCCGATCGGCGTCTGACGCAGATCATTCAAGACCACTCCCGCCGCATGAACCGAGTCATCGAAAACGTCCTGCAACTGTCGCGCCGCCAGCAAAGCGCTCCGCAACGGCTGGATCTCAAACCGTGGCTGGAACACTTTGTTGCCGAGAGCCGCGAGCAGGCGAGCGAGCGCCAGTCGATTCATTTGCGGATCAATTCCGGGGACTTCATCACGTTGATGGATCCCGACCAGCTCACGCAGATTCTCGACAATCTGTTACGCAACGGCTGGCGGCACAGCGTTCTGCTGCACCAGCAGGCCGAAGTCTGGCTGGCGCTGTTCGTCGACCCCGACAGCCAGCTGGCGGTGCTCGAAGTACAGGACAACGGCCCCGGTGTGCCGTCCGATCAGCAGGCGCATCTGTTCGAACCGTTCTTCACCACCAGCAGCCAAGGCACCGGCCTTGGGCTTTATCTGTCCCGTGAGCTGTGCGAAAGCAACCAGGCGCGCCTAGACTTCAAACCACGCCAAGGCGGCGGCTGCTTTCGCATCACCTTTGCTCACGGACGGAAACAAAGTTGAACACGAGCCCACGGCAAAAAATCCTCATCGTCGACGACGAACCGGATATCCGCGAACTCCTGGAAATCACCCTGGGACGGATGAAACTCGACACCTTCAGTGCTCGCAACCTCGGCGAAGCCCAGGCACTGTTGCAGCGCAATGCGTTCGACCTGTGCCTGACCGACATGCGCCTGCCCGACGGCACGGGGCTGGACCTGGTGCAGCACATCCAGCAACGTCATCCACAACTGCCGGTGGCGATGATCACCGCCTATGGCAGCCTGGAAACCGCGATCAATGCGCTGAAGGCCGGCGCCTTCGACTTCCTCACCAAGCCGGTTGATCTCACGCGCCTGCGCGAACTGGTCAGCACCGCACTGCGCATGCCAGCGGCGGGGGGCGTCGCATCGTCGATAGATCGGCGCCTGCTCGGCGACTCGCAGCCCATGCGCGACCTTCGCAAACAGATCGACAAATTGGCGCGCAGTCAGGCACCGGTCTACATCAGCGGCGAATCGGGCAGCGGCAAAGAACTGGTCGCGCGGCTGATCCACGAACAAGGGCCGCGCGCGCAACAGCCGTTTGTACCGGTCAATTGCGGGGCGATCCCTTCAGAGCTGATGGAGAGCGAATTTTTTGGCCATCGCAAAGGCAGCTTTACCGGCGCGGTGGACGACAAACCGGGGCTGTTTCAGGCCGCGCACGGCGGCACCCTGTTTCTCGATGAAGTGGCGGATCTGCCGCTGTCGATGCAAGTCAAGCTGCTGCGGGCGATTCAGGAAAAAGCCGTGCGCAGCGTCGGCGGCCAGCAAGAAACCGTGGTCGATGTGCGCATTCTGTGCGCCACACACAAAGACCTGGAAGCGGAAGTCGCCGCCGGGCGCTTTCGCCAGGACCTGTATTACCGCTTGAATGTGATCGAACTGCGCGTGCCATCCCTGCGCGAACGGCGCGACGACATCGAAGTGCTGGCCACGCACATGCTCCAGCGTCTGGCCAGCAACAGTGGCCAGCCGGCAGCCCAATTGCACCCGCAAGCGCTTGAAGCACTGAAGCGTTATCGTTTTCCCGGAAATGTGCGAGAACTGGAGAATGTCCTCGAACGCGCGCACACTCTGTGCGAAAACCAGGTGATCGAGGCTGCGGATTTGCGCTTGAGCGAAGGCAATTGCGCAGTCGAGGACGGCATTGCCGACCTGACGCAGATCGATAACCTTGAGGACTATCTGGAAAACGTCGAGCGCAAACTGATCCTGCAGGCGCTGGAGGAAACGCGCTGGAATCGCACGGCGGCAGCGCAACGCTTGAGCCTGTCGTTTCGCTCGATGCGCTACAGGCTGAAGAAACTCGGTCTGGATTGAGGCCCCTTCGCGAGCAAGCCCGCTCCCACAGTAGATCTCGGTTGTTCACACAATTTGTGTTTATCGCAAATCCAATGTGGGAGCGGGCTTGCTCGCGAAAACGGTCTGCCAGCCACCAGAGAACTACCTGACTAAATGCGACCTTCAGGCGCATACGGCGCCGGATCGATAATCGGCGCCCGCCCCAGCATTACATCGGCAAACAACTGACACGACGCCGGCGCCAGCACCAGGCCATTGCGGTAATGCCCGCAGTTCAGCCACAACCCCTCAAACCCCGGCACCCGGCCGATATACGGAATCCCCTCCGGCGAGCCCGGGCGCAAACCGGCCCAGTGCCCCACCACTTCGGCCTCCGCCAGCGCCGGCAGCAGCTCGACCGCCGAAGCCTTGAGGCTCTGCAACGCGACATCGGTCGGGGTCTTGTCGAAGCCTTCATGCTCCAGCGTACTGCCGATCAGAATGTGCCCGTCGCGACGCGGAATCGCATAACGTCCCTTGGCCAGCACCATGCTCGGCAGGAAATCCGCCGCACACTTGTAGAGAATCATCTGGCCCTTGACCGGCTCGACCGGCAGCGTCAGGTCCAGCGTCTTGAGCAGATCACCGCTCCATGCTCCGGCGGTCAGCACCACCTGGTCGCCACTGATCACGCCTTTGGACGTCTCGACGCCAACCACCCGCGCGCCTTCGCGAACAAACCCGCTGACTTCGCATTGCTCGTGAAGGGTCACGTTCGGCAGCGCCAGCAAAGCGGCTTTCAATGATTTGACGAGGCGCGGGTTACGCACATTGGCCACATCGGCCATGTAGATCGCCCGGGAGAACCCGCCGCCCAACACCGGCACTGCGTCGTGCGCCGCCGAGATATCCACAGCCCGCAGCGGACGGTTTTCCCGCTCGGCCCAAGCCAGCGCCTCGGCTTCATCCTCCAGATCCAGCCAATACAGGCCGGTGGTGTGCACTTCGGGATCAACCCCGGTATCGGCAAACAGCCGCTCGCCCAGCTGTGGATAAAAATCCTGCGACCAATGCGCCAGCGCGGTGACTGCCGGGCTATAGCGCCACGGGTACAGCGGCGAAACGATACCGCCGCCGGCCCAGGACGATTCCTGGCCGACGTTCGAGCGATCCAGCAGTACCACGCTGCGCACTTCGGAGGCGAGGTTGTAGGCGGTCAGCAGGCCAATCACCCCGCCACCGACAATCACCACTTGCTGTTGCCTGGTCATGTTTGATCCAACCGTAAAAAAGACAGTGGGCGCAAAAGGCGCCCTTGAGAAGGTACCTCAGCGGCCCCAGCAATCCTTGGTGGTCAGCCCGGTGGTTGCGTTGTTCATGCTGCGCACACCCGTATTGGTCAGGGTGAAGTCCCCGCACTTGTCGGTGGCCATGGCAGTGCCGGCCTTGCGGGTGGCCGTCAGCAGGAAGGTCTGATCAGCGATCGTCGGGGTGATGGTGTAGAAATCATTGCCCGCGCTCAGACCGGTGATGCCGGTGTAGACATTGTTTTTGGTGTAGAAGCGTTCGAGGCTCTGCGCCTGCTCCGAGAGCAGCGACACCACTTCGGCGCGCCGGCCCTTTTTCAGGTATTCGGTGTAGCTCGGTGCGGCGATGGTGATGATGATCCCGATGATCGCAATCACGATCATGATTTCGATCAGGGTGAAACCTCGGTTGAATCTGCGCATGCCTCAAACTCTCACTTACTGTATTTGTCGCCACATGATACGCCGGCTGCCGCCGCCGGATTTTTCCACCAGTGTGGTGACAGTGCCACTGGAATCGTTGACGATCTTGCGCGTTGCGCCATTGACGATGGCGTTCAGGGTGGGGATCCCGCCGGTGAACACCACGCCGCTGGAAATCGTGTCGTTGCTGTCGACCACGCCATCGGCGTTGGTGTCGAGCACAGCGTAGTTGAGCATCTTACCGCTGAACGCATCCAGTTCGACCAGTTTGCCGGTGCCGAAACTGGCACACGGGTCGGTGGTGTCGACACTGGCGGTGGTAAACACGATGCGTCCGAGCACCAGACTGGCCTGATTGATCACCCGCTCGCCGGTCAGTACGTTGTTGTACACCAAGGGCAGGTACCAGCCCTTCTCCGCCGGATAGGTCGTGTCATTCTGGCTGGTGGTGATGAACTGCCCGGTGCTGCCAGAGAACACTCCGGTCACGGCCTGTGCCTGCAGGCTGCTGACCGTCAGTTGCCCGGAACCGCCGTCGGCATCCCACACTGAGTAGAACGCCTGCAAATCCTTGTTGGTCTTGTCGGCGGTCTCGTTGAATTTGCCGGTGCCGACGAAGATCTGTTTGCCCCCCAGCGAATTGTCCGCCAGCAGCGGCTGCGCGGTGATCGGCTGAGTCGCTCCGCCCGCCGTAGTGAACAGTGGTTTGCCGGAAAACGCCACGCCCCAGCTGTCGGTCGACGTCGCGCTCAGATCGAATTTCCACAGACGTCCTTTCAGGTCACCTCCGTAAGCGGCCTGCACCACGTTCGACGAATTGACCTTGAGCTTCACCGACGACAAACCATTGGTGGTTTCGGTGCTGTCGATCACGATCTTCTTGATCAACGATCCGTCACGCACATCCAGCACATACAACGCCGCCACTCCGGAGTTGCTGCCATAACCATTGGCAATGAATGCCGCCCAACGACCGTCGGCCAAGCGTGCCACTTCCGGCCGGGCATAGGCGTAACCCAGATCATTGAATGCGTTGGCAGTGTTCGCCGTGGCAGGTGCACTGACTTCCCACAGGGCATTGAGCACATTGCCTGCCGACGCGTCGAACAGTTGCAGCGCATAGAAAGTCTTGCCGCCAGCACCGGTACCGCCGATGGCCAGGGTTTTCCAGGCGCTGTTGATTTGCGCGTCATACACACCGACCTGACCGTCCACCAGAAACTTGTGGCTGACGCCATTGATGTACGCCGGGTCGGCAATCAGCCGCAGCGACGGCAACACGCTGGACGGCATGTAGGCATAACGCCGGGTGCCGTTGGCCGAGTTGATCACGTTGACGAAACCGTCGTTGGCATTCACCACCAGACTCGAATTCATGTTCGCCGCTTTGGTGGTCAGGTACGTGGTGTACGTGGTGTCTCCCGAGAGGTCGGAGGCGGTTTTGTCGCTGGGTGAGGCCAGCGACAACGGCGAGTTGATGATGTCGCCAAGCAACACGCTGCGCACTTTCAGCCCGGTCTTGTTGGTGCCCTTGCTCCACTCCACCAGATCGCTGCCGCTGATGCCGGTGGGCAGGCTCTGGCTGAGCGTCGTCTGTTGGGTCGCGGAAAAGTTGCCGTAGGCCAGAGTCACGGCGGCATTGCTGCTGGTGTTCCACGATTGATAGGTCGGTGCGGTCGCGCCCGGCACGATGGTGGTATCGGTGGTCCACAACGCTGCCGAGGTGTTCACCGCGCCAGCCGAAGTGAAGCCAAAGGATTTGATCGTGCCGCGCCAGTCCTTGGGATCGTAGCTGGTCTGGAAATAACTGGTGCCACTGGCCAGCGTGGTGCCACTGGTGACCCCGCTGCCGCCGGAACCGGCCTTGGAAGTGATGTCGCTCAACGCCGAGGACAGCGCACTGTTGAGACCGGTGCTGTCGCTCGCCTGGTAATACTTGCCCTGCCCATAGGCAGCGGCGTCGGAAAGCATGTCGTTGTCGGCGGTAAAGCCGACGGTGTAGGTGTTCATGTTCTGCTTGGGAAAATCCGCCGAACTCCAGCTCTTGCCCGCCGCATCGACGCCGGTCGAACGCATGTCGATGTCGTAGGCGAACTTGGCGATGTCATCCAGATACAGCGTGTCGCCTTCATTGTCTCCATTGAGGTTGTTGCCGTCATTGTTGATGCCGTCCCAGTTCGGCAAGCGACTTCCGCCCAACGGGTCATTGGTGGGAAACGTGCGGTCATACGTCGGAAGGCCGTCGGTGATCACTACGCCATAGTTCTTCTGGCAGCGGTACTGGATCGGACTGGTGTAAGTGGTGGGTGTGCTGTTGTAGTACGGCGTCATGCCGCGCATGTACCGGGTGATTTCGTAATAGGTTTCTGCCAGCGGCGTGTTGGCCACGGCCCCCAAACCACCGATCGCCGAAATCAACGCATTGTAGTTGGCGTCGGCCTGCGCCTGGGTCACGCTGCCGGAGACCGGCGACAGATCACTGATGGAACGAGCGATGTATCCACCGTTCCCGGGGTTGTTGCTGGTCACCGGGTTGAAGGTCGACAGGCCCATGCGCAAGTTACGGTTGCTGGTGACCAGTGCGGTGGACACGTTGCGCGCGACGTTGATCCGATAGTCGTTGGGAATCGCCCCGGTGGTGAAGTCGCGGGTGCCGTTGTTGATCGCCAGCCCGACCACATAGGCGATGTAATCCCCCGTGTAGCGCGTATTGCCGCCGCCCACCGGATCAGGCAGTTTCAGGCACAACGGCGCGACGCTGTTGTTGTAGAAGGCGAAGGCGCCGCCGGAGCAACCGGAGGTCGGCAGGTTCGAGAGAAACACCGGATCGCCAGTGATCGCCGTTGAACTCAGGCACAGCCCGAGCAACGCATTACATTGCCGGGCCGGGGTACGTGTGACGGTCGGATCGAATCCCGCCGCATAAATGATGCTGTTCATGCTGCCGGAATCGTCGATCAGCAACATCACGTTGGGCGGTACCGCAGCGGCACTCAGCAGCGGCGAATCGGACGGCGTGAACGCATACGCCGGCGCCGCCAGATACAAGCTCAGCAGCATCCCCGCCAACAACGTCCGGCAGCGCTCAATACTTCGCATAGACACTCTCCACCACACTGCGCGAAGTACCAGCAATGCCGACAGCGGTCACTCGGTACAGGGTCGCCGACGTGTTGCTCGGCACGTTGACCGCCGTCAGGGTGGTGCCAATGTTCTGCACCCCATAAAAGCCATTACCGGCAGCGATCCATGTGACCCCGGAAGTCGAATTGAGCCCCGCCGCACTGACCACCGAAGACTCTGCCGGCGGTGCACACTGTGTAGTGCTGGCACACACCGCCAGCGAATAACTGTCGAGCTGCACCGCACTCTCGCCGATACGCAACGCCGCCTCGGCGGTCTGGAACGACTGATTGCGCAGGCTGACGCTGCCGGCCATTTTTTCCTGCAGGTTGGCGCTCTGCATCGACGACAGCCCGATCAAGGTCAGCAGCAACAGAAACACCAGACTGACCAGCAACACCATGCCACGCTGGTTTTGCCGCTGGTCGAAAGTCATCCTCATCGGCCCGGCCCTCATTGCAAGCGGTTGCGCAAAGCGGCAACCACGTTGAAGGTTTGATTGGCCACCCGGTTGTTCGGGTCAGTGAGGGTCAGGCTCAGTCGCACACTGCGGATGCGCGCCGGATCGCTAGGGTTGGCACTGTAGGAGGACGCCGCGACGTCAGTGGCGGACGTCGCCAGACCGAACATGACGCTGAACGCACTGACATTGTTCACCAGCACCTGTTGGGTCGGAGTACCGCTGCCGGTGCCCATGAGAATCTGGTTGTTGCTGAAGCTGTAGACCAAGCGGCGGATCGGAAAAGCGATCTGCCCGTTCGCTGCCGCCCGCAACCCGGTATAGGCCGTGGCACTGTTGCGGCAATCGGAGACCACCGTCCAGGTCGGCGTGCCACCACTGCCGCCGACATCGGCGGTAACCAGAGTCAGCTTGAGGTTGCTGTTGTCCCAACTGATCGGGATGATCTGCGCCGCGTTGAAATCCCCCGCCGAGCTCGCGTCAGTAATCGTGCCCAGACAGCCGAACATGCCGACCATGCGCAGTTCCTGAATCATCTTGCTCAGGACAAAACGTGCGTCTTCCTGCATCGCAGCGGCGGTGTTCTGGCTGACGTAAGTGTTTTTGGCTGCAAGGAACGTCTGCACCACCCCCAGTACGATGATCAGCCCAAGCGCTAGCGCGATGAGCATTTCGATCAGGCCGAACCCCCGCTGATCATGCTTCATGGCGTGGCCACCGGATCGACCGTGGCGCGACTGGTCAGAACGAAGCTGCGGGTGGTACCGGTGGCATTCGCCGCCCGTGAGTCATTCCAGTTGATGGTGATGGTGTACACCCGTTGATTGAGGGTGATCGTGCCCGTGGCAGTCGGCCCGCCGAAATTGACGATGTTAGTGGTGAAATCGTAGAGATCCTGATCGCGGGCGACGCTGAGGTTGCCGGCGGTCGGCGGCGTGACCGTGTAATCGGCAGCGGAATTGGCGCGGATGCGGTCCATCATGTCGTAGGCGATGAAGCTCGCCTGACTGGTCATCCGCGAACTGTCGGTGTACTTCAGCGCATTCACTTGAACGGCGGCCGCGCCCAATATGCCGACGGTCAGAATCAGCAACGCGACCAGTACCTCGATCAGCGACATGCCCTCCTGTGCCTGTGTGCTCCCTGCCCTCATCCGCAACTTCCACCCAATTGAATTCGTCCGTTCAGACACACGTTCAGCGTCCTGCTTTGTGTTCCCAGCACATAACTAATGGCCACCGCCGTCGACGGCGCCGCCAGGCCGCCCAGATTGTTGAAATCCAGTGCGGTCACTCCTGAGGGTAGCGTCAGAGTCGCGCCGCTGCTCATCGCTGGAACAACCCGTAATACATTGGCCGGAGTGCCAGTACTGTCGTAGACCGACAATTCGCCGGTCCACACGCTGCCGCCGGCGCTCGGGCGCAAGCGTGTGGTCACGCCGCGATCAATCGCCTCCAGCCGCGCGTAGTTGATGGCGCGCTGCAGGTCGCCCATTTCGGTGTCGGCCTTGCTGCTCTGGATCGAGCGGGTGAAGCCCGGCACCGCCAGGGTGATGAGGATCACCATCACCGCTACCGCAGCCAACAACTCGGGCAGCGTGAAACCTTTTGTACGATGATCCATCGATGCCCTCCGTTGCCGTCGGCTATACCTGCTTCTACAAACTAGAACATTCAACCGGCCCGCGTCGGTTGATTTGCCCTGCCCGGCGAAAAGGATCGCGCCGGGCTTCATGCTCCACGGAGGGAGTTGTCATGCCGCAACAGGGTTTCAGCCTGATTGAATTGCTTATGGGACTGGCGATTGGCGCAATTGTTCTGTCGCTGGTCAGCCCGGCGTTCGCCACCTTCACCGAGTCGACCCATCGCGACCAAGCGGCGCAGTCGCTGCTCGACGGAATTCGCAACGCCCGCACCCTGGCCATCACCCGCAATCAGAGCGTGGTTATCCATGGCATCAATGGCGACTGGAGTCAGGGCTGGCGGATCATTCTGGATATCAGCGGCAAGGGGCCGCAGGACAGCAGCAATCCGCTGCTGGTGGAACATGCGAGTGACGGGCGGACACCGATTGTTGGTAATTGGGCGGTCAGTCGTTACGTGCGCTTCAGCAGTCTGGGACAACCGCTGATGCCCGGGCGGGCGTTTCAGGCAGGGACATTACATATCTGTTCGGCACGCGAGCCGGTCAGCCAGCGCCAGGTGGTGCTGGCGGCAACCGGCCGGGTGCGCCTGACCAGCGCGAAGGCTGAGCAGGCATTGTGCCTGAAGGCGAAGAGCGTCAGATCGAACGGACGCGCAGCTCTTTCGGCATCGAGAAGGTGATGTTCTCTTCGCGACCGGCCAGTTCATCGGCACCGGTCGCGCCCCAGGCTTGCAACTGCTGGATCACGCCGCGAACCAGCACTTCCGGTGCGGAGGCACCAGCGGTGATGCCTATGCGCTCGACACCCTCGAACCAGCTCTTCTGCAGGTCTTCGGCGCCGTCGATCAGGTAGGCCGGCGTGGCCATGCGTTCGGCCAGTTCACGCAGACGGTTGGAGTTGGAGCTGTTCGGACTGCCCACCACCAAGACCACGTCGCATTCGTCGGCCAGTTGCTTGACCGCGTCCTGACGGTTTTGCGTGGCGTAGCAGATGTCGTCCTTGCGCGGGCCACCGATGGCCGGGAAACGTGTGCGCAGGGCATCGATCACCCGACTGGTGTCGTCCATCGACAGGGTGGTCTGGGTCACGAACGCCAGTTTTTCCGGGTTCCGTACTTGCAGTTCGGCTACGTCTTTCTCGTCTTCGACGAGGTAGATCGCGCCGCCGTTACTGCCGTCGTACTGGCCCATGGTGCCTTCGACTTCCGGGTGACCGGCGTGGCCGATCAGGATGCACTCACGGCCGTCGCGGCTGTATTTCGCGACTTCAATGTGCACCTTGGTCACCAGCGGGCAAGTGGCGTCGAATACCTTCAGGCCACGGCCGGCGGCTTCGCTGCGTACGGCTTGAGAAACGCCGTGAGCACTGAAGATTACGATGACGTCGTCCGGCACCTGATCCAGCTCCTCGACGAAGATCGCGCCACGGCTGCGCAGGTCTTCGACGACAAATTTGTTGTGCACCACTTCATGACGCACGTAGATCGGCGGCCCGAAGACTTCCAGGGCGCGGTTGACGATTTCGATCGCCCGGTCCACGCCGGCGCAGAAGCCACGGGGGTTGGCGAGTTTGATTTGCATGCTGTGCCTCGTGTCTTGCGCGCGAAATAAATTTACGTCCTGCTGATCGAGCACATTGCTCAAATCCAGCAAAAATCCAATGTGGGAGCGGGCTTGCTCGCGAAAGCAGTGTGTCAGACAACTTCTATGTTGAATGTCAGTCAGCATTCGCGAGCAAGCCCGCTCCCACCATTGTTCTGCGGTGTACTCAGATCGCTTTGACGTTGATGATCTCGACGTCAAAGGTCAGCGTCTTGCCGGCCAGCGGGTGGTTGAAGTCGACGGTCACTTGCGCGTCGTCGAATTCTTTCACCACACCCGGCAGCTCAGTATTGGCCGCATCGTTGAAGATCACCAGCAGACCCGGCGACAGTTCCATGTCGGCAAACTGCGCGCGCGGGATGATCTGTACGTTTTGCGGGTTCGGCTGGCCGAAAGCGTTTTCCGGCTCGACGGTCAGCGTACGCTTGTCGCCGGCCTTGAAGCCGAACAATGCCGCTTCGAAACCCGGCAGCAGGTTGCCATCGCCGACCTTGAAGGTCGCCGGGGCCTTGTCGAACGTGCTGTCGACCGTATCGCCGTTCTCCAGGCGCAATGCAAAGTGCAAAGTGACTTCCGTGTTCTGGCCGATGCGTTGCTCAGCCAATACCTGTTCAGTCATGAACGGCTTCTCCGGTTTTCTTACTTTTGAACATGTCCAGTGCCAGCATCACCGCACCGACGGTGATGGCGCTGTCGGCGAAGTTGAACGCCGGGAAGTACCAGCGGTTCTGCCAGTGCACCAGAATGAAGTCGATCACATGGCCCAGGGCAATGCGGTCATACAGATTGCCCAGCGCGCCGCCCAGCACCAGCGCCAAAGCGACAGCCAGCCAGGTATCGTTGCGCCCCAGACGCTTGAGCCAGACCACCAGCACCGCACTGACCACAATCGCGATCAGGGCGAACAGCCAGCGCTGCCAGCCGGAGCTGTCAGCCAGGAAGCTGAAGGCAGCGCCGGTGTTGTAGGCCAGGGTCCAGCTGAAGTAATCGGGAATGATCACGATCTGCTGGAACATTTCGAGCTTGCCTTCGAAGTAGAACTTGCTGGCCTGGTCGATGACCAGAACCAGCAAACTCAACCAGAGCCAGCTCAACCGTCCGAAACGGCCAACGGCGTTAGGCATAGTGACGAACCTCGCCGGCGCCGCTGATGTTGTCGACGCAACGACCGCAGATTTCCGGATGCTCCGGGTTCACGCCGACGTCTTCACGGCAGTGCCAGCAACGGGCGCACTTCGGGAAGGCCGATTTGACGATCTTCAGTTTCAGGCCGCTGACTTCGGTGGCTACCGCGTCCGCAGGTGCCTGAACGAAAGGTGCCACGCTGGCAGTCGAGGTGATCAGGACAAAGCGCAGCTCGTTGCTCAGCTTGGCCAGGTCGACGCTCAGCGCCTCTTCGGCGAACAGCGTCACTTCGGCTTGCAGGTTGCCACCGACGGCTTTGGCCGCACGCTGGATTTCCATCTCTTTGTTGACCGCCACCTTCACTTCCATGATGCGATCCCAGTAGGCGCGACCCAGCTCGAAGCCTTCCGGCAGCTCGGTCAGACCTTCGTACCAGGTGTTGAGCATCACCGATTCGTTGCGCTCGCCCGGCAGGTACTGCCACAGCTCGTCGGCGGTGAACGCGAGGATCGGCGCGATCCAGCGTACCAGCGCTTCGGAGATGTGGAACAGCGCGGTCTGGCACGAGCGACGTGCCTTGCTGTCGGCGCCGGTGGTGTACTGGCGATCCTTGATGATGTCGAGATAGAAACCACCCAGCTCCTGCACGCAGAAGTTGTGGATCTTCGAGTAGACGTTCCAGAAACGGTATTCGCCGTAGTGCTCTTGCAACTCGCGTTGCAGCAGCAGGGTACGATCCACGGCCCAGCGATCCAGTGCGAGCATGTCTTCAGCCGGCAGCAGGTCGGTGGCGGGGTTGAAACCGGTCAGGTTGGAAAGCAGGAAACGCGCGGTGTTACGGATGCGACGATAGGCGTCCGCGCTGCGCTGCAGGATCTGCTCGGACACGGCCATTTCGCCGGAGTAGTCGGTCGACGCAACCCACAGACGCATGATGTCGGCGCCCAGGGTGTCGTTGACTTTCTGCGGCGCAATCACGTTGCCCAGCGATTTGGACATCTTGCGGCCGGACTCATCGACGGTGAAACCGTGGGTCAGCAACTCGCGGTACGGCGCGTGGTTGTCGATGGCGCAACCGGTCAACAGCGACGAGTGGAACCAGCCGCGGTGCTGGTCGGAACCTTCCAGGTACAGGTCGGCGCGCGGGCCGGTTTCGTGACCCATCGGGTGCGAACCGCGCAGCACGTGCCAGTGGGTGGTGCCCGAGTCGAACCACACGTCGAGGGTATCGCTGATCTTGTCGTACAGCGGCGCTTCGTCGCCCAGCAGTTCGGTGGCGTCGAGCTTGAACCAGGCTTCGATGCCTTCGACTTCAACGCGCTTGGCGACTTCTTCCATCAGTTCGACGGTGCGTGGGTGCAGTTCGCCGCTTTCCTTGTTCAGGAAGAACGGGATCGGCACGCCCCAGTTGCGCTGACGGGAGATGCACCAGTCCGGACGGTTGGCGATCATCGAGTGCAGGCGCGCCTGGCCCCAGGCCGGAACGAACTTGGTGTCTTCGATGGCTTTGAGCGAGCGCACGCGCAGGGTGTCGCCGCTGACCGGCTCTTTGTCCATGCCGATGAACCACTGCGCGGTGGCGCGATAGATCAGCGGGGTCTTGTGGCGCCAGCAGTGCATGTAGCTGTGTTCGATGACGGTGGTGTGCAGCAGCGCACCGACTTCGGTCAGTTTTTCGACGATGGCCGGGTTGGCCTTCCAGATGAACTGGCCGCCAAAGAACTCCAGCGACGGCACGTACACGCCGTTGCTTTGCACCGGGTTGAGGATCTCGTCGTTGACCATGCCGTATTTCTTGCAGGTCACGAAGTCGTCCACGCCGTAGGCCGGGGCGGAGTGAACCACACCGGTGCCGGCGCCCAGTTCAACGTAGTCGGCCAGGTACACCGGCGACAGACGGTCGTAGAACGGGTGACGGAAGTTGATCAGTTCCAGCGCCGAACCCGGCGCGGTGGCCAGTACGGTGCCTTCAACGCCGTAACGCGACAGGCAGGATTCAACCAGCTCTTCAGCCAGCACCAGCAGCTTGTCGCCGATATCAACCAGGGCGTAATTGAATTCAGGGTGAACGTTCAATGCCTGGTTGGCCGGGATGGTCCACGGGGTGGTGGTCCAGATCACGATCGAAGCGGGTTTGCTCAGCGATGGCAGACCGAACGCGGCGGCCAGTTTGGCTTCGTCGGCGATCGGGAAAGCCACGTCGATGGTCGAGGACTTCTTGTTCTCGTACTCGACTTCGGCTTCGGCCAGCGCCGAACCGCAGTCGAAGCACCAGTTCACCGGCTTCAGGCCCTTGAACACGAAACCGCCCTTGACGATTTCGGCGAGGGCGCGGATTTCACCGGCCTCGTTCTTGAAGTCCATGGTCTTGTACGGGTTGGCGAAGTCGCCCAGCACGCCGAGACGGATGAACTCGGTCTTCTGCCCTTCGATCTGCTCGGTGGCATAGGCACGGCACAGCTCACGGGTCTTGTCCGCGCCCAGGTTCTTGCCGTGGGTCACTTCAACCTTGTGCTCGATCGGCAGGCCGTGGCAGTCCCAGCCCGGAACATACGGCGCGTCGAAACCCGACAGGGTCTTCGAGCGGATGATCATGTCCTTGAGAATCTTGTTCAGTGCGTGACCGATGTGGATCGTGCCGTTGGCGTACGGAGGGCCGTCGTGCAGGACGAACTTCGGACGATCCTTGCCAATCTCGCGCAACTTTCCGTACAGGCCAATACTGTCCCAGCGCTGCAGGATCTGCGGTTCGCGCTGTGGCAGGCCGGCCTTCATTGGGAAGGCGGTGTCCGGAAGGTTTAGCGTGGCTTTATAGTCGGTCATTTAAGGCTCTTCATTAGCGATGGGCGCTAGGTGCGGCTAGTGCACGGGCGGCGGCGACATCCGCGTTGATCGCCGTTTTCAGTGCCTCCAGGGAGGCGAAACGCTGCTCTTCACGCAGCTTTTGGTGGAAAACCACCGTCAGACGCCGGTCATACAGATCGCCGGCAAAATCCAGTAGATGAACTTCAAGGTGGGCTTTGCCATCACCTTGGACCGTAGGCCGCACGCCAATATTGGCGACGCCGGGCCAGGTCTTGCCGTCGATGTCCACATCTACCAGGTAAACCCCGGTGAACGGTACGCGACGGCGCTTGAGTTGAATGTTGGCAGTGGGCGTACCCAGTTGCCGGGCCAGTTTCTGACCGTGCAGCACGCGACCGGCGATCCGGTACGGGCGGCCGAGCAGGCGTTCGGCCAAGGCAAAATCGGCGGCGGCCAACGCGTTGCGCACCTGAGTGCTGCTGACGCGAATGCCGTCCAGCTCGACGGTTTGCGCGGCTTCCACGGTAAAACCGTGAACCTGGCCGGCCTGCAGCAGAAAATCGAAATCGCCAAGGCGATCGCAGCCGAAGCGGAAATCGTCGCCGACTTCCAGATGCTGCACGCCGAGGCCGTCCACCAGGATGGTATCGACGAACTCACTGGCGCTGAGCTTGCTCAGGCGCTGATTGAAAGCCAGGCACAACACCCGGTCGACGCCTTCGGCGGCCAGCAGCTGCAGCTTGTCACGCAAGCGGGCCAGACGCGCCGGAGCGGTCTCCGGGGCAAAGAATTCCCGTGGCTGCGGCTCGAAAATCACCACGCAGCTGGGTACGCCCAACTCGAGCGCACGCTCACGCAGCCGGGCCAGGATAGCCTGGTGACCACGGTGAACACCGTCAAAGTTGCCAATAGTGGCGACGCAGCCCCGATGCTGGGGGCGCAAGTTGTGGAGGCCTCGAACCAGCTGCATAACGCGCTTCTTGCTCATAAAGTGGTCGATTATAACCACACCCGACGGTCGACGACAGGCAACACCGTAACGCAAAGTGATCGAGCCGACAAAACTGCCGGCCCGCGCCCGTTTATAAAGGCTGAAACCTCAGCTCAAAGCCTTGCGATTGAAGTCGCGCAGACGGAAACCGAGCAGCAGCAACATACCGAAATATGCCACCACACCGGCAACTACCAATGCCCCCAGACGCAGGAAGCGCTCCAGCATGTGCCCCTGATCCCAGGCCGGCATGAAATGCATGCCCAGTAGTAATACCGCCGACATGACCGCTACCGCCACTACCAGTTTGAAGCCGAACATGTACCAGCCCGGTTGCGGCTGATACATCTTTTGCTTGCGCAGTTGATAGAACAGCAGCCCGGCATTGAGGCAGGCACCGGCACTGATCGCCAGCGCCAGACCGGCGTGAGCCAGCGGCCCGATCAACACCAGGTTGAACAGTTGAGTGACGATCAGGGTGAAGATTGCGATTTTTACCGGGGTGCGGATGTTCTGTTGCGCGTAAAAGCCCGGCGCCAGCACTTTGATCACGATAATTCCGAGCAGACCGACAGAATAGGCAATCAGCGCACGCTGGGTCATGGACGCATCAAACGCGCTGAACTGGCCGTACTGGAACAGTGACACGGTCAGCGGCTCGGCAAGAATCCCCAGCGCCAGCGCACACGGCAACACCAACACGAAGCATAGGCGCAGGCCCCAATCGAGGATCCGCGAGTATTCGTGGCGATCCTTGCTCGCATAAGTCTTGGCCAGCGTCGGCAGCAAAATCGTGCCCAACGCTACGCCGAGCACGCCGGACGGCAATTCCATCAAACGGTCGGCGTAATACATCCACGACACCGAACCGGCCACCAGGAACGAGGCGAAAATGGTGTTGATGATCAGCGAAATCTGGCTGACCGAGACACCGATGATCGCCGGCAGCATTTGCTTCATCACTCGCCAGACGCCGGTATCGCGCAGATTCAGACGCGGCAGCACCAGCATGCCGATTTTTTTCAAGTGCGGCAGTTGATAGAGCAACTGCGCCAGACCACCGACCAGTACCGCCCAGCCGAGGGCCATGACTGGTGGATCGAAATACGGCGTGAGAAACAGCGAAAACACAATCATGCTGACGTTGAGCAGGGTCGGCACGAACGCTGGCACCGAAAAGCGGTTCCAGGTGTTGAGAATCGCCCCGGCCAGCGAGGACAGGGAGATCAGCAATATATAGGGGAATGTCACCCGCAACAGGTCGGAGGTGAGCTGGAATTTTTCCGGCGTATCGGCAAACCCCGGCGCCGTGGCCCAGATCACCCACGGCGCGGCGATCATGCCCAGCACGGTGACCAATGCCAGCACCAGGGTCAGCAGGCCCGAGACATAAGCAATAAAGGTACGGGTCGCCTCTTCACCCTGCTGACTCTTGTATTCCGCCAGAATCGGCACAAAGGCCTGCGAGAACGCGCCCTCGGCGAAGATTCGCCGCAGCAGGTTGGGCAGTTTGAAGGCAATAAAAAAGGCATCCGTCGCCATTCCGGCACCGAACGTGCGAGCGATGAGCGTGTCACGGACGAACCCGAGAACCCGGGAAAGCATGGTGATAGAGCTGACGGCGGCCAACGATTTGAGCAGATTCATTGAGGGAATGTGTGCCTGTCGATAAACAGCAGGCGAACAATGCGCCTACTTGTGCGATACTCTGCGCCGCAACAGCACAGAGCCAAAGCTCGCGAGTTTACAGGTCAAGCGCCGGAAATAAATATCCCGCCTCTTTACACCTACCACTTAGCGGAACGTTTCAAGCGCCCTTGACAAGACTTCTCTTCATCGGCATGATTCGCGGCCTATTTTGTTTGCTATTTCCTAAAAAGTCTTTCGAGGAGCTCGACGGTGGCCAACTCACCTTCCGCCAAAAAACGTGCAAAACAGGCTGAGAAGCGTCGCAGCCACAACGCCAGCCTGCGTTCCATGGTTCGTACCTACATCAAGAATGTAGTTAAGGCCATCGACGCAAAAGACGCTGAAAAAGCTCAAGCTGCATACGTTCTGGCTGTGCCAGTTATCGACCGCATGGCCGATAAAGGCATCATCCACAAGAACAAGGCTGCTCGTCATAAGAGCCGTCTGAATGGCCACGTCAAGGCACTGAAAGAAGCTGCTTAATCGACGTAGTCATTAAAAAACCGACCTTAGGGTCGGTTTTTTATTGCCTGCGATTTGGTGAATCCCGCACATAAAAAAGTGGGAGCGGGCTTGCTCGCGAATACAATCTGTCAGCCGGCATCTCTAGCGACTGACACGACCTCTTCGCGAACAAGCCCGCTCCCACATTGTGGATTTGCGGCGTTATTGCTGGACCGGCACCCACGGCACGATCGGGATCGCCGTCACCGCATTCTGCGGGCTACCTTCGATCACCCGATCGCTGTAGACAAGGTACACCAGCGTATTGCGCTTCTTGTCGAGGAAACGCACTACCTGCATGGTTTTGAATACCAGCGACGTGCGCTCCTTGAACACCTCATCACCATCCTTCAGTTCGCCCTTGAACTTGATCGGACCGACCTGACGACAGGCGATCGACGCCTCGGCGCGATCCTCGGCCAGACCCAGACCACCCTTCACCCCTCCCGTCTTGGCGCGAGACAGGTAGCAGGTCACGCCGTCGACCTTCGGATCATCGAAAGCTTCGACCACGATCCGGTCATTCGGGCCGACGAACTTGAACACCGTCGACACCTGACCGATTTCCTCGGCCGAGGCCAGCAATGGCAACGCCATCAGCAGACCCAACAATCCTTTTGCCATGCGCATCGCGTTTTTCCTTAGACCAGAATCAGGTTGTCACGGTGAACCAGTTCCGGCTCAGCCATGTAGCCCAGCACGCCGACAATTGCATCCGACGACTGACCAATGATTTTTTGCGCTTCAAGCGCACTGTAGTTGGCCAGACCGCGAGCAATTTCGCGACCGTCCGGCGCCACGCAGACCACCATCTCGCCACGCCGGAAGCTGCCCTGGACCAATTTGACGCCGACCGGCAACAGACTCTTGTTGCCCTGGGACAATGCCGACACCGCACCCTCATCCAGCACCAGCGTGCCGCGCGTCTGCAGATGCCCGGCCAGCCACTGCTTGCGCGCCGCCAGCATGCCGCGCTCAGGCGACAGCAGCGTACCGATGCGCTCGCCAGCCTTCAGGCGATCGAGCACTCGCTCCAGACGCCCACCGACGATGATGGTATGCGCCCCGGAACGCGCCGCCAGACGCGCCGCGCGCAGCTTGGTCTGCATGCCGCCACGCCCCAGCGCACCGCCGGTACCGCCCGCCACTGCATCCAGGGTCGGATCATCGGCGCGCGCTTCGTAAATCAGTTGCGCATCTGGGTTATTGCGCGGGTCGGCGTCGAACATGCCGTCGCGATCGGTGAGGATCACCAGCAGATCGGCCTCGACCAGATTGGCCACCAGCGCCGCCAGCGTATCGTTGTCGCCGAAACGGATTTCGTCGGTGACCACGGTGTCGTTTTCGTTGATCACCGGGATGACTTTCAGCTCGACCAGGGCACGCAGGGTGCTGCGGGCGTTCAGGTAGCGCTTGCGGTCGGACAGGTCATCGTGAGTCAGGAGAATCTGCGCGGTGTGCCGGCCATGCTCGGCAAAGCTCGACTCCCAGGCCTGCACCAAGCCCATCTGGCCGATTGCAGCAGCGGCCTGGAGCTCGTGCATCGCACTGGGTCGTGCGGTCCAGCCCAGACGACTCATGCCGGCAGCCACCGCCCCGGAGGACACCAGCACCAACTCGACACCTGCCTCATGCAGGGCGACCATTTGCTCGACCCAGACACTCATTGCCGCACGATCCAGCCCTTTGCCATCAGCTGTCAGCAAAGCGCTGCCGATCTTCACGACCCAACGCTGCGCACCTGTCACTTTGCTCCGCATCATCTTCAACCTTAGCTTGAGGGCCGCGCGACCCAGCGCTGCCCGTGACGTTAATCGTGGCTATTGGTGACCAACGATCGATTTCCAGATACTAAAACGCCGCTCGATTGAGCGGCGCTTAAGTTTACTGCAACGAATCAGTCGCGCACGTAAATGATTTCCGGACCGTCTTCATCATCCACATCTTCTTCGTCCCAGTCATCGTCGCCAATGTCGTGGACCGACTTCACGCCGCTGCGACGCAGGGCACGCTTGTCATCCAGCGCCTGCAACTGCGCACGAGCTTCGTCTTCGATGCGCTGATCGAGATCAGCCAGTTCTTCCTTGTACGCAGGATCGTTGGCCAGGCGATCGGCACGATCTTCCAGATAACGCATGATGTCGCGGGTCAGGCGCTCGGTGCCTTCTTTGGCGATGGCCGAGATCACGTAGACAGGACCTTCCCACTGCAGGCGATCAACGATTTCCTTGACGCGCTCTTCATGCTCTTCTTCAAGGATCTGGTCGCACTTGTTCAGCACCAGCCAGCGATCACGCTCGGCCAGCGACGGACTGAATTTGACCAGTTCGTTGACGATCACTTCAGCAGCGTCCGGTGCGCTGGTGTCATCCAGCGGCGCCATGTCGACGAGGTGCAGCAACAGACGCGTACGCGCCAGGTGCTTGAGGAAGCGAATACCCAGGCCGGCACCGTCGGAAGCGCCCTCGATCAGACCCGGAATGTCGGCGATGACGAAGCTTTTCCAGCGGTCAACGCTGACCACACCCAGGTTCGGCACCAGCGTGGTGAACGGGTAGTCGGCGACTTTCGGCTTGGCGGCCGACACCGAACGGATAAAGGTACTTTTACCGGCATTCGGCAAGCCCAGCAGACCGACGTCAGCCAGCACTTTCATTTCCAGTTTCAGGTCGCGCTGCTCACCCGGCTTGCCCGGAGTGGTCTGGCGCGGCGCACGGTTGGTACTGGATTTGAAACGGGTATTGCCCAGACCGTGCCAACCGCCCTGCACCACCATCAGTTTCTGGCCGGCCTTGGTCAGGTCGCCAATCACTTCCTGGGTGGCCGAGTCGATCACGGTGGTACCGACCGGCACGCGCAGGATCAGGTCTTCACCCTTCTTGCCGGTGCAATCGGTGCTGCCGCCGTTGGAGCCACGCTCGGCATCGAAGTGCCGGGTGTAACGGTAGTCGACCAGGGTGTTGAGGTTCTCGTCGGCCATCATGTAGATGGAACCGCCGTCACCGCCATCACCGCCGTTCGGGCCGCCGTTTTCAATGAATTTTTCCCGACGGAAACTCATGCAGCCATTGCCGCCGTCGCCAGCTTTTACGCGGATCGATACTTCGTCTACAAACTTCATAACTCAACGCCTCTCGCCATACGGACGAGCCGAAAAACAATCAAGACATAAGACTCTTGCAAAAATGAGCGCAGCGACCCCAAACCACGACCTGCATCGCACGCCGACAGCCCATACAAACAGTTTTGCAAGAGACTCACCCCACAAACGAAAAAGCCCCGTCGCAAGACAGGGCTCTTCCAGCGATCTCGCGATTATGCCGCGACAACGCTCACGTAACGACGACCGAAGGCGCCTTTTACTTCAAACTTGATCACGCCTTCGATTTTCGCGAAGAGGGTGTGATCCTTACCCATGCCAACGCCGTAGCCAGCGTGGAATTGGGTGCCGCGCTGACGCACGATGATGTTGCCGGCCTTGATGACCTGGCCGCCATACATCTTCACGCCAAGGCGTTTGGCTTCTGAGTCGCGACCGTTACGGGTACTACCACCAGCTTTTTTGTGTGCCATGAGTTCAATTCTCCTAGTGAGGAATTAGGCTGTAATTAAGCCTGAATACCGGTGATTTTGATCTCGGTGAACCACTGGCGGTGGCCCATACGCTTCATGTGGTGCTTACGGCGACGGAACTTGATGATGCGGACTTTATCGTGACGACCTTGGGAGATCACTTCAGCCTTGACGGTTGCGCCAGCAACAACAGGTGCGCCGATGTTCACGTCGTCGCCATTGGCGACCAGCAGAACGCGGTCAAAAGTCACGGATTCGCCAGTAGCGACTTCCAGTTTTTCGATCTTCAGGTATTCACCTTCAGCGACCTTGTATTGCTTACCGCCGGTAACGATTACTGCGTACATGGTATTTCTCCGATAATCCTGCTCACCCAGCTCTTTATAAGAAGAGGTATTGGCTGGCATGGCTGCATGGGGATGGAACGGCCCAAGTGCAATTGCGTAAGGCAGGTGCTGCCCAGGAAGTTCAGGGTGCGCGATTGTACGCAAGCCGCGAGAGTCACGCAAGTGGCCGTCCATCGCGCCTTGACAGGCCCCGGTGTGGGTCCTAGCATGCCGCGCAACCCTTCTGGAGCAACTGTCGCTGATGCAACCCCAAGCTTTCTACCGCGCGGTGGCGGACGATTTTAACGCCGTCGACGGCATCATCAAGAAGCAGCTGACTTCCCGAGTGCCGCTGGTATCGAAAATCGGCGATTACATCACCTCGGCCGGCGGCAAACGCCTGCGTCCTTTATTGGTGCTGCTGTGCGGCAAGGCCTTGGGTCGCGAAGGCGACGACATGCGCCTGCTGGCCGCCACCATCGAATTCCTGCACACCGCGACCCTGCTGCATGACGACGTGGTCGACATGTCCGGCATGCGCCGTGGCCGCTCGACCGCCAACGCTATGTGGGGCAACGCCCCGAGCGTGCTGGTCGGCGACTTCCTGTACTCGCGCTCGTTCGAAATGATGGTCGAACTGGGTTCGATGCCGGTAATGAAGATCCTGTCCCAGGCCACGCGCATCATCGCCGAAGGCGAAGTGTTGCAG
The DNA here is from genome assembly GCF_004526365.1 of Pseudomonas sp. S150. Classification (NCBI taxonomy): domain Bacteria; kingdom Pseudomonadati; phylum Pseudomonadota; class Gammaproteobacteria; order Pseudomonadales; family Pseudomonadaceae; genus Pseudomonas; species Pseudomonas sp. S150. The sequence goes on from NZ_CP038207.1 coordinate 5,868,486, forward strand.
CTGTCCAAGGTACGCGACGCCAGCACCACCGAAGAAACCTACATGGAAGTCATCCGCGGCAAGACCGCGATGCTTTTCGAAGCCTCGACCCACAGCGCCGCCGCACTGGCCGGTGCCACCGCCGAGCAGAGCGAAGCCCTGCGCACCTTCGGTGATCACCTCGGCGTGGCGTTCCAGCTGGTCGACGACCTGCTGGACTACAAGGGTGATGCCGAGACTCTGGGCAAGAACGTCGGTGACGATCTGGCCGAAGGCAAGCCGACCCTGCCGCTGATCTACACCATGCGCGAAGGTACGCCGGAGCAAGCTGCTCTGGTACGTCAGGCGATCCAGAAAGGCGGGATCGAAGACCTCGAAAGTATCCGCATCGCCGTGGAAGCCTCGGGTTCGCTGGAGTACACCGCGCAACTGGCCCGCGACTACGTGGCCCGTGCGATCAAGTGCCTCGACGCGCTGCCGGCCAGCGAATACCGCGATGCACTGGTGGAACTGAGCGAATTTGCGGTCGCCCGCACGCACTGATCTGCCTTCTGTGGGAGCGGGCTTGCTCGCGAAAGCAACCTGTCATTCAACATTAATGTTCAATGACACACCGCATTCGCGAGCAAGCCCGCTCCCACAGTTGTTTCTGCTCTATGCCCTCCTGCGCGTAAAACCCTATACAATGTGCGACTTTTAGCGATCCCCTATCAAGGAGCCTTAGTGAGCACGTTGCCACCCTGCCCGAAATGCAATTCCGAATACACCTACGAAGACGGTGCCCAACTGATCTGCCCGGAGTGCGCCCACGAGTGGTCGGCCAACGGCGAAGCCGAAGTGGCATCCGATGATGCCGTGAAGAAAGATTCGGTCGGCAACGTGTTGCAGGACGGCGACACCATCACCGTGATCAAGGACCTGAAAGTCAAGGGCACTTCGCTGGTGGTCAAGGTCGGCACCAAGGTCAAGAATATCCGCCTGTGCGACGGCGACCACGACATCGACTGCAAGATCGACGGCATCGGCCCGATGAAGCTCAAGTCCGAGTTCGTCAGAAAGGTCTGATCCTGCTGTCAGCCATCCCGTGCCCGCCGCGGGATGGTGCGTCACCCTCCCCGCCAGCCCCCGCATTCTCGCGTAATAGCCAGACGCCAGCCGTTTTGACCTTACGCAATCTTTACCCGGAAAAAATCGCATTCCGCCAATAGGCACTTGCTATTTGACGAATAAGAATTATTCTCATTGAAACCTTTCAAGGAGATGAGACCCATGACTTATTTGATCGATGCCTGGCTGGATCGCCCACACCCGTACCTCAGGATCCTGCATCGGGAAACCGGCGAAGTCTGTGCGGTACTGGAAGAAGAAGCACTGCATGAGCTGCAGGATCAGGGTGATCTGGACGTCAGCAGCCTGAATTCCAGCGAACCGCTGGTGCTCAAGGAGCTGGTGCGCAATCTGTTCCTGTTCTGCTATGCCCGGGCGTTGCGCCCGACCAATGAGCTGCATCACAAGATCGAAATATGATCAGCGCCATGGAAACTGTGGGAGCCAGCCTGCTGGCGAAAGCGCTGTGTCAGGCAACGGATGGGTTGCCAGAAAGGACGCCTTCGCGAGCAAGCCCGCTCCCACATTATTGACCTGTCACCGGGACAGGCCAGGCATTACAGAACGTCCAGCAGCTCGACGTCGAATACCAGAACGCTGTGCGGCGGGATGCTGCCAACGCCTTGAGCGCCGTAAGCCAGTTCGCTCGGCACGTACAAGCGCCATTTGCTGCCGGCATTCATCAGTTGCAGGGCTTCGGTCCAGCCGGCGATCACGCCGCCAACCGGGAATTCTGCTGGCTGGCCACGATCGTAGGAGCTGTCGAACACAGTGCCGTCGATCAGCATGCCGTGGTAGTGAGTACGCACGGTGTCTTCACGGGATGGCTTGGCGCCTTCGCCCTGGGTCAGCACTTCGAATTGCAGACCGGAAGCCAGAGTAGTGATGCCTTCTTTCTTGGCGTTTTCAGCCAGGAAAGCACGGCCTTCACCGGCGGCGGCTTCAGCCTTGGCAGCGGCTTCGGCTTGCATGATCTCGCGGATCACTTTGAAGCTGGCGGACATGGCTTCCTGATCGACACGGCTTGGCTTGCCGGCGAATGCGTCGGTCAGGCCGGCCAGGATGGCGTCCAGGCTGACACCCGGTGGCGGGTTGTCGCGCAGCTGGTCACCCAGCTGACGGCCAATACCGTAGCTGACGCGGGTTTCGTCGGTGGACAGATTTACTTCGGACATGACACTGCTCCGCTGTGCGGACGGCCATCAGACTTGCCGTGCGTGCACAGCGCGTCCCGGCGCGCCCGGAACCAAAAGGGCGAGCAGACTAGCACAGATGCCCGGCGATGGGGCGCAACGCCTACAGGGCCGAGCGCCAGGCCAGCGGCACTTTCAGGCTTTCCTCGTCACTGACGCCCAGGCCGCACATTTCATCGTGCACCGAGGTGTGTACGAGGTTGAACGGCAGCACCGGAAAGTTATGCAAAAGATCCCGTGCATGCTCCACCGAACGCAGCTGCAGCATCTCGCCCTTGAGATCACTCAGCGGGTACGCCGCCCCGTGCATCCGCGCCTCGAGCAGATAAATCCCGCCCTCCATGGAGATCAGGTTCAGCTCATCGACCTTTCTGGCGATGGCAAACGCATTCAACTCTTGCAGGTTCATGAACGCACCTCGTGCGGTGGCGAGCCAGGACCCTTACAGGGATATGCCCGCGCGCGCCAAAGCACAAGCCACAAACGACACCGCCCGTCTGTTTCGCAACAGACGGGCGGTGTTTTTGCAGCGATCAAACAATGATCAGTGCTTGGTGAGCTTGTCCAGGTAACCCATCGCGAACGCCGAAATCACGAAGGTCATGTGGATGATCACGTACCACATCAGGTGCTCGGGATCGACGTTCTTGGCATCCATGAAGATCCGCAGCAGGTGGATCGAGGAAATCGCCACGATCGACGCCGCCACTTTCATCTTCAGCGACGAGGAATCCATGGTGCCCAGCCAGCTGAGCTTCTCTTTGCCTTCGTCGATGTTCAGCTCGGACACGAAGTTCTCGTAGCCGGAAATCATCACCATCACCAGCAGGCCGCCCACCAGCGCCATGTCGATCAGCGACAGCAGCACCAGGATCAGATCCGATTCGGCCATGGAAAACACGTTGGGAATGACATGAAACACTTCCTGGAAGAATTTCAATGCCAGCGCCAGCAGCCCGAGGGACAGCCCGATATAGATCGGCGCCAGCAGCCAGCGCGTGGCGTACATTGCATTTTCGATAAAGCGTTCCATTGACTCTCACACAATAAGGATTGAAATCGGCGGCGAGTATACCAGCCGCCCGTGACCGCCAGAAACCGCCCGGCTCGCACCTCCCATCACCGCAACCTGCGTGTGTGTGTGAATTTTTTTCTGCTACTGTCCAAACCATTGACCGCCTAGCGAAAGTGGACAGGACGACTGGAAATGCATGTGCGATTACCGTTGACGACTGCCGGAGTTTGCCTCGTTCTGCTGCTGGGTGGCTGCTCACCCGGCGATGAGAAAAAGCCCTCGGTCAGCCTCGACGCGAGGACGACAACCTTCGAACACTCACTGGACGCCATTACCGACCCGAAACTCAAGGACGCCGTGACCGAACTCGGTGGTTCGCTGCTGCTGCTCGAACGCGCGCAGCTCAAGCTCGACAGCACCCCGCTGAAAACCGTCTACGGCGAAGACACCCTCGGCATCCTCAAGCACTACCCTTCGCCGCAGGCGCTGGTCGATACCTTTATCAACGGACTGTTCGTGGTGCACAAGGACGCCAGCTCCGATTACCTTACCGACCTGCAACCGGTATTCCCGTTCAACCTGAACATTCCCGGCGGCTTTCTATTCCCGCACGGCGTGGAATGGCAGTCAGTGACCCTGAGCAACAAGCGCGTGATCGCCTATCAGCCGGAGTGGTCGGAAACCGATCCCGGCATTCAGCTGAGCCCGTCCAGCTCCAACGTCAACAACCCCGATGACCTGACCGTGACCTACCCGTTCATCGAAGGGCTGGACGTGGACAAGAAGAGCCAGCCACAACCGGTGAGCCTGCAAGGCAAAGTCGAAGTCATCGCGCCGCGCCGCCTGTTCAGCTTCAACCTGAGCCAGAAGGACGTCGGCCAGACCCGCACCGATGACAACCTCAGCGTCACCCTGTTGAAGCTTGAAAAGAACTACGCCGAAGTCGAATTCAGCAACAGCCTGCCACTGGCCCCTGAGGTCGAGGGTGCGCAGCTCAATCCAGTCATCGTTCAGGCCCGTGACACCAGCGGGCAATACCTGGTGCGCGCCGGCTCAATCAATGAGAGCCCGGCACAAGTCGCCTTCTACGAGAAACAACTGGCGTATCTGCAACAGCAGAAAACCTGGAGCGAGGCGTTGGAAAAACAGCTCGAGGACGAACAGCAGACCTTCGAGCAGCAGCATCCGCGCCGCTACAACAAGGTCTACTTCAACGGCCCCATCGACACCCTCGAAGTCAGCGTGCTGGATTTCTCATCGGCAACCGTGACCCGCAAAACACTGGATCTGCCAGTGCGCACTTTCAGCCAGCACACCACCGAAAAAGCCATCCAACCGCTGGACCCGGCGGTGGTCGTCTATGACGATCTGGCGCCGAACTGGCTCAAGGGCGCGAGCCTCACCGAGGAAGCGTTGAAGGCCGGTATCCGCATCCATCAGTCCGTGGAGGATCCGAGCGCTGCACGCATCGAGTTCTCTCACCGGCGAACCTTCAACGATGAATTGCTCGGTGATGATTTCAGCCTCGGCGAGAGTCCCGTGACGTTCTTCACCGAGAAACGCAGCGGCAAACTCGATGAGCCGATCGAACTGCCGCCCGAGGCGTATCAGGTCGATCCGCTGCAGGCGACCATCACTTACGATTTGAACCTGTTTCCGGAAACCCCGGCGATTGCCGTGGGGTCGATGCCGCTGTTTCTCGCCAGCGTGGAGAAAAAAGCCTACGACGCCAAATCCCTGCCCAAAGGCCTGGAGATCAAGAACAACACGTTGGTGGTGGACCTGAAACTGTTTCCGGCCAACGCCTGGCGATTCTTCGTCAAGGACGACAGCGGCAACTACCTGAAACAGATTCTCTCGGTCAGTCACGACGCGAGTGCGGATGGCCCGGCGCTGTTCGGCGTGCATTACTTCTATGGTCGTCCAACGCACGTGGAGACCTATCAGCGGACCGAGCTCAATACCGTGCAATACGGCTTTGAGGTCAAACTCGACAAGGCGCAGCAGTCCGACACCGCGCCATGATTGCGCCTAGTGGTCGAACACGCCGACCGTACGCCCACGCCCGCCATTGATCTGGCGCAACTGTGCCTGCAGGTGCAGGCTCCAGATCTGCGGATCGTCGGCCAGCTCGTAGCCGTGCATCGTCAGGCTTTCCACAATAGTGTCGAGAATCGACTCGGCGGCGACCGGCCCGTGAAACGGGCCCTGGGCCTTGATGGCGGAGGGTTGTTCGCCGGCCATGCCGGCAGCGAAGAGCAAGGTCCACATGCCGTTATCGCCGGCCAGCGGTTTGATGGCGCATTCGATGCGGGTCACAAGACCCAGGCACTGACGGGTGAGGCAGAGGTTGCGCGACATGGCGGCGACCCTCGGTAAAGCCTGTATTCAGCCTTCACGCGAAGGCTGTTTCGATCCAGTGATACTGTCGATGTCCTTGAGCAGAGAATAGAAGAAAAGTCCGCCGCGCAAGCTGGATAGAACCAGAAGGCGCCGAATGGTCATTGTGTGAATTCTGACGCCAGAGTAGTGGCACTTTTCCCGATGATCACCGCAAAATCCAATTTGAAAACAACTGTGGGAGGGGGCTTGCTCCCGAAGGCGGTGTCTCAATCAACTAATGTGTCGATTGGTACACCGCCTTCGGGAGCAAGCCCCCTCCCACAGTTTTTACCGCGTTTGCGGTCAGGCTGGTTTGGCTTCGGCTAGTGCCTCCTGCGCCAGTTCCTTTTCCGCCTCTTTGAGGTCGTCTTCACTGATCATCTCGGCAATCACCCGCAGACGCTCGACCACGCGCGCGTTGACGCTGCCCTCGGGGAACTGACCGTCAGCATCCGGCTCACCGGCCGGCTCGCCGACCAACAGGCTCAGCGCTTCGTCAGCCTGACGCACCGCGTACACGTGGAACTGCCCGGCGCGCACCGCCGCCAGCACCTTCTCGTCGAGCATCAGCGTGGCGACGTTGGCCTGCGGAATGATCGCGCCCTGCTCGCCGGTCAGCCCGCGGGCTTCGCAGAGGCGGAAAAAGCCTTCGATCTTTTCGTTGACCCCGCCGACTGCCTGCACTTCGCCGAACTGGTTGATCGAACCGGTGATCGCAAAGCACTGCTTGAGCGGGGTTTTCGACAGCGCCGAAATCAGCGTGCAAGCCTCGCCCAGCGATGCGCTGTCGCCATCAACGTAACCGTAGGATTGCTCCAGCGCGATGCTCGCGGAGATCGCCAGCGGGAATTCCTGAGCGTAACGGCTGCCCAGGTACCCGGTAAGGATCATCACGCCCTTGGAGTGGATCGGTTGCCCAAGGTTGACCTCGCGCTCGATGTCGACGATACCGCTGCCGCCCGGGTACACCGTGGCGGAAATCCGCGCCGGTACACCGAACGCCGAATCACCGACTTCCAGCACAGTCAGCCCGTTGCACTTGCCGACCGCGGCGCCGTCGGTGTCAATCAGGATGATCCCGGCGAGCATGTCGTCGAGAATCCGCGCCGAGACCCGACCGGTGCGAGTGGCCTTGGCTTTCAGCGCCCGCTCGATGTGCCCGGCATCGGTCATTTCATCACCGGCCAGATGACGAATGAAATCCGCTTCACTGACCAGTTGGAACAGATCGCCGATCCGCGCCGACAAACGCCCCTGATGCTCGGCCAGCCGTGCGCTGTAGGTCGCCAGACGCGCCACCGCATCGGCGGTCAGCGGCGCCATGCCTTCCTCCGAAGTACGGGTTTTCAGCAACTGGGCAAATTGCTCCAGACTTTCGTCGACCATCGGGATGTCTTCGTCGAAGTCGACCAACACGCGGAACATCTCCTGGAAGTCCGGATCCAGGTCCTGCAGCGTGTAATACAACTGCCGCGCGCCGATGATGATGACTTTGACCTGCAACGGAATGTGTTGCGGGTTGAGGGTCACCGTGGCGAAACGGCCCATCTCGCCCAGCGGCGATTCCATTTTCAGCTTGCGCGATTGCAGGGCGCGTTTCAGCGCGTCCCACACGAACGGCTCGCTGAGCATTTTTTCCGCTTCAAGAATCAAAAAACCGCCATTGGCCCGATGCAAAGCACCTGGACGCAACTGCCGGTAAGTGGTGTAAAGCGCGCCCTGATCGGTGGTGTACTCGATGCGCCCGAACAGGTTTTCGTAAGTCGGGTGCGGCTCGAACACTACCGGCGCCCCGCCGCTGGCCGGATGACCGACCACCAGGCTCGGCGCGTATTGCTCTTCCAGCAGCTTGCGCGCCACGGCGTCGGTCTTGCTGTCGTCGACCAGTTGCTCGACCACGGTTTTCAGCAAGTACACCTGCATCGCTTGCAGGTAACCGCAGACCGCAGCGTTCTCCGCGTACTTCTCGGACAACGGCGAGAGCAACGGCTGCAAGGCCAGGGTGATGGTTTCTTCGTTGAGCTGACGCAACTGATTGTTCGACTCGCGCTTCCACTGCGGCAGGCTGGCGAGTTCTTCGTTCAGACGCTCTTCGAGGCCGGAGATGTCTTCGTGAAACCGTTCGCGCTCGGCTTCCGGCAATTGGGCGAATTCCGCTTCATCCAGCGCCTTGCCTTCAAGCATCGGCGTGAAGGCGATATTGCTGCTGTCGCGATACAGGGCGACGTCCTTCTCCAGCGCCAGCCGTTCGATGATATCGAGGGCCTTGTCGTAGCGCTGGTTGAAGGCGCGGTCGATGGCACTTTTCTTCTGCTGGTAGGACGGGTGTTCGAACACGGCCGGAAAGGTTGCCAGCAGGTTATCGATCAGGCCGTTGATGTCACCGATGAACGAAGCCGCAGTGCCAGAAGGCAATTCCAGCGCGCGGGGCTCGCGCGGCTCATCGAAATTATTGACGTAGACCCAGTCCGCCGGGGTCTGCAGGCGCTTGCCTTCGGCCTTCAGGTAGCGCTTGACGAACGAGAAGCGGCCAGTGCCGGGCTCGCCCATGACAAAGACGTTGTAACCGGGGCGTGGCATCGCCACACCGAACTGCAAGGCTTCGACCGCACGTTCCTGGCCGAGCACACCGCGAAAGGGCTCCAGATCATTGGTGGTAGTGAAGCTGAACTGTTCAGCGGAAAACGGACGAGTCAGCGCTTCGGGCGCTATACGCAGGCTGGCAGCAACAGGATCAGGCATCGGGCTTCCTTAACAATCAGGCGGGGCGGATAGCGGCATTCTGGCGCTGCCCGTGCCCCACTGGCAAGGCGCGCTACACGACAAAGCATAGTCAACCGGGCCACCCCGCCCCGTCCCCCGTGAATCCGGGGTTATCGCCAAATCTTTTGTAAAAAATCACGGAACCCCCGGAACGTGCCTAAACTCCAAACTGCGCGGCTGGAACTAATACCGGCCCACTGGCGCTTCAAGGGTCTGTTATCACGGAGCCTGGGGGCCAGAACCCTGTCCATTGGTATGCACACAAAGAGAACAAAGCTATGAAACGGATTCTTCTCGGTACTCTCTTCACCGCTGTTTCCATCAACGCCATGGCGCAAGCCCCGGGTGGCCCGGATTGCGGTTGGGGCAACATGCTGTTCGAAGGTCAGCGTGGCACCCCGGCACACTTCCTGGCATCCACCACTAACGGCACCTCCGGTAACGCTACGTTCGGTATGACTTCCGGCACCAACGGTTGCTCGACCAACGCGTCGCTGACCTACGGCGGTAAATCCTGGTTCGCCATGAATGGCATGATGAACGAGCTGTCCGAAGACATGGCCAAGGGCAACGGCGAAGCGCTGACGACCTACGCCGTGGTACTGGGCGTGGCGCCGGAAGACCGTGCGCACTTCGCTGCTGTCACTCACGAGCACTTCCAGCAGATCTTCAGCAAAGCTGACGTGACCGCAGAAGACGTGCATACCAACACCCTGGCCGTGCTGAAGTCGGACCCACGTCTGGCCAAGTACGCAACTCAGGCTTAAGCTCGACCCCACCCGCTTCTTTCGGGAAGCGGGTTTTGTTTTGAGTGCAATCACTCGAATGTGACGCTGAACCTGTGGTGAGGGGATTTATCCCCGATCGGCTGCGGAGCAGTCGTGAAACCATTCAATTCGGTGTATCTGATACACCGAGTTTTGCAGGTATGAGGGCCGCTTCGCAGCCCATCGGGGATAAATCCCCTCGCCACAGGGGAGTGATCGCAGCCCGATCCGGGTTTTATTTTCTTTCGACTTAAGTTGCCACTTATGCTCAAACGCCTTGCCTGGCTGGCGCTCTGTGTCTGCGCCCCGCTGTCCGCCGCGCCTCACGTCGACCCTCAACGTTTGCAGCAACTGGCCAACGACCGCTTCTGGATTTCCCTCGGTCATTACGAAACCGCCAAACTCGGTGGCTGGCGCAGCTATGTCAGCGACAGGAAATTCTTTCTCGCGCCCGATGGCAACGAACACCCCGACCATGAACTGGCCGCCACCGTGCAGGCGCTGTACGCCCCGGCCAGTCTCGGCGAGCAACACGCGCAATGCGTCTATCCGGCGCGTACGCGCTGGCTGAAAGCGCAACTCAACCTCAGCGACCTGCCCTCCCCCGATTGCGCCGAATTCAGGAAGTGGTTCAAGGACGTCTCGCCGCACAGTGCGGTGATGATCTTCCCGGCGGCCTACCTCAACAGCCCGTCGTCGATGTTCGGCCACACCCTGCTGCGCATCGACCAGGCTGACGTGCAAAGCGACAAGACTTCGCTGCTGAGTTACGCGATCAATTTCGGCGCCTACATCGAAGGCTCGGACAACAGCATTCTCTACGCCTGGAAAGGCTTGATGGGTGGCTACCCGGGGCTGTTCGCACTGGTGCCGTACCAGGAAAAACTCTCCGAGTACCGCAGCCTGGAAAACCGCGATCTGTGGGAATACCGGCTGAACCTGACGCAAGCAGAAACCGCGCGCATGGTCGAGCATGTGTGGGAGCTGAAGCAGATCCAGTTCGACTATTTCTTCTTCGACGAAAACTGCTCCTATCGCCTGCTCGAACTGCTGCAAGTGGCACGTCCGAGCCTGCGCCTGACCGAGCAATTCCCGCTGACCGCCATCCCTACCGATACGGTCAAAGCGGTGAAAGAAGCCGGGCTGGTGGAAAGCATCGAATATCGCCCGTCCCGCGAGCGTGAACTGCTCAGCCGCGCCGAGCCGTTGAATAAGGAAGAACAGCAATGGGTGCTGAAGGTCAGCGCCGATCAACAGGTGTTGCAGGAGCCGACCTTCAAGGCCCTGCCCCGGGATCGTCAGGCGCTGATCATCGATGCCGCCTATCGTCTGGAGCGTTACCGCGCCAACGGGCAGGAACGTGATGCGCAACGTGCACAGCGCAGCTTCGAACTGCTGCGGGCGATCAACAAGAACCCGGCGCCGGAATTGCAGATTCCACAACCGGGCCTGCCCGAAGACGGCCACGAATCACGCACCTGGCAGGCCGGCATCGGCACCCGCGGTGATCGTGCGTTCGGTGAATACGGTTTGCGCATGGCTTATCACGATCTCAATGACAACGCCGAAAGCTTCCCCCTTGGCGCGCAGATCGAAATCCTGCAGATGAAGCTGCGTCAATACGAAGGCAACCAGTGGCAGTTCCAGCAACTGGACCTGGCGACCATCCGCTCGCTGACCCCGCGCAATGAACTGCTGCAGCCTCTGTCGTGGCAAGTCACCGGTGGCCTTGAGCGGGTGCCGGGCAAGCATGATGACGAGACGCTGGTCAGCCACGTCAACGGTGGTGGTGGCGGTACCTGGGCGTTAGGTGATGACGTATTGGGTTTTGCCCTCGGCACCGTGCGCGTTGAACACAACAATGACTTCGCCGAGTTCGTCTCCCCGGCCGGCGGTTTCAATACCGGCGTGTTGTGGAAAAACCCGTTGGGCAATCTCAGCCTGGAAGCCAAGGGCGATTACTTCTTCAATGGTGAAGTGCGCCGCAGCCTGAGCCTGAACCAGCAGTGGGAATTGTCGCGCAACCTCGGTTTGCGCCTGAGTGCGCAGCGTGAGTTCAGTCATGTGGCGACACCGGAAACCGAAGTGATGCTTGAGGTGAAGTGGTACCACTACTGATCTGAAGCCCAATCCATAACCCCTGTGGGAGCGGGCTTGCTCGCGAAGGCGTCGTGTCAGGCGATTCAAATCTCGACTGACCCAGCGCTTTCGCGAGCAAGCCCGCTCCCACAGGGTTCTCCGGTATTCAACGAATTACTTACATGTCTTTCACCAACGCCCGACGAATCCGCTTCTAGACTTTCCCTATCAGCCGAGAATCGGCGCGGGAGAGTGCGATGTGGCGGTGTGTGAGGTTGTTGGGTGTTTTGCTGTTGCTCGGGGGTTGCCAGACCACCCACGAAGACTTGATCGCCAAAGGTTATCCACCGGCCTTCGCCGACGGTTTTGACGATGGCTGCGTCAGTGGCCGGCAAGCCGCCGGCTCGATCAGTGGCGAGTTTCGCAAGAACGTGCCGCGCTATCTCAAGGACAAGCAATACGCCGAAGGCTGGACCGACGGCTTCCGCCAGTGCCAGGCAATGCTGGAAAACAAGGATCGCGAAGAGTATCGCAACGAGCACTGGGACGAACGCGAGCGCGCCTGGCAGCAGCAGAAAGATCAGGACGCCGGGCGGGCTTATCGCTCGCAATAGGTCGTTTCCAGACATCCAGTGAAACCAAATGCCGGCGACCATGGCCCAAACTCTTTGCAGAGGAGGACAGCATGAGTCGCGCTTTCGTCAACGAAGACAACGCCGCCGCGCAAGCCGATCAGCCCGTCGAACGGCAGGTCAGTGCGCAGCCCAATTACGTCACCCCGCAGGGATTGGTGCAGTTGCAGGCCAAGGTCGCCGGACTGCAAGCCTTGCACGCCGAACAATCGGCCAAGGGCGAACAGGCCGACAAGCAACGGCTGGCTGATCTGCAACGGGATCTGCGCTACTTCAACCAACGCCTCGCCAGCGCACAGGTCGCTGCCCCCGCGATCTCTACCGACAAGGTGCAGATTGGCAGTTGGGTGACCTACGCCGACGAACACGACACCGAAAGTCGGGTGCAACTGGTCGGCGAAGATCAGGCCGACGCCAGCCAGGGCCTGATCAACTGGGCTTCGCCGCTGGGCCGGGCGCTGCTCGGCGCCCGGCTCAATGACGAAGTGCTGTGGCAGCGCCCCGCTGGCGATCAGCTGATTGAAGTGATTCGCATCGAACCGGCTTAAACCACACCCTGCGCGAGCATCGCATCGGCGACTTTGACGAAGCCGGCGATGTTCGCGCCTTTGACGTAGTTGATCCGTCCATTCTCTTCGCCGTAATGCACGCAGGCATGGTGGATCGACTGCATGATCGCGTGCAGCTTGCTGTCCACCTCACCCGCCGTCCACAGCAGGCGCATGGCGTTCTGCGACATCTCCAGCCCACTGACCGCGACCCCGCCGGCGTTCGACGCCTTGCCCGGGGCGAACAGAATGCCGGCCTCGATGAAGATATCCACGGCCTCAAGCGTGGTCGGCATGTTCGCGCCCTCGGCGACGCACACGCAGCCATTTCGCAGCAGCGTACGAGCAGATTCGGCGTCGAGTTCGTTCTGCGTGGCGCATGGCAGCGCAATGTCACACGGCAGCGACCAGGGCAACTGACCGGCACGGAATTCCAGACCGAACGCCGTGGCCAATTCGCTGATGCGTCCGCGTTTGACGTTTTTCAGTTCCAGCAACGCCTGCCACTGTTCCTCGCTCAGGCCCGATTCGCAGTACAGCGTGCCTTCGGAGTCGGACAGCGAAATTACCTTGCCGCCCAGGTCCATGACCTTGCGCGCCGCGTACTGCGCGACGTTGCCGGAACCAGAGATCGCCACGCGCTTGCCTTCGACGGTCTGCCCGCGGCGCTTGAGCATCTCCTCGGCGAAGTACACGCAACCGAAACCGGTGGCTTCCGGGCGAATCAGGCTGCCGCCATAGGTCATGCCTTTACCGGTCAACACGCTGGTGAACTGGTTGCTCAGGCGTTTGTACTGGCCAAACAGGAAACCGATCTCCCGCGCACCGACACCGATGTCGCCAGCCGGTACGTCAACGTCCGCGCCGATGTGGCGGTACAGCTCGCTCATGAACGCCTGGCAGAAACGCATGACTTCGGCGTCGCTCTTGCCCTTAGGATCGAAGTCCGAACCGCCCTTGCCGCCACCCATGGGCAATGAGGTCAGGGAGTTCTTGAAGGTCTGTTCGAAGGCGAGAAACTTCAGCACGCCCAGGTTCACCGAAGGATGGAAGCGCAAGCCGCCCTTGTACGGGCCGATTGCGCTGTTCATCTGAATGCGGAAACCGCGATTGACCTGGACCTTGCCCTGATCGTCGACCCACGACACGCGGAACACCACTGCGCGCTCCGGCTCGCAGATGCGCTCCAGAATGCCCGAGGTCAGGTAACGCGGATTGGCTTCGAGAAACGGCCACAGACTGCGCAGGACTTCTTCGACGGCCTGGTGGAATTCGGGTTGATCCGGGTCGCGTTTTTTCAGGCGGGCGAGGAAGGATTCGACGGATTCGATCATGGGAAAAGTCTCGGCAAATTTATTGTCGTTGGAAGCGATTGAGCCGGACTGTAACAAACGATTTGCGCACAGGAACAGCGCAAAATGTCGCAGTTATGAAATTAAATGGTGCACAGGATATAAATAAGGCGGTTTTTTGAGCTGATTCTGCACCTGAATGGGGAGGTCAAATTGAAGTAATGCACCAACAGTTACATCGATATCGCGAGCAGGCTCACTCCTACAGGAGACCGCATTCCAATTGTAGGAGTGAGCCTGCTCGCGATGGCCACGACTCGGAATCACTGAAAAAAACTCAAAAAAAACGGAGCCCGAAGGCTCCGCTTTTTCATGCAACCAACCCGAATCAGGCCAGTTTCTTGTGGCGTACCCGGTGTGGCTGGGCCGCCGCTTCTCCAAGACGCTTTTTGCGGTCGGCTTCGTACTCGGTGTAGTTGCCTTCGAAGAACACCGCTTGCGAGTCGTCTTCGTACGCCAGGATGTGAGTCGCGACGCGGTCCAGGAACCAGCGATCGTGAGAGATCACAATGGCGGCGCCCGGGAAGTCCAGCAGGGCTTCTTCCAGGGAACGCAGGGTTTCAACGTCGAGGTCGTTGGACGGTTCGTCGAGCAGCAGGACGTTGCCGCCCTCCTTCAGGGTCAGCGCCAGGTGCAGACGACCGCGCTCACCACCGGACAGGTCCTTGACGAACTTCTGCTGGTCGCCGCCCTTGAAGTTGAAGCGACCGACATAAGTGCGCGATGGAATCTCGTAGTTGCCGATGCGGATCTGGTCGGAACCGTCGGAGATCTGCTGGAACACGGTCTTGCTGCCGTCGAGGTCTTCGCGGCTCTGGTCAACGCAGGCCAGTTGCACGGTTTCGCCGACTTCGATGGTGCCGGAATCCGGAGTTTCCTTGCCCATCAGCATGCGGAACAGGGTCGACTTACCGGCACCGTTACCACCGATCACGCCAACGATGGCGCCCTTCGGCATGGAGAACGACAGGTTGTCGATCAGGACGCGATCGCCGTAGCCCTTGGTGACGTTCTTGAACTCGATGACCTTGTCGCCCAGACGCGGACCGGCCGGGATGTAGATCTCGTTGGTTTCCGAACGCTTCTGGAATTCCTGCGACTGCATTTCTTCGAAGCGTTGCAGACGAGCCTTGGATTTCGACTGACGGGCTTTCGCGCCTTTGCGCACCCACTCCAGTTCTTCCTTCATGGCTTTTTCGTGAGCCGACTGCTGCTTGGATTCGGCCGCCAGACGATCGGACTTGGCTTCGAGCCAACCCGAGTAGTTGCCCTCGTAAGGAATGCCCGCGCCGCGGTCGAGTTCCAGAATCCAGCCGGCAACGTTGTCGAGGAAGTAACGGTCGTGCGTGATCGCGACCACGGTGCCCGGGAAGTCGTGCAGGAAGTGCTCCAGCCACGCTACCGAATCAGCGTCCAAGTGGTTGGTCGGTTCGTCGAGCAGCAGCATGTCCGGGGCGGACAGCAGCAGACGGCACAGGGCCACACGACGTTTTTCACCACCGGACAGGTGTTCGACCTTGGCGTCCCAGGCCGGCAGACGCAGGGCGTCGGCGGCGACTTCCAGTTGACGCTCCAGGTTATGACCATCGCTGGCCTGCAGGATCGCTTCGAGCTTGGCCTGTTCGGCTGCCAGCTTGTCGAAGTCGGCGTCCGGATCGGCGTAAGCGGCGTAGACCTCGTCCAGACGCGCTTGCGCATCCTTGATCACGCTGACCGCTTCCTCGACCACTTCACGCACGGTCTTGGTCGGATCAAGTTGTGGCTCTTGCGGCAGATAACCGATGTTCAGGTCCGGCATCGGACGGGCTTCGCCCTCGAACTCGGTATCGACGCCGGCCATGATTTTCAGCAGCGTGGATTTACCCGAACCGTTGAGGCCGAGTACGCCGATCTTGGCGCCGGGGAAGAACGACAGCGAAATGTTTTTCAGGATTTCCCGCTTCGGCGGAACAACTTTGCCCAGCCGATGCATGGTGAAGACGTATTGAGCCATGGAGAACCTTGGGTCAGTGACAGATGAATGATTGGAGCGCAGGCGATGCCCGGCCAGACCGATGCGCGTCGTTCACTAGACCACTTGATGGCCATCAATGCGTGCGCGCGGAAAAAAGTCTGATTCTAGGAGCTGGAACGCTCCCGCGTAACCGGCAAAGCTACCTGAATGACCGGTGGCAGTCCAGCCGAGTGGGGCTGGCACTTCGCCACAACTCAAGGCATGCTAGCCGCCCTTCGGGCGTCCGGCTTATAGTGCACGTCGCGCCAGTCCAGCCAAACCGCAGGATTTCAGCTTGTCCAACGTTACCCCGCCAGCTTCTGTGAGCGCGTCCAATCCGGGGACCGGCTCGCCCCTGCGCGGAACATTGAAGGGGGCATTGGCGACGCTGGTACTTTTGCTGCTGGCCCTGCTGTTCTGGCAACTGCTCGATCAATTGCGCGAGACCCAGAAAAACCAGCGCCAGTACACCATCGACTACACCGCCGACCTCGCCTCGCAGGTCAGCCTGAACATGTCGCTGAATGCGCAAATCGCCCTCAACCTGCTACCGATCGTCGAACAACCGCAGTCGTCCGACGAACAGCAGGCGCTGCTGCGCAAGCTCCAGCAATCGCTGCCGGACCTGCGCAGCCTGGCCCTGCTCAGCCCGTCCGGGAAAATCCTCAACGACAGCGCCAGCGACAGCCACGACGCCGATTACCTCGCTGAACTGGTGCGCCGCAGCCGCGCCCAGGCGCATTACTTCAGTAACGCCGACGACGGCTCGGTGGTGCATCTGTTGTTGCATCAGGCCAGCGGCAGCACGCGCGGCTACTGGGTATTGCGCCTGACCCCGACCTTCTTCGACTCGCTGACCAAGCTGGGCGAAACCGGCATCCGCCCGTTGTGGCTGGTGGAAAACCGTCTCAACCATCAGATCATCAGCCGCGACGAAGCGCTATCCTCCGCCCGGCCCGGGGTGCTGAGCCCGGACGACATGGCCAACACCGTGCTCACCGTACCGCTGAGCAGCAGCGACTGGCAGTTGCGCGGGCTGTTCGATCGTCAGCGCGTGCTCGAAGAACTGCTGCCGGCGTTCATCGGCAAATGCCTGCTGGGCCTGGCGTTCTCGATGTTGCCGGTGATCGCGCTGCTGAACATGCGTCGCCGCCAGCGCCAGTTGCATGAAGGCCGCCGGCGCTATCAGGACATCTTCGAAGGCACTGGCGTTGCGTTGTGCGTGCTCGACCTGTCCGGCCTCAAGCAGGTGTTCGACAAAGCACAGATCCAGACCAGCGACCAGCTCAAGGCCTGGCTCGACCAACCGGCCCAGCGCCAGCAACTGCTGCAGGAACTGCGCGTCACCGAGGTCAATCAGGTGGCGCTGCAACTGCTCAATGTCAATTCCTGCGAGCACGCCTGGCAGTTGCTGATCGACGGCCATCCGCACAGCAAGTGCGCCATCGGCAACCAGGTGCTCGACGCAGTTTTGCAGCAACAGAATCAACTGGAACTGGAAATCAGACTACCGGACATCAACGGCCGCGATCAGCACCTGTGGATGGTCCTGCGCCTGCCTGAGGAGCTGCACGACTATAAAGCGGTGATTCTGAGCATCAACGACATCACCAGCCGCAAGCTGATCGAACTGTCGCTGCTGGAGCGCGAAGGCTTCTGGTCGGACGTGGTGCGCACCGTGCCGGATCATCTGTATGTGCAGGACGTGATCAGCCAGCGGATGATTTTCAGCAACCACCACCTCGGCCAGACCCTCGGTTACAACCGCTCCGAGCTGCATCAGATGGGCGAGTATTTCTGGGAGATCCTGCTGCACCCGGAAGACGCCGACTATTACCACCGCTCGCGGCAGATGCAGCGGCACGCCGGGTACAGCCAGCTGTTGCAGTGCCAATTGCGCTTCCGCCATCGCGACGGCAAGTGGCGGCGCTTCGATATTCGTGAGCAGGCGCTGGCCCGTGACAAACATGATCAGGTCACGCGGATCATCGGCGTGGCCAAGGACATCACCGAGCAGATCGAGGCCAGCGAATCGCTGCGCGACAGCGAGCAGCGCTACCGCATGCTCGCCGAAAGCATCAGCGATGTGATTTTCTCCACCGACAGCAAGCTGTCGTTGAACTACGTCAGCCCGTCGGTGCAGGCGGTGCTGGGTTACGACGCCGAGTGGATCTTCCAGAATGGCTGGCAATCGACGATCGCCAACCCGCAGCAGCTATCCGGCATCTACACCTTGATGGATCGGGTCAGCAAAGCGCTCGACAAGCCTGAGCAACTCGCGCAACTGCGAAGCCAGGTACAGACGCAGATGTTCCTGTTCGACTGCCTGCGCGCCGACGGCCGCAAGATCCCGATCGAGCTGCGTCTGGTGCTGGTGTGGGACGAACACGGCGCGTTCGAAGGCGTGCTCGGCGTCGGTCGCGACATCAGCCAGCAGCGCCGCGCCGAGAAAGACTTGCGCATGGCCGCCACCGTATTCGAGCACTCGACCTCGGCGATCCTGATCACCGACCCGGCCGGTTACATCGTGCAGGCCAACGAAGCCTTCAGCCGGGTCAGCGGTTACGCGGTGTCGGAGGTGCTCGATCAGTTGCCGAACATGCTCACCGTCGACGAGCAACAGGACGCGCACCTGCGCTACGTGCTCAAGCAATTGCATCAGCACAGCACGTGGGAAGGCGAAGTCTGGCTCAAGCGCCGTAACGGCGAGCATTACCCGGCGTGGGTCGGCATCACGGCGGTACTCGACGATGAAGGCGATCTGGCTAGTTACGTGTGCTTCTTCAGCGACATCAGCGAGCGCAAGGCCAGCGAACAACGCATCCATCGTCTCGCTTACTACGACGCCCTGACCCACCTGCCGAACCGCACGCTGTTCCAGGATCGTCTGCATACCGCGCTGCAATCGGCCGAACGGCAGAAGTCGTGGGTGGTGCTGATGTTCCTCGACCTCGACCGCTTCAAACCGATCAACGACTCCCTCGGCCACGCGGCTGGCGACCGCATGTTGAAAGACATGGCCACGCGGTTGCTGGCCTGCGTCGACGATGACGACACCGTGGCGCGCATGGGCGGTGACGAGTTCACCTTGCTCCTGCAACACCGCTCCAGCCGCGAAATGGCGCTGAACCGAGCGATTCATGTGGCCGAGCAGATTCTCGCCAGCCTGGTGCGTCCATTTGTGCTGGAAGGTCGCGAGTTCTTCGTCACCGCCAGTATCGGCATCGCCCTGAGCCCGCAGGACGGCAACGAACTCAGCCAGTTGATGAAGAACGCCGACACCGCGATGTACCACGCCAAGGAGCGCGGCAAGAACAACTTCCAGTTCTATCAGGCCGACATGAACGCCAGTGCACTGGAACGTCTGGAGCTGGAAAGCGACCTGCGTCATGCGCTGGAGCAGAACGAATTTGTCCTGTACTACCAGCCGCAATTCAGCGGCGACGGCAAACGCCTGACTGGCGCCGAAGCGCTGCTGCGTTGGCGTCATCCGCGTCGCGGGCTGGTGCCGCCGGGGGATTTCATTCCGGTGCTGGAAGAGCTGGGTCTGGTGGTCGACGTTGGCGACTGGGTGATCAGCGAGGCCTGCCGTCAGCTCAAGACCTGGCACCAGAACCGCGTGCGCGTGCCGAAGGTCTCGGTGAACATTTCGGCGCGGCAGTTCTCCGATGGCCAGCTCGGTACGCGCATCGCGACGATTCTGCGGGAAACCGGGCTGCCGCCGGCGTGTCTGGAGCTGGAACTGACCGAAAGTATCCTGATGCGCGAAGTCAGCGAGGCGATGCAGATTCTGGCCGGGCTGAAAAACCTGGGCCTGAGCATTGCGGTCGACGACTTCGGCACCGGTTATTCGTCGCTGAACTACCTCAAGCAATTCCCGATCGACGTGCTGAAGATCGACCGCACTTTCGTCGACGGCCTGCCGTCAGGCGAACAGGATGCGCAGATCGCTCGCGCAATCATCGCCATGGCCCACAGCCTCAATCTGGCGGTAATCGCCGAGGGCGTGGAAACCCATGAGCAACTGGACTTCCTGCGCGAGCACGGCTGCGATGAGGTTCAGGGCTACCTGTTCGGACGACCGATGCCGGCGAGCCGTTTTGAAGCGCAGTTCAGCAATGATGCGCTATTCATGTTCGACTGATTTTTTGCGGCACCGCCAATGACGCCTTCGCGAGCAAGCCCGCTCCCACATTGGAATGCCCATCCCTGTGGGAGCGGGCTTGCTCGCGAAAGGGCCGGTACAGACGCCGGAAAAATCTGCGGTGCAGCCATCCCCAGCAGGCTGGCTGCCACAGGGACTTGCCGTGGATCAGTATTCTCCGGTTGAAACGCGGCCATTGTGGAGCCAGCAAAAGCACCGCACATCTGGCATGAACGCCACTTGTCTGCGACATGATGTCGTTTCATATGCCATCCAAAACCCATTGGGTTAGAATGCCCCCCTTTTCTGCCCCCGATCCTTGAGGACCGCCATGTTCAGCCGTGATTTGACTATTGCCAAGTACGACGCCGATCTCTTTGCCGCCATGGAGCAAGAAGCTCAGCGCCAGGAAGAGCACATTGAGCTGATCGCTTCGGAAAACTACACCAGCCCTGCGGTGATGGAAGCTCAAGGCTCGGTACTGACCAACAAATACGCCGAAGGCTACCCGGGCAAGCGCTACTACGGTGGTTGCGAGTACGTCGACGTTGTTGAACAACTGGCCATCGACCGTGCCAAAGAGCTGTTCGGCGCCGATTACGCCAACGTTCAGCCGCACGCCGGTTCGCAAGCCAACGCCGCTGTTTACCTGGCCCTGCTGCAAGGTGGCGACACCATCCTGGGCATGAGCCTGGCCCACGGTGGTCACCTGACTCACGGTGCCAGCGTTTCCTCCTCCGGAAAGCTGTACAACGCCGTGCAGTACGGCATCGACGCCAACGGCCTGATCGACTACGACGAAGTCGAGCGTCTGGCGGTTGAGCACAAGCCGAAAATGATCGTGGCCGGTTTCTCTGCCTACTCGCAGATTCTCGACTTCCCACGCTTCCGCGCCATCGCTGACAAAGTCGGTGCCTACCTGTTCGTCGACATGGCTCACGTGGCCGGTCTGGTCGCCGCTGGCGTCTACCCGAACCCGGTGCCATTCGCTGACGTGGTCACCACCACCACCCACAAGACCCTGCGCGGTCCTCGTGGCGGTCTGATCCTGGCGCGCGCCAACGCCGAGATCGAGAAGAAGCTGAACTCCGCAGTATTCCCGGGCGCCCAGGGTGGCCCGCTGGAGCACGTGATCGCCGCTAAAGCGATCTGCTTCAAGGAAGCGCTGCAGCCTGAGTTCAAGGCTTACCAGGAACAAGTGGTGAAGAACGCCCAAGCCATGGCCGAAGTGTTCATCGAGCGCGGTTTCGACGTGGTGTCCGGCGGGACCAAGAACCACCTGTTCCTGCTGTCGCTGATCAAGCAGGACATCTCCGGTAAAGACGCCGACGCCGCTCTGGGCAAAGCGTTCATCACCGTGAACAAGAACTCCGTGCCAAACGATCCACGCTCGCCATTCGTCACCTCCGGCCTGCGCTTCGGCACCCCGGCTGTGACCACTCGCGGCTTCAAGGAAGCAGAGTGCAAAGAGCTGGCCGGCTGGATCTGCGACATCCTGGCTGACCTGAACAACGAAGCGGTGATCGACGCCGTTCGTGAGAAAGTCAAAGCCATCTGCAAGAAACTGCCGGTGTACGGCGCGTAATAGCGACGTTAAATCCGCAGCATGAAAAACCGGCCAAGTGATTGGCCGGTTTTTTTGTGCCTACATTTTTTCAAACGCCTGAACCGCTCAAGAATGGGACTCACCGCACAACTGGTCAGACCGGTCATGCCAATTCGTCAATTTTCACTTGCGATCCGCAAAAATCCGCGCCTAGACTGCACCCGCACTGGACATACCGGTAAGACCACAATAATTAAGTTCTGAATCTGATGCGCCCAAAGGCGCACGGCAGCCAGGACACCGACCAGGATTCCTCCCATGCTCAGATGGTGCTCGCGTTCAATCTTCCTCCAAGTGGTTCTCGGACTGGTGCTCGGCATCGTCTGCGGGCTGACCCTTCCCGAATATTCCGCTCAGCTCAAACCACTGGGTGACGGCTTCATCAAACTGATCAAGATGCTTATCGGCCTGATCGTGTTCTGCGTGGTGGTCAGCGGCATCAGCGGCGCAGGTGATCTGAAGAAGGTCGGGCGCATCGGCCTCAAGTCGGTGATCTACTTTGAAGTGCTGACCACCATCGCGCTGGTGATCGGTCTGGTATTCGCCTTCAGCACCGGCATCGGCAGTGGCGCGAATATCCATCTGGAGCAGTTGTCCGCCGCCGACATGGGCGACATCGCCGAACGCGGCCAGCATATGCACACCACCACGCAGTTCCTGATGGACCTGATTCCGACCTCGGTGCTCGGAGCCTTCGCCGACAACAACATCCTGCAGGTACTGCTGTTCTCGGTGCTGTTCGGCAGCGCGCTGAATCTGGTGGGCGAAGCGGCTTCCGGGATCTCACGGCTGATCAACGAGCTGAGCCATGTGATCTTCCGGATCATGGGCATGATCGTACGCCTGGCGCCGATCGGCGTGTTCGGCGCCATCGCCTTCACCACCAGCAAGTACGGCCTCGATTCGCTGCAACATCTGGGCAGTCTGGTCGGCCTGTTCTACCTGACCTGCATGGCGTTCGTCAGTGTGATCCTCGGCGTGGTAATGCGCGCCTCGGGCCTGCGTCTGTGGCCCCTGCTCAAGTACCTGCGCGAAGAATTGCTGATCGTCATGGGCACCGCTTCTTCCGACGCCGTGCTGCCACAGATCATGCGCAAACTTGAACACCTGGGGATTGGCAGCTCGACAGTCGGGCTGGTGATTCCCACCGGCTATTCGTTCAACCTCGACGGTTTCTCGATCTACCTGACCCTGGCCATCGTGTTCATCGCCAACGCCACCGGCACGCCACTGGCGATGACCGATCTGCTGACGATTCTGCTGGTGTCGCTGATCACTTCCAAGGGCGCCCACGGCATTCCCGGCTCGGCGCTGGTGATTCTGGCGGCGACGCTGACGGCGATCCCGGCGATTCCGGTCGTGGGTCTGGTGCTGGTACTGGCGGTGGACTGGTTCATGGGCATCGGCCGGGCACTGACCAACCTGATCGGCAACTGCGTCGCCACCGTGGCCATCGCCCGTTGGGAAAAGGACATCGATGTGCAACGCGCAAACAAAGTACTCAGCGGTCAGCAGGGCTACACCTTTCAACCGCGTAAAAGCGGAACTCCGGCGCACCAGCAAGAGTTCTGATTTTCAACCCCGCAGGAGCTGCCGCAGGCTGCGATCTTTTGATCCTGTTTGCGGCAGCCCCAACGGGCTCACGGAGCAAGACAAGTGATCACCACATCAACCGTCGTCAACTCAGTCGTAGAAAAACTGCGCGCCGCCCTCGCCCGTGGTCAGTGGCGCTCCGGCGACATGCTGCCGGGCCAGCGCGAACTGGCCGAACAACTGGGCATCAGCCGCCCAAGCCTGCGCGAAGCGGTGATCGTCCTGGAAACCCTTGGCCTGGTGCGTTCGATGCCGGGCAAAGGCGTGGTGGTGCTCGACGCCCAACTCAGCGACAGCCAGAGCCACGACAGCGCGGTGGCCGGCGCCAGCCTCGAAGACGTGCTGCAACTGCGCTACACCCTAGAGCCGTTCATCGTCGGTCTGGTCGCGCAGTCGATCAGCAGCAAGGAAGTCGGGCAATTGCGTCTGACCCTGATGGACATGCGCGAAGCCCTTGAAGCCGGTGACAGTGAAGCCGGGGTCAGCGCCTACATCGCCTTCCACGAGGAGCTGTTCACCCTGACCTCGAACCCGATCTTCCAGAGTGTGGTGCAGCAAACGAGCAATGCCCTCAAGCAAAGCGCCGAAGTGCTGCGCAATTCGCCTGAGCATCTGGCCGAACGCCTGGAAGAAAACGAAGCGGTGGTGCGCGCAATCCGCAGCAAGAACAGCGCTCAGGCCAGCGCCGAAATGCGTCGGCACATTCTGCGCGAAGGCCAACGGATGGGCGTTGAATTGAACATTCCGGATGACAACCTCAGCCACTGATTGATTCACACTGGAGACCGGCCATGAACAGCCTTGCCACGTCGCCGCACACTCGTCAGATGTCGGCCCCCCTGCCCTTCTCCCGCCTGCAGGCGCCGGCAGATGATCTATACCCGCGGCTGTTCGACGCGATTCTGGACCGGCGAATCGACCCGGCCAGCCGCTTCACCGAAGACAGTCTCAAGCAGATGTTTGGCGTCAGCCGCGCCGATGTGCGCCGGGTGCTGACGCAGTTGTCCCATGAGCAGGTGATTGTGCTGCGCGCCAACCATCGGCCACGGGTGGCCGCACCGGATGCCGAGCAGACCCGGCAAACCCTGCACGCCCGGCGCCTGACCGAAGCGACGCTGGTGCGTCTGGCTTGTCAGAATGCCTCAGCGGAGGGTTTGAAACGCTTGCGCACGCTGGTCGAACGCGAACGTCTGGCCGTGGCTCAGGAACGGCGTGCGGCGGCGATTCGTTTGTCCGGCGAGTTTCATCTGCAGTTGGCACGGATGGCGGGGAATGCACCGTTGGCGCATTTTCTTGGCAGTCTGGTGCCGTTGACGTCGCTGGCGATTGCGCGGTGTGATGGATCGACGCCCGGTTGCTGCGCGTGGCAGGAGCATCTGGCGATTGTCGAGGCGGTCGCGTCTGGGGATATGTCCATGGCTGAGCGACTGATGAATCAACACCTGGATCATCTTGAGCAGACCTTGCTGGGTACAGCCCTTGAGCATCGTGTCGCCGGTTAGATCGCCTTCGCGAGCAAGCCCGCTCCCACAGTGAATTGCATTCCTCCTGACAGAATGCGGCCTACTGTGGGAGCGGGCTTGCTCGCGAAGGTGTCAGCCCTGGCGCCGAGAAACCATCAGGCAGAAGTCACTCTGGCAAACCCGGCCCGAATCTTCTCTTCCGGCAAATCATCGGCAATAAACACAATCACACTTTCCCGCGCCTCACCCTCGGCCCACTCGGTGTCCCAGTCGAATCCGTAAAGTTTCAGTACGCCCTGAAACACCAGCCGCCGATCCTCGCCAGCGATGTTCAACACGCCCTTGTAGCGCAACAACTGCTTGCCATGTTCTTCCAGCAGCTCATTCATGAACTCGCTGAGCTGATCGATATCCAGCGGCTGGTCTGTGCGCAGCACCAGGCTGGAGATACGGTCGATGGAAGGCGCCTTGCTCACCGGACGCAGGCTCACCCCGCCATCGAGGTCGGCATTGAGATTGAAGCCACGCACGTCGAGCAGTTCGGCCAGATCGATGTTGCCATGCTCGACCACGCGGATCGGCGCGCGACGATTGATCCGCGTCAGGCGTTCGCCCAGCGCGGTGAACGTGGCCTCATCCACCAGATCGGTCTTGCTCACCAGCAAGCGGTCGGCGAAACCGATCTGCGCCTGAGCAATGGTCTGGGTCAGGTGCTGGTCGGCATGGGCGGCATCCACGAGGGTGATGATGCCGTCGAGCAGATAACGCTCGCGCAGTTCCTCATCGATGAAAAAGGTCTGCGCCACCGGGGCCGGGTCGGCCAGACCGGTGCACTCGATCACCAAGCGATCGAAGGCGATTTCGCCGTTGTCCAGGCGTTCGAGCAGCAGGTACAAGGCCTTGGTCAGGTCAGTGTGGATGGTGCAGCAGACGCAGCCGTTGGCCAGGGTCATGACTTGCACCGGTTCGTCGCCGAGCAACTGGGTGTCGATGCCGGCGTCGCTGAATTCGTTCTCGATCACGGCGATCTTCAGGCCATGCTCGGCTTTGAGCAGATGGCGCAACAAGGTGGTCTTGCCGGCACCGAGGAAACCGCTGAGTACCGTTACGGGTATGGGAGAAGACAAAACACGATCTCCTTAAAGAAACACAAAACAAATGTGGGAGCGGGCTTGCTCGCGAAAGCGGTGTGTCAGTCACCACACGTATCAACTGACACTCCGTATTCGCGAGCAAGCCCGCTCCCACCGGGGGATTACCTCAACCGCAGGCTGTCAGCTCAACAGCACTTCGGCCCACCCTTGCCACCGTAACGCGCTTCCTGACGTTCGCGGAAGAACATCTCGTAGCTCATCACCGGTTTGTCCGGGTGTTTGGTTTGCATATGCTCGACGTAGGTGTCGTAGTCGGGCATGCCGACCATCAGGCGTGCGGCCTGACCGAGGTATTTACCGAGGCGACTCAGGTCATTGAACATCGTGCAATCCTCTGGTTACGCGTCCGGCAGGGCCTGGAATGGCGATTCTTTATCCGTACGCTCTTTCTTGCCCCAGGCGGCGATGCCGACCTTGAGCGCATAGAACAGGATGCTGAAGACCACGAACAGGAACAGCGCAGTGAGCGTTGCGTTGGTGTAGGCGTTGAAGATCACGTGCTGCATCTGCTCGATGCTCTTGGCCGGGGCAATGACTTGGCCGGCGGCCAGGGCATCGCTGTACTTCTTGGCCAGCGACAGGAAGCCGATCGCCGGGTTGGCGTCGAACAGCTTGATGAAGCCTGCGGTGGTGGTGCAGATCAGCAGCCAGGCGGCTGGCAGCAGGGTGACCCAGATGTAGCGCTGACGCTTCATCTTGATCAGGACCACAGTGCCGAGCATCAGCGCGATACCGGCCAGCATCTGGTTGGAGATACCGAACAGTGGCCACAGGGTGTTGATGCCGCCCAGTGGATCGATGACGCCCTGATACAGCAACCAGCCCCACATCGCCACACAACCGGCGGTGGCGATCAGGTTGGCGGTCCACGATTCGGTACGCTTGAGCGCCGGAACGAAGGAGCCGAGCAGGTCCTGCAGCATGAAGCGCCCGGCACGGGTGCCGGCGTCCACAGCGGTCAGGATGAACAGCGCTTCGAACAGGATCGCGAAGTGGTACCAGAACGCCATGGTGTTTTCACCGGGCAGGACACTGTGCAGGATCTGCGCGATACCGACCGCCAGGGTCGGCGCACCGCCGGCACGAGCCAGGATGGTGGTTTCGCCAATGTCATGCGCCACAGCTTGCAGTGCCTCCGGCGTGATCGCGAAGCCCCAACTGCTGACCATCTGCGCCACCGATGCCACGTCACCACCGACCACCGCGGCCGGGCTGTTCATGGCGAAGTACACGCCCGGCTCGATCACCGAAGCGGCAACCATCGCCATGATCGCTACAAACGATTCCATCAGCATGCCGCCGTAACCGATGTAACGGGCGTTGGTTTCGTTATCCAGCAGCTTCGGCGTGGTGCCCGACGAGATCAGCGCGTGGAAACCCGATACCGCACCGCAAGCGATGGTGATGAACAGGAACGGGAACAGACCGCCCTTCCACACCGGCCCGGTGCCGTCGACGAACTGGGTCAGCGCCGGCATTTTCAGCTCGGGCATGGTTACCAGAATGCCGATCGCCAGTGCGATGATGGTGCCGATCTTGAGGAACGTCGACAGGTAGTCGCGCGGCGCCAGAATCAGCCACACCGGCAACACGGCGGCAACGAAGCCGTAACCGATCAGCATCCAGGTGATTTGCACACCGGTGAAGCTGAAGGCCTTGGCCCACACCGGATCAGCGGCAATCTGCCCACCGAGCCAGATGGAACCGAGCAGCAGCAACACGCCGATGACCGAGATCTCGCCGATGCGGCCCGGGCGGATGTAGCGCATGTAGATGCCCATGAACATCGCGATCGGGATGGTCGCCATCACGGTGAAGATGCCCCATGGGCTCTCCGCCAGTGCCTTGACCACGATCAGCGCCAGCACCGCGAGGATGATGATCATGATCAGGAAGCAGCCGAACAGGGCGATGGTGCCGGGGATGCGGCCCATTTCTTCACGCACCATGTCGCCCAGGGAACGGCCGTTGCGCCGGGTCGACATGAACAGGACCATGAAGTCCTGCACCGCGCCCGCCAGCACCACCCCGGCAATCAGCCACAGCGTGCCGGGCAGATAACCCATCTGCGCCGCCAGTACCGGGCCGACCAGCGGGCCTGCGCCGGCAATGGCCGCGAAGTGGTGACCGAACAGAATGTGTTTGTTGGTCGGCACGTAGTCCAGACCGTCGTTGTTGAGCACGGCGGGGGTGGCCCGACGCGGATCCAGTTGCATCACATTGTTGGCGATGAACAGGCTGTAGTAACGGTACGCAACCAGATAAATGGCCACTGCCGCGACCACGATCCACAAGGCGTTGATCGCCTCTCCTCGGCGCAATGCCACTACGCCCAGGGCGCACGCTCCTACGATTGCCAGCACTAGCCAGGGTAAGTGGCGTAGCAGGCTATTATTATTTTTCATTTTATTATTCCAGCCAGGGTGGACAAGAAAGACAGCCACCCCGAGTTTAGCGCTTACGGCGCCAAAGGCCATACCCCGACGTTGGTCTAGACGGCTCGTTGATTGGCAGCCACCCGCAAGTCGGGTCTATAGTCAGCGAACTCTCCCGAGGATTGCGCCATGAGCGAACACCCAGCCAATCGCCGTCGCTTCAAACGTATTGCGTTCGATGCCAGAAC
This sequence comes from Pseudomonas sp. S150, assembly GCF_004526365.1. NCBI lineage: Bacteria > Pseudomonadati > Pseudomonadota > Gammaproteobacteria > Pseudomonadales > Pseudomonadaceae > Pseudomonas > Pseudomonas sp. S150. The sequence goes on from NZ_CP038207.1 coordinate 5,896,879, forward strand.
CGAGCTGAGTCAGGGCCACTTCATCTGGCCGGTGAAGTTGATCGACCTGTCGCTCAAGGGCTTGCTGATCGAGAAGCCGGAGCCGTGGCTGGGGGACAAGGAGCAGGATTTCTTCGTCGACATTCATCTGAGCGATGACGTGAATATTCAGATGGATGTGCATCTGGCCCACGAGGATCACGGGCAACTGGGGTTTAAATGCCGGCATATCAGTCTGGAATCGATCCAGCGCTTGCGGCGGTTGATCGAGCTGAATCTGGCGGATGAAACCGAGCTTGAGCGCGAATTGGGTGCCTTGATCGAAATCTAGCCGCCAAATCAACGTGGGAACACTCTTGTGGTGAGGGGATTTATCCCCGATGGGGCGCGGAGCGGCCCTGATAAATCTGGGTCTGCTGCGCAGCCCATCGGGGATAAATCCCCTCACTACAGGATTTCATTCAAACAAGGGAACGGCGGTTACTCGAACAGTGCGTCGAGCGCCTGTTCCAGCCGGGTCACGGCAATGATCTGTAACCCCGTCGGCGCCTCTTTCGGTGCATTGCCCTTGGGCACGATTGCCCGTTTGAAGCCATGCTTGGCCGCTTCCTTCAAGCGCTCCTGACCGCTCGGCACCGGGCGCACTTCGCCGGACAAACCGACTTCACCAAACACCAGCAAATCATGCGGCAATGGCCGGTTGCGCAAGCTCGACATCACCGCCGCCATCAACGCCAGATCCGATGCTGTCTCCAACACCTTCACCCCGCCGACCACGTTGAGGAACACGTCCTGGTCGTGGGTCGGAATACCACCGTGACGGTGCAATACCGCCAACAACATTGCCAATCGGTTCTGATCAAGGCCCAACGTCACGCGGCGCGGATTGGCCAGATGACTGTCGTCCACCAGCGCCTGAACTTCCACCAGCATCGGCCGGGTGCCTTCCCACGTCGCCATGACCACACTGCCCGGGACTTCTTCCTGGGCACGGGTGAGAAAAATCGCCGACGGGTTGGAGACTTCTTTCAGGCCCTTGTCGGTCATGCCGAACACACCCAGCTCGTTGACCGCACCGAAACGGTTTTTCACCGCCCGCAACAGACGCAAACGGCCATCGGATTCGCCTTCGAAATACAGCACGGTATCGACCATGTGCTCCAGCACTCGCGGACCGGCGAGCGCGCCTTCCTTGGTAACGTGACCAACGAGGAAAATCGCCGTGCCGCTCTGCTTGGCATAACGCACCAGCAGCGCCGCGCTCTCGCGTACCTGCGACACGCCGCCGGGGGCCGACTGCAATTGTTCGGTGAAAATGGTCTGGATCGAGTCGATCACCATCACCTTGGGTTTTTCCTGACGGGCGGTGGCGATGATGGTTTCGATGCAGGTTTCGGTCATCACCCGCAGTTGATCCTGGGGCAACCCCAGACGCCGGGCGCGCATCGCCACCTGCTGCTGGGATTCTTCGCCGGTGACGTACAGCGCTGGCATGCTCTTGGCGAGGTTGCACAGGGTCTGTAACAGAATCGTCGACTTGCCGATGCCCGGGTCACCACCGATCAGCACCACCGAGCCGTCGACCAGACCGCCACCCAAAACCCGATCCAGCTCACCGGACGCGGTGGAGAAGCGCGGAATCTCCTCGATGCTGACTTCGGCCAGGGTCTTGATCTGCGCCTGCTGCCCGGCCCAGCCGGTACGCCCGGTGGGCGCCGTGGCCCCGCCGCTTTCGATCATGGTTTCGGTCAGGGTGTTCCAGGCGCCGCACTCGCCGCACTGGCCTGCCCACTTGGGAAAGGTTGCGCCGCACTCGGTGCAGCCGTACATGCGCTTGGCCTTGGCCATCTGGATCCCCCGGCAAAAACCGCGATGATAACGCAGCCACCGCTCAGCGCGGTGCGGCGGTGCGGATTTCGCCGTTGGCCAGACGCGCGGCGCTATTGCCCAGCGGGTCTTCGGCATTGAGATCGGCGCCTTTGGCCTTGAGCGCATCGAGCAGTTCGACACGCTTGAACAACCCGGCGTACATCGCCGCAGTCTGGCCTGCGCCGTTGCGCTGATCGGGGCTGCAATCGGTGGCCATCAGCCTTCGAGCAATCTGCATCTCTCCTTTGAAAATCGCGCCCATCAGCGCTGTGTTGCCACGTTGGTCCTGCGCGCAGGCATCAGCGCCCGCCGCCAGTAACCGGTCAACTGCTGCGCCCTGGCCGTGATACGCCGCCAGAATCAAAGCCGTGTAGCCCTTGCTGTCGCGGGTATCGAGGGAATAACCGGACTCGATAAAGGTCTCGAGCATCGGCACATCACCACGCCGGGCGGCATCGAAATAGTAATCCTGCAACTGCGCCTTGATCGCCTCGGGGTTCTGTTCGGCCAGCGCTGTAAATGACAGGCAACCGAGCAACAGTAAAAGAAAGGCACGCATAAACGCTCTCCTTGGGCAGAACGGGGCCTGAATCAGGCCCCGCGTTGCATGGCGTCGAGATCAGTCGACCAGTTTCGCTGCCAGCGCCTTGACCCGGCTCAGGTCACCCTTGGCCACTTTGGTCACACCGGTGCCGTATTCCGGATCTGCCTTATAAAGAAAGGACAGGATGATGTGCTTGCTCTCGTCATCGGTGGTCGCCAGCGAACCGCCGAAGCTGGCGATCAGGTCCTGACGCTCCTGCTGGCTGAACGAGCGATACAGATCCCCGGCCTGTTTGAAGTTCTGCTCACGCTGAATCTTCGCCTGCTGGGTGCTGCCCGACAGTGCCAGCTGGCTGTAACGCGCGCTCTGCGGCTCTTCACGCGGTTGCAGGCGGCTTGGCTGATAGTTCACGCCAGACTGCGTGGCTGCAAAGTTCATCGCACCGTCCTGATTGCCATTGTTGACCGCAACTTTTGGCGCGTTGATCGGCAACTGCAGGGCATTGGCTCCCAGACGATACATCTGCGTATCGGCATAAGAAAACACTCGACCTTGCAACAGACGATCTTCTGAAGGTTCGATACCCGGCACAACATTGGCCGGGGCCATGGCAACTTGTTCGGTTTCCTGGAATACATTGGCCGGATTACGGTTCAACACCATTTGTCCAACTTTTCGTTCAGGAACATTCGGCCAGATCTTGGTAGCGTCCAATGGATCGAAATCAAACTTGGACAAATCTTGCGGATTCAGCACTTGGATGTACAAGTCCCATTTCGGGAAATCACCCTTATTGATATGACTGACCAGATCATTAGTCATATGACTGTAATCTTTGCCCTGAACTTTCTCGACTTGTTCAGGTGTCAGGTTTTTGATGCCCTGCAAACTTTTCCAGTGGAACTTCACATAGTGCACTTCGCCTTTGGCGTTAACCAACTTGTAGGCATGCACGCCATTACCGTCCATTTCCCGATAACTGGCTGGAGTACCCGAATTGGAATACAGCTCGGTCAGCGTGCGAGTGGCTTCCGGCACGTGGGAGAAGAAGTCGAAACGACGCGAGTCATCGTCAAGGTTGGTACGTGGATCGGGTTTGAACGCATGGACCATGTCCGGAAACTTGATCGCGTCGCGAATGAAGAAGGTCGGGAAGTTGTTGCCGACCAGGTCCCAGTTGCCATCAGCGGTGTAGAACTTGGTGGCAAAGCCCCGTGGATCGCGCAGGGTTTCCGGGGAGTGGTTACCGTGAACCACTGCGGAGAAGCGCACGAACACTGGCGTCACCTGCCCGGCAGCGAATACCTTGGCCTTGCTCAGGTCGCTGAGGTCGTTGGTCACGGTGAACGTGCCATGGGCACCGGTACCGCGGGCATGCACCACACGCTCGGGAATGCGCTCACGGTCGAAACGCTGGAGTTTCTGGATCAGTTGCACGTCTTGCAGCAGCACCGGGCCGTTGGCGCCGGCGGTTTGCGAGTTCTGATTGTCGCCCACCGCTGCACCATTATCCCGGGTCAGGGGCGCGGCGTGCACGGAGAAGGTCAACAGGCTGGCGGTGAGTACGCCGAGCGTACGGCGATGGGGAAAAGCCCCCAGTCCAAGGGTGGAATTCATATCAGGTTCCTCTGGTTCTTTTGGGCGCATCCAGGTGCGCCAACCAGAGGCTAGAGGGCTAAGTCCGCGAACATAAATAGAAAGTTCGTAACCCGACGATTGAAAATTTTGGCTTCCCGATCAGCGTGTTACGGCGTATTTCGCGCGCGATTAGTGGCACTTTGCAAACTAATTGCAGATTTATCGGTCGATAAAAACGGGCATTGTAAGAAGGTGTTTCGCGCAGGACGCGTTTGCTGATTTACACTGCGTACACCAACCTCATCTGTAACAAGGAAATAACCTATGGGCGTGCTAAGTGAGTTCAAGGCCTTCGCGGTCAAAGGCAATGTGGTCGACATGGCCGTCGGTATCATCATCGGTGCCGCCTTTGGCAAAATTGTTTCGTCGTTTGTCGGCGACGTGATCATGCCGCCAATCGGCCTGTTGATCGGAGGGGTGGACTTCAGTGATCTGGCCATCACGCTTAAAGCCGCCGAGGGCAACGCCCCTGCCGTGGTCATGGCTTACGGTAAATTCATCCAGAGCATTCTGGACTTCGTGATCGTCGCCTTCGCGATCTTCATGGGTGTCAAAGCCATCAACCGCCTTAAACGCGAAGAAGCCGTAGCCCCTTCCCTGCCACCGGTTCCGACCAAGGAAGAAGAGTTGCTCGGTGAGATCCGCGATCTGCTCAAGGCCCAGAACAACCGGCCTTGACTGCTTGATGAATAAAGAACGGCGCCTGATGGCGCCGTTTTTTTACCAGTAGTTTTCCACCGCCACCTGTCCCGGCCGCCGCGTCAGGCTCAGGCTCATGTGGCGTTTCTTCAGCAGTGCCCGGGTGTCGTCGATCATCTGCGGATTGCCGCACAGCATGACGCGCGAGTGCTCGGGGGCCAGTTCAACGCCGGCTTCACGCTCCAGCTCGCCGCTTTCAATCAGGCTGGTAATACGGCCATGCAAGGCACCAGGAACCTTTTCTCGGGTAACGGTGGGAATGAACTGCAGTTTGTGGGCGTGTTCTGCCAGGTAATCACGCTCGGACAGTTCTGCAATCAACGACTGATAGGCCAGTTCCCGCGCTTCGCGCACGCTGTACACCAGAATGATCCGCTCGAATCGCTCCCACACTTCGAAATCCTGCAGAATCGACAGAAACGGCGCAACCCCGGTCCCGGTGGATAACAGCCACAAATCCCGACCGTCGACAAACCGATCCAGCGTCAGGTAACCAAAAGCCTGGCGTTCCACCAGCAGGGTATCGCCGACCTGCAAGCGACTAAGTTCACTGGTGAATTCGCCACCTGGCACCACGATGGAGAAGAACTCGAGAAACTCGTCGAAGGGTGAAGAGACCATCGAGTAAGCACGCCAGACCGTGCTGCCATCAGCCTTTGTCACCCCCAGGCGAGCGAATTGTCCCGCGCGAAACCTGAAGCCCGTATCGCGCGTGGTGCGCAGGGTAAACAGACTGGGGGTCAAAGGCTGCACGTCGAGCAAGGTCTGGGCAGTAAATTTATCTGCGCTGACAGTCATGGGGGCACTCCACGGAAAAGACCCTGACAGTCTCGCGCAAACTCAGAGCATAAACACCACTGCTTTTGTAGTGGTTTACCGTTCAGACCGCCCGAAAAAATGAGAATTAAACCCAAATGCCGTTAATACAGCAGTATTCAAAGTCCGATTGAATGACAGGTTAAATCCAACGCGTTATTGATGACTAATAACCTTTCCAGCAACTAACCGCCCCCTCCAAGAGCAAAAAAATTCAACGCCATTTGTAAGACCTGTCCTACACTCGGTTGCGTGCGGGATCCGATTGGATCCATAAAAAGCACCCTACGAACGACTCATGGAGAGTGAGTGATGGAAATGTGGAAGGAGTCGCAATTAAAGCAACTGACTTTCGCAAGAGAAATAGAGACCGCTTATCCGATCTTGCTGCGATTCGCTCAAAATATTGGCTTCAATTTTTGTGCCATCTCATTGACATCAAACAATCGGAACGCTGACTTAAAGACCTTGCAAATCAATAACTATCCGAAAGAGTGGAACCAACTTTATGAAAGACAAAACTACCGGAAAATCGATCCGGTAATAGCACACTGCAGTCGTTCAATGCTGCCGATTGTCTGGACCGAGGACGTGTTTTCGCAAACCTTGTCGCTGTGGGACGCCCAACAGAAACATGGATTGCGACACGGTTGGTCGCAGTCGTTCCACCACGAAGACAGCGGGCTGTGCAGCACCCTGAGCCTCGCCAGGAAAAACGGTCCATTAAGTCCGCTCGAGTTGTACGAGCATTTTGGCTATATGTTTTACGCGACCAGCCACCTGAGTGACCTGTTCGCCAAAACCTTGCCCAAACCGGTCAAAAAGCCCGCCCCCCCACGCCTTTCACCGCGAGAACTGGAAGTGCTCAAGCTATCGGCGCTCGGCAAGACGGCCTATGAGATTGCCAGGATCCTCTGCCTGAGCGAGCGGACGGTGAATTACCACGTGCAAAACGTGATTCTCAAACTGAACGTCTGCAACAAGATTTCTGCGGTCATTGCTGCCAAGAGTTGCGGCCTTCTCGACATGCCTGCCCACTAAAAGCTGCGAGTATTTCAACGGAAAAAAACGTACCATCTGCGACCTTCCTGAGTGATGACGTGAACCTTGACGTTGTATTTCACTCGGACGGTTCCGCTGCGCGATGCCCTGGGCTGCGGGCCACCCGTTGAATAACCAGAGTTCCCGTACCATGCCCTTGCTCGAAACGCCCTTTGCCCAACTCGACCTGATCCGCCAGCCCGAGCAGCAGAATGAACCGCTGCAAGCGTTCGATGCGGCTGACGAATACCTGCTCAATCATCTGGCCGCGCAACAACCGACGGCAGACACTCGGGTATTGGTACTCAATGACAGCTTCGGAGCGCTGGCGGCGAGTCTGGCGGGCAAGGTTCAGGTCAGCAGCAGTGGCGACTCGTTTCTCGCATTCCAGGGCCTGGAAAAGAACCTGGTACGCAACGGCCTGGCATTTGATGCCGTGCGCGGGATTGCGGCCAGTGAGCCGTTGGTCGGGCCGTTCGACCGAGTGCTGATCCGCGTGCCCAAAACGCTGGCATTGCTGGAAGAGCAACTGATCCGCCTGCAAGGGCTACTGGCACCCGGCGCCGAAGTGGTGGCAGCGGCCATGGTCAAGCATTTGCCGCGCGCAGCCGGTGATCTGCTGGAGCGTTACATTGGCCCGGTACAGGCTTCACTGGCGGTGAAGAAAGCTCGCCTGTTGATCGCGACGCCCGAGACCAAAGCTCCGGCGACCTCGCCCTACCCTTCGCGCTATCAGCTCGACGAGCCGGCCATCGAATTGCTCAACCACGCCAACGTGTTTTGCCGTGAAGGCCTGGATATTGGCACCCGAGCTTTTCTCCCGCACCTGCCCAAGAACCTCGGCAGCGCCCGGGTCGCCGACCTCGGCTGCGGTAACGGCGTCCTGGCCATCGCCAGCGCCCTGCACAACCCCGACGCGCACTACACGCTGGTCGACGAATCGTTCATGGCCGTGCAATCGGCCGCCGAGAACTGGCGCGCCGCGCTGGGCGAGCGCGAAGTGCTCGTGCGCGCTGGCGATGGTCTGGCCGGACAGGCGCCGCAATCGCTGGACGTAGTGCTGTGCAATCCGCCGTTCCATCAACAACAGGTGGTCGGCGATTTCCTCGCCTGGCGCATGTTCCAGCAGGCCCGCGAGGCGCTGGTGGTGGGCGGTGCGTTGTACATCGTCGGCAACCGGCACCTGGGTTATCACAGCAAACTGGCGCGGCTGTTCCGTGGCGTCGAGCAAGTGGCTGCCACACCGAAATTCGTGATTCTCAAAGCCCGCAAGTAAAGCGTCAGGCAAAAAAAACCCTCCGCAATGCGGAGGGTCATAAAACCGTGCCCAAGGGCAGCGGGACGGGATGTTTCAGTGTGTGGTCAGGCCGGCCGCGTTCATGAACAGGCGCATCAGGCTGGCGGCAATGAACAGCGCGCCGACGCTACCGATCCAGATCAGGGCCAACCAGCCGAGCCGCTGCCACAGCGGCTTTTTTTCGGCTTCTTCAATCTCGTGCAGGGAATGTTTGCCGTTCATTGCATCGTTCCTCTTGGGCGATGGCGTCGCTGAGGACGCCACCGCGAGCCGGCTTGCTCTCACAGGGTGAGCAGAGCGAGAGATCAGTGGTAACCGTCTTCATGGGTGACCTTGCCGCGGAACACGTAGTAGCTCCAGAAGGTGTAACCCAGGATGAACGGGATGATGAATAGCGTACCGACCAGCATGAAGCCCTGGCTTTGCGGCGGTGCGGCGGCGTCCCAGATCGAGATCGACGGCGGCACGATGTTCGGCCACAGGCTGATGCCCAGACCGCTGTAGCCGAGGAATATCAGCACCAGGGTCAGCAGGAACGGCATGTAGTTGGCATTGCGCGCCACCGCGCGGATCAGCCCGTACAGCGTCACCAGCACCAGAATCGGCACCGGCATGAACCAGAACAGGTTCGGCATGCTGAACCAGCGTGTCGCGATCTCGGGGTGAGCCAGCGGCGTCCACAGACTGACGATGCCGATCACCGCCAACAGCACGAATGCCAGCGGCCGCGCGAGGTTGTGCATCTGCTCCTGCAACTTGCCTTCGGTCTTCATGATCAACCAGGTGCAACCGAGCAAGGCATAGGCCACCACCAGCGCGGCGCCGCAGAACAGGGTGAATGGTGTCAGCCAGTCCAGTGAACCGCCGGCGTATTGCCGATTGACCACCGGCAAACCGTCGATGAAAGCCCCGAGTGCCACGCCCTGGAAGAACGTCGCCGCCACCGAACCGCCGATGAACGCCTTGTCCCACAGGTGGCGCTTGTCGTCCTTGGCCTTGAAGCGGAACTCGAACGCCACACCGCGAAAAATCAGGCCGATCAGCATGAAGATCAACGGCAGGTACAGCGCCGACAGCACCACCGAATAGGCCAGCGGGAACGCGCCGAACAACGCCGCGCCGCCCAGTACCAGCCAGGTTTCATTGCCGTCCCAAACCGGGGCGACGGTGTTCATCATTACATCACGGTCGGTCTTGCCCGGGATGAACGGGAAGAGAATCCCGATCCCCAGGTCGAAGCCGTCCATGACCACGTACATCATGATGCCGAAGATGATGATCACGGCCCAGATCAGCGGAAGATCAATACCCATGAGTCAAATCTCCTTTTCCAGGCTACGCTGCGAGTCGGCGTCGGTACCTTCATCATCGGCTGCGGACAACGGCCGAGCCGGAGTGCGTTTCTGGCCAGGACCACCTTCGTTGGTTTCCTTGCCTTCGTCGGTTTTCGGCCCTTTGCGCACCAGGCGCATCATGTAGCCAAGCCCCGCACCGAACAGCGCGAAATACACCACGACGAACATGATCAGGGTGATGCTCATCTGCATGAAACTGTGATTGGACGAAGCATCCGCCGTGCGCATCAGCCCGTAGACCACCCACGGCTGCCGACCGATTTCAGTGGTGAACCAGCCAGCGAGGATCGCGATCAGGCCGGACGGCCCCATCCACAACGCCAGATACAGGAACGGCCGCGAGGTGTAGAGCGAATCGCGCTTGCGCAGCCACAGGCTCCACAGACCGGTGAAGATCATCAGGAAGCCGAGGCCGACCATGACCCGGAACGACCAGAACACAATGGTCGAGTTCGGCCGGTCTTCAGGCGGGAACTCCTTGAGCGCCGGCACCTGCTTGTCCAGCGAGTGGGTGAGGATCAGGCTGCCGAGGTACGGAATCTCCACGGCGAACTTGGTTTTCTCTTCCTTCATGTCCGGCCAGCCGAAAAGGATCAGCGGGGTCGCTTCGTTGCCTTTATTCTCCCAGTGACCTTCGATCGCAGCGATTTTCGCTGGCTGGTGCTCAAGCGTATTGAGGCCATGGAAGTCGCCAATGACCGCCTGGATCGGCGCAACGATCAGCGCCATCCACATCGCCATCGACAACATGGTGCGAATCGCCGGGTTGTCCTTGCCGCGCAGCAGGTGCCAGGCCGCCGACGAACCGACGAAGAACGCCGTGGCCACGAACGCAGCGGTCGCCATGTGCATCAGGCGATACGGGAACGACGGGTTGAAGATGATCGCCAGCCAGTCGGTCGGGATCACCTGACCGTTGACGATCTCGAAGCCTTGCGGCGTCTGCATCCAGCTGTTGGAAGCGAGAATCCAGAATGTCGAGATCAGCGTGCCGATCGCCACCATCACTGTGGAGAAGAAGTGCAGTTTGCGTCCGACCTTGTTCCAGCCAAACAGCATCACCCCGAGGAAACCGGCCTCAAGGAAGAATGCCGTGAGCACCTCGTAGGTCAGCAACGGTCCGGTGACGGAACCGGCGAAGTCCGAGAAACGGCTCCAGTTGGTGCCGAACTGGTAAGCCATGACCAGACCGGAGACCACACCCATGCCGAAGTTGACGGCAAAGATTTTCGACCAGAAGTGGTAGAGATCCCGGTAAGTGTCGTTATGGGTTTTCAACCACAGCCCTTCAAGCACCGCCAGGTAACTCGCCAGGCCAATGGTGATGGCCGGGAACAGGATGTGGAACGAGATGGTGAACGCGAACTGAATTCGGGCGAGATCGAGTGCCTCTAAACCGAACATAAGTCTTCCTCTGTCAGGTAATACCGGCATTGGGGCTTGTGGCCCCTGCCTACTGCCCCCACGGATATGGAGTGCGGCGAATTCTGATTCGTTCTTTTTTAACAGCCATCGCAACGCAGGGAGTCTGGCCAACGGGCCACCAGAGCATGGCCCGGGAGGGTCTTGATCTGGATCAAGCAACGTTAAAAGAGTAGTCCCATTTCCGACGAAGAACGGCGTGGTCGTTTGCCGCGTGACAAGTTGCCTCATTGCCTGGGCAACGTTCTGAAAGACACTCCTCAGAGCTGCACGACCTGTAGTGAGGGGATTCATCCCCGATGGGCGGCGAAGCAGCCCCAGATGTTTCGTTGCGTCGTCAATTTTTTACGACTGCTGCGCAGCCGATCGGGGATAAATCCCCTCACCACATTGAGATGAGGTATGCCAGGGAGCGATAGATGTCTGGCTAACTAAATTTTTTGTCATAGCAACTTCCTGTTACAGACTGGTGATAACCTCGCGGTTCCCCCAAGAGCCAGACCTGCCTTCAGATGCCCAGCCAAGAGCCCCTGCTGTTACGTCACCATCGTCCTTTTCTTGCGTTCTGGTTCGCCCGAATCTTCACCGCCAGTGGCTTTCAGATGCTCACGGTGGCGATCGGCTGGAATCTGTATCAGTTGACCGGCAACGTGCTCGACCTGGGTCTGGTCGGGCTGGTCGAGTTCGCGCCACGGGTGCTGTTCATGCTGCACACCGGGCATGTCGCCGACCGTTATGACCGGCGCCGTGTTGCGGCGATCTGTCAGTCGTTGCAGGCGTTGATTGCCCTGGCACTGGCCATCGGCAGTGCGACCGACCACGTCACCCGGGAAATGATCTTTATCCTCGCCTTCCTGCTCGGTGCGGCGCGCTCCTTCGAAATGCCGACGACCCAGGCGCTGCTGCCGAGCATCGTGCCCAGCGCCCTGTTTCCACGGGCGGTCGCCGCAGCGCAGTCGGCTCAACAGTCAGCCACCATTGTCGCTCCGGCCCTCGGTGGCTTGCTTTACGCGTTTGGCAGTGTCTGGGTCTACGGCCCGACGGTATTGCTCTATGTCATCGCCTGCACCTTGATGCTCAACCTGCCTGCCCGACAAACGCCGCTGAACAAAGGCAAAGCCACGCTGGATTCGTTGCTGGCAGGCATCCGCTTCATTCGCAGCCGCCCGGACATCCTCGGGGCGATCTCGCTGGATCTGTTCGCGGTGTTGCTCGGTGGCGCTACGGCGTTGCTGCCGGTGTTCGCCAAGGACATCCTGCTCACCGGGCCTTGGGGCCTGGGCCTGCTGCGCTCGGCGCCGGCGGTTGGTGCGTTGGGGATGTCGCTGTTTCTGGCGCGATTTGCCGTCGAGCGCAATGTTGGCCGGGTGATGTTCACCGCCGTTGGCGTGTTCGGCGTCGCAACCATCGCCTTCGGTCTGTCGACCTCGTTCTGGTTCTCGCTGGCGGTGCTGGTGGTGCTCGGCGCGGCGGACATGATCAGCATGGTGATCCGCGCCTCCTTCGTGCAGCTGGAAACTCCGGACGAAATGCGCGGCCGGGTCAGCGCAGTGAACGGCCTGTTCATCGGCGCCTCGAACCAGTTGGGCGAATTCGAATCCGGCCTCACCGCGCACTGGTTCGGCACCGTCCCGGCGGTGGTGATGGGCGGGATCGGCACGCTGGTGGTCACCGGAACGTGGATCAAACTGTTCCCGAGCCTGGCCAAACGCGACCGGATGCATGTGCCGGTGGAAGAGGTGAAGGTCTGACTCTCGTCAAACCAACATCTCCCCCGCCACTTTCGCCCGCAACGCCTTGCCGCCAAGCTGCTCGACAAGCGTCAGGGCAAACGCCAGTGCGCCACCAGAGCCTTGGGCGGTGATGCAATTGCCGTCGATCACCACCGGTTGATCAACAAACGTACAGCCCGACAGTTGATGACTGGTAGTCGGCAGGCAGGTCATGCGCCGTTGGCGTAATACGCCGGAGGCTTGCAGGGCGATGGCAGGGGCTTCGCCGATGGCGGCGAACAGGCGGCCGGCGCTGGCCTGGTCCTTGAGCAATTGCTGCAGCGGCTGATGCGCCGCGAGATGTTGGGCGCCGACGGCACCACCGGGCAGGACGATCAGGTCGAAGGTCTGCGCCAATACATCAACCAGCATGCCGTCCGCTGTCAGGCGCGTACCGCGCGCGCAGGTCAGCATGCGCCGGCCTTCGATGCTGGCCGCCACGACTTCGACGCCGGCGCGGCGCAGCACGTCGACCAGGGTCACGCTTTGCAGATCATCGATGCCCTCGGCGAGGGTAATCAGGGCTCTAAAGGTCATGGGCGCTATCCGCTGGGTGATCTTCCAAGCGTAGTCAGCTTTGTCCTGCCCCGTCCGGTGATAGCCGTTACTTGATGTAAAGCTGGGCCGACAGGGTGTTGCGTGGCGCGTTGATCGAGGTGTTACTGAAGGTGAAGGTGCCTTCCTGCTTGCCCGCCAGATCAAAGGTATACAGTGAGCCGACGGTGTTGCTGCCGGGCTTGCACTCAGTCAGGTTGCCGTTATCAAAGGCGCACACCGGCGCCCGGGTGCCGTTGACTTCAAAACCGTCCAGCGTGGCATGCGGCTGGTTCTGACCATAGCCGATTTCCAGCACGAACACCTTGATGCTCGGGCCGCTGTGATTGCACTGGGTTTGCGGCTGGTTATCGCCGATGTCTTCCAGACCACAGGCCGGCGATTGAACCTTGATCACCTTAACTTCAGTCAATGGTGGCGCCGAGGCTGCCAGCGCCGCCGTCGACCCGACCATCAGCCCGGCCATTACCCCCAAAGCCTTTATCCAGCGCTTGCCCATGTGATCGTATTTCCCCAAAAAATTCAGCGCGCAGTATGGCGCAGTTGGCCCTGTGGCAAAACTTCGACGACGTTCGGCACCAACAACCGCCATATTCCTCACGCTGCTGGTATGATGCGCGGCTTTTTCCGGCCCACCACAAATTCCCAGGCGCTTGCGACGGTCTGTGCTTTGCTGTTGAGGTCGATACATTCACGGCGCCGCGCGCGCCACGGGGAGCAGACATGCTGGAAAGGCTGTTTCAACTCAAGGCACACAACACCAACGTGCGTACCGAGATTCTGGCGGGCGTCACGACCTTCCTGGCCATGGCCTACATTCTGTTCGTCAACCCGAGCATCCTCGGCGAGACCGGCATGGACAAGGGCGCGGTGTTCGTCGCCACCTGTCTGGCAGCCGCCATCGGCTCGACCATCATGGGCCTGATCGCCAACTACCCGATCGCCCTCGCGCCAGGCATGGGCCTGAACGCCTTCTTCACTTACACCGTGGTCCTGCACATGGGCCACACCTGGCAAGTGGCGCTGGGCGCGGTGTTCATCTCGGCAGTGTGCTTCTTCCTGCTGTCGATCTTCCGCATCCGCGAATGGATCATCAACAGCATCCCGCTGCCGCTGCGCTCGGCGATTGCCGCCGGTATCGGCCTGTTCCTGGCGCTGATCGCCCTGCACAACGCGGGCATCGTGGTCAGCAACCCGGCGACCATGGTCGGCCTCGGTGACCTGAAAGCCCCGGCGCCGATCCTCGCCACCCTCGGCTTCGCCCTGATCGTCGCCCTCGAAGCACTGAAAGTGCGCGGCGCAGTGCTGATCGGCATTCTGGCGGTGACCATCATTTCCATCGCCATGGGCTTCACCCCGTTCGGCGGCGTGACCTCGATGCCACCTTCGCTGGCCCCGACCTTCATGCAACTGGACATCAAGGGCGCGCTGGATATCGGTCTGGTCAGCGTGATCTTCGCCTTCCTGTTCGTCGACCTGTTCGACAACTCCGGCACCCTGATCGGCGTCGCCAAGCGTGCCGGCCTGATGGGCAAGGACGGCCACATGCCGAAAATGGGTCGCGCACTGATCGCCGACAGCACCGCGGCGATGGCCGGCTCGCTGCTGGGTACTTCGACCACCACCAGCTACATCGAATCCGCGGCTGGCGTGAGCGCTGGCGGGCGTACCGGTCTGACGGCTGTAGTGGTAGCTATCCTGTTCCTGCTGGCGCTGTTCTTCTCGCCACTGGCGGCCAGCGTGCCAGCCTTCGCCACCGCACCGGCGCTGCTGTTCGTCGCCGTGCTGATGACTTCCGGTCTGGCGGAAATAGACTGGGAAGACATCACCGTGGCCGCACCGGTGGTGGTTACCGCGCTGGCGATGCCATTCACTTACTCGATCGCCAACGGCATCGCCTTCGGCTTCATCTCCTGGACCGTGATCAAGTTGCTGTCGGGCCGCGCCCGTGAGCTGAACCCGGCGCTGGTGATTCTGTCGATTCTGTTTGTGATCAAGTTGGGTTGGTTCAACGCATGACTTTCGATTCCCAGGCCTACGCCACTCAGCTCGAAGACAAGGTCACGCGTTTGCGTGACCTGCTGGCCCCGTTCGATGCACCAGAGCCGACCGTGTTCGACTCGCCGCTGCAGAACTTCCGCCTGCGCGCGGAATTTCGCCTGTGGCGCGAGGCCGGTGAGCGGCACTACGCAATGTTCTCCCAGGACGACAAGCGCACGCCAATCCTGATCGAAGAGTTCCCGATTGCCAGCCTGCGCATCAACCAGTTGATGCCGCAGCTCAAGGCGGCATGGCAGGCCAGTTCGGCGCTGAGCCACAAGCTGTTCCAGGTGGAGTTCCTGACCACCCTGGCCGGCGATGCGATGATTACCCTGTGCTATCACCGTCCGCTGGACGAGCACTGGCATGCGGCCGCGTCGAAGTTGGCGGCTGATCTCAACGTCAGCGTCATCGGCCGTTCCAAGGGCAAACGCGAAGTCATCGGCCACGATTACGTGGTGGAGAAACTCGAAGTCGGTGGTCGCACCTTCAGCTACCGCCAGCCAGAAGGCGCGTTCACCCAGCCCAACGGCACGGTGAACCAGAAGATGCTGAACTGGGCATTCGAAGCGCTGGGCGATCGCAGCGATGATCTGCTGGAGCTGTACTGCGGCAACGGCAACTTCACCCTGCCGCTCGCCACCCGTGTGCGCAAAGTGCTGGCCACCGAGATCAGCAAGACCTCGGTCAACGCCGCACTGAGCAACCTCAGCGAAAACGCTGTGGATAACGTCACGCTGGTGCGCCTGTCCGCCGAAGAGCTGACCGAAGCGCTGAACGAAGTGCGCCCGTTCCGTCGCCTGCAAGGCATCGACCTGAAAAGCTACGAGTTCGGCAGCGTATTCGTCGACCCGCCGCGCGCCGGTATGGACCCGGACACCTGCGAGCTGACCCGGCGCTTCGACAATATCCTGTACATCTCCTGCAACCCGGAAACCCTCGCGGCCAACATCGCCCAACTGCACGACACGCACCGCATCACCCGCTGCGCGATGTTCGACCAGTTCCCGTGGACACATCACATGGAGTCCGGGGTGTTGCTGACCCGGCGTTGATGGCGAATGCCGGATACGAGAAAGCCGTCTTGATTGACGGCTTTTTTGTGGGTGATGTTTTGTTTTGTGCGATTAACGAACACTAAGCGCCAAGCGCAACGTTGCTCAATTGACCATGGTAACCATCTGGTACATTTTACCTCCACAGGCTGAAACCTTCGGCCCAAGCCAAAAACAATAAGTGGAGTTTGCCCCCATGCCCCCTATCGTTCTGGTGCTCAACGGCCCGAACCTGAACCTGCTCGGCACTCGTGAACCGGCAACCTACGGTCACGAAACCCTGGCTGATATTTCTGCTCTGTGCGGCCGCGCTGCCGAAGAATTCGGCCTGGCCGTGGAGTTTCGCCAGACCAATCACGAAGGCGAATTGCTCGACTGGATTCATGCGGCACGCGGCCGTTGCGCCGGGATCGTGATCAACCCGGCGGCGTGGACGCACACCTCGGTGGCGATCCGCGACGCGCTGGTGGCCAGTGAGTTGCCGGTGATCGAAGTGCACCTGTCCAACGTGCATGCGCGTGAGCCATTCCGCCACCACTCGTTTGTCTCGGCCATCGCCACGGCGGTGATGTGCGGCTTCGGCAGCCATGGCTATCGCCTGGCCCTGGAGCATTTCAGTCAGCGACTGAAGGGGCGCGCAGCATGACCCGTAAACCGGTAATACTGGCTGGCCTGATCGGTGCGGGTATTCAAGCCTCGCGCACGCCAGCACTGCATGAACATGAGGGCGACGCCCAAGGCTTGCGCTACCTGTATCGGCTGATTGATCTCGATCAGTTGCATCTGGACAGCAACGCCCTGCCCGACTTGCTGCAGGCGGCCGAGCGGATGAACTACACCGGCCTGAACATTACTTTCCCGTGCAAGCAGGCGATCATCCCGCTGCTCGACGAACTGTCCCCGGAAGCCCGGGGCATCGGCGCGGTCAACACCGTGGTGCTCAAGGACGGCAAACGCATCGGCCACAACACTGATTGCCTGGGTTTTGCCGAAGGTTTTCGCCGAGGCCTGAAGGACGCTGCGCGTGAACGTGTCGTCCAGATGGGGGCCGGCGGTGCGGGAGCGGCAGTGGCCCACGCGCTGCTGAGCGAAGGCGTACAGCAACTGAGCATTTTCGACGTCGACCGCGAACGTGCCGAGAGTCTGGCGAACAACCTCAACCAGCATTTCGGCTCAGGCCGCGCGGTGGCCGGGCGAGATCTGCCGGGCACGCTGAATCAGGCCGATGGTCTGGTGAATACCACGCCGATGGGCATGGCCAAACTGCCGGGGATGCCAGTGCCGGTGGAGTTGCTGCGCAAGGAATTGTGGGTGGCGGAGATCGTTTACTTCCCGCTGGAAACCGAACTGCTGCGCAACGCCCGCGCGCTGGGTTGCCGCACGCTGGACGGCGGCAACATGGCGGTGTTTCAAGCGGTGAAGGCGTTTGAATTGTTCAGCGGCGTGGTGCCGGATGCGCAGCGGATGCTTGCGCATTTTCAAAGCATGAACGGCTGAAGATAAACATCGATCCTGTGGGAGCGGGCTTGCTCGCGAAGGCTGTGTGTCAGGCGCTAGATGTATAGGCTGACACGCCGCTTTCGCGAGCAAGCCCGCTCCCACATTGGATAGGTGTCACGGCTGCAAGTAGCGCAACACCGACTCGCAGATCATCTCGCGATGACGCTGCTTGATGCTTTCGTCCGGCAGGTCGATCTGAAAAATCTCACCGAACGTATGGCGGTTCGAGACGCGGTAGAAACAGAACGAACTGATCAGCAAGTGCACATCCAGCGCGTCCAGCCCGGCGCGGAAGACCCCCTCCTCGGCACCGCGCCGCAAAATCTCGCCCAGTGAATCGAGGATCGTATTGTTCATCGCCTTGATCGTGTCCGAACGCTTCACGAACTCGGCGTTGTGAATATTTTCGATACAGACGATGCGCACGAAATCGACGTTGCGGTCGTGGTGATCGAAGGTGAATTCCACCAGTCGACGGATCGCCACCACCGGCGGCAACTCGGCCAGGTGCAGGCGGTTTTCGGTGCTGCGGATGTCGCCGTAAAGCTTCTCCAGCACCTCGACGTACAACTGCTCCTTACTGCCGAAGTAGTAATAGATCATGCGTTTGGAGGTGTGGATACGCTCGGCGATCGCGTCGACGCGGGCGCCGGACAAGCCCTGCTGGACGAACTCGACGATCGCCTCCTGCAGGATGTTCTCGCGGGTTTTTTCCGGGTTGTTCTTGCGACTCTTGCGCGGCTCGATACCGGATTCGACGGGAGCGGCGGGGAGTTCTGAAGTCATTGTCATTGCGGGCTCACGGCCATCACTGCACAGGTTGGCGATTATGGGCCGCGCTGCACAGTGAAGGAAGCCACGCGGCTCGTGTTTAATCGCGCGTTTACGAAATTCCTACAACTTCGCCTGACGCACCGCACCGCTGCGTGATTTGGCCATCGCCGCCAGACGGACCGCAACGTTCGCCGCACCATAACCGGCATAGCCGTTTTTACGCTGGATGATCTCGAAGAAGAAGCGCCCCTCGAACGGCTCGGTGTACACGTGGAACAGCTCGCCGCCCTGCGCGTCGCGGTCGTAGAGCACGTTGTAGTACGCCAGCTCGCTGAGGAACTCGTCGTCGAAATCGAAGCGCGCGGCGAGGTCGTCGTAATAGTTGAGCGGGATATCCAGCAACGGCACACCAGCTTCTTTGGCGCGGCTGACTTCGGCGAAGATGTCATCACAATCGAAGGCGATGTGATGCACACCGGAGCCGCGATAACTCGACAGCGCGTGGGAGATCGCGGTGTTGCGATTCTCGGAGATGTTCAGCGGTAGACGGATCGAGCTATCGCGGCTGCGCAACGCCCGGCTTTTCACCAGACCGTACGGATCGGGCAACACCACTTCATCGTCGGCCTCGAAATCCAGCAGGCTCTTGTAGAACAGCACCCAGCTGTCGAGGCTGTCGGCCGGCAGCGCCATGGCCATGTGATCGATGCGCTTGAGGCCGCCACGGGCCTGAGCGTTCGGCAGCAGATTGAAGTCAGTGCCATAAACGTCCGCCGCCTCATCCACCAGATAAATCAGGCTGCCGTCCGGCGCACGCACCGCGGCCAGTTCCAGTTCGTTGGGGCCGACCAGGCCGCGATAGGGCTGGCCCTTGTAGGCAACGGCACGGGCCAGGGCGCTGGCGCTGTCCTTGACCCGCACGGCGGTGGCACACAGCGACGGGCCGTGGGCCTCGAAAAAGCTGTGGCCGAACGAGTACGGTTCGGCGTTGAGGATCAGGTTGATATCGCCCTGGCGCAACAGGCTCACGCTCTTGGAGCGGTGCTGTCCAGCCTTGACGAAGCCCAGGCGCTCCAGCCAGTTGCTCAGTTTGGCGCCAAGACTTTCGTCGACGGCGAACTCGAGAAACTCGATGCCGTTGTACTCGCTGGCCGGCGGCGTTTCGAAGAGGATGTCGCGGTTGGCCACCGGCGTTGTTTGCTGTTCCAGGCGCTGACGGGTTTTCTCTTCCAGATACAGCAGCGAACGCAGACCATCGGCAGCATTGGCCCGTGGTGGCGCGGCGCGGAAGCCATCGTTGAAGATCTCCAGCGACAACGGCCCGGTGTAACCACTCTGGATGATCGGCGCGAGGAACCCCGGCAGATCGAATTCGCCCTGCCCCGGGAAGCAACGGAAATGCCGGCTCCACTCCAGGACATCCATGGCGAGGATCGGCGCGTCAGCCATTTGCACAAAGAAAATCTTGTCGCCAGGAATGTCGGCAATCGCGCTTGGATCACCTTTCAGCGACAAGGTGTGAAAGCTGTCGAGCAGCACGCCGAGTGCCGGGTGGTCGGCCTGGCGAACAATGTCCCAGACCTGTTGATAAGTATTGACGTGCCGGCCCCAGGCCAGCGCTTCATAGCCGATACGCAACCCGCGAGCGCCGGCACGTTCGGCCAGCAGCCGCAGGTCATCGACCAGAATCTGCCGGTCGCCGACGCTGTCCGCCGAGGCGTTGCTGCAGACCAGCACCAGATCGGTGCCCAGCTCCTGCATCAGGTCGAATTTGCGCTCGGCCCGCTCCAGATTGCGCGCCAGCCGATCACGGCGGCAGCCTTCAAAATCGCGGAACGGCTGGAACAGGGTGATGGCGATCCCCAGGTCAGCGCACATCTGCCTGATTTCCCGCGGGCTGCCGTCGTAATACAGAAGATCGTTCTCGAAGATCTCGACGCCGTCGAACCCGGCGGCGGCAATGGCTTCGAGCTTTTCCGGCAGGGTGCCGCTCAGGGAAACGGTGGCAATGGAACGCTGCATGTTGCTACTCCCGGACTGCGCTGCAGTTTTTTTACAGGGGATCATTTTTTATCGTGAGGAAATTATTGGCTGCATCGTCTTCAGCAGCAATTTAAAGTGTACCAGCCGGTTAGTTTTGCGTGCGATTATCGAACACTATGGCGTTTCGGCGAATTGACGACTTTTCGTCCACTGCCCACCATCGACTTCACATTGAGTCCGGAAATGAACCTTCGGTCGCAGTGCGTGCAAACAACACCACATAACAAATTCAAAAACGGGTGGAACAATGATTCCTTCACAGACTTCCCGCATGGCCCCGGCCATGAGCACTGCCACGGGTGGCATCGGCGACAAGATCCGCGGCGCCATGGCTGTCGGCAAGACCCGTTGGGGCATGCTGGCGCTGGTGTTTTTCGCCACGACCCTGAACTACATCGACCGCGCAGCCCTCGGCGTCATGCAGCCGATCCTCGCCAAGGAAATGAGCTGGACGGCGATGGATTACGCCAACATCAACTTCTGGTTTCAGGTCGGCTACGCGATTGGTTTCGTCCTGCAGGGACGCCTGATCGACCGGGTCGGCGTGAAACGCGTGTTCTTCTGCGCAGTGCTGCTCTGGAGCCTGGCTACCGGCGCCCACGGTCTGGCGACTTCGGCCGTCGGCTTCATGGTCTGCCGCTTCATCCTCGGCCTGACCGAAGCGGCCAACTACCCGGCCTGCGTGAAAACCACGCGCCTGTGGTTCCCCGCCGGTGAACGCGCCGTGGCCACCGGCATCTTCAACGCCGGGACCAACGTCGGCGCCATGTTCACGCCGATGCTGCTGCCGCTGATTCTGCACGTGTGGGGCTGGCAGGCGGCGTTCCTGTGCATGTCGGCACTGGGCGGGATCTGGTTGCTGTTCTGGGGCCTGAAGTACTTCAACCCGGAAGACCATCCAAGCGTTAAACAGTCCGAGCTTGAGTACATCCAGCAGGAAGTCGAACCGGAACAGGCCCGCGTACCGTTTTCACGCATCCTGCGCATGCGCGGCACCTGGGCGTTCGCCCTCGCCTATTCGCTGACCGCGCCGGTGTTCTGGTTCTACCTGTACTGGCTGCCGCCGTTTCTCAATCAGCAATACAACCTGGGTATCAACGTCACCCAGATGGGCATTCCGCTGATCATCATTTACGTCACCGCTGACTTCGGCAGCGTGGGCGGCGGGATTCTGTCTTCGTTCCTGATCGGTCGCGGCATGAACTCGATCAAAGCGCGGCTGCTGTCGATGTTCCTGTTCGCATGCTGCATCATCGGCGTGATCATGGCCGCCGGTTCGAGCAATCTGTGGGTCGCCGTCGCGGCAATCTCCCTGGCCATCGGCGCGCATCAGGCCTGGACCGCGAACATCTGGAGCCTGGTGATGGACTACACGCCCAAGCACACGATGAGCACGGTGTTCGGTTTCGGCGGTATGTGCGCAGCGATCGGCGGGATGTTCATGACCCAGATCGTCGGCCACATCCTGACCGTCACCCATAACAACTACACGGTGCTGTTCACGCTGATCCCGGCGATGTACTTCATTGCCCTGACCTGGATGTACTTCATGGCCCCGCGCAAGATTCCAGACGTCACCGAATAACCTGCCTGCACCCCTCCCCCCTGTGGGAGCGGGCTTGCTCGCGAAAGCATTTAGTCAGTCACTGAAGATGTCGACTGATCCACCGCCTTCGCGAGCAAGCCCGCTCCCACAGGGTTATTTATCTCTCTCATCTGCGGCTCTGCTGCCAAGCCGCCGCCAGGCCGCTGCAGCAGATCACCGCAATGCCGATCACCGTCAACAGACTCGGCGTGTGGTTGAACACCACCCACCCCAACAACCCGGCAAACACGATCTGGCAATAACCGAACGGCGCCAGCAATGCCGGCGCGGCATGGCGGAACGCCTGGGTCAGAAACAGGTGCGCGGTCATCCCGCAGCTGCCCAGCGCCAGCATCAACACGGCGTGAGACAACGTTGGCACTTGCCAGAAGAACGGCACCAGCGCGCTCATCACCAAGGTGTTGCACAACCCGGCGAAGAAGTTGCTGGTGGTCGGGCTGTCGATTTCCGCGAGCTTGCGCGTCAGCAGTTGATAGAAGCAGAAAAACAACGCCGAGCAGAACGGCAGCAGCACCGCCGGGGTGAACAACTCGCCTCCCGGATGGACGATGATCAGCACCCCGATAAAACCGCAGATCACCGCGATCCACTGCCCGCGCGTCACCCGTTCCTTGAGCAACGGCACCGACAGCGCCGTCACCAGCACCGGCGCGAGAAAGTTGACCGCCGTGGCCTCGGCCAGCGGGATATACAGCAGCGCCGTGGTGAAAAACAGACTGGTGCCGAGCAGGCACAGCGCCCGCGCCAACTGCCATAAAGGTCGTTTGGTGCGCAGCACGCGCAACCCCGACTGTGGCAGGAAAATCCCCGCCATCAGCAAGGTGTGCACCAGATACCGCGCCCAGACCACCATGATGATCGGGTAGAAACCCGAGAGGTATTTCGACAGCGCATCGTGGCTGGAGAACAGGAAAGTCGCCACGACAATCAGCAAGATCCCCTTGAAGGGTTGGTTGACACCGGAGAGCGGGGTGCTGACGGTCATTGGATATCTCTGAAGGAAAAATGAACAGTGGCGGGGACGCTGGCGCCCCGCCACAAAAACTGACTTATAACTGCGCCAACAATTCCCGCGTCCTGTCGAGCGCCATCTGCGCTCGTTGCAATCCGCTGACGCCCTGCTCCAGCAGTTTTACCGTGGGGATCTCCAGGCTCAGTGGAATATTAGCTGGCAGACTGCGCAACAAACCGTGCAAATCACAATCGCCCTCGCCGGGAAACCGCCGCTCATTGCGCGCCTGACGCAAGATCTCGGCCATGTCCGCCGGTCTCGGTCCCGCCACATCACACAATTGCGCATAACGCAGGCGCGCGGGCGCAACGCTGACCAGATCCTCCAGCCGTGAGCCGGAGCGATCGAAATGAAAGGCATCGACCAGCACCGCGGCGTTTTCCCGGTCGGCATTGGCAACGATGCGCAACGCCTGTTCGAGGTTGCACGCATCGGTCCAGGGCATGAACTCCAGATGCGGATGCAAACCGTAAGGCGCCGCCAGATCACATAGGGCGGCAAAGTTGTCGGTGAGCCGATGCTCGTCAGGATCATTGCCGGCGACCAGTAATTCACTGGCGCCAAACTCCGCGCCGACGGCCAGCAGCTTGTCGAAATCGGCGACCACGGTTTGCGGTTTCAGACGCAGGATTTCCACATCGAGCACAGCGATGCCAGTGTCGCGCAAACGCGCCAACGTCTGACGCCGTAAGCCGCCATCGGCCACCAATGGAAAGTGATATTCCTCCGCCGTCGCCGGCTCCAGGCGCAAACCGACATGGCTGTAACCGGCACGCGCCGCCACCTCGACCATTTGCGGCGGTGACAACTCGAGTACGGTGAGACTGGCCAGAGACAGAATTCGTTCGTTCATGCTCAAGCCTCGACCGCTGCCGGGGAACAGGCACGACCGCTGGCCGCCGCCTCACGTATCGCCTCGACCAGCGCCAGAGTTCGCGCGGCATCGGCGGCACTGACCAAGGGTTCGACCTCACGCCGCGCGACCTGCACAAAATGCTGCAGCTGCAACCGCAACGCGTCCCCGGCCTCACACTGTTCTTGCTGCGCGATCAGCGGTTCGTGCCAACCGGCATCGACTTGATCGGCAGCGTAATGCCAGCGCTTGAGTTGCGGAATGCTCAGCGCCCCGGCGGTACCCGCCAGCAGATAACACGGCTGATCGACCTGACGCGGGTAGGCCGGGTTCTCTCCGGAATTCAGCTCCCAGCTCCACGGCGCGGCGACCGCATCGGAACCGCTCAGCGTGCCCAGTGCACCGCCGGCAAATTGCAATAACACCGCGACACTGTCTTCGTTGGCAAAACCCCGCACCGCGTTGTCGGTGACGGCCTGCACCGACTGCACTTCACCGCACAGGTGACGCAGCAGATCGAGGTCGTGAATCAGATTGGTCAGCAACAGGCCCGCGCCCGGTTCACGGCGCCACGGGACCTCGAAATATCGGTCGGGTTTGCGTAACTGGAACAGTGCAGTAACCGTGGTCAGCCGCCCGAGCGCGCCGCTGAGCAACAATTGGTGGGCACGCACGATCAACGGATTGTGCCGCCGATGGTGGCCGACCAGCACCGGCACGCCACTGCGTTTGACTGCCGCCACCAGTTCGCGTGCCTCATCCAGATGCACACCCACCGGTTTCTCCAGCAACACCGGAACCCCGGCGGCGAGGCAATCCAGCGCCGTGCTGACGTGCTGATTATTCGGATTGGCCACGATCACCGCATCGGGCCGCACCTGCTCCAGCATCTGCCGGTGATCGGCGAAATACGCCACGCCCCACTGCGCCGCCAGCGCGGGAGCCTGCGGGCCGGGATCAGCCACTGCGCACAACCGGGCTTCTTCGAGGGTTTGCAAATGCTGGTAATGCTGCTGGCCCATGTTGCCAGCGCCGATCAGGGCGATACGAAGGGGCGGAGTCAAGGCGCGATCCTTTTGTGATTGTTGTTGGAAATGTCACTCCAGCAACAATTTAGAACCGCGTTCCACAATCAAACACCCAGTGATGGGAAAACCGTGCGAACACCGCACAACTTTGTACACGACACCCGGACCTGTAGGAGCTGCCGAAGGCTGCGATCTTTTGATCTTGACCTTAAAAAACAAAGTCAAAAGATCGCAGCCTTCGGCAGCTCCTACAGGGGATCGGTCAGATGAACAATTCGGACGCCAGGCTCGCCGCCGACAACTCCTCGGTAAACTTCATCAGCAGCGGCGCCAATTCGTGCAACCGCGCGCCGGGCATCCGTGCGCTCGGCCCGGCAATGCTCAGTACGCCGATCACTCGCCCGTCAACCGGATGCTTGACCACCGCGGCAATCGCCGAGGTGCCCACCGCCGAACTTTCCTCGACACAGGCATAACCCTGTTCCCGCGCCAGGCGCAGGCGCTCCAGCAGTTCGATATTGGAGCGCGGCGCATTCGGCCCGACGCCCACCGGTACTTCCGCGCCCTGGCGCTCGACCAGCGACAACGCCTCGGCATCGCTCATGCAGGCCAGCCACGCATGCCCGGAAGCGGTGTAGAACAACGGCGCGTCGCGGCCCATGTCCGGGTCATAACGCAGGCCCGTGCGTGCGCCCTGCGCCTTGGCGATCCAGGTCTGGCGCTCGCCATCGATCACCCCCAGACGCACCAGTTCACCGGTTTCCTGCGCCAGTCGATCCAGCACCGGTTGCACGATGTCGGCACCGCTGCTCGACAGGTACTGAAACCCCATCGCCACCAGTTTGGTCGACAGGTGATAGCGCAAAGTGTCGGCATTCTGCCGCACGTAGCCCAACCGAATCAGCTCCGCGAGCATCCGGTGGGTGGCACTTTTCGGGATGTCCAGTTGCTCGGCCAGCGTCTGCATCGGCAGCCCGCGCGGCTCACTGGTGAGGCTTTCCAGCACGCTGAAAACCCGTTCGATCTGACTGCCGGCCATGGGAAGGTCCAAGTGAAATTTTGCCGATTCTAGAAGACATCCGAGACAAAGCGAAATCCGGAACTGGCGTGCGATAACCGCCCACTTTACTAAACCATGCCTTGTTGCAGCTGCACATCATTGGTTAATTTCCGGAACCTGATTCCAATAAAACCCAGCTGCGGAGCTTTGCCTGATGCCTGCCGAACTTCCCGAAATCGACTGTGACGTTCTGGTCGTCGGCTCCGGTGCCGCCGGTTTATCCACAGCGGTCACTGCCGCATGGCACGGCCTGAAGGTCATCGTGGTTGAAAAAGATCCGGTGTTCGGCGGTGCCACCGCGTGGTCCGGCGGCTGGGCATGGGTGCCGTGCAATCCGCTGGCCCGACGCGCCGGCATCGTCGAAGACGTCGAGCGACCGCGCACTTACCTGCGCCACGAACTCGGTGAGCATTACGACCCGGCAATGGTCGACGCATTCCTCACCGCCGGGCCGCACATGGTCGCGTTTTTCGAACAGCACACTGCTCTGCAATTTGCCGACGGCAACGCCATTGCCGACATTCATGGCGATACGCCCGGCGCGGGCACGGGCGGTCGCTCGGTCATCGCGGCGCCTTACGACGGACGAACAGTCGGACGCCTGCTCAGGCGCCTGCGTACAACAATGCGCGAAACGTCCTTCATGGGCATGCCGATCATGGCCGGCGCCGACCTTTCGGCGTTCCTCAATCTCACCCGTTCGCTGAAAGCCGCGTGGCACGTAACCCGGCGTTTTACCCGGCACTTGCTTGACCTCGCGGTACACGGCCGGGCCATGCAACTGGTCAACGGTGTGGCGCTGGTCGCACGACTGGCGAAGTCCGCCGAGGACCTTGGCGTCCTGTTATGGGAGTCAGCGCCAGTGACCGAACTGCTGCGCGATGAAGCAGGGGTTTGCGGCGCGCTGGTCAACAGCGCCAAAGGCCCGATCCGCATTCATGCACGCAAAGCCGTGGTGCTGGCCGCCGGCGGATTCGCCAACGACATCGAGCGGCGCAAGGCCTTGTTTCCGCGCACGCCCACGGGTCATGAACACTGGGCACTGCCGCCGCTGGCGGTGAATGGCGATGGCCTGCGTCTGGGCGAAAGCGTCGGTGCCACGGTCAATACCGAGCTGGCGTCGCCCGTGGCCTGGGCGCCGGTCTCGCAAGTGCCGCATGCTGACGGCAGCATCGGCCATTTCCCACACATCATCGAACGCGGCAAACCGGGAATCATCGGCGTACTGCGCAACGGCCAGCGCTTCGTCAACGAGGCCAACGGTTACTACGACTACGTCAGCGCCATGGTTGCCGCCACGCCTGAAGGCGAAGAGGTCGCCTCGTGGCTGATCTGCAGCCGTGCCTTTCAACGGCGTTATGGCTTGGGCATGTCGCGGCCATTTCCCGTGCCGGTGTCAGGATTTATCCGCAGCGGCTATCTGAAAACCGGCAACACCCTTGAAGAATTGGCCAGCGCCTGCGGCATCGACCCCAGCGGGTTGCGCCAGACGGTGGAGGACTACAACCGCCATGCACGCCACGGCGAGGACCCGTCGTTCGGTCGCGGCGCAACGCCCTATAACCGCAAACAGGGCGATCCGGCGAACCTTCCCAACCCTTGCGTTGCCCCAATAGAGACAGGCCCCTTCTATGCCGTGAAAATCCAACCGGGCTGCTTCGGCACCTTTGCCGGGCTCAAGGTCAACCCGCAGGCGCAAGTGCTCGATGCCCATGCCCAGCCCATCGCCGGGCTCTACGCCGCCGGTGGCGACATGGCCAGCATCATGGGCGGGCACTATCCGGCAGGCGGGATCAACCTCGGCCCGGCGCTGACTTTCGGCTACATCGCCGCTCGGCATATCGCCGGCATCACTGCTTTCGAACAGGAGATCGACCATGCAGCACATCGTTAACGCCCAGGGTTTGAACATGCCGAAACTCGGCCTCGGCACCTGGCCGATGCTCGGCGACGAATGCACCCGTGCCGTCGAGCAAGCGCTGGAACTCGGCTACCGGCACATCGACACGGCAGCGGCCTACAACAACGAAGACGCGGTCGGACAAGCATTGGCGAATACACCGACACCCCGCGAGCAGATTCATGTCACCACCAAGGTCTGGTGGGACCAGTTGCAACCCGACGCCATGCGCCACTCGATGGAACGAAGCCTCAAGGCTTTGCGCTGCGAGTACGTCGACCTGTTCATGATCCACTGGCCGAGCACTGACTGGGACTTGCCGCGCACGCTTGAAACCCTCGCATCCTTCAAGGAGCAAGGTCTGGCTCGCAACATCGGCGTGGCGAATTTTCCGCTGCCGCTGCTGCGCACAGTCGTCGAGGAATACGGCATCCCTCTGTCAGCGATCCAGGTCGAGTACCACGTCCTGCTCGGCCAGAACGCCCTGCTCGACTATGCCCGCCAACACGATCTGGCACTGACGGCCTACACGCCATTGGCGCGTAACAAGGTCTCGGAGATTCCACAGATTCAGCAGATTGCCGAAAAACACGGCGTGCTACCGACTCAGGTGGCGCTGAAGTGGCTGCTGGATCAGCCCAACGTCGCGGCGATTCCCAAAGCCAGCAGCCGCGCCAATCAACTGGCGAACCTGGCTTCGCTGCAGGTTGAACTGGACGCTGAAGACCGCGCACTGATCGCCGCGCTGCCGAAGAATCAGCGTCAGGTCAGCCCGGATTTCGCCCCGGTGTGGGATGCCTTCGATCGCTGACGCACAGCGCGCCGAGAGAAATCCGCCAACGGATTGAATTAGTCGCGCACACGCTCGTCAATAACAGGCCCGCCCTCGTCACCCGAGGCCGGGCCTGTTGGCGTGTGCTCGAATAGACGGACGACCGGACTGGCGCCACACTCTCACACCAGCAACACTCATCACCACGTACAGAAAGAGGATTACCACATGCTATGGAAAAAAGGCCGACGCAGTGACAACGTCGTCGATGCCCGTGGCGATGATAGCGGCGGCGGTGGTGGCATGCGGTTCGGTGGCGGCAAAGGCCTGAGCCTGGGGGCGATCCTGCTGATCGTCGGCATCGGCTGGATCACCGGACAGGATCCGTTGCAGATCCTCGGCCAGCTCACTGGGCAAATGACCGAGCAATCGGCACCGGCCTCGACGCAAACCCGCCAGGCGCCACCGGCCAACGACCAGCAAGCCGAATTCGTGCGTTCGATCCTTGGTGATACCGAAGACACCTGGGGCGCCATCTTCCAGCAGGCCGGGCGCCAATATAAGGACCCGACCCTGGTGCTGTTCAGCAACCGGGTGAATTCCGCTTGCGGGCTGGCGACTTCGGCGACCGGCCCGTTCTACTGCCCGGCGGATCAGAAAGTCTATCTGGACATGGCCTTCTTCCAGGAAATGGCCCAGCGCTTCAAGGCCGCCGGTGACTTCGCCCAGGCCTACGTGATCGCGCACGAAGTCGGCCACCATGTGCAGACGCTGCTCGGCGTCTCGGCAAAAATTCAGACGGCCCGTCAGCAGGGCCGGCAGATGCAGGGCGACGGCGGTTTGCTGGTGCGTCAGGAGTTGCAGGCCGACTGCCTGGCCGGCGTCTGGGCCTACCATGCACAGAAGCGCCTGAACTGGCTGGAACCGGGTGACGTCGAAGAGGCCTTGAATGCGGCCAACGCCATCGGTGATGATCGCCTGCAACAACAGGGTCAGGGCCGCGTGGTGCCGGACTCGTTTACCCATGGCACGTCGGCGCAAAGGGTGCGCTGGTTCAAAACCGGTTTCGCTCAGGGCCAGGTCGGCCAGTGCGATACCTTCGCGGCGAAAAACCTGTAAATGCGCAAATGGCTTCTGGCTTTACTGATCATCGGCGGCAACGCGCACGCGGCAGGCGTCGATGCCATCAGCCCCGGGCGCCTGCAATTCGAGGCCGGCGAAATGGCCGTCGGCATCAGCCCGGCACCGGAAAAAATCGAGCGGGTGTTGATCGTCATTCACGGACGGCTGCGCAATGCCGAGACCTATCGCAAGAGTGCCGAGCACGCCACTGAACTGGCCGGGCAAACGGCGCACACGCTGGTGATCGCGCCGCAGTTTCTCAACGAAAGCGACGTCGCCCTGTACTACTCCCTGCCCAACACATTGCTGCGCTGGAAAGGCAACGAGTGGATGGGCGGCGGTTTATCCACAGAGCCGAAGCCGCTGAGCTCCTACGCCGCACTCGACGCCATCGTCGCCCGGGTCAGCGACCGCAAGCAGTTTCCGGACGTGAAGCAGATCGTGATTTTCGGCCATTCCGGTGGCGGTCAAGTGGTGCAGCGTTATGCCCTGCTGGCCAAGGATCAACCGGCGCTGAAGGCCAATGGCATTCGCCTGCGCTATGTGGTGGCTAATCCGTCGTCGTACGCGTATTTCAACGAACAGCGGCCGGTGGCGTTCGACCACGCACAGTGCCCGGGTTTCAATCGCTGGAAGTACGGTCTGGCAGACATGCCGGTTGTACGCCGGTGGGCAAACGCCGTTGCAGCTTGAGAGCAGCTACATCAAGCGCGAAGTGATTTACCTGCTGGGGCAGCAGGACATAGACCCGCAACATCCGGCGCTGGACAAGAGTTGCGCCGCCGAGGCACAAGGCGCGTATCGGCTGGAACGCGGCAAGCTGTTTTTCGGCTACCTGCTGCGCCGGCATCCGGAAGGGGTCAATCAGCGGCTGGTTGAAGTGCCCGGGGTCGGGCATAACGGCGATGGGATGTTGACGTCGCCGGAGGGGCTGAAAGCGCTGTTTGATTAATGACTTGTGGTGACTGTTGAGGCGCCATCGCGAGCAGGCTCACTCCTACAGGGGAAACGCATTCCAATTGTAGGAGTGAGCCTGCTCGCGATGAGGCCAGATCAGACAATAAAGATCTCAGACCGAAAGCATCCGCCGCAACTCGACACAATCCTGCGCATGCCAGTCCGTCAGCTCCGGCCACGGATTGTCCGGCAGATTCACCAGTACCGTCCGCGCCCCGGCCGCTCGCCCGCAATCCAAGTCAAAGCGGTAATCCCCAACCATCACCATCTCGCGGGCCGGCACGTTCCAGGCCTCGGCCAGTTTCAGCAACCCGCCGGGATGCGGCTTGGGTGGCGCTTCATCGCGGCCCAGCACATCTTCCACGGCGAAGCAGTCGGCCAGACCGATGGCGTCGAGCGTCACATGCGCGAGTTCCCGCGCATTACGGGTCAGAATGCCCAGGCGATAACCGCGCCCGTGCAGGTCACGCACCAGCTCCACCGCACCGGCAGCCGGTTTCGAACCCAGCGCCAGATCGCGCTCATGCTCCAGCAACCACGCGTGTTTCGCCGCGGCTTCATCGGCGGGAAGCGCCGCGAGGTGGGTGAGAATGTCGTCCTCGGGCGGAATCGCCAGCGCCACGCGGATCGCCGCAAAGTCATGCACGGCGACCGTCAGGGTGCCGTCCATGTCGAACACCCAGTGCTTCACATCGCTCAGGCTCATGCCCAGTCCTTGCGGTGACGAATCAGGCCTTCCTGGGTCACCGACGCCACCAGTTGCCCGGCGCGGTTGTACACGCTGCCACGGGAGAACCCCCGGGAATTGCCGGCCCACGGGCT
Organism: Pseudomonas sp. S150; assembly: GCF_004526365.1. Taxonomy (NCBI): domain Bacteria; kingdom Pseudomonadati; phylum Pseudomonadota; class Gammaproteobacteria; order Pseudomonadales; family Pseudomonadaceae; genus Pseudomonas; species Pseudomonas sp. S150. Next base: position 5,928,410 of record NZ_CP038207.1, read on the forward strand.
GTCCATCGCGTAGAGCAACCAGTCATCGGCGCGCAGATCGTTGTGGAACCACAGCGCGTGATCGAGGCTGGCGACCTGCATGTCTTTCTGCCAGACCGACTTGCCGTGCGGCAGCATCGAAGTGGTCAGCAGACCGAAGTCCGAGGCGTAGGCCAGCAGGTACTTGTGCAGCGCCGGAATATCCGCCAACGCGCCGTCGGCACGGAACCACACATACTTCACCGGATCGGCCGGCTGCGGGTTGTACGGATCCTTTTCGGTGACCGGGCGCACTTCGATCGGTTTCGGGCACAGCAGTTTTTCGCGCATGTGCTCGGGGATCAGGTGCGCGCGTTGCTGGGTCAGTTCCAGCTCCGACGGCAGGTTTTCCGGGCCGACCACCACCGGCATCTGGCTCTGATGCTCGAAGCCTGCCTCGTCGTATTGAAACGAAGCGCTGCAGGTGAAGATCGGGTGGCCCTTCTGGATCGCCGTGACCCGTCGCGTGCTGAAGCTGCCGCCGTCACGCACGCGATCCACCGAATACACCACCGGCAACTTGGCATCGCCCGGACGCAGGAAATAACCGTGCATCGAATGCACGTGGCGCGCTTCTTCAACCGTCTGACTGGCCGCCGACAGCGACTGACCGAGCACCTGGCCACCGAACAACTGACGGAAACCCAAGTCCTGGCTGCGGCCACGGAACAGGTTTTCCTCGATTGGCTCCAGGGTCAGCAGGTCGACCAGATCTTCCAACACTTGGCTCATTCAGACTCTCCTCACACAACGCTATGCCGCGCAGTCTTGGCTGCGGCGGCCCATTCAGGTTCTGGCGCGAGCCACTGTCGCGCCATTGTAAACGTCCGTGTCGGCTTAGCCATGCAGGGTTTGCAGCCATTGCTCCCTGGTAATTCGGTACAACAGATGCCGCCGCAACGGGTGATCGACGGCAAGTTTGGGGTGATCGAAATCATCGGCCGGATCGTGCTGCATGCCAATCGCCTGCATGACTTTCTCCGACGGCAGATTGCTCTGGGCGGTGAAAGACACGATTTCCTTCAGCCCCAGCCGATCAAAACCTGCGCGCAATGCCGTCCACGCCGCCTCACTGGCATAGCCCAGCCCCCAATGCTCGCGGGCCAGACGCCAGCCGATTTCCACCGCCGGGGTGAACGGCGCATCGAAACCGACCACACCCAGGCCAGTGAAACCGATGAACTCACCGCTGTCCTTGCGCTCCAGCGCCCACAGACCGAAACCGTGCTCGGCAAAATGCCCGCGCACCCGGCCGATCATCGACGCACTTTCGAGACGGCTGAGCGGGGCCGGAAAGTAACGCATCACCTGAGGATCGGCGCACATCGCCGCAAATTCCGGCAAATCCTCGTCGCGCCACTGACGCATCAGCAGGCGTGCGCTTTCGAGTTGCTGAATCGGCTCCATCATGCCCCTCCATTTCCATGCCGCAAGTCTACATCGCTGGTAGGATCGTTCACTCTTTCCATCGTTCCTACATGAAGTTGCCATGCCCCTGCCGCTGATCTACCACGAAGACTACAGCCCCGAGTTTCCGGCGGATCACCGCTTTCCGATGGACAAATTCCGCTTGCTGCGCGACCACCTGGTCGACAGCGGCCTGACCCGCGACGCCGACCTGCTGCGTCCCGAGATCTGCCCCAACGACATCCTCGCCTTGGCCCATGACCGTAGCTATATCGAACGCTACATGAGCGGCGAGTTGTCTCGCGAAGACCAGCGGCGCCTCGGCCTGCCGTGGAACGAAGCCTTGGCGCGGCGCACGGTGCGGGCGGTCGGCGGCTCGATTCTGGCGGCGAAAAAAGCCCTCGAGCATGGTCTGGCCTGTCACCTCGCCGGCGGCACCCATCACGCTCACTACGACTACCCGGCCGGGTTCTGCATCTTCAACGACCTGGCGATCATCAGCCATTACCTGCTGCAAAGCGGTCGGGTGAACCGGGTGCTGATCTTCGATTGCGACGTGCATCAGGGCGATGGCACCGCGCGGATCCTCCACGACACCCCGGAAGCAGTTACCGTTTCCCTGCACTGCGAAAAGAATTTTCCGGCACGCAAGGCCGAAAGCGACTGGGACATTCCGCTGCCCAACGGCATGGGCGATGCCGATTATCTGAAAGTGGTGGATGACACCCTCAACTACCTGCTGCCGCTGTATCAACCGGACCTGGTGCTGTACGACGCCGGGGTCGATGTGCACAAGGACGACGCCCTCGGTTATCTGCAGCTGACAGACGAAGGCGTGGCCGCCCGCGATGAAAGCGTGATGCGCCATTGCCTGGGCCGCGACATCCCGGTAGTCGGCGTGATCGGCGGCGGCTACAGCAAGGATCGCCACGCCCTCGCCCGCCGCCACGGCATCCTGCATCACAGCGCGCAACGGGTCTGGACGTCACACGGTTGTCACTAAGCTGTGCTGCGTTACCCACAATCGCTGTGGAACGGCCTGTGGATAACCTGAGCGAAAGGGACTACAGCCCACAGCGAACATGGCGTACAGCGCGATGGTTATTTTTTGACCACATACTGAATTCACTTCGATCTCCTTGTAGGAGTGAGCCTGCTCGCGATGGCGGACCGACATTCAGCACTTATGTCGCCTGATCAACCGCCATCGCGAGCAGGCTCACTCCTACAAAGGTCTGCGCTGTTAGAATGCGCGCCTTATCCCGCCATACCGCAGCGCACGCCATGACCCAGACCTCCGCCTCCCACCCCGCTCACGTCGCCATCATCGGCGGTGGCCCCGCCGGCCTGATGGCCGCCGAAGTGCTGAGCCAGGCCGGCGTGCGCGTCGATTTGTACGACGGCATGCCGTCGGTGGGGCGCAAGTTCCTGCTGGCCGGGGTCGGCGGCATGAACATCACCCACTCCGAGCCTTACCCGGCATTCCTCGCGCGCTACGCCGAACGCGCACCGCAGATCGCGCCGTTACTGCGCGGTTTCGACGCCGACGCGTTGTGCCGCTGGATTCATGAACTGGGCATCGAAACCTTTATCGGCAGCTCCGGCCGGGTGTTCCCCACCGACATGAAAGCCGCGCCGCTGCTGCGCGCCTGGCTCAAACGCCTGCGCGACAGCGGCGTGGTTATCCACACCCGCCATCGCTGGCTCGGCTGGGATGAACACGATGCGCTGCGCATCGCCAGCCCCGACGGCGAAATCACCGTCAAACCCGACGCCACCCTGCTCGCCCTCGGCGGTGGCAGTTGGTCGCGGCTGGGTTCGGATGGCGCGTGGATGCTGCCCCTGGAGCAAAAAGGCGTAGGACTGGCGCCGTTGCAGCCGAGCAATTGCGGCTTCGAGGTGCAGGCCTGGAGCGAATTGCTTGTCAGCAAATTCGCCGGCGCACCGCTGAAAAATGTCGCCATCGGTTTGAACGACGATATCCCGCGCTTGGGCGAATGCGTGATTACCGCAACCGGGGTCGAAGGCAGCCTGATCTATGCGCTGTCGGCACCGATTCGCGAGGCGATCAATACGCAGGGTTCAGCCACGGTGCACATCGATCTGTTGCCCGGCCGACCTGTGGATAAATTGCAGGCAGCGTTGAGCAAGCCACGCGGTTCACGCTCGATGGCCAAGCATCTGCACAGTCAGGTCGGAATTGATGGGGTGAAAGCGGCGTTGTTGCGCGAGCTGACCGACGCAGCAACCTTCGCTGATCCGGCGTTGTTGGCGCGGGCGATCAAGGCGTTGCCGCTGACCTTGGTGAAAACCCGTCCGCTTGACGAAGCGATCAGCAGTGCCGGTGGCGTGACGTTCGAAGCGCTGGATCAGCGTTTGATGCTCAAGGCGTTGCCGGGGGTGTTCTGTGCGGGGGAAATGCTCGATTGGGAAGCGCCGACAGGTGGCTATCTGCTGACCGGGTGTTTTGCCAGCGGGCGGGCGGCGGGGATTGGAATGTTGCAGTGGCTCAAGTCCGAGGTGCCTGCCTGAACCCTCTCCCCGAGGGAGAGGGAGCCGACCGAGGTGTCTGGCGTAACACATCGACCTGAAAGACCGAGTCGATTGTGGATTCACAGCAGCAGAATCAGATCGGCGTAGAATTCAAGCATCCTCCAATCAGTCCCCTCTCCCTCCGGGAGAGGGTTAGGGTGAGGGGCTTTTGGCTTTAAGGCTTGCGCTTACGCGGCCCGGTATTGAACACCGGCACTTTACGCACAGGCTTGATCGACGGCTCCGGCGCCTGGGTGTCGCCACTGTCGACCCACTTGCCCAGATTGCGCTTGCCACCGCCGCCGGATGCTTTCGGCTTTTTCGGTTTCTTCGGCTTCTTGATCACCTGACCGCTGGCATCGGTATCCGGCACGCGGTGCTCAGGTTCGAAATCCGGCTCGTTCTGACGCTTCAAGGTCTGGCGGGTGAGCATCTCGATTGCCGAGAGCATGTTTACTTCATCCGCGCACACCAGCGAGATCGCCTCGCCCGTCGCGCCCGCACGGCCAGTACGACCGATGCGGTGGATGTAATCCTCGGCGACGATCGGCAGGTCGAAGTTGACCACCAGCGGCAAATCTTCGATATCCAGACCACGGGCAGCGACGTCGGTGGCCACCAGAATCTGCACTTCGCTGAGCTTGAAACGATCCAGCGCACGTTGACGGGTCGCCTGCGGTTTGTCGCCATGAATGCCGTCGGCGTTGATGCCCAGGCCCTGGAGTTTTTCCACCAGCGCGTCCACTCCATTGCGGGTCTTGGCAAACACCAGCACCTGCTTCCACTTGTTCTTGCGCATCAAGTGCACGAACAGTTCCGGCTTGCGCTTCTTGTCCACCGTCACCACCCACTGCTTGACGGTGTTGGCCGCGACGTTGCGCGGGCTGACTTCGATGCTCAGCGGATCGTTGAGCATCTGCCCGGCCAGCAGGCGGATGTCGTCGGAGAAGGTCGCAGAGAACAGCAGCGTCTGGCGCTTCTTCGGCAGCATGCGGTAGATGTTCGCCAGTTCTTCGGAGAAGCCCAGGTCGAGCATACGGTCGGCTTCATCCAGCACCAGGGTTTGCAACTGATCGAGTTTCAACGCGTTCTGGCGGAACAGGTCGATCAGGCGACCAGGCGTGGCGACCAGCACATCAACGCCGCCGCGCAGCTTCATCATCTGCGGGTTGATGCTGACGCCGCCGTACACCGCATACGTGCGCAATGGCAGGTTTTCAGCGTATTGGCGCACCGACTCATGAACCTGCTCCGCCAGCTCGCGGGTCGGCACCAGAATCAGTGCACGCGCCGAATTGGCGGCCACTTTCGGTCCTTCCATGGCCAGCAGCTGCAGCAGCGGCAAGGCGAAACCGGCGGTCTTGCCGGTGCCGGTCTGGGCCGCAGCCATCAGGTCGCGACCGGCCAGAACGGCCGGAATGGCTTGCGCCTGGACCGGCGTTGGAGTCTGGTAGCCGAGCTTCTCGAGGGAGCGCAGCAAGGGTTCGATCAGGCCAAGGGTGGCGAAAGTCATGGGAGTACCGTAGGAAAATTCAGCGCAATTGTGCGACACGAGTGTGCAATGGCGCGCAGTTTACCCTAATTCACACGTTGCTCTGCTGGAATGGCGGTCTTCGGCGGCTCCGCGACGAGCGGCTGCGCCGGCCGCCGCCACTGCGGCAGACCGATCAGCACCACGGCACTGATGATCACCAGCATCGCCAGCGCTTCTTCCATGCCGATGGTCTCGCCGACAAACACGATCCCCAGCAACACCGCCACCGCCGGGTTGACGTAGGCATAACTGGTGGCCGCCGCCGGACGCACGTGTTTGAGCAGGTACATGTAGGAATTGAAGGCGATGATCGACCCGAAGAAGATCAGATAACCCAAGGCCAGCCAGCCTTCCATCGGCGGCAAGGCTTGCAGGTGTTCGCCGCTCACTGCGCTGCCGATCAACAGCACCACGCCACCCACCAGCATCTCCACGGCACTGGCCATTGCCCCTTGCGGCAGCGGCAGGTGTTTGCTCCACACCGAGCCGAACGCCCAGGTCGCCGCCGCAAAAATCAGCAGCGCCGCGCCCAGCGGGCTCGATTGCAGGTTGGAACCCATGTTGAGCATGGCGATGCCGACAATTCCCAACGCCACCCCGGCCCATTCGAGGCGCGTATTGCGCGCGCCCCAGAAATAGCCGCAGAGCAAGGTGAACAACGGCACCGTCGCCACCGCCAGTGCCGCCACGCCGGAAGCCACGCCAGTGTGCTCGGCGACACTGACCGCGCCGTTACCGAAACTGAGCAGCAGAATCCCGATGATCCCCGCCGCTTTCCATTGCGCCCAGGTCGGCGCCGGTGCCCCGCGCCAGCGCAGGAAGGCGTACATCAGGCTGCCGGCAATCACGAATCGCACCCCGCCGAGCATCAGTGGTGGCCAGTATTCGACGCCGAGGCGGATCACCAGATAGGTTGATCCCCAAATCACATACAGCGCGAAAAACGCGGCGATCAACGGCAAGGAAAAACGGCGCAAGGCAGGCATGGGCAGCTCGACAGTCAGAGGCAGGGTGTGAATTATTCTAGAAAGGCCCGCGAGCAAAAATAAGCTACAAAACCTGTTTATCGCGCCGGTACACTTTTGAAACAACGGAGATCGACGGGATAAACCACGATTTCGAAAGTCTGGCAATTTCAGGAGTCCGGCCTTGGACAAATACGACCGCATGCTGCTCAGCGCCCTGTTGGAAAACGGGCGTGCGTCCTACGCCGATCTGGCGCGCAAAGTGAACCTGTCCGCCCCGGCAGTGGCCGAGCGCGTGGCCAAGCTGGAAGCCGCCGGCGTGATCACCGGGTATCAGGCGAACATCGACCTGTCGAAAATCGGCTTGCCGATTCAGTGCATGATCGAATTGCGCCTGCACCAGAACGGCAGCCAGAAGGTCTACGACGAACTGGTGAAAATCCCGCAACTGACCGAATGCTTTCGAGTGACGGGCGATCCGTGCGTGATGATGAAGGGTGCGGTGGCGTCGATGACGGAGCTGGAAGAGTTGATCAATCGCGTGGCGAAGTTCGGCTTCAGCAAGACCTCGATTGTGCTGTCGAGCGCAATCGAGAAGCGCGTGCCGCTCAGCCACATCGAAGGCAACGGTAAGTAATCAGAAACTCAGAAGATCCAAATGTGGGAGCGGGCTTGCTCGCGAAGAGGGAGTGTCAGACAACATAGTTGCCGAATGACACACCGCTTTCGCGAGCAAGCCCGCTCCCACAGGGGATTTTGGGTGACTTCAAGATCAGCGGTAGCGCTGCAAGTGCTCGCCGACTTTGGCCGCCGGGACTTTCTGCAGTTTGCACAGCAGGTCGTGGTTCAGCTCACGCACCCCATGCTTGTGCCGCAGTTCTTCAGCCAGATGCGCCATCAGGTTGGCCGCCATCTCGGCATCCGCCATCGCCCTGTGCGCCTGGCCGGTGTGTGGCAGGCGGGCGAACGTGGTCAGGGTGCCAAGCTTGTGGTTCGGCGCCGCCGGCATCAGGCGCCGGGCCAGCAGCAGCGAGCAGGCGAAATTCTGCAGACGGGTGCGTTTGATCCGCCCCAGTTCGAAGTCCCAGAACTTCTGGTCGAACGAGGCGTTGTGCGCCACCAGCGGGGTGCAGCCGACGAATTCGTTGACCTCTTCCATCACCCGCTCTGCCGGCGGCGCACTGCGCAGCATGGCGTTGCTGATGCCGGTCAGTTGTTCGATGAACGCAGGAACGCGCACGCCGGCGTTCATCAGGCTCTGGTAACGCTCGACGATACGGCCGTTTTCCAGCATGACCACGGCGATTTCCGTGGCGCGACAGCTGCTGTTCGGCGACAGGCCGGTGGTTTCAAAGTCGATGACTGCAATGCGTTCCAAACCGGGTTCAACTCCGTACAAATCAATTCTTGAGCAACGCTCAGTTTTTCAACAGCAGTGCGCCTTCAATCGGCACATAACGGCTGGCGGCGCGGATCAGCGAGTTGGCGGTCAGACCCGGCACGCCATAGGCCACTGCCTGTACGCCGTGCTTGCTGATGATGCGTTCGAGCAGCATGTCGAAGTCGCCGTCACCGGAGGCCAGGACGATTTCGTCGACGTGGTCGGCGGCGTCCATGATGTCGAGGGTGATGCCCACGTCCCAGTCGCCCTTGGCCGAGCCGTCGCTGCGCTGGATATAGGGTTTGAGCTTCACGGTGAAACCGAGGTTGCGCAGGATCTGCTGGAACTGCTGCTGCTTGCTGTCGCCACGGTCGATGGCGTAGGCATAGGCCTCGACGATCTGCCCTTGTTTGCTAATGTCAGCCCACAGCGCGGCGTAGTTGAAATGGCAACCATAGGCCTGACGCACGGTGTAGTAGAGGTTCTGCACATCGGCGAACACTGCGATTTTTTTCACCGGGATTCCTGTGAGCGCATAGCGCACGAAGCGGGATCAGGCGCCGGGCCCGAAAAAGGCGCTCAGTATGCCAGTCCACAGGAAGGTGGCGCGAATAATCAACCCACCACTCCGGACGGATGGTGGACTGTGGTGAGGGGATTTATCCCCGATGGAGTGCGCAGCAGTCCCATTTTCGGGGCCGCTGCGCTGCCCATCGGGGATAAATCCCCTCACCACAGGTTTGATACTGGCGGCTTATCACTCAGACGAACGAATCGTCGTCATCGAAGAATGACGAGTTGTCATCGCTGTAATCAGTATCAGTGAATCCGCCCTGGTCATTGCCAGAGAAACCGTTATCGGCCACACGCTGGTCATTGCCCCAGTCGTTGCCGCTCTGGTCAGCCACCTGCGCCGGATCTTCCTTGATCACTTCAACAATTTCTTCAGGCTGCTGGTTGTGATGGAACAGGCTGCTGATGCCCTGCGCCAGCATCACGCCACCGGCCACGCCAGCGGCGGTTTTCAGGGCGCCGCCGAGGAAGCTGCTGCCCGCAGCCGGAGCTGCTTGCTGCGCGTAGTTGGGCGGTGGTGCGGCATAGTTCTGTTGTGGCGCTGGCGCAGCGTAGTTCTGCTGCGGTGCCGGCTCACGCCAGCCGCCGGTAGAAGCCGGAGCGCTCTGGGTCGACGCTGGACGCGAGCTGCCGCCGCCGAAGATGCTCGACAGGAAACCACCGCCGCCGCTTGGCGCCGGGGCCGGGGCCGCACTCTGGGACTTGGCCGCTTGCAGTTCAGCCTGCAATTGCTGGACTTGCTGGGTCAGCTGCTTGTTCTGTTCGTCGAGGCTCTTGATGGCCGCCTCTTGCACCAGAATCGCCTGGGTCATGAAATAACCTGCCGCCGGCTGGCGGGTCAGGTGTTCCTTGATCCGCGCCTCGGCCTGGGCGTCGCGCGGGGCTGCCTCCGTTTCGGCCTGTTGCAGCCGGGAAAACAGTCCATCGATCAGGGTTTGCTCTTCGCTGTTCATGGCGACCTCGTAGATTGCCGGGGATAACGTTGCCCGTGTCCACTGTGGACATGGCGCACCTCTGTAATGGAGGCAGTGACAGGATGTTTCAACGACCTTTACCGAATGTTTACGTTTGTGTCCGCCCGCCCATCATCGGTTAAAGTGAGCCACTGTTTTCGACCTGCGATACCGACTGATGAATGCCTTCGATGTACTGCGCGACTCTCTGTATTTTTTCAAACGCCATCTGGTCAGCATCGTGCAGCTGTGCCTGCCGCTGGTGATCTTCGAGGCGGCGCTGCAACAAGTGGTGGATCACGTCACCGACCCGGACAGTTTCTCCGCCGCCAGCGTGGTCGTCGGTCTGCTGGTGTATCCGCTGTACACCGCCGCGCTGATTCTGTTCCTCGATGCTCGCACCCGTGGCGAAGCCCCGCGCCATCTCGATCTGCTGGCGATGTCCGCGCGCCTGTGGCCGCGTTTCGCCTTGCTCACCGCGCTCAATACCTTGCTGATTCTGCTGGGGTTGTCGCTGTATTTCCTGCCGGGGCTGATGCTGATGGTCATGCTCGCATTCGCTGAATACCTGCTGGTGTTGCGCGGTATGGGGCCGTTGCAGGCGATGAAGGAAAGTCTGCGCCTGACCCGTGGGCATTTCTGGCGGATCCTGCTGTGCATTCTGTGTGTGATGGGGCCGTTGTGGCTGCTTAAGGGCGCGACCCTGGCGGCGTACCCCCACCCGCAGAATCCGCTGATCGCGGTACTGATCGACAGCGCGCACAGTTTCCTGCAGCTGTTCACCAGTGTGGTGCTGTTCCGCCTGTTCATGCTGATCAGCGAATTGCCTGACAAACGTAACGGAGCAGTCTGACTTCGCGGCCCTTGGGCCAAGGCTCTGCGGTCAGGTATGCTCGGAGCCACTTTTGTAACGCGATAAGCCGAGCCATGCCCCGTCTGCTGCGCTACACCCTGTTGCTGATTGTGCTCGCCATCGTCCTGATCGGCGGGCTGTTCTACAGCCTGACCTGGCGCCCCGGCGCACGGGAAACCCTGCCGGTCGCCTGCAGCGGTACGCCGCCGACCCTGGTGCCGGGGCAAGCGCTGAAAGTCATGACCTGGAACGTGCAGTACCTCGCGGGCAAGCGGTACGTGTTCTGGAACGATCTCGCCCAAGGCTCCGATGAAGCGCCGTCCCGGGAAGACATGGCCTTCAGTCTCGACGAAGTGGCGCGGGTGATCCGCGACGAACAACCCGACGTGGTGCTGCTGCAGGAACTGGATGACGGCGCCAAGGCCAGTGATTACCAGAATCAGCTCAAGCTGCTGCGGGAACGGGTCACCGACCTTTACCCGTGCAGCGCTCACGCCTTCGACTGGAAGGCCGATTTTGTCCCCGATCCGCACATCTTCGGCAGCGTCGGCCGGCAACTGGCGACCCTCAGCCGCTACCGCATCGAACACGCCGAACGCCTGCAATTGCCGGTGCCGCCGGCGAACTTCATCTCCCGCCAGTTCGAACCCAAGGACGCCCTGCTCGCGACCAAACTGCCACTGAGCGACGGCGGGCAACTGACGGTGTTCAACACCCATCTGGATCGCGCCCGCCAACCGGACGAGACCTTGCAGGCGCAGGTGACAGCGGTGACCAAGGTACTCGACAAGTACGAAAGCCAGGGCCTGCCGTGGCTGGCTGATCGGCGGCGACTTCAATCTGTTGCCGCTGGGCCAGTATCAGCGTCTGCCCGCCGAGCAGCGCACGGCCCTACTCGATCGACAGCGCCCTGCATCTGTTGTGGGACAAGTACCCGATGATCCCGACCAATAACGAAGCCAGCGGCATCGACCGCGCCCACTGGCTGACCCACTACCCCAACGACCCCGGCCTGAATGGCCCGGACCGCACGGTCGACTATCTGTTCTACAGCCCGAAGATCAAACGGGTCGAAGCGCGGGTGCGCCAGGACGATACCTTGCGCATTTCCGATCACTTGCCGGTGATTGCGCGGTTCCTGCTGCCCGCAGCCCCGTAGCCAGTTAACACGATATCCCCCTGTGGGAGCAGGCTTGCTCGCGAAAGCGTCGTGTCAGTTGATGCATCCGTGCCTGGCGCACCGCCTTCGCGAGCAAGCCCGCTCCCACAATAGATTGATGTCGTACCGTGATGGGGTAGCAGGCTGCGATGTTTTGCTCTTCAGGTGCCGCGTGGCTTGGCCCGTGCCGTGGCCTCGGCCACCAACGGATCATCCGGCCAATAATGCTTCGGATAGCGCCCCTTGAGATCCTTCTTCACCTCGGCATAGGTGCTGCGCCAGAAGTTGGCCAGATCCTGCGTCACCTGCACTGGCCGCCGTGCCGGGGACAACAGATGCAGCTTGACCACTTGCCGGCCGCCGGCAATTCGCGGCGTCTCGGCGAGGCCGAACAACTCCTGCAGACGCACCGCGAGAATCGGCGGAGACTCGGTGTAATCCAGACGAATCGATGAACCCGACGGCACACTGATGTGATGTGGCGCCAGCTCATCAAGCTTCTGCGGCAGCGGCCACGCCAGCAGATTGCGGACGATGCTCGACAGGTCAAGATTGGCGAAATGGCTGAGCCGCGAGACCTTGCCCAGGTAAGGCATTAACCAATGCTCGAGGGTTTTCAGCAACGTTACATCGCTGACATCCGGCCACTGACTGTCATCCTGCGTGGCCAGATCCAATTGCCGCAACAGAGCAACCCGCGCCTGCCACTGCCGTAGCTCCGGCGTCCACGGCAACAACTCCAGTCCCTTGCGCCGCACCAGATTGACCAGCGCCTGACTGCGCGCCGCTTCGTCGAGACCGGTCAACGGTTCGCGGCTGAGGATCAGTTCGCCAACCTTGCGCTGACGCTCGGCGCGCAGCACGCCTTCGCGCTCATCCCAGTCCAGTTGATCGACAGCGCGCACTTGCTCGGCGAGCACCGAATCGAACAGCGCCGGATCAAAATCCGCCGCCAGGTAAATCCGTTCCTCACGCTGGCCCTGACGACTGCCGAGATCGGCGATCACAATCCACGGCTCCTTCATCAGGCTGTCGGCTTCGGCGAACAGCGCAGCGCGACCATTGGCCAGACGATATTCGGCGCCACCGGCACGCCGCTGTTGGGCGACGCGATCCGGGTAGGCCAGCGCCAGCAGCGCACCGAGCCAGCGCGGGTGATCGGGATCGCTGACCGGCGCGCTGGCCTTGCCGCGCAGGTAACCGCGATATTGCCGCGCCAGTTGCCGCGCACGCTGCACGCCGCCCTGAGCACCGCGTGCCGCGCGTTCTTCGCCGGAGAGCAGCACCAAGCGGCTGTGCAGATCGGCCCCGGCGCCGCGCAAAATATCGCGCTCGCCGAGCAGTGCCGCGACGTCACACGCCATGTTTGCCAGCCCCAGGGCCTGACCGCGCAGTAACAGATGGGCGATGCGCGGATGCGCAGGCAACTCGGCCATGGCCTGACCGTGGGACGTCAGTGCCTCGCCTTCGAGTGCGCCCAGGCGCTGCAACAAATCCTGCGCCTGGGCGTAGGCTGCTGCCGGCGGAATATCGAGCCAGACCAGTTCGCCCGGAGTCACGCCCCAGCGTCCGAGTTGCAGCGCCAGACTAGCCAGATCCGCCGACAGAATTTCGGCACTGCCGTAAGCGGCGAGTTGCTCGTGCTGATCCTGCGACCACAAGCGGTAACACACACCCGGCTCCAGACGTCCGGCCCGGCCCGCACGCTGGGTGGCGCTGGCCCTGGAAATGCGCTGAGTATCGAGGCGGGTCATGCCGCTGCCTGGGTCGAAACGCGGCACCCGCGCCAGCCCGGCGTCGATCACCACGCGCACGCCGTTGATGGTCAGGCTGGTCTCGGCGATGTTGGTCGCCAGCACCACTTTGCGCTGGCCGGCCGGCGCCGGGTCGATGGCAGCGCGTTGGGCATTCAGGTCCAGTTCACCGTGCAATGGGCAGAGCAATACGTCTTTACGCTCGCCGATGGCATCGCTCAGTTGCTGATGCACCCGACGGATTTCCGCCTGCCCCGGCAAAAACACCAGCAGGCTGCCAGTTTCATCGTGCAGGGCTTCGAGGACGGTCTGGGTCACGCGCTGGTCGATGTATTCGCCGGGCTGGAACGGCCGCCCCCAGCGCATCGTCACCGGGTACATGCGCCCTTCGCTGCGCAGGATCGGCGCGTCATCCAGCAACCCGGCCAGACGCTCGCCTTCCAGCGTGGCGGACATCAGCAAAATCTTCAGCGGCTGTTCAGCTCGGAACAGTTCACGACCGTTCAAACTCAGGGCCAAGGCCAGATCGGCATCAAGACTGCGTTCGTGAAATTCGTCGAAGATCAGCAAACCGACGCCTTCCAGCGCCGGATCATCCTGCAGACGCCGGGTGAGAATCCCCTCGGTGACCACTTCGATACGGGTATTGGGGCCGACCTTGCTGTCGAGGCGGATGCGATAACCGACGGTTTCACCGACCTTCTCACCCAGTTCGCTGGCCAACCGTTCGGCAGCGGCTCGCGCGGCGAGACGCCGTGGTTCGAGCATCAGAATGGTCTGCCCGGCCAGCCACGCTTCATCGAGCAAGGCTAAAGGCACGCGGGTGGTTTTACCGGCGCCGGGCGGTGCTTCGAGCACGGCTTCGTGGCGTGTCGCCAACGCTTCACGCAGGGCGGGTAAAACTTCATCGATCGGCAAAGAAATCATGCTGGCTCCCCAGGGCGTGCCCACAGTAAATTGCGAGTCGCGTTAAAGCTGTGAGCGTGCCAGGCAAGGCGCGGGACGCAGGTAAGGGTCGTTTCCTTGCCAAGTTCCGCAACGCAGCATGGCGCGTTCACAGCTTTAGCCCGGAGGGGCGAACCCCGCCAGGATTCATCAACCTTCACGAGGTGTCGATCTGGAGAAAACAACTTCAATCCTCAACATATTTCGGTAGGGGTGAGACGAGGCCGCAATTTACTGTGGGCGCGCCCTGCCGAGGGCGAGTATAACGGCGAACTGCCGGGCGTTTGTCAGGGTCTTAATTTCAAATGACGACGCTTCGTTTTCAAATGACTCAGGAGATTTTCCATGCGCTTACCTTCTCGCCTGATCGGCGGTGTACTGGTCGCCACCCTGCTCACGCAACTCACGGCTTGCGGTTCGATTTTCTACCCGGATCGTCGCGGTCAGATCGATGGCAAGATCGACCCGGCGATTGCCGTGCTCGACGCCGTGGGCCTGCTGTTCTACGTGATTCCAGGGCTGATCGCGTTCGCGGTCGACTTCACCACCGGCGCGATCTATTTCGAACCCGGCCACACCGCTCAGGTCGATCCGGCCAAGCTCAAACAGGCGGTCGGCCCGGACGGTCAGGTCGATAACCTCAAGTTGCAGGCTATTCTCGAAACAGAACTGGGCCGCAACCTGCCACTGGACGATCCGCGCCTGATCCAGCACAAGGGCAGCACTCAACAACTGGCGATGTTTGGCCTGCAACCCGCCGCATAAGGAAATCACATGACCACCAGCCCCGAACACGCCCGCCTGCTGCGGCTGGCAACCCGCGCTTCGGTGGCGGTGGCCTGCACGCTGATCATCGCCAAAGCCATCGCCTGGTGGCTGAGCGGCTCGGTGAGCATGCTCGCCGGCCTCACCGACTCGGCGCTGGATGGCGTCACTTCGCTGCTCAATCTGCTGGCGGTGCATTACGCGCTGCGTCCGGCCGATGACGATCACCGTTACGGCCACGGCAAGGCCGAATCGCTGGCGGGCATGGCGCAGGCGCTGTTCATCGGTGGCAGTGCGGTGCTGATTGCGTTCCAGGCGTATGAACGCATCAAGCAACCGGAGCCGCTCGGCGCGCCGTGGCTGAGCATCGGCGTGATCGTGTTCTCGCTGCTGCTGACCGCCGCGTTGCTGACGCTGCAACATCGGGTGATCAAGCAGACCGGCTCCAACGCCGTGCGCGCCGACTCGCTGCACTACCGTTCGGACATGCTGCTCAACGGCAGTATTCTGATTGCGCTGATCCTCGCCGGCATGGGCTTTCATCAGCTCGATGCATGGTTCGGTCTGGGGATTGCCGGGTACATTTTGTGGAGTGCGATCCAGATCGCCCGGGAAAGTTTTTCGGTGCTGATGGATGAAGAGTTGCCGGCGGACGTCAGTCAGCACATGCTCGAACTGGCCTGCGGCGTACCCGGCGTACTGGGCGCGCATGATTTGCGCACGCGGATTTCAGGCAACCACTGGTTTGTGCAGTTGCATCTGGAGTTGCCAGGAGAGCTGACCTTGTCAGTGGCTCACGGCATCAGCGATCAGGCGGCGGATGCGATTCACGCCGCCTACCCACGAGCCGAAGTGCTGGTGCACGCCGACCCGCAGGAAGTGGTCAAGACCGAACGGGCGCAAACCCGGATTCAGTAAGATACCTGATAACCGCGACTGCTCAGGCAGTTGCCCTGAGCCTGACGGTAAGCCTGCACCACTTCAGGCGCTGGTTGATAGGTCGCGGTACGCGGGTCGAAACCGCTCTGCTGCACAGCATATTGGTAGCACTGATAACCGTCCTGCTGCACCTGTTCCGGCGATTGACCGTTGGCCGGATAGGCCTCGACGTCATAGCCCTGGGATTGCGGCTGCGGTTGCGGCGGTTGCTGCGCCGGGGGTTCGACTACGACGTAATCCTGAGTGGCTTCCTGATACGCATAGTAGGAACCGGCAGCGAGGAACAGCAGCGCACCGCCGATCCACACTTCACGGGCATAGTCCGGCAGATACTGGGTGCGAATCCCTCGTGGCGGCTGCACGACGATGTAGCGCGGGCCTTGCGGGCGATACCAGTAGCCACCGGAATAGAAGTAGTCCTGACCACGATACGGCACGCGGTATTCGCGATCCGGGAAACGGTCGATCACATGCCCCGGGCGGTATTGCGGGCCTGGACCCCAACCGTTGCCATGCCCGTCCGGGCGACCCGGCCAGCGATTGTCATTGGGCCGGTTGCCGGTTTGCCATTGCTGGTTGTGGTAACCATTCTGCGGCCGCTCGTCGCGGTAGTAACCCTGGCGCGGTTCCTGAGTCTGGCGCACGGTGTCGGGCCGTGGCTGGATCGGCAGGTTGTTCGACGGTGGCGACTGATGCACCGGAGCAGGCTGATTGGGCGCGCGGTTCTGGTTCTGCCACTGGCCATTGTTGTGCTGCTGGCCGTTGTGCTCGAACTGGCGGCTGTTGTCGCCCCGAATGATTTCGTTGTTCTGCGGCCGCGGCTGATTTTGCGGCGGCGGATTGTTCTGCCCGTGGGGCTGATGATCGCCCCCATGGCCCTGGTTATTTCCCTGATGCTCAGGGCCGCGTCCACCATTAGGGCTGCGGCTCTCCGGATCGTCGGCGAGCGCTTGCGCACTGACGCTCACACACAGCAAACCAACACCGGCCAGACGCCAGATGCGCGACTTCATGCTTTTCCTCACTGCGGGTATTAAGAGGGCTTGTAGCTAAGACCGGGAATACGCACACCGGGTTCTGCGACAGGTTATCAGTCACGAAACTTATTTATTGAGGAAGGCTGTGCATCGAGGCACAAAAATCGCAGGCAAGAAAAAGGGAGACCCGTCGGCCTCCCTTTAGAGAACTTCGTCCTGGCTCGACGCTTTTGACGTCGGCTCACCTCACGCCGTCTTCTGGACAGTGTGCAGCTCGGGGGCCGGCCCAGCCCCGGTGGGGGTGGCGGCCGCGGCGGGCCTGATTGGGCGGGCCGCAGTGGACTGTGTTACCGAGCAGTGATTCTGGTGATAAGAATAGGCCGGGAGGCGCGACAGAGGATTGCGAAGATTGCTCAAATAAACACTGCTTGCGCAATTTTTAACCCTGGATAGATAATCCGCCGCAATAGTTACAACCAAGGACTGATTCATGAGCAAACTCGACCGTTACGACCTGAGTATTTTGGCGGAATTGCAGCGCGACGCCCGCATCTCCAACCAGGAACTGGCCGAGCGCATCGGTCTGTCACCCTCCCCCTGCTCGCGCCGGGTCAAGCAACTGGAGGACGACGGCTACATCTCGCGCCAGGTCGCCCTGCTCGATCGCAAGATGCTCGGCCTGAGCCTGACCGCCTACGTGCTGATCGGCATGGACCGGCACACACCGGAGCGTTTCGAGAATTTCGAAGCGGCAATCCGCACTCTGCCGCAAGTGCTGGAATGCAGCCTGGTGACGGGCGTGGATGCCGACTATCAGTTGAAAGTGGTGGTTCCGGACATGGATCATTATCAGAAGCTGCTGCTGGGGCATCTGACCCGGATTGAAGGCGTAACCAGCGTGCGCTCCAGTTTTGTGCTGAATCAGGTGCTCAACAGCACTGAACTGCCGCTGACCCATCTGCGCAGCTGACATCGCCTTCGCGAGCAAGCCCGCTCCCACAGGGAAATGCATTCCAACTGTGGGAGCGGGCTTGCTCGCGAAGGGGCCGGCACAGGCGACCACCATCACTGCGGCACACCGACACAGGTCAATGCGCCCGCAATCCCCCTCGGCGTATAATCGCCCAGCCCTTTCAGCCCTGTGCGCGCCGGAGATGCCCGATGGATCCTGCAGTATTCGAAGAATGGATGATGACTGGCCTGGTCAGCATCCTGATCATTTTCATGGGTTTCATCGTCTGGGATCTGGCGAAGAAGTCCAAGGCCGGGCGTTTCGGCTCGTTCATTCTGTTCTTCGTGCTGGGCCTGGGCGTGGCCGCGTTCATCATCAAGAGTGTGGTGATCGGCCTGATCGAATCCGGCGCTCTATAACCGCGCCGGCACTTCCTTCCACTGGCCCTGATCGAGCCCTTCTAGCGTCCAGTCGCCAATCCGCACCCGCACCAGCCGCAACGTCGGCAACCCCACCGCGGCGGTCATCCGCCGTACCTGACGGTTGCGCCCTTCACGAATCACCAGCTCCAGCCAACTGGTCGGCACCGTCATGCGAAAGCGCACCGGCGGATTGCGCGGCCACAGTTCAGGTTCCTCCAGTTGCCGCGCCTCGGCAGGCAAAGTCATGCCGTCATTCAACTCGACGCCTTCGCGCAGACGCTGCAACTGCTCGCCTGTCGGCACGCCTTCGACCTGCACCCAGTAAGTCTTCGCCAGTTTGTGTTTCGGATCAGCGATGCGCGCCTGCAACTGGCCGTCATTAGTCAGCAACAACAAGCCTTCGCTGTCGCGATCAAGGCGCCCGGCCGGATAGATACCGGGCACGTCAATGTAATCCTTGAGCGTCGCCCGCCCGCCTTCGTCGCTGAACTGCGTCAGCACATCGAATGGCTTGTTGAACAGGATCAGCTTCGGCTCGGCCGGCGGCGCTTTGGCGACACGACGTGGAGCCGAGGAGGATGGCTTCGCACCGGGACGGCGGGAAGGTGGACGCGGGGGACGGGACATAAGAGAACAGACATTTAGCGATCAGGGCTGCTAATGCTAGTGCCCCGACCGCCAAATGACCACGACTAACCGTTAGCGGAACGGCGGCTCGTCGAAGCTGCGCAGTTTGCGCGAGTGCAGCGAGTTGAGTTCGGTGCGCAGCAGATCCACCGCCGCGATGCCGATCTTCAAGTGCTGACTGACCGCACGCTCATAGAACGCGTTGGCCGAGCCCGGCAGCTTGATTTCACTGTGCAGCGGTTTGTCCGAAACGCACAGCAACGTGCCGTACGGCACCCGCAGGCGATAACCCTGGGCGGCGATGGTGCCGCTTTCCATGTCCACCGCCACGGCGCGGGACAGGTTGATCAGCGGACGTTCCTGCGCCCAGCGCAGTTCCCAGTTGCGGTCGTCGTAGGTCAGCACGGTGCCGGTGCGCAGGCGTTTTTTCAGCTCCTCGCCCTTCTCGCCGGTGATATTGGCCGCGGCTTGCTGCAGCGCCAGTTGCACTTCGGCCAGTGCCGGGATCGGAATGTTCGGTGGCACCACGCGATCGAGAATCCCGTCGCGACGCATGTAGGCGTGAGCCAGCACGTAGTCGCCAATGGTCTGCGACTGACGCAGCCCGCCGCAGTGACCGATCATCAGCCAGCAATGCGGACGCAGCACCGCCAGGTGGTCGGTGATGTTTTTGGCGTTGGACGGGCCGACGCCGATGTTGACCAGGGTCACACCGTGGCCGTCATTGGCGATCAGGTGATAGGCCGGCATCTGGTAGCGGTGCCAGACCACGCCGGCGGCAATCGCCGACGCTTCGCCGTGATCCATGCCCTTCTCGATGATCACGTTGCCCGGCAGCACCATGCGCACGAAACGCGGGTCGTTGCGCAGTTGTTCCAGGCCATGAACGATGAACTGGTCGACGTAGCGGTGATAGTTGGTCAGCAGAATCCACGGCTGCACATGCCGCCAGTCGCTGCCGGTGTAGTGCACCAGACGACGCAGGGAAAAGTCGACGCGCGCGGCATCGAACAGCGCCAGTGGCAGCGGATCGGTGTTTTCCCAGTCGTAGAGACCGTCGGCAATGCCATCGGTGGCGGCGGACAGGTCGGTACTCGGGAACACCCGCGCCAGCACCGCAGCGGTGACGCCGGAGCCGGCCAGTTCATCGCCCTGCTCGACTACGTACGGGTACGGAATATTCTGCTGGCTGACACCGACTTCCACGGTCACGGTGAAGTCGTGCATCAACGGCACCAGTTGTTCCAGCAGGTATTTGCGGAACGCCTTGGGATGGGTGACGGTGACGCTGTAGGTGCCCGGCAGTTGCACCTTGGCGTAGGCGCGGGTGGTCTGCGGGACTTCGCCCTGACACAGGTAGGTCAGACGCAGTTCGGGATAACGAAACAGGGCACGCTGTTCGGCGTCAGGCTCGACGCGATCCTTGAGGTAACGCTTGAGCGCCGAGTTCAGCGCAGTGGTGGCCCGCTCATGCAGCTCGGCCAGACGGTCCACGGCTTGTTCGGCGGTTTGAACGACAATAAACGCTTCGGTCACGATCAGCTTCCTGTGTTCTGACTTGCAGAGCTTCATCTTGCCTGCATCGTGGTCTCACGGGAACAGTGGCGTTGTGGCTGTACCCAAATCTCCCTGTCAATGGAGATCCCCTGTGGGAGCGGGCTTGCTCGCGAATGCGCTGTGTCAGTCGACCTATCCATTGACTGACACACCACATTCGCGAGCAAGCCCGCTCCCACAAGGGGATTTGTGTTGGGTCAGAAACCCTGGGGGGTTGCGCGAGCGAGGATGGCTTCGACGTCCAGCCCACGCGGCAATGCACCGTAGACCCGGCCGCCGCCACTCAGGCGGCTGGCAATGAACGCGTCGCTGACCGCCGAGTTGCCGGCCTCCAGCAATAGCTTGGCCTGCAAACCGAGCGCGATGTCTTCGGTGAGTTGCCGCGCCCGATACTGAATATCGCTGGTGTCCTTGAACTGCGCCTGCAACTGCTGGATATGCGCGGCCAGGCGCTTGTCGCCGTGCCCATCGCCCAATTCGCTGAACAACACGTCGAGCACACCCGGTTCTTTCGACAGCGCACGCAGCACGTCCAGGCACTGCACATTCCCCGAGCCTTCCCACGTCGAGTTGACCGGCGCTTCG
Organism: Pseudomonas sp. S150; assembly: GCF_004526365.1. Taxonomy (NCBI): domain Bacteria; kingdom Pseudomonadati; phylum Pseudomonadota; class Gammaproteobacteria; order Pseudomonadales; family Pseudomonadaceae; genus Pseudomonas; species Pseudomonas sp. S150. Next base: position 5,949,308 of record NZ_CP038207.1, read on the forward strand.
CGATACAGCCGTGGCAGGATGCTCTCCTCGACATACCCGGCACCGCCCATGCACTCGGCGGCTTCGTTGATCATTCCGGGGGCACGTTTGCAGATCCAGTATTTGCCCACCGCCGTCACCAGCCGGGCGAATTGCGCTTCATGGCGGTCATCCAGATGATCCAGCGCCTTGCCCATGCGCAGGCTCAGCGCCAGTGCGGCCTCGCTTTCCAGCGCCAGATCGGCCAACACGTTCTGCATCAACGGTTGCTCGCCGAGCAGTTTGCCGCCGACCATGCGGTGCGCGCAGTGGTGACTGGCCTGGGTCAGCGCCTGACGCATCAGCGAGCTGGAGCCGACCATGCAATCGAAACGGGTCATCGCCACCATCTCGATGATGGTCGGCACGCCACGCCCCTCTTCGCCGACCATCCACGCCAAAGCGCCACGGAACTCCACTTCACTGGAGGCGTTGGACTGATTGCCGAGTTTGTTTTTCAGGCGCTGGATGTAGAACTGATTGCGCGTGTCGTCCGGGCGATGGCGCGGCAGCAGGAAGCAGGTCAGGCCCTTGTCGGTCTGCGCCAGCGTGAGGAACGCATCGCACATCGGCGCCGAGCAGAACCACTTGTGCCCGACCAGTTCATAGGCCTGGCCCGGGCCACTGGCACCCACCGGATAGGCCTTGGTGGTGTTGGCCCGCACATCGGTGCCGCCCTGTTTCTCGGTCATCGCCATGCCGAGGGTCACGCCGGCCTTGTGCGCCATGCCGACGTTGCGCGGGTCGTATTCGGTGGCGAGGATCTTCGGCAACCACTGTTCGGCCAGATCCGGCTGCAAGCGCATGGCCGGGACGCTGGCGAAGGTCATGGTCAACGGGCAACCGCTGCCCGCCTCGGCCTGACTGTGCAGATAGCTCATCGAGGCGCGGGCAACATGCGCGCCGTCCTGCGGATGAGTCCAGGGGGACGAGGTCAGGCCATGTTCGATCGCAGTGCGCATCAGCTCATGATAGGCCGGATGAAACTCCACCAGATCAATGCGATGGCCGTAACGGTCATGGCTGACGAATACCGGTTTGTTCTGATTGGCGAGGAACCCGGCTGCCATCAGCGGTCCGCCGGCCAGCGCACCGTAGGCATCGATCCGCGACTCGGCCCACCCGGCGCCGAAACGGCGTGACCACTCCTGCAGCGGCAGGTCGATGCGGTACAGGTTGGCGCCATCCAGCGACGGTGGCTGGTTGGTGACTTCGTGGGTTTCGGCGAACTGATGCAGGTTCATGACGGGGCTCCTTTGGTCAGCCAAGGGATTCAGTTAAGCACCGGCCCGTGGTTGATCAAAGTGTCATATGCGCCGAACTGTCGGCGCTTTCACCCTATTACGCGCTGAGCACCCGACGCTCCAGCGCCGTTTGCAGGTCTTCGAATTTCACCGGCTTGTTCAGGTAATCGATGTGCGTGCCCGGTGCGCAGTGCTCGCGATCCGTGCCCAGGGCCAGCATGAACACCGGCAGATTGGCGCAGCCGGGCAACCCATGAATCTGGCAGCACAACGAGGCCCCTTCGTGGCTGGGCAACTGGCAATCGATCAGCACCGCATCGAAGGCCTCGCGCTGCAGATAATCCAGCGCCGCCGCGCCGTTGTCCGCCGTGCGTACGCGGAACCCCAGTTTGAGCAGCATGCCGCGCATCACCAGTTGGTTGACGCTGTTGTCATCCACCAGCAACACCGTGCAATCCTGCGGCGCACGGCTGCGCTCGTGCAGCGCGTCCGCGGTTGGTGCCGCTTCGACTTCCGGCAGCTCGAACTCGACATCCAGTTGAAAACGGCTGCCGCTGCCTGGTTGGGAGCGGTGCGTAAGCTTGCCGCCGAGCAGTTCCACCAGTTGCCGACAGATCGCCAGCCCCACGCCCAGCCCGCCGTATTCGCGGGTCATCGAGCCATCAAGCTGGAAGAAGCGCTGATACATCGTCGCCTCGCCCAGATCGGTGAAACCGATGCCTGTGTCGATCACCGCAAACGACAACGCCAAGCGGTTGTCCGCCGTCGGCTTGCCGGTCACCCGCAGCGCCAGACCACCGACCCGGGTGAACTTGATCGCGTTGTCCAGCAGGCACTCCAGGCATTGCGCCAGTTTTGCGCTGTCGCCGTGCAAGCGATCCGGCAGGGTCGGCAGCACCTCGACTTTGAAGTCCAGCGACTTGCTCGCCGCGTTGCCATCGAACTGCACGCGCAAGGCCTCGACCACCGCGCGCAGGCTGAAGATGCCCGGCGTCGCCTTGAGCTTGCCGGCCTGCAGTTCGGTGAGGGTGAGGATGCCGTTGACCATGCGCATCATGTCCCGGGCGGAGCCGGCGGCGGTTTGCTGGTATTGCTCCAGTTCAGGCTCCAGCTCGACGGTCTGCATCAGTTCCAGCGAACCGATCACACCGTTCATCGGCGTGCGCAATTCATGGGTCAGGGTCGCGAGGAATTCATCCTTGAGCTTGTTGCTGTGGGCCAGTTGCTGGTTGAGCACTTCGAGCTTCTGCCCGGCGTCGAACAGGGTCTGCGCCTGTTGCTCGCGCATCGCGTTGATGCGGTCGGCCAGCGCCAGCGACAGTAGCGCAACTTCGATCGCCGAACCGATCTGACTGGCGTACATGGTCAGGAACACGTTCGGCAGCAGGCCCAGCACCATCAGCGTATTGACGATGCCGCCGAGCAGGAATGCCGACCAGGCAATGATGAAATAACGCGCCACCCGCAAGCCGCGCCACCAGGCGAGAATCCCGGCGGCGAAGATCACCACGGTGAACACCAGCGCCAACAGGGTCGCCAGGCGCAGCGACAATGCGTAACTGGTCATCAGCGACAGCCCGACCACCAGCGCGCCGAACGCGATCAGGGCGATCAGCAGATAGTCGAGCCAGCGGCTGTGGGTTCGTGTCTGCAGGAAACTGCGGGCGAACTGGCTGCCGAACAACCCGGCGCAACCGATGAAAAACGGTGTGGCGGCGTTGGCCCACCACGGATTGTCCGGCCAGAAATACTCGACCGCCGCGCCGTTCACCGACAGTTGATAAAGGCCGAACGAGGCGATGTAGAAGATGTAATAGAGGTAACTGGTGTCGCGCACGCTCAGGTAGATGAACAGGTTGTAGACCAGCATCCCCAGCAGCACGCCATAGATGATCCCCAGCACATACAGGCGCACCGGCTGGTCTTCGAGGTACGCGGTGCTCGACCATAACGTCACCGGCGCCTGAATCGAACCTTCACTGGCCAGGCGCAGGTACACGGTTTTTTGCTGGTCAGGGGCGAAGGTCAGGTCGAACAGGTAATTGTTCTGCCGGATCTCGCGACTGGCGAACGGCAAGGCGTCGCCGGTCTGCCGGATCAGCCGGTAGTCGCCATTGGCATCGGCCGTATAAAGGTCGAGGTGATCGAGCGGCGGATACGCCAGTTCCAGCAGCCAGGTGCGCTGGGCGGCCGGATTGTTCGGACGGTAATGCAGGTCGATCTTCAGCCAGAACGCCGAGCGCGAGTAACCGGCATTGAGCGTGGCTTTGTCATGGGGTTTGAAATTGCCCGCCGCCGCTTGAGCACGGACGTCGGCGATGTTCGCCTGACCGCTCGGGTCTTCGAACACTTGCAAGGAGCGACCCAGGGGAAGGCTCTGGGTATTTTCGTCGAACTCGACGGCGCTTGCGAGGAGGGGCAAGCAGAACAGCAACATCAGCAAATAGCGCATTGAAGCCCCAGCGTGGCTCGTCCGGTTGTGTCAGGAAGCCCCCCATTCCCTTTGAGTAGACGTAAAACCGGTATTACCTGTTATTGGTTTGGATCCAGACTAGCATAGCCGTTGATGGCCATTGAGCACCATCGAAATTTTTCCTACAAAGGCTCTAGAACGGGCGTTTCAGAGCAAAGCTGCGGGCTAGAGCTGTTGAGTTGGTCAACTCACTACAACGGCGGATGTAGTGAATACCTTTGTGGCGAGGGGATTTATCCCCGATGGGTCGCGAAGCGGCCCCAAACCATGCAGCCAGATTCTTTCAGACATGATTCGTAGAATGGATTTGTGACTGCTTCGCAGCGCATCGGGGATAAATCCCCTCGCCACAATTGCTACCCGACTAATGGCCGCAATGTGTCAGACAATCTCTAGCCAAACGCTTTCAGGACTGAACCCCAAAATCAGGTTTGGTGGTAAGCTCGCGCACCATGAATATCTACAGCTCCCGCCCCGTTGTCCTCTGTCTCTCCGGCCACGACCCCAGTGGTGGCGCCGGCTTGCAGGCAGATATCGAAGCCCTGCTCGCGCAGGGTTGCCATGCGGCTCCGGCCGTCACCGCCCTGACCGTGCAAGACACCGTCAACGTCACTGACTTCCGCGTCCTCGACCGTGAGTGGGTACTGGCCCAGGCCAATGCCGTGCTCAACGACTCCGAAGTCGCTGCGGTCAAACTGGGCATGCTCGGCTCGCTGGAAATGGTCGACACCGTGGTCGAACTGCTCTCTGCGCACCCGCACTTGCCAGTGGTCTGCGACCCGGTGCTGCGTGCCGGCGGCGGCGGACGCCTGGGCAAGGACGAAGTCGGTTATGCGATGCGCGAGCGTCTGCTGCCGCTGTCGATCATTGCCACCCCCAACCTTCCCGAAGCGCGGATTCTCGCCGAACTGCCCGAAGGCACTGCGGACGAGTGCGCGGAAAAGCTCTTGCCGTTCGTCAAACACCTGCTGATCACCGGCGGCCATGGCGACGAAACTGAAATCCACAATCGCCTGTACAGCCGTGACGGCCTGCGTGAAACCTTCTATTGCCAGCGTTTGCCGGGCAGTTATCACGGTTCCGGCTGCACATTGGCCAGCGCCCTCGCCGGTCGGCTGGCCCAGGGTGAAAACCTCGCCAGCGCGGTGCGTACTGCACTGGATTACACCTGGCGCACCCTGCGCGATGCCGAACAACTGGGCAAAGGCCAGTTCGTGCCGCGTCGCCTGCCGCTGGATTTTTGCTCGTAACGTCGTGAGGTCTGCCTGATGAAACTCCGTGGCCTGTACGCCATCACCGATAGCCAATTGCTGGCGGGCAAGTTTCTGTCGTATGTGGAGGCGGCGCTGGAAGGCGGCGTCACCCTGCTGCAATACCGCGACAAAAGCAGCGACGAGGCCCGCCGTCTGCGCGAGGCCGAAGCGCTACGCGATCTGTGCGAACGCTACAAGACGCAGTTGATCATCAACGATGACGCCGAATTGGCCGCACGCCTCAACGTCGGCGTGCACCTGGGGCAGACCGACGGCCCGCTGTCGCCGACCCGCGCCCTGCTCGGCTCCAAAGCCATCATCGGTTCGACCTGCCACGCGCAACTCGAACTGGCCGAGCAAGCCGCCAAAGAAGGCGCGAGCTATGTCGCCTTCGGTCGCTTCTTCAATTCCAACACCAAACCCGGCGCGCCAAGCTGCAGCCTCGATCTGCTCGACGAGGCCAAACGCAAGCTGCATCTGCCGGTCTGCGCGATTGGCGGCATCACCCTCGACAACGCCGCGCCGCTGGTGGCCCACGGGGTCGACCTGCTGGCGGTGGTCCACGGTTTGTTCGGTGCCCAGAGCACCGCCGAAGTGACCCGCCGCGCCCGCGCCTTCAACGAACTTCTGAAAATCTGATTTGAGAGCCCGAACATGTCTCGTTCCGAAACCCTGTTTGCCAATGCCCAGAAACACATTCCCGGTGGCGTGAACTCGCCGGTTCGCGCCTTCAAGAGCGTGGGCGGCACACCGCTGTTCTTCAAGCATGCCGAAGGCGCCTACGTCACTGACGAAGACGACAAGCGTTATGTGGATTACGTCGGTTCGTGGGGGCCGATGATCCTCGGCCACAGCCACCCGGACGTGCTCGATGCAGTGCGCAATCAACTGCAACACGGCCTGTCCTACGGCGCGCCGACCGCGATGGAAACCGAGATGGCCGACCTGGTCTGCTCGCTGGTGCCGTCGATGGACATGGTGCGCATGGTCAGCTCCGGCACCGAAGCGACCATGAGTGCGATTCGTCTGGCCCGTGGTTACACCGGTCGTGACAGCATCATCAAGTTCGAAGGCTGCTACCACGGCCACTCCGACAGCCTGCTGGTCAAGGCCGGCTCCGGCGCGCTGACCCAGGGCGTACCAAGCTCCGCCGGTGTCCCGGCCGCGTTCGCCAAACACACCCTGACCCTGCCGTTCAACGACATCGACGCAGTGGAAAAGATGCTCGCCGAAGTCGGTCAGGACGTCGCCTGCATCATCGTCGAGCCAGTCGCGGGCAACATGAACTGCGTACCGCCGGCACCGGGTTTCCTTGAAGGCCTGCGTTCGCTGTGCGACAAGCATGGCGTGGTGCTGATTTTCGACGAAGTGATGACCGGTTTCCGCGTTGCCCTCGGCGGCGCCCAGGCGCACTACGGCGTGACCCCGGATCTGACCACCTTCGGCAAGATCATCGGTGGCGGCATGCCGGTCGGCTGCTTCGGCGGCAAGCGTGAAATCATGGAGCGCATCGCGCCGCTGGGCCCGGTGTATCAGGCCGGCACCCTGTCGGGTAACCCGCTGGCGATGGCCGCCGGTTTGACCACGCTGCGTCTGATCAGCCGCCCAGGATTCCACGCCGAGCTGACCGACTACACCACGCGCCTGCTCGACGGTCTGCAACAACGCGCCGATGCCGCGGGCATTCCGTTCGTGACCACGCAAGCGGGTGGCATGTTCGGCCTGTACTTCAGCGGCGCCGACGACATCGTCACCTTTGAAGACGTGATGGCCAGCGACGCAGCACTGTTCGGTCGCTTCTTCCACCTGATGCTGGAAGGCGGCGTGTACCTGGCACCGAGTGCATTCGAAGCCGGTTTCACCTCGATCGCCCACGGCGAAGCCGAGCTGAAAATCACCTTGGACGCTGCCGAACGTGCCTTCGCTGCACTGAAGTAATCGCCGTACCGCTGACGTTGGCCATGGCCAGCGTCAGCTTTCACCTACACCCACGCTGTTTTTCCCACGCCTCTGCTAAAAATCCGCCAGAAAGTGGCCGATATATTCCCCGCGCAGCAGAAAAACGAGTAAAGACTTTGTAAGGTTGGCCCTGCTTATTTCATAATGCGCGCTTATTGGATCCCTCGATGGGTCCGCGTGCCCTTCAGAGGTAAGTCGATTCCCATGAACCGCACCGGCCGCACCCTTGCCTTGGGCTGCCTGTTGCTCCTTCAGCCCCTGCTCGCGCATGCACAAGCAGGCGGCAACTCGTTGTTGATCCCGGCGATGGGTCGTTGCACCCTCAACACTCAGCCGCAAGACGTCACGCAGGCACTGGCCGCCTGTCAGAAAGCGGCGGACGAAGGGGATGCGCAAGCGCAATACGAGTTGGGTGAGTTCTACTACGACGGCAAGAATGCGCCACGCGACCTCAATCAAGCCCTGAGCTATTTCGAAAAAGCCTCGTTGCAAGGCCATGCTCAGGCGCAGTTCAAGCTTGGCACCATGTTCTTCCACGGCGAAGGCGTGCAGGCCAATAACATTCAGGCGTACATCGTGCTGAAGATGGCCGCGGTCAACGGCGCCGAAGATGCGCTGGACACCGCCGACGAAGTCTCCGAAAAAATGTCCCGCGAAGACCTCGAAACCGCGACCCAGGTGCTCGGGCAAATTTTCCGTAAATACCTGATGGAACTGCAGAGCGCCGATGGGCGTACGCCGTTTTCGCCATTGCCATAGGAGCTTTTGTGGCGAGGGGATTTATCCCCGATGGGTTGCGAAGCAGCCCCAAAACCCTGCAATCAAGCTCCTTCTGACATACCTTGCTGAATGGACTTGCGACTGCTTCGCAGTCGATCGGGGATAAATCCCCTCGCCACAAATCATTTCAAATCCAGATCCGGGCTTACTTCTCAGGCATCGGCATCGGAAACGGCATCACATTGCCGACCGCGCCACGGGCTTCGCTGATTTTCGGGGTGCCCAGACGTTCCACCTCGTCGATGCGCACGATCGAATGCATCGGCACAAAGCTGCGCACCACGCCTTCGAACTGCGCCTTGAGCTTCTCTTCGCTCGGATCGACCACCACTTGCGTGCGCTCGCCAAAGACGAACTCTTCCACTTCCAGAAAACCCCACAGATCACTTTGATAGATCTGCTTGGCGTACATTTCGAACACCTGGCCCTGGTTGAGGAAAATCACCTTATAGATTGGAGCTTCGCGTTTGGTCATGGCGGGGGGATAACATCGGGGATAAAAATGAGGGCGCAAACTATAGCATAGCCGCCGGACGCACAGCGGTAGGAACCTGAGGGCTTGTTCCCTATAATGCGCGGTTCTTTGAATCAGGTGACGACCTTACTCCATGGCCAAGAAGCTTTACATCGAAACCCACGGTTGCCAGATGAACGAGTACGACAGCTCGCGCATGGTCGATCTGCTGGGCGAACATCAGGCCCTGGAAGTCACCGCCCGTGCGGAAGACGCCGACGTGATTCTGCTCAACACCTGTTCGATCCGCGAACGTGCCCAGGATCGGGTGTACTCGCAGCTCGGCCGCTGGCGTGAACTGAAACTGGCCAATCCGGACATGGTGATCGCCGTCGGCGGTTGCGTGGCCAGCCAGGAAGGCGCGGCGATCCGTGATCGCGCGCCGTATGTCGACGTGGTCTTCGGCCCGCAGACCCTGCACCGTCTGCCGGAAATGATCGACGCCGCACGCAGCAGCAAGTTGCCGCAAGTCGACGTCTCGTTCCCGGAAATCGAAAAATTCGACCACCTGCCCGAGCCGCGCATCGACGGCCCGAGCGCTTACGTGTCGGTGATGGAAGGCTGCAGCAAATACTGCACGTTCTGCGTGGTGCCCTACACCCGTGGCGAAGAAGTCAGCCGGCCGTTCGATGACGTGATTGCCGAGATCATCCACCTCGCCGAGAACGGCGTGCGTGAAGTGACCTTGCTCGGGCAGAACGTCAACGGTTATCGCGGTACGACTCATGACGGTCGCCTGGCCGATCTGGCCGAGCTGATCCGCGTGGTCGCCGCTGTCGACGGCATCGACCGCATCCGCTACACCACCTCGCACCCGCTGGAGTTCTCCGACAGCTTGATCCAGGCCCACGCCGAAGTGCCGGAGCTGGTCAAACACCTGCACTTGCCGGTGCAGTCGGGTTCCGACCGGATCCTCGCGGCGATGAAGCGCAACCACACCGCGCTGGAGTACAAATCCAAGCTGCGTAAACTGCGCGCTGCGGTACCGGGGATCTGCATCAGTTCGGACTTCATCGTCGGCTTCCCTGGCGAGACCGAGAAAGACTTCGAACAGACCATGAAGCTGATTGCCGACGTCGGTTTCGACTTCTCCTACTCGTTCGTCTATAGCCAGCGCCCGGGCACCCCGGCGGCCGATCTGGCCGACGACACCCCGGAAGAGCTGAAGAAAGAACGCCTGAACGCCTTGCAGCATCGTTTGAATCAGCAAGGGTTCGAGATCAGCCGACAAATGGTCGGTTCGATCCAGCGCATTCTGGTCACCGACTACTCGAAGAAAGACCCGGGCGAGCTGCAAGGGCGTACCGAGAATAATCGTATCGTCAACTTCCGCTGCGATAATCCGACCCTGATCGGCCAGTTCGCCGACGTGCACATCGACGCGGCGCAACCGCACTCGCTGCGCGGCTCGTTGATCCAATAACACCGCGCGTCTTCTGTAGTAGGGCTGTTGTGGTGAGGGGATTTATCCCCGATGGTTGGCGCAGCCGACCCAAAGCTGAAGTTGTGGTGAATCTGCCATACCGAAAGCTCTGGTTTTGGGGCCGCTCCGCGGCCCATCGGGGATGAATCCCCTCGCCACAGATAACTCCACCCGCAACAGAAAGGCTTTCCAGACTCGCATCGATATTTAAGAGCTTTCGCACCCACGCCACTGGCGTTATCCTTGATTTCATCTTAATTGCCCCAGGGCGGCTAAATACGACCTTGAACGCACCCATAGAACCACATCGTTTTATCCTCGAGCCCTTTGAGGCTCGCCGCTTCGCCAATCTGTGCGGGCAATTCGACGAGCATCTGCGCTTGATCGAACAGCGCCTGGCCATCGAGATCCGCAACCGCGGAAACCAGTTCGAGCTGATCGGCGACCCCAAGCACACCACGTCTGCGGAAAACCTGCTGCGCCGCCTGTACCGCGAAACCAAGGGTACCGAGCTGTCGCCGGACATGGTGCACCTGTTCCTTCAGGAATCGGCTGTTGTCGAACTGGACAACCACGCCCCCGCCGAAGCCTCCGTCGCCCTGCGCACCAAGAAAGGCATGATTCGCCCACGCGGCTTGAATCAGCTGCGCTACGTGAAGGAAATTCTCGGCAACGACATCAACTTCGGCATTGGTCCGGCCGGTACCGGCAAGACTTATCTGGCCGTAGCTTGCGCCGTCGATGCCCTGGAGCGCGAGCAGATCCGCCGCATCCTGCTGGTGCGTCCTGCGGTTGAAGCGGGTGAAAAACTCGGCTTCCTGCCCGGCGACTTGAGTCAGAAGATCGACCCGTACCTGCGCCCGCTGTACGACGCCCTCTACGAAATGCTCGGCTTCGAATATGTGGCCAAGCTGATCGAGCGCCAGGTGATCGAAGTCGCGCCGCTGGCCTACATGCGCGGTCGTACGCTGAACAACAGCTTCATCATTCTCGACGAAAGCCAGAACACCACTGTCGAGCAGATGAAAATGTTCCTGACCCGGATCGGCTTTGGCTCCACCGCGGTCATCACCGGCGACATCACCCAGGTCGACCTGCCGCGCGGCACCAAGTCCGGGCTGCACCATGTGATCGAAGTGCTCAAGGACGTTCCGGGCATCAGCTTCACGCATTTCCAACCCAAAGACGTTGTTCGTCACCCGTTGGTGCAGCGGATCGTCGAGGCCTACGAGCGCTTCGAGACCCGTGCCGAAGCCGCCAAGGAAACCTCGCGCGATGCTTGAGCTGGATCTGCAAATCGCTACCGAAGCGAACGCCCCGAGTGAAGCCGACTTCCGCAAATGGTGCGAACTGGCCCTGCGCCAGCGCAGCGCCGACTCGGAAATGACCATTCGTCTGGTTGATGAGGAAGAAGGTCGTGAGCTGAATCACACCTGGCGCCATAAGGATTACGCGACCAACGTCCTGTCGTTCCCGGCCGAAGTCCCTGACGAGTTTCTCGACATCCCGCTGCTCGGCGATCTGGTGATCTGCGTGGCCGTGGTCGAGCGCGAAGCTGCCGAACAAGGCAAGGAACTCCAGGCCCATTGGGCACATCTAGTCATTCACGGCTGCTTGCATCTGCTCGGTTACGACCATATAGATGACGACGAAGCCGAAGAAATGGAAGCACTGGAACGCGAGTTGCTTGCCGAACTGGGCTATCCCGATCCGTACGCGGACGACGAAGCCGAAACATCCCCTATCGTTACAACAAAGGATTCAGAGTAATCGCTATGAGCGAAGATCGATCGAGCAACGGGCAGAAGTCATGGCTGGGTAAACTGACCCAGGCTTTTGCCCACGAGCCGAAGAACCGTCAGGAGCTGCTTGAGCTGCTGCGTGATGCACATCAGAACAAACTGCTGGACAGCGAAGCGCTGGCCATCGTCGAAGGCGCCATTCAGGTGGCTGACCTGCAAGTACGCGACATCATGGTGCCGCGCTCGCAGATGATCAGCATCAAGGCGAACCAGACACCCCGTGAATTCCTCCCGGCCGTGGTCGACTCGGCCCACTCGCGCTATCCGGTCATCGGCGAAAGCCACGACGACGTGATGGGCGTGCTGCTGGCCAAGGATCTGCTGCCGCTGATCCTCAAGGAGAACGGCGACAGCTTCAACATCAAGGACCTGCTGCGCCCGGCCACCTTCGTGCCGGAGTCCAAGCGTCTGAACGTGTTGCTGCGTGAATTCCGCGCCAACCACAACCACATGGCCATCGTCATCGACGAATACGGCGGCGTCGCCGGCCTGGTGACGATTGAAGACGTGCTGGAACAGATCGTCGGCGACATCGAAGACGAGCACGACGTCGAAGAAGACAGCTACATCAAGCCGCTGCCCAGCGGTGACTTCCTGATCAAGGCCCTGACACCGATCGAGAACTTCAACGAGTTCTTCGACAGCGAATTCTCCGACGACGAGTTCGACACCGTCGGCGGTCTGGTGATGAGCGCGTTCGGGCACTTGCCAAAACGCAACGAAATCACTGAAATCGGCGCCTATCGTTTCCGCATCCTGAACGCCGACAGCCGTCGGATTCATTTGCTGCGACTGACCCCTATCGCCCGGTAAGAAATCTAAGGACTGAAATGCGCTGGACAACCCGCCCCGGCTGGCCCGGTAACCTGCTGGCCGTGGCGGCCGGTGCAATCACCACCTTCGCCCTGGCCCCGTTCAACATCTGGCCGCTGGCTTTACTCGCGGTTGGGCTGTTCTACGCCGGCCTGCGCGAGCTGAAACCGCGTCAGGCGCTGGGCCGTGGCTGGTGTTTCGGTTTCGGCCTGTTCGGCGCCGGCACCAGTTGGATCTACTACAGCATCCACCACTTCGGTGGTGCCTCGGTGCTGCTGGCCGGGTTCCTGATGCTGCTGTTCACCGCAGCGATCGCGCTGTTCTTCGCCCTGCCCGCGTGGGTCTGGGCGCGCTGGTTGCGCCGCAACGAGGCACCGTTGGCCGATGCGCTGGCGTTTGCCGCGCTGTGGGTCGGTCAGGAAGCGTTTCGTGGCTGGTTTCTCACCGGTTTTCCATGGCTCTACTCCGGTTACAGTCAGCTCGACGGCCCATTGGCCGGGCTCGCGCCGGTGGGCGGCATGTGGTTGGTGTCGTTCGTTCTGGCGCTGACTGCGGCGCTGATCTACAACGCACCGCGCCTGCTGCAAACCGGTCGTAAAGGCTTTATCGCGGCCGGTTTGCTGTTGCTGGTCGGGCCATGGGTGGCGGGTATTGCGCTCAAGGGCCACGCCTGGACCAGTCCGTCCGGCCCGGCACTGAGCGTCGCTGCGATTCAGGGCAACGTCGAACAAAGCATGAAATGGGATCCGGCGCAGCTTAACGCGCAACTGGCGCTGTATCGCGACCTGAGTTTTCGCTCGAAGCCGGTGGACCTGCTGATCTGGCCGGAAACCGCGGTACCGGTGCTCAAGGAGTCCGCCGAGGGCTACCTGAACATGATGGGTAACTTCGCCGCCGAGCGTAAATCGGCGCTGATCACCGGGGTGCCGATCCGCGAGACGGTTCGTCACGAAAAACGCTTCTTCAACGGCATCACCGTGGTCGGCGAAGGTGATGGCACCTACCTCAAGCAGAAACTGGTGCCGTTCGGTGAGTACGTACCGTTGCAGGATCTGCTGCGCGGGTTGATCGCGTTCTTTGACTTGCCGATGTCCGACTTCGCTCGCGGGCCGGCGGATCAGCCGTTGCTGCAGGCCAAGGGTTATCAAATCGCGCCATTCATCTGCTACGAAGTGGTGTACCCGGAATTCGCCGCTGGGCTGTCGGCACGCAGCGATCTGCTGCTGACGATCAGCAACGACACCTGGTTCGGCACCTCGATCGGCCCGCTGCAACACCTGCAAATGGCGCAGATGCGCGCACTTGAGGCAGGCCGCTGGATGATCCGTGCTACGAACAATGGCGTGACTGGGCTGATCAACCCGTTCGGGCAGATCACCGAGCAGATCCCGCAGTTCGAACAGGGCATTCTGTATGGCGAAGTGGTGCCGATGCACAACCTGACGCCGTACCTGCAATGGCGTTCATGGCCGCTGATCATCGTCTGTGTGCTGCTGTTTGGCTGGGCGCTGATGGCGAGCCGGATGTCGAAAACCCTTTAAAAGCGATCCATAAACACTGTGGTGAGGGGATTTATCCCCGATCGATGACGCAGTCATCGCAAATCCATTGCACTCGATTTACCTGAAAGTCCGAGATGCAGGTTTTGGGGCGGCTTCGCCCCCCATCGGGGATAAATCCCCTCGCCACGGAAGCCCTATCAAAACAGTGCTCTTAGCGGTAAAACAACGAATACCCCGCCTGCCCCACCGCCTCATTCAGCAACTGCCCGCTCTGCCAGATCGACTTGAACTCCGGCAGCCAGCCACCAAACGGGCGCGCATTATCGGTTCCGAGAAACCCGACGGGCGCCGGCACCACTTCGAATCCTGCCTGCTGGAAACACCACACGGCGCGCGGCATGTGCCAGGCCTGCGTGACCACCACGACGCGCTTGATGCCTTGGGGCAACAAGATGTCGGCGCTGAATTTGGCGTTTTCCCAGGTGGTACGGCTCTCGCCTTCCTGCCAGCGCGTGGTCACGCCGAAATCATCGCGCAACGAATCGGCCATCAGCTTCGCCTCGGTCGGCGGCGTGCCGTAATGCAGGCCACCGCTGGTCAGAATCGGCAGCCCGGAGGCCTTGGCCAGTCGCGCCGCATAGCGCTGACGCTCCAGCCCCACGCCGGTTGGCTGGTCCTCGCCCCAGGCCAGATCGCCGCGCTCGCGCCCGGAACCCAGCACCACGATGGCATCGGCGCGCTGCGCCAATATCGACCACGACTCACGGGGCAGCGGCGGCTCACGCTCCAGCGCTTTGGCGCCCCATTGCACCACCACCGGCAGGCTCATCAGCCAGAAACCACCCAGGCCAAGGGCAAAACACAGGCCAGCCAGCCGTGGCCGGGAGCGACGCAGCCACCAGGCGACCAGCAACAGCAGCAAAAGAATGCCGGGCGGCAAGAGCAGTTGTTTGATGAAATAACGAAAAGGCATCAGGGCATCTCCAGAGATGCCCGAAGCCTAAGAGTGTTAATGAAACGTTACAACCGATAGGTAGGATCCTGTTGGAAAAGATCCGTTACTTGACCTGCCATGCGATTACTTGGCCTGCACAGAACGAACCTTTACGGTGTCTCTGCCGGGCGCCTTGTCCTTGAGCCAGATGACCTTGGCTGAATGTGCTGCATCGAGCTGTTTCACTGCCTGCGACAGGTATCCATGCGATTCACGCTCACTGCGATCCAGATAGGCCTTGACCAGTTTGAACTCGGCGGGGCTCAAGCCACGCAATTCCAGTTCCACGGGGCGCTCATCGCGCAGCCGGCCAGCGGTTTTTGCAGCGTCGAGCGCCATGCCCAGACGATCCATCAACCGTTCATACAACTCGGGTTTCGTCACGTTTTTTTGCCGTTGCTCCACCATCCCTCACCTCATTGAAGATAAGACTCACTCCCCAATAAGAGCTTAGCTTCGCTGCACAAACCGGCTGAACGCCGCGACCAACGGCCCTCGCCACGGTTTTCCGGGGCCAGACAGCTGTAATCAGGGTTTCCCTAGGCCAAGCGCGGTCATGTATGCTACGGCGCTTCCTGTCATTCCACTTCCAGCCTGTCCGGAGCATCCCCGGAGGGCGCGTTGAAGAGGATTAGGCCACCCCTATCCAGTACAAAAGTAGCCATGCACGAACAATATCAGCCCCGTGAAATCGAAGCCGCCGCCCAGTCGTTCTGGGACGAGCAAAAGTCCTTTGAAGTCAGTGAACAGCCAGGCAAGGAAACCTACTACTGCCTGTCGATGTTCCCTTACCCCAGCGGCAAGCTACACATGGGGCACGTGCGCAACTACACCATCGGCGACGTGATCTCCCGCTACCAGCGCATGCAAGGCAAGAACGTTCTGCAACCGATGGGTTGGGACGCCTTCGGCATGCCGGCGGAAAACGCCGCGATGAAGAACAATGTGGCGCCCGCCAAGTGGACCTACGAAAACATCGCCTACATGAAGTCCCAGCTGCGCAGCCTGGGCCTCGCGGTGGACTGGTCCCGTGAAGTGACCACCTGCAAGCCGGATTACTACCGCTGGGAACAATGGCTGTTCACTCGCCTGTTCGAAAAAGGCGTGATCTACCGCAAGAACGGCACCGTGAACTGGGACCCGGTCGACCAGACCGTGCTGGCCAACGAACAGGTGATCGACGGTCGCGGCTGGCGCTCCGGCGCGCTGATCGAAAAGCGCGAAATCCCGATGTACTACTTCAAGATCACCGCTTACGCGGATGAGCTGCTGGAGAGCCTCGACGAACTGACTGGCTGGCCGGAACAGGTCAAGACCATGCAGCGCAACTGGATCGGCAAATCCCGCGGCATGGAAGTGCAGTTCCCGTACAACGTCGACTCGATCGGCGAAGCAGGCACCCTCAAGGTCTTCACCACCCGTCCGGACACCCTGATGGGCGCGACCTACGTTGCCGTGGCTGCCGAGCACCCGCTGGCGACCCAGGCCGCGCAGAACAACCCTGAGCTGCAAGCGTTCATCGCTGAATGCAAGGGCGGCAGCGTGGCTGAAGCCGACGTCGCCACTCAAGAGAAAAAAGGCCTGCCGACCGGCCTGTTCGTCGAGCACCCGCTGACCGGTGAAAAACTCCCGGTATGGGTCGCCAACTACGTGCTGATGCACTACGGCGACGGCGCGGTGATGGCGGTTCCGGCGCACGACGAGCGCGATTTCGAATTCGCCCACAAATACAACCTGCCGGTGAAATCGGTGGTGCGCACCAGCTCCGGTGACAACAACCCGGCTCCGTGGCAAGACGCCTACGGCGAGCACGGCACGCTGATCAACTCCGGCGAGTTCGACGGCCTGGACTTCACCGGCGCGTTCGACGCCATGGAAGTCGCCCTGATCAAGAAAAACCTCGGCGCCTCGCGTACCCAGTTCCGCCTGCGCGACTGGGGCATCAGCCGTCAGCGCTACTGGGGTTGCCCGATCCCGATCATCCACTGCGCCACTTGCGGTGACGTGCCGGTCCCGGAAGACCAGTTGCCGGTGGTTCTGCCGGAAGACGTGGTGCCGGACGGCGCCGGTTCGCCGCTGGCACGCATGCCGGAATTCTACGAGTGCAGTTGCCCGAAATGCGGCCAGCCTGCCAAGCGTGAAACCGACACCATGGACACCTTCGTCGAGTCCTCGTGGTACTACGCCCGTTACGCCTCGCCGCACTTCGAAGGTGGCCTGGTGGAAAAATCCGCGGCCGACCACTGGCTGCCGGTGGATCAGTACATCGGCGGTATCGAACACGCCATTCTTCACCTGCTGTACGCGCGCTTCTTCCACAAGCTGATGCGTGACGAAGGTCTGGTCAGCTCCAACGAGCCGTTCAAGAACCTGCTGACCCAGGGCATGGTGATCGCCGAAACTTACTATCGCCGCGAAGCCAATGGTGCCTACACCTGGTTCAACCCGGCGGACGTGGAACTGGAGCGTGACAGCAAGGCCAAGGTCATCAGCGCCAAACTGAAATCCGACGGCTTGCCGGTGGAAATCGGTGGCACCGAGAAAATGGCCAAGTCGAAGAACAACGGCGTCGACCCACAGTCGATGATCGATCAGTTCGGCGCCGACACCTGCCGCCTGTTCATGATGTTCGCTTCGCCGCCTGACATGAGCGCCGAATGGTCGGACTCCGGCGTTGAAGGCTCGCACCGCTTCCTCAAGCGCGTCTGGCGTCTGGCGCAGGCCCATGTGACCCAGGGCCTGCCGGGCAAGCTGGACATCGCCGGCCTGAACGACGAGCAGAAAGCCGTGCGCCGCGCCATCCACCTGGCCATCAAACAGGCCAGCCATGACGTCGGCCAGAACCACAAATTCAACACCGCTATCGCTCAGGTGATGACGCTGATGAACGTGCTGGAAAAAGCTGCGCAAGGCACCGAACAGGACCGCGCGCTGATTCACGAAGGTCTGGAAGCTGTCACGTTGTTGCTGGCTCCGATTACGCCGCACATCAGCCATGAGCTGTGGAATCAACTGGGCCACGCTGACCCGGTGATCGATGCCGGCTGGCCTGCGGTCGATGAAAGCGCACTGGTGCAGGACAGCCTGCAACTGGTCATTCAAGTGAACGGCAAGCTGCGTGGCCAGATCGAAATGCCGGCCAGCGCCACCCGCGAAGAAGTTGAAGCTGCGGCCCGCGCCAACGAAAACGTGCTGCGTTTCGTCGACGGTCTGACCATTCGCAAAGTGATCGTTGTACCAGGGAAACTGGTTAACATCGTCGCCAGCTAAATTGGATTGGGCGTCAGGTTCGCCTGACGCACTGTAAAACCTTTCGGGCCGCAGGGTCGGCCCACATGGTTTCAAGGGGAGCAACACAATGATCAAACGCAATCTGCTGGTGATGGGCCTCGCCGTTCTGCTGAGCGCCTGCGGTTTCCAGCTGCGTGGCACCGGCACCAACGAACTGTCGATCAAAGAGCTCGATCTGAGCGCCCGTAACGCGTATGGCGATACCGTCACCCAACTGCGTCAGGTGCTGGAGTCCAGCGGCGTCAAGGTCTACAGCGGTGCACCGTACAAGCTGTATCTGGCTGACGAACAGGAAAACCAGCGCATCCTCAGCTACGCTGGCGCCGGTCGTACGGGTGAGTACCAAGTGACCACCGTGCTGAACTACGACATCGTAGGCGAACACAATCTGAACCTGCTGAGCGACAAGCTTGAAGTGCAGAAAGTGTTCATCCACGACGGCAACAACCTCGTCGGCTCCGATCAGGAAGCCAACGACGCCCGTCGCGAAACCCGTCGCGAACTGGTTCAGCGCATGATGCTGCGCCTGCAACAGCTGACGCCGGGCCAACTGCAGCAATTGCAGCAAGCGGCCAACGACCGTGCCCGGGCTGAAGCCGACGCGCTGAAGGCGGCACAGAAAGCTGAAGCGGAAACCCCGCGTCAGTCGCCGCTCGAACTGCCGCAGCAGTAAGACGTACGGGGCGCTCAGGCACCCCGTTCGCCCTCTCTTATGAAGCTCGCTCCCGCTCAACTCGGCAAACACCTGCAAGGCGCGCTCGCGCCCGTCTATATCATCAGCGGCGATGACCCGCTGTTGTGCCAGGAAGCCGCCGACGCCATTCGCAGTGCTGCCCGCCAGCAAGGTTTCGACGAACGCCAGGTGTTCGCCGCCGACGCCAATTTCGATTGGGGGACCTTGTTGCAGGCCGGCGCCAGCATGTCGCTGTTCGCCGAAAAACGCCTACTGGAACTGCGCCTGCCTTCGGGCAAGCCCGGTGACAAGGGCGCTGCCGCGCTGATCGAATACTGCTCGCGCCCCGCTGAAGACACGGTGCTGCTGATCAGCTTGCCCAAGCTCGACGGCAGTGCGCAGAAAACCAAGTGGGGCAAGGCCCTGGTCGAAGGCCAGCAGACCCAGTTCATCCAGATCTGGCCGGTGGATGCCAACCAGTTGCCGAGCTGGATCCGCCAGCGTCTGTCGCAAGCCGGTTTGTCGGCCAGCCAGGACGCGGTGGAATTGATTGCTGCACGCGTCGAGGGCAACCTGCTCGCCGCTGCGCAGGAAATCGAAAAGCTCAAGTTGATGGCCGAAGGTGGGCAGATCACCGTCGAAACCGTGCAGGCCGCGGTGGCCGACAGTGCGCGCTTCGACGTGTTTGGCCTGACCGACGCCGTACTCAACGGCGAACCGGCCCACGCCTTGCGCATGCTTGAAGGCCTGCGCGGTGAAGGCGTCGAGCCACCGGTGATTCTCTGGGCACTGGCGCGGGAGTTGCGCCTGCTGGCCAATATCTCGCTGCAGTACAGCCAGGGCACGCCGCTGGACAAGTGCTTCAGCCAGGCGAAACCGCCAGTCTGGGACAAGCGCAAACCCCTGATGAGCAAAGCCCTGCAACGCTACTCGGCGCAACGCTGGGCGCAGTTGTTGCTCGAAGCCCAGCGCATCGATGCGCAGATCAAGGGTCAGGCCGCCGGTTCGCCGTGGATGAGTCTGAGCCGGTTGGCGCTGTTGATGTCGGGCCAGCGTCTTTCACTGCCCGCCGAGTAAGACGTTCAACCGCATAACGCCCTTTCGCGAGCAAGCCCGCTCCCACAGTCGATCGCATTCACATGATAGAACTCGGTCGACTGTGGGAGCGGGCTTGCTCGCGAAGGCGTCAGAATATTCCTACGCAATAGAGGCTGGACAGACGCGCGGCTTCGGCAGATTATTCGCCCCGCAGCACCCACCTACCGAGAGAACCCTCATGAGCAAAAAGCCATCGAAACATGGCCCGAACAAGGCCAAATCCATCATCGCCCAACCCCTGTTCCGCAGTCGCCAGGAACGACCAACCAAGGGTAAAGGCAGCTACCGCCGCGAAGCCTTCCAGTCTAATAGCTGGGAGGCTTCTTACTTTCTGGCTGCCTGAAGCACAGCACCCCCTGGTCATGTTAAGGTCTGCACCTGATTCGTATCCCCTGGAACTGTGCATGCCCTTCAGTCTTTCCCGTCGTTGGCCCGTTCGCCAACTGATCGCTGCCTCCAGCTTCATTCTGCTTGTCGCCTGCGCGGAAAAACCTACCGCCGCCGATGCGCAACCCCTTCAAGCCGCCCCTGTCGCAACAGCCCCGGCAATCATCCCGCCGGTAGTGCCGTCCGCTGACCCGCTTGATCTTCAGCCAACCCAGACCTTTGCCGAATGGCAGGCGGGTTTCCGCAAGGATGCCTTGGCAGCCGGGATCCGCGCCGATCTGTTCGACCGCGCGTTTGCCAATGTCAGCTTCGATGCCAGCGTGATCAAAGCCGACCGCAGTCAGCCGGAGTTCTCTCGTCCGGTATGGGAATACCTCGATGGCGCCCTGTCGCCGCTGCGAGTGCGCAAGGGGCAGGCGCTGATCAGCCAGTACGCCGACATCCTGCAGAGCATCGAACAGCGTTATGGCGTGGATCGCCAGGCACTGGTGTCGGTATGGGGCATGGAAAGCAACTTCGGTCAGTTCCAGGGCACCAAATCGGTGATCAACTCGCTGGCGACCCTGGCCTACGAAGGCCGTCGCCCCGCATTTGCTCATGCACAACTGATCGCGGCGCTGCAGATCCTGCAACAGGGCGACATCACGCCAGAAAAGATGCTCGGCTCGTGGGCGGGTGCGATGGGCCAGACCCAGTTCATTCCGACCACCTACAACACCCACGCCGTGGATTTCGACGGTGACGGTCGCCGCGACATCTGGGGCAGCCCGGCCGATGCCCTGGCCTCCACAGCGCATTACCTGCAAAGCTCCGGCTGGCAGCGTGGTCAGCCATGGGGCTTCGAAGTGCAACTGCCGAGTGGCTTCAACTACACCTTGGCCGATGGCGCGATTCGCAAGACCGTCGCTGAATGGCGGCAACTGGGCGTGATCCTGCCCAATGGCGGTCAGGCCCCGGCCGGCTCGGAACAGCTGTTTGCCGCCCTGCTGCTGCCGGCCGGTTACCGTGGCCCGGCGTTCCTGATCCTCGATAACTTCCGGGCGATCCTCAAGTACAACAACTCGTCGTCCTATGCACTGGCGGTCAGTCTGTTGTCCGAGCGCTTCAATGGCGCAGGCCTGATCAATGGCACATGGCCGAAAGACGATCTGCCACTGAGCCGTTCCGAACGCATCGAATTGCAGAACCTGCTGAGCGCGCGTAATTACGATGCGGGCACGGCGGACGGGATTATTGGCGCCAATACCCGCAAGGCGATCCGCAGTGCCCAGCAGTCGTTTGGCTGGCCGGCGGATGGTTATCCGACGCATAAGTTGCTTGAGAGCCTGCGCTCCCAATAGAAAGATCGTCGTATGGCTGATGCCGCCTTCGCGAGCAAGCCCGCTCCCACATTGGTTCCGTGTACGACACAAATCAAATGTGGGAGGGGGCTTGCTCCCGAAGACTGACTCACTGGCAACCAAACCCTAGCGTTTGATCACTACATCCTGTTCCAACATCAATTCCTTCTTCCCGGCATCCAAGCGAACCAGCGCCCCCATCGGCAGCGTCAGGTTCGGATCACAATGCCCGCTGCGCCACCCCGACAGCACCGGAATCCGTAACGGCTCGAAGGTCTGCTTGAGCAAGCGATTCAACGCCTCGACATCCACCCCGGCGACATCCCCCACCAGCACACCGCGCAATCTGGCCAGCTTGCCAGCCAGGCGCATCTGCGTGAGCAAACGGTCAATCCGATATAGCGGCTCGTTGACGTCTTCGATCAGCAGAATCACGCCCTCGACGTCAATCTCATAAGGTGTGCCCAGCGTCGAGGCAATCATCGCCAGATTGCCGCCAAGCAAACGCCCGTGAGCGATGCCAGGTTCGACCGTGGTCAATGGATAAGCCACCGGATGGCTCAACACACTCCCCGCCTTCAACTGACCGCGCAACATGGCGAAGAATGGGGTGACGGTAGGTGGCTCCTTGTCGCCCAGCAGGTCGGCATTGAGCAGCGGGCCATGGAAGGTCACGAACCCTGCGTAGCGACTGATCGCCAGATGCAGTGCGGTGATGTCGCTGTAGCCGACAAACGGCTTGGCGTGACGACTCAGCAAGTCGTAATCGATCCGGTCCAGCAGGCGCGGCGTGCCGTAACCACCGCGCAGGCAAATGATCGCGTCGACTTCAGGGTCGACGAAAGCGGCGTGCAGGTCGTTGAGGCGCACGTCATCGCTGCCGGCCAGATAGCCGTCCTTCTCGTAGACACCGGGGAACACCTTCAGTGCATAGCCGCGGGCACGCATCCACTGCACAGCCTTGTCAGTGTCCAGTGCACCGGGGCCGGCGGGGGCAATCACACCGATCAGTCCTTCGGACGGCAGCGCCGGCACAGGCTTATGCGGAAAAAGGGTGTGAGTCGGTCGAACGGTCATCCATGGGTCTCCCTGTGAATTCATGAACACACAGTAGTCAGGTACAGAGACAAACAAAAGAGTGCGTGGCAGGCCCAAACAAAAATACCCGCCGAAGCGGGTATTTTTCGAGGCTATCAGCGCCGGATCAGGAACCGAGCAGTTCAGCCTTGACCAGTTTCGCCTGCTCGTCGGCGTGATACGAGGAACGTACCAGCGGGCCGGAAGCAACGTTCTTGAAGCCCATCTTGTAACCTTCCTCGGCGAACCAGGCGAAGGTGTCCGGGTGCACGAAACGCTGCACCGGCAAGTGGCTGCGCGACGGTTGCAGGTACTGGCCGAGGGTCAGCATGTCAATGTCGTGTTCGCGCATGCGCTTCATGACTTCGATGACTTCTTCGTCGGTCTCGCCCAGACCCAGCATCAGGCCGGATTTGGTCGGGATGTGCGGCATCATCTGCTTGAAGCGTTGCAGCAGGGTCAGCGACCACTGGTAATCCGAACCCGGACGCGCAGCCTTGTACAGGCGCGGCACGGTTTCCAGGTTGTGGTTGAACACATCCGGCGGCTCGGCAGCGGTGATTTCCAAGGCGATGTCCATGCGGCCACGGTAGTCCGGGACCAGGGTTTCCAGCTGCACGTTCGGCGACAGCTTGCGGATCTCGCGGATGCAATCAGCAAAGTGCTGGGCACCGCCGTCACGCAGGTCGTCGCGGTCAACCGAGGTGATCACCACGTACTTGAGCTTGAGGTCGGCAATGGCGATCGCCAGGCTCTCCGGCTCGTTGACGTCCAGTGGTTTCGGACGACCGTGGCCAACGTCGCAGAACGGGCAACGACGGGTGCAGATGTCGCCCATGATCATGAAGGTCGCGGTGCCGCCGGAGAAGCACTCGCCCAGGTTCGGGCAGGAGGCTTCTTCGCAGACGCTGTGCAGCTTGTGCTTGCGCAGCAGACTCTTGATCCGGTCGACTTCCGGCGAAACCGGGATGCGCACGCGAATCCAGTCGGGTTTCTTCGGCAGTTCGGTGGTCGGAATGATCTTTACCGGGATGCGTGCAACCTTCTCGGCGCCGCGCAGCTTGACGCCGGCTTCAACCTTGGGACGCGGGGCCGGGCGCTCGGTCACGTCGAGCGTCGGGATCATGGTTTGCACTGCATCAGTAGTCATATCAGTCGATTCCGCCCGTCAGGGTCGTCTGCTCAGCATAGTCGAGGTGTTTGACGAGCTGCGCGCGCAGCCGGGCACTTACCTCGGCAAATTCAATCGATCCTGCGTGGTCGCTCAGCTGGGTCATTGCCAGCCCGGCATAGCCGCAGGGATTAATCCGTCGAAACGGCTCCAGGTTCATATCCACGTTCAGGGCCAGGCCATGAAAGGAGCAACCGTGGCGAATCCGCAAACCCAGAGAAGCGATTTTCGCTCCGTCGACGTAGACGCCGGGAGCATCTGGCTTGGCTACAGCGGTCACGCCGTAGCTGTCCAGCAATTCGATCAGGCAGTGTTCCATGCGCGTGACCAGATCACGTACGCCAAAGCCCAGCTTGCGCACATCCAGCAACAGGTAAGCCACCAATTGGCCCGGGCCATGATAAGTCACCTGCCCGCCGCGATCGACCTGTACCACCGGGATATCGCCCGGCAGCAACAGGTGTTCGGCCTTGCCGGCCTGGCCTTGGGTGAACACCGGAGGGTGCTCGACCAACCAGATTTCGTCGGCGGCATCGCTGCCGCGTTCGTTGGTGAAGCGTTGCATGGCATGCCAGACCGGCTCGTAAGCCATCTGGCCAAGTTCGCGAAAGCCCAGCGTGCCTGGCATCACAACACCATGTGCACGAAACCGGAAGCCCGCAGTTCGCTGTTGATGTTGTACAGCTGATCCTGGTCTGTCGCGACGATGTGCAGCTGAATGGTGGTGTACTTGCCGTTGCTGCTTTGACGCTCGTCGATGCGCTCATCATTGATGGTCGCGTGTTTCTTGACGATGTCGATGATCTTGTCTTTGTTGCCGACGCCCGTATCGCTGATCACCTTAATCGGATAATCAGTCTGCGGAAATTCGATCTTTGGCGCCTTTACTTCGGTATCGGTCATGGCGTAACGGCCTCTAGAGCGCAAGCCGTGGTAACGCACATGGCCCCGCACCGGATCGGGGCGGGGCCATGCAGGTCAACACAAATCAGTTGAACAAGCCGTAGAAGAATAGACGGATGCTATCCCACATGCGGCGGAAGATACCACCCTCCTCGACAGCGTCCAGAGCGATCAGGTCAGCGCTGTGCACTACCTTGTCGTCCAGTTTCACTTCGACTTTACCGATCACGTCGCCCTTGGCGATTGGCGCGGTCAGTTGCGGGTTCATGGTCATGCTGGCAGCGAGCTTTTTCAGCTGGCCTTTTGGCAGGGTCATGGTCAGGTCTTCAGCCAGGCCGGCCTTGACTTGACTGGTGGTGCCTTTCCACACCGGGGCCTGAGCCAGTTCGGTGCCCTTCTGGTAGAAGGTCTGGGTTTCGAAGAAACGGAAACCGTAGGTCAGCAGCTTCTGGGTTTCAGCAGCACGGGCCACTTCGCTGTTGGTGCCGAACACCACGGCGATCAGACGCTGGCCATCACGGACAGCCGAGGACACCATGCAGTAGCCGGCTTCGTCGGTGTGACCGGTTTTCAGACCGTCAACGGTTTTGTCGCGCCACAGCAGCAGGTTGCGGTTAGGCTGCTTGATGCCGTTCCAGAAGAACTCTTTCTGCGAGTAGATCGCGTAGTGAGCCGGGTCTTCGTGGATGATCGCGCGCGCCAGGATCGCCATGTCGTGAGCCGACGAATAGTGCTCAGGGTTCGGCAGACCGGTCGGGTTCATGAAGTGCGAGTTGGTCATGCCCAGATCGGCGACCGTCTTGTTCATCAGGTCGGCGAACGCGTCTTCGCTGCCGGCGATGTGCTCGGACAGCGCCACGCTGGCGTCGTTGCCGGACTGGATGATGATGCCGTGCAGCAGGTCGCTGACGGTCACTTGCGAGCCGACTTTGATGAACATCCGCGAACCGCCGGTACGCCAGGCGTTTTCGCTGACGGTCACCGGGTCGTTCTCACCGATCTGGCCGCGACGGATTTCCAGCGTAGCGATGTACGCGGTCATCAGTTTGGTCAGGCTGGCTGGCGGCAGACGCTGGTCACCGTTGTTCTCCACCAGCACGTTGCCGCTGCTGGCGTCCATGAGCACGTAGGCTTTTGCAGCCAGTTGAGGTGGCGACGGCATCATCTCGGCCGCGAAAGCGGCTGGCGAGAGGAGCAGCGGGACTAGCAGACACAGGCGTTTGGCAAAGGTGGTGATGTTCATCCGTCTCTCGAAATCGCTAATGGAAACTTGCCCGAAGGCAAAACTATTCAGACAGCCTTCTAACGGGCCATCGCGTGTTCAGTTGCTCACTCCAGTCACCCTTGCCGGGCTTTTGTTCTTCGACGAGCCAACAACCTGGTTCACCCCCCAAAACCGCAAGTGAACCGTCAATCAAGTGCTACGTTTCTTACTCGGTGACCACGCTCGGCGAGCCGAGATTGGCCAGGCGCACGCTGTTCTGCACCTGCGCGATCTCACCCGGCGACCCGATCGGCCCCAGGCGTACCCGGTGCAGGGTCTGCTGATTGCGCACGATCGAGCTGATGAACACCGGAGCGCTCACCATCCCGCTGAGCTTCGACCTCAGGAGTTCTGCAGCGTCCGGGTTGGCGAACGCGCCCACCTGCAGATACTGGCCAGACGCTGGTGCAGAAGCGTTTTTTTTTGCGCTGATCTGTACAGGGACAGTATCAGAGGCATGTTGCTGCGGCGGCGGGGTCCACTGCTCGATGGTACCGGCCGACGCCGTGATCACCGGGGCGCTATTCTGCGCGACTTGCGGCTCGTTGAGCATCAGCGGCGCCGGACGGCCCTTGGCGGCCCACCATTGCTGCGGATCGATGCCCTCGACCTTGACCCGCGCGGTGCCGATTTCGGCATAACCGAGCTTCTTCGCGGCCGCGTAGGACAAGTCAATGATCCGGTCCGAATAGAACGGCCCGCGATCGTTGACCCGCAGGATCACGCTCTTGTTGTTGTCCAGGTTGGTCACCCGAACGTAACTTGGCAGTGGCAGAGTCTTGTGAGCGGCACTCATGCCGTACAGGTCATACACTTCGCCGTTGGCGGTGTTCTGCCCGTGGAACTTGGTGCCGTACCAGGACGCCGTACCCGAGGCGACGTAGGTCTTGGATTCCTGCAACGGGAAATAGGTCTTGCCCAGCACGGTGTACGGGTTGGCCTTGTAGGGGCCGGTGTGCAGGGTCGGCGTGGCGTCGGGGATGCGCGAAACATCGACATCCCACCACGGCGCGCCGTCTTTGTGCGCGCGGTTGATGTCCAGCCCCGGCTGCGCACGTACGGCGGTGGACGAGGTCTTCTGGGTTGGCGCGCGGCTGGTCGAACAGCTGGCGACCAGCACCGCCAACGCGGCGAATGCCACCAGCTTCAGGGGTTTATTGATAGGCAATGCCCGCATTACTTGACGCCCCGTGCTTTTACCAGCTCTTCAGACAGTTGATGTACGGCCATGGCGTACATCACGCTGCGGTTATAACGCGTGATCGCGTAGAAATTCTTCAGGCCCATCCAGTATTCAGGGCCGTTGTCGCCTTCGAGGCGAAATGCAGTAACCGGCATATCATCGCGCAGCGCATCATGACTTGACCAGCCCAACGCCCGCAACTCTCCGACCGTTTTCGTCGGCTCGATGCCGGTGGTCAGGCCTTCATCGACCTGCTCGCCGCGCACATCGGCGCGACTGACCACTGGTTCCCCGGCGAGCCAGCCATGCCGTTTGAAGTAACTGGCCACGCTGCCGATCGCATCGTCCGGATTGGTCCAGATATTGATGTGACCGTCACCGTCGAAATCCACCGCATAGGCGCGAAAGCTGCTCGGCATGAATTGCGGCAGGCCCATCGCCCCGGCGTACGAGCCTTTGAGGGTCAATGGATCGACCTGTTCTTCACGGGCCAGCAGCAGGAACTCACGCAATTCCTTGCGGAAAAATTCGGCACGGGGAGGATAGTCGAAACCGAGCGTGGACAACGCATCAATCACCCGGTAATTGCCGGTATTACGTCCGAAAAAGGTCTCGACGCCAATGATCGACACGATGACTTGTGCCGGTACACCGTACTCCTGCTCGGCACGGGCCAGCACGGCCTCGTGCTGGCGCCAGAAGTCCACACCACGGGCGATGCGCGCGTCGGTGATGAACATCGGGCGATATTCTTTCCACTGCTTGACCCGCTCGGCGGGTTTGGAGATGGCGTCGAGAATCGCCTGCTTGCGCTGCGCCTCGCGGAACACCGCCATCAGTTGCTCGCCGGCAAAACCGTAGTCGCGGGTCATTTCACCGACGAATTCGGCCACCTGCGGTGAGCCTTCGTAATCGCCGGCCAGCGCTTCCTGCGCGCTGCCAAGGATGCCGACCAGGCCGACCCACGGCGCGTAACGAGTCGCCCAGCTGCGCATGACTTGCATTGAACTCTTCACCTTATTCAAACCTGTGCGATCCACTTGCGATGCGTATGAATCGACATCAAAACCCCAAACGCTGACAGCAGTGTCACCAGCGAAGTTCCTCCGTAGCTAATGAAGGGCAACGGCACCCCCACCACCGGCAACAGGCCACTGACCATACCGATGTTGACGAAAACATAAACAAAAAACGTCATGGTCAGCGCGCCGGCGAGCAATTTGCCAAACAGCGTCTGCGCCTGGGCGGTAATCACCAGGCCGCGACCGATCAGCAACAGATAGATCAGCAGCAGCGCGCAGATGCCCACCAGGCCGAACTCCTCGCCCAGTACGGCGATGATGAAGTCGGTGTGGCTTTCCGGCAAAAAGTCCAGGTGCGACTGGGTGCCCAGCAGCCAACCCTTGCCGAACACACCGCCGGAACCGATCGCGGCTTTCGACTGGATGATGTTCCAGCCGGTGCCGAGCGGATCGCTTTCCGGGTCGAGGAAGGTCAGGATCCGCTGCTTCTGGTAGTCGTGCATGATGAAGAACCACATGGCGATCGCCACCGGTACGGCGGCGGCCAGCACGCTGAGGATCCAGCGCCAGCGCAGCCCGCCCATGAACAGCACGAACGCGCCGCCGGCCAGAATCAGCAGTGACGTACCAAGGTCAGGCTGGCGCACGATCAGAATGAACGGCACGCCGATCAGCATCAGGCTGATGCCGACATGCTTGAGTTGCGGCGGTAGCGTGCGTTTGGACAGATACCAGGCAATCGTCGCCGGCATCAGAATCTTCATGAACTCCGAGGGCTGGAAGCGGATCACCCCGGGGATGTTGATCCAGCGCGTCGCGCCCATGGCGTTGTGGCCCATGATGTCCACCACCAACAGCAGCACCACGCCGATCACGTAACCGAGCGGTACCCAACGCGCCATGAACCGTGGTTCGAACTGGGCGATGACAATCATCGACACCAGGCCGATGCCGAACGAAGTGGCTTGTTTGCCCAGCAGATCCCAGCTTTTGCCACTGGCCGAATACAGCACGAACAGACTGCCCGCAGCGAGGATCAGCAGCAGGATCAACAGCGGGCCATCGATATGCAGGCGTTGCAGCAGCGTCGCCCGGCGACGCATCACATCCTCGCTAGAGAGCATGCGATCAAAATTATTCATCACGGGCCGTAGCCTCCGCACTGATAGGACCGGCGTATTCGGCCTTCAATCGACCCTCCTGATCCAGAAGCCAGGCATCCATGACCTGACGCACCACTGGCGCGGCGACACCGGAGCCGGACTCACCGTTCTCGACCATCACCGAAACCACTATTTTCGGGTTGTCGGCCGGGGCGAAACCAACGAACAAGGCGTGGTCGCGGTGGCGTTCCTGAACCTTGGAACGGTCGTATTTTTCACCTTGTTTGATCGCGACGACCTGAGCGGTACCGGACTTGCCGGCGATGCGGTATTGCGCACCGATTGCTGCCTTGCGCGCAGTACCCCGGGCGCCGTGCATCACCTGCTGCATGCCGTGGTTGACCTTGGTCCAGTCCGACGGATCGCGCAGGACGATGTCCGGCATCGGGTTCTCGTCTACCGGTTTGGCGCCCTCAATGGTCTTGGCCAGGTGCGGCCGGTTCCAGATGCCTTTGTTGGCGACCAGCGCCGTGGCCTGCGCCAGTTGCAACGGTGTGGACTGCATATAACCCTGGCCAATCCCCAGAATCAGAGTTTCACCCGGGAACCACGCCTGCTTGCGCGTCGCACGCTTCCACTCGCGGGACGGCATCAGGCCGGGGGATTCTTCGAACATGTCCAGCGAGACCTTCTGGCCGATGCCGAACTTGTTCATGTAGGCCGACAACCGATCGATGCCCAGCTTGTGCGCCAGGTCATAGAAGTAGGTGTCGTTGGAACGCATGATCGCCGTGTCGAGATCGACGAAGCCGTCACCGGTGCGGTTCCAGTTGCGGTACTTGTGATCGTAGTTGGGCAGCATGTAGTAACCGGGGTCGAACACCCGGCTCGACGCTGTCACTACGCCAGAATCGAGACCGGCAATCGCCACCGCCGGCTTGATCGTCGAACCCGGCGGGTACAGGCCGCGCAGCACGCGGTTGAACAGCGGCCGGTCGATGGAATCGCGCAGTTCGGCATAGGCCTTGAAGCTGATGCCGGTGACGAACAGGTTCGGGTCGAAACTCGGCTGGCTGACCATCGCCAGCACTTCGCCAGTCTTCGGATCGAGCGCCACCACCGCGCCGCGACGCCCGCCCAGCGCGGCTTCGGCCGCTTCCTGCAGTTTGATGTCCAGGCTCAGGACGATGTCCTTGCCGGGAATCGGATCGGTACGCTTGAGCACGCGCAATACGCGGCCCCGAGCGTTGGTTTCGACTTCCTCGTAACCCACCTGGCCGTGCAGTTCCGGCTCGTAGAAACGCTCGATGCCGGTCTTGCCGATGTGGTGGGTGCCGCTGTAGTTGACCGGGTCGAGGGTCTTCAGCTCTTTCTCGTTGATGCGCCCCATGTAACCCACCGAGTGCGCAAAATGCGCGCCCTGCGGGTAGTGGCGCACCAGCTGCGCGACCACTTCCACCCCTGGCAGGCGGAACTGGTTCACCGCGATCCGGGCGATCTGCTCTTCGGTCAACTCGAACAGGATCGGCACCGGCTCGAATGGCCGACGCCCCTGACGCATGCGTTTCTCGAAGATCACCCGGTCCTCGGGCGTCAGCTGCAGCACTTCGACGATCACGTCGAGCACTTGCTGCCAGTCGCCGGAACGTTCGCGGGTCATGCTCAGGCTGAAGCTCGGGCGGTTGTCCGCCACCACCACGCCGTTGCGGTCGAAGATCAAGCCGCGGGTCGGCGGAATCGGCTGCACGTGGACGCGGTTGTTTTCCGAGAGCGTCGAGTGGTACTCGTACTGGATCACCTGCAAGTAGTACAGCCGCGCAATCAATACGCAGATCAACAGCATGACCGCAATGGCCCCGAACACGACGCGGCTACGCACCAGGCGGGCGTCCTTTTCGTGGTCCTTGATGCGGATCGGCTGAGACATGAGAGCAGGACTACTTGTGGTAAGGGTGACCGGACAGCACGGTCCAGGCACGGTACAGCTGTTCGCCGATCAGGATCCGCACCAGCGGGTGCGGCAAGGTCAGCGGCGACAACGACCAGCGCTGATCGGCGCGGGCGCAGACTTCCGGCGCCAGCCCTTCGGGGCCACCGACCATGAAATTGACCGTGCGCGAATCCAGCCGCCAACGGTCGAGTTCGACCGCCAGTTGCTCGGTGCTCCAGGGCTTGCCGTGGACTTCCAGCGTGACGATCCGCTCGTTCGGCCCGACCTTGGCCAGCATGGCTTCGCCTTCCTGGCGGATGAAACGGGCCACGTCGGCGTTCTTGCCACGGGTATTGAGCGGAATTTCCACCAGTTCCAGCGCCAGTTCGGACGGAAGACGCTTGGCATATTCATGCCAGCCTTCTTCCACCCACTTGGGCATGCGTGAACCGACGGCGATCAGTCGCAGTCGCACAGCAATCCCTTACAGCTGGTCTTTGTTGAGCTTGGTGAAATGCTCGTGGGTGTTTTCCGGGCTGTGGTGCTTGGCGTCTGCCGCACGGCTTTGCTCGGCACCGGCCCACAGGCGTTCCAGGTCGTAGAACTGACGCGCCGAGGCAGTCATCATGTGCACGATCACCAGGTCGAGGTCGAGCAGCACCCAGTCGCTGTCGCCCTTGCCTTCTTCGCCCAGCGGCTTGGCGCCCTGCTTTTTGACTTCTTCACGGACCTTGTCCAGCATCGCGTTGATCTGGCGATTGGACGTACCGGTGGCGATGATCATGTAGTCGGTGATGCTCTGCTTGTCGCGCACATCGATGATCTGGATGTCTTGTGCCTTGACGTCTTCCAGAGCTGCCACGGCAACCTTGACCAGCTCGTCGCCCTTGAGCGGCTCGTTGGTGTTGGCGACTTCCGGCAGCGGTGCGCTCTTGAACGTGCCTTTGCGCTTAACTTTGCTTACGTCTTTGTCAGTCATATAAAACTCGTTTTGCTCGTATATTCGGCGGCTTGGCGATACGTGGATTCGTATCAGTGAAGCACGCCTTGTTCAGTTCGACGCACGGTACAGACCGTGCGCATCGATGTAGGCCAGGACCGCGTCGGGCACCAGGAAACGTACCGACTTACCGCTGGCCAGCAGTTGACGGATCTGGGTGGCGGAAACCGCGAGCGGTGTCTGCCAGACGAATGCAATCTGTCCGCTCGGCCCTTTCAGGGCCAGCGGGTCGCTCACCGAACGCGCTGCCAGCAGGTTGCGCAAGGCATCCGGCGGTTCGCTGTCGGCGTCCGGGCGCTGTAGCACCAGGATGTGGCAATGCTGGAGCAACTCTTCCCAGCGGTGCCAAGTGGGCAGGCCGCAAAATGCGTCCCAGCCCAAAAGCAGAAAAACCTGGGTCTCGGCGGCCATTTCGGCACGCATCAACTCCAGGGTATCAATGGTGTAAGACGGTTTGTCCCGCTGCAATTCGCGGGCGTCCACCACCAGCGGCGGCACTCCGGCCACCGCGCACTCGACCATTGCCAACCGATCCTGCGCCGACACCTGCGGCGTATCGCGGTGCGGCGGCCGGGCGCTGGGCATCATGCGCAGCTCGTCGAGCAGCAGCGCTTCGGCGACTTCCAGCGCACCACGCAAATGGCCGATGTGCACCGGGTCGAACGTGCCGCCCAGTACGCCGATGCGCCGGGGTCGGAGTTCGCCGTCAGGCAGCGGCGCTGTCAAGTCGAGGTCGGTCAAGTCAGACCGTCGCCTGGCCGCGCAACTGGCCATCACCGACCACGATGTACTTCTCGCAGGTCAGTCCTTCGAGGCCCACCGGGCCGCGGGCGTGCAGCTTATCAGTAGAAATGCCGATCTCGGCACCCAATCCGTATTCGAATCCATCGGCGAAGCAGGTCGGGGTGTTGATCATCACCGACGCCGAGTCGACTTCCGCGACGAAACGCCGGGTGTCGGCGAGGTTTTCGCTGACGATCGAGTCGGTGTGATGCGAGCCGTAATGGTTGATGTGTTCGATGGCCTGATCCAGTCCGTCGACCACGCGGATCGACAGGATCGGCGCCAGATACTCGGTGCTCCAGTCGTCTTCGCTGGCCGCCACCGCGTCGATGATCGCGCGGGTGCGTTCGCAGCCACGCAGCTCGACGCCTTTCTCGCGGAACTGGGCAGCCATCGACGGCAGGAAATCCTTCGCAACACTTTGATCAACCAGCAAGGTCTCCATCGCGCCGCAGATGCCATAACGGTAAGTCTTGGCATTGAAGGCGATGCGCTGGGCTTTGGCCAGATCGGCGTGCTCGCTGACAAATACGTGGCAGATGCCGTCCAGGTGTTTGATCACCGGCACCCGGGCATCACGGCTGATACGTTCGATCAGGCCACGGCCACCGCGCGGCACGATCACGTCGACATACTCGGGCATGCTGATCATCGCGCCGACGGCGGCACGGTCGGTGGTTTCGACCACTTGCACCACGGCTGCCGGCAATTCGGCCTCGGCCAGACCGCGCTGAATGCACGCGGCAATCGCCCGGTTGGAATGAATCGCCTCGGAGCCACCACGCAGGATGGTCGCGTTACCGGACTTCAGGCACAGGCTGGCGGCATCGATGGTCACGTTGGGCCGGGATTCGTAGATGATCCCGATCACGCCCAGCGGCACGCGCATCTTGCCGACCTGAATCCCGGACGGACGAAAGCTCATGTCACGGATCGCACCGACCGGATCCGGCAGTGCCGCCACCTGACGCAGTCCGACGATCATGCCGTCGATGCGCGCCGGGGTCAGTTCCAGGCGCTCCAGCAGTGCCGGCTCCAGACCGTTGGCGCGACCGGCGGCCAGATCCTGTTCATTGGCTGCGGCCAGCTCGGCGCGAGCAGCGTCCAGCGCATTGGCAGCAGCCTGCAAGGCGCGGTTTTTCTGCGCGGTGCTGGCACGGCCGATGACCCGGGAAGCTTCGCGGGCGGCGCGACCCAATCGGGTCATGTAGTCAAGAACGGACTCAGTCATGGTCTGCTGGGGTCTTGGCAAAGAGGAAAGCGGCAGATTATAGCTGTCGCGTCCCGGGACTAACAGCGGTGACAGGCGGATGGTCGAAATGGACTGCAATTTGCCGACGTTCAGCCGTAATTAAGCCGCGGATTGTTATCATCACGACCTCCTTCGCCTGGATAAACACCGTTTGCCATGTCCAACCTGACCGATCGCGCCATCGCCGAGCGCCTGCCACTGGGCCTCCCGGACGCTTTTTTCGACCGTGACGCGCAAGTGCTGGCCCGCGATCTGCTCGGCAAAGTCATCCGCCACCGGGTCGGCGATCTGTGGCTCAGCGCCCGGATCATCGAAACCGAAGCCTATTACTGCGCGGAAAAAGGCAGTCATGCATCGCTCGGCTATACGGAAAAACGTAAGGCTTTGTTTCTGGATGGCGGGCACATCTATATGTATTACGCCCGCGGTGGCGATTCGCTGAACTTCAGCGCTCAGGGGCCGGGCAATGCGGTGCTGATCAAGTCCGCTTACCCGTGGGTCGATGAGGTCAGCGGGCCGGCGAGTCTGGCGCAGATGCTGCTGAACAATCCCGATGCCCAAGGCCGGCCGCGTCCTTCGCAAAAGCTTTGCGCCGGGCAGACGCTGCTGTGCAAGGCGCTTGGGCTGAAGGTGCCAATGTGGGACGCCAAGCGTTTCGATCATGAGCTGATGCTGGTGGAAGACACCGGGCCGGCGCCGACCCAGATTATCCAGACCACCCGCCTGGGCATCCCCCATGGCCGCGACGAACACCTGATGTACCGCTTCGTCGACGCCGCGTATGCCCAGTGGTGCACGCGGAACCCGCTGCGCCGGGGCCAGGTCGAAGGTCGCGATTATTTTTTGCTGTCCTGAAGTGACACAGGTTTTGAACCCAATGCGCCCTTGTGGGAGCGGGCTTGCTCGCGAAGAGGGCGTGTCAGATACGAGCTCGTTGATGACACACCGCATTCGCGAGCAAGCCCGCTCCCACAGGGGTACTGAGTGATTGCTGATATTTTGTGCAGCCTTCGGGACTTATTGAAGATTTGATGGAGTTGTGTGTATGGGCCCATGGCTCGATAGCGTGACCGGGTGGCTCGCCGCCAATCCGCAGTGGCTGGCCGCTGCGGTGTTTATCGTCGCATTCGTGGAGTGTCTGGCCATTGCCGGGCTGATCGTGCCCGGCACGGTGTTGCTGTTTGCCGTGGCCGTACTCGCCGGCAGCGGCGCACTGTCGTTGAGTGAAACCCTGCTGCTGGGCTTTCTCGGCGGGATACTCGGCGATGTGATCTCGTACTTCCTCGGCCGCCATTTCCATCAGAACATCCGCCGCCTGCCGGGGCTGCGCCACCATCCGGAATGGATGGCCGGGGCCGAAACCTACTTCCAGCGTTACGGCATCGCCAGCCTGCTGGTCGGGCGCTTCATCGGCCCGTTGCGGCCGATGCTGCCGATGGTTGCCGGGATGTGCGACATGCCCTTCCCGCGTTTCGCCGCCGTCAGCCTGCTGGCCGCTGCCGGCTGGAGCGTCGCCTACCTGCTGCCGGGTTGGGCCACCGGAGCGGCGATCCGCTTGCCGCTGCCGGAAGGTTTCTGGCTGCAGGCCGGCATCGTTGCCGCCAGTATTGCGGTGATGGTCGGCATGAGCGTCAACAGCAGCTTGCGCCAGCATCGCCGGGCGACGATCTGGATCAGCAGCATGAGCCTGTTGATTCTGATCGGCCTGTTTATTGGCTATCCGTATCTGCACGCCCTCGACCAGGGCGTGATGACCCTGGTGCAGGAACATCGGCAGCCGATGCTCGATGAAATCGCGGTGACGTTCACCCTGATCGGTGAATTCCGCAATATGCTGATGTTCAGCGCCCTGCTCACCGGTCTGTTGCTGCTGTGCCGGCAATGGCGCCAGGCAATCTTTGCCGGTGGCGTGCTGCTGTGCACCGCGCTCCTCAATACCGTCACCAAACAGTTTTTCGCCCGGGTACGCCCGGAGGTGCTGACCGATCCGCTGACCAGCTACAGCATGCCCAGCGGTCATGCCTCCGGTTCGTTCGCGCTGTTTCTGGTGCTGGCGGTCCTCGCCGGTCGCGGCCAACCGCCGCGCATGCGCCTGACCTGGCTGCTGCTCGGCTGTATTCCGGCGCTGTCGATTGCTTTGTCACGGGTGTATCTGGGGGCGCACTGGCCGACGGATATTCTGGCCGGCGCAATGCTGGCGGCATGCGTATGTGCGGCAGGCTTGTGGCTGAGCCAGCGCAAGGCGCCGCTCAACGCCATGCCGTTCAAGGTCTGGTGGCTGGTTCTGCCGGCGCTGCTGGCGTTGTTCAGCCTGTTCGTTCTGCGGCATCTGCCGGACACGATGTTGCGTTACGCCTACTGATACTCAGGCGAACAGCTCGTCCTGCAGCTCATTGAGCAGCGCCTGGATCGCATCCAGTCGCTGCTGCGGATCGTCGAGTTGCAGCAGGTCGATCTTGTCTTCTTCGGCGAACGGCAGCAGATACGCCAGCTGATTGGCCAGCGACTGCTGCCCCAGCGCTTCGGTGCCCATGTTCAACGCCTCGACCATCGGGTGCTCGGCCAAGGCCTTGAGCAGCGCCACCAGATCGGCGTCTTCGTCCTGCAACGGTTGCTCCGGCTCATCGTCCAGCCACTCGACGTCGGCGAGGATCAACTGATCGCGCTGCACTTCCGTGCGCAACACCTGAAAACGCCGCCCACCCTGCACCCGGATCCCGAGCAGACCGTTGTCCTGTTGCTGAAAATCGGTGATCCGCGCCTCGCAGCCGACCAGGGCAAAGCCCTCTGGCGCAACGCCGACTTCGTGGCCATCGAGGATGCACACCACGCCGAAACCGCCGCCCTGCTTCATGCAGCGGCCGATCATGTCCAGGTAGCGCGCCTCGAAGATCTGCAAGTCGAGGTTGCAGCCGGGAAACAGCACTGTGTTGAGCGGAAAAAGCGGCAGACTCATAGACATTTCCTTACACCACCATCGACACCGCCAACGGCAGGAACACCGCCGTGGCCACGCCCATCAGACTCATCGCCAGCGCCGCGAAGGCGCCGCACTCATCGCTTTCCTGCAACGCCACCGAAGTGCCGACCGCGTGCGCGGTCATGCCCAGCGCCATGCCGCGCGCCTCGGGGCTGTGCACGCCGAGCTGGGTCAGCAGCGCCGGGCCGAAGATCGCGCCGATCACCCCGGTGATCAGCACGAACACCGCCGCCAGCGCCGCCACACCACCGATCTGCTCGGCCACCAGCATGGCAATCGGCGAGGTCACCGACTTCGGCGCCATGGTCATCAGAATCATGTGTTCGGCACCGAACCACCAGCCGAGCAACACGCCCATGCCCGTGGCGACCACGCCGCCTATCACCAGCGTAGTAAAAATCGGCCAGAACAATTGGCGGATGCGCTTGAGGTTGAGATACAGCGGCACCGCCAGCGCCACCGTCGCCGGGCCCAGCAGAATGCTGAGGATTTCGGTGCTCTTGCGGTACTCGGCGTAGGTCAGGCCGCAGCCGACCAGCACGCCGATCACCACCAGCATCGAGACCAGCACCGGTTGCAGAAAGATCCAGCGGGTTTTCTCGAACGCCGCCAGTACCAGTTGATAGGCACCGAGGGTGATGCCGATGCCGAACAGCGGATGATGGATCACCGAAGCCCAGGCGCCTTGCCAATCGAAGAGCATCACGACTCCTCCGAGTGCGGCGCATGGCGCTTGACCAGGCGTTGCATCAGCACCCCGGCGAAGGCCATCGACAGGATCAACGACAACACCAGCGCGCCGACAATGGCCCAGAAGTCAGCGGCAATGTCGCTCGCATAAACCATCACGCCCACCGCCGGCGGCACCAGCAGCAGCGGCAGATAACGCAACAGACTGCCGGCCGCGAGGTTCAGCGGCTCGCCGACTTCACCGCGAATGATCAGGAACACCAGCAACAGCAGCAGACCGATGATCGGCCCCGGCAGCACCGGCAACAGCAAATGGTTGAGTGCCGTGCCGAGCAATTGGAACAGCACCAGCATGGTCAGGCCACGTAACAACATCAGACATCTCCCCCCGCAAGTCCTCGGCATTATAAGCACGGCAGCGCTATGGATCGGCATTCGCCAAAAGCATGGTCGGTTGACCGGAGCAAATCGCCATGTTGATCTACAGTGGTTCGCAGGGCGGTCAAATCCCCCACCTGAAAAACTATAAAACCGATGAACCCAAGGAGAGTCTCAATGCCCTATGTTCCCGTTGCAGAGCTCAAAGATTATGTCGGCAAGGAACTCGGACGTTCCGAATGGCTCACCATCGATCAGGAGCGCATCAACCTGTTCGCCGAAGCCACCGGGGATTATCAGTTCATCCATGTCGATCCGGTCAAAGCCGCGCAAACGCCTTTTGGCAGCACCATTGCCCACGGTTTCCTGTCGTTGTCGCTGATCCCGAAACTGATGGAAGACATCCTCGTGCTGCCGCAAGGCCTGAAGATGGTGGTCAATTACGGTCTGGACAGCGTGCGTTTCATCCAGCCGGTGAAGGTCAATTCAAAAGTGCGCCTGAAGGTCGATCTGGCCGAAGTGACCGAGAAAAAACCCGGTCAATGGCTGCTCAAGGCCACCGCGACGCTTGAGATAGAAGGCTCGGACAAACCGGCCTATATCGCAGAACCGCTGTCGCTCTGCTTCGTTTGAGTCACGGGATGCGAAACAGCGCACGCTGTTTCGCATCAGCGCTGTTTTCCCGGCTGTATAAGGTCACATAGCTGCGGCATACTCGGTCGCCTAATTGCCCGGATCCCGCTATGCGCCCACTCGCTTCTCTTGCACCCCTTGCCCTGACCCTGATGCTCACCGCGTGCGGCGACGGCGAATCGCTGTTGCCCCCGGATGCACGGCTGCCGGACGGCGGACGCTATCGCGGCGAACTGGTCAACGGCTTGCTGCAAGGCCAGGGCCGGGTCGACTACCCCAACGGCAGTTGGTACGCCGGGCAGTTCGACAAGGGCCAATGGCATGGCCAGGGCGAGTGGCACGGCAGCAACGGCGAAGTCTATCGCGGTCAGTTTCAGCAGGGGCTGTTCGATGGCCAGGGCAGCCTGACCACCAACGCCAGCAGTTACACCGGCGGTTTCAAGCAGGGCCGCCGCGATGGCGAAGGCACCCTCAAGGAAAACGCCATGACCTACCGTGGCGAGTTCAAGGCTGACCAGTATTCCGGGCTGGGCCGTCTGGAAATGGACGACGGCAGCTCCTATCAGGGCCAGTTCGCGCACGGCAAACCCAACGGCGAAGGCCAGCGCGGCGACTCTAGCGGCAATACCTTCAGCGGCCATTTCGTCAACGGCCAGCTCGAAGGCAATGGCACCTTCAACAGCGCCGATGGCGACATCTATGTCGGCGGCTTCAAGAACAGCCAGCTGCACGGCAAGGGCCGCTACGAGAACGCCGACGGCGACGTGTGGCTCGGCCAGTTCAAGGAAGGCGCGCTGACCGGCAAGGGCGAATTGATCGGCGCCGACGGCAGCCACTACATCGGCTACTTCAACGACTGGCGCTTCAGCGGTCAGGGCCGTTTGAACCTGTCTGACGGCAGCTTCTACATCGGCGGGTTCGACGGCGACAGCTACGCCGGACGCGGCACCCTGGTGCTGACTGACGGCACCGTGCTCAGCGGTACCTGGATCAACGGCCAGCGCGTACGTGACGCCGACGGCAAGCTGTTGCCCGACACCCTCGAACTCGGCCTTCTGGCCCAGGGCCGCCTACTCGATAACGCGCTGGCCGCCGTGCCCGCCTCGACGCCGGCAGTCGAGCTGTACACCCTGACCCTCGGTGGCGACGGCAAGCAAAGCGTGTTCCTGCGCGAGTCCGACTACGTCGCCAACATGCTCACCACACGTTTCGGTGCCTACGGCCAGATTCGTCTGGTCAACCACCGCGACCACCTCGTCGACCGGCCGATGGCCACTCGCGAGAACCTGCGCCGCGCCGCGCAGACTTTGGCTGAACGCAGCGGCCCGGAAGACCTGGTGTTCATCTACCTGACCAGCCACGGCACCGCCGAACACGAGCTGGTGCTCGATCAGCCGCGCATGGAGCTGGCCGATCTGCCCGCCGACGAACTCGCCGCCGTGCTCGCGCCACTGAAAAATCGCGACAAGGTGATCGTGATTTCATCGTGCTATTCCGGCGGTTTCATCCCCGCGCTGAAAGATGAGCGCACACTGATAATGACCGCCTCGCGTGCCGATCGCGTGTCGTTCGGTTGCTCGGAAGAAGCCAACTTCACCTACTTCGGCGACGCCCTGTTCGCTCAGGCCCTGAACCAGACCGACGATCTAGAGCAGGCTTTCAAACTGGCCAAGGCCACCGTCGCCGAGCGCGAACTGGCGGATAACTTCGAAGCCTCGGAGCCACAGATCTGGGCACCGAAAACCGTGCTGGCACACTGGCAACTGCTGCGTAAACAGCAGGCCAGAAAAGCGTTGCAGAGTGCTGCATTGAACGACGGAGCAACAAACAGCAACTAAGCTGAACAGTATCAAGGGAGAAACACTATGTACTTGACGCCTCAGCACGTATTGCTTGCCGGAGCCACCGGACTGACCGGTGAACATCTGCTCGACCGTTTGCTCAACGAGCCGACGATCACCCGCGTGCTCGCCCCGTCCCGTCGTCCATTGGCGGAGCATCCGCACCTGGAAAACCCGGTGGGCGACCCACAAGCGTTTCTGCCGCAACTCAGTGGTCGCGTCGATATCGCCTATTGCTGCCTCGGCACCACGATCAAAAAGGCCGGTTCCGAAGCCGCTTTCCGCGCGGTGGATCTGGACATGGTCGTGGCCTTCGCCAAACGCGCACGAGAGATGGGCGCGCGGCACTTGATCGTGATCAGTGCGCTGGGCGCCGATCCGAAATCGTCGATTTTCTACAACCGTGTCAAAGGCGAGATGGAGCAGGCATTGCGCGCACAGGACTGGCCGCAGCTGACCATCTGCCGACCATCGCTATTGCTGGGAGATCGCACCGAGCCGCGCTTGGGCGAACAACTGGCGGCGCCGTTCTCCAAACTGATTCCCGGCAAATATCGCGGCATCGAAGCCTGCCAACTGGCCCGGGCGATGTGGCGCCTGGCGCTGGAAGAACAGGATGGGGTGCGGATCGTCGAGTCGGATGAGCTGCGAAAGCTCGGCAAGTAAACACCGTACTTTGTGGCGAGGGGATTTATCCCCGATCGGCTGCGCAGCAGTCGTCGTTTTTCAGATTTTGGGGGCGCTGCGCACCCCATCGGGGATAAATCCCCTCGCCACACTCCCCTACAATCCGCCAGTCGCCTGAAACCCCACGCCAATCACGGTCAGCAACGACAACGGCAACAACAGCGTATCGAGCAACGCACTCGCCGGCAGGTCCACTCCCGGATAACTCGGCGCTTCAGCCCCGAAGCGATCCATCGCGCAGCACCCGCCATTCATCGCGTACAAATCCAGGCGTGTCCCGGAATACACCACCGGCGCCCCCGGCTTGGCCGCATCCAGCGTGCGCGCGGTGGCGCAGCCGGCCAGTTGCAGCGCCAGCGCAATCATCAACAGCTTATTCATCGCTGCTCAGATGATGCTCGCCCCAA
Organism: Pseudomonas sp. S150; assembly: GCF_004526365.1. NCBI lineage: Bacteria > Pseudomonadati > Pseudomonadota > Gammaproteobacteria > Pseudomonadales > Pseudomonadaceae > Pseudomonas > Pseudomonas sp. S150. The sequence continues at coordinate 5,991,176 of NZ_CP038207.1, forward strand.
CGCGGCAGCATGTCCTGTGGAATGCCCAGCAGATTGAGAATCCGCGCCACGACGAAATCGATCAGGTCGTCGATGGTCTGCGGCTGGTGATAGAAGCCCGGCGAGGCCGGCAGGATGGTCACGCCCATGTTCGACAACTTGAGCATGTGCTCCAGATGAATGCTCGAATACGGTGCCTCGCGCGGCACCAGAATCAACTGGCGCCGCTCCTTCAAGGTGACGTCCGCCGCGCGCTCGATCAGGTTGTTGCACGCGCCCGTGGCAATCGCCGACAAGGTACCCGTGGAACACGGCACCACCACCATCGCCGCTGGTGCGCCGGAGCCCGAGGCCACCGGCGACATCCAGTCTTCCTTGCCGTACACGCGAATCTGCCCGGCGGCGGCCCCGGTGTATTCGGTAAGGAACGCCTGCATCATCTGCGGCTTGGGCGGCAGCGTGACATCGGTCTCGGTGGCCATCACCAGTTGCGCAGCCTTGGAGATCAGGAAGTGCACTTCACGATCTTCGCGCACCAGACAATCGAGCAGGCGCAATCCGTACTGCGCGCCGGACGCGCCGGTCATCGCCAGCGTGATGCGTTCCGGACCGCCGCTCTGGGAAAAAGTGTTCATTGCAGCGCCTCGGCGAGCTTGCCGTGCAGACCGCCGAAGCCGCCGTTGCTCATGATCACCACGTGGGTGCCGGGCTGGGCCTGGCTCTTCACGCGTTCGATGATGCCTTCCAGCGAGTCGCTGACAATCGACGGCACGCTGCACAGTGCGGCAGTGGCGCCCAGATCCCAACCGAGGTTGGCCGGGGCGTACCAGATCACCTGATCGGCATCGACTACGCTGTCCGGCAGACCGTCACGGTGCGCGCCGAGCTTCATCGAGTTGGAGCGCGGCTCGATGATCGCGATCAGCGGTGCGTCGCCGATGCGCTTGCGCAAGCCATCGAGGGTGGTGGCGATCGCCGTTGGGTGGTGGGCGAAGTCGTCGTAGATGGTGATGCCGCGTACTTCCGCAACTTTCTCCATCCGGCGTTTGACGTTCTTGAATGCGCTCAAGCCGGCGATGCCCATCGACGGCACCACACCGACATGCCGCGCCGCAGCCAGCGCAGCCAAGGCGTTGGCGACGTTGTGCTGACCGGTCAACTCCCATTCGACCGTGCCCTGGGACACGCCTTCGAACATTACTTCGAACGCCGAGCCATCGTCTTTGAGCAACTTGACCTGCCACTGACCGCCGACGCCGGTGGTCTGCACCGGGGTCCAGCAGCCCATTTCGATCACGCGCTGCAAGGCCGGTTCGGTGGTCGGGTGGATCACCAGACCTTCGCTCGGAATAGTCCGCACCAAGTGGTGGAACTGCCGCTCGATCGCCGGCAGATCGGGGAAGATGTCGGCGTGATCGAACTCAAGGTTGTTGAGGATCGCGGTGCGCGGGCGGTAGTGGACGAACTTCGAACGCTTGTCGAAAAACGCGCTGTCGTACTCGTCGGCCTCGATCACGAAGAACGGCGTGCCGCCCAGACGTGCGGACACCGAGAAGTTCTGCGGCACGCCGCCGATCAGGAACCCCGGGCTCATCCCGGCATGTTCCAGCACCCAGGCGAGCATGCTGCTGGTGGTGGTCTTGCCGTGCGTACCGGCGACTGCCAGCACCCAGCGCCCTTGCAGCACGTGATCGGCCAGCCACTGCGGGCCGGAGACGTACGGCAGGCCTTTGTTCAGCACATATTCCACCGCCGGGTTGCCGCGGGACATGGCGTTGCCGATCACCACCAGATCCGGCGCCGGATCGAGCTGGGCCGGGTCGTAGCCCTGGGTCAACTGAATGCCCTGGGCCTCAAGCTGCGTGCTCATCGGCGGATAGACGTTGGCGTCGGAGCCGGTCACGTGATGGCCCAGCTCTTTGGCCAGAACCGCCATCGAGCCCATGAAAGTCCCGCAGATACCCAGAATATGAATGTGCATAGTCGACCTCGTAAAACATGGCCGCAGGTTAGCGTAGGGTGGGGAAAATCGCACCTGGTGTTTCGCCTGCGCCGACGCCTTCGCGAGCAAGCCCGCTCCCACAAGGTTGGCGCTGATCCTGTGGGAGCGGGCTTGCTCGCGAATGGCGCGACGCGGTTTAACGGGAGATCGCGTGCTTACGAAGCTTTCTATAGAGGGTATTGCGGCTGACCCCGAGCTGCTGCGCGGTCTGGGTCATATGCCAGCGCGTTTGCTCCAGCACATCGAGCAACGCCAGACGTTCAGCGTCTTCCAGCGGATGCTCGGACTCAACCGACTTCAGCTCCAGCGTTGGCCGCCCCTGCCGAATCATCGCCGGCAAATCCTCCAGCCCGATTCGCCCTTCGTCACACAATGCCGCCAATGTGCGCAAGACATTGCGCAACTGCCGAACGTTGCCCGGCCAGGTGAAGGCCAGCAACGCCTGGCGCGCCGGTTCGTCGATCACGATTGTCTCGCCGCCGGCCTCCTCGGCCAGCAGGAAATCCAGCAACTGCGACTTGTCGCTGCGCTCACGCAACGCCGGCAACGCGACCTCCAGGCCATTGAGCCGGTAATACAGATCTTCGCGGAAGCTGCCGCCTTCGACCCGCTCCAGCAGATTACGGTGCGTGGCGCTGATGATCCGCACGTTGACCGCCTCCGGCTCGCCGCCAATCGGCACCACCTGCCGGTCTTCCAGCACTCGCAACAACCGGGTTTGCAGCGCCAACGGCATGTCACCGATCTCATCGAGAAACAGCGTGCCGCCATCGGCCTGCTGCAGCTTGCCGCGCATGCCGTCCTTGCGCGCGCCGGTGAAACTGCCGCCGCGATAACCGAACAGCTCGCTCTCGATCAGGCTTTCCGGGATCGCCGCGCAGTTGAGGGCGACGAAGGCTTTGTTGGCGCGCTGGCTGGCGTGATGCACAGCCTTGGCGAATGCTTCCTTGCCGGAGCCGGTTTCACCGTTGATCAGCAGCGGCACGTCGCGTTCGAACACCCGCAGCGCCTTGCGGAAATCCGCTTGCAGCGCCGCGTCGCCGAGGCAAATGCCCGCCAGCGCTTGCGGCTTGGCCACGACCGGAGCCGGCAGGATCGGCGCCGGCTTGCGCGATTCGCCACGCAGCAAGGCAAACAGATGCCGTCCGTCGCGGGTGCGCAGCGGCCAACTGGCGCTGGCATTGGCGCTGGCCCGACCGAGCAACTCGTCCAGCGAACAATCGAAAAATGCTTCCACCGGTTTGCCGAGCAAACCACCGCGAATATGCCCGAGCAGGTTCAGCGCGCTCTGGTTGACCGCGCTGATCCGCCCTTCCCCGTCAAACGCCAGCAGCCCTTCGCTGAACAAGCCGACGGATTCGGCCTGCAAGTGAAAACGCAGCAGCCACTGGTTATCGAAGCAGCGCAGGAAATAGCAGCTCTCGATCATCTTCGCCGACAGATTGACCAGCGCCATGGTGTGGAACTGGCTCTGCCGCGAAACGTCGTGGCGCGCCGAGGACACGTCGAGCACCGCCAGCAGTTCGCCGTGCGGGTCGAACACCGGGCTCGCCGAGCAGGTCAGGCCGGTGTGGCGGCCGCGAAAGTGTTCGTCCTGATGGATGGTCAGTGCCTGGCGCTCGACCAGGCAGGTGCCGATGCCGTTGGTGCCTTCGCAGGCTTCGCTCCAGTCGGCGCCGAGCCAGAGGCCGGCACGTTCGAATATTTTGCGCTCGGCAGGTGCGGTGACGCAGTTGAGGATCACCCCGCGCGCGTCGGTCAACAGCACCGCATGACCGGCGCCCGACAGTTGTTGATGCAGGCTGCTCATTTCATTGCCGGCGATCTGCAACACCTGTTGCAGGCGTTCGCGGCTTTCAAGCACGCGCCCGTGTTCGAGCACGGTGGGCGCCATGGTCAGGGCCGGGTCGAGGTGATAGTCCTCAAGACAGCGCAGCCACGAGCGGGCAATCGACGGATCGGCACCGGGCCCGTGCAGGTGCGGCTTGCCCTGACTGACGGTGAGAACCTGCTGGGCATGGCGACTCAAATGGTTATCGTGCATTTCTTATTATTCTCCCCGAGATCAGTGCCGCCTCTTTATTGGCTGGCACATACCTTGTGGTGAGGGGATTTATCCCCGATGGGTTGCGAAGCAGCCCCAATCAAACCAACGTGGCTTCTTAGATTCACCGCGTACACCGGATTTACGACTGCTGCGCAGCCGATCGGGGCGGTGCGACGTTTCGCTAAATCCCCTCGCCACAAGGGGTGCATCTGGGCGATTGGCAGTCAGCATCCTCCAGCCATCGGCGCATTGCAATGCTGGCAAGACCAGCCGGTCACTGGCTGTGCCAAAAGCGGTACAAACTGTCACCCCCTCTGTACCGAAACCATCACAGGCGCCGCCCGCCCGTCCGACAAAAAATACGCAAAGCCTTGATTTGCCTGCCCTGCACGGCAGTGGCCCGACCTTTGCTCTACGCTTATAGCAAGCGCACTTGCGCGTTTCTCTAATAAGTACAAAGCCAAGGAGAACAAATCATGCGTTACGCTCACCCCGGTACTGAAGGCGCCAAAGTCTCGTTCAAGAGCAAGTACGGTAACTACATCGGCGGCGAGTTCGTCGCGCCTGTCAAAGGTCAGTACTTCACCAACACCTCGCCAGTGAATGGCCAACCGATTGCCGAATTTCCTCGCTCCACTGCCGAAGACATCGACAAGGCACTGGACGCCGCCCACGCCGCTGCCGATGCGTGGGGCGCGACCTCCGTGCAGGCGCGCTCGCTGATCCTGCTGAAAATCGCCGACCGCATCGAACAGAACCTCGAACTGCTGGCGATCACCGAAACCTGGGACAACGGCAAAGCCATCCGCGAAACCCTCAACGCCGACATCCCGCTGGCAGCCGACCATTTCCGCTACTTCGCCGGTTGCCTACGCGCCCAGGAAGGCAGCGCTGCCGAAATCGACGGCAACACCGTGGCCTATCACATCCATGAACCGCTGGGCGTGGTCGGCCAGATCATCCCGTGGAACTTCCCGCTGCTGATGGCCGCGTGGAAACTCGCCCCGGCACTCGCCGCCGGCAACTGCGTGGTACTCAAGCCTGCCGAGCAAACCCCGCTGGGCATCTGCGTGCTGATGGAGCTGATCGGTGATCTGCTGCCACCGGGCGTGCTCAACGTGGTGCAAGGTTTCGGCAAAGAAGCCGGCGAAGCCCTGGCCACCAGCAAACGCATCGCCAAGATCGCCTTCACCGGCTCGACCCCGGTCGGCTCGCACATCATGAAATGCGCCGCCGAGAACATCATTCCATCGACCGTGGAACTGGGCGGCAAGTCGCCGAACATCTTCTTCGAAGACATCATGCAGGCCGAACCGACCTTCATCGAAAAAGCTGCCGAAGGCCTGGTGCTGGCGTTCTTCAACCAGGGCGAAGTCTGCACCTGCCCGTCCCGCGCGCTGGTGCAGGAGTCGATCTACGACGAATTCATGCAAGTGGTGATGAAGAAAGTCCTGCAAATCAAACGTGGCGATCCGCTGGACACCGACACCATGGTTGGCGCGCAGGCGTCCGAGCAGCAATTCGACAAGATTCTTTCGTACCTGGAAATCGCCAAGGGTGAAGGCGCCGAGCTGCTGACCGGCGGCAAGGTGGAAAAACTCGAGGGCAATCTGGCGACCGGCTATTACATCCAGCCAACCCTGCTCAAGGGCACCAACAAAATGCGCGTGTTCCAGGAAGAAATCTTCGGCCCGGTGGTGAGCATCACCACCTTCAAGGACGAAGCCGAAGCCCTGGCGATCGCCAACGACACCGAGTTCGGCCTCGGTGCCGGCCTGTGGACCCGCGACATCAACCGCGCCTACCGCATGGGCCGCGCGATCAAGGCCGGTCGTGTGTGGACCAACTGCTACCACCTGTACCCGGCGCACGCCGCGTTCGGCGGGTACAAGAAGTCCGGCGTCGGCCGTGAAACCCACAAGATGATGCTCGATCACTATCAGCAGACCAAAAACCTGCTGGTGAGCTACGACATCAATCCGTTGGGTTTCTTCTAAAACCCGGGGCGATACAGATATTTCTGTGTCGCCTGTTCAACCGCCTTCGCGAGCAAGCTCGCTCCCACAGGGATCTGAATTCGATCTCAATAATGGGTTCACCACATAAACCTGTGGGAGCTGGCTTGCCAGCGATGGCGTCCTAAATGACACGACACAAGGCCTGGCCGCTCTGGCACGGCCCTTGCGTACCCGTCATTCAGGTTTTGCACAAAAACTGCCGCTGCGTGAACAGCATCCATCCACCTCAACCGCTGCACCCGAAAGTCCAACAGATCGAACAATAAAAAACAGAGAGGACTTATGACTTCCACCACACAGCTCAAACCCACACTCGGCACCCTGCATTTGTGGGGTATTGCCGTCGGCCTGGTGATTTCCGGCGAATACTTCGGCTGGAGTTACGGCTGGGGCACCGCGGGCACCCTCGGATTTCTGGTCACGGCGCTGATGGTCGCGACCATGTACACCTGCTTCATCTTCAGCTTCACCGAACTGACCACCGCGATCCCCCACGCGGGCGGGCCGTTTGCCTATAGCCGCCGGGCGTTCGGCGAAAAAGGCGGACTGATCGCCGGCATCGCCACGCTGATCGAATTCGTCTTCGCCCCACCGGCGATCGCCATGGCCATCGGCGCCTACCTCAACGTGCAGTACCCGGAGCTTGATCCGAAGGTGGCAGCGGTCGGCGCGTATTTCGTGTTCATGACCCTGAACATCCTCGGCGTCAGCATCGCCGCGACTTTTGAGCTGGTGGTCACCGTGCTGGCGGTCGCCGAATTACTGGTGTTCATGGGCGTGGTCGCGCCGGGCTTCAGCTTCAGCAACTTCGTGCTCAACGGCTGGTCGGGTGCCAACGAGTTCACCCTGGGCTCGATCCCCGGAATCTTTGCCGCGATCCCGTTTGCGATCTGGTTTTTCCTTGCCATCGAAGGCGCGGCCATGGCCGCCGAAGAAGCCAAGGACCCGAAACGCACGATTCCCAAGGCTTATGTCAGCGGCATTCTGACCCTGGTGTTCCTTGCCATCGGCGTGATGGTGATGGCCGGCGGCGTCGGCGACTGGCGTCAACTGTCGAACATCAATGATCCGCTGCCACAGGCAATGAAAGCGGTGGTCGGCAATAACTCATCGTGGATGCACATGCTGGTGTGGATCGGCCTGTTCGGCCTGGTGGCGAGTTTCCACGGGATCATCCTCGGTTACTCACGACAGTTCTTCGCCCTGGCCCGCGCCGGTTATCTACCGAAAAGCCTGGCCAAACTGTCGCGCTTCCAGACCCCGCACCGGGCGATTCTGGCCGGTGGCGTGATCGGCATCGCGGCGATCTACAGCGATGGACTGGTCAATCTGCAAGGCATGACCCTGACTGCAGCGATGATCACCATGTCGGTGTTCGGCGCGATCGTGATGTACATCATCAGCATGCTCAGCCTGTTCAAACTGCGCAAAACCGAACCGAACCTGGAACGCACCTTCCGCGCCCCGGGCTATCCGGTGGTGCCAGCAATTGCGCTGTTTCTGGCGGTGGTGTGCCTGGTGGCGATGGCGTGGTTCAACACGCTGATCGGCTGTGTGTTCCTTGGCTTCATGGCCGCTGGTTATCTGTACTTCCAGCTCACCGCCAAGCAACGCGCCGAAGCCCCGGCAGACGCTATGCTCGAAGGTATCTAGTTGCACCGGCACCGGGCCTGTCGCCCGGTGCCCGCTATATAGAAGTGCATGAAGGTCCCCTGTGGGAGCGGGCTTGCTCGCGAAGGCGTCGTGTCATCCAACAACGATGTCGTCTGACACGACGCCTTCGCGAGCAAGCCCGCTCCCACAGGGAGACCGAGTTACCCACAGAATCAGGAGGACACCGCCCCATGGCCGCATTTGCCCATTCCGTCGGCGCCCAGACCTACCGCTTCGACAGCCTCAAGGACGTCATGGCCAAGGCCAGCCCGGCGCGCTCCGGTGACTTTCTGGCCGGCGTTGCCGCGCTCAATGACGGCGAACGCGTGGCTGCACAAATGGCGCTGGCCGACATCCCGCTCACGCATTTTCTGCAGGAAGCGCTGATTCCCTACGAAGCCGATGAAGTCACCCGACTGATCATCGACACCCACGACAAACAAGCCTTCGCCGTGGTCAGCCACCTCACCGTCGGTGGTTTCCGCGACTGGCTGCTCAGCGATGCGGCGGACGAAACCAGCCTGCGCGCCCTCGCCCCCGGCCTGACCCCGGAAATGGTCGCCGCCGTGTCGAAGATCATGCGCGTGCAGGATCTGGTGCTGGTGGCGCAGAAGATCCGCGTGGTCACAAAATTTCGCGGCACCCTCGGCCTGCGCGGGCGCTTGTCGACCCGGCTGCAACCGAACCATCCGACCGACGAGCCGTCCGGCATCGCCGCGAGCATTCTCGACGGTCTGCTGTACGGCAATGGCGACGCGATGATCGGGATCAACCCGGCCACCGACAGCATCGCCTCGATCTGCGCGATGCTGGAGATGCTCGACGCGATCATTCAGCGCTATGACATCCCGACCCAGGCTTGCGTGCTGACCCACGTCACCACCTCGATCGAGGCGATCAACCGGGGGGTGCCGCTGGATCTGGTGTTCCAGTCGATTGCCGGCACCGAAGCGGCCAACGCCAGTTTCGGCATCAACCTCAATGTATTGCAGGAAGGCTATGACGCGGGGCTGAGCCTGAAGCGCGGCACCCTCGGGCAGAACCTGATGTATTTCGAAACCGGTCAGGGCAGCGCGCTGTCGGCCAACGCCCACCACGGTGTCGACCAGCAGACCTGCGAAACCCGGGCCTATGCCGTGGCGCGGCACTTCAAGCCGTTTCTGGTGAATACCGTGGTCGGCTTCATCGGCCCGGAATACCTCTATAACGGCAAACAGATCATCCGCGCTGGCCTCGAGGACCATTTCTGCGGCAAGTTGCTCGGCGTGCCGATGGGCTGCGACATCTGCTACACCAACCATGCCGAAGCCGATCAGGACGACATGGACACCCTGCTGACCCTGCTCGGTGTGGCCGGGATCAACTTCATCATGGGCATCCCCGGCTCCGACGACATCATGCTCAACTACCAGACCACCTCGTTTCACGACGCGCTCTACGCGCGCCAGACCCTGGGCCTGAAGCCGGCGCCGGAGTTCGAGCAATGGCTGGCGAACATGGGCATCTTCACCCAGGCGGACGGCAAGGTTCGCTTTGGCAACAACCTGCCGCCGGCCTTCCGCCAGGCGCTGGCGCAACTGGGATGAGTGTTATGGAAAAACCGCCTGTCGACCCGCAAAACCCATGGCTGGAACTGCGCCGCCTGACCCCGGCGCGCATCGCCCTCGGCCGCACCGGCACCAGCCTGCCGACCAGCGCCCAGCTGGATTTCCAGTTCGCCCACGCTCAGGCACGGGATGCGGTGCATCTGCCGTTCGATCATGCCGGGCTCAGCGCGCAACTGAGCGAGCGCGGGCGCGAGACCTTGTTGCTTCAAAGCGCCGCGACTGATCGCAACAGCTACCTGCAACGCCCGGATCTGGGGCGCAAGCTCAGCGACACCTCGGCGCAGAGCCTGCGGGATTACGCGCAGGCCAACCCCGGCGGGGTCGATCTGGCGATTGTGGTGGCGGACGGCCTGTCGGCACTGGCGGTGCATCGGCATACCCTGCCGTTTCTGACCCGCCTGGAGGAGCAGATGAGCGCCGACGGCTGGTCGCTTGCCCCGGTAGTGCTGGTGGAACAGGGCCGCGTCGCCATCGGTGACGAGATCGGTCAGTTGCTGGGTGCAAAAATGGTCGTGATGCTGATCGGAGAGCGTCCGGGCCTCAGCTCGCCCGACAGCCTCGGTTTATATTTCACCTACAATCCAAAAGTCGGGCTGACCGATGCCTACCGCAATTGCATCTCCAACGTGCGGCTTGAGGGCTTGAGCTACGGCATGGCGGCGCATCGCCTGCTGTATCTGATGCGCGAGGCCTGCCGGCGGCAGCTGTCGGGGGTCAATCTGAAGGACGAAGCACAGGTGCAGACGCTGGAGTCGGACGCCGGTGCGGACATGAAGGGAAACTTCCTACTCGATCCGCCCACAACCTGAACCGTTTCCGCATTGCGTTTCTGCGCTGCTTTCAGGCAGGATCGATGCACGGCCGCAGGGTTTCCCATCGCCGTCAGAGCAGTTGAAGACAGCCACTTGAAGACGAGACCTATCATGCGGATTATTCAAGCGACCCTCGAACACCTGGATTTGCTGACCCCGTTGTTCGTCAAATATCGCGAGTTCTACGGTTCCCTGCCCTACCCGGATTCCTCCCGCGCGTTTCTCGAAAAACGTCTGCGTCGCAAGGAGTCGGTGATTTATCTGGCCCTGGCCGATGATGACGACGAGAAGCTCATGGGTTTCTGCCAGCTGTATCCAAGCTTTTCCTCGCTGTCGCTCAAGCGCGTGTGGATCCTCAACGACATCTATGTCGCCGAAGACGCCCGCCGCCAACTGGTGGCCGACAACCTGATCCGCACCGCGAAGAAAATGGCCAAGGAAACCCAGGCTGTGCGCATGCGCGTTTCCACCAGCAGCAACAACGAGGTGGCGCAGAAAACCTACGAATCCATTGGCTTCAAGGAAGACACCGAGTTCAAGAACTACGTGCTGCCGATCAGCGACGAGCTCTAGCACTCATCAAGGGCCTGTTGTGGCGAGGGAGCTTGCTCCCGCCGGGCTGCGAAGCGGCCCCACCTCAGTCATCTCAACAGGTCAGGCAAATCAAGGCTTGGGAGTGCTTCGCCCTCCAGCGGGAGCAAGCTCCCTCGCCACACCAACCTTGCCGCCACCATCAATGCCTGCCTGACATTTGTTCACACCCCGACATCCCTCGCTACAAAACCAACGCGCTTTTCACCTCTCAGACCGTATAATCCCGAGCTTTCCGGCTTGTAAGAAAAACTACACCTCGCTGTAGGCTTACACCCGAATCATCCGCACAGGCCTGCCGAGTCGGGCCGTCACCACAGGTGCCCCCATGGATTTCAACCCGCTCGACCTTATCCTGCATCTCGATGTGTACCTCGATTTGCTGGTCACCAACTACGGGCCGTGGATCTACGCGATTCTGTTCGCTGTCATCTTCTGTGAAACCGGTCTGGTGGTGATGCCGTTCCTGCCGGGTGATTCGCTGTTGTTCATCGCCGGTGCCGTGGCGGCGGGCGGTGGCATGGATCCGGTGCTGTTGGGCGGGCTGCTGATGCTCGCGGCGATCCTCGGCGACAGCACCAACTATGTGATCGGCCGAACGGCGGGCGAAAAACTCTTCAGCAACCCGAACTCGAAAATCTTCCGTCGCGACTACCTGCAAAAAACCCACGATTTCTACGACAAGCACGGCGGCAAAACCGTGACCCTGGCGCGCTTCCTGCCGATCATCCGTACATTTGCCCCGTTCGTCGCCGGCGTCGGGAAAATGCCCTACCCGCGTTTCTTCGCGTTCAGCGTGTTCGGCACCATCCTCTGGGTCGGCGGCCTGGTGACCCTGGGTTACTTCTTCGGCAACGTGCCGTTCATCAAGAAGAACCTGTCGTTGCTGGTGGTTGGCATCATCCTGCTGTCGCTGGTGCCGATGATCATCGGCGTGGTGCGCAGCCGTTTCGGCGGCGCGAAAGCCGAAACCCACTGATCCGATGTGGTCACTGAGCGCCTGGCGTCGCCGGCGCATTCTGGCCAGGCACCCGATTGCCGACGACCTGTGGCAACGGGTGCGCCATCACCTGAGCTTTCTCGACGGCATCAGCGCCGCCGAAGACCAATGGTTGCGTGAAGCCAGCGTGCTGTTTCTCGAAGAAAAACACCTGACCGCCCTGCCCGGTGTCGAACTGCATCAGGAACAACGCCTGCTGCTCGCCGCCCAGGCCCAGTTGCCGTTGCTCAATCTGGGCGATTTGAACTGGTATCAGGGCTTCCACGAAATCGTCCTCTACCCCGACGACTTCCTCAGCCCGCAACGGCATCGCGATGCCAGCGGCGTCGAGCACGAGTGGGACGGCGAGCACAGCGGCGAAGCCTGGCAACAGGGGCCGATCATCCTCGCCTGGCCGGGGGTGATGGCCAGTGGTGGCTGGGAAGGCTACAACCTGGTGATCCACGAACTGGCGCACAAGCTCGACATGCTCAACGGCGACGCCAACGGCCTGCCGCCGCTGCACGCCGACATGCGCGTCAGCGACTGGGCCGAGGTCATGCAACACGCCTACGATGACCTCAACCGCCAGCTCGACCGCAATCCCGATGCCGAAACCGCCATCGACCCGTACGCCGCGGAAAACCCGGCGGAGTTCTTTGCGGTCACCAGCGAATACTTCTTCAGCGCTCCGGATCTGCTGCACGCGGCTTATCCACAGGTCTACTTGCAACTGCAGCTTTTCTACCGGCAGGATCCGTTGGGCAGGCTGCGGCAACTTCAGGCCACAGACCCGGTCTATCAGGCGCACGAGTAAGCGCTGCACGACTTCTGGTACGTGGCGTCGACGTAGGAATATGCCTATAATCGCCGCCACTTTTTGGTCAATCCGGCCAAGTGTTTTTGGTCAACTACGGGGGCAACGCCCAATGAGCTACAGCAAGATTCCGGCTGGCAAAGACCTGCCGAACGACATCTACGTCGCGATCGAGATCCCGGCCAACCACGCGCCGATCAAATACGAAATCGACAAAGACAGCGATTGCCTGTTCGTTGACCGTTTCATGGCCACCCCAATGTTCTACCCGGCCAACTACGGTTACATCCCGAACACCCTGGCTGACGACGGTGATCCCCTCGACGTGCTGGTTGTGACCCCTTACCCGGTTGCTCCAGGCTCGGTGATCCGCGCGCGTCCAGTCGGCATCCTGAACATGACCGACGACGGCGGCGGCGATGCCAAAGTCATCGCAGTCCCACACGACAAGCTGTCCCAGCTGTACGTCGACGTGAAGGAATACACCGACCTGCCACCGCTGCTGATCCAGCAGATCGAGCACTTCTTCGCGAACTACAAAGATCTCGAAAAAGGCAAGTGGGTCAAGATCGAAGGCTGGGCTGGCGCTGATGCCGCTCGCGACGCGATCACCAAGTCGGTTGCTGCCTACAAGGGCTAAGCGCCGGCTGGCTGCATGATGCTTGAAGAAAACCCCGGTTGATCCGGGGTTTTTTGTGCCTGAGAAACGCCGCTTTAAACAGTGTGTTTATCGCGGACTACAGAAAAGTTTCGAAGTGAGTGATTTCCCACAAGCACGCCTTACATCCAGTCGCAAAATACAGGCTTTTTTTGAACAGCCGGTTTATTCAAACCGCTCTGGCACGGCCGTAGACTCGGTGTTTATGAGAAAGAACACTAGCGGTCCAAGATTCAAGGCACTCCTGGAAGCAGCGAACATCACCACCACGGGATTCGCAAAGTTCTGGGGCACGGAAGCCCAAAACATTCATAACTGGTACACCCGGGGCGTCCCGGCGTATCGCATGGAGGAAGTCTCACGCCTGCTCTCGGTCAACAGCGAGTGGCTGAAAACCGGCGAAGGCAGCAAAGAGTCACCCCGCCTGCAAACGCCTGCCAGCAACGGCGACACCTTCGACGCGCAGTCCGTCAACGGCGTCTATTCCATCATCAACCCCAACGACATCGAACTGCCGTTTTTCAAGGAAACACCTCTCAGCGCCGGCGCCGACAAAACCCACGTCATCCTCGACCCCGAGCAGACCGTCCGCCTGCCCCGGGCCCATCTCGCCCAACTGGAAATCCGCCCAAGCGACGCCATCTGCGCGCACATGATCGGCAACAGCATGGCCGAGCGCATCGAAGACGGCTCCATCGTCGGCATCGACCGCGGCCTGACCCAGGTGGTCGACGGCGAAATCTACGCCATCGAACACGACGGCATGCTGCGCATCAAATACCTGCACCGCATGCCCGGCAACGCCCTGCGCCTGCGCAGCCACAACAGCGCCGAATACCCGGACGAAATCTTCCGCGCAGCGCAGATCGATGAGCAGCGCATACACATTCTGGGCTGGGTATTCTGGTGGTCGACCCTGGGTAAACGCCGGCCGGTGGTGCCGTTTCTCTGATCTGATACGGATCTTCGATCCTGCACCAACCCCTGTGGGAGCGAGCCTGCTCGCGAAGAGGCCCCGAAAATCAGTACAAATTACGAATTTTGCCCCCCGCGGTGGCTCTATTCCGCAGTTGAGGCTGGGAATCCCCAACAAAACTCAGTATCCTGCGCCCCACATTTGCGCATCGCCCCGCTCCCGCGGCCCAGATGACGCCTGACGCGGTAGACCAACGTCTGACCAAGTCCCACAGCCGGACGCAGATCCGGGTGTACGTTTTGAAGGCTGACGCGGTTTACCAAAAATAAACCAAGCCAGTCCCCGAGAAGCCGGCCACAAGCCGGCTTTTTAATGCCTGCTAAAAAATATCCTATTCGGCCTTTCGGCATATAAATGAGCCGAGACACGGCGACTTACGCTTTTACCGCACCAGCGCTAACTCGCGAAGGCATCCTCAGCGAGCGTTAATTTATACTCGCCCGCCAGTCAGTTAAAAAACACCCATCAGCACAGGGATGCGCCCATGTCCGTTCCAACCTACGATCAGTTCATTGAGCCGATCCTGCGTTTTCTCGCTACAAAGCCCGAGGGCGCTATTGCTCGGGACGCGCACGAAGCAGCAGCGAAAATGCTGCAACTGACCGAAGCACAGCGCGAAGAACTGATCGCCAGTGGCCAAGCTACCTACAAGAACCGATCAGGTTGGGCGCACGATCGTCTCAAGCGTGCAGGCCTTTCCAGCAGTGCCAAACGCGGTTATTGGAAGTTGACTGATGCAGGCCTGCAGTACGCCAAGGAGCATGCATTTCCACTGTCGGCCAAGGATGTGGAGCATTTAGCAATCGGTTACATGAATGTGAAGCTGAAGGTCGCGCCTGATGCCGAGCCACTGGATGACCAACCAAATGTAGAGCCAGATTTGGCCTCCGCCACCGAAAGCCCCGACGACCGACTGGAGCGAGCGCTAAAAGAATTGCGCGATGCCACGGCGGCCGACCTTTTGGATAACTTGCTGCAAGTCAGCCCCAACCGCTTCGAAGTGATCGTGCTGGATGTGCTTCATCGCCTGGGTTACGGCGCCAGTCGTAATGATCTGCAACGTGTCGGCGGTTCCGGTGATGCCGGCATCGACGGCATTATCTCGCTCGATAAATTGGGGCTGGAAAAGGTTTACGTTCAGGCCAAGCGCTGGCAGAACACGGTTGGCCGGCCTGAACTGCAGGCGTTCTACGGAGCGCTCGCTGGGCAAAAAGCCAAGCGTGGCGTTTTCATCACTACGTCCGGCTTCACAGCGCACGCTGTCGACTTTGCCAAATCGGTGGACGGTATTGTGTTGGTAGACGGCACGCGGCTGGTGCATCTGATGATGGATCATGAGGTGGGCGTGACATCCCGTTTGTTACGGTTGCCAACGCTGGATCGCGATTATTTTGATGAGGAATGAGTTCAGTGGTGAGTCAATTTGGCCCGGTTATTCGATTCCCATATTGGGCTTGCCGTGAAAAGTGATGGCACACTAGAATCACGACAATTGTTCTACCAACCCCCACGGATCGAGGGTTACATCAGCACGGGGCGAGGCCGGGACTGAATTCAGTTTAGGTTGATGTGCAGGTCAAGGAGACCACTATGTCGGACGTTAAAAGCATCAAGGATCAGAAGCTTCTCTACCATCTCACTTCAGTTGAAAACCTGGATGGGATTTTCAGGGATGGCTTGAAACCTCGCGCCGGCCTCTCGGGTTTCAAAGACGTCGCAGATGCTGAAATCCTGAAAAAGCGGCAGGCTCTGCAGCTCGACAACTACGTCCCCTTCCACTGGTTTGCGAAGAATCCATTTGACGGAAGCGTTCAGCGCAATAGGCCAGAGGCACAATTTGTGTTGATCTCGGTCTACAGATCAACAGCCAAGCAATACGGCTGGAAAGTCATTCCAAGCCACCCGTTAGCGGGCGACTCAATACAGGGTTTCGAAGCCATCGAGTGGGATGTCATGAGCAGTCGCGATTACCTGGATCCTCATTGCAAAAGCATCTGCATGGCAGAGTGTCTCGCACCGGGGATTGTTAAACCTGATGCCTTCTTCAAAATCTTCACCCCCAGCGAAGAAGTTGATGCACTTTGCGTAGCTAAATTACAGGCGGCCGATGTTAATGTGCAGACCAGCGTGAACCAGAGAATGTTTTATCAATGATCTATACCAACCTGAATCCAGAGAAAGCTCTGATTTGGCGTATCGTCCATCGCGATAACCTGCCCTGGATTCTGGACAACGGTCTGCATTGCGCAAACTCGGAAGCAAAGGCACCTCAGTACGTGAATATCGGCAACGTCGACTTGATCGACAAACGCCGTTTCCGTCAGGTGCCTATCGCACCCGAAGGCGTACTGGCCGACTACGTGCCCTTCTATTTCACACCCTTCTCGGTGATGATGCAGAACATTCACTCTGGCTGGAGTGTTCAACAACGCGGCAATGACGAGATCGTGATTCTGGTCTCAAGCCTCTATCGCGTTGAAGAGCTTGGCCTACCGTTTGTCTTCACAAACGCTCATGCCTACCCGAGTTGGACAAACTACTACAGCGATCTGGCGAATCTCGACCAGATCGATTGGTCTATCCTTCAACGGCGCGACTTCAAGCGCGATCCTGACGACCCTCGCAAAATGGAGCGTTATCAGGCTGAGGCGCTGATCCACCAACATTTACCGATTACGGGACTACTGGGCATCATGTGCCACACCGATGCAATGAAAGTACGCATAGAAGCAGACGTGGCCGTTAGAGGCTTGACGTTGCCGGTCCATGCGCGTCCCAAATGGTATTTCCAATGATCAGATTCACCCAAGGCAACCTGCTGGAAGCCAAAACTGAAGCGCTCGTCAACACGGTGAATACCGTGGGTGTAATGGGTAAGGGCATCGCACTGATGTTCAAGGAACGCTTTGCGCAGAATTACCGACTATATGCAGCCGCGTGCAAAGCCGGGGATGTCGAAACCGGCAAAATGCACGTGACTGCCACCAACGAACTCGATGGACCGCGCTGGATTGTGAATTTCCCCACCAAGCGCCACTGGCGGTACCCGTCGCAAATGGCATGGATAACTGAAGGCTTGCATGATCTGCGACGGTTTCTGCTTGAAAACGATGTGAAGTCCGTCGCCGTTCCTCCGCTGGGCGCTGGTAACGGTGGTTTGAAGTGGCCTGAAGTGCGCGAGCAGATTGTAGAAGTGCTCGGTGACTTGGATGTCGACGTATTAGTGTTCGAACCCTCCAGTCAGTATCTGAATGTCGCTAAGCGCGATGGCGTTGAGCAACTCACTCCGGCACGCGCACTGATCGCTGAACTGGTCCGGCGTTATTGGGTTCTGGGCATGGAATGCAGCCTGCTCGAAATTCAGAAACTGGCTTGGTTTCTTGAACGCGCAATCGAGAAAATTCCAGGTACTGAGAATCCGCTGAACCTCAAATTTGTCGCTCATAAATTCGGCCCGTATGCCAATCGATTGGAGCATCTGCTGAACAATCTGGATGGCAGCTATCTACATTGCGACAAGCGCATCAGTGATGCTGGAATCACCGATGTCATTTGGTTTGATCAAGATCGCAAAACGTTTTTGCAGACCTACCTCAAGACCGAAGCTAAGGAATACTCTCAAGCTTTAGAGCGGACGGCTGAATTGATCGATGGTTTTGAGTCACCTTTCGGCATGGAGTTGCTGGCGACCGTTGATTGGTTGCTGATTCGGGAAAGGATTGCTCCAACCGTTCCTGCGGTACGTAAAGCACTGATGAACTGGGACGGTGGGTCCGGAGCTGCGGTGCGTAAAAACAAATTATTCGATGATCAGGCACTAGGAATTGCGATCACGCGTCTGACATCCACCAGCTTCAGCCCGGAAATGGCGGCCTGACATCGTTATGAAATGGGGCAAGAAATACTTGCCCCATTACCATGCCCTGACTGAAACGGGCATCGCAATAAGCCATTAGCACATCCGCCCTAATTGCCCCGCGCCCAACCTCACCACTAAATTTCCATTCTGTTTTTGTGCATTACAAAAGCGCCAAGGAATGGAGCAACACCATGTCGTCGTTTTTCAAACTCAATCAATCCGTTGTTCTGCTGACCGCACTCATGACCGCTACCTCTTCAGCCTTGGCAGAGGAGCAGAAGCTCGTTGGTGACTGGTGGATCATTTACGGCAACGGCGTTCCCCACAAGAACATCATGTATGTGGCCGACAGCACTTCAGTCGTGCCGTCGAAACACACCAAGGGGGCCAAGTTGGTCGCCGTGACGCTGGTGTATGAGGAACCCGGCAAACCGATGATCGATGCCTACAACCTCGAAGTTCAGTGTTCGACGAACAAGGTCCGAATGCTCAATGGCCAGTCGGTTGATCGCATCGCCTACATGATGCGCAACCTGAAAGTTAATGACCAATGGCAGCAGCCGAAGGAGTTCTGGGTGCAGCGCACCAGCGAGTTTGTTTGCTCACCTGCCAAAAAGGACATGATCGCGCTGGGCAAGATGGAGTACCTGCAGATGATTCAGGGTCTGCAGCAGATGTTCTTCAAACTGGCGCCGATTCAGGAGAAAGGCCAGATGATGGACCACCTCGACTCGATCCTGGGCAACAAGTAAGCGGCGGGAATCACGATGAACCCATGGACTAAATCGTTATTGGCGCTGCTGATAACGCCCGCTGTTTTGCTGATCAATGGTTGCCACTTGATTGCCCAGTCGCGCTGGGAAGGACGCGATGTTCAGGAAGCGCTCGATCTGTTTGGCAAACCCGACTCGATGAAAAAACAGACCGGGGCCAACGGCGAGAATCTGGCTGTGCTCACCTGGTACAAATCGTCCAGTTGGACCACCACGGAAGCGGCCGGTACTTCAATGAATCACACCGGTAACGGCATGGTTTACACCGAGTATTACCAGACGGTCGGCCACAGTTCCGATTGCAAACTCGAAGCCACCGTCAACAAGGCGAAAAAGATCGTGCTGTTCAGGATCGAGGACGGAAAGATCATCCACGGCAAGTGCATCAACGTGCCGTTCGTGCCTGGTTATATTCCGCCTGGTTTCTAGTGCAACCCTGAGCAGGCTGCTGCTCAGGGATAGCTGAACGATTTCACCAACGTCAACTCCCCCACCGCCCGCATCGGCACCACAAACGTCTCCATTTTCTCGCTTGGCGTGCCTTCCTCGGTAATCACCGTCACCTGCGCCGTGGTCAGCGGCTGCACCGCCTCCTCCCCGCCTTCATCATCCCCCCGATACCCCCCGCCGAAGTAGTTCACATACACCAGATACTGGCCCTTGATCGGCGCCGGCATGGCGAAGATTTCCGGGCCGTAGCCGGTGGTGACGTCGACGTCGAGCGCGGCGCCATTGGGTGCGACGCGGTCGCCGTACCAGATGTGCGCGCCGTCGGGGGTGATCAGGTGCAGATCGAGGTCGGTGCCGTCGCTGTCCCAGGAGAGCAGCACGCGCAGTTTGGCCGGGGTGGCGCCGCCGCTGGCGTTGAGGAATTGGGTGCGGTGGCGTTGCTGGCCGTCGGGGCTGCGCACTTCGACGCTGTTGCTGCCGTTGGGGAAGGAGAACGGGCGGTCGAAGCGGCCACTGTCGTCGATTTTCAGCGGCATGCTGACACCGTTGACGATCAGCCGGCCGGGATCCTTGCTCTTGGGGGTGGCTTTGATTTCGCCGCTGATGCGCGCGGTGTTGGCCTGGCCGACCGGGGTGTTGACCGAAGAGGCCGGGTAGTTGACGGTCTGGCGGAAGTTTTCGCCTTCGCCCTCGGGCGCGCCGGTGCGCCAGCCGCCGACCGGGGTGTCGAGTTTGACGCTGTCAGCGGCCATTGCCATCGGCCATGCATTGAACGCGCAGAGCAACAGCAAGACCTGTGGATAACGGAGTGTCATGGTCTATTCCAGCAAGAGGTGACGGGCGAGCCCTTCGATGTAGGTTTCATCCTGGCCATTGGGATGTGCTTCAAAGGCCAGGTGCAGGTATTCGTGAGTCAGGTCGAGGCGATCCTGCAGCGTGAGCACGCCGCGCACGTAAATGCGCTGGCGTTCGCGATCAACGAACGGGCGGCCGAACGCCAGTTTGCACACCGCGAACGAGCTGACTTCGTTGTAGCCGGTTTCGCTTTCCAGCGTCGGACGCCAGCCGCGGCGCTGCTTTTGCAGCCAGTCTTGCGCGGCGGGCAACGCTTCGCAGGAGGCGACCGGATTGTCCCAGCGGCTGAGACTGGCGCGCGGGTAGGCGTGCAGCAGAATCGCGTCGTAGCGCTGGCCGGCGTTGGCCTGCTCGACGGCTTGTTGCCAAGCGAGTTTGTCCGGGCCGGGTTGATCGGAGTGATAGGTGACGGTGCTGCCGGCCAGCACCAGATCCGCTGTCCATGCGGCGATGTTGCGCGACTCGGCGGAGGCCGGACGCGGAGCGACGCGCTGACGGTTGCTGCTGTCGTCGATGCTCAGGCAATCGCCGTTGCGCGTGGCGTTTTGCAGCAGATAGGTGCGGATCGCCACGGCCAGTGCCTTGGCAGCTTCGGCGGGTTCAGGTTTGGCTTCGCGCTCAAGGACGCGGGCGACGTATTCTTCGCGATCAAGTCTGGCGACCAGTTTGTCGTCGAGCAGAAACAGCTCACCGGCGCTGTGGATATCCAGCGCGTTGCCGTTGGCGAATTCGACGCGGTAATCGCCCTGCAATGGGCCCGAAGTCACCACCCGATCACCGGCCAGAACCCGGGAAACGGGATAACGCGAGAACAGTCCGACCTCTACACAACGCCCTGCTTCCGCCGGCCACGAAGAAGGCAGCACCGTCGCCAGTGCCTGCCCGTAATGGCGCAAAACCATCTGACTGGTGCCACGCCCACCGGCCCAGATCGGCGAGCCGTCCGCCGTCCAACCGGCGAAACCGCCCTGCCGCGATTGCGGATCCTGATCGCCGAGCCAGCTCCAGGTTTTCACCCGCAAGCGCCCGCCCAGCTCACCGACGACATTGCCGTCCGCCGCATTCAGCACGACGTCGAGCAAGACGCGGCGCATCTGCTCCTGCGCTGGCAGCACCGACAACACCTTCAGCAAGTCAGGCACGGAAACCCGCGTGGCCGGTTGCACGGTTGGTAAATCCAGCAACCACGAAGGCGCCTGCCGCACCTGCCAATACGTGCGCCAATCGGCAGCAGCAATGCCCAATCGCGCCGGCTCAAAGTACAACCCGCAGGATTTGACCAACGCCTGATCACGCTCGATCTTGCCGCCCGCCGAGCAGCAATAAACCTCTTCCTTGGATTGCCCGTGACATTCATACGCCGGCTCGCGCGCGCCGGTATCGACCAGCCACGCATAGACGAACAATTTCCACAGACTGCCCAGCGGGGTATCCAGCGTCGACGGCAAGGGCTCGCGGGCGGTCAGTTGCGTCTGATTCAACGACAGCAACTCGCCCTTGTACGCCAGCCGCAGCGGCTCATCCTGCGCCGTCGCCAGCGCAGGCATCACACACATCAGCAGCCACAGCAGCGGCCGGTTCATGTCAGTTGACCGTGACCTGACCGAGGGCGGCTTTCGCTTCCCGGGCCTGATGCTGCGGCGCGTAGACCTGAGTGAAGCGCACCGGCGGCAGGTTGAACTGGCCCTTCTGCGAGAAGCGCACCAGATGGCGCAGACGCAATTCGCCGCTCAGCGCATCCACCGGCACCGCGTAGGCCAATTGCCCCGGTTCGAAGCGCGCCTTTTCCAGCGCGGTCGGCTCGGTGCCGTCCTTGCCCTGCAACTTGATGCCCCAGGTGGTGCGCTCGACATCGGCGCCCGGTGGCAGCGGCACTTCGAGCATGCCGTAGCGCAGCGGTTTCGGCGCCTTGCTGGTGAGGATCACTTCGTCCAGATACAGGCTGTCGCTGGACAGCGGCTTGTTGCCGACCGGCTCCAGTTTGAAGGTGAACGCTTCGTCACCCGGCACCAGTCGCGACAAACGGCGGGTGATAGTCACGGCCATTGGATCGACGGCCGGTTGCTGGGTCTGGAAGCTTAACGCTGCCCGCAGCGGACGCTCCTGAGTGCCGGACACCGACAACACGCTCGGCACCGGCGTCGCACCCTGCCAGGTCCAGAACATCTCACCGGTTGCGCCGTAGTTTTTCTTCCAGCCTTCACCCGGCAGCAGCGCGATGGTCGGCGAGGCCTGAGCGATGCTGCGTTGCAACCAGCTCAGCGCCAGGGCGCGTTCGAGGGTCGATTGCTGTGGCAACAGACGTTGCAACAACGCCGTCGCCCGCGCCTGATCAAACGGTTGCAGCGACAGGTTCAGCGCTTCGACAAACGGCTGCGAACTGACCGCCAGACGCTGTTGTGCCGCAGCGACCTGGCGATTGAACGCGTCGGGCAACGCAACTTTCGACTGAGTCGCCAGCGCCGCGGTCAATACCCGCGCCGCCGCCAGACCGAGCGCCGAATCCGGGTCGCTCATCACCAGGCTGTCTTCGCCGTCGTCCATCAGGGTTTCGGCATTGCCTTCACCAGCCTTCGCCAGATCGTCCATCAAGCCGCTGAGCAAAGTGTTCACCGGCAGATGCATCTGCTTGGCGAACGACAGGATCAGTGCCCGCTGCAGCAGCGGCGTGTTCGGCGCTTGCTTGGCGTAGACCTCCAGCACTCGCTGCCAGTGCTCCGGTGGCAAGGTCAGCTCCAGCACTTGGCTGGCGTTCCAGTCGGCGTAGTAGGCGTAAGCGGTCAGGAATGCATCCGGCTCGCCGTCGAAGCCCCACCAGGTGAAGCTCGCTGACGGCCCGGCCATTTGCACCAGACGCAGACGGCTGTTCTGCATGATCAGGCGCAGGCGATCGCGGATCTGTGGGCTCGACGCCAGCGACGGATAGGCGATGCTCAGCGGCAGCAAACGGCTGGCCGTCTGCTCGACGCCACCGTACGGGTAGCTCAGCAGATAATCGAGGGCTGAACGGAACAGCGCTTGCGGACTGTCATCCAGACGCAGACGAATGTCGGTGGCGTCGGCCGGCAGGCTCAACGGGGTGTCGCCGCTGGCCACGTCGAGGCTCTGGGTTTGCGTGACTTGCCAGCCGTCACCGGTCGCGCTCAGGCGCACAGCCAGGGAGTCCGCGGTTTTGCCATCCTGCACCAGCTCGGCAGTCCACTCACCGGTCGCCAGCGCAAACGCTGGCAGCGGCACGTAGTTGATGCCGTTATTCAGGGTCACCGGCAGGCGCTGTTCGGCGCCAGCGTAATGGGTGACCAGTTCAGCCTTGACCGGTTTTTCGGCCTGGCTGAAGGCAAACACACCGAGTTGCGGCTGATCGCCCTTGCGGAATTTGCTCGGCCCGCTCCACTTCAGGTACAGCGGTTTTTCCGAACGGACGAACTGCTTCTTCTGCCCGACCTGGCCGTCGTCGGCGATAGCCCGGGCGGTGATGCGCCAGCGGGTCAGCGAGTCCGGCATCTTGAAGGTGAAACGGGTTTTACCGTCGGCACCTGTGAGCAATTCCGGCTGCCACGCGGCGGTGTCGACGTCTTCACGACGTGGGCGCTCCAGCACTTTCACCCCACGTTCGCTGCGGTTGGCCTTGCCCGGCGCGCCGGGGCTGCCCGGCAACGCCACGTCGTAACTGATGAACGACAGGCTGGCGCTGGTGCGCACATTATTGCGACGCGGGTGGTAGAAGAACTGGTCGATGGTCGGCGCGACTTCCGGTTGCAGCGCGTAGACCATTTCATCGACAACACTCACCGTCAGATGCGCCGGAACTGCTTTACCGGCGAACTGCGTAGTCAGGTCGACGGTCACCGTGTCGCCCGGCAGATACACCTGTTTGTCGGTGCTGATCGCCACGTCGATTTGCGGGGCAATCACTTTGATCCCGGCGTTCTGGAAGCTGTACTGCCCGCCCTTGGTGTAGAGCACCGAGAAGGTCAGGTTCGGCGCGAAGTTGTCCTTCACCGGAATGCGCGCGCGGTATTGGGTGTCGCTGAGTTTTTCCAGTTTCAGCCAGTCGCCGCCCTTGGCCAGCAGCGCGGTGGCTTCGACCTTGTCGCGCTCCAGCGACAGCAGTGCATCGCTGACCGGCTCCGGGAAGGTGATCAGTGCCAGCGCTTCATCGCCGGCCTTGTACTCGGGCTTGTCGAGGACGATTTCCACAGTGCCCGGCACCGCTTTGACACCGTCGCCGGTGACCGAATGGCCGGTGGCGCCGAGGACGCGACCGTGTTGATCTTTCAGCGTCAGGTTGTAAGTACCCGGACGTTCAAAGGCCAGACTAAAGCCTTTGTCAGTCGCCGCGAGTTTGCCTTCGCCAGTGCTCTGGTCTTCCAGACGCACCCAGCTGTAGCTGCTTGGGGTCACGGCTTTGCTCTGCTCGCTGCCGCCCTCGTTGGCGTAGCTGAACGCGACTTTGTCGTTGACTGCGCTGAAACGTTGCGGCGCACTCAGGCGGAAGCTCGCGGCGCCACGGTCGATGAGGATTTCCTTGGTGGTCTTGACCCGATACGCCGCGCCATCGCTGGCAAACACGGTGAGCATGTAACGGCTCGGTTTGTCGGCGGCCGGCAGGTCGAGGGTCGCGTTGCCCTTGCTGTCAGTGGTCAGTTCGGTGCTGGTCAACTCCACCGGGAATTGCCCGAGGTATTGCAGCTCATTGTCGACCATCGACAGTTGCTGGGCACGCAGGCTCAGGCTCAGTTTGGCGTTGGCCACCGGTTTGCCGTCCGGGTACAGCAGCACCAGACTGCCCTTCACCGGCTCGCCGGTGCGGTAATCCTGCTTGGCCAGATTCAGCGAAATTTCGAAGTGCGGCTTGATGTACTCGGCCACACGGAAAGCGCTGCTGAAGGCCTGATCCTTGTAGTTGAAGCGGATCTCGTAACCACCGGCCACAGCGTTATCCGGCAACTGGAAGCGGCCCTGGGTACCGGCCTTGGAATCGAGTTTCAGGTCGAGGCGTTGCAGCTCGGTGCCGGTGGCATCAAGCACACTGACGTTGACGTCAGCAGCGCCCGGCAGCACCGAATCCCGCGCATTCTTGAACTCGCGACCGACGATTTTCAGCGACACCCAATCCCCCGGGCGATACAGCGGTCGGTCGGTGAACGCATAGAGTTTGGTGTCGTAGATTTCGCTGTCGTAATAGAAGTTTTCCGAGACGAATACCCCGCCCTCTTCGTCCTCGCCAATGACGAACGAACGCTCGGGGCTGACGTGTTTCAGGCGCAGCAAACCATCGGCATCAGTGGCACCGCTGCTCATCACGCCGAGGCCGTCAGTCCACAGCACATTGACCTTCGGCACCGAACTGCCTTCGTGTTTGCGTGCGGCCCAGACCAGCAATTCATCGCCGGCAATTTTGCTCACCGCCACGGTGTTGGAAACGAACACCATGGTGGTCGCGCGGTACTTGCCGATCAGCGCTTCGACCAGGTACAGGCCCGGTTTCAGGTTGCCCAACGGGATGTACACGTTACCCGGCGCAACGCTGACGAACTCGCTGGAAGACCCGGCCAGGTTGACCCCGGCCGGCGGCTGGATCGGCTTGGCTTGCCACAGCGGATAACGGAACTGGCTGACCACCGGCAGACCCGGAATCAGCGCGAATTGCGGCTGCGCGTCGTACGGCGTCGGCGCGGTGATGGCGTTGCCCATCTTCAGTTCCGGCACTTCCTCGGTGACCTGCTTGCGCGACTCGTAGGAGAACGCGCGCTGCATCACCCGCCGCGATTTGCGGTACCAGTTGTCCCAGAGGTACGCGAGGGTGTTGGACAAGCCCTCGCCCTTGAACTGACCGTCGCTGACAACGCGGTGCAGGTTCTTCTGACGCTTGAGGAAATCCAGCGGCTTGTCGATGCGGTACACGCGAATGTCGGCGCCACCGTACGGCTCCATGCGGAAACGGCGGTAGTCGCGGCCCGGTGCTTCGAGACGCACCATCGCCTGCTCGTCGGCGGCGAAACTGCTGTCGGCCAGCAGGAAGAAGCTTTCACCGGCGACCGGCGTGTAGCCACTCGGCTCCACCGAATCTTCAGCGTTGACGGTCGCCAATGGCAGCAACAGCGCCAGCAGCAGGGGAATTCGAGCGCAGAGTCGCAGCATGCGGGCACCGGTCATTGGGAGAGAAAGTTCAGTCGATAGACGCCGATGAAGTTGGGGTTGACTGCGTCGGGTATCCATCGGGTGTCCTTCCATGTCATGAGTTGCTGCAGGCTTGCCGAACGCATGCCGTTGTCAGTGGGGGTGGTCGTGCCGGTGTGATAGGCGATGTAGCGGCCCATCCAGATCATCAGGTGCTGGTCGTCGCCCTGATCGAAAAACATCAGGTCGCCGGGGCGTGCCTGGGACACGTCGCGGCTGACCAGATGGCTGTTGAACTGAATCAGTTTGATCGCGTTGACGTACGGCCCGACCTTGCCGCCGCCCTGCTGCCATTGCTGGGCGAGCTTGCGCTGCTCATCGCTGAGCGTCAGCTCCGGCGGCAGGTAGCGATTGGACAGACCATTGCTGCGCAGCCATTTGTCGTCGTGGACTTTCAGCGCTTCGTTGGCGGCAAAACGCACAAGGCCTGCGCAGTCCTGCTGATACCAGCGCGGGCTCGGGCCCTGGCTCAGTTGCTCCTGAGCGATGCGCACGAACCAGGCGCGGAACACCTGGGACTGCGCCGGATCCAGCGCCGGTGCTTCGACGGCGCGGGCGCCCGCGCTGAGCAGTAGCGCGAGCAGGCCGAGGCTGCGGATCAGTGTCGTCACAGCGCTTTCCATTCCAGCGGCAGCCATTGCCAGTGGCCGTCAGGCTCGCTGCCTTCGGGCAGGGTCAGGGCGTATTTGCCGTAGCCGCCGAGGGTGCGCAGTTTCGGGATCAGGTAGGTTTGCGCGGCGTTGTAGAACACCGGCTCCATGTCCTGCGGCAGGCTGTCGAGGGTTTCCTGCTGCATTAGTTGCGCCATCGAATCCGGGCCGAAGTAGATCGGCATCAGCACATCCTTCGGCAGCACGTCAGCCATCGGCGGGAAGCGCTTGTCGAGAGTACCGAGAGCCTTGTCCACCAGTTTGTCGTCGAGGGAAAACAGCAGCGTCGAACCGTGACGGGCGAGGCTGACTTTCATGAACGCTTTACCGCTGATCGCATCCGGATTCTCGGCAGTCTTGGCGGCGTACGGGCCGAAGTTGGAGCTGACCTGACGCTGCCAGACATGACTCTGGCCTTCCTGTTTCTCGACCACCGGGAATGCGTGTTCATCGACATTCGTCTCGTAGGCGCCCACCATCGAACCGAACAACGTGCCCAGATCGCCATCGAGCTTGCCGCTGTCCTCGTCCTTCAGGCTGGCAACCAGCAACGGCGTGTACAACCGCGAATCGGCGTACCAGCACAGGCCCGCCGCGCCAGCCACGTGTTCGGTGAGCTTCTGCGCCACCGCTTCGTCGGCGCCGAGTTTCACCAGCAGCGGTTTCTGCGGTTCGGCCGCTACCGGCAAGGTCACGCAGGCACTGGCGCCCAGCGGCATGGCTTGCCACACCGGTTTGAAATCGAAGTCCGGCTGGTTATCCAGTTCGTCCATGGCGAGGTAGCTGTGCCAGCCCTTGTCGTCCATGTCGAAACGCAGCCCGGCGAAGTTCGGGATGAAGCGCTGATAGCCCATCGCAAGGACGCTGGAATTGACCGACAGACGCTGTTTGATCTCCGGCGCCTTGGCCGGTAGACCGAACGCCTCGGGGAACAGTTTGTCGCCGTTGAGCAGCGCTGCCAGCGCTTGCGGCGAGACATGCCCGGACTCTTCCGATTCGCCGCTGGCCGGGTCGTAATATTTGTTCGGGTTGGACAGCACCACCAGTTTGTCGCCGCGCGACGCGAACAGCAGCGATTTGCTGGCGTTGTAGCTGAGCTGGTACAGCGGCACTTCGTCGCTGCCGACCTTGAGGCTGCCGAAGACGCTGAGTTGCGAATCGTCCAGCGCCACTTTCGCCAACGGTTCGAGCAGTTTCGCCAGGCCGCCGCGGTCCATCACCAGCAGAAAATCCTTGAGCCGGCCATCCGCACCGCGCCACAGCGCGACGTCGGCCGGTTGATCGAAAAGCTGCTCGATCAGGCTGTCCTGCAGCTTCAGATCGTGTTCGTAGATGATCCGCCGCAGGCTACCGATCAGCCCCAGGCGATCGGCGTGGGTTTCGTAATAGAAGACGAAATCCTCGGTGAGCGTGGCCTTGAGGAACGGCACCGTCAGCAGGTCCTTGGGCAACTGGCTCAGGGAGCGGGTTTCCAGCAGCGCATCTGGACGGCTCAGGCCGAGCTTGTCACTGGCCAGTGCCGCCGCCGGCACCTTGGGCTTGTGCAGCAGCCAGCCGAGACCACCGGCCACCCCGGCCACCAGAACCAGGCCGATCAGCAGCGCTGGCCAGCGCCGGGAAGGTTGGCCGGCAGGTGTCGGGACGGCCGGAGAAGCAGCGTTATCACTCATGTTCACAAAACCCGAAGTTCATCCGTGGTGCGGGATGCTTAATAGTTGAAAGTCTTGACCAGCAGCAGATCACCGATTGCCCGCAGGGGCACGATGAACGTTTCACGTTTTTCGTCGACCGTGTTTTCGTTGAGCACCAGCGTGATTTGCGAGGTGATCACCTCGTTCTGATTGCTGGCCTCCTCGAAGTTATAGCCGCCGTCGCCGAAGTTGCCCCAATAGTTGACGTAAACCAGATAGGTGCCATGCAGCGGCGCGGTCATGGTGAACATTTCCGGGCCGGGGCCATCGACACCATCCGGATCCAGACCGCCACCGTTGGTCAACGCCGTATGGGCGAAAAACGCGTGCTGGCCGTCCGGGGTGATGATGTGCAGGTCGAGCTCGGCCTTGGGATCGTCCCAGCCGAGCACCACACGGATCTTCGCCGGGGTGCGCAGGTTGTTCGCTTCATAGAACTGCACGCGCTTGAGCGACTGGCCCTCGGCACTGCGCACTTCGACACTGTTGGAACCGGCGCCGAACGCATACGGCCGGGCGAATCGCCCGTCATCGTCGGTGTACAGATTCAATGGATTGCCGTTGACCGCCAGCGTGTGCGGCCCGCGCTGATTGCCGATGGCCTTGAGCTGGCCCTGAATCATCGTGCGATTGCGCTGAATGCCGCGATCGATCGGCGGCGTGGGATAGGCGACTTGCGGGTTTTCACTGCGATCAAGCAAGCCGTTATAACGCCAGCCACCGGATGGTTCCGACAGCTCGGCAGTCGGCGCTGCCAGCAGCGCAGGCGCGCAAGCCAGACCGATCAGCAGCCAAAGAAATGAACGCATGTAATGCCTCCTGCCATGCCTGAACGAAACCTTGCACCCGATCCTCGGTACTTCACAGCGGTGGAAACTGCGTTTCGTCTGAAAGACCCCGTGACTAGCGGGTCGTAGAAGGCGCGAAGATTAGCGATTCGGCAGTTTTTTAACAATCGGATACATCTGGATTTGCGGTGGGAATCACGCCGTACGGGTGGACTGTGAGCCGAATAGCCGTCATATTCGGCTCACTAAATGAGCCGAATAGCATTTCTATTCGGCTCACGGCCCTATTACAGGCAATAACCGATGATCACTCAATGGATCTGGCAGCAGCCGGATTGGCCTGATTTCAACTGGCAGGCAGAACGTCTGGCGCCGCTGCTGCGTGAATGCGTTCAGGCACAAGGCCAATTGATGGGCATGGCTGGATCCGTGGGCAACTCCCTGAGCGCTCAGACCGAACTCGACGCACTGTTGCAAAACATCGTGACCTCTTCGGCCATTGAGGGTGAACAGTTGAATGTCGGCTCGGTGCGCTCGTCATTGGCTCGACGCCTGGGGCTGGAGTTGCCCGATAGCGATAAAGTCAGTCAACGGAGCGAAGGCCTGGCCCAACTGATGCTCGACGCCACCCGGCGCTTCGCTGAACCACTGACGCTGGAGCGATTACTGGAATGGCATCGATGGCTGTTTCCGGATCAGGAAAGCGACTTCACCGCAAGGTCGATGCATGTCGGTGCGCTTCGCGGTGACGAACCGATGCAGGTAGTTTCCGGTCGTCTCGACCGTCCCACTGTGCATTTCGAGGCCCCTGCGCGCCAAGGTCTCGAACGGCAGGTGGATAAATTTCTCACTTGGTTCGAGGCCAGCCAGCATCAAACAGCGCTGGATCCGTTGCTGCGTGCTGGCATTGCGCATTTCTGGTTTGTCACGCTGCATCCGTTTGATGACGGCAACGGTCGCCTGACTCGGACCATCACCGATCTGGCGCTGGCGCAAGGTGAAGCCCAGGCGATCCGCTTTTACGCGATGTCGGCCAGCATCCTCGATGACCGCAACGGCTACTACCGAGTACTCGAGGCCAGCCAAAAGGCGACGCTGGACGTCACCCAATGGCTCACCTGGTTTCTGCAGACTCTTTTACGCAGTCTGCAGCAAGCCATCGCGCGTATCGAAAGTGTGCTGGGTAAAACCCGCTTCTGGCAGGCGCACCGTGAATCCGAGCTTTCGGTGGAGCAGAGTAAAGTGCTCAATCGCCTGCTCGACGGTGGAGAACGAGGCTTCGAGCACGGCATCAGCGCGGCACAGTATCAAGCGGTGGCCAAGGTCTCGAAAGCCACGGCAACCCGCCATCTGGCGGAACTGCTGGAAAAGGGCTGCCTGCAAAGAATGCCGGGGGGGGGACGGAGTACCCGCTACAAAATCAATTACCCGGGCGATTCCTCAAACTGACTACTGGCGTCTGTAGTGAGGGGATAAGGGTCGGCCGCGCCCCGCTCATTTGCCCATAAACC
The DNA here is from genome assembly GCF_004526365.1 of Pseudomonas sp. S150. Classification (NCBI taxonomy): domain Bacteria; kingdom Pseudomonadati; phylum Pseudomonadota; class Gammaproteobacteria; order Pseudomonadales; family Pseudomonadaceae; genus Pseudomonas; species Pseudomonas sp. S150. The sequence goes on from NZ_CP038207.1 coordinate 6,022,075, forward strand.
CCCTATCTGCTAGTGTCGCGCCGGTTTAACGTCAACCGGAAATCGCCGCCATGGCCCGCAAAAAAGCTGCACTGGATTTCGAACAGTCCCTCGCCGACCTGCAAACACTGGTCGAGCGTCTGGAGAACGGGGAATTGTCGCTGGAAGACTCGCTGACCGCTTTCGAGCAGGGCATCGGCCTGACCCGTGACTGCCAGGCAGCGCTGGCCCAGGCTGAGCAGAAGGTGCAAGTGCTGCTGGAGCGCGATGGCGAACTCGCCGAGGAACCCTTCGACGCGGAACAGCCAGAATGATTGCGGCGTATTCGGCGACCAGCCAGGCGCGGGTCAATGCGGCACTGGAAATCCTCTTCAAGGCTCCGCTGCCGGAGCTGTCGCGCCTGTATGAGGCGATGCACTACAGCGTGATGATCGGCGGCAAACGCGTGCGCCCGCTGCTGGCCTACGCCGCGTGCGAAGCGCTGGGTGGCAAGGCTGAGCAAGCCAACGGCGCGGCCTGCGCGGTTGAGCTGATCCACGCTTATTCGCTGGTGCACGACGATTTGCCGGCGATGGACGACGACGATCTGCGTCGCGGCCAGCCCACCACCCACAAGAAATTCGACGAAGCCTGCGCGATTCTCGCCGGTGACGGCTTGCAGAGCCTGGCCTTCAGCGCCCTGCTCGACCCGCGCCTGAGCAGCCTCGACGCTGACATCCGTCTGCAACAGGTCACGGCGCTGGCGCACGCGGCAGGCCCGGCGGGTATGGTCGGCGGTCAGGCCATCGACCTCGGCTCGGTCGGCCTGAAGCTGGATCAGCAAGCGCTGGAGCAAATGCACCGGCACAAGACCGGCGCGTTGATCGAAGTCAGCGTCAAGCTCGGCGCCCTGGCCAGCGGCCGCGCCGAGCAGGATCAACTCAAAGCCCTGCAGACTTATGCACAGGCCATCGGTCTGGCCTTCCAGGTACAGGACGACATTCTCGACGTCGAAAGCGATACCGAAACCCTCGGCAAACGCCAGGGCGCCGACATCGCCCGCGACAAACCGACCTACCCGGCCTTGCTGGGGCTGGACGCGGCCAAAGCCTACGCTCTGGAACTGCGCGATCAGGCCCTGCACGCGCTGCGACCGTTTGACGCGGCAGCCGAGCCTTTGCGCGACCTGGCCCGGTATATCGTCGAGCGGCGCAACTGAACGCCAACCTGCCAAAAAAGACCAACGCGTGGGCAGGGGGCGATGCATCAGGTAAACTGCCGCATCTTTTATACCTATAACGATTCGCCTGATGCCCACGACGTTTCATGAGATTCCCCGCAAGCGCCCGACCACGCCCCTGCTCGACCGCGCGAACACGCCGGACGGCCTGCGCCGGTTAGGCGAAGCCGAGCTGGAAACCCTGGCCGATGAGTTGCGCCTGGAATTGCTCTACACGGTCGGTCAGACCGGTGGGCATTTCGGGGCCGGCCTGGGCGTCATCGAGCTGACCATCGCGTTGCATTACGTCTTCGACACCCCGGATGACCGGTTGGTGTGGGACGTCGGTCATCAGGCGTATCCGCACAAGATCCTCACTGGTCGCCGCCAGCGCATGGAAACCCTGCGTCAGAAGGACGGCATCGCCGCCTTCCCGCGTCGCGCCGAGAGCGAGTACGACACCTTTGGCGTCGGCCACTCCAGCACCTCGATCAGCGCAGCGCTGGGCATGGCAATTGCCGCCCGCCTGCAAAACAGCGATCGCAAGGCGATTGCGGTGATCGGTGACGGCGCGCTGACTGCCGGCATGGCCTTCGAGGCGCTGAACCACGCGCCGGAAGTCAACGCCAACATGCTGGTGATCCTCAACGACAACGACATGTCGATCTCGCGCAACGTCGGTGGCCTGTCCAATTATCTGGCGAAGATTCTTTCCAGCCGCACCTACGCGAGCATGCGCGAGGGCAGCAAGAAAGTCCTGTCGCGCCTGCCCGGCGCTTGGGAAATCGCCCGTCGCACCGAAGAATACGCCAAAGGCATGCTGGTTCCCGGCACCCTGTTCGAAGAGCTGGGCTGGAACTACATCGGCCCGATCGATGGCCACGACCTGCCGACCCTGATCGCTACCCTGCGCAACATGCGCGATCTGAAAGGCCCGCAGTTCCTGCACATCGTCACCAAGAAAGGCAAAGGCTTCGCCCCGGCGGAAGTCGACCCGATCGGTTACCACGCGATCACCAAGCTCGAACCGCTCGACGCCCCGGCCGCTGCGCCGAAAAAGGCCGGCGGGCCGAAGTATTCGGCGGTGTTCGGCGAATGGCTGTGCGACATGGCCGCGGCTGACCCGCGTCTGGTCGGGATCACCCCGGCGATGAAGGAAGGCTCGGATCTGGTGGCGTTCAGCGAACGTTTCCCGCTGCGCTACTTCGACGTGGCGATTGCCGAACAGCACGCCGTGACGTTCGCCGCCGGCATGGCCTGCGAAGGCGCAAAACCGGTGGTGGCGATCTACTCGACGTTCCTGCAACGCGGCTACGACCAGTTGGTGCATGACGTCGCGGTGCAGAACCTCGACGTGCTGTTCGCCATCGACCGCGCCGGTCTGGTGGGTGAAGACGGCCCAACTCACGCCGGCAGCTTCGATCTGTCTTACCTGCGCTGCATTCCGGGCATGGTCATCATGACCCCAAGCGATGAAAACGAACTGCGCAAGATGCTCACCACCGGCCACCTGTACAACGGCCCGGCGGCGGTGCGCTACCCGCGTGGCACCGGCCCGAACGCGACCATCGACAAGGATCTCGAGCCGATCGAAATCGGCAAGGGCATCGTCCGCCGCCAGGGCAGCAAAGTCGCTTTGCTGGTGTTCGGCGTGCAACTGACCGAAGCGCTGAAAGTCGCCGAGAAGCTGGATGCGACCGTGGTCGACATGCGCTTCGTCAAGCCGCTGGATGAAGCGCTGGTACGCGAGATCGCCGGCAGCCACGAGTTGCTGGTGACGATCGAAGAGAACGCGATCATGGGCGGTGCCGGTGGCGCGGTCAGCGAGTTCCTGGCGCGCGAGAACATCCTCAAGTCGATGCTGCATCTGGGCTTGCCGGACATCTACGTCGAGCACGCCAAACCCGCGCAGATGCTGGCCGAGTGCGGGCTGGATGAAGCGGGAATCGAAGCCTCGATTCGTGAGCGTCTGGAACTGCTCAACAAGTAACACGCAATACCCATGTGGGAGCGGGCTTGCTCGCGAAGGCGCCGGTTCAGTCGATGATGAGTTGACTGAACCGGCGCCTTCGCGAGCAAGCCCGCTCCCACATTTGATTTGTGTACATCAGAAATATCCACTGGAACACCGATGAACCTCTCGCGCCTCGCCCTGCCCTTCTTCCTGCTGCCAGCCACCAGCACCCTCGCCGACAGCTTCGAACGCGATCAGGCCCTGAAACTGCCGGACACGCTGATCAGCGCCAACCGCCAGGTCGAAGCGCGCAACGACAGCAGCGCCGCCAACACCGTGTTCACCCGCGAAGACATCGACCGCCTGCAACCGGGCAGCGTCACCGACCTGCTGCAAAGGGTGCCGGGCGTGCAGGTGGCGCAGGCCGGTGGGCGCGGCAGTCTGCCGGGGATCTACATTCGCGGCACGCAATCGGCGCAGAGTCTGGTGCTGGTCGATGGCCAGCGCATCGGCAGTTCGACCTCCGGCGACAGCAATCTGCAGCACCTGAATATCGACCAGATCGAGCGCGTGGAAGTGTTGCGCGGTTCGCGCTCGGTGATTTACGGCAGCGATGCGATTGGCGGGGTGATTCAGATTTTCACCCGCCGCGGCAACGAGCAAGGCTTGCAGCCGCGCTTGCACGTCGGCTTCGGCAGCAACCAGACCTGGGAACGCAGCCTCGGCCTGTCCGGTGGCGATGACAAGACCCGCTTCAACCTGGGTGCCAGCCTCGATGACACCGCCGGCCTCGACCGTACTCATGAGTCATACCCCAGCGACAGCGATCACGATGCCTATCGCAATCAATCCGTCAGCCTGAGTCTCAGTCATGCGCTGACCGATGACATCGAGGTCGGCGCCAACCTGCTGGATAACCGCGGCAAAAGCGAGTTCGACAACCCGTTCGGCCGCTTCGATACGACCACTTTCGAGTCGGTGCAACAGCAGCCCTACAGCGACTTCAACGTCAGCAGTGTCAGCAGCTACGTCGATGCCCGGGTCAACGAAATCTGGAAAACCCGCGTCGAATTCGGTCACACCGAAAACCGCGAAAAGACCCTCGACAAACTCAGCGACGACCGCACGGTGTTCAACACCTATCGCGATTCGGTGAACTGGCAGAACGACCTGACTCTGGATGCGCGCAACAGCCTGATCCTCGGCGGCGACTGGTACGAAGACCGGGTCAACAGCAGCACCGCGTTCGACGAGGACAGCCGCTGGAACCGCGCCGCGTTCATCCAGCATCGTTATCAGGCCGACAGCTTCTCCACCGAACTGGGCCTGCGTCACGACGACAACCAGCAGTTCGGCAGCCAGAACACCTGGAGCGGCACTTTTACCCTGCCGCTGAACCCGGACAACGATCTGTTGCTGAGCTACAGCGAAGGCTTCCGCGCGCCGACCTTCAACGACCTGTACTACCCGGATTTCAGCAACCCGGATCTAAAGCCGGAAACCTCGAAAAGCTATGAGCTGCAATGGCGCAGTCAGTTGAGCGATAGCAGTCGGCTGGAGGCATCGATTTACCGCACTGATCTGCAAGACGCGATCATCTTCGGCAGCAACTCACGCCCGGAGAACGTGGCCTCGGCGCGGATCAATGGCTTTGAAGCGGCGCTGAAACAGGAACTGTTCGGCTGGCAGAGCAATCTCGGTGTGGCGATTATCGACCCGCGTGATCGCGATACCGGGCACACGTTGGCGCGTCGTGCGCGGCGCACGATGAGTTGGGATCTGGATCGACAGTTTGACCGGTTGGGCGTCGGCGCGAGCTGGCAATTGGTCAGCGGCAGTTACGACGATCTGAACAACACCCAGCCGTTGGGTGGCTACGGCACGCTTGGACTGCGCAGCAACTGGGCGCTGAATCGCGAGATCAAACTGGATCTGAAGGTCGAGAATCTGCTGGACAAGAGTTACAGCCGTGCGCTGTACAGCTATGACGGCAACCAGTATGGCTATCGCGAGGAAGGTCGGGCGTGGGTGTTTGGGGTGACCTGGACACCGGGGCTTTGATCCGGAATTGACGCTGTTTTGACTGGCCTCTTCGCGAGCAAGCCCGCTCCCACAGGGGTAACGCATTCCAACTGTGGGAGCGGGCTTGCTCGCGAAGAATTCACCTCGGTCTCAGCGCTCAGGCGCAATCAAATGGCAGAGTTTGGCGGTGGCTTCGATCATCTGGCCGCTTGGGCGCTCCAGGCCTTTGTCGCTGATCAGCAGCAACTGACCATGTGCCACCGCACTCACCTGCGGCCAGGCCTTCCACGCATCGAGCTGGCCCTGATCACCTGCCAGAATCACCTGCGGATCACGCTGCAACACGGCTTCGATGCTGACCTGCGGCGCCGGCAAACTCAGATCGGCAAACACATTGCGTGCGCCACAGACTTCGAGCGCATCGCTGATGATCTGCCCGCCACCGACGGTGTACAGCGGCTTGTCCCAGACTTGATAGAACACGGTCAGCGGCGTGTCCCGGCGATAGCGTTGGCGCAGGTCATCGAGCTTCTGGCGCAGGTCCGCCGCCAGTTTCGTCCCACGCTCAGGTCGCCCCAGTTGCGCGGCAATCGTCTCGATCTGCGCAGACAGCTGTTCGAGATTGTGCGGCTCGGCGACGTAGGTCGGAATGTTCAGGCGTTTGAGCTGATCGCGTTGTGCCGGGCCGACACTGCCGGGCCACAGCAGCAGCAAATCCGGCTTGAGACTGAGCAGGCGCTCCATGTCGAGTTGGCCATAACGCCCCACCGAGGGAACATCGGCAATGGCAGCCGGACGCTCGCCGGCATCGAGCACGCCAACCAGCAGATCAGCCGAGCCCAGCTCGACAACGATTTCAGACAGAGAAGGCGCGAGACTGACCACTCGCAGACTCGCCAGCACCGGGCCGGCGCAGGCCAGCAGCAGAACCGCCAGCCACAGACGACGCATCAGCCGAGTTGACGCGGGATGCGATAGAGGTAGAACAGCACCGCCGTGGACAACGCCAGCAGCATCAGCGGTACGGCTTCGAGGCCGACGAACACCGCCAGCGCACCGATCCATGCCGGCAATGCGGCCGCGAGGAATGCACTGCGACGCTGGGCCGCCAAGGCAATCCAGGCCGCCGGTTCGTCGGGGGTATCAAGGGCTTTTTGCGTGGCGATCAGCGCGTGCTTGTAGCGGCCGAAAAACTTCAGACTGACAAACATCGAGGCCACGCCGGCAATGAACAACGGCATGGCCAGCACCGGCAGAATGCCTTCGCCCTGGCCGAACAGGCCATTGAGGACAAACAGCGGCAGCAGCGCCAGCGCCAGGTATTTCCACCAGTCGACCGCCAGACGGCGTCGCACCTGACCGCGGGTCACGCGCGGTCGACCTCGCCCTGATGCTCGTTACCCATCATGTGGTCGAGCTTGCTGGCCTTGGTCGCCAGGTACAGTTTGTTGTGCGGGTTGTGGCCGGTGTGCAGCGGCACGCGCTCGGCGACGACGATGCCCATGTCGGTCAGGGCTTTGACCTTGCGCGGGTTGTTGGTCATCAGGCGCAGGGACTTCACGCCCAGATGCTCGAGCATCGGCAGGCACATGGCGTAGTCACGCTGATCGGCGGCAAAGCCCAGACGCTCGTTGGCTTCAACAGTGTCAGCGCCGCCGTCCTGCAACTCGTAGGCGCGGATCTTGTTCAGCAGACCGATGCCGCGACCTTCCTGACGCAGGTACAGCAGCACGCCACGGCCTTCACGGGCGATGGCCTTGAGCGCCGCTTCGAGTTGCGAGCCGCAGTCGCAGCGCTGGCTGAACAGCGCATCACCGGTCAGGCACTCGGAGTGCAACCGGCCGAGAACCGGGGCACCGTCGGCGAAATCACCCAGGCTCAGCACAACGTGCTCGCGGCCGGTAGCCTCATCGAGAAAACCGTGCATGGTGAATTGCGCAAAAGGCGTTGGCAGCTTGGAAGCGGCGACAAAAACGACAGGCACCGGTGTGCTCCTGATCTAAAAGTCTGAAAATTCGCAGGCCGGCATTGTAACAGCAGGTTCCTGCAGACGCTTAGGCTGAATTATCGGGCATAACGATCAAAAAGTTTGATAACACCCGACTTGCCTGGCCCCCCTGTGGGAGCGGGCTTGCTCGCGAAGGCGTCGTGTCAGTCGGCAATAGGCTGGCGGAACCACCGTATTCGCGAGCAAGCCCGCTCCCACAGGGGGGACGGCCCTGTCAGTTCGGCTCGAACGGATACGGCTGCTTCCACTGTTCGAAAATTGGCTTCAGCTCGCCGCTCTTGACCAACTGCTCCATGCGCCGGTCGAACACTGCCATCAACATGCGCGCTTGCGGTGTGTTGGCGAAGCACAGGTACAGCGGCAGTTCGGCGATATGCGTCTTGCGAAACTGCGTCGGTTCCCTGGCCCGGCCAAGCACGTAATCGATTTCGGTCAAAGCATCGATGTAATAGTCGGCGCGGTTGTGGGTGAGCATCGAGAGGATCCCGGTACGTCGCACGACCTCGTTGAAGTTGCGCACGCCGGGTAGATAATTCTGATAGTCGTAACCACGAACCCAGGCCAGCCGATATTGACCGAGGGTTTCCGGGGTCGGTGCTGGATTACTCGCCAGGCCCAGGGCGTAGATGTGGTCGGTGTCGAAATTCCAGCGCGGATAGAGCAGGTCGCTGAATTCTTCATGATAAGAACCGACACAAGCATCGACCTCGCCACGCTGGGCCAGCCCAACTGAACGAGTGTACGGTTCGCTGCGAATGTCGAGTTTCACTCCCGCCGGTTCGAACACCTTGCGCAGCACGTCCCAGCCCAGGCCGTGGCCGTCCGCGGCGGTGTAATCTTCCCAGTCCTCGCTGGCCAGGTGGATGACCGACGGCGCGTGCGCGGTTTCCTGCGCACTGGCGACAGTGCCCAGCAAAGTCAGAAACACCAGCGCCAGCCAGCGTCGAGCCATCCCTAGTCTCCTCACTGAACCCGGACAATCCGGATCAGGCGAAAATCCACACCAGTCCCTGCATCGCCAGCCAGGCGAACACGCCGGCCAGCACGTCGTCGAGCATGATGCCGACGCCGCCATGGACATGCCGGTCGATCCAGCGAATCGGCCACGGCTTGAGAATGTCGAAGAAACGGAACACCAGAAAACCCGCGAGCAACCAGTACCAGCCCTCCGGCACCAGCCACAGGGTGATCCACATTCCGACCATTTCGTCCCAGACGATGCCTTCATGGTCGTGGACCCGCAGATCGTCGGCGACCTTGCCGCACAGCCAGAAGCCGAACAGCATGGTGATTCCGAGCATCAGCCAGTAACCCCAGTCGGGCAACATCTGCCACAACGGGATAAAGGGTAGCGCAACTAACGAACCCCACGTGCCCGGCGCTTTCGGCAAGGTGCCGGAGCCGAAGCCGAACGCGAGGAAATGCCAGGGATTGCGCCAGACCGACGGCGGAACGAATTCGGCCGGAACCTGTTTCGGGTGATCTGTCACGGTGTCTCCTGAAAATGTTGATAACCCCGGATTTGCGGGGTGATGTCGTGTCCTTCGCGATCCAGCAGGACCACACCCTGGCCCTGCGCCACACGCCCGATCACATGGATCGGCCAGCCATCGGCCAGCAGCGCCGGCAACTCGACGGACGGTAGCGTGAAGGCCAGCACATAGTCATCGCCGCCGCTCAACGCCGCCCGTTCGGCACCGCGCTGACCGAGAAACGCCACTAAAGCATCGGACAACGGTACGCGCTCACGTTCAACTTCGAGGCGAACCTGCGAGGCCAGGGCGATATGCCCACAGTCGGCGAGCAGGCCGTCGGAGATGTCGAGAGCGGCAGTGGCCTTGCCACGCAGCGCCTGACCAAGAGCCAGTTGCGGCTGGGGCGACCAGTAATGATCGAGCAACGGCTGGGCGATATCCGTTACGGCTTCACGCTGGCCAAGCACCAGCGGCAAGGCACCGGCGGCATTGCCCAGCTCGCCGCCGACGCAGAGCAGATCACCCGGTTGTGCGCCGCTGCGGGTCAAGGCCTGCCCGGCCGGCACCCGACCGAACACCGTGACCGTCAGGCTCAACGGCCCGCGCGTGGTGTCGCCGCCGACCAGCGCGATGCTGCAGCTCTGCGCCATGCGGTTCAAACCGTGGGCATAGGCTTGCAGCCAATCGGCGGTCACCGTCGGCACAGTCAGGGCAAGGGTAAAGGCAACGGGCGTGGCGCCCATGGCGGCCAGATCGCTGACCGCGACGGCCAGCGAGCGCTGACCGAGCAGAAACGGATCGCAGGGATCGGCGAAATGCACGCCGGCCACCAGCGTATCGGTGGAAATCGCCAGCTGTTCCCCGGGGGGAACCGCCAGCAAGGCGCAGTCGTCGCCGATCCCCAGAGCAACGCCCTCGCCGCCCTGCGCACAAGGCGCGGCGGCGAAGAAATTGCGGATCAGCTCAAACTCGCCCATGAGGTCTCAAGCGCGTATCAGCGCTTGAACGCCTTCACTTCAGCTTCACGCAGGCGCGGAGCCAGCTTGTCGAGTACGCCGTTGACGAACTTGTGGCCGTCGGTCGAACCGAAGACTTTCGCCAGCTCGATACCTTCGTTGATCACCACGCGGTACGGCACGTCGACGCGCTTGAGCAGTTCCCAGGTGGACAGGCGCAGAACCGCCAGTTCAACCGGGTCCAGCTCTTCGATTTCGATGTCCAGGCACGGCTTGAGCGCGGTGTCGATTTCGGTGCGGCTCGCCGGAACCCCGTGGAGGATTTCGCGGAAATACGCGCCATCGACATCGGTGAAATCGTTATCAACGCGGAACTGCGCTTCGATCTCGTTCAGCGAAGCCTTGGCCATGTGCCACTGATACAGGGCCTGAGTCGCGAGCTGACGGGCTTCGCGACGCTTGACGCTTTTCGATGGCTTGCCGGCATCCGCAGGTTTCGGATCGCGCGGGTTGAAACGATCGCTATCGTCGCTAATCACTTGGCCTCCAACTGCGCCAGCAGGCTGACCATTTCCAGAGCGGACAGGGCAGCTTCAGCACCTTTGTTGCCGGCCTTGGTGCCGGAACGTTCGATGGCTTGCTCGATGGAATCAACGGTCAGGACGCCGAACGCGACCGGTACGCCGAACTCCATGGACACCTGGGCCAGACCCTTGGTGCACTCGCCTGCCACGTATTCGAAGTGTGGAGTGCCGCCACGAATGACCGCGCCGAGGGCGATGATGGCTGCGAACTCGCCTTTCTGGGCGACTTTTTGCGCAACCAGCGGGATTTCGAAGGCGCCAGGCGCGCGGATGATGGTGATGTCGCTTTCGCTCACGCCGTGGCGAACCAGGGCATCAACTGCACCGCTGACCAGGCTTTCAACCACGAAGCTGTTGAAACGGCCCACTACCAGAGCGTAGCGGCCTTTAGGGGCGATGAAGGTACCTTCGATGGTCTTCAGGGTCATTCGTCAGATCTCTTAAAGAGCCGGGACGCGTTTCGTACGCATCCCTCAGTGATATTAGCCACAAATTCATGACCGGAAACACCGCATTGCTGTTCGACTACACCCCTGTGGCGAGGGGATTCATCCCCGATGGACTGCGCAGCAGTCCCAACCAAATAGGGCCGCTACGCAGCCCGTCGGGGATGAATCCCCTCACCACAAGGATCTACATCAACAATGCCGAATTCACCGGGTCATTATTCGGAGGGCACGTATTCTACAACTTCCAGATCGAAACCGGATATCGCATTAAATTTCATTGGCGCAGACATCAGGCGCATTTTGCGTACGCCGAGGTCACGCAGGATCTGCGAACCGGCACCGACGATGCTGTAAGTGGTCGGTTTTTTCACCGCCGCCTGCTCACCGGTTTCGCGGATATGCGCCAGCAGCACATCGCCGTCCAGCGGGTGACCGAGCAACAGCACCACACCGCTGCCGGCCTCGGCCACCGCAGCCATCGCGGCGCGCAGGCTCCAGCGGCCCGGTTGCTTGACCATCAGCAGGTCGCGCAGCGGATCCATGTTGTGCACGCGAACCAGGGTCGGTTCCTCGGCGCAAACGGTGCCCAGCGTGAGGGCCATGTGCACGTCGCCTTCCACCGAATCACGATAGGTCACCAGGTTGAATTGGCCCAGTTCGCTGTCCAGCGGCTGCTCGGCAATCCGCTGAACGGTACGTTCGTGGATCATCCGGTAGTGAATCAGGTCGGCGATGGTGCCGATCTTGATGTTGTGTTCGGCGGCAAACGCTTCCAGCTCGGCGCGACGGGACATGGTGCCGTCGTCGTTCATCACTTCGCAGATCACGCCGCTTGGTTCAAAACCGGCCATACGCGCCAGGTCGCAGGCCGCTTCAGTATGACCAGCGCGCGCCAGGGTGCCGCCGGCCTGGGCCATCAGCGGGAAGATGTGGCCCGGGCTGACAATGTCTTCAGCCTTGGCGTCTTTGGCCGCAGCCGCTTGCACGGTGCGCGCACGGTCGGCGGCGGAGATACCGGTGGTGACGCCTTCGGCGGCTTCGATCGATACGGTGAACTTGGTGCCGAAACCGGAACCGTTGCGTGGCGCCATCAGTGGCAGCTTCAACAGCTCGCAACGCTCGCGGCTCATCGGCATGCAGATCAGGCCGCGGGCGTGCTTGGCCATGAAGTTGATGTGCTCGGCCTTGCAGCATTCGGCGGCCATGATCAGGTCGCCTTCGTTCTCGCGGTCTTCGTCATCCATGAGGATGACCATCTTGCCTTGGCGGATGTCTTCAACCAGTTCTTCGATGCTATTGAGCGCCACAAGGCACCCCCTTCAGTCAGGATTTGAGATAGCCGTTGGCGGCCAGAAAGCTTTCAGTAATACCGCCAGCGCTTGGCTCAGCAGCCTTGTCGCCGAGGAGCAAACGCTCCAGATAACGCGCCAGCAAATCGACTTCCAGGTTCACCCGGCGGCCCGGCTTGTAGGAAGCCATGATGGTTTCGCTCAGGGTGTGCGGAATGATCGTCAGCAGGAATTCGGCGCCATCCACCGCGTTCACGGTCAGGCTGGTGCCGTCGACGGTGATCGAGCCTTTATGGGCGATGTACTTGGCCAGTTCCTTCGGCGCGCGAATGCGAAATTCCACGGCGCGGGCATTGTCGCTGCGCGATACCACTTCGCCGACACCGTCGACGTGACCGCTGACCAGATGCCCGCCTAGACGGGTGGTCGGAGTCAGGGCTTTTTCCAGGTTGACCGGGCTGCCGCTTTTCAGGTCATTCATGGCGGTGCAGTCGAGGGTTTCGCGACTGACGTCGGCGGCAAAGCCGTCGCCCGGCAGTTCGACGGCGGTCAGGCACACGCCGTTGACCGCGATGCTGTCGCCGAGTTTGACGTCGCTCAGGTCGAGCTTGCCGGTTTCGACATGCACCCGCACATCACCGCCCTTGGGGGTCAGTGCACGGATACTGCCGATGGATTCGATGATGCCGGTAAACATGGGGTTCTCCTTGAGAACGAAGCCAGCGCTAAGGCGATGGCCGGGAATTATACGCTCGCCGAAACGACTGGCGTCGCAGTGACTCGCCAGTCATCGCCAACCGCGCGGATTTCAGTGATTTTCAGCTCGGGAGCGTCCTTCATATAAGCCAGCGGCCAGTCCAGCAACGGCCGCGCCGTGGAGCCGAGAAACTTGCCGGCAATGAAGATCACGAACTCATCGACCAGACCGAGCTGCGCGAACGCGCCAGCCAGACGCGGGCCGGCCTCGACCAGCACTTCGTTGACGCCACGGTTGGCCAGTTCGATCAGCAGTTGATGCAGATCAACCTGACCGTCGTCACCCGGCACGATCAGGCATTCCGGTCCATTGGCGTATTGCTCTTCGACCGCCATGCAGGTGGCGACCAGCGCCGGGCCGGCCTTGAAGAACGGCGCATCCAACGGCACCCGCAGGCGCCCATCGATCAGCACCCGCAGCGGCGGACGGCTCATGGCCAGTGCGGTTTGTTCGGCATCCAGACCCAGTTCGTCGGCGCGCACGGTCAGGCGCGCGCCGTCGGCCAGTACGGTGTCAGCGCCGGTCAACACCACGGCCGCCTGCGCGCGCAAACGCTGCACGGCGGAACGCGCGGCCGGGCCGGTGATCCACTGGCTCTCGCCACTTTCCATCGCCGTGCGCCCGTCGAGACTCATCGCCAACTTGACCCGCACGAACGGCAAGCCATGTTCCATGCGCTTCAGGAAACCTTGATTGAGCTGGCGCGCCTCGACTTCCAGCACGCCGCTTTCGGTGGCGATCCCGGCATCGCTCAGACGCTGCAAGCCACGCCCGGCGACCTGTGGGTTCGGATCGCGCATCGCGGCGACCACCCGAGCAACCCCGGCAGTCACCAACGCATCGGCGCACGGCGGTGTGCGGCCATGGTGGCTGCACGGCTCAAGGGTCACGTAAGCCGTGGCGCCCCGGGCCAGTTCACCGGCAGCGCGCAGGGCGTGGACCTCGGCGTGGGGTTCGCCGGCGCGCTCGTGAAAGCCTTCGCCGACAATCTGCCCGTCACGCACGATCACGCAGCCAACCCGTGGATTGGGATGGGTGGTGTAGTGGCCCTTGCGCGCCAGTTGCAGCGCGCGCGCCATGAAGTGGGCGTCGAGGATCGCCTGCTCGGCGGCGCGGGTCATTCTTTCACCGGTTCGCGGGCGAGGCGGTCGATCTCTTCACGGAACTCGTTAAGGTCCTGGAAGCGCCGGTATACCGAAGCGAAACGGATGTAGGCCACTTCATCGAGCTTTTGCAGCTCGGCCATCACCAGTTCGCCGACCACGAGGGATTTGACCTCGCGCTCGCCGGTGGCGCGCAGCTTGTGCTTGATGTGAACCAGAGAGGATTCGAGGCGCTCGACGCTCACCGGACGTTTCTCCAGCGCGCGTTGCATGCCGGCGCGGAGTTTTTCTTCGTCGAACGGTTGGCGGCTGCCGTCGGTTTTGATCAGGCGCGGCAACACCAGTTCGGCCGTCTCGAATGTCGTGAAACGTTCGCCGCAGGCCAGGCATTCACGCCGGCGGCGCACCTGTTCGCCCTCGGCGACCAGACGCGAGTCGATGACCTTGGTGTCGTTGGCACCGCAGAAGGGACAGTGCATGGTGGCTGGCAACAAAAAAAGGGAGGGCCATGGTAGCGCATCCCGGTGGCAAGACAAGCCATAGGGTTTGCGGTATACAGACTGCCATGATCGTTTGATCCACGGATTTCATTTTCTGGAGCTGCCAATGTCGCTACGACCGCTCGTTTTGCTCAGTCTTTTCGCCCTGCTGGTGGCCTGTGGCAGCGACAAGCCCAAGCCGCAACCGCCAACACCGGGCCCTGCACCACAACAGGCGCAGAAAAAAGCCCGCGAGGCCGCTGATCTTGGTCCGCTGCCGGCCTATCAACGGGAACTGAGCGGCACCCTGCAAGGCGTGCCGGCCGGGGCCGAAGTCGAACTGGCGCTGCTGGTGATCGACGAGAAGTCGCGCCCGCAACAACTGCTCGCCAGTTCCAGCCTGATCGGCAACAACCAGATCCTGCCGTTTCGTCTGCGCTTCAATCCGGACGCCTTCCCGGCCGGCGCACGGGTTGAGCTGCGCGGTCGTGCCACGCAGTCGGGCCAGTTGATCCTGCACCTGCCGTCGCAAACCATTACCCAGCCGACCACCCAGGCGCTGGGCCAGCTGCAATTTGTCAAAGCACCATGACCGTACCGCTCGACCTGCAACAGGCGTTGGGTGAATTGCTCGGTGATGCGCGGCTCAAGGCCTGTGCTTTACCGGGCACCGATTTGCAGCTTTGGCTGATCGACGGCGAGAACATGGATCGTGAATTCAGCCCGGATGAAACCCGACGCATTCTCCACGAGCCGCCCTATTGGAGTTTCTGCTGGGCCAGCGGTCTGGCGGTGGCGCGTTATCTCGCGGAGTTCCCCGAGTGGGTGCGCGGCAAGCGGGTGCTGGATTTCGGCGCCGGTTCCGGGATCGCCGCGATTGCTGCGGTGAAGGCCGGGGCGTTGGAGGTGGTGGCCTGTGATCTGGATCCGCTGGCGATTGCTGCGTGTCGGGCCAACGCTGAACTCAATGATGTGCAGATGAGTTATTCGACGGACTTCTTTGCCGAGGCTGATCGCTTTGATCTGATTCTGGTGGCGGATGTGCTCTACGACCGCGAGAACCTGCCGCTGCTCGATGCGTTTCTCAGCCGTGGCCGCGAGGCGCTGGTGGCGGATTCGCGGGTTCGGGATTTTCGCCATCCGTTGTATGAGCGAATCGAAATGCTTGAGGCGATGACCTTGCCGGATCTGGCGGAGCCGGAAGAATTTCGGCATGTGAGCCTGTACCACGCGCGGCGGAGCTAAAAAGCTTCGCGAGCAAGCCCGCTCCCACAGGGGTAACGCATTCCAAATGTGGGAGCGGGCTTGCTCGCGAAAGCGTCCTGCCGGGCGACACAACTCTAAAACCTGCCCCCGCTTCCGGCCACACCCCGCCAAGCCGTATAGTTGCCCCATCCACGCTTTTACGAGATCCCCCATGAGTCAGCAAACGCCGTACATCTTCGACGCCACGACTGCCGATTTCGACCAGTCGGTGATCGAAGCCTCCTTCAACAAACCGGTGCTGGTGGATTTCTGGGCCGAGTGGTGTGCGCCGTGCAAGGCGTTGATGCCGATGCTGCAAGGCATTGCCGAGAGCTATCAGGGTGAACTGCTGCTGGCCAAGGTCAACTGCGACATCGAGCAGGACATCGTCGCCCGCTTCGGTATCCGCAGCCTGCCGACTGTGGTGCTGTTCAAGGACGGTCAACCGGTGGACGGTTTTGCCGGTGCGCAACCGGAATCCGCAGTGCGCGCGTTGCTTGAGCCGCATGTGCAAATGCCGCCGCCGGCCGCCGCCGATCCGTTCGAACAGGCGCAGGCGCTGTTCGATGAAGGGCGTTTCGCTGACGCGGAAGCGGCGCTGGTGGTCATGCTCACCGAAGACAACAGCAACGCCAAGGCGCTGATCCTCTACGCCCGCTGCCTGACCGAACGCGGCGAACTGGGCGAGGCACAAACCGTGCTCGACGCGGTCAAGAGCGATGAGCACAAGGCTGCACTGGCCGGGGCCAAGGCGCAGATCAAGTTCCTGGGACTTGCCCGTGATCTGCCGGATGCTGCCGACCTCAAGGCGCGTCTGGCCAAAGATCCACAAGACGACGAAGCGGTGTATCACCTGGCGATCCAGCAACTGGCGCGTCAGCAATACGAGGCGGCGCTGGAGGCGTTGCTCAAGCTGTTCATCCGTAACCGTAGCTACGGCGAAGGGTTGCCGCACAAGACGTTGCTGCAGGTGTTTGAGTTGCTGGGCAACGATCATCCTCTGGTGACCGCTTACCGACGTAAGGTTTTCGCAGCGCTTTATTAAGATCAAAAGATCGCAGCCTGCGGCAGCTCCTACAGGTTCATCCGCAAAACATGGGTGAACCTGTAGGAGCTGCCGCAGGCTGCGATCTTTTGCGGCTCACTCGCTCCAGCTGTAGAGCGGCGTATCACCGCCGCTCGCTACTTTCACCTGTGAACTGTGGCGCAAGCGCACCAGCAGGCGTTTGCCTGCGGCCGCGCTGCCGGTCAATCCCTCAAGCTGCTCCAGAAGATCTGGCCCGCTGAGTTGCCCGGCCTTGCGCAACAGATCTTTCGCCACCTGCCATAACGCATCGTCCTGATTCAGCGGTTTGGCTGCAGGGGCAACCGCCATCTCCGGCTGAGTCGGCGACTGCACATTCAGAGCCGAACCGAGCTTCACCCAATCGCTGTCATCCAGCTCCACCGTCAAATCCACCGGCGTCGCGCCGACGGTTCCGCGTATCCGCAACATCTGCTTCGCTCCTGCACATTTCTGACCTGCATGCTCCCACGGGACTTGTGCAACGCCAAGCGCACGGGCAAACTCTGCGGACTTTCGTTATAAGATTACATAACAAACTCTTCACTTTACTTTCCGGAGACCGCCATGCGTCGTCTGCTGCTCGCTTTGCCGTTTGCCCTGTTGCCGCTGGCCATCGCCCATGCCGCCGATGAACACGATCATGACCATGAGCACGGCAGCCTCGGCGCCCACGAACATGGCGTCGGCCGCTTGAACGCCGCACTCGACGGCCAGACCCTGGAGCTGGAACTGGAAAGCCCGGCGATGAACCTGGTGGGCTTCGAACACGCTGCCGCCAGCGACGCCGACAAGGCCAAAGTCGTGGCCGCACGTACCAAATTGGAAAACCCGCTGGCGCTGTTCAGCCTGCCAGCAGCCGCTGGTTGCAAAGTCACCAGCCAGGAACTGGAAAGCCCGCTGTTCGGCGACAAACCGGCTGCCGACGAGCATGACGATGATGACCACGACGAAGATGCCAAGGGTGGTGAAGCGCATCACCATGAACACAGCGAAATCCACGCGCACTATCAATTCAGTTGCGCTGCACCGGGGGCCTTGAAGACTCTGGATCTGGCGAACCTCTTCAATACCTTCCCGGCCACCCAGAAAATTCAGGTACAACTGATCGGCCCGAACGGCCAGCAAGGTACGGAAGTGACGGCCAAGGCTGCTGCCCTGAAATTCTGATCACACCGACAATCCCCTGTGGGAGCGGGCTTGCTTGCGAATGCGGTGGGTCAGTCAACATGGATTTGGCTGATCCACCGCATTCGCGAGCAAGCCCGCTCCCACAGGGTTAAGTGTTCACTCCTTGAAACTGGTGCCATGACCCAAGCACTCATCGAACTGTCCGACCTGGGCTTCAACTGGCCAGGTCACCCGCCGCTGCTGGACATCCCGGCGTTTCGCCTAGCGCCGGGCGAAACCCTGTTCCTCAAAGGCCCGAGCGGCAGTGGCAAGACCACCCTGCTCGGCCTGCTGGGCGGGGTACAGAAGCCCGGGCGCGGCAGCATTCGCCTGCTCGGCCAGGAACTGACCGAGCTGGGTGCCGGCGCCCGCGACCGCTTTCGTGTCGATCACACCGGCTACATCTTCCAGCAGTTCAACCTGCTGCCGTTTCTCTCGGTGCGTGAGAACGTCGAGTTGCCGTGCCACTTCTCCAGATTGCGTGCCGAGCGGGCGAAACAGCGTCACGGCAGCGTCGATCAGGCCGCCGCCACCCTGCTCGCCCACTTGGGCCTGAAAGATGAAAGCATCCTCGGTCGTCGCGCCGATTCGCTGTCGATCGGTCAACAGCAACGGGTCGCCGCCGCTCGTGCCTTGATCGGCCAACCGGAACTGGTGATCGCCGACGAACCGACCTCGGCGCTGGATTACGACGCCCGGGAAAACTTTATCCGTCTGCTGTTCGCCGAATGCCGCGAAGCTGGCTCGAGCCTGTTGTTCGTCAGCCACGACCAGAGCCTGGCGCCGCTGTTCGACCGTCACCTGTCCCTGGCCGAGCTCAATCGCGCCGCCACGTCTGCCGAGGTCTGAGATGTATCTGTTTCGTCTGGCCATGGCCAGCCTGGCCAACCGCCGCTTTACCGCCCTGCTCACCGCGTTCGCCATTGCCCTGTCGGTGTGCCTGTTGCTCGCCGTCGAGCGCGTGCGCACCGAGGCCAAGGCCAGTTTCGCCAGCACCATCAGCGGCACCGACCTGATCGTCGGCGCCCGCTCAGGTTCGGTGAACCTGCTGTTGTACTCGGTGTTCCGCATCGGCAACGCGACCAACAACATCCGTTGGGACAGCTTCGAACATTTCGCCAGCAACCCGAAAGTGAAGTGGGCGATCCCGATGTCCCTCGGCGACTCCCATCGCGGCTACCGGGTGATGGGCACCACCGAAGCCTATTTCGAGCATTACCAGTACGGGCGCCAGCAGCATCTGCAACTGGCTGATGGCCGGGCATTTGCCACCGACCCGTTCGAAGTGGTGCTCGGTGCCGAAGTGGCCGAGGCGCTGCATTACAAGCTCGGCGACCAACTGGTACTGGCTCACGGCGTGGCTGCGATCAGTCTGGTCAAGCACGACGACAAACCGTTCACCGTGGTCGGCATTCTCAAGCGCACCGGCACGCCGGTGGACCGCACGCTGCACATCAGCCTCGGCGGCATGGAGGCGATTCACATCGACTGGCACAACGGCGTGCCGGCCCGGGGCAACGGCCGGATCACCGCAGATCAGGCACGCAACATGGACCTGACGCCACAGGCGATCACCGCGTTCATGCTCGGCCTCAACAGCAAGATTTCCACCTTTGCCCTGCAACGCGAGATCAACGAATTCCGTGGTGAGCCGATGCTGGCGATCCTGCCGGGCGTGGCCTTGCAGGAGTTGTGGAGCCTGATGAGTACTGCGGAAAAAGCCTTGTTCGTGGTCTCGCTGTTCGTGGTGCTGACCGGGTTGATCGGCATGCTCACGGCGATTCTCACCAGCCTCAACGAGCGTCGCCGCGAGATGGCGATTCTGCGTTCGGTCGGTGCGCGGCCGTGGCACATCGCGAGCCTGCTGGTGCTGGAGGCCTTCGCCCTGGCGCTGACCGGAGTGATCGCGGGGCTGGCATTGCTGTACATCGGCATCGCCGCCGCGCAGGGCTATGTGCAGGCCAATTACGGTTTGTATCTGCCACTGGCGTGGCCGAGCGAGTATGAATGGACGCTGCTCGGTGGCATTCTGGCGGCCGCGCTGCTGATGGGCAGCGTGCCGGCCTGGCGCGCGTATCGCCAATCCCTGGCCGATGGCCTGTCGATCCGTTTATGAGGATGTTCACCATGCCCCGCGCCGTGCTTGCGCTGCTGTTGCTGGTTGCCCTGCCTGTGTGGGCAGCGGCGCCGAAAGACCTGACCTGGTCGGAGATGATCCCGCCGGACGCCGCGCCGGAAGTGCCGAACATGACGCCGTTGCACGACATGTCGAAGATGAGTGATGCGCTGTCCGCCGAGTCGGCGCCGGCGGCGAAACAGGACATGCCCAACGCGCCGGTGGTGCAGAGTCTCGACGGGCAGAACATCCGCCTGCCGGGCTACATCGTGCCGCTGGAGGTCAACGAAGAAGGACGCACCACCGACTTCCTGCTGGTGCCGTACTTCGGCGCCTGCATCCACGTGCCGCCACCGCCGTCGAACCAGATCGTGCATGTGAAAAGCGAGCTGGGCGTGAAGCTCGACGAGCTGTATCAGCCGTACTGGGTCGAGGGACCGTTGCAGGTCAAGGCGTCCACCAGCGAACTGGCCGATGCCGGGTATCAGATGGCGGCGGACAAGATTTATGTGTATGAGCTGCCGGAGTAATACCCGGAGGTTTTGAGTTGCCGGATCAATTGCTATCGCGAGCAGGCTCACTCCTACAGGGGAACGCATTCCAAATGTAGGAGTGAGCCTGCTCGCGATGGGGCCGGCCAAGGTTCCACAAAAAACCGGGGCATCACTGTTTCATTGAGCTGAGTCAAAAGACCGTATCAGTTGGCTTCATACCATAGGACATCAGAAACTTTTAACGTCCTTTTGGAGCCCCCATGAACAAGTCCTTGCTCAGCGCCTCGCTGTTTGCCCTCGCGCTCGCAGCCCCGCTCGCCCACGCTCACGAAGCCGGCGACATCATCGTTCGCGCCGGTGCGATCACCGTCAACCCGAAGGCCGACAGCTCCAATGTCAAGGTCGATCAGGGTCCGTTGAGCGGCACCAACCTGGGCGGCAAGGCGACCATGAGCAGCGACACCCAACTGGGTCTGAACTTCGCCTACATGCTGACCAACAACATCGGTATCGAGTTGCTGGCCGCCTCGCCGTTCGAGCATGACGTGAAAATCAAAGGCACTGCGCTGCCAGCCGCCAACGGCAAACTCGGCACCCTGAAACACCTGCCGCCCACCCTCAGCGTCGTGTACTACCCGCTGGATGCGAAATCGCCATTCCAGCCGTACATCGGCGGCGGCATCAACTACACCTGGATCTACGACGAGCACGTCGGCAGCGAAGCCCAGTCCAATGGCTTCAGCAACTTCAAGGCGAAAAACTCCTGGGGCCTGGCCTGGCAGGTCGGCGCCGACTACATGCTGACCGACAACATCATGCTCAACGCCCAGGTGCGCTACATCGACATCGATACCCGCGCGACTGTCGAGAACAACGCCGTGGCGCCGGGCACCCGTGCCAAGGTGAATGTCGATGTCGATCCGTTTGTGTACATGGTGGGTCTGGGCTACAAGTTCTAAGGCAGATTCAACCAGGAACGTTCACGTGGTGGTGAATGAGGCTTTGGGTGAGCAGGCTTAGAACTGACGACGATCACTTCGTGATCGATCGGGGATAAATCCCCTCGCCACAGGATTAGCGACAAATTCCGGCCGTGAAAAAGGCGCCTGTAACAAGGCGCCTTTTTCATGTCTGCGGTAAACCTACTTGCCCAGCAACCGCGCCAGCCCCACACGCATCGGCGTCGGCTCTGGCAGCTTGAAGCGTTGCAGCAAACGCGCGTTATTCGCCCGCGAGTGACGGATGTCGCCGGAGCGCGCCGGGCCGTAGCTGACCGGGGGCAACTCGCCGACCACTTCCTGCAGCGCTTGCAGCATCTGCTTGAGGTTCATCGCCTGATTCCAGCCGACGTTCATCGCCCCCACTTCCACTTCAGGCTTGTCGATTGCCTGCACCAGCACATCGACCAGATCCTCGACATAGAGGAAATCGCGGGTCTGCTCGCCATCGCCGAACACCGTGATCGGCAGGCCTTTCTGTGCCCGCTCGCTGAAAATGCTGATGACCCCGGAGTACGGCGAGGACGGATCCTGGCGCGGGCCGAAGATGTTGAAGAAGCGGAAGATCACCGGCTCCAGACCATGCTGACGACGGTAGAAATCGAAGTAGTGCTCGCCGGCCAGTTTGTCCGAGGCATATGGCGTCAGCGGGGCTTTTGGCGTCTCTTCGTCAATCGACTCGCCTTCACCGTTGTTGCCGTACACCGCTGCGCTCGAGGCGTAGAGCACGCGCTTGACCCCGGCCTGGCGCATGGCTTCGCAGACATTCAGGGTGCCGATGAAATTGCTCTGGTGCGTCTTCACCGGATCGTCCACCGACGCCTGCACCGAGGCCACCGCCGCCAGATGCGCGACGGCGCTGCAGCCTTGCATGACCTGCGCGACCAGCGCGGCATCGGCGACGTCACCGACGATCAGTTCGACCTTCGGGTTGTCCAGCGGCAGGTTGCCGCGTTTGCCGGTCGACAGATCATCGAGAATCCGCACCGAGTGGCCGGTGGCGAGCAACGCGTCAGTCAGGTGCGAGCCGATGAAACCGGCGCCGCCGGTGATTAAAACAGGGCCTTCAGCCATGACGATAAAACCTATCCAGTAAAGCCGGGAGTGCGGCGCGCCAGGCGCGGGGCTTGATCCCGAAAGTGTGCAGAATTTTCTTGCAGGCGAGTACCGCGTGTTGCGGCTCCTCGGCGGCGTCCGGCCGCGCGGCGTGGGCCTGAGCGGTCGGTGCTTCGATTGCCAGCGGATGCAGGCTGCGCGCTTCGGTCAGAATCGCCTGACCGAGCGCCAGCGGCGTGGTCGCTTCGTGGCCGGCGTAATGGTAAGTGCCCCACAGCGGCGCTGCGCAATCGAGTTGCTTGAGCACCGAAATGATCACCCGTGCCGCGTCATCCACCGGGGTCGGATTGCCCCGGCGGTCATCGGCCATGAGCAATTCGTCCGGTTGTTCGGCGCGGGCGAGGAAGCGCCCGAGGGTGCCTTCAGGGCTGTCATCGAGCAGCCAGCCGAAGCGCAGCAACACGTGTTGCGGGCAAGTGGCGCGAACACTTTGCTCGATGCGCCACAGCGCCTGGCCGCGCAGGCCCAACGGCACCGGCTCGTCCTTTTCGCTGTAGGCAGTCGCCCGCGAACCGTCGAACACCCGATAGCTGGAAGGCTGCACGAGGATGATGTTGTGGTGCTGGCACAGCTCGGCCAGTCGCTCGATGGCGCGTTCCTGACCGGCCAGACGGCTTTCGCTGACGGTCTCGGCCTGGAACCAGTCGAAATAGTAGGCGAGGTTGATCAACGCATCCGGACGGGTATCGTCGAGCAGTTGCGTCAGGCTCGCGGCATCCCAGCCGTCTTCTGGCGGGCGGGGGGCGAGGAAACCGATGTCTTCTTCCGCACCGAGGCGAATCAGCGCCTGCCCAAGGGCATTTCCGCCGCCCAGTAACATAAGGCGCATTCGCATAGAGTCAGCAGGCCCAGTCTGATTGGAACGATGGCTTTAGCGACGGTGCTGGTGACACCGTCATCGATAATTGCCGGAATCGTTGCATTTTGCGGGTTTAGTGCGCAACCGTCACCCGTAAAGTGTAGATCCCTGGCATTTGTGGCGTTGCAGCAGGCCTCTTCGCGAGCAAGCCCGCTCCCACAGTTGACCGCATTCCCCTGTGGGAGCGGGCTTGCTCGCGAAGAGGCACGGCCAAACGCTGAAGATCTCAGCGGTACTTGCATCTTGCCGCCCCCACCCGCATAACTTAAGCCATGAATCTGCCCATCCCCAAGGACGCGGCCCTGGCAGGCTTTCACCCCGCCGTCAGCGCCTGGTTCAGCAGCACTTTCCCGACGGTCACCGCCGCCCAGGCCCGCGCATGGCCGTTGATCCGCCAGCGCCGCTCGACGCTGATCGCCGCGCCCACCGGCTCCGGTAAAACCCTTACCGCGTTTCTCGCCGTGCTCGACGCCCTCGTCCACCGGGGTCTGGAAAACCCCGCAGGCCTGCCAGACGAAACCCTCGTCGTCTACGTCTCACCGCTCAAGGCGTTGTCCAACGACATCCGCATCAACCTGCAGAACCCGCTGGCGGGAATCACCGAGCAGTTGCGCCAGACGGGCCTGCCCGAACTGCAGATCACCACGGCGGTGCGCACCGGCGACACCCCGCAAAAAGACCGCGCCGCCATGCGCAAGCGCGCGCCGCACATTCTGGTGACCACCCCGGAATCGCTGTACGTGCTGCTCGGCTCCGAGTCCGGACGCAAAATGCTCGGCAGCACACGCACGGTGATCATCGACGAGATTCACGCCATCGCTGCTGGCAAACGCGGCAGTCATCTGGCGCTGAGCCTCGAACGCCTGCAGGCGCTGTGCGCAGAACCACTGACCCGCATCGGCTTGTCCGCCACGCAAAAACCGATCGACGCCGTGGCGCAGTTTCTGGTCGGCACCGATCGCCCCTGCGAAATCATCGACATCGGCCACGCCCGACCACGGGATCTGGGCATCGAGGTGCCTCCGGTGCCGTTGTCGGCGGTGATGGCTAACGACGTCTGGGAGCTGGTTTATGACCGGCTCGCCGAACTGGCCCGCGAACACCGAACCACGCTGATTTTCGTCAATACCCGGCGCTTGGCCGAACGCCTTAGCCGCCACCTCAGCGAGCGCCTCGGCAAGCACGCAGTCGCCGCGCACCACGGCAGTCTGGCCAAGGAATTCCGCCTCGACGCCGAACAGCGGCTCAAGCGCGGCGAGCTGCAAGTGCTGATCGCCACCGCTTCGCTGGAATTGGGCATCGATATCGGCGAAGTCGATCTGGTCTGCCAAATATCCTCGCCGCGTTCGATTGCCGGGTTTCTGCAAAGGGTCGGGCGCTCCGGGCACCAGGTCGGCGGCACGCCCAAGGGCCGCTTGTTCGCCACCACCCCGCGACGACCTGATCGAGTGCGCCGCCCTGCTCGACTGCGTGCGCCGTGGCGAACTCGACACCCTGCACATTCCCGAAGCGCCGCTGGATGTACTCGCGCAGCAGATCATCGCCGAAGTCAGTTGCAAGGAATGGGCGGAGGACGCATTGCTGGCGCTGTTCCGCAAAGCCTCGCCGTATCGCGATCTCGACGAAAAACACTATCAGGCGCTGCTGACCATGCTCGCCGAAGGCTACAACGGTCGTCAGGGCATCCGCAGCGCCTACCTGCACCGCGATACGGTCAGCCGCACCCTGCGTGGCCGCCGTGGCGCGCAACTGACCGCCGTGACCAGCGGCGGCACCATCCCCGATAATGCCGACTACAGCGTGCTGCTCGAACCGCAAGGCCTGAGCATCGGCAGCGTCAATGAAGACTTTGCCGTGGAAAGTATCGCGGGTGATGTGTTCCAGCTCGGCAACACCTCCTACCGCATCCTGCGGGTTGAAACCGGCAAGGTGCGGGTCGAGGATGCTCAGGGCCAGCCGCCGACCATTCCGTTCTGGCTCGGCGAAGCCCCGGGGCGCAGCGATGAATTGTCTGCGGCGGTGGCGCGGCTGCAAGCGACTCTCGACCTGTTGCTCGGCGCCAGCCCCGGCGATCTGCAACCGGCGCTCGACTGGCTGACCGCAACCCTCGGCCTGAACCGCGCCAGCGCCGAACAGCTGGTGGACTATCTCGCCCGCGCTCGCCTGACCCTCGGCGCCCTGCCCTCGCAGGACACGCTGCTGATGGAGCGTTTTTTCGACGAATCCGGCGGCACCCAGTTGATCATCCATTCACCGTTCGGCAGCCGCATCAACCGCGCTTGGGGCCTGGCCTTGCGCAAGCGTTTCTGCCGCACGTTCAACTTCGAATTGCAGGCTGCCGCCAGCGAAGACGCGATTGTCCTGTCGCTGTCCACCAGCCACAGTTTCGAACTGGATGACGTCTGGCGGTACCTGCACAGCAACAGCGCCGAGCACATCCTGATTCAGGCGATTCTCGACGCGCCATTGTTCGGTGTGCGCTGGCGCTGGAATGCCGGGGTGGCGCTGGCGCTGCCGCGTTTTACCGGCGGGCGCAAAGTCGCGCCGCAGTTGCAGCGGATGAAAAGCGAGGACCTGATTGCCAGCGTGTTCCCCGACCAGATCGCATGCCTGGAAAACCTCGCCGGCGAACGGGAGGTTCCCGAACATCCGCTGGTGGAACAGACCCTCGACGATTGCCTGCACGAGGCCATGGACAGCGACGGCTGGCTCAATCTGCTGCGGCGCATGGAGAGTGGCGAGGTGCGGTTGCTCAGCCGCGATCTGCCTGCGCCGTCACCGCTGGCGGCAGAAATTCTCAGCGCGCGGCCGTACAGCTTTCTCGACGATGCGCCGTTGGAAGAACGCCGCACCCAAGCGGTGATCAACCGGCGCTGGAGCGATCCGCAGTCCACTGATGATCTCGGTGCGCTGGACGCCGACGCCATCAACGCGGTGCGCGAAGAAGCATGGCCGACGCCGGCCAACGTCGATGAAATGCACGAGGCGCTGATGAGTCTGGCGTGCGTCAGCGAGGCCGAAGTGCAGGCCCACGAGCCTTGGCGCGAATGGCTGGATACCCTGACAGACAGTGGCCGCGCCTGCCGCCTGATGATCGATCCACAGCGCTGTTTGTGGCTGGCACGCGAACGCCTGATCTGCCTGTTGGCGCTTTATCCGCAGGCCACGCTGCAACCGCAGCAAGAGGCCCTGCCCGGTTTCAACGAACCTTGGACGTTAGAGGAAGCGCTGGTCGAAGTGCTCCGCGCGCGACTGGGCGCATTTGGCCCGCTGCCGTTAGCCGCCATTGCCGAACCACTCGCGTTGCCGATACCGCAGGTCAATCAGGCCCTCGCGCAACTGGAGCGCGAAGGCTACGTGCTGCGCGGTAAATTCACCCCGGGCGCGACGGTTGAGGAATGGTGCGAACGGCATCTGCTGGCGCGCATTCATCGCTACACGGTCAAGCGTTTGCGCCGGGAAATCGAGCCGGTGGCTCTGCAGGATTTCATGCGTTTTCTGTTCGACTGGCAGCATCTGTCCTCCGCTACCCGCGGTCAGGGCAGCGCGGTGTTGCCGGCGATTGTCGGCCAGTTCGAAGGTTACCCGGCAGCGGCCTCCGCGTGGGACAGCGACATTCTCCCGGCGCGCCTGAAAGACTACTCGCCGAGCTGGCTGGATGACCTGTGCCGCAACGGCAAACTGGTGTGGACGCGCCTCAGTGCCCGACAGAAAGTCAGCGGCACGGCGTTGCGCAGTACGCCGATTGTGCTGTTGCCGCGCAGTCAGGTCGGACTGTGGAGTGGATTGGCCGAGCAAACACCGGTCAGCGAACTGTCAGCGAAAACGCAGAAGGTCTACGAGGCGCTGAGTCAGCACGGCGCGTTGTTTTTCGATGAGTTGATCCATGAAGCGCATCTGCTGCGCACCGAGCTGGAAATCGCCTTGCAGGAACTGGTCGGTGCCGGCCTGGTGAACGCCGACAGCTTCGCCGGTTTGCGCGCCCTGATTACCCCGGCGAGCAAGCGCCAGCAACGCAGCAGTCGACGCGGGCGCGGGGCGTTTGTCGGTGGCATGGACGATGCCGGGCGCTGGGCGTTGTTGCGCCGAGGGTCGCTCGTCGAGAACAGCCAGAGCGCTTCGCCGGAAACCCTCGAACATGTCGCCATGGCGTTGCTGCGCCGCTACGGTGTGGTGTTCTGGCGTCTGCTGGAGCGCGAGGCGGATTGGCTGCCGAGCTGGCGCGAATTGCTGCGCACGTTTCATCGGCTGGAGGCCCGTGGCGAGATTCGCGGCGGGCGCTTTGTCAGTGGTCTGGCGGGGGAACAGTTTGCCTTGCCGGAGGCGATTCCATTGCTGCGCGAAGTACGACGGCGGGCGCATGACGGCAGTTTGATCGCGGTGTGCGGGGTGGATCCGTTGAATCTGGCGGGGACTTTGCTGCCAGGAGCGAAGGTGCCAGCTTTGGTGAGTAATCGGTTAGTGTATCGGGATGGCTTGCCGGTGGCAGCCGAGATTGCCGGCAAGCAGGTTTTCTGGACTGAGCTGGATCAGGTGGTCATGGAGCAGGTGCGTAGCAAGCTGATCCGGCATTGATGTCGACAGTTCCGGCCCTTTCGCGAGCAAGCTCGCTCCCACAGGGGATCTGCGTCGTTCACAAATCCAATGTGGGAGCGGGCTCGCCCGCGAAGAGGCCGGCAATCCCACTGCAAAATCGGCAATCAAGTACTCGACTTTTGCGGCACCTCGCTCGCCACCAACTCCCCCTCACCCTGCCGCTTGGGCAACAAAACCTGCTGTGGATAAGTCTGCGCGAAATGCACGTCGGGACTGTTATCCACAAGCTTTTTCAAACGCTGGTTGAACGCCCGGCTCACCGCATATTGCCCACCCGACACGGTACGGAACTGCGCCGTCAGCACCACGCCGTTCAGGTCCATCCGGTCCACGCCAAACACATCCAGCGGCCCTTGCAGGTTGTACTTGAGGAACGGGTCTTCGCGGATCGCATCACCGGTCTCGCGGATCAGTTCGATGGCCTTGTCGACGTCGGTGTCGTAGGTGAACTGCACCGAGAAAAATGCGTAGGCAAACTGGCGTGATTGATTGGTCACTGCCTTGATCTGGCCGAACGGCACCGAATGCACAAACCCCTTGCCGTCACGCAGGCGCAGGGTGCGAATGGTCAGGCCTTCGACGGTGCCGGCATGCCCGGAATCAAGCACCACCCAGTCGCCGATCGACAGCGTGTCTTCGATGATGATGAACAGCCCGGTAATCACGTCCTGCACCAGTTGCTGCGAACCGAAACCGATCGCCAGACCGACCACCCCGGCACCGGCCAACAGTGGCGCAACGTTGATGCCGAGGTTGGCCATGGTGGTGATCGCGCAGATCACCACCAGGATGATTTTGATCGCATTGCGCAGCAGCGGCAGGATGGTTTTCACCCGGGTGCTGGGCTGACGCGACGAGCGTTTGCTCACCGGTGGTTTCAGCGCTTCCTGAATCGCCGTGTCGAGCACCACCCACAACAGCCACGTGACGAGGAAGATCAGGCCGATGCTACTCAACGCATTGCTGATCGCGCGGCCGATCGTGCTGCTCTGGGCGAAATCAAGCAGTGAAACGCCCCAGATCCGCCCGAGAATGTCGATGAAGGCAATCGCAATAACGATCCGCAGCAACGCGTGCAACAGGCTGAGAAAGCGCTCCTTGTAGGCGCTGCTGCGCTGGATCGCTTCGGCTTTTCGCGACTTGAACAGGTGCTGGAGGATGGTGCTGAGGAACACCGTGCCGATCAGCAGCACCGTGGTGAACAGCGCACAGCGCAGGGCCTTCTGATTGTCTTCGCCGATGCCGATCAGATTCACCGCCGAAACCAGCACCATCAGCACAATCGGCCAGTACCAGAGCCCGGAAAAAATCCGTAGCGACTCCTGCAGTGAGGGCTGTTTCAGACGTTGCGCCAGTGGCCGATTACGGATCAGGTGCGCCACCGGCCGGCGCAGGCGAATCACCAGCAGACCGAAGATGATCGAGGCTATCAACCCAGTGAACACCGCGACGCTGCTGGTGATGTTGCCGCCTAACTGACGGGCGATCTGTGGGCTGGTCAACGCGTCACTGAGGGCGGCGAGAAAGCCAATCAGGAACAGCGGCTTCGGGCAGTAGTCGCGGATGATCCGCGCGGCCGGCCGTTTGTGGCCGACGTTGAACATCACCACCACGCACAACAGCATCGAGGTGGAGAAAATCCCGCTGCTGGTGGCGTACGCCAGACACAGCGCCAGCGCCCGACCGACCGAGGCCTGCAGAAAGTGGCTGACGTACAGTGTCAGCGGCAGGCAGATCAGCGCTGGCAGCGTGTACGGCAGCAGGTAGCCAACCAAGTCCTGACTGCGCTGGCGGGTGCGCAGCCAACGGCCCTGACTCAGCCGCTTGGCCAGCAGGCTGCCGAGCACCGTAAGCAACGCGAAGGCGCCAAGCCACACGCCGGACAGAGTCAGGAAATCCCCGGCGACGCTCCAGCCGGATCGGTTCGACGGCTGGTTGACCAGTTTGTCGACCTCATCCGCCGCGCGATCGGCACGCAGGCGCCAGGCGTCGACCAGATGCTCGTTGAGATCGAGTTTGTCCTGCACGTCGTCGATGCTCGAACTGATTGCGCCGAGCAGACCGCCCTGCACAATTGGCTCGGGTTTGGCCGGTTCTTCAGCAGCAGCCGGAACCCCCGGCAGCGTGGCGGCTTCGAGTTCGCTGGCGCCGAGAAACAGCAGCGCTCCCAGCAAAATGGCGATCCTGAACTTGATCAAAACTCCGATCCCTCTTGGCTGAACCTGTAAGGAACTGATCGGTAATTGTCTGGCAAGTTCAAGAGCACCCTCACCCCAGCCCTCTCCCCGAGGGAGAGGGAGCCGACCGAGTTGTGCTCTCAAGCTACATCGACCTGAAATATCCAGCCGAACTCAATATTGAGTGCAACCGAGATCCGCTCCCTTCCCCCTCACCCCCTTGGGGGAGAGGGGGCCGACCGAATTGAGCTCTCGAGCTACATCGACCTGAATTATCCAGCCGAACTCAATATTGAGTGCAACCGAGATCAGCTCCTTTCCCCCTCGCCCCTTTGGGGGAGAGGGTTGGGGTGAGGGGAGCGCTTTTGACCTTTGCGTCCAAGGCAAATATCAAATGCCCAACCCTGTATTTTTCCGCACAACCCAAACCCCGACACTGCGCTCCATTCAAACCTCTACCGGAGTGCTGTCATGCCCATTGCCTTGCTCGCGCTGACCCTCAGCGCATTCGCCATCGGGACGACCGAGTTCGTCATCGTCGGCCTGTTACCCACCATTGGCGCCAATCTCGGCGTCAGCCTGCCGTCCGCCGGGCTGCTGGTCAGTCTGTATGCACTGGGCGTCGCCATTGGCGCGCCGGTGCTGACCGCCCTCACCGGCAAAGTCCCGCGCAAATTGTTGCTGCTGTCGCTGATGGTGTTGTTCACCCTCGGCAACCTGCTGGCCTGGCTGGCGCCGGGTTATGAATCGCTGGTGCTGGCGCGGATCGTCACGGGTCTGGCCCACGGGGTGTTCTTCTCCATCGGCTCGACCATCGCCACCAGCCTGGTGCCCAAGGAAAAGGCTGCCAGCGCGATTGCGATCATGTTCACCGGCCTCACTGTGGCGTTGGTCACCGGCGTACCGCTGGGCACATTCATCGGCCAGCATTTCGGCTGGCGCGAAACCTTCCTCGCCGTCTCGGCGTTGGGTGTGATCGCCTTCATTGGCAGCCTGCTGTATGTGCCGAACAACATCGCCCACAGCAAACCGGCGTCCTTGCTGCAGCAACTGCAAGTGCTGAAAAAACCGCGTCTGCTGCTGGTGTACGCCATGACCGCGATTGGTTACGGCGGCTCGTTCATCGCCTTCACCTTCCTCGCGCCGATCCTGCAGGACCTCTCCGGCTTCAGCGCCAGCACCGTCAGCCTGGTGTTGCTGGTGTACGGCGTGTCGGTGGCGGTCGGCAATATCTGGGGCGGCAAACTGGCAGACAAACGCGGGCCGATCAGCGCCCTGAAAATCATCTTCGCCCTGCTCGCGGCCGTGTTGTTCGTGCTGACCTTCACCGCCGCCAATCCATGGCTGGCGTTGGCGACAGTGCTGGTGTGGGGCGCGGTGGCGTTTGGCAACGTGCCGGGGTTGCAGGTGTATGTGGTGCGTCAGGCTGAACATCACACACCGCAGGCAGTGGACGTGGCATCGGGGCTGAACATTGCTGCGTTCAACCTCGGGATTGCCGGTGGGGCGTGGGGCGGCGGGTTGATCGTCGAACATCTGGGCCTGATTCACACGGCGTGGATCGGTGGGTTGGTGGTGTTGCTGGCGCTGGCGCTGACCGCGTGGAGCGGGCGACTGGATCGCCTCGGTCCGGCCTATGCCGAACCGGCTCAAGGCCGAGTATTCACGGGCCACTGAGTAACCCTGTGGGAGGGGGCTTGCTCCCGAAGTCGGTGTATCAGTCGCCATTGATGTTGACTGAACGACCGCCTTCGGGACCAAGCCCCCTCCCACATTAGCTTTGTGTTGCTCTCAGGGATGTACCGTCCGTAACGCCACCGAAACTTTCCCGAACCGCCCGCAGTCATCAACAGACACAGGCTGTACGAGGACTGACAACGGGAGGGCGGCATGGCAACGATTCACATCGGTATTTCCGGCTGGCGCTACGTTCCGTGGCGAGGGGATTTCTACCCGAAAGGACTGACGCAGAAGCGCGAATTGCAGTTCGCTTCGCGGGCGGTCAACAGCATCGAAATCAATGGATCGTTCTACGCCCTGCAACGGCCCGAACGTTATGCCCGGTGGTACAGCGAAACGCCCGACGACTTCGTGTTCAGCGTCAAGGCGCCGCGTTTCATCACCCACGTCCGGCGCTTGCGCGAGATCGAAAAACCGCTGGCGAATTTCTTCGCCTCCGGGGTGCTGGAACTCAAGGAAAAGCTCGGGCCGATCCTCTGGCAGTTTCCACCGAACTTCAAATTCGATCCTGAGCGCTTCGAACACTTCCTCTCATTGTTGCCCCACGATACCGAAGCCGCTGCCGCCCTCGCCCGCCAACACGATTCACATCTTCACGGCCACGCCAGCCTCAAAGCCTGGCGCAAAAAACCGCTGCGCCATGCCGTGGAAGTGCGCAATGACACGTTCATCGACCCCGACTTCGTGCGCTTGTTGAAACGCTACAACACCGCTCTGGTGATCGCCGACACCGCCGGCAAATGGCCGTACCGCGAAGACCTCACCAGCGATTTCGTCTACCTGCGCCTGCACGGTGCCGAAGAGCTGTACGCCAGCGGTTACACCGACGCCGCGTTGAACAAATGGGCTGAACGCATCGACGCCTGGCATCACGGCCGGCAACCCGGCGATGCGCATCTGATCGCGCCGCGCCTCAAGCCGCGGGCGCGTACATCCCGCGAAGTGTTCTGCTATTTCGACAACGACATCAAAGTCCGCGCGCCCTACGACGCGCGCAGTTTGCTCCACCGATTCGAGCTGGATAAAACGCTCGCCACCACCCCCGGTGAACCGGCTGCCGAAGGGGTGCTGGCATGAGTATTCCAGAGCCGGTCGGGTTCACCGACGAGCAGACCAGCGTTGAAGTGTCGGTGCGTCGTTTCACCGTGCTGACGGTCAACACACACAAGGGTTTCACTGCGCTCAACCGACGTTTCATCCTCCCGGAGTTGCGCGAAGCGGTGCGCAGCGTGGCCGCCGACGTGGTGTTTTTGCAGGAAGTCCACGGCACCCACGAGCATCATCCCAAGCGCTACAGCAACTGGCCGACGATGCCGCAATACGAGTTCCTCGCCGACAGTCTGTGGCCGCAGTTCGCCTACGGGCGCAACGCGGTGTACCCGGAGGGCGATCACGGCAATGCGTTGCTGTCGAAATTCCAGATCATCCGCCACGACAACCTCGACGTCTCGATCAGCGGCCACGAGAACCGCGGGCTGCTGCATTGCGTGCTGCGCCTGCCCGGCGATGGCGTCGAAGTGCATGCGATCTGCGTGCATCTGGGTCTGCGCGAAAGCCATCGTAATGCGCAATTGAAACTGCTCGGCGAGCGTCTGGCGGAGCTGCCGGTTGACGCGCCGGTGATCGTCGCCGGTGACTTCAACGACTGGCGCCAGCGCGCCGACGCGCTGCTTGAACCCTGCGGTCTGCGCGAGGTGTTCGCCGAGCATCACGGCAAACCGGCGCGCAGCTTTCCGGCGCGTCTGCCGACGCTGCGGCTCGATCGTATTTACGTACGCAACCTCAAGGCCAGCCAACCGAAAGTCCTGGCCAACCGGCCCTGGTCACACCTTTCCGACCACGTCCCGTTATCGGTGGAGATCGAACTATGAGCAGCGCACCGCTGGAGAAATCCGCCGTGGAACCGATCAGCATCAACCCGCCGGTACGCGAGCCCGGGCATGTCGATGTCGAGTACGGCTGGCAGGGCAATAACCGCGTCGAGTTGCTGGAAAACGGCGAGGAATATTTCCCACGGGTGTTCGACGCCATGCGTGCGGCGAAGAGTGAAATTCTGCTGGAGACTTTCATCGTTTTCGAAGATAAGGTCGGCGCAGAGTTGCAGCAGATCCTGATCGACGCCGCGCGGCGTGGCGTGCGCACCACTGTCAGCCTCGACGGTTTTGGTTGCGGCGAGTTGACCACCGGTTATCTCGCGGCACTGAGCGAAGCGGGCGTGCATCTGCAAATGTTTGACCCGGCGCCCAAGCACCTGGGCATTCGCACCAACTGGTTCCGCCGCCTGCACCGCAAGATTGTGGTGGTCGACGGACTGATCGCGTTCATTGGCGGGATCAACTTTTCCGGCGATCACCTGGCCGATTTCGGCCCCGAGGCGAAACAGGATTATGCGGTGCAGATTCAAGGGCCAGCGGTCGCTGACATCCATCATTTCGCCCTGCTGCAAAGTGGTCGTCCGGGACGCGCACGGTTCTGGTGGCAGCGCCGGCGTCAGCGCCGGGCGGACATGGCTTTCAACGATCACGACGGTCAGGTACGTCTGGTGTTTCGCGACAACGATCAGCATCACACCGACATCGAAGATGTGTACTTGCACGCATTGCGCCGGGCCAAACGTCGGGTGGTGATCGCCAATGCCTATTTCTTCCCCGGCTACCGCCTGCTGCGCGAGATCCGCAACGCCGCGCGCCGTGGCGTCGAGGTGCGGCTGATCCTGCAAGGTCAACCGGACATGCTGGTGGCCAAACTGGCGGCGCGCATGACCTACGACTACCTGCTCAAGGCCGGCGTGCAGATCCACGAATATTGCCAGCGCCCGCTGCACGGCAAAGTCGCGTTGGTGGATGAGGAATGGAGCACCGTCGGCTCGAGCAATCTCGACCCGCTGAGCCTGTCGCTGAACCTGGAAGCCAACGTGCTGATCCGCGATCGCGGGTTCAATCAGCATTTGTTTCAGCGCCTCGAAGACCTGAGCCAGAACCACTGCAAGGCGATGGACGCCAGCATGTCCCCGCGAGGACGGATCTGGCACATGACCGTAGGGTTTCTGGTGTTTCACTTCCTCCGGCATTTCCCGTCAATGGCCGGATGGTTGCCGGCGCACAAACCGCGGCTCAAGCCGTTTCGGGGGCGCACGTCATGAGCCATTCCCACGCACAGTCTGCGCCCGCCACTCACTCTCGCTGGAGTCGCTGGAAACGCCCACTGACGTTGCTGTTCTTCCTCGCGCTGATCGTGTTGCTGACGATGTTCGCCACCCGTATCGAATGGGCGGAAGTTCTGCAAACCCTGGCTGACTTCAAGGTGCGCACGCTGATCATCGCCGCCAGCCTGACCCTGCTGAGCTTTCTCACCTACGCCAGTTTCGACCTGATCGGCCGCACCTACATTCGCCAGGACCTGACCTGGAAACAGATCCTCCCGGTGGGGATCATCAGTTATGCGTTCAACCTCAATCTCAGCGCCTGGGTCGGCGGGATTGCCATGCGCTATCGGCTGTATTCGCGCCTGGGGGTGAGCAAAAGCAACATCGCCAAAATTCTCGGACTGAGCCTGGCCACCAACTGGTTCGGTTATATGACGATTGCCGGCGTAGTGTTCAGCAGCGGCCTGGTGAGCATGCCGCCGGGCTGGAAAATCAGCAGCGCCGCGTTGCAAGGCATTGGCGTGCTGTTGCTGCTGTTGAGTGCCGGTTACCTCGCCGCGTGCCAGTTCTCGAAGCGCCGCGAGTGGTCGATTCGCGGGGTGGAAATCAACCTGCCATCACTGCGCATGGCCGTCCTGCAATTGCTGCTCGGTGCATTGAACTGGTCGCTGATGGCGGCGGTGATTTTCACTCTGCTGCCGAGCAAACTTGATTATCCGTTGGTGCTCGGCGTGCTGTTGATCAGCGCGATTGCCGGAGTCATCACGCACATTCCGGCGGGGCTCGGGGTGCTGGAAGCGGTGTTCGTCGCGCTGCTGCAGCACGAGGCTTCGCGGGGCAGTCTGGTGGCGGGGTTGCTGGCGTATCGGGCGATTTATTTTCTGTTGCCGTTGTTGATTACGGTGGTGATGTATTTGCTGGTGGAAGCCAAGGCCAAGGCGCTGCGGATCGAGAAGAAACCGTCCTGATTTTGTGGCTATGGCTGATGGCCCCTTCGCGAGCAAGCCCGCTCCCACAGGTAGAACGCATTCCAAATGTGGGAGCGGGCTTGCTCGCGAAGGCGTCCGAAGAGCCACAACAAATCATGTGGACTGGATGATGCTCAACCGCTCACCCACCACCATCTCGGTAATCCAGTCCACCAGAATCGAAGTATAGGCCTGCTGCGAAACCGGCTCGCTCAAGGCATGGTCGGCGCCATCGATGATCCGGTGCGTCAGCGAATGCGTCTGCTGACAGGCGGCACGGTAGCTCATGATCGTCGCGTGGGGCACGTAGTCGTCGGTTTCCGATTCCACCAGCAACACATCCCCGGTGAACTGCGAACAGGCGTGCAGCGCACGGTTGCTGTCTGCACGGACCAACGTCGCCCGGTAGTCGCGCAGGTCGGCCTTGTCCAGTTCACGCTTGGGCGTGTGCCATTGCTCGTCGCGATACAGCGCCGGTACCCGCAGCGCCAGCCAGCGCACCGGACGCAACGAGGTGAGGATCGAAGCCAGGTAACCGCCATAACTGGTGCCAACCACCGCAATCGCCGAGGTGTCGAGCGCCGGATGCGCGAGCAGGCGGTCGTAGGCTGCGAGCAGGTCACGCAGGTTGTCTTCGCGCGTCACCCGCGTCAGCGGAATGCCGGTACCGCCGGTGTGACCGCGCAGGTCGAAGGTCAGGCATACACAACCAAGCCCGGCGATGCCCTTGGCGCGTTCAAGATCACGCTCCTGGCTACCGCCCCAGCCGTGCACAAACAACACGCCGGGGACTTTCGATTTTGGACTGAGAAACGTCCCGCTCATCTGTTCATCATCAATGTCGATCTGAATGCTTTCGCTTCTAGCCGTCATAAGATTTGACCGTTACGTATTTGAGAAGGAAGTCGCTGTTCTCCGCTGGCCCGCGATAGATTTCGATGGTGTCCGCCGGCAGGCTTTGATCGCTATAGGTTTCTACGGTCGACACGCGGATCGCGGGCATCTGCGGATCATTGACGAAGCTTTGCAACGCGGCCAATTCAGCGCTGCTGGCACCGCCCATGCGCCAGGATTGTTCGAGCACCCCGCTGCGGGGTTTGCCATTGCTGTCCAGGCCTTGGGCAATGTCATAGTTGCGCCGCGAGGCGTAGAAATCTGGATAAGCCTCATCCGCTGCCCGGTCGAAAATCTGCGCCTGCTTGATGGCCTGTCGCACGTCATCCGGCAAGTCCAGCGCCAGCAGATCTTCGTAGCCGCCCTGCACTACCAACAGATTCGAACCACCATAGACGTCTTCGCCATGGGCATCCTTGGTCAAGTATTGATCACCGCAGTAACTAAGCACTTTGTCGCCGATGAATGACTGGCCAACGCTGTGGGTGAACACATTGCTCAAGTCCTGTTCGAGCACCACGCCATCCCGAAACAACGCTTCCGCTTCTGCACGGGCCAGTACTTCATCGAACGCGTCGAGGCTGTTGATAACTTCCTGGCCACGACCGGCACAGGCGTGAATCGGCTTCAGGCGGATCGGTCCGCTGTACAGCAGATGCTCGGCAGCGGGTCGCGCATCTTCCACGGCAAACACCGTCAAGCCGTCGAGCACCACATCGCGCACGCGCTCGGAGAATTGCGGCGCCCAGCCTTGTGGCGCGTGAGCCAGATGACTGCGCAAGCCGTGACTGATGGCTTTGGTGCAAATGAAATCGTGTTCGACGTACCCGCCCCACAAATCGCCGGGCCCCCTGATCCCCAGATTACGCGCGCTGGCCGGGCCAACAATGGTCTGGGTCGGCAGCCAATATAAATCGCGACCGCGATGCTTCTGCGGGTCAAAACTTCCGCCGAAGCTGAGTCCCAGAATCTGCGCCAGCCAGCGGGCAAGTGCCTTGTTGGTCTGCACTTCATGTTGCGGCGCCCCGGCCCGAACCGAATGGGCGACGACCACTTTCCTGCTCGACATCGGGGTCATGCGTCCCCCTTCAAGCCAATTGATGAATGTAATGAGAGAAGTGCAGAGATCAGGCCAATCGCCTGGCGCCGGGAATGCCCAATGATTCAATCGCTTGGAACAAGCATGGTGGCATCAGGCCTGTTTCAATCTGCACGACTGCCAGCGAATCCGCGGCAATTTGCACGAAACGGGACGTCGACTACTGCTGACTGACTTCCTTCCAGATGGCATCGAACATGACACAACGTTTGAGCATAGCCTGACGCCCGATTTGAATCGCAAGCCGCTTGGCTTCAGGCGTCTGGTGAGTCAGGCGTTGCAGAATTCCCAGCATGGTTATCGCGTGGTCCTCATCCTCTTCGATATGCAGGCGAAAGAACTCCAGGCCTTCCTCACTGACATTCAGTCCCTCCAGTGCCAGCAGAATCGGTTTGTAAATCAGCGGCACAATGGCTTCGGCTCCCAGGCAGAGTGCTGCGAGGCCCTCGACAGGATTTTCACTGCGGCAAAGCTGCATGATGCATTGGGTGAAATCCACGGTCTGAGGTAAAGGCAATTCAGCCAAGGGATGGGTGCCCAGGATCCGCAGCGACCTTTGAAACAGCTCGGAATGCGTGAGCTTGTTGTCACCATCTATGCCCATTTCCTCTTGCATGTTTTCCAACAGTAATTTGATGTCGCCAAGGGACTCGAGGCGATTGAGGATTGCGCATAGAAAGCGGGTAAAGTTTCGCGAGTAGTAATGATGCTGGATCAGAAAGTAACGCATCCCCTTCAGGGAAACATGACCGTTTTGCATTGCCAGCAACAGTTCATGATTAACCAATCTATCTAACGCATCAGCGTCCAGCCATTGGCCCCATAATGTGCCTCCGGTCATGAAGTTAATGACCTTCGCCCCATCGCCGCAATTCAACTCTTTATCTACTTCCAACTTTAAATTCCTTTTAATTCTTTATCAGCCATCCAGCCGATCGCAACTTTCCAGTTATTCCGAAACCCCGAAAAACTTACAAAACCGTATTCATTGTGCGTCGCTGTAAATGACCGGGCGCTCAAACCTGGCCAGAAAGTAAGCACATAGAGAGGCGAAAATGATGCACAGACCGCCTGACGCAAGAATCACAGCGCTGCTTGAGAAATGCAGTAACAGCCATCCACTCAGCAGGCTCGCCGGCGGAATCGCGAGGTAGGCAATGAGCCGTGTAACTCCTACCGTTCGCCCAAGAATGGTTTGCGGAACCACTTGCTGGCGATAGGTGAAAAAAGCGATGACCACCACGGATTGGCAACCGGTAGAAAGCGCCCACAGTGCCGAAAGTGACCACGGATCGTTGGCCATCGCCCCCATCAGCGTGAACACTCCGGCCAGCAAACAGCTTCGACGGATAAGAATGCCGGCCGGATATCTCTTCACCAGAAACGCACCCATAGCTGATCCGGCGACGGCACCTGCACCAATGAGCCCGTAGTAATAGCCGACATCACTCAATGGCACGGCCAGTAGCGTGGTGTAGACATAGACAAGGCTGGCACCGATCAAGGCAAAACCGAAATTGCAGAAAAAGAACAGCATGACAAACGAACACAGTTCTCGCTGCTGGATGACATACAACAGTCCGGCTTTGATTTCCGTGAATACCCGCGTGGTGGCCGGCGCAGGCTTACCCTGCTCTTTCAGCAAGAAGCAAAGCGGCAGGGATAGCGCAAATCCGACAATGCTGCCAATCAGCAACTGCTCCTTGGTACTGAAGGCCAGCAAGGCTGCAACGCCGATTGGTGCAACGATGCGAATGATGTTGTCACTGGCATTGACGATTGCATTGAATCGATGGAGTTTGGGCCCCTCGATCAGCGCAGGCGCAATACTCTGGAAGACCGGGTGGTGGGTGGCACCGACGCTTGCCAACAGAAAGCTCAGCAGTAACAGAGTAATACTCAAGCTGCTCCCGGACAGCGTAATCACGGCAGCATATATAAGGCAGCCGGTGACGATGTTGATCAGATCACCACCGATCAAAAAACGCCGTTTGCTGTAGCGATCACTCCACACACCGGCGAAGGGCGTGACCAGTATGTAGGGCGCCATCGCGGCGAAAAAAGCCAGCGACGTCCAGACTGGGGAGCCGGTCTGCTCATAAACATACAGCGGGATCAGAAACGCTATGGCCCATGAGCAGATGGACGTGATGGCATAGGACGCCAGGAGTTTGAACATCTAGACAGTCTCCGCCTGCGCCGACCGTTGCGCGTCCGCGAGATGTCCACACACCGTGCAGTCCGGATTCTGTTGCCAGACTTCGGCGACGCTGACGTCCAGGTCGTCGAATGTGAATTCCTTTAGCTTGTTGGTCAATTGTGGCGGTTGGCAGCCGGTGATGATCTTGACCGTTTCGCTGACCATCATCCCGGCGGTGACAGCCACCAAAGTCACAAGAGCCGGACCGGGATGCTCATAAGTGATGTCGTGCTGTTTGGCCATGGTCGAAACGCTGTTCACCAGGCTGCTCTTGTTACGCGCCGACGTCAGCCAGCAAGCACCGCAGCCCGAGGAGCCAGGCACCACCGAATAAAACACCGAGCGCCGTACATCAAGCCCGCCTGAAATGAAGGGTACGCCCTGTTTAACACAGGCCTCATTCAGCCAGTCGGCCATGTAGTTCGCGGGTTTATCAGCGACACAAATCACAATATCGTGGCCGCGTACGATGCCGGCGACGTCTTGCGCCGACTGGAGGCGGGTTTCGTGAGCAGTAATGTCGAGGTGACTGTTGAATTCAAGCAACCTGCGCCTGGCCGTTGCAACCTTCGGCATGCCAACGTCGGTTTCCTTGTAAAGGATCTGCCGGTTCAAATTGCTCAACTCGATCGTGTCAAAATCGAGGATCGTCAGATGGTGGACACCCAGCGCCACCAGGTCGAACAGGATATGGGTGCCCAGACCGCCGCAGCCCAGTACGCAGACCCTGGCCGTGCGCAGTTTTTCCTGGTGGGTGAACTTGTTCTCGCCCACAGCCGCTATCGACCCGAAAAAGTCGATGTTGCGGGAAAATCTGATGCGGTCATGATCCGAAAGAGAAGTCGCTTCAAAGGCATCCGGACTTTCGACCAGCCGGTATCTGATCAGATCTTGCGCAACGCTACGGATTTCGTCCTGACCCACCCCGGGGTAACGGTCTGCCACCTGGGTAATCAACTCC
Source organism: Pseudomonas sp. S150 (assembly GCF_004526365.1). Classification (NCBI taxonomy): domain Bacteria; kingdom Pseudomonadati; phylum Pseudomonadota; class Gammaproteobacteria; order Pseudomonadales; family Pseudomonadaceae; genus Pseudomonas; species Pseudomonas sp. S150. The sequence goes on from NZ_CP038207.1 coordinate 6,063,169, forward strand.
TCATAGGGTGTACGGCCATCAAGTGCCTTGATGAACTCCCAGACAGCACCGTGTAGGTCGGGGATTTTTGCGTATTGACCGTTAAAACGCAGGACTACCTGACCATCAAGTTTGAACGGAATAATCGTCGGTTTAAGACAGAGCTTCATATTCGAGCCTCAATCGCTATTAAAACAACTTGATAAAGAACCAGGGCCATTAAGGCCCCGGCTCTTACTGATCAGATCAGCCGATCTGAGAATCGCCAGCGGAAGATGCTTTTTCGAAAGTCATAATGATTTCCTCAAAAGTTGAAGGGCCGGTAGTCCAAGCTGTGTTCCACCGGAGTGAAGGTGTGCACACCCCAAAACTAGAATAAGTTCTTAGTGGTTGCGAACCGACCTTGTTTCTTAATATTACTCACAAAGAACAAACTTCCTACGCTCTTACGAAGGGCCGCTATTACTTCTTACGGAAACATGCCAAAACAATGTAGGAATTATCTTCAATATTTAAACAATAAAAAATCACAGCGAGAGAATTGAGAAACAAACTCGCCTTCCAGACAATAAACATCAGTGATTAATCAGAAACACACTCCCCACCCGGGACAACGCTTGCGACCACCACCTCATCAGCGATGTCGACATGCCGAAAAAATCTCACGCGTGAGCCATTGATGGCATTTTGAATTGGTTGTAGTGTGGCTCACGCGTGAGATGTTCATAACGGAGTCATTGCCATGAAAAGTCGCTCCCCCACCGTTGCATCAGAGAGCCCACAGGGAGAGCGCTCGAAACCGTCCGCGAAAAAGCCGTCGAGCTTCTACATGAAGCAGATGCGCGCGGGCCTGGCTGCCGCCGGTTATGTGAAACACGAAACTTGGGTACTTCCGGAAAACCGAAGCTTGCTCAAGCAGATGGAGCAACAGCTACGCCAACCGATTCTGGCTGGCTCATTCATGTCGGAGAATTACATGAGCGCAGGCAACAACTGGAACATCGATAGCCTCTTCAACGCCCTCAAGGCACTGGACGAGGTGGCTTCGCACGAGATCACGCTGTCTCTGATCCAGAGCTCCGAACCCAGCATCAAGCTGGAAATGAACGAATTCGGCGGTCTGCCGATTCACATCGCTGTGGCCGGTCAGCAGATCATCGTCGACACCGTGCTGGTGGACATCGATTCGATCACTGACGTGCGCGCCTTCAACGACGCCGTGCTGCGCAGCCGGGAAATGTTCCCGCTGTCGTCGATCGGCATCGAGTCGATGCCCAATGGTCAGACCGTTTACAACATGTTTGGCGCCCTCAGCGCCGACTCGAGCCTGACAAACGTCGTCACCGAGGTGAAAACCCTGGTCGACAACGTGCAGCGCGCGAGCGAAGCCTTCGAACACTTCTTCAAGTAATCAACAGGGAATATCCAATGACTCAGTCCATCTGGAGCAAGTTGTTCACCGCGCTGCGCGGCGGCGCCAATGAAGTCGGCGAAGCGATCGTCGACCAACAGGCCCTGCGCATCCTCGACCAGGAAATCCGCGACGCCGACACCGCGCTGTCCAACGCCCGCCGCGAGCTGGTCACCATCATGGCCAAGCACAAGCTGGCCGCCGACCGCGTGAGCGAGTACGACGCGAAGATCAAGGATCTGGAAGCCAAGGCTGTTTCCGCGCTGAACGCCGGCCGCGAAGACCTGGCCATGGAAGTGGCCGAAGCGATTTCGACCCTGACCAACGACTTGGCCGCCGAGAAAGCCCAGAGCGACGAATTCGGCACCTACGCCGAAAACATGCGCAAGGACATCAGCAAGGCCGAGTCGCGGATCAAGAGCCTGCGCCAGCAAGTGGACATGGCCAAGGCCCGTGAAAGCGTGCAGAAGGCGCAGGTCAGCGCATCCATCGCCAGCGGCGGCGCCAACGGCAAACTGGAAACCGCCGTCGGCACGCTGAACCGTCTGCAGGCCAAGCAGCAGCAACGCGCTGCCGAGCTGAGTGCCGCCGATGAACTGGCTGACGCTTCGACCGGCAATGACCTGGAACGCAAACTGCGCGACGCTGGCATCACGCCGAACGAAGGCAGCGCCAATGCGATCCTCGAGCGTCTGAAGCAGAAGTCCGCGCAGTAAGCGTTTGCACAAAACCTGTGGGAGCGGGCTTGCTCGCGAAAGCGGTGTGTCAGTCGGTACCTTAGCTGCCTGACACACCGCCTTCGCGAGCAAACCGCTCCCACATGGTTTACGGCGTGTCGTTCGTCGCCCGGCCCGGTACACTGGCGGCGTTTTTTACGACGAACACCTCCACCCGCCTCAAGGAATGTACCCATGGGATGGTTCAAAGACTTGCTGGGCACCAGCAACTGGCAGCCCGTTGCGCCCGCTCCGGTAGCCAGTGGCCCACTCGGGATGGCACAAGGCAAAGGCGTGCGATTCGATTCGACTCTGGCCTTGCTGCTCGATGGCAGCACCTCGGTGCAGGTTCCAGCGGCAGAGGCAATCTGGAGCGCCGGCTGGATCGACCTCGGCCAATCCAACAAGCTGCATCGCTACTACCTCAATAACGAAGACTTCTGGCTGCAGATCCACGTCACCGGTGACGACCAGATCGAGTCGGTCACCCTGTTCAACTACCTCAGCTACGTGACCGTCAACAGTGACGCCGAGCTGCAGCGCCTGGCCGGCCCCGCGAGCCCGATCGGCCTGCCGATCTATACCCACGACGGCGTCCAGTACAGCCGCGAATGGGGCACCGAACAAGGCCAGACCGAACTCGTACCGATGACCGAACATGTGGTCAACCCGGACGAGAGCTACACCATCGAACACCACTCCATGCTTTACGCGCGCGAGACCGGCCTGACCGATCGCCGCGAACTGCTGCTGTTCTCCGTCGAACAGGACGAGGAAGGCACCGTCAGCCTGAGTACCTCGCTGGGCATTTCGCTGTACACGACTGATTTGAGCACCATTTAAATAAGGAAGTTTTCCATGCTGGAAGTGCTGGCCGTTTCCCTGAACAAGACCGCACTGGTCGGTTTCGTCGTCTACCTGATCGGCGCCGTGCTGCTGTTCATGCTGTTTCAGTTCGTCTACACCCGCATCACGCCACACAAGGAGTTCGAGCTGATTCGCTCCGGCAACATCGCTGCCGCCATCGCTCTGGCGGGCGCGATCATCGGCTTCGCAATTCCGGCCAGCAACGTGATCGCGTTTTCGGTCAACGTTCTCGATTTCGTGCTGTGGGCGGTAATTGCTGCGGTGGTGCAGCTGCTGGCCTTTCTCGCCACGGGGCTGGTGCTCAAGGGCACGTCGCAGCGTATCGCCAACGGTGAAATCGCTTCGGGTATCTATGTGGCCGCAGTAGCCATCAGCGTCGGCATGCTTAACGCCGCGTGCATGACCCCGTCCAACTGATCGGCGGGAAGCCTTCGATGAAACGCAGCAAGTACGTTCAACTGTCCCTCGCCGCTTCGGTGGCGCTGGCGATTTCCGGCGAAGTTGCCGCGCAGGAGCAGCAACGCTTCCAATCTGTCGAGGAGTGCGTCGGCGCCGAAGTGGCCGCCGACGTCTGCTCCAACGCCTACGTCGCGGCATTGACCGAACACCGACGTATTGCGCCGGCCTACGATGACAAGGCCAAGTGCGACGCAGACTTTGCCGCCGACTGGTGCCAGAAAAACTCCGATGGCCGCTTCGTGCCGAAGCTCGGCGGTTTCAGGGTGCCGCAGAACGGCGAGGCGCCACAGGACCTGAATGCGCTTGCCAATGCGCAGATGTCTGCCGGTGAAGCCGCCGCCCAGAACGTACAAAGTACTTCGCACTCGTCCGGCGGCGGCAACGGCTGGCTCACAGGCTGGTTGATCGGCAATGCGATGAGCAATAACGCCAACCGCACGGTTTATCGCGACCGCGATACGCGCCAGACCTACAACACTTCGACGCAGTACCGCAAAATCGAATCGGCGCCGGCTACTCGCTCCGACACCCGCTACGACAGCTCCCGAAGCAAACCGGTCAACGTCGCTTCGTCGACGTCCCGCGGCGGCTTCGGCAGCCAGTCTTCCGCCCGCAGCGGTTGGGGCGGCTGGGGCAGTTCGAGCAGCTGACCATGAAGAAGATCCACTGCGCCGAGCGCCCCGACTGGAAACAGACGGCCGAAAGCCTCGGCTTTCTGTTCCACACCATCGACAACGAGCCGTACTGGGACGAAAGCGCCTACTACCAGTTCACGCTCGCGCAGATTGAAAACGATCTGGAGGATCCGACCACCGAACTGCACGAGATGTGCATGGACCTGGTCGACCGCGTGGCGCACAGCGAAGAGCTGCTGGATCGCCTGAGCATCCCGGCGCCGTACTACGACATGATCCGCACGTCCTGGCTGGAAGGTCATCCGCATCTGTACGGGCGCATGGACTTTTCCTACAGCGGCAACGGCCCGGCAAAGCTGCTGGAACTCAACTACGACACGCCGACCAGCCTTTATGAGGCAGCGGCGTTTCAGTGGGGCTGGCTGGAGCAGTGCATCGAGCGCGGGATGCTGCCGCGCCATGCCGACCAGTTCAACAGCATCGATACCAAGCTGCACCAGGCGTTTGCCGAGTTGCAGCTCAAGCGGCCGTTCTACTTTGCGTCGATGAAAGACTCGGTCGAAGACAAGGGGACCACCGACTACTTGCGCCTGATCGCGGAAAAGGTCGGCATCGAATCCCGGCACATCGACATCGAAGACATCGGCCTGACCGCCGAGGGTTGCTTCGTCGACCTTGAGGATCGCTGGATCCCGCACCTGTTCAAGCTGCATGCCTGGGAATTTATTTTCCACGAGCCATTCGGTGCAGCAATCGCCGAAAGCGATACGCAGTTCTTCGAACCGGCGTGGAAGTCGATCCTGTCGAACAAAGGCGCGCTGCCTTTGCTGTGGGAGCTGCACAAGGGGCATCCGAATCTGCTCGCGGCGCACCTTGATCCGAATCCGGCCAGTGCGGTGCCCAAGGGCTGGGTACGCAAACCGTACTTCTCCCGCGAAGGCGCGAATATCGAACTGCAAACGGCAGAAGGTCTGATCGTCAAAGAAGGCGGGCCCTACACCGATGCGCCATTCATCCTGCAGGAATTTGCGCCATTGCCGAAGTTCGACGACAGCTACACGCTGATCGGCTCGTGGGTGATTGGTGATCAGGCGGCGGGGATCGGCGTGCGCGAAGACAACAGTCTGATCACCAAGGATTCAAGCCGGTTTCTGCCGCACCTGATCCTCGACTGAAACACACACCCGCTCCCACAGGAGATCAGTGGTAATCGCGGACCTTGCGCCACAAAAAAGGCCCGTCGTGTTGAACGACGGGCCTTTTTTATTCAGCGTGGATGCAGCAGCGAATCAGAACGGGATGTCGTCATCGAAGCTGTCGAAATCCGGGGCCGGTTGCGGTGCAGCCTGCTGTGGAGCCGGGGCTGGACGCTGTTGTGGAGCCGACTGCTGCGGACGCGGAGCCTGTTGGCGTGGCGCCTGCTGCTGGTAGTTGTTGCCACCGCCTTGTTGGTCGCCCTGTTGTGGACGGCCGCCGAGCAGTTGCATGGTGCCTTGCATGTCGACCACGATTTCTGTGGTGTAACGCTTGATACCGTCTTTTTCCCACTCGCGGGTCTGCAGCTTGCCTTCGATGTACACCTGCGAACCTTTACGCAGGTACTCGCCGGCGATTTCCGCAACCTTGCCGAACATCGAAACACGGTGCCATTCGGTCTTCTCGACCTTTTGACCGGTTTGCTTGTCGGTCCACTGTTCGCTGGTTGCCAGACTCAGGTTGGTCACGGCGTTACCGTTAGGCAGGTAGCGAACTTCGGGATCCTGGCCGCAAGTGCCGACCAATATGACTTTGTTAACCCCACGGGCCATAACGTTCTCCTAGGCTTCGCAAGCAGCCCCGGCCGGGTTGTTCACCAGGCGTTCGAGGGTGTCGCGATCCACTAATTCTTTGTCCAGTTTGATGTAAACAGCCGCTTCATCAGCAACTATCACTGCATCTGTTACCCCTACGAGGGCCTTGAGGCGCTCGACCAGACCCGCTTCGCGGATCGCTTCGGGCGACAACGGCAAGCGCAGGCTCGTCACGTAGGGAGGTTCGCGCATGGTAACAGCAAAGGCCAGCCAGATGGCAGCCAGACCCGCACATCCAAGGAACACAACCGACAGACCGCCATGCTGAAACAGCCAGCCGCCGAGTATCCCGCCGAGTGCCGAACCGAGGAACTGACTGGTGGAATACACGCCCATGGCCGTGCCCTTCCCGCCTGCCGGTGAAACCTTGCTGATCAGCGACGGCAACGAAGCTTCCAGCAGATTGAACGCGGTGAAGAACACCACCGTGCCGATCACCAGAGCCCGCAAGCTGTCACCGAACTGCCAGAAGAATAGCTCAGTGAGCATCAGCGTCAGGACGGCACCGAGCAAAATTCGTTTCATTTTGCGTTTCTTCTCGCCGTAGATGATGAACGGGATCATGGCGAAGAAAGAAATCAGCAGTGCGGTCAGGTAAACCCACCAGTGCTGCTCCTTGGGCAAACCGGCCTTTTCCACCAGCGCCAGCGGCAGTGCGACGAAGCTCGACATCAGCATCGCGTGCAGCACGAAAATGCCCAGGTCCAGGCGCAGTAGATCGGGATGTTTGAGCGTCGGCATCAAGGCCTGACGCGCCACACCAGACTCTCGATGGCTCAATGGCCCGGTGGATTTCGGCACCATGAACATTACGATGACGATCCCGAACAGGGCCATGCCGCCCGTCGCGAGGAACAGTCCGGACAGGCCGAACGCGCGGGTCAGCAACGGCCCGACCACCATGGCCACGGCGAACGACAGACCGATGGTCATGCCGATCATGGCCATGGCTTTGGTGCGGTGTTGTTCGCGAGTCAGGTCGGAAAGCAACGCCATCACCGCAGCGGAAATTGCCCCGGCGCCTTGCAGGATGCGTCCGGCGATCACGCCCCAGATCGAATCGGCCTGAGCCGCCAGCACACTGCCAAGGGCGAAGACCACCAGCCCGAGGAAAATCACCGGCCGCCGGCCGATACGGTCGGAAATGATCCCGAACGGAATCTGGAAAATCGCCTGGGTCAGGCCGTAAGCGCCAATCGCCAGCCCGATCAGGGCCGGGGTCGCTCCCGCCAGGTCCATGCCGTAGGTCGCCAGTACCGGCAACACCATGAACATGCCAAGCATACGGAAGGCGAACACCAGGGCCAGACCGCTCGCTGCGCGGGTCTCGCTGCCACTCATGCGTTCGCTGTGGGGATCGTGCATGGAAAAACCTCGTGTGAACCGGCGGCGATTCTACCAGTCCCATCGAAAGACGGGGTATATCGCGACGCTATGACGCGTATAGATGAAACTCTCTTCATGCAAGGTAAAAAACCCTTCGTTTGATAGTGTGCATCCATCCAGTATTTGCCCGTATACTCCTACGTTTTCGACGCCCGCCGAGCGAGGCCACTTTGGACAAGATCCTGATACGTGGGGCCCGTACCCACAACCTGAAGAACATCGACCTGACCCTGCCACGGGACAAACTGATCGTCATCACCGGCCTGTCCGGATCCGGCAAGTCGTCCCTGGCCTTCGACACGCTGTACGCCGAAGGTCAGCGCCGCTATGTCGAATCCCTGTCGGCCTACGCCCGACAGTTCCTGTCGATGATGGAAAAACCCGACGTCGACACCATTGAAGGTTTGTCGCCGGCGATCTCCATCGAACAGAAGTCGACCTCGCACAACCCGCGTTCCACGGTCGGCACCATCACCGAAATCTACGACTACCTGCGTCTGCTGTATGCACGTGTCGGTACGCCGCGTTGCCCGGATCACGACATTCCGCTGGAAGCGCAGACCGTCAGCCAGATGGTCGATCTGGTGCTGGCACAACCGGAAGGCAGCAAGCTGATGTTGCTGGCGCCGGTTATTCGCGAACGCAAAGGTGAACACCTTTCGGTTTTTGAAGAGCTGCGTGCCCAAGGCTTCGTCCGCGCCCGGGTCAACGGCCGCATTTGCGAACTCGATGAACTGCCGAAACTGGATAAACAGAAGAAGCACTCGATCGATGTGATCGTCGACCGTTTCAAGGTCCGCGCCGACCTGCAGCAGCGTCTGGCCGAATCGTTCGAAACCGCACTGAAGCTGGCGGACGGCATTGCCTTGGTCGCGCCGATGGACGATGAGCCAGGTGAAGAGATGATCTTCTCCGCGCGCTTTGCCTGCCCGATCTGCGGCCATGCCATCAGCGAGCTTGAGCCGAAACTATTCTCCTTCAACAACCCGGCCGGCGCCTGCCCGACCTGCGATGGCTTGGGCGTGAAGCAGTTCTTCGACATCAAGCGCCTGGTCAATGGTGAACTGACTCTTGCCGAGGGCGCGATTCGCGGCTGGGACAGGCGTAACGTCTATTATTTCCAGATGCTCGGCTCACTGGCCTCGCACTACAAGTTCAGTCTTGAGAAGCCGTTCAACGAGCTGACCGCCGAACAGCAGAAACAGATCCTGCACGGCAGCGGCTCGCAGAATGTCGACTTCAAGTACCTCAATGACCGCGGCGACATCGTCAAACGTTCGCACCCGTTCGAAGGTATCGTGCCGAACCTTGAGCGTCGCTACCGCGAAACCGAATCGGCCAGCGTGCGCGAAGAGCTGGCCAAGTTTCTCAGCACCCAGGCTTGCCCGGATTGCCGCGGCACTCGTCTGCGCCGTGAAGCGCGGCACGTGTGGGTTGGCGAGAAAACCCTGCCGGCAGTGACCAACCTGCCGATTGGCGATGCCTGCGAATACTTCGGCGAGTTGAAGATGACAGGTCGGCGTGGCGAGATCGCCGACAAGATCCTCAAGGAGATCCGCGAGCGCCTGCAATTTCTGGTCAATGTCGGCCTCGACTATCTGTCGCTGGATCGCAGCGCCGACACCCTGTCCGGCGGCGAGGCGCAGCGCATTCGTCTGGCCAGCCAGATCGGCGCAGGTCTAGTCGGGGTGCTGTACATCCTCGACGAGCCGTCCATTGGCCTGCATCAGCGCGATAACGACCGGTTGCTCGGCACCCTCAAGCACCTGCGCGACATCGGCAACACGGTGATCGTGGTCGAGCACGACGAAGACGCGATTCGTCTGGCCGACTACGTGGTGGATATCGGGCCGGGCGCCGGGGTGCACGGCGGGCAGATCGTGGCTGAAGGCACGCCGGCCGAAGTCATGGCGCACCCGGATTCCCTGACCGGTAAATACCTGTCGGGGCGGGTGAAGATCGAAGTGCCGGCCAAACGCACGCCGCGTAACAAGAAGCTGACGCTGTCGCTCAAGGGCGCGCGCGGCAACAACCTGCGCAACGTCGATCTGGAAATCCCGATCGGTCTGCTGACCTGCGTGACCGGCGTTTCCGGCTCGGGCAAATCGACTTTGATCAACAACACGCTGTTCCCGTTGAGCGCTACTGCACTCAATGGTGCGACCACGCTGGAAGCGGCCGCGCACGACAGCATCAAAGGCCTGGAACATCTCGACAAAGTCGTCGATATCGACCAAAGCCCGATCGGCCGTACGCCGCGCTCCAATCCGGCCACCTACACCGGGCTGTTCACGCCGATCCGCGAACTGTTCGCCGGCGTGCCCGAGTCACGCTCCCGAGGTTACGGCCCGGGGCGTTTCTCGTTCAACGTCAAGGGCGGTCGCTGCGAGGCGTGCCAGGGCGACGGCCTTATCAAAGTGGAAATGCACTTCCTGCCGGACATTTACGTGCCGTGCGATGTGTGCAAGAGCAAGCGCTACAACCGCGAAACCCTCGAGATCAAATACAAGGGCAAGAGCATCCACGAAACCCTCGAGATGACCATCGAGGAGGCGCGGGAGTTCTTCGACGCGGTACCGGCGCTTGCACGCAAGCTACAGACGTTGATGGATGTGGGCCTGTCGTACATCAAGCTCGGGCAGTCGGCAACCACGCTGTCCGGTGGTGAGGCGCAACGGGTCAAGCTGTCACGCGAGCTGTCCAAGCGCGACACCGGCAAAACTCTGTATATCCTCGATGAGCCGACCACCGGCCTGCACTTTGCGGATATCCAGCAATTGCTCGACGTGCTGCATCGCTTGCGCGACCACGGCAATACCGTAGTGGTGATCGAGCACAACCTTGACGTGATCAAGACCGCCGACTGGCTGGTGGACCTGGGGCCGGAGGGCGGCTCCAAGGGTGGTCAGATCATCGCCACCGGTACGCCGGAGGAAGTGGCCGAGATGAAGCAATCTCACACCGGTCATTACCTCAAGCCATTGCTGATTCGCGATCGGGCTTGATCTCCGGGCATGAAAAAGCCCCTGTCACTTCAACCGTGACAGGGGCTTTTTTGTATCTGTGCAATCAGGTGTGAGATTGCAGGTAATTCTCGAGACCGATGAGTTTGATCAGGCCCAACTGCTTTTCCAGCCAGTAGGTGTGATCTTCTTCAGTGTCGTTGAGCTGAACACGCAGGATTTCGCGACTGACATAATCCTTGTGCTGCTCGCACAACTCAATGCCTTTGCACAGAGCGGCGCGGACTTTGTACTCGAGACGCAGATCTGCTTCGAGCATCTCCGGGACGGTGGTGCCGACGTCGAGATCGTCCGGGCGCATGCGCGGTGTGCCTTCGAGCATCAGGATCCGGCGCATCAGTGCGTCGGCGTGACCGGCCTCTTCTTCCATCTCGTGGTTGATTCGTTCGTAGAGCTTGGTGAAACCCCAGTCCTCATACATCCGCGAGTGAACAAAATATTGGTCACGCGCGGCCAGTTCGCCGGTCAGCAACGTGTTGAGGTAATCGATTACGTCTGGGTGGCCTTGCATCGCCCTACATCTCCCTGCTTGAAAGTCTGTAGTTTGAACCAAGCTGACCGGAAGGTCACCCCGTTTCGCGCAATAAAAGCGAAGATATTCTGAGAAAACCAGCCTAAATAACGCAAAAACCGCCCCAATGAGGGCGGTTCTGCTTCTCGTTTAGACTTCGTTAAGCTGTACGTCGAGCAGCTTTGCGATTGCTTCTCCATACGCCGGATCGGCCTTATAGAAATGCTGCAACTGACGATCAACCACATCAGGTGAAACCCCGCTCATGGCGCCGGCGATATTGCTGACCAGCAAGGCTTTCTGCTCGTCACTCATCAGACGGAACAGCGCACCGGCGTGGCTGTAGTAATCGGTGTCTTCGCGATGATCGTAACGGTCAGCAGCACCGCTCAATGCCAGTGCAGGCTCGGCGTAGTGCGGAGCTTGCTTCGGTGATTCAATGTAGCTGTTCGGTTCGTAGTTAGGTGCTGCACCACCATTGCTGCCGAAGGCCATCGAGCCGTCGCGCTGGTACGTATTCACCGGGCTGCGCGGCGCATTCACCGGTAATTGTTGGTGGTTTGTGCCCACGCGATAGCGGTGTGCATCGGCGTAGGCGAACACGCGGCCTTGCAGCATGCGATCCGGCGACAGACCGACACCTGGAACCATGTTGCTCGGACCGAATGCGGCTTGCTCGACCTCGGCAAAGTAGTTCAGCGGGTTGCGGTTCAGCTCCAGTTCGCCGACCTCGATCAGCGGAAACTCCTTTTGCGACCAGGTCTTGGTCACGTCGAACGGGTTCTCGTAGTGCGCTGCAGCCTGAGCCTCGGTCATGATCTGAATGCATACGCGCCATTTCGGGAAATCGCCACGCTCGATGGCTTCGAACAGATCACGCTGAGCGTAATCCGGATCGGTACCCGCCAGGCGCGCAGCATCGGCTGGTGCCAGGTTCTTGATGCCCTGCTTGGTTTTGTAGTGCCACTTCACCCAGTGACGCTCACCTTTGGCATTGATCAGGCTGTAGGTGTGGCTGCCGAAGCCGTGCATATGGCGATAGCCGTCGGGAATGCCACGATCCGAGAACAGAATGGTCACTTGATGCAGTGCTTCCGGCGAATGCGACCAGAAGTCCCACATCATCTGGGCGCTTTTCAGGTTGCTCTGCGGCAGACGTTTCTGCGTGTGGATAAAGTCGGGAAACTTCAGTGGATCACGAATGAAGAAAACAGGGGTGTTGTTGCCAACGATGTCCCAGTTGCCCTCTTCGGTGTAGAACTTGAGGGCGAACCCACGTGGATCACGTTCAGTGTCAGCCGAGCCACGTTCGCCGCCTACAGTGGAGAAGCGCAAGAACGTTGGCGTTTGCTTGCCCACGGCCTCAAACAGTTTGGCGCTGGTGTATTCGGTGATATCACGGGTCACGGTGAACGTACCGTAAGCACCCGAGCCCTTGGCGTGCACGCGGCGCTCAGGGAATGTTTTCACGGTTGAAATGGGCAAGCTTCTCGATCAGATGAAAATCGTCGAGCAGCAGCGGGCCACGGGGGCCGGCGGAGCGAGAATTCTGGTTATCGGCGACAGGTGCGCCACTGGCGGTCGTAAGCGTTTTGATCTGGCTCATACGGTCTTCTTCCTCTGTCAGTCTTGAAACTGCCGGCTAATCGGCTTGCTGGGAAGTATTGATCATCGATGAGACACCTACAAATTCATTAACTTGCAGTCATCGATAGATAATTACTAATTATGTTTCCCTGCACATAGTGGCAACACAACAATGTCAGAAGCTTGTACGAACAGCGCATTTCTTGCGGGCACAAAAAACCGGGCACTAGGCCCGGTTTTTCGTTTCAGACTGACGTCTTACTCGGCGGATACAGCTTCGCCAGCAGTAGCACGATCAACCAACTCGAGACGTACGCCATAGGCGCGTTGTCGCCAGCGCGGAAGCCGCACTTGAGGATGCGCAGGTAGCCACCCTCACGGGTAGCGTAACGCTTGCCCAGGTCGTTGAAGAGCTTACCAACGATAGCTTTCGAACGAGTACGGTCGAAAGCCAGACGGCGGTTAGCCAGGCTGTCTGTCTTGGCCAGAGTGATCAGCGGCTCGGCAACGCGGCGCAGTTCTTTGGCTTTTGGCAGAGTAGTCTTGATCAGCTCGTGCTCGAACAACGACACCGCCATGTTCTGGAACATGGCCTTGCGGTGCGAGCTGGTGCGGCTCAGGTGACGCCCACTTTTACGATGACGCATGGTTCATTCCTTACCAAACACTACGTTCGGTGATTACGACGATCAGGCAGTCGCCTTGTCGTCCTTCTTAAGACTTGCAGGCGGCCAGTTGTCGAGGCGCATGCCGAGGGACAGACCGCGGGAGGCCAGAACGTCCTTGATTTCAGTCAAGGATTTCTTGCCCAGGTTCGGAGTCTTCAACAGCTCTACTTCGGTACGCTGAATCAGGTCGCCGATGTAGTAGATGTTTTCCGCCTTAAGGCAGTTAGCCGAACGTACAGTCAGTTCCAGATCGTCAACCGGGCGAAGCAGGATCGGATCGATCTCGTCTTCCTGCTCGACAACCACTGGCTCACTGTCACCTTTGAGGTCGACGAACGCAGCCAACTGCTGTTGCAGGATGGTTGCAGCGCGGCGGATAGCCTCTTCAGGATCCAGAGTACCGTTGGTTTCCAGATCAATAACCAGCTTGTCCAGGTTGGTACGCTGCTCGACACGGGCGTTTTCCACCACGTATGCGATACGGCGAACCGGGCTGAACGAAGAGTCGAGCTGCAAGCGACCAATGCTGCGGCTTTCGTCTTCATCGCTCTGACGCGAGTCGGCTGGTTCATAACCACGACCACGAGCTACGGTGAGCTTCATGTTCAGGGCGCCGTTAGACGCCAGGTTAGCGATTACGTGATCGGGGTTAACGATCTCGACATCATGATCCAGCTGAATATCGGCAGCGGTAACCACCCCCGAACCCTTCTTCGACAAGGTCAGCGTAACTTCGTCACGACCGTGCAGCTTGATGGCCAGACCTTTAAGGTTCAACAGGATTTCAATTACGTCTTCCTGTACACCTTCGATGGCGCTGTACTCGTGGAGCACACCGTCAATCTCGGCCTCGACTACTGCGCAGCCGGGCATTGAGGACAACAGGATGCGGCGCAGCGCGTTGCCCAGGGTGTGGCCAAAACCACGCTCGAGAGGCTCGAGAGTGATCTTGGCGCGGGTTGGACTGACAACCTGCACATCAATGTGGCGGGGTGTCAGGAACTCATTTACCGAAATCTGCATGGATGCACCTATTTTCTAGCCCTTACTTGGAGTAGAGCTCGACAATCAGGCTTTCGTTGATGTCGGCGGACAGATCACTGCGAGCAGGAACGTTCTTGAAAACGCCCGACTTCTTCTCAGTGTCTACTTCTACCCATTCTACGCGGCCACGTTGGGCACACAGATCGAGAGCTTGGACAATGCGAAGTTGGTTTTTTGCTTTCTCGCGAACTGCGACCACGTCACCAGCACGAACCTGATACGACGGAACGTTTACGGTCTGACCGTTAACGCTGATCGACTTGTGCGATACCAGCTGACGGGATTCGGCACGAGTCGAACCAAAGCCCATACGGTATACAACGTTGTCCAGACGGCATTCGAGCAGTTGCAGCAGGTTTTCACCGGTTGCACCTTTCTTGCCAGCAGCTTCTTTGTAGTAGCCGCTGAACTGACGCTCGAGAACGCCGTAGATACGACGGACCTTCTGCTTTTCACGCAGTTGGGTGCCGTAGTCGGACTGGCGACCGCGGCGTTGGCCGTGGATACCAGGTGCTGCTTCAATGTTGCACTTCGATTCGATCGCGCGCACGCCGCTCTTCAGGAAGAGATCGGTGCCTTCGCGACGAGCGAGTTTGCATTTTGGACCAATGTAACGAGCCATTCTTTACAATCTCCTGGATTACACGCGGCGCTTCTTCGGCGGACGGCACCCGTTGTGCGGGATTGGCGTCACGTCGGTGATGCTGGCGATCTTGTAGCCACAGCCGTTCAAAGCGCGGACTGCGGATTCACGACCTGGACCTGGACCCTTGACGTTAACGTCGAGGTTTTTCAGGCCGTATTCCAGCGCAGCTTGACCAGCACGCTCAGCAGCTACTTGAGCAGCGAACGGGGTGGACTTGCGGGAACCGCGGAAACCCGAACCACCGGAGGTAGCCCAGGAAAGAGCGTTACCTTGACGGTCGGTAATGGTCACGATGGTGTTGTTAAAAGAAGCATGGATGTGGGCGATGCCATCAACCACTGTCTTTTTAACTTTTTTACGAGGACGAGCAGCAGGTTTTGCCATGATTAAATTCCTGTCGATTCGCTGGGGCGATTACTTGCGGATCGGCTTACGCGGACCTTTACGGGTACGCGCGTTGGTCTTGGTACGCTGACCGCGTACTGGAAGACCGCGACGATGACGCAGACCGCGATAGCAACCGAGGTCCATCAAGCGCTTGATTTTCATGTTGATTTCGCGACGCAGGTCACCTTCAGTGGTGAACTTCGCCACTTCGCCACGCAGCTGTTCAATTTGCTCGTCGCTCAGATCTTTGATCTTTGCTGCTGGGTTTACCCCAGTGTCTGCACAGATTTTCTGCGCAGTAGTGCGACCGACACCATAGATGTAGGTCAGCGAGATAACAGTATGCTTGTTATCTGGAATGTTAACGCCTGCAATACGGGCCATTCAGTGGGACTCCAATTGACAGCTACCTACGCCCCGGAAGCCAAGAAATAGGGCGCGAGATAATATCGCTGTAATAACAAATAATCAACCCGGCAGCGCACTAGCTGCCGGGCTTGAAGCACAATCACACTCAGCCTTGGCGCTGTTTGTGACGCGGTTCCGCGCTGCAAATTACTCGAACAACACCTTCGCGGCGAATAATCTTGCAGTTACGGCACAGCTTTTTCACCGATGCACGAACTTTCATCACCAACTCCTCGAACCTTATGGGTACTCAGCGCAACATGCCGCTGCCGTAACCCTTCAGGTTGGCTTTCTTCATCAGGGATTCGTACTGGTGCGAAACGAGGTGCGATTGTACTTGGGACATGAAGTCCATCACAACCACGACCACGATCAGCAACGAGGTCCCGCCAAGGTAGAACGGAACGTTTGCTGCAACCACCAGGAATTGGGGCAACAGGCACACGGCCGTCATGTAAAGAGCACCGAACATGGTCAAGCGAGTCAGAACGCCATCAATATAGCGTGCAGACTGCTCACCTGGACGGATGCCCGGAATAAAGGCACCGGACTTCTTCAGGTTTTCCGCTACGTCTTTCGGATTGAACATCAACGCCGTATAGAAGAAGCAGAAGAAAATAATCCCTGCACTAAACAGCAGAATATTCAACGGCTGACCAGGAGCGATCGACTGCGAGATGTCCTGCAACCAGCCCATACCTTCAGACTGACCAAACCAGGCACCCAACGAAGCCGGGAACAGCAAAATGCTGCTCGCGAAAATAGCCGGAATAACACCGGCCATGTTCACCTTCAGCGGCAAGTGGCTTGTCTGCGCAGCAAAAACCTTGCGGCCCTGCTGACGCTTGGCGTAGTGAACAGCGATACGACGCTGGCCACGCTCAATGAACACCACGAAACCGATAATCGCTACTGCCAGCAAACCGATGGCAACCAAGGCGAAGATATTGATATCACCCTGACGCGCAGACTCGAAAGACTGCCCGATTGCTCTCGGAAGACCGGCGACGATACCCGAAAAAATCAACATCGAGATACCGTTGCCTACACCACGCTCAGTAATCTGCTCACCCAGCCACATCATGAACATCGCACCAGCCACAAAAGTGGATACCGCGACGAAATGGAAGCCAAAGTCACCAGTGAACGCAACGCCCTGCCCCGCCAGACCAATGGACATGCCAATAGCCTGAACGAGAGCGAGGACGACGGTGCCGTAGCGGGTGTACTGGCTGATCTTGCGACGGCCAGCTTCACCTTCCTTCTTCAACTGCTCCAGCTGCGGGCTGACGGCGGTCATCAATTGCATGATGATCGATGCCGAAATGTACGGCATGATCCCCAGTGCAAAGATGCTCATCCGTTCCAGCGCGCCGCCGGAGAACATGTTGAACAAGCTAAGAATGGTCCCCTCATTCTGTCGAAACAGGTCTGCGAGTCGGTCCGGGTTGATACCTGGAACCGGGATGTGTGCGCCTATTCGGTAGACGATAATCGCCAGGAACAGAAAACGCAGACGAGCCCAGAGTTCAGACATACCGCCTTTGCCGAGCGCAGAGAGAGCACCTTGCTTAGCCATTTATTCCTCGAACTTGCCGCCAGCTGCTTCGATAGCCGCACGCGCACCTTTGGTGGCGCCGATTCCCTTGCCGATAGTGACAGCGCGAGTCACTTCACCGGACAGCATGATTTTCACACGCTGTACGTTGACGTTGATCACGTTGGCATCTTTCAGGGACTGCACGGTGACGATGTCGCCTTCCACTTTGGCCAGCTCGGACAGACGCACTTCTGCGCGGTCCATGGCTTTCAGGGAAACGAAACCGAACTTCGGCAGGCGACGATGCAGCGGCTGTTGACCGCCTTCAAAGCCTGGAGCAATAGTGCCACCGGAGCGGGAGGTTTGACCTTTGTGGCCACGGCCACCAGTCTTACCCAAACCGCTACCGATACCACGGCCCGGACGATGCTTTTCGCGACGGGAACCCGGCGCTGGACTCAGATCATTGAGTTTCATCGATTAACCCTCGACACGCAGCATGTAGTAAGCCTTGTTGATCATCCCGCGATTCTCGGGAGTATCCTGGACTTCTACAGTGTGACCGATGCGACGCAGACCCAGACCCTTAACGCACAGTTTGTGGTTAGGGATGCGGCCGGTCATGCTTTTGATCAGCGTAACTTTAACGGTAGCCATGATCAGAAGATCTCCTTGACAGTCAGACCACGCTTGGCAGCGATGGACTCAGGAGATTGCATGGCTTTCAGACCTTTGAAAGTGGCGTGAACCACGTTTACCGGGTTAGTCGAGCCGTAGCACTTGGCCAGAACGTTCTGAACGCCAGCAACTTCGAGGACAGCACGCATAGCGCCGCCAGCGATGATACCGGTACCTTCAGAAGCAGGCTGCATGTACACCTTCGAAGCGCCGTGAGCGGACTTCATTGCGTACTGCAGGGTAGTGCCGTTCAGGTCAACTTGAATCATGTTGCGGCGAGCAGCTTCCATTGCCTTCTGGATCGCAGCAGGCACTTCACGCGACTTGCCACGGCCGAAGCCAACACGCCCTTTACCATCACCAACCACGGTCAACGCGGTGAAAGTGAAGATACGGCCGCCTTTAACGGTTTTGGCTACGCGGTTAACTTGAACCAGCTTCTCAATGTAGCCTTCGTCGCGCTTTTGGTCGTTATTTGACATAACTTAGAACTCCAGCCCAGCTTCACGAGCAGCATCAGCCAGCGCTTTAACGCGGCCATGGTACTTGAAGCCAGAGCGGTCGAAAGCCACTTGCGAGACGCCAGCGGCCTTAGCACGCGTAGCGACCAGCTGGCCAACCTTTGTGGCCGCGTCGATGTTGCCAGTGGCGCCATCACGCAGTTCTTTATCCAAAGTCGAGGCGCTTGCCAGGACTTTGTTGCCGTCGGCCGAGATGACCTGGGCGTAGATGTGCTGCGACGAGCGGAACACGCAGAGACGCACGACTTCGAGTTCGTGCATTTTCAGGCGTGCTTTGCGAGCGCGACGCAGTCGAGTAACTTTTTTGTCGGTCATTTGCTATGCCCTACTTCTTCTTGGCTTCTTTACGACGGACGACTTCGTCCGCGTAGCGCACACCTTTGCCTTTGTACGGCTCTGGTGGACGGAAGTCGCGGATCTCAGCGGCCACTTGACCTACCAGCTGTTTATCGATGCCCTTGATCAGGATATCGGTCTGGCTAGGAGTCTCAGCGGTGATGCCTTGCGGCAGTTCGTAATCCACTGGGTGCGAGAAGCCAAGAGCCAGGTTCAGCACCTGACCTTTTGCTTGCGCTTTGTAACCAACACCGACCAGCTGGAGCTTGCGCTCGAAGCCTTGGCTTACGCCTTGGACCATGTTGTTTACCAACGCACGCGTGGTACCGGCCATTGCGCGAGTCTGTTGATCGCCATTGCGAGCAGCGAAACGCAGCTCACCGGCTTCTTCAACGATCTCAACGGACGAATGGATGTTCAGTTCAAGAGTACCCTTGGCACCCTTCACCGAAAGCTGTTGGCCTGCGAATTTTACTTCGACACCGGCTGGCAGCTTAACGGGGTTCTTAGCGACGCGAGACATGCTTATCCCCCCTTAGAACACAGTGCAAAGAACTTCGCCGCCGACACCGGCAGCGCGCGCAGCACGATCCGTCATCACACCTTTGTTGGTGGAGACGATAGACACGCCAAGACCGCCACGAACCTTCGGCAGATCTTCAACGGACTTGTACTGACGCAGGCCTGGACGACTAACGCGCTTCACTTCCTCGATGACCGGACGGCCTTCGAAGTATTTCAGCGAGATGGACAGCGACGGCTTAGCGTCGGTGGTGATCTGAAAATCCGCGATGTAACCTTCGTCCTTCAGGACTTTTGCTACAGCCACCTTCAACGTGGAAGACGGCATGCTTACGACAGACTTTTCAGCCATCTGGGCATTACGGATTCGAGTTAGCATGTCCGCTAACGGGTCCTGCATACTCATGGGCTAGACGCTCCTAATACAGAAAAATTAGCCTTGCGGCTACTACATGTCGCCGAGAAACTCCGGGCATGAAAAACACGGGCTCAGGCGAGCCGGTCATTCTAGACACACCCCAGAAATGAATCAAGCCCCAAAAGGGGCTTGATTCAGATTCAAGGCCACCGATGGTCAGGTTCTTGCGAACCCGACCATCAAGGCTTTGACAGCGATTACCAGCTGGCTTTAACCAGACCTGGAACGTCACCACGCATTGCCGCTTCACGCAGTTTGTTACGGCCCAGGCCGAACTTGCGGTAAACGCCGTGCGGACGACCAGTCAGGCGGCAACGGTTACGCATGCGCGAAGCGCTTGCGTCACGTGGTTGCTTCTGCAGAGCTACGGTAGCTTCCCAACGCGCTTCTGGACTTGCGTTCAGATCAACGATGATAGCTTTCAGCGCTGCACGCTTGGTGGCGTACTTGGCAACAGTGAGCTGACGCTTCAGCTCACGGTTTTTCATGCTCTTCTTGGCCATTTTCCTACTCCAATCAGTTGCGGAACGGGAATTTGAAAGCACGCAGCAGAGCGCGGCCTTCATCATCGTTCTTGGCAGTGGTGGTCAGGGTAATGTCC
Source organism: Pseudomonas sp. S150 (assembly GCF_004526365.1). Classification (NCBI taxonomy): domain Bacteria; kingdom Pseudomonadati; phylum Pseudomonadota; class Gammaproteobacteria; order Pseudomonadales; family Pseudomonadaceae; genus Pseudomonas; species Pseudomonas sp. S150. The sequence continues at coordinate 6,083,362 of NZ_CP038207.1, forward strand.
AGACCGCGGAGAGCATCGATCTTGTCGTAGTCGATTTCCGGGAAAATGATCTGCTCTTTCACGCCCATGCTGTAGTTGCCACGACCATCGAAGGACTTGGCATTCAGGCCGCGGAAGTCGCGAACCCGAGGCAGGGAGATCGACAGCAGACGATCCAGGAACTCGTACATACGCTCACGGCGCAGAGTCACTTTGACGCCGATCGGCCATCCTTCACGGACTTTAAAGCCAGCGATGGATTTACGAGCGTAGGTCACAACGACTTTTTGGCCGGTGATCTTTTCCAGGTCAGCAACAGCGTGCTCGATGACTTTTTTGTCGCCGATCGCTTCGCCCAGACCCATGTTCAGGGTGATTTTGGTAACGCGCGGAACTTCCATCACGTTCGAAAGCTTAAGTTCTTCCTTAAGTTTCGGAGCGATTTCCTTCCGGTAAATCTCTTTTAGTCGTGCCATGGTCTTCTACCTAGCAGTGTTCAAGCATCAACCGCTTTTTGGGTCGACTTGAAGACACGAATTTTCTTACCGTCTTCTACTTTGAAACCAACGCGGTCAGCCTTGTTGGTTTCGCCGTTGAAGATGGCGACGTTGGAAGCGTGCAGTGGCGCTTCTTTCTCGACGATACCGCCCTGTACGCCCGACATCGGGTTAGGCTTGGTATGACGCTTGACCAGGTTCAGACCACCAACAACCAGACGGTTGTCAGCAAGAACCTTCAGCACCTTACCGCGCTTACCTTTGTCTTTGCCGGCGATCACGATGATCTCGTCGTCACGACGAATCTTTTGCATGTCGGATCTCCTTACAGCACTTCTGGGGCGAGCGAGACGATCTTCATGAACTTCTCAGTACGAAGTTCACGGGTCACTGGCCCAAAGATACGGGTGCCGATCGGCTCTTGCTTGTTGTTCAGAAGAACAGCAGCGTTGCCATCAAAGCGGATAATGGAGCCATCAGCACGACGTACGCCGTGACGAGTGCGGACTACAACAGCAGTCATCACTTGGCCTTTTTTCACTTTACCGCGAGGAATTGCTTCCTTGACGGTAACTTTGATGATGTCACCGATACCAGCGTAACGACGATGGGAGCCACCCAGCACCTTGATGCACATAACGCGGCGAGCGCCGCTGTTATCGGCCACATCGAGCATGGATTGAGTCTGAATCATATAATTTCTCCGACCCCTAGCCCTTAGACTTCCACAGCGCGTTCGAGAACATCAACCAGCGCCCAAGACTTGGTCTTGGCCATCGGACGAGTTTCACGAATAGTGACTTTGTCGCCGATGTGGCACTGATTGGTTTCGTCGTGCGCGTGCAGCTTAGTCGAACGCTTAACGTATTTACCGTAGATCGGGTGCTTAACGCGACGCTCGATCAGAACGGTGATGGTTTTGTCCATCTTGTCGCTGACAACACGGCCAGTCAGCGTACGGACAGTTTTTTCGGCTTCAGCCATGATCACTTACCTGCCTGCTGGTTGAGCACAGTCTTCACGCGAGCGATGTCACGCTTAACTTGCGAGAGCAGATGAGACTGCCCCAACTGGCCAGTTGCTTTCTGCATACGCAGATTGAACTGGTCGCGCAGCAAGCCGAGCAGTTGCTCGTTCAGCTGCTGTGCGGATTTTTCACGAAGTTCATTCGCTTTCATCACATCACCGTCCGTTTAACAAAGGAGGTGGCGAGCGGCAGCTTTGCAGCAGCCAGGGCGAAAGCCTCACGCGCCAGCTCTTCAGAAACACCCTCGATTTCATACAGGACTTTGCCTGGCTGAATCTGGGCAACCCAGTACTCCACGTTACCCTTACCTTTACCCATACGAACCTCGAGAGGTTTCTTGGAGATCGGCTTGTCCGGGAATACACGGATCCAGATCTTGCCACCACGTTTTACGTGACGGGTCAGAGCACGACGCGCTGACTCGATCTGACGAGCGGTGAGACGACCACGAGCAACAGACTTCAGCGCGAACTCGCCGAAGCTGACTTTGCTACCGCGCAGTGCCAGACCACGGTTGTGGCCGGTCATCTGCTTGCGGAACTTCGTACGCTTTGGTTGCAACATTTGGCGTACCCCTTACTTAGCAGCTTTTTTACGAGGCGCTGGTGCTTGTGGTTTCAGCTCTTCTTGGCGACCACCAATTACTTCGCCTTTGAAGATCCAAACCTTTACACCGATCACACCGTAGGTGGTGTGAGCTTCGTAGTTGGCATAGTCGATGTCGGCACGCAGGGTGTGCAGTGGCACACGACCTTCGCGATACCATTCAGTACGTGCGATTTCAGCACCGCCGAGACGACCGCTCACTTGGATTTTGATGCCTTTGGCACCAATGCGCATGGCGTTCTGTACTGCGCGCTTCATAGCGCGACGGAACATTACACGACGCTCCAGCTGCTGAGCTACGCTCTGCGCAACCAGCATACCGTCGAGCTCCGGCTTGCGGATCTCTTCGATATTGATGTGCACAGGCACACCCATTTGCTTGGTCAGGTCCTGACGCAGCTTCTCAACATCTTCACCTTTCTTCCCGATAACGATACCTGGACGAGCGGTGTGGATGGTGATGCGTGCAGTTTGGGCCGGACGATGGATATCGATACGGCTTACGGACGCGCTTTTTAGTTTGTCTTGGAGATACTCACGCACTTTCAGATCTGCGAACAAGTAGTCCGCATAAGTCCGACCGTCTGCGTACCAGACGGAGGTGTGCTCCTTGACGATTCCCAGGCGAATGCCAATGGGATGTACTTTCTGACCCATCTCTTCGACTCCGTTACTTGTCAGCAACCTTGACAGTGATATGGCAAGACCGCTTGACGATGCGATCAGCACGGCCTTTGGCACGTGGCATGATGCGCTTCAGCGAACGCCCTTCGTTGACGAAAACGGTGCTGACCTTCAGGTCATCAACGTCTGCGCCTTCGTTATGCTCGGCGTTGGCTACGGCCGACTCCAGCACTTTCTTCATGATCTCGGCGGCTTTCTTACTGCTGAAAGCCAACAGGTTGAGCGCTTCGCCCACCTTCTTCCCGCGGATCTGGTCGGCGACCAAGCGGGCTTTCTGGGCGGAGATTCGAGCGCCCGACAACTTAGCGGCTACTTCCATTTCCTTACCCCTTAACGCTTGGCTTTCTTGTCAGCCACGTGCCCACGATAAGTGCGGGTACCGGCGAACTCGCCCAGTTTATGGCCAACCATGTCTTCGTTCACGAGAACTGGGACGTGCTGACGGCCGTTGTGTACTGCGATGGTCAGACCGACCATTTGTGGCAGGATCATCGAACGACGCGACCAAGTCTTAATTGGTTTGCGATCGTTCTTTTCCGCCGCCACTTCGATCTTCTTCAGTAGGTGAAGATCAATAAAAGGACCTTTTTTCAGAGAACGTGGCACTGTCGTATCCCTCTATTTACTTGCGACGACGGACGATCATTTTGTCGGTACGCTTATTACCACGAGTCTTCGCGCCCTTAGTCGGGAAGCCCCATGGCGATACCGGATGACGACCACCAGAGGTACGACCTTCACCACCACCATGTGGGTGGTCAACCGGGTTCATGGCAACACCACGAACGGTTGGGCGAACGCCACGCCAGCGTTTGGCACCAGCTTTACCCAGCGAACGCAGGCTGTGCTCGGAGTTCGAGACTTCGCCCAGGGTCGCACGGCATTCAGCCAGGACTTTACGCATTTCACCGGAACGCAGACGCAGGGTAACGTACACGCCTTCACGAGCGATCAGCTGAGCCGAAGCACCAGCGGAACGAGCGATCTGCGCGCCTTTACCTGGCTTCAGTTCGATGCCGTGTACGGTAGAACCGACTGGAATGTTGCGCAGTTGCAGAGCGTTGCCTGGCTTGATTGGAGCCAGAGCGCCTGCGATCAGCTGGTCGCCAGCACTCACGCCTTTAGGGGCGATGATGTAGCGACGCTCGCCGTCTGCGTAGCAGAGCAGTGCGATGTGAGCAGTACGGTTTGGATCGTATTCGATACGCTCGACAGTGGCGACGATGCCATCTTTGTCGTTGCGACGGAAATCGACCATACGGTAATGCTGCTTATGACCACCACCGATGTGACGAGTGGTAATACGGCCATTGTTGTTACGACCACCAGTCTTCGATTTTTTCTCGAGCAGCGGTGCGTGAGGAGCGCCTTTATGCAGCTCCTGGTTGACCACCTTGACCACAAAACGGCGGCCAGGGGAAGTCGGTTTGCATTTAACGATTGCCATGATGCACCCCTTCCTTACTCAGCACTGCTGCTGAAATCGAGATCTTGGCCTGGCTGAAGGGAGATAACTGCCTTCTTCCAGTCATTACGCTTGCCCAGACCGCGAGCAGTGCGCTTGCTCTTACCCAGAACGTTCAGGGTAGTGACGCGCTCTACTTTCACGCTGAACAGGCTTTCGACGGCCTTCTTGATTTCCAGCTTGGTTGCATCAGTAGCAACCTTGAAAACGAACTGGCCTTTCTTGTCTGCCAGAACCGTAGCCTTCTCGGAAACGTGCGGGCCAAGCAGAACTTTAAATACGCGTTCCTGGTTCATCCCAGCAGCTCCTCGAATTTCTTCACGGCCGACACAGTGATCAACACCTTGTCGTATGCGATCAGACTAACTGGATCGGAACCTTGCACGTCACGTACATCTACGTGTGGCAGGTTACGAGCAGCCAGGTACAGGTTCTGATCAACAGCGTCCGACACGATGAGAACATCGGTCAGGCTCATGTTGTTCAGCTTGCCCAGCAGATCTTTGGTTTTCGGAGTTTCAACAGCGAAATCCTGAACCACGACCAGACGATCAGTACGCACCAGCTCAGCAAGGATGGAACGCATTGCTGCGCGATACATCTTCTTGTTCAGCTTCTGGGAGTGATCCTGTGGACGAGCTGCGAAAGTGGTACCGCCGCCACGCCAGATTGGGCTACGGATAGTACCGGCACGAGCACGGCCAGTACCTTTCTGACGCCATGGGCGCTTACCGCCACCACGAACGTCGGAACGGGTCTTTTGCTGCTTGCTACCTTGACGGCCGCCGGCCATGTAGGCCACGACTGCTTGGTGAACCAGCGTCTCGTTGAACTCGCCGCCAAATGTCAGTTCGGAAACTTCGATCGCTTGAGCGTCATTTACATTTAATTGCATGTCAGCTTCCCCTTAACCGCGAGCCTTGGCTGCTGGACGTACAACCAGGTTGCCGCCAGTAGCGCCAGGAACAGCGCCCTTGACCAACAACAGATTGCGTTCAGCGTCCACGCGCACTACTTCCAGGGACTGCACGGTCACGCGCTCAGCGCCCATATGACCGGACATTTTTTTGCCCTTGAATACACGACCAGGAGTCTGGCACTGGCCGATAGAGCCTGGGACGCGGTGGGATACGGAGTTACCGTGGGTGTTATCTTGCCCGCGGAAATTCCAACGCTTGATCGTACCCTGGAAGCCTTTACCCTTGGACTGACCGGTTACATCAACCAGTTGACCAGCGGCGAAGATTTCAGCGTTGATCAGATCGCCAGCCTGGTACTCGCCTTCTTCAAGACGGAATTCCATGGTGGTACGACCAGCGGCAACGTTCGCTTTAGCGAAGTGACCAGCTTGAGCTGCTGTTACACGCGAAGCACGACGCTCGCCGACAGTGACTTGCACTGCACGATAGCCATCGGTCTCTTCAGTTTTGAACTGGGTGACGCGATTCGGCTCGATCTCAATGACCGTGACCGGAATGGAGACACCTTCTTCGGTGAAAATACGGGTCATACCGCATTTACGACCGACTACACCAATAGTCATGTTGTAAACCTCATGAGTGTACGGGGCTTTCACCCGCTATGGCCGCCCATTTCAGAGCGTTACACGACTAAGACCGAGTCTTAGCCGAGGCTGATCTGCACTTCCACACCGGCCGCAAGATCAAGCTTCATAAGAGCATCAACGGTTTTATCCGTTGGCTGGACGATGTCCAGAACGCGCTTATGAGTGCGGATTTCGTACTGGTCACGCGCGTCTTTGTTGACGTGCGGGGAAACCAGAACGGTGAACCGCTCTTTACGGGTAGGCAGTGGAATTGGACCACGCACTTGAGCACCAGTACGTTTCGCGGTTTCCACGATTTCCTGGGTTGATTGGTCGATCAGGCGATGGTCGAAAGCCTTCAACCTGATACGGATTTGCTGATTTTGCATTGGATTTCAGACTCCGGCTGCTATTCCCACCGGGCGCAATACGCCCGTTAAAAGGAGGCGCAATTCTATAGACGCCCCAGATAGGTGTCAACCCAATAAAAAAGCCCCCGCTGAGCGGGGGCTTTTTCAATTCATCAAGCAGACTCTATAAAAGAGAATTACTCGATGATTTTGGCTACGACGCCAGCGCCGACGGTACGACCGCCTTCACGGATAGCGAAACGCAGACCATCTTCCATCGCGATGGTTTTGATCAGGGTAACAGTCATCTGAATGTTGTCACCTGGCATTACCATTTCAACGCCTTCTGGCAGTTCGCAGTTACCAGTCACGTCAGTAGTACGGAAGTAGAACTGTGGACGGTAGCCTTTGAAGAACGGAGTGTGACGACCGCCTTCTTCCTTGCTCAGAACGTAAACTTCTGCGGTGAACTTGGTGTGCGGCTTAACCGAACCCGGCTTAACCAGAACCTGACCACGCTCAACGTCGTCACGCTTGGTACCACGCAGCAGAACGCCGCAGTTCTCGCCAGCACGACCTTCGTCGAGCAGCTTGCGGAACATCTCAACACCGGTGCAGGTGGTGGTGGTGGTGTCACGCAGACCAACGATTTCCAGTGCATCTTGAACGCGAACGATACCGCGCTCGATACGACCAGTCACAACAGTACCGCGACCCGAGATCGAGAATACGTCTTCGATTGGCATCAGGAATGGCTTGTCGATCATACGAACTGGTTCTGGGATGTAGGTATCCAGAGTTTCAACCAGCTTACGAACGGCAGTGGTGCCCATTTCGTTGTCGTCTTTGCCTTCCAGCGCCATACGAGCCGAACCGATGATGATCGGAGTGTCGTCGCCTGGGAAGTCATAAGTGGACAGCAGGTCGCGAACTTCCATCTCAACCAGTTCCAGCAGCTCAGCGTCGTCTACCAGGTCAGCCTTGTTCAGGAAAACCACGATGTACGGAACGCCTACCTGACGGGACAGCAGGATGTGCTCACGGGTTTGTGGCATCGGACCATCAGCGGCCGAGCAAACCAGGATCGCGCCATCCATCTGGGCAGCACCGGTGATCATGTTCTTCACGTAGTCAGCGTGACCTGGGCAGTCAACGTGAGCGTAGTGACGAATAGTCGAGTTGTACTCAACGTGAGCGGTGTTGATGGTGATACCGCGAGCTTTTTCTTCTGGAGCGCTGTCGATCTTGTCGAATTCAACTACGGCCGAACCGAAAACTTCGGAGCAGACGCGAGTCAGAGCAGCGGTCAGAGTGGTTTTACCGTGGTCAACGTGACCGATGGTGCCAACGTTGACGTGCGGTAGGGAACGATCAAATTTTTCTTTAGCCACGACAATTAACTCCTAGCCTAAAGGGGCTGAATCAGCCTTGTTTTTTGGTTACGGATTCGACGATGTGCGACGGAGCCGTATCGTATTTTTTGAATTCCATAGAGTAGCTTGCGCGACCCTGAGACATGGAACGAACGTCGGTCGCATAACCGAACATCTCACCCAGTGGAACCTCGGCACGGATAACCTTGCCGGACACTGTGTCTTCCATACCCTGGATCATGCCGCGACGACGGTTAAGGTCGCCCATTACATCACCCATATAGTCTTCAGGCGTAACAACCTCTACCGCCATGATCGGCTCGAGCAACTCACCACCACCCTTCTGGGCCAGTTGCTTGGTCGCCATGGAAGCAGCCACTTTAAACGCCATCTCGTTGGAGTCGACGTCGTGGTAAGAACCATCGAACACGGTTGCCTTCAGGCCGATCAGCGGATAGCCGGCAACAACGCCGTTCTTCATCTGCTCTTCGATACCCTTCTGGATAGCCGGGATGTATTCCTTAGGAACCACACCACCTACAACTTCGTTCACGAATTGCAGACCTTCCTGACCTTCATCAGCAGGAGCAAAACGGATCCAGCAGTGACCGAACTGGCCGCGACCACCGGACTGACGAACGAACTTGCCTTCGATTTCACAATTCTTCGTGATGCGCTCACGATACGAAACCTGAGGCTTGCCGATGTTGGCTTCGACGTTGAACTCACGGCGCATCCGGTCAACCAGGATGTCCAGGTGCAGCTCGCCCATGCCGGAGATGATCGTTTGACCAGTCTCTTCATCAGTTTTAACACGGAAAGACGGGTCTTCCTGAGCCAGCTTGCCCAGTGCGATACCCATTTTTTCCTGGTCATCCTTGGTCTTAGGCTCTACGGCAACCGAAATAACCGGCTCCGGGAAGTCCATGCGAACCAGGATGATTGGCTTGTCAGCGTTGCAGAGGGTTTCACCAGTGGTGACGTCCTTCATGCCGATCAGGGCCGCGATGTCGCCAGCGCGCACTTCCTTGATCTCTTCACGGGCGTTTGCGTGCATTTGCACCATACGACCCACGCGCTCTTTCTTGCCTTTAACCGAGTTGATCACGCCGTCGCCGGAGTTCAACACGCCCGAGTAAACACGGACGAAGGTCAAGGTACCCACGAATGGGTCGGTAGCGATTTTGAACGCCAGTGCCGCGAACGGCTCGTCGTCACTTGCGTGACGCTCCATTTCCTCTTCCTCGTTATCAGGGTTCGAGCCCTTGATAGCTGGAATGTCGGTTGGAGCAGGCAGGAAGTCGATAACGGCGTCGAGAACCAGGGGAACGCCCTTGTTCTTGAACGACGAACCGCACACTGCCAGAACGATTTCGCCAGCGATAGTGCGCTGACGCAGAGCGGCCTTGATCTCTTCGATCGACAGCTCTTCGCCTTCCAGGTACTTGTTCATCAGCTCTTCACTGGCTTCGGCCGCAGCCTCAACCATGTTGCTGCGCCACTCAGTAGCCAGCTCGAGCATGTCCGCAGGGATTTCCTTGCGAACAGGAACCATACCCTTGTCAGAGTCGTTCCAGTAAACAGCCTGCATGTTGATCAGGTCGATCTGGCCCTGGAAGTTGTCTTCCGAACCGATAGCCAGCTGAATCGGCACCGGAGTGTGACCCAGACGCTGTTTGATCTGACCGATCACGCGCAGGAAGTTGGCACCAGCACGGTCCATCTTGTTTACGTAAACAAGACGTGGAACGCCGTATTTGTTGGCTTGACGCCATACGGTTTCCGACTGCGGCTCAACACCCGAAGTACCGCAGAATACAACCACAGCGCCGTCGAGTACGCGCAGGGAACGTTCAACTTCAATGGTGAAGTCTACGTGGCCCGGGGTATCGATGACGTTGAAACGGTGCTCGTGCGGGTACTGCTTCTCGGAACCTTTCCAGAAGGCGGTAATGGCAGCAGAAGTAATGGTAATACCACGCTCCTGCTCCTGAACCATCCAGTCTGTGGTCGCGGCGCCGTCATGCACCTCGCCCATTTTGTGACTTTTGCCAGTGTAAAAAAGGACGCGCTCGGTGGTGGTGGTTTTACCAGCATCCACGTGAGCGACGATACCGATGTTACGGTAGCGACTAATCGGAGTAGTACGAGCCATAAAGCCCTCGCAAAATTAGTGAAGCTAAAATTAGAAGCGGTAGTGCGAGAAAGCTTTGTTGGCTTCGGCCATACGGTGCACGTCTTCACGCTTCTTAACAGCAGCACCTTTACCTTCAGCAGCATCCAGCAGTTCGCCAGCCAAGCGCAGAGCCATAGACTTCTCGCCACGCTTACGGGCGAAGTCTACCAACCAGCGCATTGCCAGAGCGTTACGGCGGGAAGGACGAACCTCGACCGGAACCTGGTAAGTAGCACCACCAACGCGGCGCGACTTCACTTCGACCAGCGGAGCGATGGCGTCGAGTGCTTTTTCGAAGAGTTCCAGGGGATCGGTGCCGGCCTTACGAGCCTTCACGGTTTCCAGGGCACCATAAACGATACGCTCGGCAACGGCTTTCTTGCCGCTTTCCATAACGTGGTTCATGAATTTGGCGAGGATCTGGCTTCCGTATTTCGGATCGTCCAGAATCTCACGCTTTGCTGCTACGCGACGTCTTGGCATGATAAGCCCTCAAGCGGTCTTCAGGTTAGTTCGGGACAGATCCAGTGGATGCAAGCCCGACCTTACTCTTATCGACTCAATAAAATGAAAATCTGCAAAACGACCGATTACTTCGGACGCTTGGTACCGTACTTCGAACGACCCTGGTTACGGCCTTTAACGCCGGAAGTATCCAAGGAGCCGCGAACGGTGTGGTAACGAACACCTGGCAAGTCTTTTACACGACCGCCGCGGATCAGTACCACGCTGTGCTCTTGCAGGTTGTGGCCTTCACCACCGATGTACGAGGAAACCTCGAAACCGTTGGTCAGACGCACACGGCATACTTTACGCAGTGCCGAGTTAGGTTTTTTCGGCGTAGTGGTGTACACACGGGTGCACACGCCACGACGTTGCGGGCAGTTCTGCAGCGCAGGTACGTCGGATTTCTCGACGATACGCTTACGCGGCTGACGTACCAGCTGGTTGATAGTTGCCATCTACTAGCTCCACTGTTGTCTTGCGACGCTATTGTCTTGCAAGAAAAGCAAAATGACAGGAACGGATTCCCGCCAAATTTAGGGGATCAAGAGTCTAAAGAGGATCTTGTCCCCAGTCAAGGCAAGGCCCCGACCTCCCCGCCCGTCGAACCTTGACAATTTGTCTCGATTCGACGAACGGAGCGATCAGGGCCTCAGCTTAGTTACCGCAGAACTCAGTTACCGCTCGAGTTCAGCGCTTCGGTCAGTGCAGCTTCCACTTCACTGGCGCTTACGCGCAACGGCTTGTCTGCATCACGACGACGCTTGCGCTCGCTGTGGTACGCCAGACCGGTACCGGCCGGGATCAGACGACCCACAACCACGTTTTCTTTCAGGCCGCGCAGGTAGTCGCGCTTGCCGGTGACTGCCGCTTCGGTCAGTACGCGAGTGGTTTCCTGGAAGGAAGCCGCCGAGATGAACGATTCGGTGGACAACGACGCCTTGGTGATACCCAGCAGAACGCGAGTGAACTTGGAGACAAACTTGTCTTCCGCGCTCAGACGCTCGTTCTCTACCAGTACGTGAGTCAGTTCCATCTGGTCGCCCTTGATGAAACTGGAATCGCCGGACTCGGAGATCTCAACTTTACGCAGCATCTGACGCAGGATGGTCTCGATGTGCTTGTCGTTGATCTTCACGCCTTGCAGACGGTAAACGTCCTGGATCTCGTTCACGATGTACTTGGCCAGCGCGCTCACACCCAGCAGACGCAGAATGTCGTGCGGATCGCTCGGACCGTCGGAGATAACTTCGCCGCGGTTTACCTGTTCGCCTTCGAACACGTTCAGGTGACGCCACTTCGGAATCAGCTCTTCGTACGGATCGCTACCGTCGTTCGGGGTAATGACCAGACGGCGCTTGCCTTTGGTCTCTTTACCGAACGCGATGGTGCCGCTCACTTCAGCCAGAATCGACGCTTCCTTCGGACGACGAGCTTCGAACAGGTCGGCAACACGCGGCAGACCACCGGTGATGTCGCGAGTTTTCGAAGTTTCTTGCGGGATACGAGCGATAACGTCACCGATCGCGATCTTCGCACCGTCCGCAACACCGACCAGGGCGTTGGCTGGCAAGAAGTACTGAGCGATAACGTCAGTGCCTGGCAGCAACAGATCCTTGCCGTTGTCGTCGACCATCTTCACTGCTGGACGGATTTCTTTGCCCGCAGCTGGACGATCTTTCGCGTCGAGTACTTCAATGTTGGTCATACCGGTCAATTCGTCAGTCTGACGCTTGATCGTGATGCCTTCTTCCATGCCCACGTAGGTCACGGTACCTTTCATTTCGGTAACGATCGGGTGAGTGTGCGGATCCCACTTGGCCACGATTGCGCCAGCGTCGACCTTGTCACCTTCTTTAACCGAAATCACAGCACCGTACGGCAGCTTGTAACGCTCACGCTCACGACCGAAGTCATCAGCGATTGCCAGCTCACCGGAACGGGACACGGCAACCAGGTGGCCATCCACTCGCTCAACGTGTTTCAGGTTGTGCAGACGGACAGTACCGCCATTCTTCACCTGAACGCTGTCGGCTGCGGAAGTACGGCTTGCCGCACCACCGATGTGGAACGTACGCATCGTCAGCTGGGTACCCGGCTCACCGATGGACTGGGCAGCAATAACGCCGACCGCTTCACCGATGTTCACCTGGTGACCACGAGCCAGATCACGGCCGTAGCACTTGGCGCAAATGCCATAGCGGGTTTCGCAGCTGATCGGCGAACGCACGATCACTTCGTCGATGCTGTTCAGCTCGATGAACTCGACCCACTTCTCGTCTACCAGGGTACCGGCAGGAACGATAACGTCCTCGGTGCCTGGCTTGAATACGTCACGGGCAATAACACGACCCAATACGCGCTCACCCAACGGCTCTACAACGTCACCGCCTTCAATGTGCGGAGTCATCAACAGACCGTGTTCGGTGCCGCAATCGATCTCGGTTACAACCAGATCCTGCGCCACGTCTACCAGACGACGAGTCAGGTAACCGGAGTTCGCAGTTTTCAACGCGGTATCCGCCAGACCTTTACGAGCACCGTGAGTCGAGATGAAGTACTGAAGTACGCTCAGACCTTCACGGAAGTTCGCAGTAATCGGCGTTTCAATGATGGAACCGTCCGGCTTGGCCATCAGACCACGCATACCGGCCAGCTGACGAATCTGTGCTGCGGAACCCCGCGCACCCGAGTCGGCCATCATGTACATCGAGTTGAAGGACTCTTGGTCAACTTCATCGCCATGACGGTCGATGACTTTCTCTTTCGAGAGGTTGGCCATCATCGCCTTGGAAACTTCGTCGTTCGCCTTCGACCAAAGGTCGATCACTTTGTTGTACTTCTCGCCCTGGGTTACCAGGCCGGAGGCGTACTGGCTCTCGATCTCTTTCACTTCGTCGGTGGCTGCACCGATGATGCGGGCTTTTTCGTCCGGGATAACAAAGTCGTTAACGCCGATGGAAACGCCGGAGATGGTCGAGTAAGCGAAACCGGTGTACATCAACTGGTCAGCGAAGATCACGGTCTCTTTCAGACCAACCACGCGGTAGCACTGGTTGATCAGCTTGGAGATCGCCTTTTTCTTCATCGGCAGGTTGACGACATCGTACGACAGACCTTTTGGCACAACCTGGAACAGCAGCGCACGGCCGACAGTGGTGTCGACGATACGAGTGTTGCTCACGCTGTTGCCGTCACGGTCGTTGACGGTTTCATTGATACGAACCTTGACCTTGGCGTGCAGTGCGGCTTCGCCGGCACGGAACACACGGTCAACTTCCTGCAGATCCGCGAACACACGACCTTCGCCCTTGGCGTTGATCGCTTCACGAGTCATGTAGTACAGACCCAATACAACGTCCTGCGACGGAACGATGATTGGCTCACCGTTGGCTGGCGACAGAATGTTGTTGGTCGACATCATCAACGCACGCGCTTCGAGCTGGGCTTCCAGCGTCAGCGGTACGTGCACGGCCATTTGGTCGCCGTCGAAGTCGGCGTTGTACGCGGCGCAGACCAGCGGGTGCAGCTGGATAGCCTTACCTTCGATCAGGACCGGTTCAAACGCCTGGATACCCAGACGGTGAAGGGTCGGTGCACGGTTGAGAAGAACCGGGTGTTCGCGAATTACTTCAGCGAGAACGTCCCAAACCTCTGGCAGTTCGCGCTCGACCATTTTCTTGGCCGCTTTGATGGTGGTCGCGAGACCACGCATTTCCAGCTTGCCGAAAATGAACGGTTTGAACAGCTCGAGAGCCATCTTCTTCGGCAGACCGCACTGGTGCAAACGCAGGGTCGGACCTACGGTAATTACCGAACGACCGGAGTAGTCAACGCGCTTACCGAGCAAGTTCTGACGGAAGCGACCCTGCTTACCCTTGATCATGTCAGCCAGGGATTTCAGAGGACGCTTGTTCGAACCGGTGATAGCGCGGCCACGACGACCGTTGTCGAGCAGTGCATCGACAGCTTCCTGCAACATACGCTTTTCGTTGCGCACGATGATGTCCGGAGCGGACAGATCCAGCAGGCGCTTCAAACGGTTGTTACGGTTGATCACTCGACGATACAGATCGTTGAGGTCGGAAGTCGCGAAACGACCGCCATCCAGCGGGACCAGTGGACGCAGATCTGGCGGCAGAACCGGCAGAACGGTCAGCACCATCCACTCTGGCAGGTTGCCGGAACCCTGGAAGGCTTCCATCAACTTCAGACGCTTGGACAGCTTCTTGATCTTGGTTTCCGAGTTGGTTTGCGGAATTTCTTCGCGCAGACGACCAATCTCGTGCTCCAGGTCGATAGCGTGCAGCAGTTCACGGACAGCTTCAGCACCCATGCGGGCGTCGAAGTCGTCACCGAACTCTTCCAGCGCTTCGAAGTACTGCTCGTCGTTCAGCAGCTGACCTTTTTCAAGGGTGGTCATGCCTGGATCGATAACGACGTAGCTCTCGAAGTAGAGAACGCGTTCGATATCACGCAGGGTCATGTCCATCAGCAGGCCGATACGGGACGGCAGCGATTTCAGGAACCAGATGTGGGCAACCGGCGAAGCCAGTTCGATGTGCGCCATGCGCTCACGACGAACCTTGGCCAGTGCAACTTCAACGCCGCACTTCTCACAGATCACACCACGGTGCTTCAAGCGCTTGTACTTACCGCACAGGCACTCGTAATCCTTTACCGGGCCAAAGATCTTGGCGCAGAAAAGACCGTCACGCTCAGGTTTGAACGTACGGTAGTTGATGGTTTCCGGCTTTTTAACTTCGCCGAACGACCACGAACGGATCATCTCAGGCGAGGCCAATCCGATACGGATGGCGTCGAACTCTTCGACTTGACCCTGGTTTTTCAGCAAATTCAGTAGGTCTTTCAAGGCCTTTCCTCCTGGCGGAGCAGAGAGCGGGCAGTCCTGCCCCGCTCTCGATCGCGTCACGTGTTATTCGGTTTCCAGATCGATATCGATGCCGAGGGAACGAATTTCCTTGATCAACACGTTGAAGGACTCGGGCATGCCCGGCTCCATACGGTGATCGCCATCCACGATGTTTTTGTACATCTTGGTACGGCCGTTCACATCGTCCGACTTCACTGTGAGCATTTCTTGCAGAGTGTAAGCGGCACCGTATGCTTCCAGTGCCCAGACCTCCATCTCCCCGAAACGCTGACCACCGAACTGCGCCTTACCACCCAGCGGCTGCTGGGTAACCAGGCTGTACGAACCGGTAGAACGCGCGTGCATCTTGTCGTCTACCAAGTGGTTCAGCTTCAGCATGTACATGTAGCCAACGGTAACTGGACGCTCGAACTTGTTGCCGGTACGGCCGTCAGTCAGCTGCATCTGGCCGCTTTCCGGCAGGTCTGCCAGTTTCAGCATGGCCTTGATTTCGCTTTCCTTGGCACCGTCGAACACTGGAGTGGCCATTGGAACGCCGCCACGCAGGTTCTTCGCCAGATCCAGGATTTCCTGATCGGAGAAGCTATCCAGATCTTCGTTACGACCGCCGATCTGGTTGTAGATCTCGTCGAGGAAGGTACGCAGTTCAGCGACTTTACGCTGCTCTTCGACCATCCGGTTGATCTTCTCGCCCAGACCTTTGGCCGCGAGGCCCAGGTGGGTTTCAAGGATCTGACCAACGTTCATACGCGAAGGTACGCCCAACGGGTTGAGGACGACGTCGACCGGGGTGCCATTGGCATCGTGCGGCATGTCTTCAACCGGCATGATCACGGAGACCACACCTTTGTTACCGTGACGACCGGCCATCTTGTCGCCCGGCTGAATGCGACGACGGATTGCCAGGTAAACCTTGACGATTTTCAGCACGCCTGGAGCCAGGTCATCGCCCTGCTGCAGTTTGCGCTTCTTGTCTTCGAACTTGTCGTCCAGCAGACGGCGGCGATCAACGATGTAGGCCTGAGCCTTCTCGAGCTGCTCGTTCAGAGCATCTTCAGCCATGCGCAGTTTGAACCACTGACCATGCTCAAGACCGTCGAGAACTTCGTCGGTGATGTCCTGACCTTTCTTCAGACCGGCGCCGCCTTCAGCCTTGTGGCCTACCAGAGCGGAGCGCAGACGTTCGAAGGTCGCGCCTTCTACGATACGAAACTCTTCGTTCAGATCCTTGCGGATCTCGTCCAACTGGGACTTCTCGATCGACAGAGCACGAGCATCACGCTCAACGCCGTCGCGGGTGAAGACCTGTACGTCGATGACAGTACCTTTGGTACCGGTAGGTACACGCAGGGAGGTGTCTTTAACGTCGCTGGCTTTTTCACCGAAGATCGCACGCAGCAGTTTTTCTTCCGGAGTCAGTTGGGTCTCGCCTTTCGGAGTGACTTTACCGACCAGGATGTCGCCTGCGCCTACTTCAGCACCTACGTAAACGATACCGGCTTCGTCCAGCTTGTTCAGTGCAGCCTCACCCACGTTCGGGATGTCCGCAGTGATTTCCTCTGGGCCAAGCTTGGTGTCACGAGCCACACAGGTCAGTTCCTGAATGTGAATCGTGGTGAAGCGGTCTTCCTGAACCACACGCTCGGACAGGCAGATGGAGTCTTCGAAGTTGAAGCCGTTCCATGCCATGAACGCGATGCGCATGTTCTGCCCCAGTGCCAGTTCACCCATGTCGGTGGACGGGCCGTCAGCCATGATGTCGCTACGCTGAACGCGATCACCCTTTCTCACCAGCGGACGCTGGTTGATGCAGGTGTTCTGGTTCGAGCGGGTGTATTTGGTCAGGTTGTAGATGTCGACACCAGCTTCACCGGTTTCAACTTCGTCATCGGCAACACGAACCACGATACGGCTGGCATCAACAGAGTCGATCACGCCGCCACGACGAGCCACGACGCAAACGCCGGAGTCGCGAGCCACGTTACGCTCCATGCCGGTACCTACCAGCGGCTTGTCAGCACGCAGGGTTGGTACAGCTTGACGCTGCATGTTCGAACCCATCAACGCACGGTTGGCGTCGTCGTGCTCGAGGAACGGAATCAGCGACGCTGCAACCGAAACTACCTGCTTCGGCGAAACGTCCATCAGGGTGACGTCTTCCGGCGCCTTGACGGTGAATTCGTTCAGGTGACGTACGGCTACCAGCTCGTCGATCAGGACTTTCTGGTCGTTCATGGTCGCCGAAGCCTGCGCGATCACGTGATCGGCTTCTTCAATGGCGGACAGGAACACGATCTCGTCAGTGACCACACCCTCTTTCACCACGCGGTACGGGCTTTCCAGGAAGCCGTACTGGTTGGTGCGGGCATAAGCAGCCAAGGAGTTGATCAGACCGATGTTCGGACCTTCCGGCGTTTCAATCGGGCATACACGACCGTAGTGAGTCGGGTGTACGTCACGAACTTCAAAGCCTGCGCGCTCACGAGTCAGACCGCCAGGGCCGAGTGCAGAGACACGACGCTTGTGGGTGATCTCGGACAGCGGGTTGTTCTGGTCCATGAACTGCGAGAGCTGGCTGGAACCGAAGAACTCTTTCACCGCCGCAGCCACTGGCTTGGCGTTGATCAGGTCTTGCGGCATCAGGCCTTCGCTTTCAGCCATCGACAGACGCTCTTTGACCGCACGCTCAACACGTACCAGGCCAACGCGGAACTGGTTCTCGGCCATTTCGCCTACGCAGCGAACACGACGGTTACCCAGGTGGTCGATGTCATCGACGATGCCTTTACCGTTACGGATGTCGACCAGAGTCTTCAGTACCGCGACGATGTCTTCCTTGCACAGCACGCCCGAACCTTCGATCTCGGTACGACCGATACGACGGTTGAACTTCATCCGGCCGACCGCAGACAGGTCATAGCGCTCAGGGCTGAAGAACAGGTTGTTGAACAGGGTTTCGGCAGCGTCTTTGGTTGGCGGCTCGCCTGGACGCATCATGCGATAGATCTCGACCAGCGCTTCCAATTGGTTGCTGGTGGAGTCGATCTTCAGCGTGTCGGAGATGAACGGACCGCAGTCGATGTCGTTGGTGTACAGAGTTTCGATGCGAACAACGCCGGCCTTGGCGATTTTCGCCAGGACTTCGGTCGACAGCTCGGTGTTGCACTCTGCCAGGATTTCGCCGGTAGCCGGATGCACGATGACCTTGGCGGTGGTGCGACCCAGGACGTAGTCCAGAGGCACGTCCAGCTCTTTGATCCCGGCCTTTTCCAACTGGTTGATGTGGCGGGCAGTAATACGACGGCCCTGCTCGACAATAACCTTGCCTTTATCGTCCTGGATATCGAGGACAGCCACTTCACCGCGCAGACGCTGAGGCACCAGTTCCAGGCTCAGGCCTTCGCCTTTAACGTGGAATACGTTGGTGGTGTAGAAAGCGTCCAGCACTTCTTCGGTGGTGTAGCCGAGCGCGCGCAGCAGCACCGAGGCCGGCAGCTTGCGACGACGGTCGATACGCACGAACACGCAGTCTTTCGGGTCGAACTCGAAGTCCAGCCACGAACCGCGGTAAGGAATGATGCGCGCGGAGTACAGCAGTTTACCGGAACTGTGCGTCTTGCCGCGGTCGTGGTCAAAGAACACGCCCGGGGAACGGTGCAGCTGGGAAACGATAACACGCTCGGTACCGTTGATTACGAAGGTACCGTTCTCAGTCATCAATGGGATTTCGCCCATGTAGACTTCTTGCTCTTTGATGTCCTTGATCGCTTTGTTCGACGACTCTTTGTCGAAAATGATCAGGCGCACTTTTACCCGCAAAGGTACGGCGAAAGTTACACCGCGCAATACGCATTCTTTGACATCAAATGCCGGTTCGCCCAGGCGATAACCGACGTACTCCAGCGCAGCATTGCCGGAGTAGCTGATGATCGGGAAAACGGATTTGAAGGCCGCATGCAGGCCCACGTCGCGGAACTGATCTTTAGTCGCTCCCGCTTGCAAGAATTCACGATACGAATCCAGCTGGATGGCCAGGAGGTACGGCACATCCATGACGTCCGGCAACTTGCTAAAGTCCTTGCGGATACGTTTTTTCTCAGTATATGAGTAAGCCATCAGCGTTCCCCAGCTTGGTCACCTGCTTGTTTGGCCCCTCCCGACGGGAGCAGCCAGAAAATCGTGCAAACCCCATGGTTTGCGCCACCGCATCGGGTGGTTACAGCGCCTTTATCAGCACCGACCCAGTCGGCTGCCAATAACGGAAAAAGGCCGGTGGCAAGAGCCACCAGCCATCAGCCTGTCGCTTGACGCTCGGGCTGGAGGAGCAAAGTCGATACTTATTTCAGCTCGACTTTAGCGCCTGCTTCTTCCAGCTTCTTCTTAGCGTCTTCAGCAGCTTCTTTCGAAACGCCTTCAGCTACAACCTGAGGAGCGCCGTCTACTTTCTCTTTGGCTTCTTTCAGGCCCAGACCGGTCAGTTCACGAACTGCCTTGATCACGTTAACCTTCTTCTCGCCAGCTTCCAGCAGAACAACGTTGAACTCGGTTTGCTCTTCAACAGCAGCAGCAGCTACAGCTGGGCCAGCCGAAGCAGCAGCAGCGGTAACACCGAAGGTTTCTTCCATCGCTTTGATCAGCTCAACGATTTCCACTACGGATTTCTGGCCGATTGCTTCGATGATTTGTTCGTTAGTCAGAGACATGACTCAATTCCTGAATTGGGGGACGGCCTACGCGACCATCGAAATAAACAAAAAACGCGAGAAGTTGACGAGCCTTAGGCTGCGGCAGCTTCTTTCTGGTCGCGAATTGCCGCCAGAGTACGAGCCAACTTGCTGGTAGCGCCTTGAATCACGCTCATCAGCTGAGAAATTGCTTCGTCACGGGTCGGCAGAGTTGCCAGTACGTCGATCTGATTAGCTGCGAGGAACTTGCCCTCGAACGCAGCTGCCTTGATCTCGAACTTGTCCTGACCCTTGGCAAACTCTTTGAAGATACGGGCAGCAGCGCCCGGATGTTCGTTCGAGAATGCAATCAGGGTCGGGCCGGTGAACACGTCGTTGAGAACACTGTATTCAGTGTCAGCAACAGCGCGCTTGAGCAGGGTGTTACGTACAACACGTACGTAAACGCCAGCTTCACGAGCCTCTTTACGGAGTCCGGTCATTGCGCCTACTGTTACGCCACGGGCATCAACCACGACAGCGGACAGAGCGACTTTGGCAGCCTCGTTGACTTCAGCGACGATGGCCTTCTTGTCTTCGAGATTAATTGCCACGGGTTTAACTCCTGCTTGTTACCGTTTCACTCGGTCGAAACCGAATGTCGTTTTGGTGTCTGATTCGGTAAGGAACCGGGAGCACCATCTGCGTAGGCTTGTGGTTTAAGGCTTGCGCCGCCTACGGTCTTGGATAGCCCCCGCCAGGCAGGGACCCCAATCTTTCAATTGGCGCGAATAATCGCACCAACCTTTGTCTTACGCGTCCAGCGAGCTCTGGTCGATAACCAGACCTGGGCCCATAGTGGTGCTCAGGGTAACGCGCTTGACGTAAATACCTTTCGAGGAAGCTGGTTTGATACGCTTCAGGTCAGCGATCAGGGCCTCAACGTTTTCCTTCAGCTTGACGGCATCGAAACCGATCTTGCCAACGGAGGTGTGGATGATGCCGTTTTTGTCGGTGCGATAACGAACCTGACCAGCCTTGGCGTTTTTAACCGCGGTAGCTACGTCTGGAGTTACGGTGCCGACTTTCGGGTTAGGCATCAGGCCACGTGGACCGAGGATCTGACCCAGTTGACCTACAACGCGCATGGCATCCGGGGATGCGATCACTACGTCGTAGTTCAGGTCGCCGCCTTTCATTTCGGCAGCCAGGTCGTCCATACCTACACGGTCAGCGCCGGCAGCCAGAGCGGCCTCAGCAGCTGGACCCTGGGTGAACACAGCAACGCGAACGGTCTTGCCAGTGCCGTGTGGCAGCACAGTAGCGCTACGAACAACCTGGTCGGATTTACGCGGGTCTACACCCAGGTTTACAGCAACGTCGAACGACTCGCTGAACTTGACAGTCGACAGCTCAGCCAGCAGAGCAGCAGCGTCTACAATGTTGTAGGCCTTGCCTGCTTCGATTTTGCCGGCGATAGCCTTTTGACGCTTGGTCAGCTTAGCCATTACACACCCTCCACGTTAAGGCCCATGCTACGAGCAGAACCGGCGATAGTACGCACGGCTGCATCCATATCAGCTGCAGTCAGATCCGCGTTTTTGGTTTTCGCGATTTCTTCCAGCTGAGCACGGGTAACAGTGCCAACCTTAACGGTGTTCGGACGAGCGGAACCGCTGGTCAGACCGGCCGCCTTCTTCAGCAGAACCGAAGCAGGGGTGGATTTGGTTTCGAAAGTGAAGCTACGGTCGCTGTAGACAGTGATGATCACTGGAGTCGGCAGACCTGCTTCAAGACCCTGAGTACGGGCGTTGAAAGCCTTGCAGAATTCCATGATGTTCACGCCGTGCTGACCCAGAGCAGGACCAACAGGTGGGCTTGGGTTAGCCTGAGCGGCCTTCACTTGCAGCTTGATGTAAGCGGTAATCTTCTTGGCCATGAGGCACTCCAATTACGGGTTCGAACGCCTCGAAAGGCTCCCCGGTTACTTGCGCGTTTATCCCAGTGACGACAAAACCCCACAGCCTAGGGCTGCGGGGTTGGGATGCTTGTTCAGCTAGACCTTTTCGACCTGACTGAACTCCAACTCTACCGGAGTAGAGCGACCGAAAATAAGCACTGCCACCTGGACACGGCTCTTTTCGTAGTTAACTTCTTCGACGGTGCCGTTAAAGTCAGCGAATGGACCGTCAGTAACACGAACTACCTCACCCGGCTCAAACAGAGTCTTCGGTTTCGGCTTATCGCTACCATCAGCCACGCGACGCAGAATGGCTTCCGCCTCTTTGTCGGTGATTGGAGCAGGCTTGTCGGCGGTACCGCCAATGAAGCCCATCACCCGAGGAGTATCCTTGACCAAGTGCCAAGTACCCTCATTCATATCCATCTGTACCAGCACATAGCCTGGGAAGAACTTGCGTTCGCTTTTGCGCTTCTGGCCATTACGCATTTCAACCACTTCTTCAGTGGGAACCAGAATTTCGCCGAAGCCATCTTCCATGCCAGCCAGCTTAACGCGCTCAATCAGCGAGCGCATGACATGCTTCTCGTAACCCGAGTAAGCATGCACAACGTACCAACGCTTAGCCACGGGACACCCTTAGCCGACAATCAAGGAAACAAGCCAACCGAGCAGGGAATCAACACCCCACAACAGCAACGCCATAACGATAACCACAGCAACAACGATCAACGTTGTCTGCGTGGTTTCCTGGCGAGTTGGCCATACGACTTTACGAATCTCGGTGCGCGCTTCCTTAACCAGTACAAAGAACGACTTGCCCTTTGCAGTCTGCAGGCCTACAAAGGCAGCTACAGCAGCAATTACGAGCAAAGCGAGTACACGGTACAGGATCGGTGAAGCAGCGTAATACTGATTGCCAACTACACCCACAACCACCAAAGCAGCTACCACAAGCCACTTGAGCAGATCGAAGCGAGAGCCTTGAGCTTCAGCCTTAGGAGTCATCTATGAAGATCCTGTGAAAAGAAAGCCAGACACACCGAGTGAATCTGGCAGGTCAGGAGGGAATCGAACCCCCAACCTACGGTTTTGGAGACCGTCGCTCTGCCAATTGAGCTACTGACCTAAAACAAAATCAGGCCGACCATTATGCCGGCCCGAAAAATACATTACAACCGCTTATTCGATGATTTTAGCTACGACGCCAGCGCCGACGGTACGACCGCCTTCACGGATAGCGAAACGCAGACCATCTTCCATCGCGATGGTTTTGATCAGGGTAACAGTCATCTGAATGTTGTCACCTGGCATTACCATTTCAACGCCTTCTGGCAGTTCGCAGTTACCAGTCACGTCAGTAGTACGGAAGTAGAACTGTGGACGGTAGCCTTTGAAGAACGGAGTGTGACGACCGCCTTCTTCCTTGCTCAGAACGTAAACTTCTGCGGTGAACTTGGTGTGCGGCTTAACCGAACCCGGCTTAACCAGAACCTGACCACGCTCAACGTCGTCACGCTTGGCACCACGCAGCAGAACGCCGCAGTTCTCGCCAGCACGACCTTCGTCGAGCAGCTTGCGGAACATCTCAACACCGGTGCAGGTGGTGGTGGTGGTGTCACGCAGACCAACGATTTCCAGTGCATCTTGAACGCGAACGATACCGCGCTCGATACGACCAGTCACAACAGTACCGCGACCCGAGATCGAGAATACGTCTTCGATTGGCATCAGGAATGGCTTGTCGATCATACGAACTGGTTCTGGGATGTAGCTGTCCAGAGTTTCAACCAGTTTCTTGACGGCAGTGGTGCCCATCTCGTTGTCGTCTTTGCCTTCCAGCGCCATACGAGCCGAACCGATGATGATTGGAGTGTCATCGCCCGGGAAGTCGTAGGTGGACAGCAGGTCGCGAACTTCCATCTCAACCAGCTCCAGCAGCTCAGCGTCGTCTACCAGGTCAGCCTTGTTCAGGAAAACCACGATGTACGGAACGCCTACCTGACGGGACAGCAGGATGTGCTCACGGGTTTGTGGCATCGGACCATCAGCGGCCGAGCAAACCAGGATAGCGCCGTCCATTTGAGCAGCACCGGTGATCATGTTCTTCACATAGTCAGCGTGACCTGGGCAGTCAACGTGAGCGTAGTGACGGATCAGCGAGTTGTACTCAACGTGTGCGGTGTTGATGGTGATACCGCGAGCTTTTTCTTCTGGAGCGCTGTCGATCTTGTCGAATTCAACCACGGCCGAACCGAAAACTTCGGAGCAGACGCGAGTCAGAGCAGCGGTCAGAGTGGTTTTACCGTGGTCAACGTGACCAATGGTCCCTACGTTGACGTGGGGCAGGGAACGATCAAATTTTTCCTTAGCCATCGATAACACCCTCAACAGAAGAATTAGACGAACGATATCTACCATTAAAACAAAGGCAGATATTTTCATATCTGCCTTGTTATATGGAGCTCTTGAGCGGATTTGAACCGCTGACCTCACCCTTACCAAGGGTGTGCTCTACCAACTGAGCTACAAGAGCGTAACACTTTGCAGAACCTGCAAACTTGGAGCGGGTAGCGGGAATCGAACCCGCATCATCAGCTTGGAAGGCTGAGGTTCTACCACTAAACTATACCCGCGGAGCTTGCAGCTCACGCTAAAAATGGTGGAGGGGGAAGGATTCGAACCTTCGAAGTCGTAGACGTCAGATTTACAGTCTGATCCCTTTGGCCGCTCGGGAACCCCTCCTAAGCGAGCCGGCATTCTATACTATGCCGACCTTCTGTCAAGCATTTTCTCATTAAAAACCTGAGGTTAGCTGCGTTGACACCGCTCCACTTTGACAACCTGTTTAGGTGTTCGCTGTGGAGCGGGCGCCATTCTATGCAAACTATTCCAGCGGTGCAACCCCCTCACACAGCATTATTTTATGTTTTAACTCATTGAATTCCTTAGAAAGGTTCTGCAACTGCACATCCCCCAATAAACGCTGGCTTTCGGGCGCAATGCGCAACCAATATCCAGGCTCGGGAAGATCCTTTTGCGATGCCTGAACCTTCACACTCATGCCCGCTAGACGCATCTGTAGCGCGGAAAGGCTGCTTTCTTGAGTCAAACCACCCAAAAACAGACACTCCTGTCCGGCACGGCGTGCGCCTTGCCCTCCCGCAGAGTCACCAGTCGCCTCACTCAATAAGCGAATATCTTGCTGGGACCCGCGGTACATGCTGAGAGGAGTGACATCTTTTGCACGCAAGGGCGCCTCCTGCTGATGCCAGACGTAATAGAACACATTGAGAACAACGAGCAGCAGGAACAACCAACGCATACAAACCTCAAGTTAAAGGACACGCCATCGCCAACCCTACAAATACCAGGTCAGGGACGATCCGAGCATCAGGCACGACGTCCGCCACCAATCCAGCATCGCCACCGGTAATAAAGACAGCAAAGCGCTCCCCCCAATAGGA
This sequence comes from Pseudomonas sp. S150, assembly GCF_004526365.1. NCBI lineage: Bacteria > Pseudomonadati > Pseudomonadota > Gammaproteobacteria > Pseudomonadales > Pseudomonadaceae > Pseudomonas > Pseudomonas sp. S150. The sequence goes on from NZ_CP038207.1 coordinate 6,108,554, forward strand.
TCGAGCCATTTCCATCTGGGTCAGAACGAAACCTCTCAACATTAAAGAGCACCCTCGCTCCACCGCCTCGACGGTACTGCGCCCCGGAGCATGGCTCGTCAACGCTTTTTCGGCAGCCAAGTCCCCATAACGGATTTTCCGGGTATGCGTACGTAACTGGTTACGCATCAAGGGCATTCCTGGGCAAATGAATCCCCCAAGGTGCTCACCTTCGGCATTAATAAAGTCGGCCGTCACAGCAGTGCCAAAATCCAGAATCAGACAGGCGCCGGCAGCCAGATGAAAGCCACCGAGCATCGCCAACCAGCGATCCAGTCCCAAGCGTTCATAGTCGTCATAGCCATTCCTGACACCAGACATTTCACTGGCCGACTTGGCGCACACTACCGAGATGCAGAACGTCTGCTCGAGAATTCGGGTGAGCGCAGCAGTTTCTTCGCTGGTTCTTACGCTGACCAACCGACATTTGCGCAACGACAGGTTCTCAAATGCGCACAAGCTATCCACCAGAGCTTGGTCCGAGTCGACAACACCTTCCGCGAAAAGACCGCCAGCAGCCGTATTCAATACGCGCCACTTGATAAAGCTATTCCCACAGTCGAGCTCAAGAATCATCACGCAACCTCAGACTGAGCTCACCACCACTAAATACTTTTTCCACGCCGTCCACCTTCAAGCGCAGCGCACCCTGGCTATCAATACCAAGCACTACGCCTTCTATATGACTAACGCCCGCAACCAAAGAAACCGGGCGACCTTGCCACATGTGATCCTTTTCCCATTCCTCCTGGAACGCAGAGAAACCATGGACCTGATGACGCTGGATATAACCGCGCAGTTGGTCGCTCAGCTCAGCCACCAAGACGTTGCGATCGCAGGTTTGACCCGTCTCGAGTCGAATTGACGTCCATTGCTGGTCAACTTCCTCAGCAACCTGCATGTTCACATTAATGCCTATACCCAGCACCACATGGCAAACATCTGCCGGATCCCCTACTAGCTCAAGAAGAATACCGGCGACTTTCTTGTTCCCGACCAGCACATCGTTGGGCCACTTCAATCCTGCGCCCGCCACCCCCAGCTTTCGCAGGGCATGCATAACAGCCAAACCGACCACCAGACTCAAGCCCTCAAGCTGGCGCATGCCACCTTCAATGCGCAGGACCAGGCTGTAGTAGAGATTTTCAGCAAAAGGGCTTACCCATTTGCGGCCTCGGCGACCGCGACCGGAAATCTGTCGTTCGGCCAATACCAGAAACGGCGCCGCTCGACCCTGATTGATCGCGCGAAGCGCCTCTGCGTTAGTGGAATCGATGGAATCAAAGACTGTAATCGGCCAAACCGCTGCTAAGGCACTAATCTTCAGGGGGTCGAGGAGCGTCAAGGGTGCAGCCAGTTGATAGCCTCTGCCCCGGACTTTGTTTATGGACAACCCGAGCTCAGCCTCAAGATGCTGAAGCTGCTTCCACACCGCACTTCGACTGATTCCCAGGGTAACCCCCAGAGCCTCGCCGGAATGGAATCGACCATCCTTTAATAGATTCAACAACGTCAGCATGCAGGTCTCGCCTCACAATGAGGTCCGAATAATAGCCATGAGCCGGGCGATTGCATAGAAATCAAGCGCACCACTTTCCTGCGGGCAAAACAAAACCCCAACTGCTTTCGCAATTGGGGTTTCGGAATTTAATCTTGACGATGACCTACTCTCACATGGGGAAACCCCACACTACCATCGGCGATGCATCGTTTCACTTCTGAGTTCGGGATGGGATCAGGTGGTTCCAACGCTCTATGGTCGTCAAGAAATTCGGGTACTGACTCGTGACCGGCTGGCCTCGCTTCAGCAAATCGGGTATGTGATACAGGTGTTTTGTGAGCATCGCGAACTTTCGGTTCATTGCGTCTTCACACACCGCAATCTGGTCTCTTTCGAGCATTCAGATTGCTTGGGTGTTATATGGTCAAGCCTCACGGGCAATTAGTATTGGTTAGCTCAACGCCTCACAGCGCTTACACACCCAACCTATCAACGTCGTAGTCTTCGACGGCCCTTCAGGGAACTCAAGGTTCCAGTGAGATCTCATCTTGAGGCAAGTTTCCCGCTTAGATGCTTTCAGCGGTTATCTTTCCCGAACATAGCTACCCGGCAATGCCACTGGCGTGACAACCGGAACACCAGAGGTTCGTCCACTCCGGTCCTCTCGTACTAGGAGCAGCCCCTCTCAAATCTCAAACGTCCACGGCAGATAGGGACCGAACTGTCTCACGACGTTCTAAACCCAGCTCGCGTACCACTTTAAATGGCGAACAGCCATACCCTTGGGACCGGCTTCAGCCCCAGGATGTGATGAGCCGACATCGAGGTGCCAAACACCGCCGTCGATATGAACTCTTGGGCGGTATCAGCCTGTTATCCCCGGAGTACCTTTTATCCGTTGAGCGATGGCCCTTCCATACAGAACCACCGGATCACTAAGACCTACTTTCGTACCTGCTCGACGTGTCTGTCTCGCAGTCAAGCGCGCTTTTGCCTTTATACTCTACGACCGATTTCCGACCGGTCTGAGCGCACCTTCGTACTCCTCCGTTACTCTTTAGGAGGAGACCGCCCCAGTCAAACTACCCACCATACACTGTCCTCGATCCGGATAACGGACCTGAGTTAGAACCTCAAAGTTGCCAGGGTGGTATTTCAAGGATGGCTCCACGCGAACTGGCGTCCACGCTTCAAAGCCTCCCACCTATCCTACACAAGCAAATTCAAAGTCCAGTGCAAAGCTATAGTAAAGGTTCACGGGGTCTTTCCGTCTAGCCGCGGATACACTGCATCTTCACAGCGATTTCAATTTCACTGAGTCTCGGGTGGAGACAGCGCCGCCATCGTTACGCCATTCGTGCAGGTCGGAACTTACCCGACAAGGAATTTCGCTACCTTAGGACCGTTATAGTTACGGCCGCCGTTTACCGGGGCTTCGATCAAGAGCTTCGCGTTAGCTAACCCCATAAACCTTCCGGCACCGGGCAGGCGTCACACCCTATACGTCCACTTTCGTGTTTGCAGAGTGCTGTGTTTTTAATAAACAGTCGCAGCGGCCTGGTATCTTCGACCGGCATGAGCTTACGGAGCAAGTCCTTCACCCTCACCGGCGCACCTTCTCCCGAAGTTACGGTGCCATTTTGCCTAGTTCCTTCACCCGAGTTCTCTCAAGCGCCTTGGTATTCTCTACCCAACCACCTGTGTCGGTTTGGGTACGGTTCCTGGTTATCTGAAGCTTAGAAGCTTTTCTTGGAAGCATGGCATCAACCACTTCGTCACCTAAAAGGTAACTCGTCATCAGCTCTCGGCCTTAAGATCCCGGATTTACCTAAGATCTCAGCCTACCACCTTAAACTTGGACAACCAACGCCAAGCTGGCCTAGCCTTCTCCGTCCCTCCATCGCAATAACCAGAAGTACAGGAATATTAACCTGTTTTCCATCGACTACGCTTTTCAGCCTCGCCTTAGGGACCGACTAACCCTGCGTCGATTAACGTTGCGCAGGAAACCTTGGTCTTTCGGCGTGGGTGTTTTTCACCCATTGTCGTTACTCATGTCAGCATTCGCACTTCTGATACCTCCAGCAAGCTTCTCAACTCACCTTCACAGGCTTACAGAACGCTCCTCTACCGCATCACTTGCGTGATACCCGTAGCTTCGGTGTATGGTTTGAGCCCCGTTACATCTTCCGCGCAGGCCGACTCGACTAGTGAGCTATTACGCTTTCTTTAAAGGGTGGCTGCTTCTAAGCCAACCTCCTAGCTGTCTAAGCCTTCCCACATCGTTTCCCACTTAACCATAACTTTGGGACCTTAGCTGACGGTCTGGGTTGTTTCCCTTTTCACGACGGACGTTAGCACCCGCCGTGTGTCTCCCATGCTCGGCACTTGTAGGTATTCGGAGTTTGCATCGGTTTGGTAAGTCGGGATGACCCCCTAGCCGAAACAGTGCTCTACCCCCTACAGTGATACATGAGGCGCTACCTAAATAGCTTTCGAGGAGAACCAGCTATCTCCGAGCTTGATTAGCCTTTCACTCCGATCCACAGGTCATCCGCTAACTTTTCAACGGTAGTCGGTTCGGTCCTCCAGTCAGTGTTACCTAACCTTCAACCTGCCCATGGATAGATCGCCCGGTTTCGGGTCTTCCCAGCGACTAGACGCCCTATTAAGACTCGCTTTCGCTACGCCTCCCCTATTCGGTTTTAAGCTCGACTGAAAAAAGTCGCTGACCCATTATACAAAAGGTACGCAGTCACCCAACAAAGTGGGCTCCCACTGCTTGTACGCATACGGTTTCAGGATCTATTTCACTCCCCTCTCCGGGGTTCTTTTCGCCTTTCCCTCACGGTACTAGTTCACTATCGGTCAGTCAGTAGTATTTAGCCTTGGAGGATGGTCCCCCCATATTCAGACAAAGTTTCTCGTGCTCCGTCCTACTCGATTTCATGACTAAGAGACTTTCGCGTACAGGGCTATCACCCACTATGGCCGCACTTTCCAGAGCGTTCCGCTAATCTCAAAGCCACTTAAGGGCTAGTCCCCGTTCGCTCGCCACTACTAAGGGAATCTCGGTTGATTTCTTTTCCTCAGGGTACTTAGATGTTTCAGTTCCCCTGGTTCGCCTCTTGCACCTATGTATTCAGTACAAGATAACCATCTTATGATGGCTGGGTTCCCCCATTCAGACATCTCCGGATCAAAGTCTGTTTGCCGACTCCCCGAAGCTTTTCGCAGGCTACCACGTCTTTCATCGCCTCTGACTGCCAAGGCATCCACCGTATGCGCTTCTTCACTTGACCATATAACCCCAAGCAATCTGGTTATACTGTGAAGACGACATTCGCCGAAAATTCGCAAAACTCTTAAGAGTCACTCACAAATTTTACCTTAGCCTGATCCGTTACCAGTGAAAGTAACGTTCAGTCTATCTTTCTATCACATACCCAAATTTTTAAAGAACGATCTAATCAAAGACTAGAAATCAATATTCATTCACGAATATTCATTTCTAAACTCTAACAAGCAGAAGCAGTTAATGGTGGAGCCAAGCGGGATCGAACCGCTGACCTCCTGCGTGCAAGGCAGGCGCTCTCCCAGCTGAGCTATGGCCCCATACAAAATTGGTGGGTCTGGGCAGATTCGAACTGCCGACCTCACCCTTATCAGGGGTGCGCTCTAACCAACTGAGCTACAGACCCAATTTCGAGCGCGTAACTGATTAGCTAAGAGCTATCAGCTTGGAGCTTAAGCTGCTTCTATCGTCTTCTTCAATGAATCAAGCAATTCGTGTGGGAACTTATGGAGCACTGATGTCGTCGATTAAGGAGGTGATCCAGCCGCAGGTTCCCCTACGGCTACCTTGTTACGACTTCACCCCAGTCATGAATCACACCGTGGTAACCGTCCTCCCGAAGGTTAGACTAGCTACTTCTGGTGCAACCCACTCCCATGGTGTGACGGGCGGTGTGTACAAGGCCCGGGAACGTATTCACCGCGACATTCTGATTCGCGATTACTAGCGATTCCGACTTCACGCAGTCGAGTTGCAGACTGCGATCCGGACTACGATCGGTTTTGTGGGATTAGCTCCACCTCGCGGCTTGGCAACCCTCTGTACCGACCATTGTAGCACGTGTGTAGCCCAGGCCGTAAGGGCCATGATGACTTGACGTCATCCCCACCTTCCTCCGGTTTGTCACCGGCAGTCTCCTTAGAGTGCCCACCATAACGTGCTGGTAACTAAGGACAAGGGTTGCGCTCGTTACGGGACTTAACCCAACATCTCACGACACGAGCTGACGACAGCCATGCAGCACCTGTCTCAATGTTCCCGAAGGCACCAATCCATCTCTGGAAAGTTCATTGGATGTCAAGGCCTGGTAAGGTTCTTCGCGTTGCTTCGAATTAAACCACATGCTCCACCGCTTGTGCGGGCCCCCGTCAATTCATTTGAGTTTTAACCTTGCGGCCGTACTCCCCAGGCGGTCAACTTAATGCGTTAGCTGCGCCACTAAGAGCTCAAGGCTCCCAACGGCTAGTTGACATCGTTTACGGCGTGGACTACCAGGGTATCTAATCCTGTTTGCTCCCCACGCTTTCGCACCTCAGTGTCAGTATCAGTCCAGGTGGTCGCCTTCGCCACTGGTGTTCCTTCCTATATCTACGCATTTCACCGCTACACAGGAAATTCCACCACCCTCTACCATACTCTAGCTTGCCAGTTTTGGATGCAGTTCCCAGGTTGAGCCCGGGGATTTCACATCCAACTTAACAAACCACCTACGCGCGCTTTACGCCCAGTAATTCCGATTAACGCTTGCACCCTCTGTATTACCGCGGCTGCTGGCACAGAGTTAGCCGGTGCTTATTCTGTCGGTAACGTCAAAATTGCAGAGTATTAATCTACAACCCTTCCTCCCAACTTAAAGTGCTTTACAATCCGAAGACCTTCTTCACACACGCGGCATGGCTGGATCAGGCTTTCGCCCATTGTCCAATATTCCCCACTGCTGCCTCCCGTAGGAGTCTGGACCGTGTCTCAGTTCCAGTGTGATCATCCTCTCAGACCAGTTACGGATCGTCGCCTTGGTGAGCCATTACCTCACCAACTAGCTAATCCGACCTAGGCTCATCTGATAGCGCAAGGCCCGAAGGTCCCCTGCTTTCTCCCGTAGGACGTATGCGGTATTAGCGTTCCTTTCGAAACGTTGTCCCCCACTACCAGGCAGATTCCTAGGCATTACTCACCCGTCCGCCGCTGAATCCAGGAGCAAGCTCCTTTCATCCGCTCGACTTGCATGTGTTAGGCCTGCCGCCAGCGTTCAATCTGAGCCATGATCAAACTCTTCAGTTCAAACATCTTTGGGTTTTTAAGAAACCCTAAACTTGGCTCAGCAATCGTTGGTTACATCTTTGATTTCTCGCGGAGTAACTTGTGATGCTGATAATCTTGTTGACTATCAGTCTGACTCCACAAGCACCCCACGAATTGCTTGATTCAGTTGTTAAAGAGCGATTGGTTAAGATCTTTCGTCTCAACCGAGGCGCGCATTCTACAGCAGCCTCATTTGCTGTCAAGTGATTATTTTCAGAAGTTTTCGAAGATTTCTTCAACAACTTCAACCACTTGCGCTTCCGATCTCTCGTTAGCGGGGGGCGAATTCTACAGCGTTACACGCCGCTGTCAACACCTCTTTTTCTCCGCTTTCGACCGAGAAGATCGAACCGTCAAAAGAGCCAAACATCACCGCTCTTTCAACTCCTTCCAGGCTTCGATGAACTGAAGCAAGCCGCTGCCGAAAACTGCGTAACTCATTGAATCTCAAGGAGTTTTCCGTTTCGACTGCGCCGGAAGTGGGGCGAATTATAGACTTCTAAAATTCGCCGTCAACCCTTATTTCAAACTTTATTCAGCTTTCAGTGTGATACGTGCAAATGCCTTCTTGCCCGCCTGGCAAACGTGGGTCGCGCCCAGCACATATATAAAGGAGCGATCAACCACCTCACCATCCACACGCACACCACCAGAAGCCAACAGATCACGCGCCGCTGCCGAGTTCTTCACCAGGCCTGCCTTATTCAGGACGGCCGCAATCGGCATATCTTCAGCAGAGGCCAGTTCGATCTCCGGCAGATCATCCGGCAGTTCGCCATCCTTCATACGGTTACCGGCAGCGCGATGAGCATTGGCCGCAGCCTCCTCACCATGGAAGCGCGCGACAATCTCTTCCGCCAACTTGATCTTGATGTCGCGCGGGTTAGCCCCCGCCTCGACATCTGCACGAAAGGCATTGATCTCATCCATCGAACGGAAGCTGAGCAGCTCAAAGTAACGCCACATCAGCGCATCTGGAATCGAAACCAGCTTGCCGTACATCACACCTGGCGCTTCCTGGATACCAACGTAATTGCCCAACGACTTGGACATCTTCTTCACGCCATCCAGACCTTCCAGCAACGGCATGGTCAGAATGCACTGAGCTTCCTGGCCATACCCACGCTGCAGCTCACGCCCCATCAGCAGGTTGAACTTCTGATCGGTACCGCCCAGTTCGACATCCGCGCGCAGAGCAACCGAGTCATAACCCTGAACCAGCGGATAGAGGAACTCATGAATAGCGATCGGCTGATTGGTGGTGTAACGCTTATCGAAGTCATCACGCTCAAGCATACGCGCGACAGTGTATTGCGAAGTCAGACGAATAAAGTCCGCCGGCCCCATCTGATCCATCCAGGTGGAGTTGAACGCAACTTCGGTTTTCGCCGGATCCAGAATCTTGAACACCTGAGACTTGTAGGTCTCGGCGTTTTCCAAAACCTGCTCGCGAGTCAAAGGAGGACGCGTAGCGCTCTTGCCGCTTGGATCACCGATCATCCCGGTGAAGTCACCAATCAGGAAGATCACCTGATGCCCCAATTCCTGGAACTGGCGCAGCTTATTAATAAGCACGGTGTGACCCAAGTGCAGATCCGGGGCGGTTGGATCGAAACCAGCCTTGATACGCAGCGGCTGGCCGCGCTTGAGCTTCTCGATCAGCTCGGACTCGACCAATAGTTCTTCCGCACCACGTTTAATCAGCGCTAGCTGCTCTTCAACCGACTTCATAACAGACCCGCAAGGCTCAGATTCAAAGGGAACCAACCATACAAGATCGTGCACCAATTACAAGTTTTGCCCGGCGCACGGACACCAATCTGCAGACAGGGTGTCTGTAGACTTGCTTCGGGGATGATTTGGTTATATTTTATACAGTTATTTCATCTTCATCATGTCATTCATCTTTTCCAATTCATCTTTTTTCAAAGTCAAAATTACTTATGACCACTGAACCGTCTAAAGCGCCACCGCTTTACCCGAAGACCCACCTGCTTGCCGCAAGTGGAATCGCCGCCCTTCTCAGTCTGGCGCTCCTGGTATTTCCTTCCAGTGATGTTGAAGCCAAAAAGACGACCCTGAGCCTGGAACTGGAAAGTCCTGCTGAACAACTGACACAAGATCAAGACGCTGCTGACGCGATTCAAGCCACAAATGAGCCAGCAGCCTCACCTTTCGCCCAGATCGAAAACAGCACCGAAGAAACCCCGAAAACCGCTGAAGCCGCACCTGCCCCAACTCCGGCTGCAGAGAAACCAAAAGCCCCGGGGCACCGCGAAGTCGTCGTATCCAAAGGCGATACGCTCTCTACATTGTTCGAGAAAGTCGGTCTGCCAGCCGCTGCTGTGCACGAAGTGCTGGCCAGCGACAAACAAGCCAAACAGTTCAGCCAGCTCAAGCACGGCCAGAAGCTGGAGTTCGAACTGAACCCGCAAGGCCAACTGACCAGCCTGCACAGCAAGGTCAGCGATGTCGAAACCATTACCCTGACCAAGAATGACAAGGGCTACGCATTCAACCGCGTAACAGCCAAGCCGACCGTTCGCACGGCTTACGTGCACGGCGTGATCAATAGCTCCCTGTCACAATCCGCTGCCCGCGCAGGCCTGTCCCACAGCCTGACGATGGATATGGCCAGCGTCTTCGGCTACGACGTCGACTTCGCTCAGGACATCCGTCAAGGTGACGAATTCGACGTGATCTACGAGCAGAAAGTGGTCAACGGCAAGGCAGTGGGCACCGGCCCGATTCTGTCTGCACGCTTCACCAACCGCGGCAAGACCTACACCGCCGTGCGTTACACCAACAAACAAGGCAACAGCAGCTATTACACCGCTGATGGCAACAGCATGCGTAAGGCGTTCATCCGTACCCCGGTGGACTTCGCCCGCATCAGTTCGAAATTCTCCATGGGCCGCAAACACCCGATCCTCAACAAGATCCGCGCCCACAAAGGCGTCGATTACGCAGCGCCACGCGGTACGCCAATCAAGGCTGCCGGTGACGGTAAAGTGCTGCTGGCTGGTCGCCGCGGTGGCTACGGCAACACGGTGATCATCCAGCACGGCAACACCTACCGCACGCTGTATGGCCACATGCAAGGCTTCGCCAAAGGCGTGAAAACCGGCGGCAGCGTCAAGCAGGGCCAAGTGATCGGTTACATTGGTACCACCGGCCTGTCCACTGGACCGCACTTGCACTATGAGTTCCAGGTCAACGGCGTTCACGTCGACCCGCTGGGCCAGAAGCTGCCGATGGCAGATCCGATCGCCAAGTCCGAGCGCGCACGTTTCCTTGCGCAGAGCCAGCCGCTGATGGCGCGCATGGATCAAGAGAAGGCCACCATGCTGGCTTCGAGCAAGCGCTAAGCCATGGCTCTTTATTTCGGCGTGATGTCCGGCACCAGTCTCGATGGGCTGGACATCGCCCTGATCGAGCAGACCTCGGCGATCAAACTGATCGCCACGCATTACATCCCCATGCCTGAAACCCTGCGCGCCGAGCTGCTTGGCTTGTGCGCCAGCGGCCCTGACGAGATTGCCCGCTCGGCGATCGCCCAGCAGCACTGGGTAAAACTAGCGGCCCAGGGCATCCATACCCTCCTCGATCAGCAGCAACTGAAGCCTGAAGCCATTCGTGCAATCGGCAGCCATGGCCAGACCATTCGCCATGAGCCCGCTCGTGGCTTCACAGTGCAGATCGGCAATCCCGCACTACTGACCGAGCTGACCGGCATCACCGTGGTTAGCGACTTCCGCAGCCGCGACGTGGCTGCTGGCGGTCAGGGTGCGCCGCTGGTACCAGCCTTCCATGAGGCTTTGTTCGAAGAGCGTAACGGCAACCGCGCAGTCCTGAATGTCGGCGGTTTCAGCAATCTCAGTCTGATAGAACCGACCAGGCCTGTAGCCGGTTTCGACTGCGGCCCTGGGAATGTGCTGATGGATGCCTGGATTCATCAGCAACGCGGCGAGAACTATGATCGCAACGGCCAGTGGGCAGCCACCGGCACGGTCGAGCCAGTCTTGCTGAAAGCTCTGCTCGGCGACCCGTTCTTCGTGACCAAAGGCCCGAAGAGCACTGGCCGGGAAGTGTTCAACCTGCCGTGGCTGGAGCACCACCTCTCAAGTTTGCCGAGCTTCGCTGCTGAAAACGTTCAGGCAACGCTGCTCGAACTGACGGCGCAGACCATCGTCGAGTCGCTGCAAAGCGCTCAATCCGATACGCGGGAAATGTTGGTCTGCGGCGGCGGCGCTCACAACGCTACGCTGATGAAACGTCTTGCCGACCTGCTGCCTAACGCCACCGTCGCCAGCACCGCCACTCACGGCGTCGATCCGGACTGGGTCGAGGCAATGGCCTTCGCCTGGCTGGCCCATTGCTGCCTCGAAGGCATTGCCGCCAATCGCCCGAGCGTCACCGGCGCCAAAGGCCTGCGGGTACTCGGCGCCATCTATCCCAACTGAATAAAACGCCAGCAACAAAAAACGCCGCAGAACCGTAAGGCTCTGCGGCGTTTTGTTGTGCGCAGCGAGGTGCGATCAGATCGAGAACGAAGAGCCGCAACCACAGGTCGTGGTGGCGTTCGGGTTCTTGATCACGAAGCGCGAACCTTCCAGACCTTCCTGATAGTCCACTTCGGCACCCGCCAAGTACTGGAAACTCATCGGATCGACCACCAGACTCACGCCTTCGCGCTCGACGATGGTGTCGTCCTCGGCCACATCTTCATCGAAGGTGAAGCCGTACTGAAACCCCGAACAACCGCCGCCCGTAACGAATACGCGCAGCTTCAAGCGATCATTCCCCTCTTCATCGACCAGGCTCTTCACCTTGTGCGCAGCACCTTGGGTGAATTGCAAAGCCGTGGGGGTGAAGGATTCGACGCTCATGCTGACTATCTCCCGGCGTTACGCCGCCATAATGCGTGATGACGCGCATTATCCGCTTGTCCTAGAAAATCGGTCAACTATTGTTACGGTATATCAATAAACCCGACCAACTGCCCAGAATGCAAAAAGGCCCGTTTGACGGGCCTTTTTGCTGTGTTGCCGAACGTGTTACGGCAGCATACCGGCGTGGGACAGACCGAAGCGCTCATCCAGGCCGAACAGGATGTTCATGTTCTGCACCGCCTGACCCGACGCGCCTTTGACCAGGTTGTCGATCACCGACAGCACCACCACCAGATCACCATCCTGCGGACGATGCACAGCAATGCGGCAGACGTTGGCGCCACGCACGCTGCGAGTTTCCGGGTGGCTGCCGGCCGGCATCACGTCGACGAACGGCTCGTTGGCATAACGCTTTTCGAACAGTGCCTGCAGATCCACCGAACGATCAACCACGGTCGCGTAGAGCGTGGAATGAATGCCACGAATCATCGGGGTCAGGTGCGGGACGAAGGTCAGACCGACATCCTTACCGGCAGCGCGACGCAGACCCTGGCGAATTTCCGGCAGATGACGGTGACCTTTCACCGCATAAGCCTTCATGCTTTCCGACGTCTCGGAATACAGCGAGCCTATAGAAGCACCGCGACCGGCACCGCTGACGCCGGATTTGCAGTCGGCGATCAGACGCGAAGTATCAGCCAGACCCGCTTCAAGCAGCGGCAGGAAACCCAACTGCGTAGCGGTTGGATAGCAGCCGGGAACGGCGATCAGACGAGCCTTCTTGATCTGCTCGCGATTGACTTCCGGCAGGCCGTAGACCGCCTCGTCCAGCAACGCCGGCGCACCGTGTGGCTGTCCGTACCATTTGGCCCATTCTTCAGCGTCCTGCAGACGGAAGTCCGCGGACAGGTCGATAACCTTGGTGCCCGCCGCCAGCAGTTCACCGGCCAACGCATGGGCAACGCCGTGCGGCGTGGCGAAAAACACAACGTCGCACGCACCCAGGGTTTTGATGTCCGGCACGCTGAACGCCAGACCGTCGTAGTGGCCGCGCAGGTTCGGGTACATGTCAGCCACGGCCAGACCGGCCTCGGATCGGGAAGTGATTACCACCACTTCTGCCTGCGGATGCTGTGCCAACAGACGCAGCAGTTCGACACCGGTGTAACCCGTGCCGCCGACGATACCGACCTTGACCATAAACCTGCCCTCAACGAACCCACTGGAAAGCCGTCGATAATAGGGGCCGCGCGCCCCTGCGACAACCATCAAGGTGACGTGCGGACGCTCAAGCCTCTACTATCCCGGCTACCGTGAACCTGGGAATAACCAAAAATGCTCTATCTATGGATCAAAGCGTTTCACATCGTCAGCGTCGTGTGCTGGTTTGCCGGGCTGTTCTACCTGCCGCGGCTGTTCGTTTATCACGCGCAAAGTGAAGACGCGATCAGCAAGGAACGCTTCAGCCTCATGGAGCGCAAGCTGTATCGCGGCATCATGGGCCCGGCGATGATCGCCACGCTGATTTTCGGCGGCTGGCTCATCTACCTCAATCCGGGCATCTTCAGCATGGGCGGCTGGATTCACGCCAAGCTGACCCTGGTGGTGCTGCTGATCGGCTACCACCACATGTGCGGCGCGCAGGTAAAACGCTTCGCCCGTGGCGAGAACACCCGCAGCCATGTCTTTTATCGCTGGTTCAATGAAGTGCCGGTTCTGATATTGCTGGCTATCGTAATTCTGGTCGTGGTCAAGCCGTTCTAACTTCATAACAGCATCACACCTCGGGGGATTTCCAATGTCGCTGCCCGCTTTGCTCGAACAACGTCTGCGCTTGCCGATAGTGGCGGCGCCGATGTTCCTGATCTCCAACCCGGAGCTGGTGCTCGCCTGCTGCCGTAACGGCGTGGTTGGCAGCTTCCCGGCGCTGAACCAGCGTGAAAGCAGCGGCTTCAAGGCCTGGCTGGAGGAGATTGAAGCGGGCCTGGCGACACTGGACAACCCGGCGCCGTATGCGGTGAACCTGATCGTGCACAACAGCAACCCGCGCTTGCAGGCGGATCTGAACATCTGCGTCGAGCACAAGGTGCCGATTGTCATCACCAGCCTCGGCGCGGTGAAGGAACTGGTCGATGCCGTGCACAGCTATGGCGGCCTGGTGTTCCACGACGTGACAACGCGCCGGCATGCCGAAAAAGCCGCCGAAGCCGGAGTCGACGGGTTGATCGCGGTTGCGGCAGGCGCCGGCGGCCATGCCGGCACCTGGAGTCCGTTTGCACTGATCGCCGAGATCCGTGAATTCTTCGATAAAACCCTGTTGCTTGCCGGATGTCTTAACCACGGCCATGAGATTTTGGCCGCACAGCTGCTCGGCGCGGATTTGGCCTACTTCGGTACGCGATTTATCGGCACCACCGAAAGTCATGCGCCTGACGCCTATAAGGACATGCTGCTGACGGCCAAGGCGGCGGACATCATTCATACTCCTGCAGTCTCCGGAGTACCGGCCAGCTTCATGCGCCAGAGCCTGGAGGCGGCGGGTTTCGACATGGCCGCGCCGCAAGGCAAGGGCGAAGTCAATTTCGGTGACAAGCTCAAACCGATCAACGATGAAGCCAAGGCCTGGAAGACCGTGTGGTCGGCCGGCCAGGGCGTAGGCCAGATCGACGACCTGCCGAGCGTCGACCAGTTGATCGCCCGGCTCGACGCGGAATATCGTCAGGCGCAGGAACGCGCGGCGCAATTGCCCAAACGCTGGCCGCGCTGAGAAAAATCAGGCCAGTGATCGACCGACTGGCCTTACACTTGCTGACTTTCAATTGATTCGCGACAAGGATGCCCCGACCATGAGCGAACCTCGTTACAAGATCGTTTTCGACGGTGCTCTGCAGCCCGGCGTCGATCTCACCACCGCCAAGCTCAATCTGGCGGCCCTGTTCAAAAGCGATGTTGCCGCCATCGAGCGCCTGTTCAACGGCAGCACCGTCGCCCTCAAACGCGACCTGACCCACAGCGATGCGCAGACTTATCTGCAAGCACTGAGCAAGACCGGGATCGATGCACGGATCGAAAGCGAAACGGCGATCGAACTGAGTCTGTCGGACGTGCATGAACAACCGGCGACTTTCAACGAACCCGCATCACCCTATGCGCCACCTCGGGCCAATGTCGGCGAAAACCTGCCAGCATTCGCAGTGCTCAAGCCCTTCAGCGTCGAAGGCCGGATCGGTCGCCTGCGGTTTCTGGCCTGGACGATGGTACTGAGCCTGGTGACCCTGCCGATCGTGGGCATATTCGCCCTGCTCGCTCTCGGACTGGTCAGTGGCGACTCCACCACCGGCCTGATCATTGGCGGGATATTCGCGTTCTTCCTGTTCCTCGGCTTCATCATTGTCAGCATTCTGTTCAGCGTACAGCGCCTGCACGATATCGGCTGGTCCGGCTGGCTCTGGCTGCTGAACCTGGTGCCGTTCGTGGGCAGCTTCTTCCCGCTGGTGATCATGGTCGTGCCGGGCAACACCGGCGCCAACCGTTACGGCCCGCCACCGCCACCCAACAGCACCGCGGTCAAGGTGTTGTGCTCGCTGTGGATCGTGTTCTTTGCACTGGTATTTGCCGGCGGCATGCTGGGCGGCATCTCGGCCATTCAGCAGGAATACGAAAGCAACCTCGAGAGCAGCTATGAAAGCGGCTCGGTCACCACCGATGAAGTCGAGGTCGAGACCGCACCCGCGGCGAATTCGGTGGATGATGCAGCCGAAGCGGCCCCGGCCCCTGTAGACTCTGCGAAAGAATGAACAACGCTCCCCGCCGTGACACCTGCGTCGCTGGCGCGGAGCTGTTGCGATGGAGAATTGCATGACCCGTTACGCTCTGATCACTGGCGCTTCCAGCGGCATCGGCCTGGCCATGGCCGAAGCGCTGGCCCGGCGCGGCCGCAGCCTGATTCTGGTGGCCCGCCAGCGTGATCAGCTGGAAAGTATCGCGATCGAACTGACCCAGCGCTTTGGCGTGGAAGTCTTGTTCCGTGCCTGCGACCTCGGCGAGCCGTTGCGCCTGTCCGGTTTCCTGCTGGAGCTGGAAGAAGGCGATCGACAGATCGACCTGTTGGTCAACTGCGCCGGCATCGGCACCTGCGGCCCGTTTCTGGCTCAGGACTGGATGACCGAGCAGGACCTGATCGAAGTGAACATCCTCGCCCTTACCCGCCTGTGCCACGCCATCGGCAACAGCATGGCACTGCAGGGCGGCGGGCAGATTCTCAACGTGGCCTCGGTGGCGGCGTTCAATCCCGGTCCGTGGATGAGCACCTACTACGCCAGCAAGGCTTACGTCTTGCACTTCTCCGAAGCCCTGCGGGTTGAACTCAAGCAGAGCGCGGTCAAGGTGTCGGTGCTCTGCCCCGGCCCGACCCGCACCGCGTTTTTCCGTACCGCGCAGCTCAACGACGACAAACTCAAAGACAGCAAGCTGCTGATGAGTCCCGAGGAAGTCGCGCTGTACACCGTGCGTGCGCTGGAGAAAAACCGCGCAATCATCATTCCGGGACGGCGCAACCGCTGGTTCGCCTTCCTGCCGCGCCTTGGTTCGCGCTGGCTCAATCGCACTATCGTCGGCATGGTCAACAAGGCTTACTGCCCGCGCTGAACTGTCCTACGGCAAAACACTGGGCGGGGTCATTTCCCATGAGTACACTCAGGCCAGCCCACACCACGGAGAAAACAGCAGTGGATACTCTGTTCACCAAGATCATCAACCGGGAGATTCCGGCCAAGATCATCTACGAGGACGACCAGGTTCTGGCGTTCCACGACATCGCCCCTCAGGCACCGGTGCATTTTCTGGTCATCCCGAAGAAACCGGTGCGCACCCTCAATGACCTGACCGAAGACGACAAGGCATTGGCCGGGCACATTCTGTTTACTGCTCAGCGGCTGGCGCTGGAGCTGGGCTGCGAAGAAGGCTTCCGGGTGGTGATGAACTGCAATGAGAAGGGTGGGCAGACCGTCTATCACATTCATATGCACGTACTTGGTCAGCGCCAGATGAACTGGCCGCCGGGCTGATTCACTGCATCCGCCCTGTAGGAGCGGGCTTGCTCGCGAAAGCGGAGTGTCTGACATTGATATTCTGAAGGTGCCGACGCCTTCGCGAGCAAGCCCGCTCCCACCAAAAGCATGACCGCGTGGCAAATGACCCAGCGCAAACCTTCCCCGGCCGATTCGGTTAAACTGACGGTCGAGATTTTTCCCGGAGGTCAGCATGACTACCCAACGTCACTACTCGCCGATTGACCGTCTTCTGCTGCAAGCCGACGCCGCGATGCGGACCCTGCTGCCTTTCAGCGGCCAGCCGTACCGTCCGTCGCCTGCCATCGTGCAGCCGGATGTGCAGATGAGCGATGAAGACACCCGCCACGTCGCCGGCCTGATGCGCATCAACCACACCGGTGAAGTCTGCGCCCAGGCGCTGTATCAGGGGCAGGCGCTGACCGCCAAGTTGCCGCAGGTGCGTGCTGCCATGGAGCACGCCGCCGAAGAAGAAATCGATCACCTGGTGTGGTGCGAACAGCGCATCCATCAACTGGGCAGCCATACCAGCGTGCTCAATCCGCTGTTCTATGGAATGTCGTTCGGCATCGGCGCTGTAGCTGGTCTGATCAGTGACAAGGTCAGCCTTGGCTTCGTCGCGGCCACCGAGCATCAGGTGTGCAAACACTTGAACGAGCACCTGGAACAATTGCCGGCCGAGGACGAAAAGTCCCGGGCGATTCTGGAACAGATGCGCATTGATGAAGAGCATCATGCGGAGAGTGCACTGGATGCGGGTGGTTTCCGTTTTCCGGCGCCGGTGAAGTTCGGGATGAGTCTGTTGGCGAAGGTGATGACCAAGAGTACCTACAGGATCTGACTTCAGTGTTGTCTGGCAGGGCCCCTTCGCGAGCAAGCTCGCTCCCACAGGGTTCTGTTTCGGTAATAAAAAAGGCGACTACCGCACGGTAGTCGCCTTTTTTGTGCCCGGGAATCTTACGCCGGCATGTTGCGCGCGTAGAAGATTTCCAGCATTTCGTGTTTCACACGCTCGGTCACCTGAGCACGCTGCTCGGAGGACAGGTTGCTGGTGGCGTCGCCGAACAGGTAGTTATCCAGTTCGAAGTTCTTCAGCAGCATTTTGGTGTGGAACAGGTTTTCCTGGTACACGTTCACGTCGGTCATCTGGTACGCGTCGCGAGTGTCTTCGGAAAGGTAGTTCTGGATCGAGTTGATCTCGTGGTCGATGAAGTGCTTGTTGCCTTCAACGTCACGGGTGAAGCCGCGCACACGGTAATCCACAGTCACGATGTCCGAATCGAACTGGTGAATGAGGAAGTTGAGTGCTTTAAGCGGTGAAATGACACCACAGGTCGACACATCAATGTCCACACGGAACGTCGCAATACCGGCGTCCGGATGGATTTCCGGATAGGTATGCACCGTGATGTGACTCTTGTCGAGGTGGGCAAGGATGATTTCGGGCAATGGACCCGGGGACTCTTCGATCTGGCTGTCAGTCGGGGTCACCGGCTCTTCCGAGATCAGAATCGTGACGCTGGCACCCTGAGGCTCATAGTTCTGACTCGCGATGTTCAGAATGTTGGCACCAATGATTTCGACAACTTCCGTGAGGATCTGCGTCAGGCGTTCGGCGTTGTACTCTTGATTGATGTACTCGACGTAAGCCTGCTGGTCTTGCGGGGTTTCCGCGTAGCAGATGTCATAGATGTTGAAGCTCAAGGTCTTTGTCAGGTTATTGAACCCGTGGAGCTTGAGTTTGCTTTTCACCGTTAAAAACTCTCTATGTATGCGGCGCAGCCGCGTGATCAAGCATGCCCGTCAAGTGCGAACAACGCACCTGCGTAGGACGGTTAACACCTCTTCGCGATGGCGATTTTGGTTATCTGTTCAGGCGGACGATCCGTCGGTTGACCGATCACTGCCCTGAAAAAAGTGGCGCATTATGCAGACGTCAGCGAGGGATCGCCAGAGTCTGCACTGCTTTTATGATAGTTGAATGTCGATTCAACCGAGCTCGACGATTTCATAATCGTGAGTGATCGCCACGCCGGCCGCGCCGAGCATGATCGAGGCCGAGCAATACTTCTCGGCAGACAGTTCGATGGCGCGCTTGACCTGGGCTTCTTTCAGGCCACGGCCCTTGACCACGAAGTGCATGTGGATCTTGGTGAACACCTTCGGATCTTCGGTCGCGCGCTCGGCTTCGAGGAACGCTTCGCAGCTTTCAACCGCCTGACGCGACTTCTTCAGGATGCTGACCACGTCGAAGTTGCTGCAACCGCCAACGCCCAGCAGGAGCATTTCCATCGGGCGAACACCCAGATTACGACCACCGGCGTCCGGCGGTCCGTCCATGACCACAACATGTCCGCTACCGGATTCGCCGAGGAACATGGCTTCGCCAGCCCATTGGATGCGTGCCTTCATCGCCAAGACTCCACTGTAGAAAAAAGGGTCGCCAGCTTAGCACAGGCCTTTGCTCTGGCAGCGCCCGGCGTTCCTAGGACGGATGCCTCAGCTGCGTAGGTAATTTCTCGAATTTTCGACGAAGTGTCTGGTAAGCTGGCGCCAATTCGCTGGCGCCAATTGTCAGCCTGTGTAGCGACCGCCTTCAACGCCTCATAAAAAAATCAAACATCACCGTGCAGTCTTTTCGGGATACAACCATGGTTGCTATTACCCCCACACCCAAAATCAAGAACCTCGACAAGCTGTTGATGCATTGCCAGCGCCGTCGCCATGCGGCCAAGAGCAACATCATCTGCGCCGGCGATCGCTCGGACACGCTGTACTTCATCATCAAAGGTTCGGTCACCATCTTGATCGAAGATGACGACGGCCGCGAAATGATCATCGCCTACCTCAACGCCGGGGACTTCTTCGGCGAGCTGGGTCTGTTCGAACAGGCTGGCCAGGAACAGCAACGCAGCGCATGGGTGCGGGCCAAGGTCGAATGCGAAATCGCCGAAATCAGCTACGTGAAGTTCCGCGAACTGTCGCAGCAGGATCCAGACATTCTTTACGTCCTCAGCGGACAAATCGCCCAACGTCTGCGCAATACCACGCGCAAGGTCGGCGACCTGGCGTTCTTCGACGTTACCGGTCGCGTGGCCCGCTGCCTGCTGGAGCTGTGTAAGCAGCCCGACGCGATGACCCACCCGGACGGCATGCAGATCAAGGTGACCCGTCAGGAAATCGGCCGGATTGTCGGTTGTTCGCGGGAGATGGTCGGTCGCGTGCTCAAGGATCTTGAAGAACGCAACCTGGTCGATGTGAAAGGCAAGACCATGGTGGTCTTCGGCACGCGCTAAGCGCACAAAATCAGGCGCTGTAGACCTGCGCCAGCATCAGACGAAACAGCTCATCCAGACGCGCCAAAGCCGTTGGCGCGACGAACTTCTCATGCAGGGCGATGTGGCTTTCGGCGCGCACCCGCTGCTCCAGACCGCAAGCCTCGTTGAAGCGATTGACCGCTGCAACCATCGACTCGCGCTCGTTATCCATCAGCATCGCCCCGTGCACCAGCCCCACCGGACGCTGCCCGCCCTGACTCTGGCGCCAGCGCTGAGCGGTGCCGACCATCTTGCGGCCGTCGAGATTGACGTTGAAACGACCGTCGCAGAACGCGCCGTCGATTTCGCCCAACGACGACACACCACCCAACTCATCGAGCAATTCACAGATCGGATCACACAGGCGCCGGTAACCGGTTTCGATGCGGTTCAGATCGCCCTCGCTGCGGGGCGGGGCGTAAACCAATGCGATGTTGATGGTTGAAGCGGATTGCGGGACCGGTTCACCGCCGGTTTCCCGCAGCAAGACTGGCCAGCCGGCAGCAGCGGAGACTTCGCAGGCGTGGTCAAAACCGGGTAGACGATTGAGCCGGCGCGGCATGACCAAGGCGCGATCACTGGGTTGCCAGAACAGCAGGCCGAATTCGGCGTCGCCGGCGCAGATCGAGGCCAACAAGTCTTGTTCGGCCTTGAGGCCGGCTTCGATGGTCAGGGGGGTTGGCAGCGACATGGAGAACTCCGGCAGATCGTAAATCTTCGGGAAATTTGAAGGCCCTTTCGCGAGCAAGCCCGCTCCCACAGGGGGAAATGCATTCCAAATGTGGGAGCGGGCTTGCTCGCGAAGGGGTCGACTCGGTCTAACGGCAATCAGTCGAGAGTCGAACCACTGACCGGAACGCCACGCTCCGGGAAGAACAGGCGCTGCAGTTCGGTGCCCGGGCTTTCCGCGCGCATGAACGCTTCGCCCACCAGGAACGCATAAACGTCGCTGATTTCCATCAGCTCGACATCGGCACGGTTGAGAATGCCGCTCTCGGTGATCACCAGGCGATCACGCGGGATGCGCGGCAGCAGGTCGAGGGTGGTTTCCAGGCTGACGTCGAAGGTGTGCAGGTTACGGTTGTTGACCCCGACCAGCGGCGTGTCGAGGGTTTTCAGTGCGCGGTCCAGCTCATCGCCATCGTGCACTTCCACCAGCACATCGAGACCCACGCCTTTGGCGACCGAGGCCAGCTCAGCCATTTTCACGTCGTCCAGTGCGGAGACGATCAACAGCACGCAGTCGGCGCCCAGCGCGCGGGCTTCGACGATCTGGTACGGATCGATCATGAAGTCCTTGCGAATTACAGGCAGTTTGCACGCGGCGCGGGCCTGTTGCAGGTAGACATCAGCGCCCTGGAAGTAGTCGATATCGGTCAGTACGGACAGACAGGTCGCACCACCCTTCTCATAGCTCTTGGCAATGTCGGCAGGCACGAAGTTCTCGCGGATCACGCCTTTGCTCGGCGAAGCCTTTTTGATTTCGGCGATCACCGCCGGCTGCTTCTTCTTGGCCTGCGCCAGCAATGCCTGGGCAAAACCACGGGGTGCATCGGCCGCCTTGGCCAGACTTTCCAGCTCGCTCAGGCTGACGCGAGCGCTACGCTCGGCGACTTCCTGGACTTTGCGCGCCAGAATGTTTTCCAGAACCGTCGGTACACTCATCCCTCATTCTCCACTTTGAATACCGCGGTAAAGGCACCCAACTCCTCGAGTTTTTCCCGAGCAAGACCGGTGTGCAGAGCATCGTGCGCAAGCGCCACGCCT
This sequence comes from Pseudomonas sp. S150, assembly GCF_004526365.1. Classification (NCBI taxonomy): domain Bacteria; kingdom Pseudomonadati; phylum Pseudomonadota; class Gammaproteobacteria; order Pseudomonadales; family Pseudomonadaceae; genus Pseudomonas; species Pseudomonas sp. S150. The sequence goes on from NZ_CP038207.1 coordinate 6,130,516, forward strand.
TCTTTGAGACTGGTCGCCAGGTCAGCCGCGTACAGCGCCGCACCGGCATTGAGCACAATCATTTCGGCAGCCTTCTGGCCGTTCTCGGTCTTGCGCTTGCCCAGCGCATCGCGAATCAGCGCCAACGACGCTTCCGGGCCTTCGACCGACAGACCGTGCAGGCTCTGGCTCTTCATGCCCAGATCTTCCGGCTCGACCCAATACTCAGTGATCTCGTTGTTCTTCAGTTCAGCGACAAAGGTAGGCGCGGCAAGACTGAACTCGTCCAGACCGTCCTTCGAATGCACCACCAGCACATGTTTGCTACCCAGGCGCTGCAAGACTTCGGCCAACGGCCGGCACAGCGCAGGGGTAAACACGCCCACCACCTGATGTTTGACACCGGCCGGATTCGTAAGCGGGCCGAGCATGTTGAACAGCGTACGCAGGCCGAGATCGCGACGCGGGCCAGCGGCGTACTTCATGGCTTTGTGATGAGTCTGGGCAAACATGAAACCGATGCCGACGTTGTCGATGCAACGGGCGACCTGTACCGGCGTCAGGTTCAGGTAGATGCCGGCTGCTTCGAGCAAGTCGGCGCTGCCGCTCTTGCCCGATACCGCGCGGTTGCCGTGCTTGGCCACGGTACAACCGGCTGCCGCGACGACAAACGCGGACGCCGTCGACACGTTGAAAATGTTCGCACCGTCACCGCCAGTGCCGACCACATCGACCACGCCGTCGAGGGTCTTGAGTTCGACCTGATCGGCCAGCTCACGCATCACCGAAACGGCGCCGACGATTTCATCGATGCTCTCGCTCTTCATGCGCATGGCCATCATGAATGCGCCGATCTGCGCCTCGGTGCATTGACCGGTCATGATTTCGCGCATCACGTCGCGCATTTCTTCGGTGCTGAGGTCGAGGTGTTCGACGATACGGCTCAGGGCTGTCTTGATATTCATGGGAAGTCCTTAGCGCGTGCCGCCGGTTTGTTTGAGGAAGTTGGCAAACAGTTCATGGCCCTGCTCGGTCAGGATCGACTCAGGGTGGAACTGCACGCCCTCAATGTTCAGGGTCTTGTGCCGCAGGCCCATGATTTCGTCGACCGAGCCGTCGTCGTGCTGGGTCCACGCGGTCAGCTCCAGGCACTCGGGCAAAGTATCGTGCTTGACGATCAGCGAGTGGTAGCGGGTAACCGTCAGCGGATGATTCAGACCGGCGAAAACGCCCTTGTCCTCGTGGAATACCGGACTAGTCTTACCGTGCATCACCTGACGGGCACGCACGACATCGCCGCCGAACGCTTGGCCAATCGATTGATGGCCGAGGCAGACGCCGAGGATCGGCAATTTGCCGGCGAAATGCTTGATGGCTTCGATGGAAATGCCGGCTTCGGTCGGCGTGCACGGGCCTGGCGAGACCACGATGCGCTCGGGGTTGAGCGCTTCGATTTCGGCGACGGTCAGTTCGTCGTTGCGCACGACTTTGACCTCGGCACCCAGCTCGCCGAGGTACTGCACAACGTTGTAAGTAAAGGAGTCGTAGTTGTCGATCATCAGCAACATGGCGTTTCGAACCTCTTGAATTCTGACTTGAAGACAGCCTTCGAATGACTTGCCCGCAGGGCGCTGCACGATGTCGGACGCGCAGGTGGCGTCGGCACAGCGGCATTTCAAACGGGTAAGGAAGGCAAAGCGATACAGATCCGGCCGGGCCGGCAGAAAAGATTCAGGCGCGCCAACGCCAACGGGCGTGTGCCTTGATGACTTGATCCAGAAGTTTGCTGACGATCAACACGGGGAAGGTCTCGTTCATACGTTCCGGCACAGTAACTTAGCTGGACGGAGCGTGCAATATGGCGGGGCTGACGGGGGACAAAACTAAGGGAGGCTTCGCGACCGATGGCAAAACGCCGGGAGTTTTTGGTACTGTCGTTTCGTTCACCTACAACAATAAATAAACGGACTTGCTCATGATCAAACAGACGTTGTTTGTACCGCTCGCCGGTTGCCTGCTCGCCATGGCTTGCGCCCAGGCGTACGCAGCACCCGCGCCCTACTCCAACTTCATCGTCTTCGGCGACAGCCTGAACGATGCCGGGACCTTCAAGGACAGCGGCGGCCCGGCCGGCGCCACGCAACGCTACACCAACCGCACCGGCCCGCTGTACAAGGACGGCACCGGAGAAAACCGTGACCTCAACGCCACCCAGATCATCGGCGGCAAACTGGGTTTCAACCCCGACCAGACCGCCTCCTCGTCCTCGGCCGTGCGCGCCGGTGAAGGTCTGGCCGATGGCAACAACTGGGCGGTGGGCGGTTACCGTACCGACCAGATCCTCGACTCGATCACCACCCAGTCCGCCACCGGCGAACGCACCCGCAGCGGTTACCTGCCGTCGAACGGCTTCCGTGCCGACCCGAACGCGCTGTATTACCTGTCGGGGGGCGGCAACGATTTCCTTCAAGGCCGCGTACTCAGTCTCGATCAGGCCAGCGCCGCAGCCGATCGCCTGGCCGACAGCGCCCGCACGCTGCAAGGCGCCGGCGCCAAATACATCATGGTCTGGCTGCTGCCGGACATCGGCCTGACCCCGGCCATCAACGGCTCGCCGCTGCAGGGTTTCACCTCGCAGCTCAGCGCCCAGTTCAACACCGAGCTGGTCAAGCAGTTGCAGGGCATCAACGCCGAAATCATCCCGCTGAACATCCCGGTGCTGCTCAAAGAAGCGTTCGCCAACCCGGCGCAGTTCGGCCTCGCGACCGACCAGAACCTGACGGCCACCTGCTTCAGCGGCAACAGTTGCACCGAGAACGCCCGATACGGCATCAACAGCGCTACGCCGGATCCGACCAAGCTGATCTACAACGACGCAGTGCACCCGACCGAAGCCGGCCAGCGCTTGATTGCCGACTACGCCTACTCGCTGCTCGCCGCCCCTTGGGAGCTGACCCTGCTGCCGGAAATGGCCCAGGGTTCGTTGCGCGCGCATCAGGATGAACTGCGCAATCAATGGCTGGCCGATTGGGAAAACTGGCAAGCCGTGGGCCAATGGCGCGCCATCGTTGCCGGCGGCGGTCAACATCAGGACTTCGACGGCCAACACAGCGCCGCCAGTGCCGACGGCAACGGCTACAACCTGAACATCGGCGGCAGCTATCGCGTCAACGAAGCCTGGCGCGTCGGTTTGGCCGCAGGTTTCTATAACCAGAAACTCGAAGCCGGCGACGCCGACTCGGAATACAAACTCAACTCCTACATGGGCACCGCGTTCGCCCAGTATCAGCAAAACCGCTGGTGGGGCGATCTGGCGATGACCGCCGGCAAACTCGACTACGACAGCCTCAAGCGTAAATTCCAGCTTGGGGTCAACGAGCGCGGAGAGAAAGGCGATACCGACGGTTACGTGCTGGCGATCAGCGGCCGCCTCGGCTACGACATCGCGCAGCAGGCCAGCAGCCCGTGGCACCTGTCGCCGTTCGTCAGCGCCGACTTTGGCAAGACCGAAGTCGATGGCTACTCGGAAAAAGGCGCGGATTCCACAGCGCTGACCTTCGATGACCAGTCGCGCAACTCGCGGCGTCTGGGCGTGGGTATCCAGGGCAAGTACCAGATCACCGCGCAGACTGAAGTGTTCGGTGAGTTCGCTCACGAACGTGAGTACAACGACGACCGCCAGGATCTGACCATCAACCTCAACAGCCTGCCGGGCAACCGTTTCACGCTCGAAGGCTACGAGCCGCAGACCAACCTCAATCGCCTGAACCTGGGCGTGAGCCATAAGCTCACGCAGGATTTGGCGTTGCGCGCCAGCTACAACGTGCGCAAGGATGATGACTTTACCCAGCAGGGGGTGAACGTCGGGGTCAGTCTCGATTTCTGATCTGCTGGCATAAAAAACGCGGCGCCCTCACAGGCGCCGCGTTTTTTTATGGCTGATCACAACACAATGTGGGAGCGGGCTTGCTCGCGAAAGCGGTGTATCAGCCGACATCAATTTTGAATGCCAGCCCGTATTCGCGAGCAAGCCCGCTCCCACAGGGGGATTGTGTGGACTCAGCTTTCCGGGGTCTGCTCAGCCAGGGCCACGGCGCGGAACATCGCGCGGCGCTTGTTCAGGGTTTCTTCCCACTCCAGCGCCGGCACCGAGTCGGCGACGATGCCACCACCGGCCTGCACGTGCAGTTCGCCGTTCTTGATCACCGCGGTACGAATCGCAATCGCGGTGTCCATATTACCGTTCCAGGCGAAGTAACCGACCGCACCGCCATACACGCCACGCTTGACCGGTTCCAGTTCGTCGATGATTTCCATCGCGCGGATCTTCGGTGCGCCAGACAAGGTGCCCGCCGGCAGAATCGCCCGCAGCGCGTCCATCGCGGTCAGCCCGGCCTTCAATTGGCCGGTGACGTTGGAGACGATGTGCATCACGTTGGAATAACGCTCGATGACCATTTTCTCGGTGAGCTTCACCGAACCGATTTCCGAAACCCGGCCCGTGTCGTTACGACCCAGATCGATCAGCATCAAGTGCTCGGCAATCTCCTTGTCGTCCGACAGCAGGTCTTCTTCCAGCGCCAGATCCGCCTCTTCGGTAGCTCCGCGTGGACGAGTGCCGGCAATCGGGCGCACGGTGATCAAATTGTCTTCGACCCGCACCAGCACTTCCGGCGAACTGCCGACGACGTGGAAGTCGCCGAAGTTGAAGAAGTACATGTACGGCGTCGGGTTGAAGCAACGCAGGGCACGATACAGATCGATCGGCGCCGCCTTGAAGTCGATCGACATGCGCTGCGATGGCACGACCTGCATGCAATCGCCCGCGAGGATGTATTCCTTGATGGTGTCGACGGCTTTTTCGTAGTCGCTCTGGGTGAAACTGGAGCGGAACAGCGGATCAGCCGCTTGTTGCTTGCTGAAATCCAGGCCACGGCGCGGGGTGATCGGCTGGCGCAGTTTCTCCAGCAGTGCCTGCAATTGCGCTTGGCCTTGCTCGTAAGCATCGGCTTGCGCCGGGTCGGCCAGAACAATCGCGTGCATCTTGCCGGCGAGGTTGTCGAACACCACCACCGCATCAGAGACCATCAGCAGAATGTCCGGTACGCCCAGTGGATCCGGGTTCGGGCATTTGCCCAGACGTTTCTCGACATAACGCACACAGTCATAACCGAAGTAACCGACCAGGCCACCGTTGAAACGCGGCAGACCGGCAATGGTCGGCACGTTGTAGCGGGCCTTGAAGGTTTCGACGAAGGCCAGCGGGTCTTCGACGTCATGGCTTTCGGTCTCGACGCCGTCGACAGTGATGCTCACGTGATGGTCGTGCACTCGCAGTACGGTGCGGCACGGCAGGCCGATGATCGAGTAACGGCCCCATTTCTCGCCGCCCTGCACCGATTCGAGCAGGTAGGAGTTGGGCTGGTCGGCCAGTTTCAGGTAGATCGACAGCGGGGTGTCGAAGTCGGCCAGGGTTTCGCAGGCCAACGGAATGCGGTTGTAGCCATCAGCGGCCAGGCGCAGGAATTCTTCGCGGATCATGGGGTGCCTCGTGGTGTGAGGGGCAAATCAGTCAGGTGTGCAAACGCGCCGGCAAGCCGGCCAGGCATCAGTCAGGCGCGCCAACGCCAGCGGGCCAGGGCCTTGATGACTTTCATCCAGAGTTTGCGGGTGACCACCACGATGGCGTTTCCAGAATGGGATTGAGCAGCGTCGGGCAACGTTATCTCAGCGGCTGTACCGAGGCAACCGGGAATTAGCTTGCGCAGATCGTCGATCACCAGTGCCGGGGATTCCTCGGCAATCGGTCGACCGTGGTTGTAGCCGTAGCTCAGCGCCACGCACTTGACCCCCGCCGCTTTCGCCGCCAGCACGTCGCTGCGCGAATCGCCGACGAACAGCGATTGCGAGGCCGGGATGTTGGCCATCTTCATCACGAAGAACAGTGCCGCCGGGTCGGGTTTCTTTTGCGGCAGGGTGTCGCCGCCGATGATCCACTTGAAGTAGCGGCCGATCTTCATCTGATCCAGCAGCGGCGCGACAAAACGCTCCGGCTTGTTGGTGATCAATGCCATGGCCACGCCCTGTTTGTGCAGCCATTTGAGAGTGTCGCGTACGCCGGGATAGACCACGGTCAACTCGTGGCTCGCGCCATAGGCTTCCATGAATACTTCCAGCGCGTGCTCGGCCTCGACGTCATCCACCGCCGAATGATCGATGCCACCGGCCAGCGCCCGGCGCACCAGCACCGGTGCGCCATTGCCGACCCACTCGCGTACCGCCTCGATACCGGCAGGCTTGCGGCCGAGGGAGAGCAGCATGGTGTCCACCGCCGCCGCCAGGTCGGGAACCGAGTCGATCAACGTGCCATCCAGATCGAACATCACCAACCGTGGCAGTTGCCCCGGGAACAGCTGCTCAAAACCGCTCATGGGCGCGCCAGCGCCAGTTCGGAACGCATCTTGTCGATGACTTCCTGATAGTTCGGCGCATTGAAGATTGCCGAGCCGGCCACAAAGGTGTCAGCGCCAGCGGCCGCGATTTCACGGATGTTGTTGACGTTGACGCCGCCGTCGATTTCCAGACGAATGTCACGGCCCGAGGCATCGATGATCGCCCGCGCTTCGCGCAGTTTGTCGAGGGTGCCAGGAATGAACTTCTGCCCGCCGAAGCCCGGGTTGACGCTCATCAGCAAGACCATGTCGACCTTGTCGATCACGTACTTGAGCACGTCCAGCGGGGTCGCCGGGTTGAACACCAGACCGGATTTGCAGCCGCCTTCACGGATCAGTTGCAGCGAACGATCGACGTGCAGCGTGGCTTCCGGGTGGAAGGTGATGTAAGTGGCGCCGGCCTCAATGAAGTCGCCGACAATGCGATCCACCGGGCTGACCATCAGGTGTGCGTCGATCGGCGCAGTGATGCCGTACTTGCGCAGGGCCGCGCAAACCATCGGGCCGATGGTCAGGTTCGGCACGTAGTGGTTGTCCATGACATCGAAGTGAACGAAGTCGGCACCGGCGGCCAGAACGTTGTCCACTTCCTCGCCGAGGCGGGCGAAGTCGGCGGAGAGAATCGACGGAGCAATTACGAAGGGCTGCATGACGCACCTTTTCTGAGCTAAATCACGATGGCGCGCATTGTATACCTCAAGTTTCCGTGCGCGCACCGTGACCGCGATGATCAGTACGCCGCCCGGTAGATCTTCTCGATATCCGCAGCGCTGAGCTTGCGCGGGTTGTTGCGCATCAAACGCTCGATTCCCGCGGCCTCCACGGCCATGGCCGGGATCGCCTCTTGCGGAACGCCAAAACTGCGCAGCCCGGCCGGAATTTCCACCGCCGCGCACAGTTCGGTCATTGCCTGCACGGCTTTGTCCGCCGCCTCGGTGGCGCTCAGATGAACGGTCTTCACACCCATGGCTTCGGCGATATCCTGCATGCGCTCGACGCAGGCCATCTTGTTCCAGGTCATGACATACGGCAGCAACAACGCGTTACTGACGCCATGGGCGATGTTGAAGCGCCCGCCCAACGGATAGGCCAACGCATGCACCGCGCCGACTCCGGCATTGCCGAACGCCATGCCGGCCATCAGGCTGGCGGTGGCCATGTCTTCCCGGGCTTGCAGATTGGCGCCATTGGCGTAGGCCTTGGGCAGCGACCGGGCAATCAACCTGATTGCGCCGAGCGCCAGCGAGTCGGTGATCGGCGAAGCGTTGACCGACAGATAGGATTCGATGGCATGCACCAGCGCATCGACGCCACTGGCGGCGGTGACGCTGCGCGGGCAGGTCAGGGTCATTTGCGGGCTGACCAGCGCCACGTCCGGCAACAGGTAGTCGCTGACGATGCCTTTCTTCAGTTGCGCGACCTTGTCGGAGAGGATGGCGACGTTAGTCACTTCCGAGCCGGTGCCGGCGGTGGTCGGGATGGCGATCAGCGGCGGGCCTTTGCGCGGCACCTGATCGACGCCGAACAGGTCTTCCAGCGCGCCGTGGTATCCGGCATACGCGGCGACACTCTTGGCGATGTCGATGGCACTGCCGCCACCGAGACCGATCAAGCCGTCATGCCCGCCCTCGCGATACACGCGCATGCAATCTTCGACGATGGCGATTTCCGGGTCCGGCAGCACCCGATCAAAAATCTCGTACTCGCGCCCGCCCAATTGGCACAGCGCCAGCTCCACGGTGCCGGACTTGACCAGCGCGGCGTCGGTGACGATCAGCGGGTTGTCGATATCCAGCCGCGTGAGCTCCGCCGCCAGTTGCTCGATGGCCCCGGCGCCGGTGATCAGTTTGTGAGCAATTTTGAACTGGGACAGACTCATCGTGCGCAGCCTCTTATAGATGTGGGAGCTGAGCACAAGCGTAGCTGAGGGTTTGGGGTTGTCTGGTATTCAGTTGGTGAATAATCAAGAGCAAAAGCCCCTCACCCTAACCCTCTCCCGGAGGAAGAGGGGACTGACCGAGCTGCACTCTCGAAGTCCATCGACGTGCAATACCGAGTCGAACTCATATTCTGAACAGCATGAAGATCTGCTCCCTTTCCCCCTCGCCCCCTTGGGGGAGAGGGCTGGGGTGAGGGGGTGGCTTTTGATCTGGGCGTCAGACCTGCGCGGTACGCAGTTTCTCGCTACGGCCACGCAGCCATTCCAGCGTCAGTAACAAAATCACCGAAAAAGCGATCAGCAAGGTGGCCGCCGCCGCAATCGTCGGGCTGAGGTTCTCGCGGATCCCGCTGAACATCTGCCGTGGCAAGGTCGCTTGCTCGGGGCCGGCGAGGAACAGCGTCACCACTACTTCATCGAACGAAGTGGCAAAGGCAAACAGCGCCCCGGAAATCACCCCCGGCGCAATTAACGGCAGGGTCACCCGACGGAACGTGGTCAATGGCGAAGCGCCAAGGCTGGCCGCCGCCCGCACCAGATTGTGGTTGAACCCCTGCAACGTCGCCGACACGGTGATGATCACGAACGGCACACCCAGCACTGCGTGCACCACGATCAGCGAGAAGAAGCTGTTGCCCAGACCCAGCGGCGCGAAGAACAGATAACTCGCCACACCAATGATCACCACCGGCACCACCATCGGCGAAATCACCAGCGCCATCACCAGCGCCTTACCGGGGAAATCGCCACGGGTCAGGCCAATGGCGGCCAGGGTGCCGAAGACCATCGCCAGCACGGTCGCCGCAGGAGCGACGATGATGCTGTTCTTCAGCGAGCGCATCCATTCCGCCGAGGCGAAGAAGTCCTGATACCAGTGCAGGGAGAAGCCCTGCAGTGGGTACACCAGAAAACTGCCGGAGTTGAACGACAGCGGCACGATCACCAGTACCGGCAGAATCAGGAACAGCAGGATCAGGCCACAGAGGATCCGCAAGCTGTAGAACCACACCCGTTCGATGGGCGACATGTAAGGACTCAGCATTTCAAATTCCCCTTAGCTCAGGCGCAGGCGACTGGCGCCCACCAGCCAGCTGTAGATCAGATAAAGCACCACGGTCGCCAGCAGCAACAGGCCGCCCAGTGCAGTGGCCATGCCCCAGTTGATGCTGGTGTTGGTGTAGAACGCGACGAAGTAACTGACCATCTGATCGTTCGGGCTGCCGAGCAGCGCCGGGGTGATGTAGTAGCCGATGGCGAGGATGAACACCAACAGGCAACCGGCACCGACGCCGGCATAAGTCTGCGGGAAATACACCCGCCAGAAACTGGCGAACGGATGGCAGCCCAACGAGATGGCGGCGCGCATGTAGGTTGGCGAGATGCCTTTCATCACGCTGTAGATCGGCAGAATCATGAACGGCAGCAGAATGTGCACCATCGAGATGTAGACCCCGGTGCGGTTGAACACCAGCTCCAGCGGCTTATCAATGATGCCCATCGCCATTAGTGCGCTGTTGATCAGCCCGCCCGATTGCAGCAACACGATCCACGCCGCGACCCGCACCAGAATCGAGGTCCAGAACGGCAGCAGCACCAGAATCATCAGCAGGTTGCTCTGCCGTGATGGCAGGTTCGCCAGCAGGTAGGCCAGTGGATAGGCGAGGAACAGACAGATCACGGTGATGATCAGGCCCATCCAGAACGTGCGGGCGAAGATGTCGAGGTAGATCGCCTGATCCGGGGTGGCCGGGGCCAGTTCGCCGAGATCATCGATACGGTGATCCACCGCCGCCAGCAGGTAGTAAGGCGTGATGCTGCTGGTGTTGCGTTTGACCGCTTGCCAGTAGGCCGGATCGCCCCAACGCTCATCGAGCGCTTCGAGGGCTTCTTTATAGGAGGCCGGTTCGCTGGCGAAGGGCAGCGCCCGGGCAGTTTTGGTCAGCAGGCTGCGATAGCCGGCCAACTCCATGTTCAAGCGCTTGGACAGATCGCCCAGCGTCTGGTTTTTGCGGGCTTCGGCGAGATCTTCGCCGGCCGCTTTGTACACCGGTTCAGCGGGCAGGCCACGGCCGTCCCAACTGGCGATGGCCGCCACGGTGCGCGGCATGCCGCCGACCACTTCCGGGTTGCCGACGCTTTTGTAGAGCAGCGCCACGATCGGCACCAGAAACACCAGCAACAGAAACAGCACCAGCGGCGCAATCAACGCCTGAGCCTTCCAGCGGTTGACCCGCTCGGCGCGCTTGAGCTTCTGCTTCAAGGTGGGGCTGGCGCCCTCGTTCAGGGGAACGGCGATGGCCATGACGTACTCCGCAAATCTTTGATCGTTACAGAGGTGGCGAACCACCTCTGTTGTGTTGAAACACCACAGGTCTCAGAGGAGTTTTTGTGGCGAGGGGATTTATCCCCGATCGGCTGCGCAGCAGTCGTAAAACCTGAGAATCCGGTTTATCTGACACACCGAGCGGGTATGGCTTCGGGGGCTGCTTCGCAACCCATCGGGGATAAATCCCCTCACCACACAAGCTCCTTCGCCACAAAGTCTTCCTTCAGACTGTGGTTATTTCGCAGCCCAGGAATTGAAGCGCTGCTCCAGTTGCTCGCCGTTGTCAGCCCAGAAGCTGACGTCGATCTGCACCTGGTTGGCGATGTTTTCCGGGGTGGTCGGCATGTCTTTCAGCACGTCCTTGCTCAGCAGCGGTACGGCTTGAGTGTTGGCCGGGCCGTAGGCGATGTTTTCCGAGTAGGTCTTCTGTTGCTGCGGCTGAACCGAGTAGGCGATGAATTTCTTCGCCGCTTCGGCGCGCTTGGCGTCCAGACCTTTCGGGATGGCCCACGCATCGAAGTCGTAGATGCCGCCATTCCACACCACTTTCAGGTTGGATTCTTTCTGCACGGCGGCGATGCGACCGTTGTAGGCCGAGCTCATGACCACGTCACCGGAAGCAAGGTATTGCGGTGGTTGCGCGCCGGCTTCCCACCACTGAATGCTCGGCTTGAGTTCATCGAGTTTCTTGAACGCGCGATCCTGCCCTCCCTTGCTCGCCAGCTCTTTATAAACGTCCTTCGGTGCAACACCGTCGGCCATCAGCGCGAATTCCAGGGTGTACTTGGCGCCTTTGCGCAGGCCACGCTTGCCCGGGAATTTCTTGGTGTCCCAGAAATCGGCCCAACTGGTTGGCGCGGTTTTCAGCTTGTCGGCGTTGTACGCGAGCACGGTCGACCAGACGAAGAAGCCCACGCCGCACGGCTGAATCGCACCTTTGACGTAGTCTTCGGTCTTGCCGAACAGTGCCGGGTCGAGCTGTTCGAACATGTCTTCATCGCAACCACGGGACAGCTCTGGCGATTCAACTTCCACCAGATCCCACGACACGCTCTTGGTGTCGACCATGGCTTTGACCTTGGCCATTTCGCCGTTGTACTCGCCGGCAACGATCTTGCCGTTGCCCGCCGCTTCCCACGGTGCGTAGAAGGCTTTGACTTGCGCCGCCTTGTTCGCCCCGCCAAACGACACCACAGTCAGATCGGGACCGGCGGCCATAGCGCTGGCCGCACCCATCAGGCCCAGGGTCAGGGCGGTGAACTTCAGGGATCTCAACATTTATTGTTCTCTCCACGTGCAGGGTTGGTGTTGGTATTGCCGGGGCGCTTAGTGCGCCTCTAGAAGAGGATCGAGTGCGCGAACGTGCTCGACCTGCCAGCCAAGCGGAACCACGTCGCCGACCGCGAGCGCTGGATCGAGCTCGGCAATCGGCTGTTTCACGAAGAAGTCGGTCTTGCCGCAGACTTCCAGGCGCACCCGGACGTGGTCGCCCAGATAGATGAATTCCGCCACCCTCCCTGAGAAGCGGTTGACGCATTGGTCGCTCGAACCGTTGAGGCTGACGCGCTCGGGACGGATCGACAGGGTCACCGGTTCGCCGGTCTGGCCGACGTTGACCGCCAGCGCCTCGACCTTCTCGCCGCGACCCAACTCGACCACGCAACGCTCGCCGCTCTGGCTGAGCAGTCGGCCGTTGAGGCGGTTGTTCTCGCCGATGAAGTTGGCGACGAAAGTGTTTTTCGGTTCTTCGTAGAGGGTACGCGGCGGGGCGATCTGCTGGATCTCGCCCTGATGGAACACGGCGACGCGGTCGGACATGGTCAGCGCTTCACCCTGGTCGTGGGTCACGTAGACCACGGTCACGCCGAGGCGCTGGTGCAGGTGCTTGATCTCCATCTGCATGTGTTCGCGCAGTTGCTTGTCGAGTGCGCCCAGCGGTTCGTCCATCAGCACCAGTTGCGGTTCGAACACCAGCGCCCGCGCCAGCGCCACACGCTGCTGCTGACCGCCGGAGAGTTGTGCCGGATAGCGCGAAGCGAACGCGTCAAGCTGGACCATGCTCAGGACCTTCTTGACCTTGTCGCTGACGTCGCTCTTGTTCAGGCCACGTACGGTCAGCGGAAAGGCCAGGTTCTCGGCCACGGTCATGTGCGGGAACAGCGCGTAGTTCTGGAACACCATGCCGATGTCACGCTTGTGCGGCGGCACGTTGTTGATTGCACGGCCGGCCAGGAGGATTTCGCCAGCGGTCGGGGTTTCGAACCCGGCGAGCATCATCAGACTGGTGGTCTTGCCCGAGCCGGACGGCCCGAGCAGGGTCAGGAACTCGCCTTTGCGAATGTCCAGGTTGAGGTCTTTGACGATCAGGTTCTCGCCGTCGTAGCTCTTCTGCACTCCACGAAAGCTGACCAGCACGTCACTGGCCCCTGCGTTTGAATCGACCTGGCTCATACCCACACCTTTGTTATTGGTAACTGCTGTGGATTAAGCCTAGTGGCTGGCGCCAGCCACGCAAATCGGGGCGCAGGAGAGAATCGCCTCAGCCGGATGGAAGGTTGGGGGTAGGGATTGCCCTACAAGGATGGCGCATTTTGGCAAGCGAGCGACGAGCGCCATGCTGCGAGCCGCAAGAACAAGCAAAAGCGCCTGTCGCTAATGGATATGCCCACAATGGCAGGCCAGATGGAGATTCCCTGTGGGAGCGGGCTTGCTCGCGAATGCGGTATGTCAGTCAATGAATGATTGGATGACCCACCGCATTCGCGAGCAAGCCCGCTCCCACATTAGAAATACGGTGTTCTCAGAGGAGTTTGTGCTCCATCGCGTATTTGACCAGCTCGGCCAGCGAGGTGATGTTGAGCTTCTGCATCAGCCGCGCCTTGTGGGTGCTGATGGTCTTGCTGCTCAGCGCCAGTTGCTGGGCGATGTCGTTGACGTTGGCGCCCTGGGCCAGGCGCTCGAACACCGAGAACTCACGCTCGGACAGCAGCGAATGCAACGGACGCGTGTCGGTCAGGCCGACTTCGAAGACCATCCGGTCGGCCAGTTCCGGGTCGATGTAGCGCCCGCCGGCCGCCACTTTGCGAATCGCCGTCAGCAATAGCGCCGGATCGCTGTCCTTGGTCGCATAGCCGGCGGCGCCAACCTTGAGCGCACGGGCGGCCATTTGCGCCTCGTCGTGCATCGACAGCACCAGAATCGCGGGTGGATTGTTCAGCGCGCGAATCCGCGGAATCGCCTCCAACCCATTGACGCCAGGCATCGAGATGTCCAGCAACACCACTTCACACGGCACGCTGCGTAGGGTTTCGAGCAACTGCTCGCCATTGCTCGCTTCCCCCACCACTTGCAGATCCTTGGCCAGGCCGATCAATTGCTTGATGCCTTCACGGACGATGGTGTGGTCTTCGGCTACCAGTACACGGATCAAATTTTTTCTCCAGATTTCAGGTACACACCAAACCCTGTGGGAGCGAGCCTGCTCGCGATAGCGTCAGCGCAAACACCACAAACCTTCAAACCTCATTCACCGGCACCCACACATGCAGACTGGTGCCCTTCCCCGGCTCACTCTCCAGTACCAGCCGCCCGCCCATGATCAAAACCCGCTCGCGCATACCGACCAAACCAAAGGACGTCGGCCGATCCGCCGCAGCGACAAAGCCTACGCCATCGTCGCTGACCGTCAGACACAACTCATCGCCTTCCAGCGCCAGTGTCAGCTCCACAGTATGCGCCTGAGCATGGCGCATGACGTTGGTCAGCGCCTCCTGCAGGATGCGGAACAGGCCAATCGCCTTGGCATCGCTGAGCGCCGGCAGATTGTCCGGCACCTGCACCAGACACGGAATCTGCGTACGCGCCTCGAAGCGCCGCGCCTGCCATTCGATCGCTGAAGCAATCCCGGCATCGAGAATCGGCGGGCGCAACGCCGTCGCCACATCACGCACCAGCTGGAACAACTGGGCGATCAGGCGCTTCATGCTGTTCAAGCGCTCGTGGAGCCCCGGGTCGAGTTGCGCATAGGCCAGTTCGCACATCGAGGTTTCCAGCTTCAGCACCGTGAGCATCTGCCCCAGCTCATCGTGCACTTCTCGGGCGATGCGTGCCTTTTCTTCTTCGCGCACGCTTTCCAGGTGCGCCGACAATTCGCGCAGTTGCTCGCGGGAGGCGGCCAGCTCCAGCTCGATGCGCTTGCTTTCGCTGATGTCCCAGACGATGCCGTCCCAGACATAGGCGCCATCCTCCAGCTGTCGGGTGATTGCCTTGATCTCGGCCCAGCGCTGCTCGCCCTGACGGGTGAGGATGCGACCCTGCCACGACCAGTCACTGTCAGTGTCCAGCGCTTGATCCTGGGTCTGGTGATAACTGGCCCTGTCGTCCGGGTGCACCAGACTGCGCAAGCCCATGTCGCGATGGGCGATGGCGGCTGGCGCGTAGCCGACCAGACTCTCGCTGCCCTCGCTGATGTAGGCGAAATCGATCTGACCGGTCACCGGCGCCCGCTCCAGGCGGAACACCAGCCCCGGAACGTTGGCGGCGATGCCTTGCAGGCGCGCTTCACTTTCCTGCAACGCGGCCAGGGCGCGGCGGCGCTCGGTGACGTCGGTGAGATAAACCACCAGATACTCGCTGTCGCGAAAACGCAGAAAACTCAGCGAGACGTCCGCCGGCAGGATGCCGCCATCGGCGCGCACGCAACTGGTTTCAAAGCTCAGCGGCCCTTCTTCACTGGCCCGCGCGCGTTTCCACAGGTTGAGCCAGCGATCCATGTGCAGACCGGGTTCGAAGTCGATCAGCGGCCGCTCGATCAGCGCGCCCTGTGGATAACCGAGCATGTGTTCCGCCGCGCGGTTGGCATAGCGCACATGGCTATCCCAGTTGACCCAGAGAATGCCGACGGTGCTTTGATCGATGGAAAACTGGGTCAGGCGCAAGGCTTCTTCGCTGGCCGCGCGCAGGGCGATGTCTTCACGTGCAGCCAGCAGACGCTGTTCGAGGCTGTGTTGCTGGCGTCGTTGCCAGACCACGATGGCCAGGCAACTGAGCAGCAACACCGCGAACAGCAGACTGAGGTTCTGCCAGAACCCCGGCGATTCCGTCAGCCGTGGGTACTTGGGTTGCAGCCATTGGTTGTGCAGGCGCTCCAAATCCTTGGCCGGGATCGCTCGCAAGGCGCTTTCGATGATCCCGGCCAATTGCGGCCAGTCGCGCCGCGTGGCAACCCGCAACAGCTGCGGCAAGCCGATATCGCCGACCACCACCAACCCGGCGAACTCGGGTTCGGCGGACAACCGCCCAAGTTGTGCTTCATCTATCACGGCGTAGGACGCTTGTTGAGTCAACAACAGTTGCAGCGCCTGACGCTCCAGCGGCACGCCTTGCAGATTCAGGTGCGGGTAATTGCTGCGCAAATAATCGGCGGTGACGCTGGGCATGCGCACCGCGACGCGGGACAGGCTGTCGAGCTTTTCCAGCTCGACCACGCCGCCGCTCTTCTGGTCGCTGACCACCAGTTGCGGCACACGCATGTAAGGATCGGAAAACAGCCACAGGCGCAGCGCACCCGGGGTCTGAGTCAGGCCCGGGGCGATGTCGATTTCGCCTTCGCGGGCGGCGTCTTCCAGTTGCGCCAGGTCCTGAAAATTGCGCCAGCTCAGCTCGACGTTCAGGGTTTTGGCCAGTGACTTCATCAATTCGACATTGGCCCCGGACAAGCGCTGCAGACGCCGGTCGTACTGCGCGTACGGTGCCTGCAACACCAGACCGACGCGCAGCTCTCGGTGCTGCGCCAGCCATTGCTGCTCGCCGGGCGTCAACAGCGCCGCGTGCGCCGCCGGCGCAGACGCCGCCCAGCCCATCAAGGGAAAACACAACCAGCCGATAACCCACAGGCAGCAAAAACGCATCATTGAAGTCTCGTACACTGACAAATTCTGACCAACCCATTAGGCTGCCGGGATACTTTTCTGGCCTGGAATAACCGATGCCCTCTGTCTACCGCCTGGCAATGCCAGCATTGTGCCTGTCGCTGATCCTGCCTTGTGCGTTTTCCGTCGAAGCCGCCGATCCGGCGCCCGCCTCCACCGCCGAGCAACCGGCCGCCGAAAAACCGGCCGAACGCCAGCCACTGCTTGAGCGTAGTCAGGAAGAAGCCGCAGCACTCGAACGCAAAGTCCCGGCACAAGAACAGCAGCAATTGCAGGCCGGCGCCGATACTTTCCTCGCCCTGTGGAAACCGGCCAACACTGCCGAGCCCAAAGGTGCGGTGATTATCGTCCCCGGCGCCGGCGAAACCGCTGACTGGCCGCAAGTGATCGGCCCACTGCGCAGCAAATTGCCCGATGTCGAGTGGAGCAGCCTGAGTATCACCCTGCCGGATCTGCAAAGCGATGTCATTGCACCGCGGGTGATTGCGCCCGCCGCCGCGCCGAAAGCCCCGGAAAGTGGCAGCAAGGATTCCACCACTGCGCAACCGATCGAACAGGCGGCGGGCGGTGAAGCGGAAGTGGCGGATCAGGTGGTCGCCGAAACAACTGAAGAACAATCCAAGGCGGATGCCGAGCGGATCTTTGCGCGGATCGATGCGGCGATCGCCTACGCCGAGCAGCAAAGCGCACGCCGGGTCGTGGTCCTCGGTCACGGCACGGGCGCGTACTGGGCAGCGCGCTTTCTCAGCGAGCGGCAGAGTTCCCAGGTCGAGAAACTGGTGATGGTCGATGCGCAAACGCCGAGCAAGGCCAAGCCACAATTGGCCGAGCTGACACCGACCCTGAAGTTGCCGACCGCCGACATTTTCTACATGGACAAGGCGCTGGATCGCAACGCGGCGCTCGAGCGCCTGCAGGCCAGCAAGCGCCTGAAGACTTCTACCTTCAGCCAGGTGGCGCTCAAGGCGTTGCCGGATAAAAAGGCTGAGCAGGAACAAATATTCCGGCGGGTGCGTGGCTGGTTGAATCCGCAGAAGACTGACTGATAGATCGAGTGGCCCCATTCGCGAGCAAGCCCGCTCCCACATTTGAATGCATTCCATCTGTAGGAATGCGATCAATGTGGGAGCGGGCTTGCTCGCGAAGAGGCCCTCATCAACAACTCACCTCTAACGATCAGCGAAAATCCCGCCGCGCCCGAATCAGGGTAAACGCGTTGTGCAGCTCGCGGGTTTTCTCGGTCGCGTCACGCACCTGCTCCGGCGTCGCGCCGCTGCCGGCGATCTTGTCCGGGTGATGACGACTGAGCAGCCGGCGATAGGCGCGCTTGATCTGCGCCGGCTCGCTGGTCGCCGACACCCCGAGCAGGCGCATCGCTTCCTGATAACTCACCGCCGCACTGACAATCGGCCGTTTATTGGGCTCGTAATCATTGGCCAGCGCCTGAATCTGGTGGGTTGTCCAACCCAGCCACTTGCCCCACTGCGCCAACAATTCACGCTCACTCACGCCCGCGCGACCGTCGGCCCAGACCATCCGCCAGCAGGCGCGCAACACGCCCTCGGCGGCATGCGGCTGAGCACTCAGGCGGCGCAGATAACCGCGCAGGCGGTCGCCGCCGGACTTGCCGCGATTGAACGCAGCAATCGCCCGCCGCCGTGCCGGCTCGCTCATTTCCAGGGCGTTCATTTCATGGCGCGCCTGCTGGATATGACCGTCCGTCACTCGCCCGTCACTTTTGGCCAGACGCCCGAGCAACACGAACAGCAATTCGTCGTTGCGCAACATCGGCCGCCCGCCGAGCTTTTCCCGCAAG
This sequence comes from Pseudomonas sp. S150, assembly GCF_004526365.1. NCBI lineage: Bacteria > Pseudomonadati > Pseudomonadota > Gammaproteobacteria > Pseudomonadales > Pseudomonadaceae > Pseudomonas > Pseudomonas sp. S150. The sequence goes on from NZ_CP038207.1 coordinate 6,148,958, forward strand.
TGCCCCCAGCTTTGCAGGTGCAGGCGCCGATCCAGCGCCTGCCCCAACAATGCCCCAAGCATGGCCCCCGGAATGCTGGCAATCGCAAAACCCGCTCCGGCTCCAATCAGAGTCCCTGGCCACAACATATCAACGACTCGCTTCTATCAATGCTTCAGCTTCGGCCAGACGCTCATGCGTACCGACATCCACCCAGTGACCTTTCAGACGCTCACCGCTGACCTGTCCGTCAGCCATGGCTTTGCGCAGCAACGGTGCGAGCTTGAATGCGCCGTCCGCGCAGCCATCGAACAACTGCGGATGGAGCACGGCGATGCCGCTGTAGGTCAGGGTTTGCGCGCCTTGCTGGCCATCCTGTACCCGGCCGTCAGTCAGGGTGAAATCGCCCGTCGGATGATGAGCCGGGTTGTCCGCCAGTACGAGATGTGCCAGACCGTTGATCGGTTGATGCAGCACGCTGAAGTCGTAATCGGTCCAGATGTCACCGTTGACCACCAGAAACGCATCGTCACCGAGCAACGGCAAGGCGCGGAAAATGCCGCCGCCGGTTTCCAGCGGCTCACCTTCCGGCGAGTACTGGATGCTCACACCGAACTGCGAACCGTCGCCCAGGTAATCTTCGATTTGCTGACCGAGCCAGGCATGGTTGATCACGATCTCGCTGAAACCAGCCGCCGCCAGCGCGCGCAGGTGATATTCGATCAACGGCACGCCGCCGGCACGCACCAGCGGCTTGGGGGTGGTCAGGGTCAGCGGGCGCATGCGCTCGCCCTTGCCTGCCGCCAGAATCATCGCCTTCATGCAGTCGCTCCGCCACGCAGACTGGCGAGCAACGCCTGCAGATCCGCCAGTTCAGGACGACGCGCAAGCACCGCTTCTATATAGGCGAAGAAACGCGGCACGTCGGCCAGGTAGCGCGGCTTGCCATCGCGATGGCAGATGCGGGCGAAGATGCCGATGACTTTCAGGTGGCGTTGTACGCCCATCAGGTCGCTGGCACGCAGGAAGTCTTCGAAATCCGCTTGCACCGGGATGTCCAGCGCCGAGGCTTGCTGCCAGTAGCTTTCCAGCCAGCCACGCACGCGCTCTTCAGGCCAACTGAGGAAGGCGTCCTTGAACAGGCAGGTCACGTCGTAGGTGACCGGGCCGTAGACCGCATCCTGAAAGTCCAGTACGCCGGGATTCGGCTCGCTGAGCATCAGGTTGCGCGGCATGTAGTCGCGGTGCACCAGCAATTTCGGCTGGGCCAGGGCACTGTCGATCAGCAGATCGCTGACGGCTTGCCATTGTTGCTGCTGTGCCGCGTCGAACTCGATGCCGAGTTCGCGTTTCACGTACCACTCCGGGAACAGTTCCAGCTCGCGGCGCAGCAGTGCCACGTCGTAACTCGGCAGCGGTGCAACCATCGGCAATTGCTGAAAAGCCAACAGCGCCTGCAGGGCATCGCTGAACAAAGCGTCGGCATTTTCGCTGTCGATTACGTCCAGATAGGTCTTGTTGCCCAGATCATTGAGCAAAAGAAATCCGCGTTCGAGGTCTTCTGCATAAATTTTCGGCACGTTAATTCCGGATTTCGCCAGCAAAAAGGCGATATCCACGAACGGTTTGCAGTTTTCCTGGGGCGGTGGCGCGTCCATCACGACGAAACTGCGACCCGCGCCTTCCCAGCGGAAATACCGGCGGAAACTCGCGTCGCTGCTGGCCGCGGTCAACGTGGCCGGGGGCACGGCGCCCCAGCCCTGATCTGCAAACAGGATTGCCAACTGCTCATCGAGCCAAACTTTCAGGTGTTGCAAGCGTACATCTTGGTCAGGCATTGCAAGGGTCTCCGACGGCGCTAGCCGTCAAGCGGGTCATGCTTTATTATCCAGCATCTTTTTCAGACCATCGAGAGGCGTGCGGCCCACACCGCGGGCAGATGGCACGCAGGAAGCCCGGACTAATAAGATGGCATTGAAATCCCCCGCGTTTCGTAAAAAATTTCCGTTGTTGGTAACCGGCAGTCTGCTGGCTATGCAACCTCTGGCCAGTCAATTCGTTGTTGCCGCCGAGCAGTATGACTGCGCCGTCTCGGCAACGGGTGGCTGGGCGTGTGCGCCCAAGACGCCGGCAGCTGCATTGCCGCCGCGTCCGGTGCATGACGGCAGCGCTGTCAGCGCCGCCGGCGAAGCCCCGACCCAGAACGGTTCCACATCCGACACCGGCGCCAAGCCTGTGCTGGTCACCGAAGCCAAGGGCCGCGGTCTGAAATCCCGTAGCGAAGACTACAGTCACCTCGACTGGGTTCCGCGCGAGAAGCTCACCGCCGCCCAATTGGCCGAGACCGGTCCTTACTGCTCTGGTTCCTATATCGAACCGATTCGTCCTGGCATGAATGACAAGACGAATAAAAGTGACGCACCGACCTTTATCGGCGCCAAGGCCTCGCGCTACAACACCGAAGATCAGGTGGGTACGCTGGCCGGCGACGTGGTCCTGCGTCAGGGCAGCATGCAGGTCGAGTCCGACGAGGCCAGCCTGTATCAGGCCGAGAGCCGCGCCGAACTCAATGGCGACGTGCGCATTCGCGACAACGGCGCACTGATCGTCGGCGACCATGCCGATGTGCAGCTCGACACCGGTGAAGCCAAGGTCGACAACGCCGAATACGTGATGCACAAATCGCGCATCCGCGGTAACGCGCTGTACGCCAAGCGTGCCGAAAACGCGATCATCCGCTTGAAGGACGGCACGTACACCACGTGCGAACCGAACAGCAACGCCTGGCAGCTCAAGGGCAACAACATCACCCTGAACCCTGCCACCGGCTTCGGTACCGCGACCAACGTGACACTGTGGGTCAAGGACATTCCGATCCTGTACACGCCGTACATCTACTTCCCGATCGACGACCGTCGTCAATCGGGCTTCCTGCCGCCGACCATCGGCACCGGCAGCGATACCGGCTTCATGCTGGTGACCCCGTACTACTTCAACCTGGCGCCGAACTACGATGCCACGTTGTACCCGCGTTACATGAGCAAACGCGGCATGCTGGTCGAAGGCGAATTCCGTTACCTGACCAAGTCCAGCGAAGGCCAGTTCGGTGCGGCGTATCTGAACGACGAAGATACCGATCGCAGCAAACAGACCGACTACGAAAAGAATCGCTACATGTACAACTGGCAGCACAAGGGTGGTCTCGACTCCCGCGTGATGACTCAGGTCGACTACACCAAGATCAGCGATCCGTACTACTTCCAGGACCTGACCACTGATCAGATCGGTGTGAAGAGTGCTGACTTCGTGAACCAGCAAGGTTCGGTCACCTATCGTGGCGACAGCTATACCGCGCGGTTGAACGCTCAGGCTTACCAGCTGGCGACCGTATCGAACATCACTCCGTATGACCGTCTGCCGCAGATCACCTTCAATGGTCAACTTCCGTATCACCCGGAAGGGTTGAATTTCGATTACGAGACCGAGATTGTGCGGTTTGATCGTGATCTGAAAAATGGCACGTTCACCAACGAAGACGGGACTACTGTCGAACCACGCCTCGACAATAACGTTACTGGCCTGGCCCGCGCCAACGGCGACCGTCTGAACCTGAAGCCTTGTGTCAGCCTGCCGATGAACTGGACCTATGGCTTCCTGAAGCCATCGCTCAAGTACCAGTACACCCAATACCAGTTGGATCTGGACGGCACCGGTAAGTCGCAGATCGATGCGATGACTCCTGAGCAGCAGAAGCTCAATGGCAAGTTTGACAGCAACCAGAACCGTGGCGTACCGATCGCCAGCGTCGACAGCGGCCTGTACTTCGACCGCAACACGTCGTACTTCGGCAAGAACTATCGCCAGACTCTGGAACCGCGTCTGTTCTACCTGTATGTACCCAAGGTTGATCAGGAAGACATTCCGGTATTCGACACCAGTGAATACACCTTCAACTACGCGTCACTGTTCCGTGACAACCGCTTCTCTGGCTCCGACCGTGTCGGCGACGAGAACAAGCTGTCGCTGGGCGTGACCAGCCGCTGGATCGAAGACAACGGTTTCGAGCGTCAGCGCATCAGCGTAGGCCAGGCTTACTACTTCAAGGATCGCGAAGTTCAACTGCCAGGCATCGCGTTCAACGACCGTAAAGATGCCCAGTCCGACGTATCGCCATACGCGCTGGAATACGAATACCGCTGGAACCGCGATTGGCGCACCACGGCCGACTACAACTGGGATCCGGACAGCCGCAGCCCGCGTTCCGGCAGCGCGATGTTCCATTACCAGCCTGAAGACAACCCGAACAAGGTGGTCAACGTCGGTTATCGCTATCGCAACGACCAGATCCGTTACGACCAGAACACCGGCAAGTGGGCTGTGGGCGGCGGCGACTACGGCACGCCGGGCCAACCTGGCTACGTGAAGGACTACTACAAGATCCAGCAGCATGACTTCTCGGTCATCTGGCCGATCGTTCCGCAGTGGAGCGCGATCAGCCGCTGGCAGTACGACTACAACCGCAACCGTACGCTGGAAGCCTTCGGTGGTTTCGAATACGACAACTGCTGCTGGAAACTGCGCCTGATCAACCGTTACTGGGTTTCCTACGACGAATTCAGTCAGGAAGCTCCGCAAAACGAAAAAGGCGACCACGGCGTCTTCCTCCAAATTGTTCTGAAGGGACTCGGCGGCCTGACTGGCGCCAAGGTAGAGAGCTTCCTCGACAAAGGCATCCAAGGTTATCGTCAACGTGAAGACCAAGCTTTCTGATTCTCTGCGCCCGCTGCTGCTGGGCGCGCTGTTCCTGGGTACTGCGGCCAACGCCGCAGTACAGTCCATCGATAAAGTGGTCGCGATCGTTGATAACGACGTGGTCATGCAGAGCCAACTGGACCAGCGCGTCCACGAAGTTCAGCAGACCATCGCCAAGCGTGGCGGCGGCATGCCGCCGCCCGGCGTGCTGGATCAGCAGGTGCTCGAGCGCCTGATCGTCGAAAACCTGCAACTGCAGATCGGCGAGCGTTCCGGCATCCGCATTACCGATGAAGAACTGAACCAGGCGGTCGGTACGATTGCCCAGCGCAACAACATGACCGTGGATCAATTCCGCGCCGCCCTGGCACACGACGGTTTGTCCTATGACGACGCCCGTGACCAGATCAAGCGCGAGATGATCATCAGCCGTGTGCGTCAGCGTCGTGTGGCAGAGCGCATCCAGGTCTCCGAGCAGGAAGTGAAGAACTTCCTCGCCTCCGACCTGGGCAAGATGCAGCTGTCCGAAGAATTGCACCTGGCCAACATCCTGATCCCGACGCCGGAAAGCGCCAACTCTGATGCGATTCAGAGCGCTTACCGTCAGGCGATGGACGTTTACCAGAAGCTCAAGCAAGGCGCTGACTTCGGTCAGATGGCCGTTGCCAAATCCGGCAGCGACAACGCCCTGGAAGGCGGCGACATGGGCTGGCGTAAAGCTGCGCAACTGCCACCGCCGTTCGATCGTGAGCTGAGCAGCATGGCCGTTGGCGACATCACTCAGCCTGCACGTACCCCGGGTGGTTTCATCATCCTCAAGTTGCTGGCCAAACGTGGTGGCGAAGCGCAGATGCGTGATGAGGTGCATGTGCGCCACATCCTGGTCAAGCCAAGCCCGATCCGTGACGAAGCCAAGACCAAGGCCCTGGTGCAGTCGCTGTACGAGCGCATCCTGGCCGGTGAAGACTTCGCTGAACTGGCGAAGAACTACTCCGAAGACCCGGGTTCGGCACTCAACGGTGGCGACCTGAACTGGATCGACCCGAACGCACTGGTACCGGAATTCCGCGAAGTGATGGCCAAGACCCCACAAGGTCAGCTGTCCAAGCCGTTCCAGACCCAGTACGGCTGGCACGTACTGGAAGTCCTTGGCCGCCGCGCCACCGACAGCACCGCACAGGCCCGCGAGCAACAAGCGATGACCGTTCTGCGTAACAAAAAGTACGATGAAGAGCTGCAGAACTGGCTGCGTCAGATTCGTGAAGAAGCCTACGTAGAAATCAAACTCCCTGGTGCAGACCAGGCAGCGCAGTGAAACCCAAGCGTTTCGCGCTGACACCCGGCGAACCAGCCGGCATCGGTCCCGACCTGTGCCTGCTGCTCGCCTCGCAAGCCCAGCCACACCCCCTGATTGCCATCACCAGCCGCGACCTGCTCACCGAGCGGGCCGCGCAGCTGGGGCTGGCCGTCTCTTTGCGGGAGGTGGCACCCGGCCAATGGCCGGATATGCCGGCACCCGCCGGTAGCCTGTACGTCTGGGACACTCCGCTGAGCGCTCCCGTGGTTGCCGGGCAACTGGACAAGGCCAACGCTGCCTTCGTTCTGGAAACCCTGACCCGCGCCGGCAACGGCTGCCTGAACGGCGACTTCGCCGGGATGATCACCGCCCCTGTACATAAAGGCGTGATCAATGAATCCGGCATCCCGTTCTCCGGGCACACAGAATTTCTCGCTGACCTGACTCATACCGCACAAGTGGTCATGATGCTCGCCACCCGCGGCTTGCGCGTGGCACTGGTCACCACTCACCTGCCCCTGCGCGAGATCGCCGATGCGATCACGCCGGAACGGCTGGAACGGGTCACGCGGATTCTGCACGCCGAGCTGCAAGACAAATTCGGCATCGCCCGGCCACGCATCCTGGTCTGCGGGCTCAACCCGCACGCCGGTGAAGGCGGACACCTGGGCCATGAAGAAATCGACATCATCGAACCTACCTTAGAGCGCCTGCGCGGCGAGGGCATGGACCTTCGTGGCCCGCTGCCTGCCGACACTCTGTTTACCCCCAAATATCTGGAGCACTGCGACGCAGTGCTGGCGATGTACCACGACCAGGGCCTGCCCGTGCTGAAGTACAAAGGCTTCGGCGCCGCAGTCAACATTACCCTTGGCCTGCCGATCATCCGCACCTCGGTCGATCACGGCACCGCCCTGGATCTGGCCGGCAGCGGCAAGATCGACACCGGCAGCCTGCAGGTCGCCCTGGAAACCGCCTACCAGATGGCCGAGACCCGTTTATGACCGAGCAATACCAACACAAGGCGCGCAAACGCTTTGGCCAGAACTTCCTGCACGATGCCGGCGTCATCGACCGCATCCTGCGCTCCATCAGCGCCAAATCCGGCGACCGCATGCTGGAAATCGGCCCGGGCCAGGGCGCGCTGACCGCTGGCCTGCTCAACTCCGGTGCGCAGCTCGACGTGGTGGAACTGGACAAGGACCTGATCCCGATCCTCAACCAGCAGTTTGCCGGCAAGAGCAACTTCAACCTGCATCAGGGCGATGCGCTGAAGTTCGACTTCAACACCCTCAACGCTGCGCCGAACAGCCTGCGCGTGGTCGGCAACCTGCCGTACAACATCTCCACACCGCTGATTTTCCACCTGCTGAACAACGCCGGCATCATTCGCGACATGCACTTCATGCTGCAGAAGGAAGTGGTCGAGCGCCTGGCCGCAGGCCCGGGTGGCGGGGACTGGGGTCGTCTGTCGATCATGGTTCAGTATCACTGCCGTGTGGAACACCTGTTCAACGTCGGCCCGGGCGCTTTCAACCCGCCGCCAAAGGTCGACTCGGCCATCGTCCGCCTGGTGCCGCATGCGGTACTGCCGCACCCGGCCAAGGATCATCGCCTGCTCGAGCGTGTCGTTCGCGAAGCCTTCAACCAGCGTCGCAAGACCCTGCGCAACACCCTCAAGCAATTGATGACCGCTGCCGAGATCGAAGCCGCCGGTGTCGATGGCAGCCTGCGCCCCGAGCAACTGGACCTGGCCGCATTCGTGCGCCTGGCCGACAAGCTCGCCGAGCAGGTTCCTGCCGCCCCCGCCGCCGACTGACTGGCGATGTACGCTATCGGGCAGGACGCCACTCTGGTTTACTGCCCGATACTTGCCTAGACTGATTCCCCATCAGCTACGCCTCGCGTTCCGCTTTGCTTAAGGCCCTTTTGCATGTCCGATTCTCGTTATCAGGTCGACGTCAGTGTCGTTACCCGCTACCTGGCAGACCAATCGCAACCCGAGCACAACCGCTTCGCCTTCGCCTACACCATCACCGTGCAAAACAATGGCGCGCTCCCGGCCAAGCTGTTGTCGCGGCATTGGGTGATCACCGACGGTGACGGGCATGTCGAAGAAGTGCGCGGCGCCGGTGTCGTCGGCCAGCAACCGCTGATCGACACAGGCAAGAGCCACACTTACAGCAGCGGCACAGTGATGACCACCAAGGTCGGCACCATGCAGGGCTCTTATGAAATGGTCGCCGACGACGGCAAGCATTTCGACGCGATCATCAAGCCTTTCCGCCTCGCTGTACCCGGAGCCTTGCACTGATGACGACGTACGCCGTCGGCGACCTGCAAGGCTGCCTCGAACCGCTCAAATGTCTGCTCAAGCAAGTGGCTTTCGACCCGAAGCTCGATCGGCTGTGGCTGGTCGGCGACCTGGTCAACCGCGGCCCGCAATCGCTGGAGACCCTGCGTTTTCTCTACGGCATGCGCGATTCGCTGGTTTGCGTACTGGGTAACCATGACCTGCACCTGCTCGCTGCGGCCAACAACATTGAGCGCCTGAAGAAGTCCGATACCCTGCGCGAGATCATTGAAGCCCCCGACGCAGCCGATCTGCTCGAGTGGCTGCGCCAGCAGAAACTCATGCACTACGACGAACAACGCGAAGTAGCCATGGTGCACGCAGGCATCCCACCGCAGTGGTCCTTGCGCAAGGCCCTGAAGTACGCGGCCGAGGCCGAAGCGGCACTGCGTGACGACAACCTGTTTCCGCTTTACCTGGACGGCATGTACGGCAATGAGCCGGCAAAATGGGACAGCGAGCTCACGGGCGTGACCCGCCTGCGCGTCATCACTAACTATTTCACCCGCATGCGCTTCTGCACCGCCGAGGGCAAGCTCGACCTCAAGAGCAAGGAAGGCCTGGATACTGCCCCGCCGGGCTATAAGCCATGGTTCCAGCACAAAGAGCGCAAGACCCGCGGTCTGCGCATCATTTTCGGCCACTGGGCCGCGCTGGAAGGCGATGTCCGTGAACCGGGCATCTCGGCACTGGACACCGGTTGTGTCTGGGGCGGCAGCCTGACCCTGATGAACGTCGACAGCGGCGAGCGCGTGTCATGCAAATGCGATGAACACGGCGGGCTTGCGCCATCAGTCGCACCACTTATCCCCGAAACTCCGCCAGTCAGCGCCCCGCGTTAGACTGCGCACTCTGCCGAGCTACAGGAACCCGCCATGAGCGAATTCAAACGAATCCCCCCGGAACAGGCCCATGCCCTGCGTGAGCAAGGCGCAGTCGTGGTCGATGTCCGTGATCCTGCAACTTTTGCCGCCCTGCATATCAGCGGTTCGAAGCATCTGGACAACCACTCGCTGCACGCCTTCATTCAAGGCGCCGACCTCGATGCACCGACCGTTGTCGTCTGCTACCACGGCAATTCCAGCCAGGGCGCGGCCGCCTACCTGATCAGTCAGGGTTTCTCCGACGTCTACAGCATGGACGGTGGCTTTGAGTTGTGGCGTACGACTTATCCGTCGGAAACCGCGCAAGGCGCCGCCGAATAATTTTTTTGTCACGTGCAGGCCCCGGCTGCCGTGGGCCTGCGCGGGGCAGACGAACGGTCTGCCACAACTAATTACGTATCTCGCCTTTACCTCCCGAATTCCCAACTATCCTTAAGCCCAGGCCATCCAAAACAGGGGAGAGCCGGTACACCGGCGCACGGGTCATCGGGAGTGACTTTCAAGGTTGTCGACCGCGAAAGTGTTCTGGGGGGTAAACAGGCAGCCACCACGGCTGCTTGCCAGCATCGACTGAGTGATCCGGCGTCGGCTCCACGTATCGAGCGAGGTGACGTCATGAGTATCTTTAGCCACTTCCAACAACGCTTCGAGTCCACACGCCAGGAAGAACTCTCGCTGCAGGAGTACCTGGAGCTGTGCAAAAAGGACCGCAGCGCTTACGTTTCCGCCGCCGAGCGTCTATTGATGGCCATCGGCGAACCCGAGCTGCTCGACACGTCGACCAACTCGCGGCTGTCGCGGATCTTCTCCAACAAGGTGATTCGTCGCTATCCGGCCTTTGAAGACTTCCACGGGATGGAAGAATGCATCGACCAGATCGTCTCGTATTTCCGCCATGCCGCCCAAGGCCTGGAAGAGAAGAAACAGATCCTCTACCTGCTCGGCCCCGTCGGTGGCGGTAAATCGTCCCTGGCCGAGAAGCTGAAACAGCTGATGGAAAAAGTGCCCTTCTACGCGATCAAGGGCTCGCCGGTATTCGAATCCCCGCTGGGTCTGTTCAACGCCACCGAAGATGGCGCGATCCTCGAGGAAGACTTCGGCATCCCGCGGCGCTACCTGAACACCATCATGTCGCCGTGGGCGACCAAACGCCTGGCCGAATTCGGTGGCGACATCAGCCAGTTCCGTGTGGTCAAACTGTATCCGTCGATCCTCAACCAGATCGCCGTGGCCAAGACCGAACCGGGTGACGAGAACAACCAGGACATCTCGGCGCTGGTCGGTAAGGTCGACATCCGCAAACTCGAGGAATACCCACAGAACGACGCCGACGCCTACAGCTACTCCGGTGCGCTGTGCCGGGCCAACCAGGGCCTGATGGAATTCGTCGAAATGTTCAAGGCACCGATCAAGGTGCTGCACCCATTGCTGACCGCCACGCAGGAAGGCAACTACAACAGTACCGAAGGGCTGGGGGCGATTCCGTTCACCGGGATCCTGCTCGCGCACTCCAACGAATCGGAGTGGCACACCTTCCGCAACAACAAGAACAACGAAGCGTTCATCGACCGGATCTACATCGTCAAAGTGCCGTACTGCCTGCGGGTCAGTGACGAGGTGAAGATTTACGACAAATTGCTGTTCAACAGTTCGCTGGCCAAAGCACACTGCGCCCCCGACACCCTGAAGATGCTGGCGCAGTTCACCGTGCTGTCGCGCCTCAAGGAACCGGAAAACTCCAACATCTACTCGAAGATGCGCGTCTACGACGGGGAAAATCTCAAGGATACCGATCCGAAGGCCAAGTCGATCCAGGAATACCGCGATTCGGCGGGCGTCGACGAAGGCATGAACGGTCTCTCGACCCGCTTCGCGTTCAAGATTCTGTCCAAGGTGTTCAACTTCGATCCGCATGAAATCGCCGCCAACCCGGTGCACCTGTTGTATGTACTGGAACAACAGATCGAGCAGGAACAGTTCCAGGCCGAGACCCGCGAACGCTACCTGCGCTACCTCAAGGAATACCTGGCGCCGCGTTATATCGAATTCATCGGCAAGGAGATCCAGACCGCTTATCTGGAGTCTTACAGCGAGTACGGGCAGAACATCTTCGACCGCTATGTGCTGTATGCGGACTTCTGGATCCAGGATCAGGAATACCGCGATCCGGAAACCGGCGAGATTCTCAACCGTGTCGCCCTGAACGAAGAACTGGAGAAAATCGAGAAACCGGCGGGCATCAGCAATCCGAAGGATTTCCGCAACGAAATCGTCAACTTCGTGTTGCGCGCCCGAGCCAACAACAACGGCAAGAACCCGACCTGGCTCAGCTACGAGAAACTGCGGGTGGTCATCGAGAAGAAAATGTTCTCGAACACCGAAGACCTGCTGCCAGTCATCAGCTTCAATGCCAAGGCGAGCAAAGAGGATCAACAGAAACACAACGACTTCGTTACTCGAATGGTCGAACGCGGCTACACCGACAAACAGGTAAGACTTCTGTCCGAATGGTACCTACGGGTCCGGAAATCGCAGTAAAACAGCTACAAGCTTCAAGCTACGAGCTGCAAGAAAAAAGCATGTGAACGCTGTGCTTCTACTTGCGGCTCGCAGCTCACAACTTGAAGCTGCCCGGAGGGCCACGTATGAGCTATGTGATCGACCGACGTCTCAATGGCAAGAACAAGAGCACGGTGAACCGCCAGCGCTTCCTGCGGCGTTACCGTGATCACATCAAGAAGGCTGTCGAAGAGGCAGTCAGCCGCCGTTCCATCACTGACATGGAACACGGCGAACAGATCAGCATTCCCGGTCGCGATATCGACGAACCGGTGCTTCACCACGGTCGCGGCGGCAAGCAGACCGTGGTTCATCCCGGCAACAAGGAATTCACTGCCGGCGAACACATCGCCAGGCCTCCGGGGGGCGGCGGTGGACGCGGTCCCGGCAAGGCTGGCAATTCCGGCGAGGGCATGGACGAATTCGTTTTCCAGATCACCCAGGAAGAATTCCTCGAGTTCATGTTCGAGGACCTTGAACTGCCGAATCTGGTCAAGCGCAACCTCAGTGGTACCGACACCTTCAAGACCGTGCGCGCGGGGATCAGTAACGAAGGCAACCCGTCGCGGATCAATATCATCCGCACCCTGCGCTCGGCCCACGCCCGGCGCATTGCGCTGTCCGGCAGCAGCCGTGCCAAACTGCGCGAGGCCAAAGAGGAACTGGCGCGATTAAAGCGCGAAGAGCCGGACAACTTCGGCGATATTCAGGAACTCGAAGCGGAAATCGAGAAACTCAGCGCGCGCATTCACCGCGTGCCGTTCCTCGATACTTTCGACTTGAAATACAACCTGCTGATCAAGCAACCCAACCCCAGCTCGAAAGCGGTGATGTTCTGCCTGATGGACGTGTCCGGCTCGATGACCCAGGCGACCAAGGACATCGCCAAACGCTTTTTCATCCTGCTGTACCTGTTCCTCAAGCGGAACTACGACAAGATCGACGTAGTGTTCATCCGCCATCACACCAGCGCCCGGGAAGTGGACGAGGAAGAGTTCTTCTACTCGCGGGAAACCGGCGGCACCATCGTCTCCAGCGCCCTGAAGCTGATGCAGGAGATCATGGCCGAGCGCTACCCGAGCAACGAATGGAACATCTACGCCGCGCAGGCTTCCGACGGCGACAACTGGAACGATGACTCGCCGATCTGCCGCGACATCCTGATCAATCAGATCATGCCGTTTGTGCAGTACTACACTTATGTGGAGATCACCCCGCGCGAACACCAGGCCCTCTGGTACGAATACGAACGCATCGCCGAAGCCTTTTCCGACACGTTTGCCCAGCAGCAACTGGTCTCGGCCGGGGATATCTATCCGGTCTTCCGTGAACTCTTCCAGCGCAGGTTAGTGACATGACCGCCAAAGAGCAGAAACGCCAACCCATTTCCACCGGCTCCGAATGGACGTTCGAGCTGATCCAGGCCTACGACCGCGAAATCGCCCGGATTGCGGCCGGCTATGCCCTGGACACCTATCCCAACCAGATCGAAGTGATCACCGCCGAACAGATGATGGACGCCTATGCCTCGGTCGGCATGCCACTGGGCTATCACCACTGGTCCTACGGCAAACACTTCCTCAGCACCGAGAAATCCTACAGCCGCGGCCAGATGGGGCTGGCCTACGAGATCGTGATCAACTCGGATCCGTGCATTGCCTATCTGATGGAAGAAAACACCATCTGCATGCAGGCGCTGGTGGTGGCACACGCGTGCTATGGCCATAACAGTTTCTTCAAGGGCAATTACCTGTTCCGCACCTGGACCGATGCCAGTTCGATCATCGATTACCTGGTGTTCGCCAAGCAGTACATCATGCAATGCGAGGAGCGCCACGGTATCGATGCGGTGGAGGACCTGCTCGACTCCTGCCATGCGCTGATGAATTACGGGGTCGATCGCTACAAGCGTCCCTACCCGATTTCCGCCGAGGAAGAACGCCGGCGGCAGAAGGATCGCGAAGAGCACTTGCAGAAGCAGATCAACGATCTGTGGCGCACCATCCCCAAAGGCGCGGACAAGTACAGCGACAAGGACAACGCCCGGTTCCCGGCCGAGCCGCAGGAAAACATCCTGTATTTCATCGAGAAGCACGCGCCGTTGCTGGAGCCGTGGCAACGGGAGATCGTGCGGATCGTGCGCAAGATCGCCCAGTATTTTTATCCACAGCGTCAGACTCAGGTGATGAACGAGGGCTGGGCCACCTTCTGGCACTACACCCTGATGAACGACCTGTACGACGAGGGCCTGGTGACTGACGGGTTCATGATGGAATTCCTCACCTCGCACACCAGCGTGGTGTTCCAGCCAGGCTTCGACAGCCCTTACTACAACGGGATCAACCCCTACGCATTGGGTTTTGCGATGTATCGCGACATCCGCCGCATGTGCGAAAACCCCACCGAGGAAGACCGGCGCTGGTTTCCGGACATCGCCGGTTCCGACTGGCTGTCGAGCATCAAATTCGCCATGAGCAGTTTCAAGGATGAGAGCTTCATCCTCCAGTACCTGTCACCGAAAGTGATCCGCGACCTGAAGCTCTTCAGCATCCTCGATGACGACCAGAAGGACGATTTGCTGGTCCCGGCGATCCACGACGAAACCGGTTACCGGATCATCCGCGAAACCCTGGCCGCGCAGTACAACCTCGGTAACCGCGAACCGAACGTGCAGATCTACAGCATCGACCGCCGCGGCGACCGCTCGCTGACCCTGCGTCACCAGCAACATGACCGCAAACCCTTGGGCGACTCCACCGACGAGGTACTGAAACATCTGCACCGGTTGTGGGGCTTCGACATTCACCTGGAAACCCTGCAGGGCGACCAGATCATGAAAACTCACCACGTACCGCCGCGAAGTGAACACAGCGAGGGTGATTACGGTCGACTCGACCTGGCCGTGATTCATCTCTAGATGCGGTTCTGACCTCCGAAAGTCCGACACAAGGGTTATCCTGTCGGGCTAACGGAGGTTTTTTATGCAGATTTTCAAGGTTGGCGGTGCGGTACGCGATCGCTTGCTGGGTATACCGGTCACCGACGTTGATCGGGTGGTGGTGGGCGCGACCACTGAGGAAATGCTCGCCCAGGGCTTTCGCCCCGTGGGTGCGGATTTTCCGGTATTCCTTCACCCGAAAACCGGCGAGGAATACGCCCTTGCCCGCACCGAACGCAAAAGCGGTCGCGGTTATGGCGGGTTCACTTTTCACGCAAGCCCCGAAGTCACTCTGGAAGAAGACCTGATCCGCCGCGACCTGACCATCAATGCAATGGCCGAGGACGACCAGCAAAATCTCACCGATCCATATCATGGGCAACGCGACCTCGAAGCGCGGATCCTGCGCCACGTTTCCCCCGCATTCGCCGAAGATCCGCTCCGCGTGCTGCGCGTTGCGCGCTTTGCTGCCCGTTATGCCAGTCTTGGCTTCACTGTCGCACCAGAAACACTGGAACTGATGCGCCAGCTCAGCGAGTCCGGCGAACTGCAGGCGCTGACCGCCGAACGCAGCTGGAAAGAAATCTCCCGCGCACTGATGGAAGATCAGCCGCAGGTATTCATCCAGGTGCTGCGCGATTGCGGCGCACTGAAAGAACTGATGCCGGAAGTCGACGCGCTGTTTGGCGTGCCACAACCGGAAGTGCATCACCCGGAAATCGACACCGGCCTGCACACTCTCAGCGTTCTGGAGCAATCAGCGCTGCACAAACAACCGCTGACGGTACGCTGGGCTTGCCTGCTGCATGACCTCGGCAAAGGCCTGACGCCGGAAGAAGAGTGGCCACGACATATCGCCCATGAACACACTGGGTTGAAGCTGATCAAAGCGGTGAACGAACGCTTCAAGGCACCGAAGGATTGTCAGGAGTTGGCCTTGCTTGTCGGCAAGTACCACACCCACTGTCACCGGGCGCTGGAATTGAAGGCCTCAACATTGCTGGAGCTGTTGCAGAGCTTTGATGTGTATCGACGACCGCAGCGGTTTGAAGAGTTTATCGGCGCATGCGAAATGGACGCCCGAGGCCGTAAAGGGCTGGAGCAGAGAAGTTATCCACAGGGCGATTATTTACGCGGCGCTGCCCAGGCTGCGCGGGAAGTCGCGGTGCAGCCGTTGCTGGAGAAGGGATTCAAAGGCCCGGAACTGGGCGAAGCGCTGAAGCGAGAACGACTGAAGGCGCTAAAAGCCTACAAAGACGAGGCGTCAGCCTGAAAAGCTTCGCGAGCAAGCCCGCTCCCACATTTGGAGTGCATTCCCCCTGTGGGAGCGGGCTTGCTCGCGAAGGCGTCCGTCAGATCAACGCAAATCCGAAGGCGTGAGCTGCTCGTCTCGCCATTCAAACCCCACCGGCGCCAACACCTGATCAATCTGCGCCTCGGCCCACAACGTCGCGAAACTTTTCCCCACACCTGGATGCACCCGATCCGGCGCAATCAGCGACAGCGGCCACAGCACAAAGGCGTTTTTCAGGATTTCGGCACGCGGCAGAATCAAGCCGTCGAAGTTACCGGTCAGATCGCCGTATAACAGCACGTCGATATCCAGCGGCAGCCCCTTGCGATCCGGCGCATAGCGACCGTTATCGGCTTCGATGAATTTCAGGCGCCGATCCAGCTCCATCAAGGGCAGATCGGTAAACGCCGAGACCACGAAGTTGAAGAAAGGCCCGCTCTTGATCCCCACCGGCTGACTCTCGAACACCGCCGAACAGCGGATATCCACCAGAAACGTCGCCAAAGCGTCGAGCCCGGCGCGCAAATGGGTTTCGCGCTCGATATTGCTACCGAGCCCGAGGTACACCTGAGTCAGCGACATCCGCGCTCGATCTCCACACCCACGCCACCCTTGGCGGCCGGCACGGCGCCCGGCTTGGTCAGTTTCAGACGAACCCAGGTGATCTTGAATTCGGCCATCAGCACTTCGACCAAGCGCTCGGCAAAGGTCTCGACCAGTTGATATTGGGATTGCTCGGCAAACGCCTGGATGCGCGTGGAAACGCTGGCGTAATCGAGCGCCAGGGTCAGGTCGTCACCGGCGGCGGCCGGGCGATTGTCCCAGGCGAAGCTCAGATCAAGACGCAGGCACTGTCGAATGCCGCGCTCCCAGTCGTAAGCACCGATCACGGTGTCGACTTCCAGGCCCTCGATAAACACTCTGTCCAAGCACTTTTCTCCGCTGCACGACAAGGGCGCAATGCGCCGTTAGAATCAGGGCGTCCTCGCCCGGAATAGTTAGCATGTTTTGGTTACTGGCGACTCTCGCCTACCTGCTCGGCTCTCTGTCCTTCGCCATTTTGCTCAGCCGCCTGACCGGAAACCCGGATCCGCGAATGAGTGGCTCGGGTAATGCCGGCGCCACCAACATGCTGCGCCTGGTCGGTCGCAAACTGGCGATCCTGACCCTGCTCGGTGATCTGTGCAAAGGCCTGGTACCGGTGCTGATCGCAGCGGCCGCTGGCCTTTCGTTGCAGGATCAGGCCTGGATCGGCGTGTGCGCCGTGATCGGTCACCTGTTCCCGCTGTATTTCCGTTTTCGCGGCGGCAAAGGCGTCGCCACGGCCGCCGGCATGCTGTTGGGCCTGTATCCACCCGCCGCGCTGCTGGCGGTGTGCGCCTGGCTGCTGACGTTCTACCTGACCCGTACCAGCTCGCTGGCGGCGTTGATCGCCACGCCCCTGACCTTGCCCTTACTCGCGTGGCAAGAACCGGAAGCGCTGCTGCCGATGAGCGCGTTGACATTGCTGATCGTCTGGCGCCACCGCGGCAATCTACGCGACCTGTTTGCCGGGCGCGAACGGCATTTTTAAATACCGCTCAGCCACACCGCCAATCGCACCGCCAATCACAGTGCCGACAACTGCTCCATCGGCCAGCGCGCCTGCACGCTGATCGCCAGACTTTCCTGCTGACCGGCCTGCAAACGCTGACAACCGGCAAACGCGATCATCGCGCCATTGTCGGTGCAGAACTCCGGGCGGGCGTAGAACACATCGCCCTGCATGTCGCCGAGCATCTTTTCCAGCGAAGCGCGCAAGGCCTTGTTGGCGCTGACGCCGCCAGCGATCACCAGACGCTTCATGCCCGCGTGTTTCAGGGCGCGCTTGCACTTGATGGTCAAAGTCTCCACCACGGCCTGCTGGAACGCCAGCGCGATGTCGCAACGGGCTTGCTCGCTGTCGTCCCCGGCGTTGACGCATTGCTGCCAGGTGTTGAGGGCAAAGGTCTTCAAGCCGCTGAAGCTGAAATCCAGGCCCGGGCGATCACACATCGGACGCGGGAAGGTGAAACGTCCTACGACGCCCTTCTCGGCCAGCTTGGCGATTTCCGGCCCGCCCGGATAATTGAGGCCCATCATTTTCGCGGTTTTGTCGAACGCTTCGCCGGCGGCATCGTCGAGGGTCTCG
Source organism: Pseudomonas sp. S150 (assembly GCF_004526365.1). Lineage (NCBI taxonomy): Bacteria > Pseudomonadati > Pseudomonadota > Gammaproteobacteria > Pseudomonadales > Pseudomonadaceae > Pseudomonas > Pseudomonas sp. S150. The sequence goes on from NZ_CP038207.1 coordinate 6,167,184, forward strand.
CCGAGCAGGCTGTATTGGCCAATGCCATCGACTTGAACCAGCTGCGTATGCCCCCCGGAAACCAACAAAGCGACGAACGGGAATTCCGGCGGTTTTGGCTCCAGCATAGGCGCCAGCAAGTGGCCTTCCATATGGTGCACACCGAGTGCGGGAATGCCCCAGGCAAACGCCAGCGCCTGAGCGCACGAGGCACCCACCAGCAACGCCCCGACCAGGCCCGGGCCCGCGGTGTAGGCGATCGCATCAATCTCGGTCGGCACGCAGTCAGCCTCGGCCAACACCTGACGAATCAAGGGCAGCATGCGTTTGACATGGTCACGCGAGGCCAGCTCCGGCACCACGCCGCCATAGACGCGGTGCAGGTCGATCTGGCTGAACAGCGCGTCGGCCAGCAGGCCGCGTTCACTGTCGTATAATGCGACGCCGGTTTCGTCGCAGGAGGTTTCTAATCCCAGTACTAGCATGGGTTTGCGCCTTGTTTAGGCTGAATTCGAAGGCGCGCATAATAGTCGCCATGCGATGCCCCGACTAGCGGTTTTCGATCAGAGGCTTTGCATTCCGAGCGATGAGGGGTTAACATCCGCAACCCTTAAAAACCGACGTCTTCAAGTGCTCTTTTGCCGCGAGGATGTTGACCCCGGTAATGAATGAAGGTAGCTCTGGATGCCAGCCGTCAAAGTTAAAGAGAACGAACCCTTCGACGTAGCTCTGCGTCGTTTCAAGCGCTCCTGCGAAAAAGCCGGTGTACTGGCTGAAGTTCGTAGCCGCGAATTTTACGAGAAGCCAACTTCTGAGCGTAAGCGCAAAGCAGCAGCCGCTGTTAAGCGTCACGCCAAGAAAGTTCAGCGCGAACAGCGCCGCGCCGTTCGTCTGTACTAATACACAGACGATCGTAGCAAGCTTCTTGCCTAAGCCCGGCCCTCAGCCGGGCTAATGGCATTTGCGTAAAACGCTTGATGCTTCACCGTCGAAGCCGCACACGCGACCGAGACAAATCTGCTTCACGCGTCAGACCTGGCTCTTTTGCCAGCGGTGCACGTCTTTTCTGACGAGCCTTTCAAGGCTACTGACGAGCACACCCACTGATTCCTCTTACGACGATCAGCCCAAGGCACCTGCATGCGTGCCCGTTTTATTGAGCTATCCGGGGCCATTTATCGGCCGTCAGCGGATTCAGCGCAACACTTTCAAATAGTCGAAAACTGATGAGTACTAACGTCAGTGGTTTTTCGGCAGATACACTTCCCGACAGCGATCACGCAACCGAACCCGGTCGAGCCGCCCATTTTGTGCGCCTCACTCAAGACCTGCGTCCGGCCGCCCTTCGCATCGGACTCATTACAGCGCAGACGAGAACGCCATGGCCGGGCTGATTCCCCAGAGCTTTATTGACGACCTCCTGAACCGCACCGACATCGTCGACGTGGTCGGCTCGCGCGTGCAACTGAAAAAGGCCGGCAAGAACTACACCGCCTGCTGCCCGTTCCATAAAGAGAAAACCCCATCGTTCAGCGTCAGCCCGGACAAGCAGTTCTATTACTGCTTCGGTTGCGGCGCCGGTGGCAACGCCCTCGGCTTTCTCATGGACCACGACAACCTGGATTTCCCCCAGGCGGTTGAGGACCTGGCCAAAGCCGCCGGCATGGAAATCCCCCGCGAAGAAAGTGGCCGCCCGCACAAACCGCGGCAGCCAACCGATTCGCCGCTGTACCCGCTGCTCACCGCCGCCGCCGATTTCTACCGCCAGGCGCTCAAGAGTCATCCGGCGCGCAAGGCTGCGGTGGATTATCTCAAGGGCCGCGGACTGACCGGCGAGATCGCCCGGGACTTCGGTCTCGGCTTCGCGCCGCCGGGCTGGGACAACTTGTTCAAGCATTTGAGCAGCGACACTTTGCAGCAGAAGGCCATGATCGACGCCGGACTGCTGATCGAGAACGCCGAAACCGGCAAACGCTATGACCGCTTCCGCGATCGCGTGATGTTCCCGATCCGCGATACCCGCGGCCGCATCATCGCTTTCGGTGGCCGGGTACTCGGCGACGACAAGCCGAAATACCTGAACTCGCCGGAAACCCCGGTCTTTCATAAAGGCCAGGAGCTCTACGGCCTCTATGAAGCACGCAAGAACAACCGCAACCTCGACGAAATCATCGTCGTCGAGGGTTACATGGACGTCATCGCCCTCGCCCAGCAAGGTTTGCGCAATGCCGTCGCGACCCTGGGCACTGCAACCAGCGAAGAACACCTCAAGCGTCTGTTTCGGGTAGTGCCGAACGTTTTGTTCTGCTTCGACGGTGACCAGGCCGGCCGCAACGCCGCGTGGCGCGCACTGGAAGCAACATTGCCGTGCCTGCAGGACGGGCGCCGCGCGCGCTTTCTGTTTTTGCCCGAAGGCGAAGACCCGGACACCCTGGTTCGCGCCGAAGGCACTGATGCCTTCAAGGCCCGCATCAACCAACATGCGCAGCCGCTGGCCGATTATTTCTTCCAGCAACTGACCGAGGAAGCCGATCCGCGCTCGCTCGAAGGCAAGGCCCATATGGCCACCCTCGCCGCGCCGCTGATCGACAAAGTGCCGGGCGCCAACCTGCGCATCCTGATGCGCCAGCGCTTGAGCGAAATTACCGGTCTGAGCAGCGAAACCGTCAGCCAGCTGGCGCAAAGCGCGCCGCAGGAAGCGCCGCCCGCCTACGATCCGGGCATCGATTACGACGCAATGCCGGATTACAGCGACTACCATCAGCCGCAGGCACAAGACATGTATGTGCCGCAGCAGGAGTGGACGCCGAAGAAACCCGGCGCCGGCGGCAAGAAATGGGACAAGAAACCCTGGGACAAGAACGGCAAGCGTGGCGGCGATCGCGATCAACAACGCCCGCGCACGCCGATTGGCGTCGAATCACCGACCCTGACCGCGCTGCGAACATTGCTGCATCACCCGCAACTGGCCGAGCGCGTCGAGGACGCCGGGCACATTGCGGACGAAAATCAGACCAACGCACAGTTGCTTGTGGCGCTGCTCGAAGCCGTACAGAAGAATCCCAAGCTAAACTCATTTCAGTTGATCGCGCGATGGCACGGCACTGAACAGGGTCGCTTGTTGAAAGCGCTGGCGGAAAAGGAGTGGCTGATTGACGGAGAAAACCTTGAACAACAGTTTTTCGACACCATTACTAGCTTGTCAGCCCGCCAACGCGAGCGAAATCTGGAACAGTTGCTCAGGAAAGCGCGTCAAAGCGAACTGAGCGCCGAAGAGAAAAATCAACTGCGCGACCTTTTAAGTCGCAATGTTTCCGCATCAAACCCGACCTCAACTGGCGCGTGAGGTCATAGCTCAGGTATAATCCTCGGCTTGTTTTTTGCCCGCCAAGACCTTCAGTGGATAGGGTGTTATGTCCGGAAAAGCGCAACAGCAGTCTCGTATTATTGAGTTGATCAAACTGGGTCGTGAGCAGAAGTATCTGACTTACGCCGAGGTCAACGACCACCTGCCCGAGGATATTTCAGATCCGGAGCAGGTGGAAGACATCATCCGCATGATTAACGACATGGGGATCCCCGTACACGAGAGTGCTCCGGATGCGGACGCCCTTATGTTGGCCGACGCCGATACCGACGAGGCCGCTGCGGAAGAAGCAGCCGCTGCGTTGGCAGCGGTGGAGACCGATATCGGTCGCACCACTGACCCGGTGCGCATGTACATGCGTGAAATGGGTACGGTCGAGCTTCTGACTCGTGAAGGCGAAATCGAAATCGCCAAACGTATCGAAGAAGGCATCCGTGAAGTGATGAGCGCGATCGCGCACTTCCCTGGCACGGTTGACCACATTCTCTCCGAGTACACTCGCGTCACCACCGAGGGTGGTCGCCTGTCCGACGTTCTGAGCGGTTACATCGACCCGGACGACGGCATTGCGCCGCCGGCCGCCGAAGTGCCGCCGCCGATCGACGCGAAAGCCGCCAAGGCTGACGACGATACCGACGACGATGACGCCGAATCTTCGGATGACGAAGAAGAAGCCGAAAGCGGTCCGGATCCGGTCATCGCGGCCCAGCGTTTTGGCGCTGTGTCCGATCAGATGGAAATCACCCGCAAGGCCCTGAAAAAGCACGGTCGTCACAACAAGGCAGCGATTGCCGAGTTGCTGGCCCTGGCTGAGCTGTTCATGCCGATCAAACTGGTGCCGAAGCAATTCGAAGCCCTGGTCGAGCGTGTTCGCAGCGCCCTGGATCGTCTGCGTCAGCAAGAGCGCGCGATCATGCAACTGTGTGTACGTGATGCACGTATGCCACGCGCAGATTTCCTGCGTCAGTTCCCGGGCAATGAAGTCGACGAAAGCTGGTCCGACGCCCTGGCCAAAGGCAAGAGCAAATACGCCGAAGCCATTGGTCGCGTACAGCCGGACATCATCCGTTGCCAGCAGAAACTGATCGCGCTGGAAACCGAGACCGGTCTGACCATCGCCGAAATCAAGGACATCAACCGTCGCATGTCGATCGGTGAGGCCAAGGCCCGCCGCGCGAAGAAAGAGATGGTTGAAGCCAACTTGCGTCTGGTGATCTCGATCGCCAAGAAGTACACCAACCGCGGCCTGCAATTCCTCGATCTGATCCAGGAAGGCAACATCGGTCTGATGAAAGCGGTGGACAAGTTCGAATACCGTCGTGGTTACAAGTTCTCGACTTATGCCACCTGGTGGATCCGTCAGGCGATCACTCGCTCGATCGCCGACCAGGCCCGCACCATCCGTATTCCGGTGCACATGATCGAGACGATCAACAAGCTCAACCGCATTTCCCGCCAGATGCTGCAGGAAATGGGTCGCGAACCGACCCCGGAAGAGCTGGGCGAACGCATGGAAATGCCTGAGGACAAGATCCGCAAGGTATTGAAGATCGCTAAAGAGCCGATCTCCATGGAAACCCCGATCGGTGATGACGAAGACTCTCATCTGGGTGACTTCATCGAAGACTCGACCATGCAGTCGCCAATCGATGTTGCAACCGTTGAAAGCCTGAAAGAAGCGACCCGCGAAGTGCTGTCCGGCCTCACTGCCCGTGAAGCCAAGGTCCTGCGCATGCGCTTCGGTATCGACATGAACACCGACCACACACTCGAAGAAGTGGGCAAACAGTTTGACGTAACGCGTGAGCGGATCCGTCAGATCGAAGCCAAGGCGCTGCGCAAGCTGCGCCACCCGACGCGAAGCGAGCATCTGCGCTCCTTCCTCGACGAGTGATACCAGACCCCCCGGCCCAGGCCGGGGGTTTTGTTTATGCGGCAGATTAAATCCCTCGCACCGCCCCTCCCCGGCATACCCCGTCTACACTCGAAACAATGAATCCCGTGCCATAACGAGACGGTTATGCCCAGACTGGCGCCCGTGCTTTTCTTGCTGTCACTGATGATCTGGACCGCAACGGCTGACGCGCTGACTCTGACCGATGAAGAACGTAGCTGGCTGGCGGCTCACCCGGACTTGCGCCTGGGTGTAGATGCATCGTGGCCGCCGTTCGAGTTCCGCGATGAACAGAATCGCTATCAAGGCCTGGCCGCCGACTATATCGACGTGATCCGCCAGCGCCTGTCGATCAAACTCAATCCGGTCGAGCCATCAAGCTGGACCGAAGTGCTGGCGCAGGTGAAAACCGGCAAGATCGACCTGCTGCCAGGGATCATGTCCACGCCGGAGCGCCAGAGCTATCTGTCGTTTACCCGCCCCTACCTCGATTTCCCGATCGTGATCCTCGCCCACATCGGCGGCGCTCAGCCGCGCAAAATCGAGGACCTGTACGGTCTGAAGATCGCCGTGGTGGAGAACTACGCCCCCCACGAACTCCTGCGCACCCACCATCCCGACCTGAATCTGGTGGCCATGCCCAATGTCAGCTCGGCCTTGCAGGCTCTGGCTACCGATGAGGTAGACGCCGTGGTCGGCGACCTTGCCTCCAGCGTCTGGAGCCTGCGCCAGCTCAAGCTCGACGGTTTATACGTGAGCGGCGAAACCCCGTATCGCTATCAGTTGGCCATGGGCGTACCCCGCGATAACAAAATGCTGGTGGGCATTCTCGACAAAGTCCTGGCGGACATGAGTCCCGAGGAAATCAGCAGCATTCAGGAGCACTGGGTCGGCAATGTTCTGGACCATCGGACATTCTGGTCAGACCTGCTGATCTATGGCCTTCCGGGCCTGTTGCTGCTGGTCAGCATTCTGGCGGTGGTCATTCGCATCAATCGCCGCTTGAGTTCGGAAATCGCCCGCCGCGTCGACCTAGAACAGGAATTGCGCAGCAGCGAATATCATTACCGCGGATTGGTCGAGAGCCTTTCGGCCATCGCCTGGGAAGCGCGCATGAGCGACTTCACCTACAGCTATGTGTCGCCCCATGCCGAAGATCTGCTCGGTTATCCACAGGCGCACTGGCTGATTCCGGGCTTCTGGCGCAACATCATTCACCCCGCCGACCTGACCCGCGCCCAGGCCATTTGCGATGAGGCGGTACGCGACGGACGCGATCACACCCTCGACTATCGGGTGATCACCGCTGACGGGCGCTGCCTGTGGGTGCGTGACATTGTCAGTCTGATTGAACATGGCCATGAGCCTGTGATGCGCGGGCTGATGATCGACATCAGCGAAACCAAGCGCACTGAGGAGGCGCTGCGGCTTTCGGAGCAGAAGTTCGCGTCGGTGTTCCAGCAATGCCCGGATATCCTCGTGATCGCGCGGTTGTCCGACGGCTGTCTGCTGGAGGTCAACGAAGCCTTTGAAGAACAGATCGGCCTCAAGGCCAAGGACGTCGTCGGCCAGACCGCCACCGAACTCAACATCTGGGGCATCCCCGGGGTCGGGCCCGGGCTGTTACAGCGCTTGCAGGCTGGCAGTATCCGCAACCTGGAGATGCCCTTTCGCCGCAACAATGGCCAGGTGTTCACCGGTCTGATCTCCGCCGAGCCCTTCGACCTCGACACCACTCCGGCGCTGGTGGTGGTCGTGCGCGACATCACCCAGCTCAAGGAAACCCAGCAGCAACTGCAAACCTCCGAAGAGAAGTTCGCCAAGGCCTTTCACGCCTCGCCGGACGGCTTGCTGCTGTCGCGTCAGAGCGATGGCTTGCTGTTGGAGGTCAACGAGGGTTTCAGTCGCATCACCGGGTTCAACAGCGCGATGTCGGTGGATCGCTCGGCGCTGGATCTGGGGATCTGGGTCAATCTCAACGAACGCAAGCAGATGCTCGACCTGCTGCACCGCGACGGCTTCGTACGCGATTTCACCTGCCATATCCGCCGCAGCGACGGGCAGATCCGTCTGTGCGAAGTGTCCAGCCGTCCTCTGCCGATCGGCGAAGAAGATTGCATGTTGACCATTGCCCGGGACATCACCGAGCGCCATTTGATGCAGGAAAAACTGCAGCAGGCGGCCACCGTATTCGAGAGCACCGGCGAAGGCGTGTTGATCACCGACACCCAGCAGCACATCAGCGCGGTGAACCGTGCGTTCACCGAAATCACCGGCTACAGCGAAAGCGAAGCCCTCGGCCACACCCCGCGCCTGCTCGCCTCGGGACTGCATGACAGCGCGTTTTACGCGGCAATGTGGCACCAGTTGACTGCTGAGGGACACTGGCAGGGCGAGATTTCCAACCGGCGCAAGAACGGCGAGTTGTATCCGAGCTGGCTGACCATCAGCGCCGTACGCAACCGCGACAAGTTCATCACCCACTTTGTTGCGGTGTTCGCCGATATCTCCAGCCTCAAACACGCACAGGCCAAGCTCGATTATCAGGCGCACCATGACCCGCTCACCGGCCTGCCGAATCGCACCCTGTTTGAAAGTCGCCTGCTCACCGCGCTGAACAGTCAGCAGGAAAACGGTGGTCAGGGCGCGGTGCTGTTCCTCGATCTCGACCGCTTCAAACACATCAACGACAGCCTCGGCCACCCGGTTGGCGATCTGCTGCTCAAAGGCATTGCCGTGCGTTTGAAAGAACAACTGCGTGATATCGACACCGTCGCACGACTGGGCGGTGATGAATTCATCATTCTGCTGCCGGGTCTGCAACAAGCCAGCGATGCCGACAACATCGCATTCAAACTGCTCAACTGCTTTGGCGCACCGTTTCAGGCCGGTGAGCACGAGTTCTTCATCAGCGCCAGCATCGGCACCAGCCTCTATCCACGGGATGGCTGCGATGTCGCCACCTTGGTGAAAAACGCCGACGCGGCGATGTACCGCTCCAAGGCCAAGGGCCGCAACCGCGTCGAAAGCTACACCCGCGACCTCACTGCCCAGGCCAGCGAGCGCGTGGCACTGGAGCACGAACTGCGCCGGGCCATCGAGCGCGAAGAGTTGTTCCTCTACTACCAACCGAAAATCAGCCTCGACGACCATCGCCTGGTCGGCGCCGAAGCACTGATTCGCTGGCGTCACCCGACCTTCGGGGAAGTGCCGCCGGAGCACTTCATTCCACTGGCCGAAGAGAACGGCATGATCCTGCAGATAGGTGATTGGGTGCTCGAAACCGCCTGTCGGCAGATGTTCGAGTGGAATCAGATCTACGACAGCCTTGGCCCGCTGTCGGTCAACCTGGCCGGCGCGCAACTGCGCCAGCCGAATCTGCTCGGGCGCATCGAACAACTGCTCAGGGACAACCGTCTGCAGCCGGATTTACTGCAACTGGAAATTACCGAAAACTTCATCATGAGCCAGGCCGAAGAAGCACTGGCGGTGCTGCACCAGCTCAAACACTTGGGCGTACAACTGGCGATCGACGACTTCGGCACCGGTTATTCTTCGCTCAGTTACCTCAAACGCCTGCCGCTGGACATCCTCAAAATCGACCAGTCCTTTGTTCGCGGACTGCCCGATGACCCGCACGACGCGGCGATTGTCCGCGCGATCATCGCTCTGGGCCGGAGCATGCAATTCACCGTGATCGCCGAAGGCGTCGAAACCCAGGCCCAGCAACAATTCCTCGCCGCCGAAGGTTGCGAACAGATCCAGGGCTACATCGTCAGCCTGCCGCTGCCCCCGGAAGAATTCGCCGCAACGTTTCTTCGTGTAACCGTATCGGATTATTCGGATAGCACAGCCGCCAAACCGTCGCTATAATCCGCGGCCTACTGAGGGCCTATAGCTCAGTTGGTTAGAGCAGAGGACTCATAATCCTTTGGTCCACGGTTCAAGTCCGTGTGGGCCCACCAAACATACAAAGGCTTATGCTTGATGGCATAGGCCTTTTTTGTTTTTGTGTCTCGTCAGCCACTCAGTCGACCCCATCCACCTGGATGTGAGTGGTGCCTGCGGGTCATACGTAAAATCAAATCGCAACGGAGCATGCAATGAGCGTAATGGAAAAGGAACTTCCAGAAATACACATCGACGATACCATCAAAGTTCTTGAACACTTGAGTACATGCAGACCCCTGAAGGCATCTGCACGGCGTAGCAGACTCGAAGTGAATGCGGAGAAATTTGCCAATTGGTGTCTCATTCTCGGCGGTGCCGGGATGGCCGTCGCGGCCTGCATGGCCTACTGGCATACGTCGCAGACTCCGTTGCCGGAAGAGGCCAAATATCTGGCTCTCTATCTTGTGTTCTTCTCGACAATATCTACTTTGCTGTCACTGCTTACACCCATGGCGGCACTGGTCTACGCGCTTTTCCGATGGGAGACCATCACCTTGAAAAGCATGATTGCCGATGTCAGACACGAGAATGCGTTGGTAGATTCACTTGAACCTCATTCGGAAGTGGCACTTCTAGATGCAAAGTATTGGCTCGAACTCAGAATCAATCGAGCAGAAGCGCGTGTCGCCCTGTTTTTTGGAGAAAAAGCTGCAGCCCTTGCTCTGCTGGGAACGGCCTACGTCTGCGCGGAAAAATTCGGCGGTTTCCCCTGGATCAGTAAGACCTTGTTGGCCGGACCTGTGAGCGGAAACTGGGGTGATAGCGCCTTATTGATGATCATTGCCTTGGTACTCGGTCTTTCAATAGGAGCGGTATTGCTCAAACGCGTAAATCTCCGATACCGCTTCCAGATCGAACTTATCGATCAAGCCTTACGCAGAATGGCCAGATAACGGTCAATCCAACGCATAAAAATCCGCGCAATTACGCGGATTTTTCTGTCCACTCTTCGCGCCCCGTTGGCCAATCATTCGATTACCGCCCACAAGCGTCTCGTCGGTTGAGCCTGTAACATGCTCGCTCCAAGATCCGCGCCCTATGGAGCCTTCCTTGCCCGACATCCGCCCGCCCGTGCTCGATGAAATCGACCGGCAGCTAATCGCCGCCCTGCAAATCAACGCTCGCGAGAGCGTGGCCATGCTTGCCCGCCAATTGGGCATTGCGCGCACCACAGTGACGTCGCGACTGGCGCGTCTGGAAAAGGCCAAGGTGATCACCGGTTATGGCGTACGTTTGGGGCAGCGCGTGGTCGATGGCGGGTTGCAGGCGTATGTCGGGATCAAGGTGCAGCCGCGTTCCGGCAAAGAGGTATTGCGCCGGTTGAGCGCGATGGCGCAGGTGCAGCAGTTGTGCGCGGTGAGTGGCGAATTTGATTATGTGGCGTGGTTGCGCACCGACTCGCCGGAGCAACTGGATCAGTTGCTGGATCAGATTGGCGGGGTGGATGGGGTTGAGAAGACCACGACTTCGATCATTTTGAGCAGCAAGATTGATCGGGGGCAGCCGGTTTGAGCGCTGGTGAGCTTGATGGCCTCATCGCGAGCAGGCTCACTCCTACATTTGGTCGGAATGCAGTCATTAATCGTCATATTGATCAATTAACTGGCAAAACGACGACACTTTGCGTCTTATTAACGTGTTCTACGCTCCCTAGAATGGCTGGCATCTTTTCCTATACTCAGACGCGCATCCTGCGTCGGGTCGCCAGCAAGGTCAGCCATGAACAAGAACAATCGCCATCCTGCAGACGGTAAGAAACCCGTCACCATTTTCGGCCCGGACTTTCCGTTCGCCTTCGACGACTGGATCGAACACCCGGCCGGTCTCGGCAGCATTCCTGAACACCATCACGGCGCTGAAGTGGCGATTGTCGGCGCCGGTATCGCGGGTCTGGTGGCCGCCTACGAACTGATGAAGCTCGGCTTGAAACCGGTGGTGTACGAGGCCTCGAAACTGGGTGGCCGCCTGCGTTCGCAAGCGTTCAACGGCACCGACGGCATCGTCGCGGAACTGGGTGGCATGCGTTTCCCGGTGTCCTCAACTGCGTTTTATCACTACGTCGACAAGCTCGGTCTCGAGACCAAACCTTTCCCGAACCCGCTGACACCGGCCTCCGGCAGCACAGTGATCGATCTCGAAGGCAAAACCCATTACGCACAAAGCCTGAAGGATCTTCCTGCACTGTTCCAGGAAGTGGCTGACGCCTGGGCGGATGCACTGGAGGCTGGCTCGCAGTTCGCTGATATCCAGCAAGCGATCCGTGAGCGCGACGTACCACGCCTCAAAGAACTGTGGAATAAACTCGTTCCGCTGTGGGACGACCGCACGTTCTACGACTTCGTGGCCACTTCCAAAGCCTTCGCCAAACTGTCATTCCATCACCGCGAAGTGTTCGGTCAGGTCGGCTTCGGTACCGGCGGCTGGGACTCGGACTTCCCCAATTCGATGCTGGAAATCTTCCGCGTGGTGATGACCAACTGCGACGATCACCAGCATCTGGTGGTTGGCGGTGTGGAACAAGTGCCGCAAGGCATCTGGCGGCATGTGCCGGAGCGCTGCGTGCACTGGCCGGAAGGCACCAGCCTGAAATCCCTGCACCGTGGCGCGCCACGTTCCGGCGTGAAGAAAATCGCTCACGCCCCGGATGGCCGCTTTGCCGTCACCGACAACAACGGCGACACCCGCGAATACGCTGCCGTGCTGACCACCTGTCAGAGCTGGCTGCTGACCACCCAGATCGAATGCGACGAAACCCTGTTCTCGCAGAAGATGTGGATGGCGCTGGACCGCACGCGCTACATGCAATCGTCGAAGACCTTCGTGATGGTCGACCGGCCATTCTGGAAGGACAAGGATCCAGAAACCGGCCGCGACCTGATGAGCATGACCCTCACCGATCGCCTGACCCGCGGCACCTATCTGTTCGACAACGGTGACGACAAGCCGGGGGTGATCTGCCTGTCCTACTCGTGGATGAGCGACGCGCTGAAGATGCTGCCGCACCCGGTGGAAAAACGCGTAGAGCTGGCGTTGAACGCGCTGAAGAAGATCTACCCGAAAGTCGATATCGCCGCGCGGATCATCGGCGATCCGATCACCGTGTCGTGGGAAGCCGACCCGTACTTCCTCGGCGCATTCAAAGGCGCCCTGCCCGGCCACTATCGCTACAACCAGCGCATGTACGCGCACTTCATGCAGGACGACATGCCGGCGGAGCAGCGGGGGATTTTCATCGCCGGTGACGACGTGTCGTGGACCCCGGCGTGGGTCGAAGGCGCGGTGCAAACTTCACTCAACGCGGTGTGGGGCATCATGAAACACTTCGGCGGTTCGACACATAAAGAGAACCCGGGCCCGGGTGATGTGTTCAAAGACATCGGCCCTATCGCCCTGCCCGAGTAAGAGGAATCCCCGATGCGTGTAGCCCTTTACCAATGTCCACCGCTGCCCCTGGAACCCGCCGCCAATTTGCATCGCCTGCAGCAACTGGCGATGGAGGCCAAGGGTGCGGACCTGCTGGTGCTGCCGGAGATGTTCCTGACCGGCTACAACATCGGCGCCGAGGCAGTCAGTACGCTGGCCGAGGTCTACAACGGTGAATGGGCGCAACAGATCGGTCGAATCGCCAAAGCCGCCGGGCTGGCGATCGCTTACGGATACCCCGAGCGCACGGCCGACGGGCAGATCTACAACGCCGTGCAGTTGATCGACGCGCACGGCGAGCGCCTGTGCAATTACCGCAAGACCCATCTGTTCGGCGATCTCGATCGATCGATGTTCAGCCCCGGCGAAGATGATTTTCCGGTGGTTGAACTCAACGGCTGGAAGCTCGGCTTTCTGATCTGCTACGACCTGGAGTTTCCGGAGAACGCGCGACGTCTGGCCTTGGCCGGTGCCGAGCTGATTCTGGTGCCGACGGCAAACATGATTCCGTTCGATTTCGTCGCTGACGTTACCGTGCGTTCCCGTGCCTTCGAAAACCAGTGTTACGTGGCGTACGCCAATTATTGCGGGCAGGAAGGCGAGATCCACTATTGCGGACAAAGCAGCATCGCCGCGCCGGACGGCAGCCGTATCGCCCAGGCCGGACTTGATGAAGCGTTGATCGTCGGTGAGCTGGATCGACAGTTGATAGCCGATTCCCGCGCCGCCAATCGCTACCTCAACGACCGTCGTCCCGAGCTTTACCATGCGTTGAACAAGCGCTGACCCCACCCAATCCGCTAGCATTGGCACTTCACTGTTCTGGAAGTGCCCATGCCTGCGCCGACTCACCCCCGCCCCCACACTGAAACCCTGCCAAACGGCTTGCGCGTGACCCTGCGTCAGGTGCCCGGCTTGAAGCGCAGCGCCGCTGCGTTGCGGGTGGCGGCCGGTAGCCATGATGTGCCACTGGAGTGGCCGGGGCTGGCGCATTTTCTTGAGCATTTGCTGTTTCTCGGCACTGAGCGTTTTCCTGCGAGTCAGGCGCTGATGGCCTACGTGCAAAGTCACGGTGGCCAAGTGAATGCCAGTACCCGTGAACGCACCACCGACTTTTTCTTCGAACTGCCGACCTCGGCCTTCAGTGCCGGGCTCGAGCGCCTGTCAGACATGCTCGCCCAGCCGCGTATGAATCCGCACGATCAGTTGCGCGAACGCGAAGTGCTGGACGCAGAATTTGTCGCGTGGTCGCAAGATCCCACGGCTCAGCAGGAACTGGCGCTGTACGAGGGATTGCCGGCCACACATCCGCTGCGCGGGTTTCATGCGGGAAATCGCGACAGCCTGAAAGTTGAGTTACCAGCGTTTCAACAGGCGCTGAAAGATTTCCACCGGCAGTTTTATCGCACCGGACAAATGACGCTGAGCCTGGTCGGGCCGCAGAGCATCGAGGAATTGCGCGTACTGGCGCAGCAGTTCGCCGCCGTGCTGCCTGTTGGGGATAAGGTCGAGCAAGCAGCGCCGCTGCCATTGGCGGTAAAAAGTTATCAACAGGTCGGCGAGCGAAGCGGCAATCTGTTGTTCGCTTTCGAAGCGCTGCCCGACTCGTCCGCCGAAGCGCTGGCGTTTCTCTGCCATTGGCTGAACAGCGCCAAGCCCGGCGGGCTGCTCGCCCATTTGCAGCAACAACGCCTCGCGGACGGTTTGAAAGCCGTGCCGCTGTATCAGTTCGCCGGGCAAGCGCTGCTACATCTGCAATTCACCGCCCCCGCCGAATCCTTCAGCGTCATTCGTGAACAGTTTCTGGACTGGTTGAGCTTCTTTGCCGCGCAACAGGACTGGGCAGCGTTGCGCAAGGAATACACCAAGCTGCTTGAGCGTCAGCAGCAAATCAGCGGCGCCCTGCAACTGGCGCGGCTCGACAGTGAACAACACGAAAACGGTCTGTCGGAAAACGGCGTGGTTGCGCTCAAACAGATCCTGCGCGACATCGGCGTTGTGGATAACTTCAGCGACCATTGGCACCTGCCTGCCGCCAATCCTTTTCTAGGCTCCAACGAGCCTCTGGCCAACGCCGGCCTGATTCGCGGCCAGACCAGCGCCCATCGTGGCTTGCGGACTTTCGCTCAGGATCGCTCGCGCGGTCGGCGTGAGCGTTCGCCGATGCAGTTCAGCCAGGCGTTGCCGGATCATAGCGACCACGGCGCGATTTACTTGCGTTGGCAAACGCAGGCGGCGGCCGGCACAGATCTGCAAGGCAAGCTGCGACGCAGTCTGCGGGAAACGCAGGAAGACGCGCGGCAGGCCGGCGTCGAGTTGGCGTTCAGTGCCACCGGCACTCAGTGGCTGCTGAAACTGACGGGCTTGCAGGAGCCGATGCCCAGTGTCCTGGAGCACGCGCTGAAATGTCTGACGCAAATTGACGCCGATTCAGCGAGCGCAGAGGCAGAAACACCGTTGATACCGATCCGCCAGTTGCTCAAGGCGTTGCCTGAATATTGTCTGTCATCGGCCGTCGAGTCGCACGACGTCAAACAGCTGTGGACAACTTCGCGCTGGGACGGACTGGCCCTTGGCCTCAACACACAGACGCAATCGGCCATGGGCCTGGCCCTGAGCCGCATCCCCGGCACACCGGACAATCAATTGCCGGCAGCGCCGACGATCAATACGCAACATCTGTGGAGCCACATCGACACCGCGTCCAGCGAACATGCTTTGCTAATGTTCTGCCCGAGCGCCAGTCGCGAGATCGCCGACGAAGCCGCCTGGCGCTTGCTCGCGCAGCTGTGTCAGACACCGTTCTATCAACGCCTGCGAGTCGAATTGCAATTGGGCTACGCAGTGTTCAGCGCCTTGCGACAGATGCATGGCCAGAGTGGATTGCTGTTCGGTGTGCAGTCGCCGAATACTGCGCCAGTTGAGCTGCTCGGCCATATCCAGCAGTTCCTCGAGGGCATTCCTGCGCTGATCGAAAACCTCGATGAAGAGCGCTTCAACGAGCAGCGCCAGTCACTCGCAGATCAGTTCGCTGAGAATCATCTGTCCGACAAGGACGCCGCCGAGCTGCTGTGGCAGGCCAAGCTCGCCGGCCACTCGTCGGATTATCTGGCGCAACTGCACACAGCCATTGGTCAACTGAAACGCTCAACATTGCTGGAGGCAGCGCAGCGGTTGCTCAACGCCAAGGGCGGCTGGCGCTGCCTGGCCAGCGCATCGTCACCCGGCGCGCCGTGGCAAGCGACAAAATGATCATTACCAAGGCTGCAAGGAGCTTTCTCAAAGATTCACGGGCAATACCGTTGAAATTTTGAGTAACATAGCAGCCTAACTATTTGGAACATCCCGGCGCGGCCATGGACTATAACTATGGACAGCGCTATCCCACCCACCCAATGAGGAGTCACCTTATGTCCTGGACAAAACCGGCTTACACCGACCTGCGTATCGGCTTCGAAGTCACCATGTACTTCGCCAGCCGCTGAGTTCTGCCTACGCAGACTTGCAGTGCAACGCCTCGGCTCGCCGGGGCGTTTTATTTTCAGCGTTGAAAGATGGGAGCGTTCATGTTCGTCCAGATTCTGGGTTCGGCCGCCGGTGGCGGATTTCCGCAGTGGAACTGCAACTGCGTCAATTGCGCAGGCTTTCGCGACGGCAGCCTGAATGCCAAGGCCCGCACCCAATCGTCCATCGCGATTTCCGATGATGGCGTGAACTGGGTGCTGTGCAATGCTTCGCCGGACATCCGCGCGCAACTGCAGAGCTTCGCCCCGATGCAACCGGGCCGTGCACTGCGCGACACCGGCATCAGCGCGATCATCCTGATGGACAGCCAGATCGACCACACCACCGGCCTGCTCAGCCTGCGCGAAGGCTGCCCGCATCAGGTCTGGTGCACGGACATGGTTCAAGAAGATTTGAGCACCGGTTTCCCGCTGTTCAAGATGCTTACCCACTGGAACGGCGGTTTGAGCTGGAATCGCATCGAGCTCGACCAGAGCTTCACTGTCGCTGCCTGCCCGAACCTGCGCTTCACCCCGCTGCCGTTGCGCAGCGCCGCGCCACCGTATTCGCCGCACCGTTTCGACCCGCACCCGGGCGACAACATCGGCCTGATCGTCGAAGACATGAACACCGGCGGCAAACTGTTCTATGCACCGGGGCTGGGCAAGGTCGACGCACCGCTGCAGGAAATCATGGCCGGAAGTGATTGCCTGCTGGTGGACGGAACGCTGTGGGATGACGATGAAATGCAGCGCCGTGGCGTCGGCACCCGCACCGGTCGCGAGATGGGCCACCTGGCGCAGAACGGCCCCGGCGGCATGCTCGAAGTGCTGGAGCAATTGCCTGAGCAGCGCAAGGTGCTTATCCACATCAACAACACCAACCCGATTCTCGATGAAGATTCGCCGGAGCGCGCGGAGCTGGCGCGGCGTAATGTTGAAGTGGCCTATGACGGCATGAGTATTGTGCTGTAGCGACCGGCCTCTTCGCGAGCAAGCTCGCTCCCACATTGGATCTGTGGCGTTCACAAACCCTGTGGGAGCGAGCTTGCTCGCGAAGACGTCCGAACAGACACCCAGTATTCCAACGGTTGTTCCCCGGAGAACCGCAATGACCGACACCCCGCTGTCCCCCAGCGAATTCGAAGCCGCCCTGCGCGCCAAAGGCGCCTACTACCACATCTACCACCCGTATCACGTGGCGATGTACGAAGGCCGGGCCACCCGCGAGCAGATTCAGGGCTGGGTCGCCAACCGCTTCTACTATCAGGTGAACATCCCCCTGAAAGACGCGGCGATCCTCGCTAATTGCCCGGATCGCGAGATCCGTCGCGAGTGGATTCAACGCCTGCTCGACCACGACGGCGCCCCCGGTGAAGACGGTGGCATTGAAGCCTGGCTGCGTCTCGGTCAGGCGGTCGGCCTCGACCCGGATCAGCTGCGCTCCCAGGAACTGGTGCTGCCCGGCGTGCGTTTCGCCGTCGATGCCTACGTCAACTTCGCCCGCCGCGCCAGTTGGCAGGAAGCCGCCAGCAGCTCGCTGACCGAACTGTTCGCGCCGCAGATCCACCAGTCGCGTCTCGACAGCTGGCCGCAGCATTACCCGTGGATCGACCCGGCCGGTTACGAATATTTCCGCACTCGCCTGGGTCAAGCGCGGCGCGATGTCGAGCACGGTCTGGCGATCACGCTCGAGCACTACAAGACCCGCGAGGGTCAGGAGCGCATGCTGGAAATTCTCCAGTTCAAACTGGACATTCTTTGGAGCATGCTCGATGCCATGAGCATGGCTTACGAACTGAACCGCCCGCCGTATCACAGCGTCACCGAGCAGCGGGTCTGGCACAAAGGAATCACCCTATGAGTTTTGATCGCAGCAAGATCCCGACCTGGCGTCCCGGCTACCGTTTCCAGTACGAACCGGCGCAAAAAGGTCACGTGCTGCTCTACCCCGAGGGCATGATCAAGCTCAACGACAGCGCCGCGCTGATCGGCGGTTTGATCGACGGTGAACGCGATGTCGCGGCGATCATCGCCAAACTCGACGAGCAGTTCCCCGGCGTGCCTGAGCTCGGTGAAGACATCGAGCAATTCATGGAGGTTGCCCGTGCGCAGCACTGGATCGAACTTGCCTGAGGCATCGGTGCAAGTACCGCCTAAACCTGAAGTCGGCCTGCCGCTGTGGCTGCTCGCCGAGCTGACTTACCGCTGCCCGCTGCAATGCCCGTACTGCTCCAATCCGCTGGATTTCGCCGAGCAGGGCAAAGAGCTGAGCACCGAGCAGTGGATCAAGGTCTTCCGCGAAGCGCGGGAGATGGGCGCGGCGCAACTGGGCTTTTCCGGTGGCGAACCGCTGGTACGTCAAGACCTCGCCGAGCTGATCCATGAAGCGCGGCAGTTGGGTTTCTACACCAACCTGATCACTTCCGGCATCGGCCTGACCGAGCAGAAAATCAGCGACTTCAAAAAGGCTGGTCTCGATCACATCCAGATCAGTTTTCAGGCCAGCGACGAGCAAGTGAACAACCTGCTCGCCGGTTCGAAAAAGGCCTTCGCGCAGAAGCTGGAAATGGCTCGTGCGGTGAAGGCCCACGGCTATCCGATGGTGCTGA
Source organism: Pseudomonas sp. S150 (assembly GCF_004526365.1). Lineage (NCBI taxonomy): Bacteria > Pseudomonadati > Pseudomonadota > Gammaproteobacteria > Pseudomonadales > Pseudomonadaceae > Pseudomonas > Pseudomonas sp. S150. The sequence goes on from NZ_CP038207.1 coordinate 6,185,913, forward strand.
ACTTCGTCACCCATCGGCACAACATCGACAAGATCGACCGCATCATCGAGCTGTGTATTGCGCTCGAAGCGGACTTCGTCGAACTCGCCACCTGCCAGTTCTACGGCTGGGCACAGCTCAACCGTGTCGGCCTGTTGCCGACCAAAGAGCAACTGGTGCGCGCCGAACGCATCACCAACGAATACCGCGCCAAACTGGAAGCCGAAGGGCATCCGTGCAAGCTGATTTTCGTCACCCCGGACTACTACGAAGAACGCCCGAAAGCCTGCATGAACGGCTGGGGCAGCATCTTTCTGACGGTTACCCCGGACGGCACTGCCCTGCCCTGTCATGGCGCCCGACAGCTGCCGGTACAATTTCCCAACGTGCGCGACCACAGCATGCAGCATATCTGGTACGACTCGTTCGGCTTCAACCGCTTTCGCGGTTACGACTGGATGCCCGAGCCATGCCGCTCCTGCGACGAGAAGGAACAGGACTTCGGCGGCTGCCGCTGTCAGGCGTTCATGCTCACGGGGGACGCGAGCAATGCCGACCCGGTGTGCAGCAAGTCCGAACATCACGGCGTGATTCTCAAGGCCCGCGAAGAAGCCGAGACCGCCACCCAGACCATCGAACAACTGGCCTTCCGTAATGAACGAAACTCACGCCTCATCGCCAAGGGCTGAGCCTTTCAGCGCCGCCCAAGCCGTCGCCGCCGGAATGGATTTCGCCGAGCTGCAACTCGGCGCCCACGGTTTGTTCTGGAATGAATATCGCCCGCAAGACGCCGCGTGCCGAATCTGGCAGTGGCGAGACGGCACGGCGAAATGTCTGACGCCGGATGGCTTCAGCGTGCGTAGCCGGGTGTACGAATATGGCGGTGGCGCGTTTTGTCTGACGCCGGACGGGGTGGTTTTCGTCAATGAGGCGGATCAGCAGTTGTATCGGCAGGCGCTGGATGGCGCGCCCGAGGTGCTGACTTCTGGCGAGTGTCGTTATGGCGATCTGCATTTTGCTTTCGGCCAAGTGCTGGCGGTCGAGGAACTGCGCGACCAGCATCGGCTGGTAGCTATTGATCTGGCCGACGGCACCCGGCATTTGCTGGCTGAAGGTGCGGATTTTTATGCAGCACCGGTGATCAGCCCGGACGGTTCGCGATTGGCCTGGATCGAGTGGAGTCGGCCGCATCAGCCTTGGACATCCACGCGATTGATGGTGGCCGAGCGTCTGGCTGAGGGTGGTTTTGGCGCACCGCGTTGCGTGGCGGGGGCTGACCTTGAAGAGTCGATCCAGCAACCGCGGTTCGACGCGAAAGGACGCTTGTTGTGCCTGACTGATCGCGGCGGTTTCTGGCAGCCGTGGGGCGAAACGTCCGACGGTTTGCAGCGACTGCCCTGCGCCGAGGCCGATCATGCGCCCGCCCCGTGGCAATTGGGTGGCAGCACCTGGTTGCCGGTGGGCGATTCGTTTCTGGCGAGTTGGAGCGAAGGTGGTTTTGGTCGCCTGGCGCTCAACGGTGAAGACTTCACCGGCAATTACAGCCGCTTCCGGCATCTGGCGCTGGATCAGCAATTCATCTACTGCATTGCCGCCTCGCCGATCAGCCCCTCGGCGGTGATCGCCATCGATCGCACGACCCGCTCGGTGCAAGTGCTGGCCGGTGGTGTTGCACCTCTGCCGGCTGAGCGCATCAGCCGTCCGCAGACCTTGCGCTACCCGAGCGGCAGCGGTGAGGCTCACGGGTTCTTTTATCCGGCGATGAACGACGATGCCCAGCCGCCACTGGTGGTATTCATCCACGGTGGCCCGACCTCGGCCTGTTATCCGATGCTCGACCCGCGCATTCAGTACTGGACGCAACGCGGCTTCGCCGTCGCCGATCTCAACTATCGCGGCAGCAGCGGCTATGGCCGCGAATACCGTCAGGCGTTGCATCTGAGTTGGGGTGAGGTGGATGTCGAGGATGCTTGCGCGGTGGTGGAATATCTGGCCGAACAAGGTCTGATCGACGGAGCACGCGCCTTTATTCGCGGAGGCAGTGCCGGGGGTTACACCACGTTATGCGCGTTGGCGTTTCAGCAGGTGTTCCGCGCGGGCGCCAGCCTCTATGGCGTCAGCGACCCGGTGGCACTCGCCCGGGCGACCCACAAGTTTGAAGGTGATTATCTCGACTGGCTGATCGGCGATCCCGGACAGGATGCCGAGCGCTACGCCGCCCGCACGCCGCTACTGCATGCGAGCAACATCCGTGTGCCGGTGATTTTCTTCCAGGGTGAACTGGATGCGGTGGTGGTGCCGCAACAGACCCGCGACATGGTCGCGGCGCTGGAGCAAAACGGCATCCCGGTCGAGGCGCATTACTACGCCGAGGAGCGCCATGGCTTTCGCCGCGCGGTGAATCAAGCGCATGCGCTGGAGCAGGAGTGGAAGTTTTATCGGCGGGTGATGGGGTTGGCGGACTAAGCGCCGCATTTACATTTCAAAATAGCGGTGCCCCTATCGCGAGCAGGCTCACTCCTACAGTTGACCGTGTTCACAACACAAATCCCCTGTGGGAGCGAGCCTGCTCGCGAAAGCTATCTATCTGGTGCCGCTGAACTCAGCGCTTGGCGATGATGTACACCGCATGCACGATCCCCGGAATGTAACCGCACAGCGTCAGCAGAATGTTCAGCCAGAACGCCCCGCCGAACCCGACCTGCAGAAACACACCCAGTGGCGGCAACAGAATAGCGATGATGATACGAATGAAGTCCATGGGTCAGCTCCTGAATGGGGGTTGGCTCACATGAGCCATACAAGCTAATCGACCTGCGCCGTTCTTCAGGGTTCAGTGCAAACGCCATTTGATCGCCACCATCGGGCACAAAAAAACGCCCCACGCCAAAAGAATCAGGCGTGGGGCGTGCGTTATACCGCGAGACGGTTCTTCAAATCGGGTAGGAAACTTCAGCTCAGACGGCAATCCCTTTGCGGCATTGCAGTTGCGCGGTACGCACTCGCGAGAAGGCGCGGGCCAGGCGAAGGAGCATTTCGTCGATGTTGGCCTTGCTGACGCTGAGTGCCGGGGTGAAACGCAGGCAGTTGGCTTGCGGCGCGTTGAGCAGCAGGCCTTCGTGCAAGGCGGCATTGACTACGGCATCAGCGGAATCCTCTGACAGGCTCAATCCCCAGAACAGACCTTGACCACGCAGTTCGCCATGCCCGTAGCGGTGTGCCAATCGAGCTAGACCTTCGCGCAGGTGCTGGCCGAGGTCTTTGACCTGCTCGAGAAATACCCGATCCTGCACGCTATCAAGCACCACCAGACCGGCCGCTGTCATCAGCGCGTTGCCGTGATGAGTGCCGCCCAGTTCACCGGCGTCAAAACAGCAGGCCTTGCCACGGGCCAATAACGCCGCCAGAGGAACACCGCCGCCGAGGCCTTTGCCGAGCACAACGATATCGGCGCGCACGCCGTAGAACTGTTCAGCGAGCAATGTGCCGCAGCGCCCGATGCCGGTCTGCACTTCGTCGAGGATCAGCAAAATGCCCAATTCTCGGCACAGACGCTCGACGCCTTTGAGGTAATGCTCGGTGGCCGGAATCACCCCGGCATCGCTCTGGATCGGTTCGAGCATGATCGCCACGGTTTGCGCATCGACAGCCGCATGCAGCGCCGGCAAATCGTTGAACGGCACCAGATCGAAACCCGGCAGCAACGGTGCGAAGCGGTTGTGCAGGTTGCAACTGTCCGACGCGGAAATCGTTGCCAGGCTGCGGCCATGGCACCCCTGCTTCGCAACAATGATCCGCGAGGCGCCGCCACGATGCAGTTGGCCCCATTTGCGCGCCAGTTTGATCGCTGCCTCACAGGCCTCGCTGCCGCTGTTGAGCAGGTAAGCCTGATCGCTGGAGGTGCTGGCGCACAGGCGTTCGGCAAGGCTGAGCATGCCGCGGTTGTGCAGATTGAAACCGGGATTGATCAGCGCCTGGGCCTGACTGGCGATGGCTTTGACCAGCGCCGAAGGGCTGTGGCCGAGGCTGTTGGCGCCGCCGGCCTGGGAGAAGTCGAGATAAGCGCGGTCGTTGCTGTCCCACAACCAGGATCCCTGGCCACGCACGAAGACCTGCGCCGGTCGCTCGACGCTGGGCATCAGTCGCTCGGCATTCAGGCTATCGCCTGCCTGGGGTGGACCGGCCTCGAAAGCGAGGTCATCGAGACTCGGCGCCTGACGCCGCAGACTGAACAGATTCATTGCAAAAAACCTCGCTTGAGGTTTTTTGAACCGCCTATGCAAACATTGTCGAAGCAAACGCTATTCATCGCGCTCTCTGGCCCTGTAAGCCTTGTGATTGCGGTTAGACTAGGCTCACTGACGGCTTCGGGCCATTTCGATTTACCAGCATTTTCGATAAGTATTACTTATGGATTTCAAACAACTGCGTTATTTCGTCGCGGTCTACGAAGAGGGCCATGTCGGTCGGGCCGCCGAACGCCTGTCGATTTCGCAACCGGCGCTGTCGCAGCAGATTCGCCAGCTCGAACAGAACCTCGACGTCACGCTGTTCGAACGCAGCAGCAAACGCCTGTTGCCGACCCTTGCCGCGCACACGCTGTACAACCACGCCGTGCCGCTGCTCGACGGTTTGCAGCGGGCGCGGGAAGCGCTGGGCAACTTCAAGGGGCAGGCCTTGCGCACGCTGGCGATCGGCGTACTGCAAACCGTGCACACCAGCCTTGTGCCGCAAATGCTCGAACGGGTGCGCAAGGCGCAGCCGCATCTTGTGGTGCAGATCTATGAACTGACGGGGCTGGAGATCGAGCGCCGTTTGCTCAACGGCTCACTGGACATCGGCATCAGCTACCTGCCGCCGCGCCAACCGGGGCTGCATGGCGTGATGCTGTACGAGGACGAACTGACGCTGGTCATCCCGGCGGATCATCCACTACGTGAATTCAAGAAGGTCTCGATGCGGCAGGCAGCGGAATTGCCGATGTTGCTGCTGGGCGAAGAGTTTCAGATCCGGCAGATCTGGCAGGCTCAGTTGACCAGCCTGGGTAGGCGCCCGCAAGTACAGGCCGAGCTGAACAATATGCTGGGGATTCTCGACAGTCTGCCGCACACCAAACTGGCGACGGTGCTGCCCGGGCGTTCACAGAAGGAATACGACGATGAGGATCTGTTGTGGAAGCCGTTGAGCGAACCACGGGTGCCGCTGAAGGTTGGGCTGGTGTGCCGCGATGTGCAACGCCAGCAGGCGTCTTTGGCGTTACTGCGCACATTGCTGGAAGAAGTGATTCAGCGTGAAGACAAACCGCTGAAAGCCGCGCCGCCACTGGATCCGCTGGCCTGATACTTTTCTTCAGGCAAAAGAAAACCCCGCCGAAGCGGGGCTTTGCAGACTGTTTCCCTGACATCCATTTCACTCCGCCACCCTGGCAGAATCCTACGTGTCCGTGTTGTTGCTTTGCGCTTCCTGCGCGACGTCCATGAGTTGTAGATTAGCTGTGGATCCAATCTTCGCCTATGGGAGAACAGCAGCACGTCATGTAAGAGAATGCTTACATGACGTTACATCATCAGAACTGCTCAGCATTCAGCAGGAACAGCGACTCGCTACCCGCCTTCACCGACGCGCTCAGCGAGTGGATACGCGGCAGCAGACGGGCGAAATAGAAGCGTGCGGTACCCAGCTTGCTGGCGTAGAAATCCTCCTGGGCTTCTTTGCCTAGCGCGGCTTTCGCCATCAGTGCCCACATGTAGGCATAAGCGGTGTAGCCAAACGCTTGCAGATATTCGACCGAGGCCGCGCCGATTTCGTTCGGATTGGTTTTCGCCCGATCCAGCAGCCACGCCGTCAGCTCGTCGAGGGTACTGACGGCATCGTTCAGCGGCTTGGTGAATTCGCCGAGGTCAGCGCTGGCGGTCGCGGTGAAGTGGCGGATCTCGTCAGCGAACAGCTTGTAGAACGCGCCGCCGCTGCCGACGATCTTGCGCCCGACCAGGTCCAGTGCCTGAATGCCGTTGGTACCTTCGTAGATCTGGGTGATGCGCACGTCACGCACCAGTTGCTCCTGGCCCCACTCGCGGATGTAGCCGTGGCCGCCGAAAATCTGCTGGCCGTGCACGGTGGTTTCCAGGCCCAGGTCGGTGAGGAATGCCTTGGCCACCGGAGTCAACAGTGCGACCAGGTCTTCTGCGCGCTTGCGAGTGGTCGAGTCTTCGCTGAACTTGGCGGTGTCGAGTTGCATCGCCACGTACGTGGAGAAGGCGCGACCGCCCTCGTTCGAGGCTTTCATGGTCAGCAGCATGCGACGCACGTCCGGGTGAACGATGATCGGGTCGGCAACCTTGTCCTTGTTCTGCGCGCCGGTCGGCGAACGGCTCTGCAGACGATCGCGCGCATATTCGACGGCGTTCTGATAGGAACGCTCACCGCTGGCCAGACCTTGAATACCGACGCCCAGACGCTCGTAGTTCATCATGGTGAACATCGCCGCCAGGCCCTTGTTCGGCTCGCCGACCAGATAGCCCACAGCTTCGTCGAAGTTCATCACGCAGGTCGCGGATGCCTGGATGCCCATCTTGTGTTCGATCGAACCGCAGTTCGCCGGGTTGCGCGCGCCCAAGCTGCCATCGGCATTGACCATAAACTTCGGCACCAGGAACAGCGAAATGCCTTTCGGGCCAGCAGGTGCGTCCGGCAGTTTCGCCAGCACCAGGTGGATGATGTTCTCGGTCAGGTCGTGCTCACCGCCGGTGATGAAGATCTTGGTGCCGCTGACCTTGTAGGAACCGTCGGCCTGCGGTTCGGCCTTGGTGCGGATGATGCCCAGGTCGGTGCCGGCGTGCGGCTCGGTCAGGCACATGGAACCGGCCCAGATCCCGGCGTACATGTTCGGCAGGTAAGCGGCCTTCAGCTCTTCGCTGGCGTGGGCGTTGATCGACAGGCAGGCGCCGGCGGTCAGCATCGGGTACAGGCCGAACGACAGGCTGGCGGAGTTGACCATCTCTTCTACTTGAGCCGAAACGGCCTTGGGCATGCCCATGCCGCCGTAGGCCGGATCGCCACCGACACCGACCCAGCCGCCTTCAGCGTAAGTCTGATAGGCCTGTGGGAAACCGGCCGGGGTGCTGACGGCACCGTCCTTCCAGTGGCAGCCTTCTTCGTCGGCCGCACGGCTCAGTGGCGCGATGCTTTTGCTGGTGACCTTGCCGGCTTCTTCGAGAATGGCTTCTACGGTTTCTGCATCGACAGTCTCGGCCAAGGCCGGCAGTTCGGCCCAGAGTTTGGCGACTTCGAATACTTCATTGAGGACGAAGCGCATATCGCGCAGCGGCGCTTTGTAGTCAGCCATGGCAAACCTCGCAAGATCTAAACAGGTGATTCGTGGAAGAGTGTTTTCGTTGAGGCCGAGTGTACCTCAACAACTTTTGCGACACATAGGGTCAACCGGTGACTGATTTGTTAATTTTGGTCACTGGCATTCAGAGATAAAACAAAGCCCGCAATCAGCGGGCTTTTGAGTGATGACGCGTGGCTTGAGTCAGCTAGCGGCGCTGTCCATGCGCACCGCGCCGCGACGATTCTGTCCGAACGCCATGACGCAGTTACGCCCGGCGCCCTTGGCGCTGTATAACGCCTGGTCGGCGGACTTGAGGACTTCTTCCGGCGTCCGTTGCTCGACACGCTCGGCGACACCGATACTGACCGTGACCGACACACTGGAAGCACCGCTGCCGCTACGACGCTGGCGCCCTTGCTGATCGTCCTGCGGACGGCTCTCCTGGTTGCGCAACTGGATGTTGTAGGAGGCAATCGACTCGCGAATCACCTCCAGGTGCGGCATGCACTCCTCGAGGGTTTTGCCCGCAAACACCAAGGCGAATTCCTCACCACCATAGCGATATGCCCTACCGCCACCGCTGATTTTCGACAGCTTGCTGGCGACCAGCCGTAGCACTTGGTCACCGACGTCGTGACCGTGGGTGTCGTTGAATTTCTTGAAGTGATCGACGTCGCTCATCGCCAGCACATAGTTGCGCCCCAGGCGCTGCATCCGTTCATTGAGCGCACGACGCCCCGGCAGACCGGTGAGTTCATCGCGGAAGGCCATTTGATAGGCCTCATGCGCCACGGCAGCGGCAATCATCAGCATCACCTGACTGCACATGATGTTCAGGGTGAACGGCAGGATGAAGGTTTTCGGCAGCATCCAGAACACCCCGAGCAGGCCGACCAATTGCGCCGCGTGCAGTGGACGCGGATTGCGCCAGTATTGCCAGGCCAGCAACAGGAACGCCGAGAGGAATACCGGATAGGACATCTGGATCAGGCTCATCCAGGCGCCGTGCAGCGCCGGCCAGCGGATTTCCGAGAGCCACATCAGCAGCGCCTGCGGATAACTCTGTTCAAGGCCTAGAGCAACGCTACCAAAGGCCAGCAACACGGCGAACCGCGCGACCATGTCCTGGAACAGATGCGTGCGTTCCTGCCACGCCGCGAACAGCCCGAACAGCAACGGCAACAGCAGACAGACCAGGTGAAACACCACGGCGGCGTCTTCGCGCACTTTGCCATTGTCGCGGTAATAGTCGGTCTGGGTGTCGAGCAAAAAGTAGGCGATGTACACCGTGAGCATCAGAAACAGCTCGCGCTGACGTCGGTAAACCGCACAGTAAGCGCCGCCCAACAGCAGCACCAGGGTCGGCAACACGTTGAACAGCGAAGTGAAGAATACGTTGAGGTCTTTGACGTACGCAGCCGCCAACCCCGCGAGCAACAACAGCAGTGAAGGTAGGAAATGGCTGAAACGTACAGCAGAAGAACGCGGCAAGGGTAAAGCTCCGACCCGTCATATCAAAGAGATGGCATTGTGCCTGCAATGTGGCCAGTTAAGCACACACAATGTGATCCAGATCACACGCAGTCTCTTTAACGGCAGAAAACCCGGGTTGCTGAGCGATTCAGCAACAAAAAAACCGCTGCCCCCCGAGGGAGCAACGGTTTTCGTCAGACCGCGTTGAGGCTTAGTAGCCCAGTGCGAAGTCTTCTTCTTTCATGTCCATCAGGTTGTTGGCGCCCGACAGCATGGTGGCCACGTGGGTACGGGTACGTGGCAGGATGCGCTGGAAGTAGAAGCGCGCGGTTTGCAGCTTGGCGGTGTAGAACGCAGCGTCGCCGGTGCCTTCTGCCAGCTTCTCGGCGGCCAGACGTGCCATGTCGGCCCAGAAGTAGGCCAGGCAGGCGTAACCGGAATACATCAGGTAGTCCACGGAGGCCGCGCCGACTTCTTCGCGATCTTTCATGGCAGCCATACCGACCTTCATGGTCAGCTCGCCCCATTCCTTGTTCAGTGCAGCCAGCGGTGCGACGAACTCTTTGACGGCTTCGTTGCCTTCGTTGTTCTGGCAGAACTTGTGGACGATCTTGGTGAAGCCTTTCAGGGCCTCGCCTTGAGTCATCAGCACTTTACGGCCCAGCAGGTCGAGTGCCTGGATACCGGTGGTGCCTTCGTACAGCATCGAAATGCGGCTGTCGCGAACGTTCTGCTCCATGCCCCACTCGGCGATGAAGCCGTGGCCACCGTAGATCTGCACGCCGTGGTTGGCGGCTTCGAAACCGACTTCGGTCATGAACGCCTTGGCGATCGGCGTCATGAACGCCAGCAGTGCGTCGGCTTTCTTCTTCTCTTCTTCGTCGACGCCGTATTTGACGATGTCGACCTGCTTGGCAGTGAAGTAGTACACCATCGCGCGATTGCCTTCGGCGAAGGCCTTCATGGTCAACAGCATGCGACGTACGTCAGGGTGCACGATGATCGGGTCAGCGGCCTTGTCCGGCGCTTTCGGGCCAGTCAGGGAGCGCATTTGCAGACGATCGCGAGCGTATTTCAGGCCACCCTGGAAGCCGATTTCGGCGTGGGCCAGACCTTGCAGCGCGGTACCCAGACGTGCGGTGTTCATGAAAGTGAACATGCAGTTCAGGCCTTTGTTCGCCGGGCCGATCAGGAAACCGGTGGCACCGTCGAAGTTCATCACGCAGGTGGCGTTGCCGTGGATGCCCATCTTGTGTTCCAGCGAACCGCAGCTCACTGCGTTGCGCGCACCGAGGGTGCCATCGGCGTTCGGCAGGAATTTTGGAACGATGAACAGGGAAATGCCTTTGGTGCCAGCCGGAGCGTCCGGCAGGCGGGCCAGTACGATGTGGACGATGTTGTCGGCCATGTCGTGTTCACCGGCCGAGATGAAGATCTTGGTCCCGGAAACCTTGTAGGAACCATCGGCCTGAGGCTCGGCCTTGGTGCGCAGCATGCCCAGGTCGGTGCCGCAGTGCGGTTCGGTCAGGCACATGGTGCCGGTCCACTCGCCGGAAACCAGTTTGGTCAAATAGGCTTCTTGCTGCTCAGGGGTGCCGTGCTCGGAGATGGTGTTCATCGCGCCGTGGGACAGGCCTGGGTACATGCCCCACGACCAGTTGGCTTCACCGACCATTTCGCTTACGGCCAGACCCAGCGACTCTGGAAGGCCTTGACCGCCGTGCTCGACGTCGTGCGCCAGACTTGGCCAGCCGCCTTCGACGAATTGCTTGTAGGCCTCTTTAAAGCCAGTCGGGGTTTTCACACCGGACTCGCTCCAGGTGCAGCCTTCGAGGTCGCCCACGCGGTTCAGCGGTGCCAGTACCTGCTCACAAAACTTGGCGCCTTCTTCAAGAATGGCGTCAACCATGTCCGGCGTTGCTTCGGAGCAAGCTGGAAGGCTCTGATAGTGCGCTTCGTAGCCGAGCAGTTCGTCACGAACGAAGCGAATATCACGCAAGGGGGCCTTGTAGTCAGGCATAGCGATAAACCTCTGCTGATGTAACCGGGAATGAACGACCGCGTTGATTTGTTGTGACGGTCAAACAGTTGTTTGAAACATACGTTTACGCCGAAATCTTGTCAAGCGTCGATCTTTTGCCGTTCGTCATGACTTTTTTCAAATGCCGGACACGGCAAACCGCCATGGACTGCAAAGCGCCACGGGCAATGAAAAAAGATTAGTTGAGGGAGAAGGACTTACAACGAAAAACGCCGCGACGAGGCGCGGCGTTCAGCAGGCAGGAGGCGCGAAAATTCAGGCAAACGTATCGATGATCGTACCGAGCATTTCATCGGAAGCCTTGGCGACCTTGGTGCCCAGCTCTACCTGAAACTTGCCCTGGGCCATTTCGGCCATGGCGCTGCCCGGATCCATTTGCTGACTGCGGTCGATACCGCGCAGATGATCGACCTGCGCCTCGGAAGACTGGCTGGTGACCGAACGCTCGATGGTGTTGTTGGCGATCTGGCTGGCCGCCTGATCGACACGGTTCTGACCGGTCTGAATCGTGCTCAAACCCGCATAAAAAGCTGTGTTACCGGAGATTTCCATGGGAGTTCTCATCCTTGGGAAGGATCAATGACTGCCATTGAAGCAGAGGCGCCAGAAAAACACCCGTCAAAAATACTGATAGCACAGTGCCTTGTCATAGCCAAAAACATTAATCCAGCAGATCGAGTTGCAGATGATCAGCCACCGCCTCGGCGCTAAGCGACTTCAGTTTCGGTACCCGCCCCAGACAAGGCGCGGGAATCCGCTCGGCCAGCGTCGCCAGATTCTCCTCCAGCCGCGAGGTTTTCGGATCAATGATATTCGCCACCCAACCCGCCAGTTGCAGGCCATCGCGAGCAATTGCCTCGGCCGTCAGCAACGCATGGCTGATGCAGCCCAGGCGCACACCCACCACCAGAATCACCGGCAGCTTCAACGCGATGGCCAGATCCGACAGATTGTCCTGATCGGCCAACGGCACCCGCCAGCCACCCGCCCCTTCGATCAACGTGAAATCGGCATTCAGCGCCAGGATTTCGCGCATCGGCGCCAGCAGCGATTGCACGGTCAGCGCGACACCGGCCTCACGCGCGGCCAGATGCGGCGCGATGGCCGGCTCGAATGCCACCGGATTGACCTGTTGATAAGTCAACGGCACCGAACATTCCGCCAGCAGCGCCAGCGCATCGGCATTCCGCAAACCCTTGGGCGTTACCTCGCAACCCGAAGCCACCGGTTTCCCCGCCGCCGTACTCAGCCCTGCCGAGCGCGCAGCATGCAGCAACCCGGCAGCCACGGTGGTCTTGCCGACATCGGTGTCAGTCCCGGTGATGAAATAGGCTGCGCTCATAAGGGTTTCTCCAACACGGCGTAGACCACCTGGTAAGTCGCCGGCAATCCCTGCGCCTCACGGAACTGCTCGTAAGCCTCGATCAAGCCGAGAATCCGCGCGCGCCCGGTCAAGCCACCCGGCCGGCCAGGGTTCAGATTATGCGCGCCGAGTGCCTTGAGTTCGTGAGTCAGGCTGCGCACATCCGGGTAGTGCAACACATGCGCCTGATTCTGCAGACTCACCGTACGCAAGCCACTGGCGGCACACAACTGCTCATACCGGGCGAATTCGCGGAAGCGGTTGACGTGCACCAGACCATCGACCTGCCGCCAACTGTCGCGCAACTCGTACAACGTCCCTACACAAAGACTAGCAAACGCAAAAATCCCACCGGGTTTCAGTACGCGAAAAGCCTCACTGAGCACCGATTCGAAGTCCGCGCACCACTGCACCGCGAGGCTGGAAAAAATCAGCTCACACATCGAATCCTGCAACGGCAGACACTCAGCATCACCCGCGATGAAATGCTGCGCACCGCCCAATGGCCGTGCGTGGTTGAGCATGCCCTCGGCGATATCCAGTGCCAGACCCTGACCGTCGACAAATCGCTCGGCCAGTGCACGAGTGAAGTAACCGGTGCCGCAGCCCAGATCCAGCCAGGTTGACGGCAGTAAACTTGCCGGCAAACGCTGCAGCAACTGTGAACCGACGTCGCGCTGCAACTCGGCAACGCTGTCGTAGCTGGCCGCCGCACGGGAGAAAGAGGCCGCGACCTGGCGCTTGTCAGGCAAGCCGCCGGGCAGCGCAACAAGAGACAAATCAGTCATCACCGCACTCGTGTAGAAAAGCCTGGATCGCACCCGCCACGCCATGGGGGTCTTCCAGAAGAAACGCATGACTGGCCTGTTCGATCAGACCAATTTCGATATCCGGCAACAGCGCAAACAACGCCCCCGCCGCTTCTGCCGGCACCAGGCCGTCCTGACCGGCGAACAAGTGCAACTGTGGGCCGCGAAACGCCTGCAACGCTTCCCGGGTATCCAGCTGTGCGAGCAATTCCAGCCCGGCCATCAAGATCTCGGCCGCCGCATTCGGCGCACCGCCGAGCATCAGCCGCGACATGCCGCGCGGGTCTTGCGCGCCCTGGGCACACAACAACGAGAACCGTTTGAGGGTCATCCGCGGGTCGGTCTGGCAACTGGCGAGAAATGCATCGAACGTCTCGCCCGGCATCGCACTCGGCCAATGCTCATGGGCGACAAATGAAGGATTGCTCGCCAGCGTCAGCAGACCGCAGCAACGCTCGCCGCGCCGTGCTGCCAATTCAGAGGCAAGCATGCCGCCCAGCGACCAACCGCCCAGCCACACGTCTTGAGGAATACGTTCATCGAGTTCGTCGAGCCAGTCCTGCAAGTCGCTGGAGTCCAGCTCCGGCAACGGCTCGATCTCGACATGCAGATGCTCGTCGAGCCCTTGCAATGCCGCGGCCAAGGGCTCCAGCGGCGAAACGCCGAGGCCCCAGCCGGGCAGCAGAATCAGGCGATCACGCATGGCTTGGCTCCGGCGGCAGTTGGGCAAAGCAATCGGCCAGTCCTTCTAACAATAGCTGCACCTGCGCCTCGCTGTGAGCGGCGGTCAGGGTCACGCGCAGGCGTGCACTTCCTGCCGGGACGGTAGGCGGACGGATTGCCGTGACCATCAAGCCGCGTTCGCGCAGCATCTGCGACAGGCGCACGGCTCGACCGGCATCGCCGATCAGGATCGGCTGGATCGGGGTGAAGCTGTCCATCAGCTGCAGACCGATCTGCTCGGCCCCTCGACGAAATTGGCGGATCAGCAGGTTAAGGTGCTCACGCCGCCAATGCTCGCTGCGCAGTAATTCCAGACTTTTCAGCGTCGCACAGGCCAGCGCCGGTGGCTGGCTGGTGGTGTAGATGTAGGGCCGGGCGAACTGGATCAGGCTTTCGATCAGCTCTTCACTGCCGGCGACGAAAGCACCCGCCGTACCGAACGCCTTGCCGAGGGTGCCAACCAACACCGGCACATCGTCCTGACTCAAACCGAAATGCTCGACGATCCCGCCGCCATTGGCACCGAGCGGGCCGAAGCCATGGGCATCATCAACCATCAGCCACGCGCCCTTGGCCTTGGCCTCGCGGGCCAGCGCCGGCAGATCGGCGAGATCGCCGTCCATGCTGAACACGCCGTCGGTGACCACCAGCGTGTTGCCGGTGGCTTTCTCCAGGCGCTTGGCCAGGCTGTCGGCGTCGTTGTGCAGATAACGATTGAAACGCGCGCCGGACAACAGACCGGCATCCAGCAACGAGGCGTGATTGAGGCGATCTTCCAGCACCGTATCGCCCTGCCCGACCAGCGCCGTGACCGCGCCGAGATTGGCCATGTAGCCGGTGGTGAACAGCAACGCACGCGGCCGGCCGGTGAGATCGGCGAGGGCTTCTTCCAGTGCGTGATGCGGGCCGCTGTGGCCGATCACCAGATGCGACGCTCCGCCACCGACGCCCCAGCGCTCGGCACCGGCGCGCCAGGCTTCGATCACCTGCGGGTGATTGGCCAGTCCGAGGTAGTCGTTGTTACAGAACGCCAGCAACGGCTGGCCGTCGACCACCACTTCAGGCCCTTGCGGGGACTCGAGCAACGGACGCTGGCGGTAGAGATTTTCGGCACGGCGGGCAGCAAGGCGTGCGGCGAGATCGAAAGACATGCAGGCCTCGACTTTCAAGTGACACAGATTCCCTGTGGGAGCGGGCTTGCTCGCGAAGGCGGTCTGACATTCAACGTTAATGTCGACTGCACTGACGCTTTCGCGAGCAAGCCCGCTCCCACAGGGGTTTTGCATTCCTTCAGAGAAATCCGCGCAGGTTTAGACCGCCGCGTTATAGAACTGCTCGCTGCTCTTCTGCTCCACCAGCGCCTGCTCGATCGCGGCCTGATGCACTTCATCGGCATGCTCTTCGCGCGCTTCCGGTTGAATGCCCAGACGCGCGAACAGTTGCATGTCCTTGTCGGCCTGCGGGTTGGCGGTGGTCAGCAGTTTGTCGCCGTAGAAAATCGAGTTGGCACCGGCGAAGAACGCCAACGCCTGCATCTGCTCGTTCATCGCTTCGCGGCCGGCGGACAGGCGTACGTGGGATTGCGGCATGAGGATGCGCGCGACAGCGAGCATGCGGATGAAGTCGAACGGGTCGATGTCTTCGGCGTTTTCCAGCGGCGTGCCGGCGACTTTCACCAGCATGTTGATCGGCACCGACTCCGGATGCTCCGGCAGGTTGGCCAACTGGATCAACAGGTTGGCGCGGTCGTCCAGCGACTCGCCCATGCCAAGAATGCCGCCGGAGCAGATCTTCATTCCCGACTCACGCACGTAGGCCAGCGTCTGCAAGCGTTCGCTGTAGGTGCGGGTGGTGATGATGCTGCCGTAGAACTCCGGCGAGGTGTCGAGGTTGTGGTTGTAGTAATCGAGGCCAGCCTTGGCCAGCGCTTCGGTCTGTTCCTGATCGAGACGACCGAGGGTCATGCAGGTTTCCAGGCCCATGGCTTTCACGCCTTCGACCATCTTCAGCACATACGGCATGTCTTTGGCCGACGGGTGCTTCCACGCGGCCCCCATGCAGAAACGGGTCGAGCCGATGGCCTTGGCGCGGGCAGCCTCTTCGAGGACTTTCTGCACTTCCATCAGCTTTTCTTTTTCCAGGCCGGTGTTGTAGTGACCGGACTGCGGGCAGTACTTGCAGTCTTCCGGGCAGGCGCCGGTCTTGATCGACAGCAGCGTGGAAACCTGCACCCGGTTGGCGTTGAAATGGGCACGGTGCACCGTCTGCGCCTGGAACAGCAAGTCGTTGAATGGCTGTACGAAGAGCGCTTTGACTTCGGCTAAAGACCAGTCGTGACGCAGGGTGGCAGAGGTGCTGGCGCTCATGGGCAGTTCCTTGGTTATGCTTGGCTGGCGGCTGCGGGAACGGAATACCCACAGGCGCGACACGGATGTTCGGCATATTTAAGGAAGAGTCATGCGCTGTCAACCACGAGACGAAGCACAGGTTTACATCTGTTTAAAAAACGTACAAATCTGTTTGTTGTGCGATGAACCCGCAGAAGCAGAAGTGCCAATCTGCGTCGCCTGCGAAACCGATCTGCCCTGGCTCGGCGACCATTGCCAGACCTGCGCCTTGCCGCTGCCCAGCGCTGGCCTGACCTGCGGCGGGTGCCTGCTAGAGCCGCCGGCGTTCGAACAGGTGGTGGTGCCATGGCGCTATGACTTCCCGGTGGACAGTTTGATTACGCGTTTTAAACACAACGCGAAATGGCCGTTTGGTCACCTGCTCGCCGACGTTGCCGGACAATACCTGCAACATCGCTTCGATGAAGGTTTGCCGCGGCCCGATGTGTTGTTGCCGGTGCCGTTGGCGGGGAGACGTCTGCGTCAACGCGGGTTCAATCAAGCGGCAATGCTGGGGCGATGGTTAAGCCAACAGCTGGATCTGCCTTTTGAGGAACATGCTCTACGGCGGATCCACGACACCAGCGCCCAACAGGACCTCGACGCCAAGGCGCGCAAGCGCAATTTGCGTCACGCCTTCGCCCTGACCCCTGACGCAAAGGTGAAAGGTCGGCACTTCGCATTGATCGATGACGTGCTGACCACCGGCGCCACGGCCCAGGCACTGGCGCGACTGCTGCGGGATGCAGGGGCGTCGAGAGTTGACGTGTATTGCCTGGCGCGCACGCCAAAACCCGGAAGCTGAAACCGACACAATCCCTTGTAGGAGTGAGCCTGCTCGCGATAGCGCAATCACTGCCAACATTGATGCTGACTGTTCCACCGCCATCGCGAGCAGGCTCACTCCTACAAGGGCACTGTGTTTGGCTTGACTGATGCGTCGCAAGCCGCCAACTTCACTCTCCACCGCCACTGTGAAAAAGCCCCCACCAATGTCCCTGCCCACCCTGTTGTCCCAGCACATCGTCCGCCGTCCGCAGCGCATCGCCCTGCTGCAACACATTGCCGAACAGGGCTCGATCACCCGCGCCGCGAAAAGCGCCGGGCTCAGTTACAAAGCGGCGTGGGATGCGATCGATGAGCTGAATAACCTGGCGCAGAAACCGCTGGTGGAGCGCGCGGTCGGCGGCAAGGGCGGCGGCGGCGCCAGGTTGTCCAGCGAAGGCGAACGGGTGTTGCGCCTTTATCAAAAACTGCAGGCCTTGCAGGCACAAGTGCTGGAGGCCGCTGAGGACGCCAGCGATCTGGATCTGCTCGGGCGATTGATGCTCAGAACCAGCGCGCGCAACCAGCTGCACGGCAAAGTCGTGGCCATCGAAGGTCAGGGCCGCAATGACCTGATCCGCCTCGAACTGGCCGAAGGCCTGTGGATCAACGCGCAGATCACCCACGACAGCGCCGTGCACCTGGAACTGCATCCGGGTACCGAAGTGGTGGCACTGATCAAGGCTGGCTGGCTTGAACTGCTGGCCCCGGAGCAAGTTGCAACATCTGGACACAATCTTCTGCAAGGCACTATCGAAGCCATTCTCGATGCCGAGGACGGCCCCAGCGAAGTGCGCATCGCCCTGCCCAACGGCCAGACGCTCTGCGCTCTGGCGGAGCCGCTGCAGCTTCGCACCCGCGGGCTGAGTGTCGAGCAACCGGTGCAGGTGCAGTTCTCGCCGTCCAACGTACTGATCGGCACGCCGCTGTAATCAGGCGCTGCAACGAAAGCGTAATCGACGCTCATTAAGGTGGCTGCCAAAACCAAGCAGGGAGCCTGATGTGAGCCTATTAGAAGAAAACCAATCGACTGATCTGGAAAAAATGGTCGGCCTCAGCCGTCGCGGTTTCATCAGCGCCGGGGCACTGTGCGGCGCCGCCATGTTCCTCGGCGGTAACCTGCTGAGCCGCAGCGCGCTGGCCACCAGCATCAGCGCCGGCAACAGCCGCCTGCTCGGTTTCGAGAGCATTCCCGCCGCGACCACCGACGTCATCAGCCTGCCCAAGGGCTACAAGTCCTCGGTGCTGATCAATTGGGGTCAGCCATTGCACAAGAACGGCCCGGCGTTCGACCCGAGCGGCAATGGCACCGCTGCCGCCCAGGAAGTGCAATTCGGCGATAACAACGACGGCATGAGCCTGTTCGAATTCCCCGACGACCGAAACCGTGCGTTGATGGCGATCAACAACGAATACACCAATTACCGCTACCTCTACCCGCACGGCGGCACGCCGCAGTCGGCCGAAGACGTGCGCAAGGCGCTGGCCTGTGAAGGCGTGTCGGTGATCGAAGTGCAGCGCAGGAACGGCCAATGGCAGTTCGTCCAGGGCTCGCGCTACAACCGCCGCATCCACGGCAACTCGCCGCTGCGCATCAGTGGCCCGGCGGCCGGTCATGAGCTGATGAAGACGGCCGCCGACAAGCACGGCAAGAAAGTCCTCGGCACCTTCCAGAACTGCGCCAACGGCAAGACGCCGTGGGGCACCTACCTGACCTGCGAAGAGAACTTCACCGACTGCTTCGGCAGCAGCAACGCTCAGCAGCAGTTCGACCCGGCACAAAAGCGCTACGGCGTGTCGGCCGCCAGTCGCGAAATCAACTGGCACCCGTTCGACCCGCGCTTCGACATGGCCAAGAACCCCAACGAACTCAACCGTCACGGCTGGGTGGTCGAGATCGATCCGTTCGATCCGCAATCGACCCCAGTCAAGCGTACGGCGCTGGGTCGCTTCAAGCATGAAAACGCCGCCCTCGCCGAGACCGATGACGGTCGCGCCGTGGTGTACATGGGCGACGACGAGCGTGGCGAGTTCATCTACAAGTTCGTCAGCCGCGACCGCATCAACCATCGCAATGCGAAAGCCAACCGCGACATCCTCGACCACGGCACGCTGTATGTGGCCAAGTTCGACGCGGGCGACGGCAACCCGGATCACCCAAAAGGCCAAGGCCAGTGGATCGAACTGACCCACGGCAAGAACGGCATCGACGCCAGCAGCGGTTTCGCCGATCAGGCCGAAGTGCTGATCCACGCCCGCCTCGCCGCCAGTGTGGTCGGCGCCACGCGCATGGACCGCCCGGAATGGATCGTGGTCAGCCCGAAGGACGGCCAGGTTTATTGCACCCTGACCAACAACGCCAAGCGCGGCGAAGACGGGCAGCCGGTGGGCGGGCCGAACCCGCGCGCGAAGAACGTCTACGGGCAGATCCTGCGCTGGCGCACCGACCGCGACGATCACGCGTCGAAGACGTTTGCCTGGGATCTGTTTGTGGTCGCCGGCAATCCGGGTGTGCATGCCGGCACGCCGAAGGGCGGCTCGTCGAACATCACCCCGCAGAACATGTTCAACAGCCCAGACGGTTTGGGCTTCGACAAGGCCGGGCGCTTGTGGATTCTGACTGACGGCGACTCGAGCAACGCCGGGGACTTTGCCGGGATGGGCAACAACCAGATGCTCTGCGCCGATCCGAAGACCGGCGAGATTCGCCGGTTCATGGTCGGGCCGATTGGTTGCGAAGTGACAGGGATCAGCTTCTCGCCGGACCAGAAAACCCTGTTTGTCGGGATTCAGCATCCTGGCGAGAACGGCGGTTCGACCTTCCCCGAGCATCTGCCGAATGGCAAGCCGCGTTCATCGGTGATGGCGATTACCCGTGAGGATGGCGGGATCGTCGGCGCCTGATAAATCGCTTTCGCGAGCAAGCCCGCTCCCACACTGGATCGGCTGAGTGCATGAGATGGTCGGCACACCGGAGATCTACTGTGGGAGGGGGCTTGCTCCCGAAGAGGCCCTTCCAGGCAGCCCACTATTCAAGGCAAAACCCTCAACCTCCACAGTCTGCGCTACCATGCTGGGCCGGACGCGGCAGCCTGCTGCGCGCAGGAGTCAGCATGGCCCACCCGTTTGAAACCCTCACACCCGATCTCGTGCTCGATGCCGTCGAAAGCATCGGGTTTCTCAGTGACGCACGCATTCTGGCGCTCAACAGCTACGAAAACCGCGTCTATCAGGTCGGTATCGAAGACTCCGAACCGCTGATCGCCAAGTTCTACCGTCCGCAACGCTGGACCAACGAAGCCATCCTCGAAGAACACCAGTTCACCTTCGAACTGGCCGACGTCGAAATCCCGGTGGTGGCGCCGCTGATCCACAACGGCCAGACCCTGCACGAACACGCCGGTTTCCGTTTCACCCTGTTTCCGCGTCGCGGCGGCCGTGCGCCGGAGCCGGGCAATCTCGATCAGTTGTATCGTCTCGGCCAGTTGCTCGGGCGTATTCATGCGGTCGGCGCGACCAAGCCGTTCGAACACCGTGAAGCACTGGGCGTACAGAACTTCGGCCATGCCTCGCTGGCGACGTTGCTTGAAGGCAACTTCATCCCCAAGAGCCTGCTGCCAGCCTACGAGTCTGTGGCCCGCGACTTGCTCAAGCGGGTCGAAGACGTCTACGCCGCCACGCCGCACCAGAACATCCGCATGCACGGCGACTGCCACCCCGGCAACATGATGTGCCGCGATGAAATGTTCCACATTGTCGACCTCGACGACTGCCGCATGGGCCCGGCCGTGCAGGACATCTGGATGATGCTCGCCGGCGACCGTCAGGAATGCCTCGGGCAACTGTCGGAACTGATGGACGGCTACAACGAATTCCACGACTTCGATCCCCGTGAACTGGCGCTGATCGAACCGCTGCGCGCCCTGCGCCTGATGCACTACAGCGCCTGGCTGGCACGACGCTGGGACGACCCGGCGTTCCCGCACAGCTTTCCTTGGTTTGGTACGGAACGGTATTGGGGCGATCAGGTGCTGGCGTTGCGTGAACAGCTGTCGGCGCTGAATGAAGAGCCACTGAAACTCTTCTGATTCACCACAAAACCTTTGTGGGAGGGGGCTTGCTCCCGAAGGCGGTGTGTCAGGCAATTATTCTGCTGCTGAGACACCGCATTCGCGAGCAAGCCCGCTCCCACATTTGGCCAGTATTCACAAATTCAAAACTCATTTGCCAACAAATCTCCTTACAATCCCTGCTTTGTCAGCTGCCTAAGCAAGGATTCTGCATGCAAGCCGCCAACCCGCGTCGCGGGTACATTCTGGGCCTGAGTGCCTACATCATCTGGGGCCTGTTCCCGATCTACTTCAAAGCCATCGCTGAAGTCCCCGCTGTCGAGATCATCATTCACCGCGTGTTGTGGTCGGCACTGTTCGGTGCGCTGTTGCTGATGGTGTGGAAGCATCCGGGCTGGTTGCGCGAGTTGCTCGACAACCCCAAGCGCCTGGCGATTCTGGCCCTGAGCGGCACCCTGATCGCGGCCAACTGGCTGACCTACGTGTGGTCGGTGAACAACGGGCGCATGCTCGAGGCGAGCCTCGGTTACTACATCAACCCGCTGGTCAACGTGTTGCTGGGAATGTTGATTCTCGGCGAACGCCTGCGGCGCATGCAGTGGATCGCGGTGGGCCTGGCGGCCGTCGGCGTGGCGCAGCAGGTGTGGCAGGTCGGCAGTCTGCCGTGGGTATCGCTGGTGCTGGCGCTGACCTTCGGTTTTTACGGTCTGATCCGCAAACAGGCGCCGGTCAAGGCCTTGCCGGGGCTGGTGGTGGAAACCTGGATGCTGGTGCCGATCGCCGTGGCCTGGCTGCTGTTCAATCAGACCGCCACCAGCGCACAACCCGAGTTCTGGACCACCTCCCAAGCATGGTGGCTGGTCGCGGCGGGGCCGGTGACGCTCATCCCGCTGGTATGCTTCAACGCCGCTACCCGTCATCTGCCCTACACCACCATCGGCTTCCTCCAGTACACGGCGCCAACCCTGGTGCTGCTGCAGGCTGTACTGCTGTTTGGTGAGCACCTGTCGTCGAGCACGCTGATCGCGTTCATCTTCATCTGGGCCGGTCTGGCCGTTTACAGCGTCGATGCGGTGATCAGTTTGCGTCGGCGCAGCTGATCAAAAAACGCACAAAGCTTCGCAGGCCACGGTTCTCGTGGCCTGCAACGTTCCTTCCCAAGGTTATCCACAGCGTGATCCCCGCCGTTTGTGCGCAAGTCACTGAATGCTGGCGGTTTTTTGATCAGTTCCCGGCAAGCCACGGCTGGCGTGGCGTAGCGCCCGGTCTCTACAGGTTATCCACAGGCAGGTGCACGTTAAAACTGGATAACCCTGGCGTCGCTTAAACGTCTGTGCGTAACACCAGTTCGACCATCAGATCATCGGCCAGGGTTTCCAGGCGCGATTGCAGCACATCCAGCGACAGGGTCAGCGGCACCGCGAGAATTGCTTCGGCGTGGAATAACGACTCGCTGCTCATCGGTGCCGGGCGCACTTCGGTCACCAGCCGTTCGAGGTTCACCCCCTGCTCGCTGAGCAACCGGGTGATGTCGCGCACGATGCCCGGGCGGTCATTGCCCACCAACTCCATGGCGATCGGTTTCCAGGTGCAGGACTGCTCGATACCACTCTCCGCGATCAGCACGCGAATGCCTTGGGCCGACAGTGCTTGTAGGGAATCGACTAATTCGTCGTAAGCCTCCGCCGGTACGCCCACTCGCAGAATCCCGGCGAACTGCCCGGCCATCCGTGACATGCGGCTTTCCAGCCAGTTGCCGCCGTGCTCGGCGATGCATTGGGCGATGCGCTCGACCTGCCCGGGCTTGTCCGGAGCAAACACAGTGAGTACGAGATGGTCCATGGCGCGCCCTCTTGTCATGACTTTTGTTATAGAAAGGCAAGTATAGGCAAGGGGTTTGATTCAGCCCGGGCAGCAATTTGTGCGAGTGACCTGTGTCTTGGTTTTGGATGCAACCTGTGGCGAGGGGATTTATCCCCGATCGGTTGCGCAGCAGCCGTAAACCCTGTCAGCTCGGTCTACCTGTCAGCGCGCAGGGGGCGGCTTCGCCACCCATCGGGGATAAATCCCCTCGCCACAGAGTGTGCACCGCAGGGGGATGCCATAGCAGGCAGAAAGGATTTATGTGTACAACTTTTTATATTTAGCTGGAACAATCCGATGGTTTTTTGAGAACATCCCGTTCCGCGACGTGACCGCAATGCGTCATGAGGTCGCAGAACGACGTTATTAGTCTGATTTTCACAAGCGCAACGCATCATGTAGTATGCCTCGGCGCGCACTACATAACGCTGGATCGATGTCTGCCCAAGGCATGTTCGCAACCCTGAAAGCCCCGTCAGCAAGGCCCCCAAGCCGTTGATTGGTCCCAGCCCAGCCGCCAGCAATGGCATGTACTGGTCGGAAGGTTTGTGGTTTAAATGGCCAGAGGCTTCATTGTCAAAATTGAAGAGCTGAAAAGCGAAATAGCTGAGCAGAGTGAGGCAAGCAATGACTGAACACGTTCAAGTCGGTGGCCTGCAGGTCGCCAAAGTCCTGTTCGACTTCGTGAACAACGAAGCCATTCCCGGTACCGGCCTCACCGCCGAAAAATTCTGGGAAGGTGCCGACAAGGTCATTCATGACCTGGCGCCGAAGAACAAAGCCCTACTCGCCAAACGCGATGACTTCCAGGCTCGCCTTGATGCCTGGCACCAGGAACATGCCGGCCAGGCGCACGACGCCGTGGCTTACAAAGCCTTCCTGCAAGAAATCGGTTATCTGCTGCCAGAAGCGGCTGATTTCCAGGCAACGACGCAAAACGTCGATGATGAAATCGCCCGTACCGCCGGCCCGCAACTCGTGGTGCCGGTGATGAACGCCCGCTTCGCCCTCAACGCCTCGAACGCCCGCTGGGGTTCGCTGTACGACGCCCTCTACGGCACCGACGCGATCAGCGAAGACGGTGGCGCGGAAAAAGGCAAAGGCTACAACAAGGTGCGTGGCGATAAAGTCATCGCCTTCGCCCGTGCGTTCCTCGACGAAGCGGCGCCCCTGGCCGCCGGTTCCCACGTCGATTCGACGGCTTACAAGATCGTTGACGGCAAACTGCTGGTCACCCTCAAGGGCGGCAGCAACACTGGCCTGCGCAACGATGCACAGCTGATCGGCTTCCAGGGCGATGCCAATGCCCCGATCGCGATCCTGCTGAAGAACCACGGCCTGCATTTCGAAATCCAGATCGACGCCAGCACCCCGGTCGGCCAGACCGATGCCGCCGGCGTCAAAGACATCCTGATGGAAGCGGCACTGACCACCATCATGGACTGCGAAGACTCCGTGGCTGCCGTCGATGCCGACGACAAAGTGGTGATCTACCGCAACTGGCTCGGCCTGATGAAGGGCGACCTGTCCGAAGAAGTCGCCAAGGGCGGCCAGACCTTCACCCGCACCATGAACCCGGATCGCACCTACACCAAGGTCGATGGCAGTGAACTGACCCTGCACGGTCGCTCGCTGCTGTTCGTGCGTAACGTCGGTCACCTGATGACCATCGACGCGATCCTGGACAAGGACGGCAACGAAGTGCCGGAAGGCATACTCGACGGTTTAGTGACCTGTCTGGCGGCGATGCACAACCTCAACGGCAACACCTCGCGCAAGAACACTCGCACCGGCTCGGTCTACATCGTCAAACCGAAGATGCACGGCCCGGAAGAAGCGGCGTTCACCAACGAGTTGTTCGGTCGCATCGAAGATGTGCTGGGCCTCAAGCGCAACACCCTGAAAGTCGGGATCATGGACGAGGAGCGCCGCACCACGGTCAACCTCAAAGCCTGCATCAAGGCTGCCAGCGAGCGCGTGGTGTTCATCAACACCGGTTTCCTCGACCGTACCGGCGACGAAATCCACACCTCCATGGAAGCCGGCCCGATGGTGCGCAAGGCCGACATGAAGGCCGAGAAGTGGATCGGCGCCTACGAAAACTGGAACGTCGATATCGGTCTGAGCACCGGCCTGCAAGGTCGTGCGCAAATCGGTAAAGGCATGTGGGCGATGCCCGACCTGATGGCGGCGATGCTCGAACAGAAAATCGCTCACCCGCTGGCCGGCGCCAACACCGCCTGGGTACCGTCGCCGACCGCTGCTGCGCTGCACGCGCTGCACTACCACAAGGTTGACGTGTTCGCCCGCCAGGCCGAACTGGCCAAGCGTGCCCGTGCTTCGGTAGACGACATCCTGACCATCCCGCTGGCAGTCAACCCGAGCTGGACCCCGGAGCAGATCAAGAACGAACTGGACAATAACGCTCAGGGCATTCTCGGTTACGTAGTGCGCTGGATCGACCAGGGCGTGGGTTGTTCGAAAGTGCCGGACATCAATGACGTCGGCCTGATGGAAGACCGTGCGACGCTGCGCATCTCCAGCCAGCACATCGCCAACTGGCTGCGGCACGGTATCGTCACCGAAGCGCAAGTGATGGAAAGCCTCAAGCGCATGGCGCCAGTGGTCGATCGGCAAAACGCCAACGACCCGCTGTACCGTCCGCTGGCACCGAACTTCGACAGCAACATCGCCTTCCAGGCGGCAGTCGAACTGGTGATCGAAGGCACCAAACAGCCGAACGGCTACACCGAGCCGGTACTGCACCGTCGTCGTCGCGAGTTCAAGAAAGCCAACGGCCTGTAAATTTGCGCTGATGTGAAAAAGCCCTGGTCGAGAGATCAGGGCTTTTTTGTTGGCCTATAAAAATCTCCGGACCACTGGAGATCCCTTGTGGGAGCGGGCTTGCTCGCGAAGACGGACTCACATTCAACATTAATTTCGACAGAAAGGACGCATTCGCGAGCAAGCCCGCTCCCACAGGGGGGCAGTGTTGCCTGAGAGTCAGGGCTCAATGCCCAATTCGTGTTTGACCAGGCCCAGCAACTTCACCGTATCAATCGGCTTGAGCAGAAAGTCCACCACGCTCAGGTGCATCGCGGCGATGGCGTCTTTCACATCGGCATCGCCCGAAACAATGATGATCGGCAACGCCGCCCGCTCCGACTCACGCACCTGCCGAATCAAATCCAGCCCACCGACATTGCCCATACGCAAATCAGTGATCACCAGCCCGATCGAAGGTTTTTCGTCGAGCATCTTCAGCGCGGTTTCACCGCTGGCCGCGGTCATGCAACGAATGCCATCCAACGCGAGTATCTCCGACAACAGCTCCCGGGCGTCCTTGTCGTCATCGACGATCAGTACACGCTGCGGCGGCAGATCGGGTTCGAGCATTACAGCACTGAGCGCTTCACGCTCGGCGTCGCTCAAAATATCGTGGTCGGACATGGCATTCTCTACGTTTTCAATTCAGTCACCTGGCACAGTCGTCAGACATCGCTAAGCAGAGCTTCAATGTGCACTTCGTCGGATTTTTTTCCAAGTGGCTGGCGGGGGAATTTCCGACTGTTTTTGTAGGGCACTTCCCAAATGTGCCGAACGGCAGCTCAAACCTAGACTTACGTCCAATGGGCACCCCGCGCGCAGGGGCCGACCCATGGCTGCAACGATCCGACAACAACAATTCAAAAAAGACTGCGGTAATGGTTATGAGTAAAGCGGACGCCTTCACCCAGGCAGGGAAAACCGCGGTGTTGCAGAACATTCAGGGCACCCTGCAATTCCTCCAGCGCTTCCCGCCCTTCAATCAGATGGAACACGCCCACCTGGCTTTTCTGGTGGAACAATGTCAGCTGCGCTTCTATGGCCAAGGCGAAAGCATCATCAAGCCCGCCGACGGGCCGGTCGAATATTTCTACATCGTCAAACAGGGTCGCGTGGTCGGCGAACGCCAGCACATCACCCGGCCTGGCACCGAAACCACCTTCGAGATCACCACCGGCGAATGCTTCCCGCTGGCCGCGCTGATTGGCGAACGGGCGACCCGTACCGAACATCTGGCCAGCGAAGACACCTTCTGCCTGCAACTGAACAAACCGGCGTTCATCAAACTGTTCGCCCTGTCCAACAGCTTCCGCGATTTCGCTTTGCGCGGGGTCAGCAGCCTGCTCGATCAGGTCAACCAGCAAGTCCAGCAGAAAGCCGTGGAAACCCTCGGCACCCAGTACTCGCTGAACACCCGCCTCGGCGAAATGGCGATGCGCCATCCGGTGACTTGCAGCCCCGACACGCCGTTGCGCGAAGCGGTGAAGCTGATGCACGAGCAACAGGTCGGCAGCATCGTCGCGGTGGATGAACACAAGGCGCCGCTGGGGATTTTCACCTTGCGTGATCTGCGCGAAGTGGTCGCCAATGGCAGCGGTGATTTCAGCGAAACCATCGAGCGCCACATGACCTGTTCGCCGTTCTTTCTGTCGCCGGATCACAGCGCCTTCGACGCGGCGATTGCCATGACCGAACGGCACATCGCCCACGTCTGTCTGGTCAAGGATCAGCGCCTGTGCGGCGTGGTTTCCGAGCGCGATCTGTTCTCGCTGCAACGGGTCGATCTGGTGCACTTGGCCCGAACCATCCGCAGTGCCCAGCGCATCGAACAACTGGTGAGCCTGCGCGGCGAGATCGGCCAACTGGTCGAACGCATGCTCGCTCACGGTGCGTCTTCGACGCAGATCACCCACATCATCACCCTGCTCAACGACCACACCGTGTGCCGGGTGATCGAACTGACCCTCGCCGAAAAAGGTGACCCCGGCGTGCCGTTCAGTTGGTTGTGCTTCGGCAGCGAAGGCCGGCGCGAACAGACGCTGCACACCGATCAGGACAACGGCATTCTGTTCGAAGCGCGGGACGCTGCACACGCGGCGGAGATTCGCGGCAAGCTGCTGCCACTGGCCCAACAGATCAACCAGAGCCTGGCGCAGTGCGGCTTCAGCCTGTGCAAGGGCAACATCATGGCCGGCAACCCTGAGCTGTGCCTGTCCCGAGCAGAATGGGCGCGGCGCTTTGCGGCGTTCATCCGCGAGGCGACGCCGGAGAACCTGCTTGGTTCGAGTATCTATTTCGACCTGCGGGTGGTCTGGGGCGACGAGAAAGGCTGCGCACAACTGCGCCGGGGGATTCTCGATCAGGTCGGCGACAACCGTTTGTTCCAGCGCATGATGGCCGAGAACGCGCTGCGCAATCGTCCGCCGGTGGGGCGTTTCCGCGAGTTTGTGCTGGCGCGCAAAAACGGCGAGAAAGCCACCCTCGACCTCAAGGTTCAGGGCCTGACGCCCTTCGTCGACGGCGCACGCCTGTTGGCGCTGGCGCATGGCATCGAAACCAACAACACACTGGAGCGCTTGCGTCAGCTGGTCGAAAAAGAGGTCATCGAACGTCTCGATGGCGCCGCGTATGAAGAGGCTTACCACTTCATCCAGCAGACGCGCATGCAGCAACACCAGATCCAGAGCCGTGAGAATCTGCCCTGGTCGAACCGGGTCGATCCCGACAGCCTCAATCATCTGGATCGGCGCATCCTGCGCGAATCCCTGCGCCAGGCCCAGCGCCTGCAAAGCAGCCTGGCCTTGCGGTATCAGCTATGAGCCTGTTTTCGTGGCTGCGGCCGGCCAGCCCACTGCTGTCGGCAGACCTGCAACAACGTCTGGCGACGTTGCCGGCGATCAGCGAACTGAAAGAATACAGCCTGCGCGAGCAGCGCTGGGTGGTGCTCGATCTGGAAACTACCGGGCTGAACCTGAACAAGGATCGCGTGCTGTCGATCGGCGCGGTGGTCATCGAAGACGGCGCGATCGACTTCAGTCAGCAGTTCGAGCGCACTCTGCAATGTCGGGAGCTGAAGCTCAGCCCGAGCGTGTTGATCCATGGCCTGGGGCCGAACGCGATTGCCGCCGGCAGCGACCCGGCCGAGGCGTTGCTGGAGCTTATGGAATTTATCGGTGACAGCCCGGTGCTGGCGTTTCATGCGCCCTTCGATCAGCACATGCTTGGGCGCGCGCTGCGGGAACACCTGGGCTACAAGCTGCAGAATGTGTTTCTGGATGTCGCGGACATGGCGCCGCTGCTGTGTCCGCAGGCGAATATCCGCGAGGCCGGCCTGGATGAATGGATCGACTGGTTCAAGCTTGAGGTGTTCGAGCGGCACAACGCGAGTGCCGATGCACTGGCGACGGCGGAGCTGGCGCTGATCCTGTTCAGCCGGGCGCGGCAGCAGCAGATTCATAGTCCGTTGAACCTGCAGCAGCGTTTGAGTCAGTGGAAACGTCGTCAGCAGGCGCCGTCCTTCTAAAAGCCCCCTCACCCCAACCCTCTCCCAAAGGGAGAGGGAGCTGACCTTATTGTCTTGCGTTATACATCGACCTGAAAAACCAGATCGATTATGGATTCAGCAAAGCACTTTCCGGTCGGTGCAGCTCCAGAATATTCCCTGATCGGTCCCCTCTCCCCCGGGAGAGGGTTAGGGTGAGGGGCAGCTCTTGTGCACCCACCCGACCAGTGGCCAATTGCTAACCATTCCCACCTCTGCGAGAATCGCGAACAATTCTCGTTGGTTAACATTTCCCAATCGGTGCGTCTGGTGTCGTCAGTCCCAAGCCCTCACAGTGAACTCGTCGGTGCGTTGTATCGCGACCATCGCGGTTGGCTGCTGAGCTGGTTGCGGCGCAATGTGGCTTGCCCGCAACGAGCCGAAGACCTGAGCCAGGACACCTTCGTGCGTTTGCTCGGTCGCGAGCAACTGCTGACGCCGCGCGAACCCCGGGCGTTTCTAGTGGCGATTGCCAAGGGCCTGCTGTTCGACTACTTCCGCCGCGCCGCACTGGAGCAGGCCTACCTCACTGAATTGATGCTGATCCCCGAAGGCGAACAACCGTCGGTCGAAGAGCAGCAACTGATCCTCGAAGACCTCAAGGCTATCGACCGCCTGCTCGGCAAGCTGTCGACCAAGGCCCGCGCCGCCTTCCTTTATAACCGCCTCGACGGCCTCGGCCATGCTGAAATCGCCGCGAAGCTTGGCGTCTCCGTGCCGCGTGTGCGGCAGTACCTCACGCAGGGCATCCGCCAGTGCTACATCGCCCTGTACGGTGAGTCGACATGAGTCCGGCCAGCTCCAAACCGGTCTCCGCGCAGGTGCTGGATGCGGCGATTGCCTGGCAGTTGTCGCTGGATTCCGGCAGTCCGCTGGAGCGCGAGGAGTTCGCCAAATGGCATGCAGCGAATGAAGAACACGCCCGCGCCTGGCGGCAGTTGGGCATGCTCGATCAGCGCTTCAGCGTCGCCAACGGCCCGGCCCGCGCAGCCTTGCTGCAATCGCGCGAAGGCATTCGGCGGCGCGTGCGCAAGCTCGGCAGCGGATTGGCCAGCGTGGTGGCGCTCGTCGGTCTGGCGTTGTTTGCCGGGGATCGCTACTTGCCGCTGGATTACTGGCTCGCCGATCAACGCACCGCCACCGGTGAGCAGCGCACGGTGCGCCTGGCCGATGGCACCGTGCTCAACCTCAACACCCACAGCGCGGTGGATGTGCGTTTCGATGCCAGGCAGCGGCTGATCGTATTGCAGGAAGGCGAGGTCATGGTCGAGACCGGTCACGGCGATGCGCGGCCGTTCATCGTCGAAACCCGCGAAGGCAGCATGCGCGCATTGGGCACACGGTTTCTGGTCAAGCGTGAAGACCAAGGTACGCGCCTGAGCGTTCTGCAATCGGCGGTGGCGGCGCATCCGCAAAGCCATCCTGAAGAGCGGATCCTGCGCGAAGGCCAGCAAGTGCTGATCCGCAATGACGGCCTCGACACGGTCGCCGCGCTCACGCCCGGCGCCGATGCCTGGACCCGCGGCATGCTGGTGGTGGACAACGCGCGACTGGAAGACCTGGTGCATGAACTGGCGCGTTATCGCCGAGGGCATCTGGGCGTGGCGCCGGAAATCGCTGACCTGCGCATCACCGGCAGCTTCCCGCTGCACGACACCGACAAGGCCTTGAGTGCGCTGCTGCCGACCCTGCCGGTGCAGATCGAGCAGCACACGCCGTATTGGGTCACGGTGGCGAAGGCTGATACCAAGCCTTAAAAAATTCGTTGTCAGGGAAATAGCTATCGCGAGCAGGAATGCGTTCCCCCTGTAGGAGTGAGCCTGCTCGCGATAGGGCCACCCGCAGCACTCGAAAATTCCGAATCGGCCGCCCCACTCCCAGTTAATCGAAATTATTTTCATCCAGCCCTATCACTTTTCAATTCTCGTCCGGCACACAGGCAATTGAGAAATATTTCCATTCAGGAGCCTTCGCATGTCCCGTTCGCTAGACACCTTGTTGCGCCCCAGTCTGTTGGCCATCGCCATTGCCCTCAGCGCGCCGCTGCTCAGCAGCCCGTTGCTCGCTGCTGAACAGGCCTCCAGCGTGCGTGCCTACAACCTGCCAGCGGCGCCGCTGTCGACCACGCTGAACCAGATCGCCAGCCAGGGCGGCCTCGCGTTGTCGCTGAATCCGTCGCTGGCCGCCGGCAAGACCTCTGCGCCGGTCAGCGGTCAGTACGACGCCGCCGGTGCTCTGCGCGCGGCGCTGCAAGGCACCGGTCTGCAACTGGAACAAAGCAGTACCGGCACCTACACTCTGGTTGCAGTGCCGGAAGGGACATTGGCGCTGCCGGAAACCGCAGTGATCGGCGTGGAAAATCTGGAAACGGCCTGGGGCCCGGTCGAAGGCTACACCGCCACCCGCACCGCCGCCGGCACCAAGACCGACACCGCGCTGGTCGAAGCACCGCGCTCGATCTCGGTCGCCACCCGTCAGCAAATGGACGACCGCAGCGTGCACAGCCTCGATGACGCCGTACGCTACATGCCGGGCATCACCGCCAGCAGCTACGGCAGCGACACCCGTATCGACTGGCTACGGGTGCGCGGTTTCGAGCCGACTCAGTTCCTCGACGGCCTGCCGCTGCCCAAGGGCGTATACGCCAACCCAAAGCCTGAAACCTGGAACCTCGACCGCCTCGCGCTGCTGCGCGGCCCGGCCTCTTCCGTCTACGGCCAGACGCCGCCGGGCGGTCTGCTGGACATGGTCAGCCGGCGCCCGAGCGCGGAAGCCAGCAGCGAAATCCAGTTGCAGTACGGCAGCGACAACCATCGCCAGATCAACTTCGCCAGCACCGGCAAGATCGACGACGCCGGCCAGTTTCTCTACGGCATCAGCGGTGTAGTGCGCGACAGCGACACGCAGATCGATCACATCGAGAACAAGCGCTACAACATCGCGCCGAGCCTGACCTGGAACATCGATGACGACACCAAATTCACCCTGCTGACCCAGTTCACCCGCGACGATACCGGTGTCACCAGCCAGTTCTACCCGATTCAGGGCACCAAGATCGACATGCCGTTCGGCAAGATTTCCCATCACAAGAACCTCGGTGATCCGGACTACGACTTCTACGACCGCACCTACTACGCGCTCGGTTATGCCTTCGAGCATCGCCTCAACGACGTCTGGCAGTTCAAGCAGAACCTGCGCTACACCAAGTCGGATCTGTCGTTCCAGACCGTGACCGTCAACAGTTACAACCCATCGTTCGCCGGCTTCACCGTGGATGCTCAGGGCAATGTCGGTCGCGGCACCACCAACGTTGATGAAGACATCAGCCAGTTCGCCGTGGACAACAACTTCCAGGCCGACTTCGCCACTGGCGACATCCGCCATACGCTGTTGCTCGGTCTGGATCACCAGCGCAGCAACACCAACTACACGTCGATCTTCGGCACCGCGCCGGACATTAACGTCAACAACCCGATCTACGGTCAGCCGATCACCCGTCCAGCACGCTCTTCGGCGTTCTATGACTATGACCAGAAGACCTACCAGACCGGCCTGTACGTACAGGACCAGATGGCCCTCGACCAGTGGCGCCTGACCCTCGGCGGGCGTGAAGACTGGGTGCACACCGGCACGCAGTTCATCAACAAGGGCGACGCCACCAACACCCAGCGCGACAAGGCGTTCAGTGGCAACGCGGCGCTCAGCTACGTGTTCGACTCGGGCTTCGTGCCGTACCTGTCGTACGCCGAATCCTTCCAGCCAACCAGCGGCGCCGATGCCACCTCCACCGGTTCGCTCAAGCCGACCGAAGGCAAGCAATGGGAACTGGGCATCAAGTACCAGCCGCCGGGCAGCAAGACTCTGCTGAGCGCTGCGGTGTATGACCTGACCCAGAAGAACGTCGCGGTCAACAGCATCGTCAACAACGTGACCATCACCAGCCAGACCGGTGAAGTGAAGGTCAAAGGCCTGGAGCTGGAAGCGGTTTCCGACGTCACCGATAACCTGAAAGTCATCGCCGCCTACACCCTGGCCAAGTCCGAAGTGCAGAAAGGCGTGGACAAGGGCAATCGCCTGCAACTGATGCCTAACCAGCAAGCTTCGCTGTGGACCGACTACACCTGGCACAGCGGCGTACTCGACGGTTTCGGCATCGGCGGTGGCGTGCGTTACACCGGCAACACTTACGGCGACAAGGCCAACACCTGGCTGGGCAAAGCGGACGCCTACACCGTGTTCGACGCCTCGGTGCATTACGACCTCGGTCGCCTGGACAACAGCCTCAAAGGTGCATCGGTCGCGGTCAACGCCACCAACCTGTTCGACAAGGACTACATCTCCACCTGCGACGGCTACTACTGCTACTACGGTGACCAGCGCAGCGTCATCGCCAGCGCCACTTACAAGTGGTAAGCGCGTGAGCTGAACCAGGTTCTGTCACCAGGCCGTCCCCCGTGGACGGCTTCGGTGTTTTTGAAGGTCATGAAATGAAAAGTAAAACAATTCGCCGCTGGTCGTTCATCCACACCTGGACCAGCCTGATCTGCACCGTGTTTCTGCTGCTGTTGGCATTGACCGGTCTGCCGCTGATCTTTCATCACGAAATCGAGCACCTGCTCGGCGATGCACCGCAAGTGCGCGAGATGCCGGTCGACACGCCGCGCCTGAACCTGGCGCAACTGGTCGAGGCCGCAGAAAAACATCGCCCAGGTGAAGTGGTGCAGTACTTCGGTTTCGAAGACGACGAACCGAACGCCGTGCTGACGATCATGGCGAAAACCGCCGGCACCGAACCGAACTCGTCGCACACCTTCATGCTCGATGCGCGCACCGGTGAAGCGTTGGAAACCCCGTCGGCCAATGGCGGGCTGATGCTGTTCATCTTGCGCCTGCACGTCGACATGTTCGCCGGGTTGCCGGGCAAACTGCTGCTGGCGTTCATGGGCGTGCTGTTCGTGGTCGCAATTGTCTCGGGCACAGTGCTGTACCTGCCATTCATGCGCCGCTTGCAGTTCGGCACAGTGCGTCAGGACAAGTCCACCCGCCTGCGCTGGCTCGACCTGCACAACCTGATCGGCGTCGTTACCCTGACCTGGGCGCTGGTGGTCGGTGTCACCGGCGTGATCAGTGCCTGTGCCGATCTGCTCATCGCCGCGTGGCGCAACGACACGCTGAGCGCCATGGTCGCGCCCTACCGCGATGCCCCGCCGCTGACCCGACTGGCACCGGCCACCCGCCTGCTCGACATCGCCCGGGACGTGGCGCCGGGCATGAACCCGGACTTCATCGCTTTCCCCGGCACGCGGTTTTCCAGCGAGCATCATTATTCAGTCTTCATGAAGGGCGGCACGCACCTGACCTCGCACCTGCTGACGCCGGTGCTGATCGACGCCAGCACCCTACAGGTCACCGCTGTGGCCGAGCGCCCGTGGTACATGGACGCCATGGGCATGTCCCAGCCGCTGCACTTCGGCGACTACGGCGGCATGCCGATGAAGATCCTCTGGGCAACCCTCGACGTGCTGACCATCATCGTCCTCGGCAGCGGCGTGTATCTGTGGGTGGTGCGGCGTAAAGCGGCGAAACCGTTGCCGCGGGAGGCTGCTGCATGAAGCCGCGTCAGTCGAGTTTCTGGAAAGTGTTCAGCACGCCGCTGGTGATTGCGCTGCTGAGTGCGGCGGGGTTGTTTTCGGCGTTGCTGGGGGACGGGATCTGGGATGCGTTGAGTTGGGTCGGGCTGGGTGTTCCCGCATTTCTGGCCATAAGAGGCTTGCTGCCGCGCGAGTGATTTTTGTGCTGCCTGACAGGGCCTCTTCGCGAGCAAGCCCGCTCCCACAGGGGATTTGTGAACGAAACAGATCCAGTGTGGGAGCGGGCTTGCTCGCGAAGGCGGCCGGATGAACACCAGCAAATCCCTCGCCAGCCGTTCTGTATCTGACTAGGCTAATCTCCTGCTCTTCGATGACCACCGAGGTTTGCCAATGTCCGCCCCCAGCATGACCCTGTTTCACAACACGCTCTCCCCGTTCGTGCGCAAAGTGATGGTGCTGTTGCACGAGACCGACCAGCAGGATCGCGTCGCCCTGCAAGACTGCGTCCTCACTCCGGTCAGCCCGGACACCGCGCTCAACGCCGACAACCCGCTGGGCAAGATCCCGGCGCTGCGTCTGGCGGACGGTAGCGTGATTCATGACAGCCGCGTGATCCTCGAATACCTCGACCAGCAACACGTCGGCAATCCGCTGATCCCTCGCGAAGGAGCGGCCCGTTGGCGGCGTCTGACCCTGGCCTCGCTGGCCGACGGGATCATGGACGCCTCGGTGATGGTGCGTTACGAACTGGTGCTGCGCGCCCCGGAAAAGCACTGGGACGAATGGCTCGACGCCCAGCGCGAGAAGATTCGTCGCGCCCTGGCCTATCTGGAAAGTGACGCCATCGCCGAGCTGACCAGCCATTTCGACGTGGCGGCGATCAGCGTCGCTTGTGCACTGGGTTACATCGATCTGCGTCATCCGGATCTGGACTGGCGCAGCGCCAATCCGCAACTGGCCAACTGGTATTTCGACGTGAGCCAGCGACCGTCCATGGTTGCCACGATGCCCAAGCCTTAAGGCTGCGGCGCCTGTTCCGCCCTCTTCGCGAGCAAGCCCGCTCCCACATTGGAATGCGTACTCCTGTGGGAGCGGGCTTGCTCGCGAAGGCACCACTTCGTTTCCACAGGCAGAAACCCGACAATCCGCGTCACCAACTCTTCCTTCCAGCGCTGATCCTCCCGCAACCCGCTCATTGCATCGCCCCCACATCAAACTCCAGCGGCCTGGCCGGTTTCTGCCCGATCCCATACCAGTCGAGTTTGCGCGTCAGCACCATGAACACCCCGAGCAAGCCGAACAGCAGCAGCGACCCCATCAGCAGCGCGTAGTCCTCAGCGCTGAGCAAGCCATACAGCAGGCCATACAACGCCGCCAATCCCGCAGAAAAACTCAGGCCGTGGCGCACGCTGTGCAGCACGTGGCAAACATAAAACCCGATCAACAGCACACAGCCACTAGCCGACAGCAGATACGCCAGGGCAAAGCCGATGTGCTCCGACAACGACAGCAGCAACAGATAGAAGAACGCCAGCGCCACCCCGACCAATGCGTATTGCACCGGGTGCACCGCTAGACTTTTGAGCACTTCGAACAGGAAGAAACCGGCGAACGTCAGGACGATGAACAACAGCGCA
This sequence comes from Pseudomonas sp. S150, assembly GCF_004526365.1. Lineage (NCBI taxonomy): Bacteria > Pseudomonadati > Pseudomonadota > Gammaproteobacteria > Pseudomonadales > Pseudomonadaceae > Pseudomonas > Pseudomonas sp. S150. The sequence continues at coordinate 6,222,374 of NZ_CP038207.1, forward strand.
TATTTGATCGCCCGATCACTCTTCAGGTACTGATCCACCGGATCGATGAAACTCACGCCGAAGCTGCGCCCGTTGAACGCCTCGCAGTCATTGCCCATCACGCAACGGCTCATGGCTTCTTGCAGGTTGGTGGAGAAAAACGTGGTCTGCCAATCAGCGCTGAAACCCTGGTCGCTGATCTCGCGTTTGCCCGGCAGGAAGTTGCCGACAAAACTGGGGTGCGGCCAGTTGGCAGCAAGACTGACGTGACTGCTTTTGCCCACCGGCAACACCTGCAACGAACCGGTACCTTGCAGACGCAGGTCGAAACCGAAGGCCAGCTCCGTGGCGTTGCGGGTATCCAGCGCCGGCAACGTCACCCGCACGCCTTCGCCGAGCCAGCCGACTTGGGTACCTGGTACGAAGTCCAAGCGCTGGCCATCGAGTTCCAGTTTCAGGGCGTTTTCGATGCCGCGAATATCGCTGATGCCCACCGCCAGAAACGGCGCATCGAACTGGTAATCGGCAAAGTCTTCCTTGATCCCCAATTGCGCCGGCAACGAGAAATGCCCGTTGATGCGATTGTCGGCATGGAACAGTCGCGCCTCGTAAATACCGCGATTGCGCAGCTCGGTCTGCACTTGGCCGTCGAGCTCGAAACGTTCCGGCAGAAAGTACAGCCGACCACGCTCTTCGCCCAGTTCTTCGTAGCGCTGACTGGTTTTCTCGTTGGTCTTCCAGGTGCGCACCACTTTGCGATACGGCACCACCATCACCGGCCCGCTCAGTTGCTGGCTGTAGCTGGAGCTGCGGGCGATGTCTTCGAGCACGCCGTCGCGCAGTTGCTGGCGATCATCGATGATGCCGTCAATCATCAGCAGCGGTATCAGCAACAGCAGGATCAGCAGGGCAATCGCCCCGAGCTTGATGGTCAGATTCTTGTTCATGGGACTCTCCCTGTTTGGATGGGCAGAGTCTGCTGTTGATGTATGAGGGGAATGTGGGGGGAATATGGAGATTGTGTGGAGACTGCACCGGCCCCTTCGCGAGCAAGCCCGCTCCCACAGTTGATCTTTGGTGTGACCGAGACCTGTGTTTCAACACCCCCCCCTGTGGGAGCGGGCTTGCTCGCGAAGGCAGCGACTCGGTTTCAGGACAAGCGCAATGTCACTTCCACACCGCTCTCGACGTTGCGGATATGCATCGACCCACCATGCAACTTCACCACTTCCTCAACAAAGTTTAGCCCCAGTCCAGTGCTCTTGCGCCCACTGTCCGGGCGCGGCAGCGAATAAAACCGCTCGCTCAGGCGTGGCAAGGCGTAATCGGGAATCGCCGCTGCTTCGTTGAACAAGCGCAACTCGACCTGCTCCCCTACGCGCTCGGCACTGAAGCGCAGCAGCCCGGCGACCGGGGTGAAATCCAGCGCATTCTCCAGCAAGTTGCCCAGGGCCTGACGCAACAGAAACGGCTCGCCGATCAGCAGCAGATCTGGTGCAATCGTCTGCTCGACCGTGAGCCGCCGCCCCTCGATCCGCGCCGCCTGCGCCTGCAACAATTCGTCAACCAGTCCTGCCAGCGGCACCGCCACCCGTTCCTCAAGCCCCTGACGCTGCTCGACTTGCGCCAGATTCAACAGCCGCTCGATCAACTGCTGCATCCGTGCGCTTTCGCTGTCGATGTTGCCGACAAAGCGCAGGCGCTGAATCGCTGGCATCTCATCCTGCAGCAATTCCGCGGCACCGCGAATCGCCGCCAGCGGACTCTTCAATTCATGGGTCAGGGTGTGCACGTAGCGCTCGACGTAAGCCTTGCCTTCGAGCTGGGTGCGCATCTGCTCCACCGCTGTGGCCAGTTGTTCCAGTTCGCCGCCACGGTAATGCGGCACTTCCACTCGCCGGCCTTCGCTCACCGCCTGCGCATACCCGGTCAAACGGTGCAGCGCGCGGCTCAGCCACCACGACAGCAAAGCGCCGAACAGCAGACCGAGGCCGATCAGCCCGGCACCGTAAAACAGCAAACGCCGCTCAGTGCGATCGACATAAGGCTGCAATGAGCTGTTGGGTTTGGCCACGGTAACCACGCCGATGATCCGGCCGTTGTCGCGGATCGGCGCACCGACGTGCATCACCGAGGAGTTCGCATCATTCGGATCGCTGCGGCTCGAACGAGCGCCGTACTCACCACGCAAAGTCAGGTAGACGTCGTTCCAGCGCGAGTAATCCTGACCGACCGCCACGCCGCTGGAATCCAGCACCACGATGCCTTTGGCGTCGGTGACGTAGATGCGGTGGTTGACCTGGTTTTTCGGCAAACCCCAGATCGTCGCCTGTGGTTGACGCTCGCCGTAGGCCCGCAACAATTCGGGCCAGCGGTTCTCGCTGAGCGTGCCGGCCTTGAAATCATCACGGAGAATTTCCGCCATCAGGTTGGCGGTGTCGACCAGGGTTTCTTCGGTGGACTGGCGCACGCCCGGGCGGATTTCTTCCATCACCGTGTTGAGCACGAAGTAACCGGTCAGGCCGATAAACAGCACATACACCAGAAAAATCCGCAGCCCCAACGACATCAGCTGTGCCCCGGGCTGTAGCTGTAACCGAGGCCGCGATGGGTCTGGATCGGCTCGGCATCGGCCCGCACCAGGCGCAATTTGGCGCGCACGCTTTTGATGTGGCTGTCGATGCTGCGCTCGTAGCCGGCGTCGGCGGCAACCCCCAGCGCATCGAGCAATTGCTCGCGGCTGAACACCCGCTGCGGTTGTTCGAGCAGGCATTGCAACAGGCGAAACTCATGACGGGTCAGGCTCAACGGCTGTCCCCGATAGACGATCTGCACACGCTCGGCATCGATGCGAAACAGCGCCGAGGACGCTTCAACCGCAGGACGCGGCACCATGCGCTTGAGAATCGCCCGTACCCGCGCCGCAACCTCACGCGGGCTGAACGGCTTGACCACGTAATCGTCGGCGCCGATCTCCAGCCCCACCACCCGATCGATCTCGGCGTCCCGGGCACTGAGGAACAGCACCGGCACTTCACTGAAGCGCCGCAGCTGTTTGCAGGTTTCGAAACCGCTGATGTCCGGCAGGCCGATATCGAGAATGATCAAGTCAGCCGGGGTCTGCCGTTGAAACTCCAGCGCCGCCGCGCCGAGGCTCAGCCACGTGGTGGCGAACCCCTCGCCCTGCAGGGCAAAAATCAGCGTGTCGGCAATCGCCGCTTCGTCTTCGACAATCAGGATATGAGGCATGGCGTCCGAGCCCATGGGTTAAGTGCGCGAACGGTGCCCCAAGCCTGACGTTACGTCAATGAGACCACTTAGCAGTCCGGCTTGTCGGCGGTGAAACGCCGCGCCGGGTTCACTGCCGCGCCGAACTCGCGCAGGGCCTTGGCACCGATCAGCAGCGGGTAGTTGAAGTTGCTGCGGTCGGTCAGGTTGACCTCAACGGTACGCTTGACGTTGCCCAGGCACAGTTCCAGATCGACCACAGGGCGCTTGGCGACTTCAGTGCTGTCACCCTCGTCCTCTTCATCCGAGCGGCTCTTGATCTTGCTGATCCGCGCGACCTTGTGTTCGTAGACCTTGTTGCTGGCATCCTTGGTGCCGAGGCGGAAACGCACCCAGTTCTCGCCGTCGCGGGTGAAGGTCTCGATGTCCTTGGCCGACAGCGAGGCGGTCAGCGCGCCGGTGTCCATCTTGGCCTTGAGCACCTCACCACCGATTTCCGGCAGCGCGATGTATTCGTAACGCCCGTACAGGGTCGGCTCGGCGGCCATGACCGGCAGGGCGACGAGGGCAAAAAGTGCAAGGAGGGATTTCACGTAGAGGGCTTCCTTGGAAAATGAGGGCGTCAGACGCGAGATTTTAGACAGCCGGCGAGCAATTGGTTCGCTTGAGTCCGCCTTCGCGAGCAAGCCCGCTCCCACAGGGGATCCGGGATCTGTTGGAGATGGCATGCACACTGAAGATCCACTGTGGGAGCGGGCTTGCTCGCGAAGAGGCCAGCCCTGCCAACACGGTAATCAGCTCCAGCATAGCCAGCCAAAAGTGAAACATTCGTCACCATCGATTTGGCCTGTCGCCCGAAGCCACTTATCATGGCGCGCCCATCCGCCTTCATAGAGTTGCTTATGCGCCGCCTGCTCACCGGCTGTTTCGTCACCCTGCTGCTGTTGCTCAACACCCTGATCCTGATCGGGCCGTTGCTGGTCTTTGCCCTGCTCAAGCTGATCGCGCCCGGGCGCTGGCGCGATTACGCCTCGTGGGCGGTGATGTGGATTGCCGAGACCTGGGCCGAAATCGACAAGCTGATCTTTCGCCTGTGCATCCCCACCCAATGGGATATTCGCGGCGGCGCAGACCTGCGTGGTGACACCTCGTACCTGGTGGTCAGCAACCACCAGTCGTGGGTCGACATTCCGGCGCTGATCCAGACCCTCAACCGGCGCACGCCGTTCTTCAAGTTCTTCCTCAAGAAAGAGCTGATCTGGGTACCGTTCCTCGGTCTGGCGTGGTGGGCGCTGGATTACCCGTTCATGAAGCGCTACAGCAAGGCGTTCCTCGCCAAGCACCCGGAGTTGGCGGGCAAGGATCTGGAAATCACCAAGCAGGCCTGCGAGCTGTTCAAACGCCAGCCGGTGACGGTGGTGAATTATCTGGAAGGCACCCGCTACACCGCGGCGAAAAGCGCGCAGCAGCAGTCACCGTTCAAGCATCTGCTCAAACCCAAGGCCGGTGGCGTGGCGTTTGTGCTGGCGGCGATGGGGGAGCAGCTGGATGCATTGCTCGACGTGACCGTGGTTTATCCACAGGAGAACATTCCGGGGTTCTGGGATCTGATCAGCGGCAGCGTGCCGCGGGTGATCGTCGACATCCAGACCCGCGAACTCGACCCGGCACTGTCGCAGGGCGATTACGAGAACGATCCGCAGTTTCGCCAGCAGGTCCAGAACTGGGTCAACCACCTCTGGACCGAGAAGGATCAGCGCATCAGCGAACTGCGCGGCGAGCGCGGCTGAATCAGCTACCGGTGCCGGCGCCCCAGATGCTGCCCAGACTCTGCAGCAGCGGGCCGCCGACGCCCTGATCACCCAGGTACTTGAGCAACACCGGGGCAAACTGGCCGACCATGCCGCAGTCCATGCCCAACGCACCGAAGGCATTGTTCAGGTCGTTGGTGTCCTTGACGTTGCCCAGCGCGTTTTCCAGCCCGGCCGACTTGCCCGACGAACCCAGCAAACCACTCAGCGCCGCCAGGTTGCCAGCGCCGCCCGACAGCTTGTCGATGCCAGGCACTTCTTTGGCCAGCTGCGAATAATCGGTGCTGCTCAACTGATTCTTGGCCAGGCCGAGCATGGCGCTGGTGCCACCGACGGCTTGCTGAGGCGTAACACCGAGACCGGTAACGGCTTGCAGCAAACCGGCGGTTTCCGAGGTCGGCGCGGCGGCGGTGGCAGCGTTGCCACCCTGCATGCTTGCAGCCGCTTTGGTCACGTCGTCCAGACTGAAGCCGGCAAACACCGGGCTCGCTGCAAGGGTCATCAGTGAAGCCAAGGCAATACCGCGTGAAATCTTCATTCAGACATCCTCTTGCGCTGTGGTAACCGCCCGTCTATGAGCGGCAAAACTGCCGGTTTGACCGGGTTTCAGCCAGCATGTTCCTCGCCGACGCATCCATTTTCAGCATAGCCACGTATATAAAACGTGAAACCGCGGATAACCCGAGATGAATGGCACAAGCGCCGTCGCTGAACTAGCCTGTGAACAGCCCGAGCAGCGCCCTCGTCGCCCGCCCATTGCCTGGAGAGCCGTCATTTCCATCGCCGACCCCGATCAGTTGCGCCAGCTGTTGGCCCAGTGCTCACTGGGCGACCGCGGTGCATTCGAAACGCTCTATCGCAGCGTTGGCCCACGCCTGCACGGCGTGGCCCTGCGCTTCATGGGCCGGGCGGATCTGGCCGAGGACGTGCTGCAGGAAAGCTTCGTGCGCATCTGGAATAACGCCTCGCGCTACGAAGCCCACTTGTCGGCGCCGCTGACCTGGATGATCAACATCACCCGCCATCAGGCCATCGACCAATTACGCAAGCAGCGCGAACGGCCGCTGACCGACTTCGAACAGGACACCCTGCCGGACGATGGCCCTTCAGCCCACGACCTGTTGAACAGCAGCCGCGAAGCCAGCGCGCTGCATCGCTGCCTGGACACCCTTGACGGCATGCAGCGCCAGTCGATCAGCGTCGCCTACTTCCAGGGCCTTTCCTGCTCGGAACTCGCCGAACACCTGGCGGCACCGCTGGGCTCGGTGAAGTCGTGGATTCGTCGCGGCATGGAGCGTCTGCGCAGGTGCCTTGAATCATGAACTACCAGACCCCCGCCTTGCGCCGCGCCCTCGCTGCCGATTACGCCATTGGCCTGATGTCGTCGGCGGCGCGTCGGCGCTTTGAACAATTGCTGCTGGATGACGCAGCACTGCGAACCGAGTTGGCGCAGTGGCAGGAGAGCCTCGCCAGCCTTACCGAAACGCTGCCGGAGCAACCGGTGCCAGATCGGGTGTGGCAAGGCATCACCGCGCGGATCGAGCCGCAAGTACTGCACGTCCCGGAAAAACGTCCGTTCTGGAACTGGCTGCGGGTTACCGCCGCACTCTGCTCGATCGTGGTCCTGGTATTCCTCGGCTCGCTGTACAACCGCGACGACGCCCGCTACCGCGCCACCTTGCTGAGCGCCGACACGCAGCCGGCACTGAAGGTCGAGGCGCATGCGGATTATCTGCAAGTCGAACCGCTGACATTGGCGGCAGTCGGGCCAGATCGCAGCCTGGAACTGTGGGCGATACCGGCGGACGGCAAGCCGATTTCGCTGGGGGTGATTCCTGCAGGCGGCAAAGGCAAGGTTGAACTGAGCGCGGCGCAGAAAGTCTTGATCGGCCAGCCGATTGCGCTGGCGGTGAGTCTGGAACCGAAAGGTGGTTCGCCGACCGGGCAACCGACGGGGCCAGTGCTTTACCAAGGCGCGTTAGCGGCTCTCTGACTCTGGCACCACAAACCTTTTGTGGCGAGGGAGCTTGCTCCCGCTGGGCTGCGAAGCGGCTCAAATCTTGTGTGGGTAATTTTCCTGAGACGCCGCATGTGTGGATTTTACGACGGCTTCGCCGCCGAGCGGGAGCAAGCTCCCTCGCCACAGGTTTCGTGCTCATCCCCATAAAAAACGGCGACCTTGAGGTCGCCGTTTTGCATTGCCTGAAACTTACGCCGCACTGAACAACCGATGCGGATCGATCACAAACTTCTTCGGCACACCGGCATCGAACTCGCCGTAACCTTCCGGCGCCTGATCGAGGCTGATGACCTGCACGCCGACCACTTCGGCGATGTTGATGCGGTCCCACATGATCGCCTGCATCAGTTGGCGGTTGTACTTCATCACCGGGGTCTGACCGGTGTGGAAGCTGTGGGATTTGGCCCAGCCCAAACCGAAGCGGATGCTCAGGCTGCCCATTTTCGCGGCGGCATCGACCGCGCCCGGATCTTCGGTCACGTACAGGCCCGGAATACCGATCTTGCCGGCTACACGCACCACGCCCATCAGCGAGTTGAGCACAGTGGCCGGTGCTTCGGCTTTCACCCCGTCATGCCCGTGGCCGCGCGCTTCGAAGCCCACGCAATCCACCGCGCAATCGACTTCCGGCTCGCCCAGCAGTGCGGCGATCTGTTCGTGCAGCGGCGTGTCCTTGGACAGGTCGACCACTTCAAAACCCTGAGCCTTGGCGTGCGCCAGGCGGATGGTGTTGACGTCGCCGATGATCACCACCGCCGCCCCCAGCAGACGCGCCGAGGCTGCAGCGGCCAGACCGACCGGGCCGGCGCCGGCGATGTAAACGGTGCTGCCCGGGCCAACGCCCGCCGTCACTGCGCCGTGATAACCGGTCGGGAGGATGTCGGAGAGGCAGGTCAGGTCGCGGATTTTCTCCATGGCCTTGTCGCGATCCGGCAGTTTCAGCAGGTTGAAGTCAGCGTAAGGCACCAGCACGTATTCGGCCTGGCCGCCGGTCCAGTCGCCCATGTCGACATAACCGTAGGCACCGCCGGCACGGGCCGGGTTTACGGTCAGGCAGACGCCGGTGTGTTGCTCCTTGCAGGAACGGCAGCGCCCGCAAGCCACGTTGAACGGTACGGAGACCAGATCGCCGATCTTCAGATTCTCGACGTCGGAACCCTTTTCGATCACTTCGCCGGTGATTTCGTGGCCCAGCACCAGACCGGTCTGCGCCGTGGTCCGGCCGCGCACCATGTGCTGGTCGGAGCCACAGATGTTGGTGGACACCACACGCAGAATCACCCCGTGCTCGATCTTCCTGCCACGCGGGTCCTGCATTTTCGGATAGTCGATTTTCTGTACTTCGACCTTGCCAGCGCCGAGATACACCACACCACGATTGCCAGACATGCTTTCACCTCGCTGTTGTTTTTATGGAACTGCGTTGCCCAGGCAGGCAGCGCGTTAAGTGCTCGGGTACAGATGCTGATTGTTGTGTTGCCTGTTATGGCCTCTTCGCGAGCAAGCCCGCTCCCACAGTTGATCTTGGGTGTGACAGAGACCTGTGTTTCGACACAAATCCCTTGTGGGAGCGGGCTTGCTCGCGAAAGCGATCTAAAGAACGACCGTGCGATTGGCGTTCAAAAACACCCTTCTTTCGATGTGATAACCCACGGCCCGGGCCAGGGTCAGGCCCTCGATATCCCGCCCTTTGGCAATCAGATCCTCCGGGTAATGACTGTGATCCACCGCCTCGACGCCCTGGGCAATGATCGGCCCTTCATCGAGGTCGTTGTTGATGTAATGCGCCGTCGCGCCGACCAGCTTCACGCCCTTGTTGTAGGCCTGGTGATACGGCTTGGCACCCTTGAACCCCGGCAGCAGCGAGTGGTGAATGTTGATCGCCTTGCCATCGAGCTTGCGGCACAGCTCCGGTGACAGCACCTGCATGTAGCGGGCGAGGATCACCAGTTCGGCGCCGGACTCTTCGATCACCTGCCACACCTGACGCTCCTGCGCCGGCTTGTCGTTGGGGTCGAGGGGGAAATGGTAGTAGGGAATCTGGTGCCAGTCGGCCAGCGGCTTGAGGTCCGGATGGTTGGACACCACCGCCGCGACATCCATCGACAACTGGCCGATGCGCTGGCGGTAAAGCAAATCGTTGAGGCAGTGATCGGCCTTGGAGACCATGATCACCACTTTTGGCCGGTAGTTCGGCGCGGTCAGCTCGAAGACCATGCCGAATGCCTCTCCGCGCTCGGCGAGGCCGGCGCGGAAGGACTGCTCGTCGAAACCGTCGGGCTGACGGAATTCCACGCGAATGAAGAAACGGCCCGAGAGCCGGTCATCGAACGAATGGTGCTCGGTGACGTAGCAACCCTGCTCGAACAGAAAACGCGTCACCGCGTCCACCGTGCCGAGCACGCTGGGGCAGTCGGCGGTCAGAATCCATGTGTCTGGGGCGCGGCTCATGGTGCGGTGACTCCTGTTCTTTTGTGCGCGGTGTCTGGGGGATTTTTGCCCCTCACCCTAGCCCTCTCCCGGAGGTAGAGGGGACTGACCGAGGTGTTCTTTCGAGCTACGCCGACCTGAAATATCGCGGCGAACTCAGGCTCGAAAACCACACAAATCTGCTCCCTTCCCCCCTCTCCCCCCTGGGGGAGAGGGCTGGGGTGAGGGGGTAAGCTTTTAGGCTTGTACGCTCAACCCGTACTCGGCCGACGCATCCTGCAACCACAACCACCAGTAGTCCGAGAAGCTGCGGCGGATCAGCAGTTCCCAGGTGTCTTCGGCGGTATGGCGAATCATCAGCTGCGACTTGGCGAACACCGTGCCCACCGCTTTGCCGACCGGGAAGTTGTTCGGGTGCACGTCGTAGCTGGTGGATTTCATCAGCACCTGACGCACGTTCGGCCCGCTCAGTTCGAGCACTTGCTGGCCGCCGCTGACGTTGACGATCGCGATGTGCAGGTCGCCCAGCGCTTCGCGCAGTTTCTGCTCGGCGGCGAATTCTTCACCGCTTGGCACGATCAGCAGCCACTCGCCCGGGCCCATCCATTGCAGGCTGGTTTCGCCTTTGACGATGACACTCAGGGCACCCGGCAACTCAATGCCGAGGGCCTTGTGCACGCCGGCGGCGAAGGCTGCATCGTGGCCATCGCCACGAATGGTCAGGTGACCGAGGAGTTTCTTTTCACGCACGATGACGCCGGCGTTCTTGCGACCCTTGCCGACCAGGCTGGCGAGGTCGGCATGGTGCAGCGACGACTCGGCCTTGGCCCCGGTGGTCGGGCGTTGTTGGTATACGTTGGCTGTGGTCATAAAGCACCTTCCTTAATTCTGACTTGAACCCTTTGCAAGCAGATCTACCGCTATCGCGAGCAGGCTCACTCCTACAAGGGGTACGCGATCACCTGTAGGAGTGAGCCTGCTCGCGATGAAGTCACCGCGGTGCGACTGGCACTCCACAGGAGCCGAACCCTCAAATATTCTGCCGATCACCCTTCGGATCGAAGAACACCGAAGAAACAATCTCCGCCTCGATCACGCTGCCATCGGCCAGCGGTGCAAACACCCGCTCGCCCATGCGCTTCAGACCGCCCTTGACCACGCCCATGGCAAACGAATAGCCGAGGGAGTTGTGCGCGTAGCTGGAGGTCACGTGGCCGACCATGGTCATCGGAATCGCCTGCTTGGTGTTGAACACCAGTTGCGCACCTTCCGGCAGCCACACATTCGGGTCGATCGGCTTCAGGCCCACCAGTTGTTTACGCTGATCCTTCACGCAGTCTTCTCGGTTCATGCCGCGCTGGCCGATCCACGAGAACGGTTTGGTGCGACCGACGCACCAGCCCATGTTCAGGTCGTCCGGGGTCATCGAGCCGTCAGTGTCCTGACCGACAATGATGAAACCCTTCTCGGCGCGCAGCACGTGCATGGTTTCAGTGCCGTACGGCGTCAGGTTGTACTGCTTGCCAGCCTCGACGATTTTCTCCAGCACGCCCATCGCGTAGTCGGCCTGCACGTTGACTTCGTACGACAGCTCACCGGTGAACGAGATACGGAACACCCGCGCCGGCACACCGCCGACCAGACCTTCTTTCCAGGTCATGAACGGGAAGGCTTCGTTGCTCAGATCGATGTCGGTCACGGCGCTGAGCAGCTTGCGGCTGTTCGGCCCGGACAGGGTCATGGTCGCCCAATGGTCGGTGACGGAAGTGAAGTACACCTTCATCTCCGGCCATTCGGTCTGGTGGTACAGCTCCAGCCATTGCAGCACGCGAGCCGCGCCGCCCGTGGTGGTGGTCATGACGAAATGGTTGTCGGCCAGACACGCCGTCACCCCGTCGTCGAAAACCATGCCGTCTTCTTTGCACATCAGGCCGTAACGCGCCTTGCCCACGTCGAGCTTGGTCCAGGCGTTGGTGTACACGCGGTTGAGGAACTCGCGGGCATCCGGGCCCTGAATGTCGATCTTGCCCAGGGTCGAGGCGTCGAGCAGACCGACGCTGTCGCGCACGGCTTTGCATTCGCGCTTCACCGCCGCATGCATGTCTTCACCGTTTTTCGGGAAGTACCATGGACGTTTCCACTGGCCGACGTCTTCAAACTCGGCGCCGTTTTTCAGGTGCCATTGATGCAGAGCGGTGTAGCGCACCGGTTCGAAAATGTGCCCACAGTGACGGCCCGCTACCGCGCCGAACGTTACCGGCGTGTAGTTGGGGCGGAACATCGTGGTGCCCATCTGCGGGATGGTCACGTTCAGCGAACGGGCGGCGATGGCCAGGCCGTTGACGTTGCCGAGCTTGCCCTGATCGGTGCCGAAACCCAGCGCGGTGTAGCGTTTGACGTGTTCGACCGACTCGAAACCTTCGCGGGTCGCCAGTTCGATGGCGGCGGCGGTGACGTCGTTCTGCAGGTCGACGAATTGCTTCGGCGCACGCGAGGTGCCCTTCTCGTGCGGCACCTGGAACAGCGCCAGGGTCGCTTCTTCGAGACGGCTCAGCGCTTTTGGCAGCGTGCCTTCGACCACCGCAAAACCGGCTTCACTGGCAGCGCGTGCGCCACCTTCGAAACCATCGGCCAGCGAATCGCCGAGGCCGTAAACGCCGTTGATGCCGCCGACGCACACACGCTTCTGCGGTGCTTCGCCCGGTACGAAACCGAGGATGTCTTCACGCCAGATCGGCTTGCCACCGAGGTGCGAAGCCAGGTGCACGACAGGGCTGTAACCGCCGGAACTGGCGATCACGTCGCAGTCGAGCCATTCGCCCGGGCTGGTCACGGTGTGCGCTTTGACGTCAATCGCGGCGATGCGGGCAGCGGTGACGCGCTTGCTGCCACGGGCCTCGATCACGGCGCTGCCGGTGAGGATGCGAATGCCTTTGGCGCGGGCTTCTTCCACCAGCGCACCACGCGGATTGCTCCGTGCATCGGCGATGGCCACCACTTGCAGGCTGGCGTCGAGCCAATCCAGCGCAACGCGATAGGCGTGATCGTTGTTGGTGGTCAGCACCAGCTTCTTGCCCGGTGCCACACCGTAACGGCGCACGTAAGTCGAGACCGCACCGGCGAGCATGTTGCCCGGCACGTCGTTGTTGCCGTAGACCAGCGGACGCTCGTGGGCGCCGGTCGCCAGTACTACACGCTTGGCGCGAACCCGGTGGATGCGCTGACGCACCTGACCGATTGGCGCACGGTCACCGAGGTGATCGGTGAGGCGTTCGTGAATGGTCAGGAAGTTGTGGTCGTGGTAGCCGTTGACCGTGGCGCGCGGCAACAGCAGCACGTCCGGGGTGTTTTTCAATTCAGCGATAACGCTGGCCACCCACTCGATCGCCGGTTTGCCATCGAGGCTTTCGCGGGAATCGAGCAGACTGCCGCCGAACTCTTCCTGCTCATCGGCGAGGATCACCCGCGCACCGCTGCGTGCAGCCGCCAGGGCCGCGGCGAGCCCGGCAGGGCCGGCGCCGACGATCAGCACGTCGCAGTGCTGGTTCATGTAGTCGTAGGTGTCCGGATCGACTTCGGTCGGCGAACGGCCAAGCCCTGCAGCCTTGCGAATGTACTTCTCGTAGGTCATCCAGAACGATTGCGGGTACATGAAGGTTTTGTAGTAGAAACCCGGCGGCATCAGCTTGCCGCCGACCTTGCCGAGAATCCCCATCATGTCGTTGTTGACGCTCGGCCAGCCGTTGGTGCTGGTGGCGACCAGGCCTTGATACAGCGCCTGTTGCGTGGCGCGCACGTTGGGAATCTGCGTGGCTTCGGTGGCACCGATCTGCAGCACGGCGTTCGGCTCTTCGGCACCGGCGGCGAAGATCCCGCGTGGACGCGAATACTTGAAGCTGCGGCCGATGATGTCGACGCCGTTGGCGATCAGTGCCGAGGCCAACGAGTCGCCCTCGAAGCCTTTGTAGCTCTGACCGTTGAAGGTGAAGCTCAGCACTTTGTTGCGGTCGATCCGTCCACCGTTGGACAGGCGATTGGTCTGGCTCATACCTTCTCTCCCAGCGCCGTCGTGGCTGTTTTCGCCGTATCAGCCTTGTCGGTGAATTGCGGCTTGGTGCCGATCTTGTAGGTTTCGAGAATCTCGTAGGTCACGGTGTCGCGGGTGACGTTGAAGTACTGGCGGCAACCGGCGACGTGATCCCACAGTTCGTGGTGCAGACCACGCGGGTTGTCGCGGAAGAACATGTAATCGCCCCACTCTTCATCGGTGCAGGCGGCAGGATCCAGCGGACGCGGGATGTGCGCCTGACCGGATGCATGGAATTCCTCTTCGGAGCGCAGTTCGCCGCAGTGAGGACAGAAGATATGCAACATGGGGATTTCTCCTGTTAGTGGGCGACGGCAGCAGCGCCGTGTTCGTCGATGAGTGCGCCGTTGTGGAAACGGTCGATGGAAAACGGTGCAGCCAATGGGTGCATTTCACCCTTAGCCAGGCTGGCGGCAAACACGTTGCCCGAGCCAGGAGTGGCCTTGAAGCCACCGGTGCCCCAACCGCAGTTGAAGAACATGTTCGGTACCGGGGTTTTCGAAATGATCGGGCATGCGTCCGGCGTGGTGTCGACGATGCCGCCCCACTGGCGGTTCATGCGCACCCGCGACAGCACCGGGAACATCTCGACGATGGCCTGAATGGTGTGCTCGATCACCGGGTACGAACCGCGCTGGCCGTAGCCGTTGTAGCCGTCGATACCGGCGCCGATCACCAGGTCGCCCTTGTCGGACTGGCTGATGTAACCGTGCACGGCGTTGGACATGATCACGCTGTCGATAATCGGTTTGATCGGCTCGGACACCAGCGCTTGCAGCGGGTGGGATTCGATCGGCAGACGGAAACCGGCGAGCTTGGCCATGTGCCCGGAGTTACCGGCGGTGACCACACCGACACGCTTGGCGCCGATGAAACCCTTGTTGGTTTCAACGCCGATGCACACGCCGTTTTCCTTGCGGAAACCGATCACTTCGGTCTGCTGGATCAGATCCACGCCCAAGGCGTCGGCGGCACGGGCAAAGCCCCAGGCCACGGCGTCGTGACGAGCGACGCCACCACGACGCTGAACGGTCGCGCCCATCACCGGGTAGCGAGTGTTTTTCGAGCAGTCGAGGTATGGGATCTCGTCGGCCACTTGCTTGGCATTGAGCAATTCGCCGTCGACGCCGTTGAGGCGGTTGGCGCTGACCCGACGCTCGGAATCACGGATGTCCTGCAGGGTGTGGCAAAGGTTGTAGACACCGCGCTGGGAGAACATCACGTTGTAGTTCAGATCCTGCGACAGACCTTCCCACAGTTTCATCGCGTGTTCGTACAGGTGCGCCGACTCGTCCCACAGGTAGTTCGAGCGCACGATGGTGGTGTTGCGCGCGGTGTTACCGCCGCCCAGCCAGCCCTTCTCGACCACGGCGACGTTGGTGATGCCGTGCTCTTTCGCCAGGTAGTAGGCGGTCGCCAGACCGTGCCCGCCACCGCCGACGATGACCACGTCGTAGACCTTCTTCGGCGTCGGCGTGCGCCACATGCGCTGCCAGTTCTCGTGGTGGCTGAGGGAGTGTTTGAAGAGGCCGAAGCCCGAATAGCGTTGCATAGTCATTTACTCCAAACCGCTCAGCGATAAACCGGGTAGTCGGCGCACAGTGCCGCGACGTTCTTGGCCACATTCGCTTCAACGTCGGCGTCACCGAGGTTGTCGAGGATGTCGCAGATCCAGCCGGCCAGCACTTCGCACTGGGCGACCTTGAAGCCACGCGTGGTGACGGCCGGGGTGCCGATGCGCAGGCCCGAGGTCACGAACGGCGACTGCGGGTCGTTCGGCACGGCGTTCTTGTTGACGGTGATGTGCGCACGGCCGAGGGCAGCGTCAGCATCTTTGCCGGTCAGGCCCTGACGGATCAGGCTGACCAGGAACAGGTGGTTGTCGGTGCCGCCGGACACTACATCGTAGCCACGTTTGATAAACACGCTGGCCATCGCCTTGGCGTTGTCGATCACTTGCTGCTGATAGGCCTTGAAGCCTGGCTCCAGCGCTTCCTTGAAGCACACGGCTTTACCGGCGATGACGTGCATCAGCGGGCCGCCCTGGGCACCGGGAAATACCGCGGCGTTGAGCTTCTTCTCGATCTCTTCGTTGGACTTGGCCAGGATCAGCCCGCCACGCGGACCGCGCAGGGTCTTGTGGGTGGTGGTGGTGACCACGTCGGCGTACGGCAGCGGATTCGGGTACAGGCCAGCAGCGACCAGACCGGCCACGTGAGCCATGTCGACGAACAGCAGCGCACCGACCTTGTCGGCGATCTGGCGGAAGCGCGGGAAGTCCAGGGTCTTGGAGTAGGCGGAGAACCCGGCAACGATCATCTTCGGCTTGCACTCGACGGCCAGACGCTCGACTTCGTCGTAATCGATCAGCCCGGTGTCGGTGTTGATCCCGTACTGCACCGCGTTGTAAAGCTTGCCCGAGGACGAGACTTTGGCGCCGTGGGTCAGGTGACCGCCGTGGGCCAGACTCATGCCGAGAATGGTGTCGCCCGGCTGGATCAGCGCCAGGTACACCGCGCTGTTGGCCGAGGAACCGGAGTGCGGCTGGACGTTGGCGTAATCGGCGCCGAACAGCTGCTTGGCGCGTTCGATGGCCAGCGCTTCGACTTTATCCACATGCTCGCAGCCGCCGTAATAGCGCTTGCCCGGATAACCTTCGGCGTATTTGTTGGTCAGGCCACTGCCCTGCGCTTGCATCACGCGTTTGCTGGTGTAGTTCTCCGACGCGATCAGCTCGATGTGATCTTCCTGACGTTGCTCCTCGGCATTCATTGCCGCCAGCAGTGCATCGTCGTAACCCTGGATCTGGTCTTGCTTGCTGAACATCGCGTCTCTCCCAGCGGCATCTGTGCGCCATTCGTCTCGGTAAGGCACTGGCAATGAAGGCAGTGCCCTTTGATGCCGATGGTATGACCGGCGCAGACAGCTCAAATGCCTGCGGACGCCACGCAAAGGTGCGTTTACGACATGGCCTGAAATGGTTGGTCGGACACATCATCCAAAACTGCGGAGATCCCCTGTGGGAGCGGGCTTGCTCGCGAAGAGGCCGTGTCAGTCGACATCAATACCGCCTGACACACCGCTTTCGCGAGCAAGCCCGCTCCCACAGGGGTTATGTGCAGGCCGTGCGAATGGCGAGCAGCAAGAGGAAATGCAGGGGATAGAGCGCGTACGCCCAACGGCGCATGGGCAGCGGATGGATAGATCTGAAGTGTCGCAACAAGAACAGCCCGAGCATTGGCGCAATCAGGCATGCCGCGATGCCGAACACCGCCACGTGGTTGCCAAACTCCGCCGCCTCATACAGCACCTGCCACTGATTCCCCGCCAGACATACCAACCCCGGCAGCAAGCCGAAATACCAGGGACGACGGATCACCCACAGCAGCGCCAGCGGCAGCAACACGCCAAACACGCCGAACATCAGCCATTGCGACAACAGCGCCGCCAGCAGCAAGGCACCGACGCCCAACAGTCGTGACAGCAGCGTCCGGTCCTGCCAGCCCCGCGCCACCAGCAACCCCAGCGCTAGGGTGGGCATCACGTTCAAGGTGTCGGGATCAGGAATGTACAAGCGGTAGGGAATTTCGCTGACCGCACTGAACAGCAGCAGCCAGCCCAGATAGCGCCACTCGGTCTTCTGCGCACCGGCCCTGGCAAGATTCGCCGCCATCGCCAGGCAGAACCACGGGAACGCCAGACGTCCCGGCACATACAGCCAATCGGCGCTGATCCCGACATATCGCAGGTGATCGAGCAGCATGCTCAGCAGCGCCAGCCACTTGAGCAGATCCAGCGCGCCGTCGCGTTTAGTCACGTGCATAATCGGGTAACAAACTGGTAATTTTCTGACAGCGACATCCCGTGTGCTCCCCGGAAGATCTTCGGTAAAGTGCGCATCCTCATTGACCACGAGCCTTCACAAGAGTCTCGACCACGGAAGCCGGCCATGACCGACAAGAGCCAACAATTCGCCAGCGACAACTACTCCGGTATCTGCCCTGAAGCCTGGGCCGCCATGGAACAGGCCAACCACGGCCACCAGCGCGCTTATGGCGACGATGAATGGACCGCACGCGCTTCGGACTATTTCCGCAAATTGTTCGAAACCGACTGCGAAGTGTTCTTCGCCTTCAACGGCACCGCCGCCAACTCGCTGGCGCTGTCGTCGCTGTGCCAGAGTTACCACAGCGTGATCTGCTCGGAAACCGCCCACGTCGAAACCGATGAATGCGGCGCCCCGGAATTTTTCTCCAACGGCTCGAAACTGCTGATCGCCGGCACCGAAAACGGCAAGATCACCCCGCAGTCGATCCGTGAAGTCGCGCTCAAGCGCCAGGACATCCACTACCCGAAACCGCGCGTCGTGACCCTGACTCAGGCCACTGAAGTCGGCAGCGTCTACACCCCGGAAGAAGTCCGCGCCATCAGCGCCACCTGCAAGGAACTGGGCCTGCACCTGCACATGGACGGCGCGCGTTTCTCCAACGCCTGCGCATTCCTCGGCTGCTCGCCGGCCGACCTGACCTGGAAGGCCGGCGTCGATGTGCTGTGCTTCGGCGGTACGAAAAACGGCATGGCCGTGGGTGAAGCGATCCTGTTCTTCAACCACAAACTGGCCGAAGACTTCGATTACCGCTGCAAGCAGGCCGGGCAACTGGCGTCGAAAATGCGCTTCCTCTCGGCACCGTGGGTCGGCATCCTCGAAAACGACGCCTGGCTCAAATACGCTCGCCACGCCAACCACTGCGCGCAACTGCTGGCCGAGCTGGTCAGCGACATTCCGGGCGTGGAACTGATGTTCCCGGTGCAGGCCAACGGCGTATTCCTGCAACTCTCGGAACCGGCCATCGCCGCGCTGACCGCGAAAAACTGGCGCTTCTACACCTTCATCGGCAAGGGCGGCGCACGTTTCATGTGCTCGTGGGACACCGAAGAAGAACGCGTACGCGAACTGGCCCGCGACATCCGCGAAGTGATGTCCGCCTGATTCCCCTGTAGGAGCTGCCGCAGGCTGCGATCTTTTGATTTTGATCTTAAAAACAAGATCAAAAGATCGCGGCCTGCGGCAGCTCCTACAGGGATGGCGATGACTCTTGGTCTACATTGTCTGTCGAGCCCTCCGCTCACATAACAAGAAGCAGGAGCATCGGCATGTCGCTACAAGGCAAAACCCTGTTCATCACCGGCGCCAGCCGTGGCATCGGGCGTGAGATTGCGCTGCGTGCCGCGAAAGACGGGGCCAATATCGCGATTGCGGCCAAAAGCGCCGAAGCCCATCCCAAACTGCCCGGCACCATCCACAGCGTAGCCAAGGAAGTCGAAGCCGCTGGCGGCAAGGCATTGGCCCTGCAAGTCGATGTGCGTGATGAAGACGCGGTGCGCAATGCGCTGGCCCAGGCCAACGAGCATTTCGGCGGTATCGATGCGCTGGTCAATAACGCCGGGGCGATCAAGTTGACTGGCGTGCAGCACATCGAACTCAAGCGTTTCGACCTGATGCACCAGATCAACACCCGCGCGGTACTGCTGTGCAGCCAGGCCGCCCTGCCCTATCTGAAGAAATCCGCCGGACACATTCTCAACTTGTCGCCACCGCTGAACATGGCGAACAAGTGGTTTGCCCAGTTCAGCCCCTACACCGTGACCAAATACGGCATGAGCATGCTGACGATCGGGATGAGCGAGGAGTTCGCCAGTTACGGCATCAGCGTCAATTCACTGTGGCCACAGACCATGATTGCCACCGCCGCCATCGAATTTCAGCTGGGCAACCGCGAGTCGTTCAAGCATGCGCGCACGCCGGCGATCATGGCGGATGCGGCGCATGTGATCCTGGGAAGCAGCGCACGACAGATCACTGGACGACTGCTTATCGACGAAGAAATTTTGCGTGAGCACGGCGTGACTGAGTTCAAGCATTACCGCTTCGAACCGGGGAGTGATGCGGCGTTGATGACGGATTTGTTTATCGACTGAAAAGCCCCTCACCCTAACCCTCTCCCGGAGGGAGAGGGGACTGATTGGGGGATATTTGAGAATTACCCCGACCTGAATCTGCTTTACCGAATCCATAATCGATAAGGTCTTTCAGGGTCGATGTATAGCGCCAGACACCTCGGTCGGCCCCCTCTCCCTCTGGGAGAGGGCTGGCTGGGGTGAGGGGCAAGCCGTACGCAAAATTCGCCCCAGCTCAGAATTCGATTCTGACGTCGCCCTTCGGCACGCTGCAGCACGACAAGATAAAACCTTCCGCCTCGTCGTCCTCGGTAATCCCGCCGTTGTGCTCCATCTCTACTTCGCCGCCAAGCTTCATCACCTTGCACGTGCCGCAGATACCCATGCCGCAAGCTTTCGGGATCATCAGGCCAAGCTTGGCCGCCGCCGCGTGCACGGTTTCGCCCGGTGCCACGCGAATGCTCTTGCCGGAGGCGGTGAACTCGACCTGATGCAGATCCGCCGCATCGATTTCCGGTGCATCGGCGGCCTGCTCGGCCTGTTCCACCGCATCGGCACGAGCTTCCGGTGGCGTGGCGCCGAAGGATTCCTCGTGATAACGCGACATGTCGTAACCGGCCACTTCCAGCAGGCGCTTCACCGCGTTCATGTACGGCGTCGGGCCGCAGCAGAACACTTCGCGCTCGAGGAAGTCCGGCACCATCAGTTCCAGCATCTTGTGATTGAGGTAGCCGCGATAACCGGCCCACGGCTCGCCCAGCCCGTGTTTCTCGCAGATCAGGTGCAGGCTGAAGTTGTCGATCCGCGACGCCATGTGTTCCAGCTCGCGGTGGTAAATGATGTCTTTTGGCGAGCGCGCACTGTGGATAAAGGTCATGTCGACATTGGCGTTGGTGTCGTAGAACCAGCGCGCCATCGACATGCACGGGGTGATCCCCACGCCCCCGCTGAGATACAGCACTTTCGGACTCGGGAAGTCGATGGCGTTGAACAGCCCGACCGGCCCGTGCACCGCCAGCTCCTGGCCTTCATGCAGGGTGTCGTGCAGCCAGTTGGAGACCTTGCCCCCCGGCACACGCTTGATGGTCACCGAGAAGCTGTACGGCACCGACGGCGAACTGGAAATGGTGTACGAGCGCATGATCGGCTGGCCGTCGATTTCCAGCTCCAGGGTCACGAACTGCCCGGGCTTGAAGAAGAACAGGATCGGCTGGTCGGCCATGAAACAGAAGGTGCGCACGTCCCAGGTTTCCTGGATGACTTTGACGCAACGGACGATGTGTCGGCCATTGGCCCAGGTCTGGGTGGTGACCGGATTCAGGAAGCTGTTGGACATGCTGTTCTCCACGGCCGACTGTCGGCCTTCATGTGGCGATTCTGCGTATAGCGTGAACCGTCCGTTTACCTATCCGCGACATCGGCATACTTATCGCGACCAGCCCCCAACCGCCGGGGGTTGCGCGTCGGGAACAGATTGCACCATGTCGCCCATGGATAAGGTTCCGGGCAGCGCCGGCCCCACACTCGCCCCACACCAAGACGAATTCTTTACACCTTGCGTAGCAACCCTGATCAGCCACTTTCGCGGCCACGCAGATGGCCTTGAGGAATACATCGATGGACGTCACCGCAAAAATCAGCCTGGGCGATCCGCTGGAACCCGCACGCAAGGCCACCGCACAGATGCTGCAGGAGCGCGAGCGCACTTTCTCGCTGCCGCAGCCGTTCTACAGCGACGAACGCCTGTTCGATATCGACATGCAGGAGATCTTCCAGAAAGAGTGGTTGATCGCCGGCATGACCTGCGAGATCCCGGCCAAGGGCAACTACCTGACCCTGCAGGTCGGCAAGAACCCGATCATCGTCATTCGTGGCGCCGACGGCGTGGTCCACGCGTTCCACAACGTCTGTCGCCACCGTGGCTCGCGTCTGTGCACCAGCGAAAAGGGCAAGGTTGCCAAACTGGTCTGCCACTACCACCAGTGGACCTACGAGCTGGACGGGCGCCTGCTGTTCGCCGGCACCGAGATGGGCGCCGACTTCGACATGAAGCAATACGGCCTCAAACCGGTGAACGTGAAGACTGCCGGCGGCTACATCTTCATCAGCCTGGCGGAGAATCCGCCGGCCATCGATGACTTCCTGTCGACGCTGAACCACTACATGGAACCGTACGACATGGAGAACACCAAGGTGGCGATCACCACCACCTTGATGGAAAAGGCCAACTGGAAACTGGTGCTGGAAAACAACCGCGAGTGCTACCACTGCAACGCGTCGCACCCGGAACTGCTGAAAACCCTGCTGGAATGGGACGACGTCACCGACCCGCGTGCCGATCAGGCGTTCAAGGATCACGTCGCCGCGTCTGCTGCTGCGTGGGAAGCCGAGAAGATCCCTTACGCCCACGCCAGCTTCGGCCTGCGCAACCGCATCGTGCGCATGCCGCTGCTCAAGGGCACCGTGTCGATGACCCTGGACGGCAAACAGGGCTGCGCCAAACTGATGGGCCGGATCAAGAACCCGGATCTCGGTTCGATGCGCATCCTGCACCTGCCGCACTCGTGGAACCACTGCATGGGCGACCACATCATCGTCTTCACCGTATGGCCGATCAGCGCCCAGGAAACCATGGTCACCACCAAATGGCTGGTGCACAAGGACGCGGTCGAAGGCGTGGATTACGACGTCGAGCGCATGCGCCAGGTGTGGGACGCGACCAACGATCAGGACCGGCGTCTGGCCGAAGAGAACCAGCGCGGGATCAACTCCACCGCCTATCAGCCTGGGCCGTACTCGAAGACCTATGAGTTTGGCGTGGTCAACTTCGTGGATTGGTACAGCGAGCGGATGCTCAACAACCTTGGGGCCGAGCCTGCGCCGTACCTCAAGGGCGTCCCGGTTCAGGGCTAAAAGCAAAAGCATCGCGAGCAGGCTCACTCCTACAGGGGAATGCATTCCAATTGTAGGAGTGAGCCTGCTCGCGATGACGTCATCACATTCACCGCCTCACTTGGATGACCACCTCACACTGCCATCCTCACCAATAAACTCCTCAAAAATATCCTCCCCCACCAGCCTGATTTTCGCGTAGCCATTCAACACCCGCAGCGGATACGCCGGGTCGTTGGCATCCTGCGTCTCCGACCACAATACCCGCGAATGCCCGTCCAGCTCGCTGGCGTTGCCGTATGGAATCGCCCCATGCCCGGCGCAGCGCGCATGCAAACCGCCCTGTTGTGCGTAGACGATGCCGTTGTGCAGATGTCCCCAGTACCAATAATCCGGCTCGCGCCCCAGTGCATCGCACACCGGTTGATACAGCGCGGTCTTGTTGTGCCCGGAAATGTCGAAGCCCTGGTGATGGCTGAGCACCATGATTTTTTTGCGTTTCGGCAGGCCTTTCATCCAGACGATCTGCGGCTCATTCAGCGTGCCATCCATGTACAAGTTCATCGCATCCGAGGCGTAGGCCGAATCGAGGCCGACCACCAGCCAGTCGTCGTTGATCAAGGCGAAATAACTGGTGCCCTGCTGCCCCGGAAAGCGCTTGGCCAGTTCCTTGAAATAGCCGTGGGCGCCGCTGTACATCTCGTGGTTGGAGTTGAGGGTGAACGAGCCGTGGCTGCCCATCGGCCAGCCGGCCATGTCGACGTCTTCCTGCGAATGGCTGCCGGCGTAGTAGACGTCGCCCAGATGGATGGTGAAATCCGCTTGCGCCAGCTGCATCTGGTTGGCGACTGAAACTGCCGGCGCATGACTGTCGAAGGGGCCGGTGCCCCAGTCGCCGGCAATCGCCAAAGTCACGTCGCGCTCCATCTGCACCACCGCCGGGTCAGTGCCGAAGGTCGCGTGATGGCGCAGGTTTTCAATCCACTTGAGCAATGCCTCGCTCCACAGCAGATCAAGCAATTCCCACTTGCGACAGCCGAGCAGGCTGCCGTCCTGCAACACCCGGGTTGCCAGTTGATCGGGCGATTGCGGCAACGGTGTGGCATTGCCGATACGCAGGATCGACAACCCGTGGGACAACTCCCAGGGTACGCTCGGCTCGTCGTCCGGCAACTCGCCGTTTTTCAGCACGTACTGCGCCTGATCGTGACCACGCTGCAGCAACTTGATAATGGCCTCGAACTCCTTCGGTTCAAGTTCGCTGATGAGCTTCATCCAGGCCATTTCCATGCGCGTGAACAAGCCGTGAATGCGCACTTTGACCTTGTCGTACTCGTGTTTCAGATGACCGACCGCTGACATGGCGTAATCCTCTATCCGTAAGGGCTCACAGGGTTTTCATGAATTCGATCAGCGCACGCTTGTCGGTGTCCGAAAGCTGCGTGCCATACAAGTGACCGGTGTTGTGGTTGCCCTCCAGCCGCGTGTCGTATTTGAAATCCGCCGAGGCTTTGGCCTGAGCGCCCGTGGTGACGAAACCGACGTTGACCGGGTCGTAGACGTCGGAGCCGGTGATGAACACCACCGGACGTTTTTCCGGCGGTTGCAGCAGATCCCACAGGGTCGGCACCGAACCGTTGTGCAGGTAAGGCGCGCGCAGCCAGATACCGTCAGTCGGCGTGTTGCTGTAGCTCTGGGTCTTGCGATACGCGCCGAAGTCGAACGGCGGTTTCTTGAAGGTATGGAACGCCGTCACCAGACCGGTGGTGAACGAATCGAGCCGATGTGGATCGGTGCCGAGCTGGTCGATGTTGGTGGTCACTTGCCCGGTGTCGGCGCGTCCGAAGTCGTGGCACGCGGCGCAATTTGCATCCCAGATCGGCTTGCCTTGCGCGACTTTCGCCTGATCCAGCGCCCACGGCCACGCCGGCGCCTTGTGCCCGAGCAGCCAGTTGGTCACTCGGTTGAAGCTCGGCGGCAGCACCGACTCCGGCGTTGCGCCCACGGCCATCGCGGCGGCGTAGTTGCGCTCGTGGATCTTGTTGTTATTGCCGTCCCAGTGCAGGTACATCGATTCCCGCGGCTTCTGGTTCCACACTTGCGGCAGATCGACGGTGCCGATGGTCGAGTCATCCGGGAAGCCGAACACCACCATTTTCGTCGGGTTGAAGGTGTCGGTGCGGCCCGGGCCCTGTTGCGGCCGCAGCTTCTGCCAGGCGTAGGCCTGTTTCTGCTTGAGCAAAGCGCTCTTCGCCATCGGAATAATCAGATAGCGGTTTTAGAGCTTCTCGAAAAAGCCCAGCTGGAATTTGCCGTTGATCGCCGCCATCACCGCGTCGGTGGTGAATTTCGGGTCGCTGGCGCAATCGTAGGCGAACCACTGGAAGGCCTGCAGTTGCAGGGTGTTGGCCGGCGCGCTCGGCACGTTGACCGCAACGTCGCTGGCATTGGCCCGGTAGGAGCCGGTGTGACACAGCGCGCAGTTCGGTTCCACGGTCGGGTAACCGATCTGCCGCTTGGCCATGCCGATCGGCAGGTCCTTGCCGTTTTCATAGAGAAAGCCGAAGACTTCCCAGTCGCCGGGTTTGGGCAGTTTTTCCGGGCACATCTGCGGCAGCACGGCGAACAGGTAATACGGGATCCGCGCTTCGATACCGAGGCCGATGGCGGCGTATTTGTAGTGGTCTTCGTCGGAGGCGTATTCCTGCTCCGGCACCACCCGCAGCATCTGGTACCAGGTCTGGTAACCGATGAAACCGAGCAGCGCCACCACGATCAAGGTGCCGACCTTGAAGGCATGGCTCTGCCATTGCCGCGCCCAGGCCGCGCGCCACTCGCGACAGCCATCGCAGAGCAGCGCCCATGGCCGGTTCGCGGGCGTGGTGCCGAGGTACAGCAGAATACCGAGGATCAGGAAGAAGCTCAGATCGCCCATCAGCATCGGCACGAACACCGAACCCTGAATGCTCGTATTGATCAGGTAAATCCAGAACACCACGGCGATCAGCCGCGTCAGCACGCACAGCCAGGAATGCACCACATAGCGCGGCGCATTGAAGCCCGACGGCATGTAAAACACGCTGATGCCCACCAGCAGCATCCCGGCGTTTTCCAGCCACGGGTCGGAGAGTTGCGGCGGCAGACCGACCACCGATGTCAGCAACCCCGGCGCGAACAGCGCCGGGATCGCGAACACCATGTTCATCGCAATGCCGATCCAGATGAAGCGTTGAAACCAGCGGATGTAGCTGTCCATATCATCCATTTCCTTCTGACCACCAACCAGCGATGTCCCCTGTGGTGAGGGGATTTATCCCCGATGGGTCGCGAAGCGGCCCCAAACCCTGCCGGCGCGGTCTGTCAGGATGATCGCGCACTCAGGTTTTACGACTGCTGCGCAGCCGATCGGGGATAAATCCCCTCGCCACAGAGAATCTCCTCAACACAGAAATCAGTAATCGATCTCAGCCGAGGGCCGTTTTCTCCAGGTGCTCAAGGATGAGCGGATACACATCCACCACCGCGTTCTTGCCGAACATGCAGTCGATGTGGCCGTAACCCGGCACTACGTGCCGGCTGTAGCGCTCCGGCCCGTGGACTTCGCAGACTCGCTGGTAGGTCTTGAGCGTGCTTTCCGGCAGATAGCACTGGTTCTCCGCGCCGCTGATAAAGCAGATCGGCATCGTCAGCCGCTGGAAGTGCGGCATGTACACATCGTTGCCTTTGAAATCCACCAGATGCCCTTTGCGCACGATCAGCGCCAGGTGCTCGAAGGTCTCGATGTTCGACTCGCCGAACAGCTCGTGCAGGTTGTCGTGCAGGGTTTCGTTGAGGGTGTCGTGGCGATACAGCGAGGCGTACATGAAAGTGATGCGGTGGCACACCGGGTTGGTGCAATAGCCCTGCGCCTCGATCCGCGCGTAGCCGTTGAGGGCCTTGTCGTAGAGGCGGTTGAACCAGTTCTCCTTGCTGTCGGCGTAAGCGGTCATCGATTTGATGCCGATCGCATCGAGCATTCCCGGCAAGTGCAGACCAGCCTTCAATCCGGTGGCTGTGGCGACCACGGTGTCAGCGGCAATCTGCGAGCAGACCACCGAACGCACCCCTTGCAGCCCCGCCAGCAACGACATGAAGAATGTCGTCGCGCCGTAGCAATGCACCACGCACTGCACGTCTTTGGCCTGCGTCTCCTGCTGAATTTGCGCAATGGCAGCCTTGAAGTCGTAGTGGGCGATCTGGTCGCCATTCCACTCTTTTCTTGCTCGCCGGCAGCAGAATGCTCACCCGGAAATCCAGCAGCCACACGTCATAGTCGTGCTTGCACAGGTACTCCAGCAGGTTGGTCTGGATGGTGTCGGTGGAAAAGATATTCGAGCCGACGCCCAGGCCGTGCACCAGCATCACCGGGCCTTTGCTGCCGGCCTGGTATCGGGTCAGGCGCAATTCGACGCCGTCCTCGGTGGGGAAGAAATGCACCGCCGGGATCGGCGCGTCCAGCGGCCGTTTCAGGCGTGGCGGCGCGTCGGGGTTGAAGTATTTGTCACCGGCGAAGACCCCGCCGTAACTCTCCCAGAGAATTCCGGCGAAGAACTTGCCGAAGCGCGCCAGGCCTTCGATGCGCTCGCGCTCGTTGCGCGCGTTGAGCACTTTCATGGTGGTCATCTGCTTGGCGAAATCGATCGGATGAATGTGCATCACTCCGGAGCCGATCACCTCGCCCGACTTGTCCGGCCCGCGATACAGCGTCACGTACAGGGTGCTGGTGTCGTGCCAGATGTTGAGCACGCCGTTGTCTTCCGGCACGGTTTTGAAGGCGCTGAAGAAATAGTCGTTGCCGTCCTCGGCGGTCAGTTTCATGTCGTATTTCATGTGCCGTGTGTCGACCTGCTGCTCGAATTGTTCGAACAGATTGAACACGCCGTTGCTGGCGGTCAGCGGTTGCGGCGACAGCGCCGGGGCATTGACCGTACCGACAATGGTCGCGGCGTGCTCCGGTTCCTTGATCATCCGGTTGAGGTCGTTGGCGGTGATGGTCAGGGTGAAGTCGATTGGCGAGTTGTCCGCCTCGCCGCGTTTGGCCGCCGCTTCGTAGACTTTCAGATCGGTGCTTTGCGCGGCGGTGAAGGCGCGGGAGAAATAGCCTTTCATGGTTTCGGTGAACTGCACGCCGAGGGTCGGCGGCGCTACCTGTTTGCGCGGTGCCGACGGCAGCGTGTAGTCGATCTTCCAGCCACGGTCGGCGGCCAGCAGGCCCATGTTGCGTTCACTCACAGCGGAGATGGTCAGCAGCGGATTGACCGCCAGCGAGGTCGGAATCACCGCGCCATCGGTCACGTAGAGGCTGGCGTAGACATCAGTGCCGTTGGCGCCGCTGAACACCTGGCCCTTGTGATTGACCACGCCTTGCGCGGCGTCCTCGCCCATCACGCAACCGCCCAGCGGATGCACCGAGACGATGCTGTGCTTGAGCAGTTGGGTCCAGATCGGATTCTCGACCCAGACCCCGCCCAGTGCCTTGGTACTCTGGTACAAACGTTCGTTGCCAAGCTTGAAGTTTTCCTGCTCGCCGACACCCGGCCAGTCGATGCGCAACTGGTCCTTGTTGTCGAGAATCATCCGGCCCTGGCCGCTGTCGTGGCTCATGATCAGGTAGGTCTGCATATTGTGCAGCGCGCCGTAATAGGGGCCGCGCAGGAAGCTTTCGGCCTCGCGCTCCTTGTAGCCGAGCTTGCCGCTGAAACTGTCGTCGGTGGCCACGCCGATCATCTCGGCAAACCCGGCCATTGCCGGCACCATCGGCCGGCCGAGGGCGCCGGGGATCGAGCCTTCCTCGATGACCATGCGGCTGCGCCAGTCACCTTCGGTGCGCATGTCGATGATCGAGGTGATGCACGGGCCGACCGGGTGCAGTTCCTTGGCCGAATGCGCACCGAAACCGATGCCGTTGATGGTCTGCTCGCAGTTGTGGCCGAAACCGAGGATGTCGCCGTTACCGCTCATGTTCTCGCCGAGCTGACCGGACATCACCAGACCCTTGTCCCGCGAACGCAGCAGAATTTCGGTAGAGCCGAGGGTGCCGGCGGAGACCACGACGATATCGGCCTTCACGAACAGCGTCGGCGCGTCGAATTTCTCGCGCCCGCTGTCGAGGTACTGGAAGTGCACGATCCAGCCATCGCCGTCGCGCTCCAGATGCCGCACCTCAGCCTGGCAGAAAATCTCCGCGCCATGGTTCCAGGCATCCGGCAGATAGTTCATCAGCGTGGTGTTCTTGGCCTTGTTGTTACAGCCCGAGACGCAGTCGCCGCACTGGTTGCACGGCAGTTGCTCGACGCCGACGTGGTTGAGGTTGTTCGGCAGTTTGTCGAAGGTCACGTTGATCGGTGGCTTGTAGAAATGCGCGCCTTGCTTGAGGTAGTCCGCAGACTTTTTGTTGGCGTCGAGCTTGGGCAGGTTCGGCGCGTTGTTCGGGTACGGATTGGGCTTGAGCATTTCCCGGGCGCGGGCGTAACCGTCCTTGAGCAGCGTATCGCGATGATCGCGTACCGCCTGCGGCCAGCGTGGATCCTCGAACACCCCGGGTTCCGGCTCCAGGGCAACGTTGGCGTTGATCAGCGATGTACCGCCGAGGCCGCAGCCGACCACCACGTTCTGCTGGGCGTTGACGTGCAGATCGAACAGCCCGGTGCGCGAGCCAATGTGGCCGTCCGGGTCATGCACCTGCAACTCTTCGGTCGCGGCGATCATGGTGTTGGGGTATTCACCGGGCTGGATTTCCCGCCCGCGTTCGAGCAGGCACACCTGCTTACCGGCCCGGGACAGGCGCGACGCAGCAATGCCGCCGCCATAACCGGAGCCGATGACGATCACGTCGTAGTGTTCCTTGATCTCGCTGATGGGCGTTGCGATGCGTGTCATGAGGGTGTTCCTCTCTCAGGCAGATGGGGCAACTCTGCGGTTGCCTGCAATCAATGGGCGAACGGGCACCTGGCCTCCGGGTCGAGCCCGGCGACAGCACAGCGGTTAAAGCAGGAGGTCGCTACAGACGAGCGCGTTGATTGGCCGCACGACGTAACGTGCGCTTGCGTGGCGAGGGGGGATGGCGGTGTGGGCGGCTATCCATCATGCGTTCTCCCAGAACCTGATGTGGATAAGTGACGGCTGTCCTTGTGCCATTGCAGTGAAGACAGCGCAGGAATCGAAGTCAAGGCAACGCTTTAGAACTGTATGAAATCTGATCAATTGCGGTTTGGACTATACCGGGCGGGCCTTGCAGGGTTTGGCAAACAAGTTATCCACATAACCGCCCACAGCAATTGGGGGTAACTGTGGATGACTGGAAAAATAACTCGCTGATTTGTGAAGAAAAAATCGTGACTTATCCAAAATTATGGTTTGCCAGACACATTGGCTATTTTTTGATCAAGTCTTTGTAAGCCACGGTTTTCATGGCTTGTAGAGGATGGCGAACACGTTATCCACAGAAGCACCAACAGAGTTCGGGGGTAACTTTGTGGCTGCTGTGGAAAAGTGCTGAGGACTGTGGGAAATCGGGCGTAGCGCAGGGATTATCAGCCTGAAACGCTTCATCGATCATTTATTGATCAAATCCCTGCAAGCCACGTTTTATATACCTTGCAGCGAACAGCGAACATCTTGTCCACAGAAGCGCCAACAGAGATTGGGGGCAACTCTTGAAGTTATTCAGGAGAAAAAGCCCGGTAAAACCGTGACTTAGGCTGGTTGTTTTTTGAGCTGGGGCCTGGAGGGCTTGATTGGCGTGGGGTGCGGGCAAAGGCAAACACGTTATCCACAGATCCGCCAACAGGGATTGTGGGTAAACACTACCCCTCACCCCAGCCCTCTCCCAAAGGAAGAGGGAGCCGACCGCATCGCCTGTTCAAACTCCACCGACCTGAACGAACGTTGTGATCTCAGGCTTGGCCAGACCAAGGTCACTGCGCAATCGCAGGTCGATGTAATTAGCCAATACCACTCGGTCGGTCCCCTCTCCCTCCGGGAGAGGGCTAGGGTGAGGGGCTTTTCAGCGAACAACCCCTTCTTCGATCAGTAGTTTGAGGATCGCTTCAGCGCCGGCCTGCGCGGTGACGCCTTTAAGCACTTGTCCACCGCCGCCACTGGCTTTAGCGGTGGCAGCTTTCATGCGGTCCGCACCGCTCTTGGCCTTGATCACCTTCAAACGTTTCGGCCGTGGCTTGGCCGGTTGCAGTGTGGAGACGGCCAGCAGTTCATCGTCCAGCACCTCAACGTCTTCGGCATTCAACACCCCGCGTCGCGCCGGACCGTAGGCACTCTGCCGAGGTTTGGGCGCGGCGTTATCCACAGTCGCCAGAAACGGCAGCTTCACCTTCAACCGGCGCCGCTGCCCACGGGGCAAGGCTTGCAGCACCAGCGCCGAACCATCATTGATCGACTCGACCTGCGCCAGCCCCACCACCAGCGGCCAGCCCAGCCCTTCGGCGAGCAAGAACGGCAACATGCCCGAGCCTTCGCCGGTTTCCGCCTGACTGCCGGTCAGCACTACCTGGGCGCCGGCATCACGCAGATACGCGGTCAGCGCCGGCAAGGCGTCGGCGCCAGCGGGTTGCTCCAGCACATGCAGCTGTTCCAGGCCCATGCCCAGATAGGCGCGCAGTGCCGGTTCCGCGACATCCCCGGCATGCAGCACTTGCAGGTTATCCCCAGCCAGTTGCAGGCCCAGTTCCACGGCGCGGGCGTCCTGTTCGGCGCGGCGTGGCCGGCCCGACGTCGGGTGGGCACCGATGGAAACCAGACTGATGATCTTTGTGCTCATAACCCGTTCCTTAAGCCGCATCGCGCTTGGCTTCGTTGCGGTAAGCCGCTACCGCCGCGATCAACGCCTGAAGAATTTCCGCGCTCTCGCCAATCACCGAAAGATCGGCGCGTTTGATCATGTCGCAACCGGGGTCGAGGTTGATCGCCACCACCTTGTCGCAGGCACCGATGCCTTGCAGGTGCTGGATCGCCCCGGAGATACCCACAGCCACATAAACCCGTGCGGTGACCCAAGTGCCGGACGCACCGACCTGCCGATCACGCGCCATGAAGCCATCGTCCACCGCGACCCGCGAGGCGCCTTCGGTGGCACCGAGGGCGGCAGCGGTTTCGTGGAACAGCGCCCAGTCCTTGACCCCGTTGCCGCCGGAGAAAATGAACTCGGCTTCGGCCATCGGAATCGCCGCCGGGTCCACCGCGACCGCGCCAAGATCCTCGATCCGCGACAGGCTGCGCGCCACCGTTGTGGATAACTCCACCGGCAGTGCCTCATGACGGGTTTCGCTGACCGGTTCCGCGCATTCGGCTGCGGCCAGAATCAAGCGTGCGACCGGTCGCGCCAGGTCTTGCAGGCCTGCGCCAGCGCGACCGATGCATTCCTGATCCTTGACCTGCCAGACTCGCGTCGCCGGGCGTTCGCCCAGTGCCGCGGCAAAACGCCGACCGAGTTCACCACCACCGCTGCGGCTGTCCGGTAGCAGCCAGTGGCGTGGATTGAACTGGTTATCCACAGCCCGCAGGCCCTGCACCCGTTGCTCCGGTGCATAACCGCTGAATTGGTCGCCCTCCAGTACCAGCAAGCGATCGACGCCGGCCGTGGCGAAGGCGCTCTCTTTGTGTTCGCCAAACACCACCGCCAGCACCGCACCGTCGTTGCCGGCCAGTTGATGAGCCAGGCCCAACAGGTCACGGTCGTGGCTGCTCAGGCGGCCGCCGACCATGTCCGGCACCACGCTGATATAGAACGCCGGGGCTGGCACCTGATGCAGCGGCAACTGCACTTCAACCGTGGCCGAGCGTTTGACCGCCCCGCCCTGTTGCGCGCCGCTGCGATCGATACGCTTGATGCCGTTGGGGCCGATGAAACCGATGCCGTGCAGGTTCTTGCGGATGACACCATTGGGGCCCATCCAGCTGTGTTGCGCCGGTTGCATCGCCGCGTGCAGCGGATGCAGACGGTTACGCGCAATCCATTCGGCGCGCGGGTCGCGGCGGATAATGTCGCTCATCAGTGGGCCTCCGCAGGTTCACGTTTGGCCGGTGCAGTCGGCTTGCCCGGCGCGGCGTCTTCGAGCAGCGCATCGGCCACCAGCTCGGCGATGTCCTTGATCAACGGACGCGGTTCGACCACGCCCTCGAGCATCGCAGTGCACTGTGGACAACCTACTGCCACCAGCTCGGCGCCGGTCTCGCGGATGTCATCCATGCGCATGTCGGGAATCCGCTGCTTGCCGGGAATGTCAGTGATCGGCGCACCGCCACCACCGCCGCAGCAGCGTGAGCGGAAGCCGGAACGTTGCATCTCTTTGACCTCGATGCCGAGGGCGCGCAGCACTTCGCGCGGTGCCTCGTACTCGCCGTTGTAGCGACCGAGGTAGCACGGGTCGTGATAGGTCACGCTGTTGCCTTTGTGCTGACCGAGATTGAGCGCACCGGCCTGAATGATTTCCGCCATGTAGGTGCTGTGGTGCTGCACCAGGTAGTTGCCGTCGAAGGCGCCGTACTCGTTCTTCAACACATGGAAACTGTGCGGATCGCAGGTGACGATGCGGTTGAAGCTGTATTTGGCCAACGTCTGGATATTGCGTTTGGCGAGCAATTGGAACGTCGCTTCGTCACCGAGACGCCGGGCCACATCACCGCTGTCGCGCTCTTCCAGGCCGAGTACGGCGAAGTCGACCTTCGCGGCTTTCAGCACTTTGACGAACGCGCGCAGGGTGCGCTGGTTACGCATGTCGAAGGCACCGTCGCCGACCCAGAACAGCACGTCGGTGGATTTCTTTTCGCTAAGCAGAGTGAGGTTCAGATCCGCCGCCCAGTTCATCCGCCCGCCCGGAGCGAAACCGCCGGGGTTGTCAGTGGCGATCAGGTTTTCCAGGACCTCGGCCCCCTTGTTCGGGGTCGCGCCTTTTTCCAGCGTCAGATGGCGGCGCATGTCGACGATGGCGTCGACATGCTCGATCATCATCGGGCATTCCTCGACGCAGGCGCGGCAAGTGGTGCACGACCACAGGGTTTCGGCATCGACCAGACCATTGACGATAGGTTGATGCGGATTGCCGCTGTGCTCACCGATTGGCTTGCCCGGATAAGGGCTACCGGCAAACTTCGCGTCAGTGCCGCCAGCCAGGCCGACGACCATGTCCTGAATCAGCTTTTTCGGGTTCAGCGGCTGGCCGGCAGCGAAGGCCGGGCACGCCGCTTCGCACTTGCCGCACTGCACGCAGGCGTCAAAACCGAGCAACTGGTTCCAGGTGAAATCCTTGGGTTTTTCCACGCCCAGCGGTGCGGATGGATCGTTGAGGTCCAGCGGTTTCAAACCGGTGGAACGACCGCCGCCAAAGCGCTCGGCGCGGCGGTGCCAAGCCAGGTGCAGGGCGCCGGCGAAGGCGTGCTTCATCGGCCCGCCCCAAGTCATGCCGAAGAACAGCTCCGACACGCCCCACAAAACGCCGAGCCCGAGAATGGCCGCGAGCAGCCAGCCGCCGAAGTTTTCCGGGAGGATCCCGGCCACCGGCAGGGTCACCAGGAAGAACGAGGCGGAGAAAGCCAGCAGGCTTTTCGGCAGGCGCATCCACGGGCCTTTCGACAACCGTGCCGGCGGATTGAGCCGGCGCCGATAAACGAAGAGCGCACCGACGAACATCACCGCCGTCATCAGCAGCAGCGCATAGCCGAGGATACGGTTATGCAGGCCGAAACCGTGCACCAGAATCGCCAGCACGATCGACGCCACCGCACCGCCAGCTGTGGCGACGTGGGTGTTGGCGATGTATTTATCCCGCGCCACCACGTGGTGCAAGTCGACCATATAACGCTTGGGCATGGCGAACAGGCCGCCGATCAGATCGACCTTCGAGGCCCGGCCCCGACGCCACATAGCCACCCGCCGCAACGCACCCAGCACCGCAAGGGCCAGAGCTGCGAACAACAGGATTGGAAGAAGGGTGTTCAACATGGTGAAGCTCCCACCAGTACAGCCTGGAGAAACACGGTCTGCATTTCTGTGGGAGCGGGCTTGCTCGCGAAAGCGCTGGATCAGTCAACTCATGCAGAACTGACAGAATGCATTCGCGAGCAAGCCCGCTCCCACAGGGGTCATGTGCAAGTCCTTAGAAGTCTTTGCACAACCGCAGGGCGTCGTAGATGGCGGCGTGGGTATTACGCTGCGCCACGCAGTCGCCAATGCGGAACAGCAAGTAACCGTCGCCATTGCTGCTCAACGAAGGTTGCGGCTGGATCGCGAACAGCGCTTCCACGTCGATCTGGCCCTTGTTGCGCGAGCCTTCCTTGAGCGCGTAGTAGATTTCCTCATCCGGACGCACGCCGTTTTCCACCACCACCTGATCGACCACCCGCTCCTCTTTGGCGCCGGTGTATTCGTTCTCCAGCACCGCCACCAGCTTGTCGCCTTCGCGGTAGACCTTTTCCAGCATCATGTCGCCGGTCATGATCACTTCTTTCGGGTACATGCTGCGGTAGTAAGTCGGGAACGATGTACCGCCGATGGCCACGCCCGGTTTGATGTCGTCGGTGACGATCTCGACCTGGCTGCCCTTGTCGGCGAGGAAGTCGGCCACCGACATCCCGGTGAACTCGCAAATGGTGTCGTAGACCAGCACGTTCTTGCCCGGCGCGACCTTGCCGTCGAGCACGTCCCAGCTGCTGACTACCAACCCTTCGGCGGCGCCCCAGTGTTCGTTCTGCTCAAGGAATGGATGCCCACCGACTGCCAGCACCACCACGTCCGGACGCAAGTCCATGATGGTGTCGGCATCTGCAGCAGTGCCCAGACGCAGGTCGACTTTCAGCCGCGCCAGCTCCAGCTGGAACCAACGAGTGATGCCAGCGATCTGGTCACGTTGCGGCGCTTTCGACGCGGTAGTGATCTGCCCGCCGATGAATTCTTTCTTCTCGAACAGGGTCACGTCGTGGCCACGCTCGGCAGAGACGCGTGCTGCTTCCATCCCGGCCGGTCCGGCACCGACGATCACAACCTTGCGTTTCGGCCCGGTGGACTTTTCGATGATGTGCGGCACGCCCATGTATTCACGGGAGGTCGCGGCGTTCTGGATGCACAGCACGTCCAGACCTTGATACTGACGGTCGATGCAGTAGTTGGCGCCGACGCACTGTTTGATCTGGTCGATCTGGCCCATCTTGATCTTGGCGATCAGGTGCGGGTCGGCGATGTGCGCGCGGGTCATGCCGACCATGTCGACGTAACCGCCTTCAAGGATGCGCGTGGCCTGGTTCGGGTCCTTGATGTTCTGCGCGTGCAGCACCGGCACCTTGACCACTTCCTTGATCCCGGCCGCCAGGTGCAGGAACGGCTCCGGCGGATAGCTCATGTTCGGAATCACGTTGGCCAGGGTGTTGTGGGTGTCGCAACCCGAGCCGACGACGCCGATGAAATCGAGCATCCCGGTGTCGTCGTAATACTTGGCGATCTGCTTCATGTCCTCGTGCGACAGACCGTCCGGGTGGAACTCGTCACCGCAGATACGCATGCCCACGCAGAAGTCGTCACCGACCTCGGCACGCACGGCTTTCAGCACTTCCAGGCCGAATTTCATCCGGCCTTCGAAGCTGCCACCCCATTCGTCGGTACGCTTGTTGACGCGCGGGCTCCAGAACTGGTCGATCATGTGCTGGTGTACGGCCGACAGCTCGACGCCGTCCAGGCCACCGGCCTTGGCGCGACGCGCCGCTTGCGCGTAGTTGCCGATCACCCGCCAGATTTCTTCCGGCTCGATGGTCTTGCAGGTCGCACGGTGCACCGGTTCACGGATACCCGACGGCGACATCAGGGTCGGCCAGTGGAAACCATCCCAACGCGAGCGTCGGCCCATGTGGGTAATCTGGATCATGATCTTGGCGCCGTGCTTGTGCATGGCGTCGGCCAGATTCTGGAAGTGCGGAATGATCCGGTCGGTGGACAGGTTGACCGAACTCCACCATTGCTGCGGACTGTCGATGGCGACCACCGACGAACCGCCGCAGATCGCCAGGCCAATGCCGCCCTTGGCTTTCTCTTCGTAGTATTTGACGTAGCGCTCGGTGGTCATGCCACCGTCAGTCGCGTAGACCTCAGCGTGCGCGGTGCTGAGCACGCGGTTGCGGATGGTC
This sequence comes from Pseudomonas sp. S150, assembly GCF_004526365.1. NCBI lineage: Bacteria > Pseudomonadati > Pseudomonadota > Gammaproteobacteria > Pseudomonadales > Pseudomonadaceae > Pseudomonas > Pseudomonas sp. S150. Next base: position 6,258,945 of record NZ_CP038207.1, read on the forward strand.
AGTTTGCCGATCTGGATCGGCTGGAACATTGCTTCGAAAGCCATGGCGGGTTCCTCGACTTACAACGGCTTGACGGTGAACAGGCCGTCGTCGTGGCCTTCTTCGGAGCCACCGTAGACTTGCTCGGCAACGGTGCGAATTTTGCTGCCGCGCGCCTCAAGAATCTGATCCATGGCGCCGGCAAACCAGCCAGTGAACATGTAATCGACCTTGCGCCCGACCTTGCCGTACACATAGACGAATGCCGAGTGTTCGAGCTTGACGCTGGCGGTGCCTTTGTCGAGGTCGATGTCCTGAATCTTGAACAGGCCCCAGCCGCGTTGCGACAGGCGTTTCATGTAGTGTTCGAACACCGCGACGCCTTCCAGGCCGTGGCATTCGGCTTCTTTTTCACACCAGTGCCAGGCGGACTTGTAGCCAGCCTTGTAGAGGATTTCGGCATAGGCTTCGGCGCCCAGCACTTCCTCGATACCCATGTGGTTATTGACGAAGAAATGCCGTGGCACATAGAGCATCGGCAGGGCGTCGGAGGTCCAGACACCGGTCTCGCTGTCGACTTCGATTGGCAATTGCGGGGCGATCTTGGCCATGGAAACTTAACTCCAGAAAAATTTAGATTCAGTGTTGGCCGCAGCCCTCACCCCAGCCCTCTCCCCGAGGGAGAGGGGGCAGATCGGCGGCGGTCTTGAGTAAGCGTTACTCGCCCCAGACGTCTTTCAGGACGTTGACCCAGTTCTCGCCCATGATCTTGCGCACCACACGCTCGGAGTGGCCGCGCTTGAGCAGGGTTTCGGTCAGATTCGGGAACTCGCCGACGGTGCGGATGCCCAGCGGGTTGATGATCTTGCCGAAGCTGGTCAGACGACGGGCGTAGCCCTTGTCGTGGGTCAGGTATTCGAAGAAGTCCTGGCCGTGACCCTGGGTGAAGTCGGTGCCGATGCCGATGGCGTCTTCGCCGACGATGTTCATGGTGTATTCGATGGCTTCGGCGTAATCGTCGATGGTCGAATCGATGCCCTTGGCGAGGAATGGCGCGAACATGGTCACGCCGACAAAACCGCCGTGGTCAGCAATGAACTTCAGTTCAGCATCGGACTTGTTGCGTGGGTGCTCTTTCAGACCCGACGGCAGGCAGTGGGAATAGCAGACCGGTTTTTTCGATTCGAGGATGACTTCTTCGGACGTCTTGGAGCCGACGTGGGACAGGTCGCACATGACGCCGACGCGGTTCATCTCGGCGACGATTTCGCGACCGAAGCCCGACAGGCCGCCGTCACGCTCGTAGCAACCGGTGCCGACCAGGTTCTGGGTGTTGTAGCACATCTGCACGATGCCGACGCCGAGCTGCTTGAACACCTCGACATAGCCGATCTGGTCTTCAAACGCGTGGGCATTCTGGAAGCCGAAAAGGATGCCGGTCTTGCCCTGCTCCTTGGCACGACGGATGTCGGCGGTGGTGCGCACCGGCATCACCAGGTCACTGTTTTCGCGGATCAGCTTCTGGCTGGCGGCAATATTGTTCACGGTCGCCTGAAAGCCTTCCCACACCGACACAGTGCAGTTGGCCGCCGTCAGACCGCCCTTGCGCATGTCTTCGAACAGCTCGCGGTTCCATTTGGCAATGATCAGACCGTCGATAACGATGCTGTCGGCGTGTAATTCGGCTGGGCTCATCAGGCGTCCCCTTATTGGCGATTCATGCGCCGAATCGTCTGCCGGCGCTTTGGGGCCAGCATATGCCTCGGTGCCGGGGCGACCGGGTGCAAAAACGACAGGGGAATTGCCGAAAGCGTCAATCCGCGACAAAGGGTCGCCAGGCGCTCCGATCAGCTACCTGTTCAAGCCCGCACGCTTGAGCCAGAATCTGGCGCATCTTGGATACACCACTGGATTAGAGCGGCGACAACCATGAAATCGATCTTCCTGGCTTTGGCACTGATGGCGACCGGCGTACACGCCGCCGAAGAGACCGACAACAACCCGTGCGACGCGGTGGAAAACGACGTCCAGACCCTGGAATGCTCGACCTACAGCCGCAGCACCGCCGAAGACCTGCTCAAGGACAATTACGCCAGCCTCAACGAGCGCATGCAGGCCACATACGGCAAAAACGCCGCGCAACTGGCCGACATCACCGCCAAACTGAAAACCGCCCAGCAACAATGGCTGAAAACCCGCGACGCCGATTGCGCCGTGGAAGCATTCCCCGCCACCGAAGGCAGCAAGGCGTTCAAGATTGCGCAGAATGACTGTGTGGCACGGATGAGTGACGAACGGTCGGAGTTTTTGGAGTCGATTGGGCAGGAATGATCCTGAATGTTCCGCTGAAAGCTGGAACTGCCTCCAGCTTTCAGCCGCACTATCCCCTCTTCCTACAAAGTACTCCGACCTCGCCTACACAAATTTCTTGAACGCCCGAAGCTGCGGGCCTTTCACGCAACATGCTGTCAACGATTGTTGATTGGCCTCCGAAGAAGCATAAGCAAAGATTCGCGAATCTTATAAAAGACTTATATTCTTCCATGAACAGCATCCACTGGACGCGAAAGGCCGTTAAGCAACTCTTGAAATTGCACACCGTTCATCAGGGACAGGTTAGAGATGCCGTCACGGCGCTTGCCGACATGCCTGATGTTGGCAATGTCAAAGCACTGATTGGCCATGACTATGCCTACCGCCTGCGCGTTGGCAATTATCGAGTCATGTTCGACTGGGAAGGCGCAATCAAAGTGGTCAGTATTCAAGAGGTCAAAAAACGCGATGAACGCACCTACTGACATCCAAATCATCAATGATGCCGAAGGCAACCCCGCCTTCGTAGTCATTCCCTACGCTCAATACGTTGCGCAGAAATTGCAGCCCGATCTGATCCCGCATGAGGTGGTCAGTCGAATGGTCGACGGGGCGACACCGATCCGTGCCTGGCGCGAACACCTGAACCTGACTCAGGAAGAAGTGGCGAAACGTCTGGGAATTTCCCAGCCGGCGTTCGCTCAACAGGAGACGGTAGCGAAGCCACGCAAGGCAACCCGCGAGAAAATTGCAGCGGCGTTCGGCATCACGGCCAATCAGCTTGAGTTGTAGGCTGCCCTCTTCATTCAAAGGAAATCCCATGAACATCTGCGGCATCGAAATCAAAGGCAGCGAAGCGATCATCGCCGTGGCCTCCCTCGACGGTTCGGCCTTGAGCCACGTGGCACTGAGCACCAAGAAAATCGCCCTCGACGATGATGACGAGCCTGCCAACGTCAAACGCTTCGCGGCGCAGGTCGCTTCGTTTGTGCGCGAGCATTCGATTGACCGGATTGCGATCAAGAAGCGCAGCAAGAAGGGCGAGTTTGCCGGTGGGCCGACCACGTTCAAGATCGAGGGTGTGTTTCAGTTGCTGGATGGGTGCGAGGTGACGCTATTGTCGCCGCAGACGATCAATGCGCAGGCCAAGAAGCACAATTTCGAGCTGCCGGTGACGTTGAACAAGTATCAGCATGAGGCTTATAAAGCGGCGTGTTCGGCGTTGGTGAAGAAGTAACCTTTTCTTCAGACACTGAAGATCAAACATGTGGGAGCGGGCTTGCTCGCGAATGCGGAGTGTCAGTCGACACATGAGTTGACTGATCCACCGCATTCGCGAGCAAGCCCGCTCCCACATAGGTTTTGTGTACATTCATTCAGGCTTGGGCGGTACGCCGGTCTTCGCGGGGGCAGCGGGCGAACTTCGCGCGGTAGCTACGGGTGAAGTACGAGGGCGATTCAAAGCCGCAGGCGATGCTGACTTCGAGCACGCTCATATCGGTCTGGCGCAACAGCTGCCGGGCTTTTTCCAATCGCAGGCGCAGATAAAAATTGCTCGGTGTGTCGTTCAGATGCAGCCGAAACAGGCGCTCCAGCTGTCGCCGCGTCACCTTGATCGATTCTGCCAGTTGCAGTGTGGTCAGCGGTGGTTCGCTGTGCTGCTCCATCTCGCCAATCACTTGCACCAGTTTCTTGTTGCTGATGCCGTAACGCGTGGCGACTTCCATGAGCTGGTGGTCTTTGCGCGGACGAATCCGCCCCAATACAAACTGCTCGCTGACCTGAATCGCCAGTTGCGGGCCGTGGGCCTGGGCGATCAGGTCGAGCATCAAATCGATCGACGCCGTGCCACCCGCCGAGGTGATGCGCCGCCGGTCGATCTCGAACAGTTCCTGGGTGACGCTGAGCTGTGGATAAGATTCCTTGAACGCATCGATGGCTTCCCAGTGCAGGGTCAGGCGATGGCCGTCGAGCAGGCCGGCTTCGGCGAGGACGAAACTGCCGGTGTCGATGGCACCGAGGGTCACGCCTTCGTTGTCCAGGCGACGCAGCCAGTGTTCAAGGGTTGGCGTGGCGAACTTCAGCGGTTCGAATCCGGCCACCACTAACAGCGTCGCACCTTTCTTCAGCGGCTCCAGCGCCGCGTCGGCGTTGACCGACATGCCATTGCTCGCCAGCACTGCCCCGCCATCGGCGCTGAGCACGTGCCAGCGGTACAGCTCGCCACGAAAACGGTTGGCTACCCGCAGCGGTTCGATCGCGGAGATAAAGCCGATGGCGGAAAACCCCGGCATCAGCAGAAAGTAAAAATCCTGGGACATGTGCGCACTCGGTTAGCGGGTAGCGTGGATCGTTGATACGCCGATTGTCGTCAGCGTTCAAGCGCACAGGTCGCTACAGTGCAAGAGCCAGTCGCCGCAGTGCGCTTTCAAAGGCCTACAGCTGCGTAACTTTGCATCACCGGCACGCCAGATGCCGGAACTCACAATAACGACCTGCCGAGGAACCCGACATGAAACGACTGATCAGCAGCTGTGTTCTTGCACTCAGCGGTACCGCTTTCTTGAGCGCCAGCGTCATGGCAGCCGAACCCGCCTCGTGCCAGAACGTGCGCATGGGCGTCGTCAACTGGACTGACGTGATCGCCACCAGTGCCATGACCCAAGTGCTGCTCGATGGCCTCGGCTACAACACCAAACAGACCAGCGCGTCCCAGCAAATCATCTTCGCCGGGATCCGCGATCAGCGTCTGGACCTGTTCCTCGGTTACTGGAACCCGCTGATGACCCAGACCATCACCCCGTTCGTCGACGCCAACCAGGTCAAAGTCCTGCCGGCACCAAGCCTGAAGGACGCCCGCGCCACCCTCGCCGTGCCGACTTATCTGGCCGACAAGGGCCTGAAGACTTTCGCCGACATCGCCAAGTTCGAGAAGGAACTGGGCGGCAAGATCTACGGCATCGAACCGGGCTCGGGCGCCAACACGCAGATCAAGGCGATGATCACCAAGAACCAGTTCGGTCTCGGCAAATTCCAGCTGGTCGAGTCCAGCGAAGCCGGGATGCTCGCCGCCGTTGACCGCGCCGTACGCCGCAAGGAGGCCGTGGTGTTCTTCGGCTGGGCGCCGCACCCGATGAACGTCAACGTCAAGATGACTTACCTCACCGGCAGCGAAGACGCCCTCGGCCCGAACGAAGGCATGGCCACGGTGTGGACCGTCACCGCGCCGAAATACGCCGAGCAATGCCCGAACGTCGGTCGCCTGCTGAGCAACCTGACGTTCACCGCCGAAGACGAGAGCCGGATGATGCAACCGCTGCTCGATCACAAGGACGCCTTCGAGTCGGCCAAGCAATGGCTCAAGGATCACCCCGAAGACAAGCAGCGCTGGCTGGAAGGTGTAACCACGTTCGACGGCAAACCGGCCGCTGAAAACCTGCAACTGACCAGTAAATAACCCCCGTTTGAAAAGCCCCTCACCCTAACCCTCTCCCCAGGGAGAGGGGACTGACCGACGCTTCGCAGCCCCGAAAAGGGCTGCGAACAGACCCATCACGCCTGAAGGAAACCGCACCATGAACCATGACGTCATCATCACCTGCGCACTCACCGGTGCTGGCGACACGACCGCCAAAAGCCCCCACGTGCCGGTCACCCCGAAACAGATCGCCGCGGCTGCCGTGGAAGCGGCCAAGGCCGGCGCCACCGTCGTGCATTGCCATGTGCGTGACCCGCAGACCGGCAAGTTCAGCCGTGACGTGGCGCTGTACCGCGAAGTGATGGAGCGCATCCGTGAGGCCGACGTCGACATCATCGTCAACCTCACCGCCGGCATGGGCGGCGACCTCGAAATCGGCGCTGGCGAGCACCCGATGGAGTTCGGCCCGAACACCGATCTGGTCGGCCCGCTGACCCGTCTGGCCCACGTTGAAGAACTGCTGCCGGAAATCTGCACCCTCGATTGCGGCACGCTGAACTTCGGCGACGGAGACACCATTTACGTCTCGACCCCGGCGCAACTGCGCGCCGGCGCCAAGCGCATCACCGAGCTGGGGGTGAAGGCCGAGCTGGAAATTTTCGACACCGGCCACCTGTGGTTCGCCAAGCAGATGATCAAGGAAGGCTTGCTCGACAACCCGCTGTTCCAGCTGTGCCTGGGCATCCCGTGGGGTGCGCCGGCCGACACCACCACCATGAAAGCCATGGTCGACAACCTGCCCGCCGATGCGGTGTGGGCCGGGTTCGGCATCGGCCGCATGCAGATGCCGATGGCCGCGCAAGCGGTGCTGCTCGGCGGCAACGTGCGGGTCGGCCTGGAAGACAACCTGTGGCTGGACAAGGGCGTGCTGGCCACCAACGGCCAACTGGTCGAACGCGCCAGCGAGATCCTCAGCCGCCTCGGCGCTCGCGTGCTGACCCCGGCTGAGGGCCGCAAAAAGATGGGCCTGACCCAGCGCGGCTAAATCATCACTCATTTCCCCCCTGTGGGAGCGGGCTTGCTCGCGAAGGCGGTGGCTCTGCCCATAAAGATGCGTGGGATGTACCGGCCTCTTCGCGAGCAAGCCCGCTCCCACAGGGTTCTGCGAATTCTTTCAGGAAATCACCATGAGCTTTATCACCGACATCAAAACCTTCGCCGCCCTCGGCAGCGGTGTCATCGGCAGCGGCTGGGTCGCGCGTGCCCTCGCCCATGGCCTCGACGTGGTGGCCTGGGATCCGGCGCCTGGCGCTGAAGCCGCGCTGCGCAAACGCGTGGCCAATGCCTGGGGCGCGTTGGAGAAAAACGGTCTGGCGCCCGGTGCTTCGCAGGATCGTCTGCGTTTTGTCGCGACCATCGAAGAATGCGTGCGCGATGCCGATTTCATTCAGGAAAGAGCCCCGGAACGCCTCAAGCTGAAACTCGATCTGCACAGCAAAATCAGCGCAGCGGCCAAGCCTAATGCCTTGATCGGATCGAGCACTTCCGGCCTGTTGCCGAGCGAGTTCTACGAGAGCTCGACCCACCCGGAACGCTGCGTGGTCGGCCATCCGTTCAATCCGGTTTACCTGTTGCCGCTGGTGGAAGTGGTCGGTGGCAAGAACACCGCACCGGAAGCTATACAAGCGGCAATGAAAGTCTACGAATCACTCGGCATGCGTCCGCTGCATGTGCGCAAGGAAGTACCGGGATTCATCGCTGACCGTCTGCTCGAAGCGCTGTGGCGTGAGGCGCTGCACCTGGTCAACGACGGCGTGGCGACGACTGGCGAGATCGACGACGCGATCCGCTTTGGCGCCGGTCTGCGCTGGTCATTCATGGGTACCTTCCTGACCTACACCCTCGCGGGTGGCGATGCCGGAATGCGTCACTTCATGTCGCAGTTCGGCCCGGCGTTGCAGTTGCCGTGGACCTATCTGCCGGCACCGGAACTGACCGACAAGCTGATCGACGATGTGGTCGATGGCACCAGCGACCAGCTCGGCCGCCACAGCATTTCAGCACTGGAGCGCTATCGTGATGATTGCCTGCTGGCGGTGCTGGAGGCGGTGAGGACCACCAAGGAGAAGCACGGAATGAGTTTCAGCGAGTAATCCTTGCTCAGCAGTTCCGGCCCCTTCGCGAGCAAGCCCGCTCCCACAGGTGAGCGCATTCCAATGTGGGAGCGGGCTTGCTCGCGAAGACGGCAGCCCAGTCACTATTAATGTTGGATCTGACATCATGCCCACTCTCACCACCTACCAAACCACCATCATCCCCGACTGGGTCGACTACAACGGCCATCTGCGCGACGCGTTCTACCTGCTGATTTTCAGCTACGCCACCGACGCGCTGATGGACCGTCTCGGCATGGACAGCAACAACCGCGAAGCCAGCGGCCACTCGCTGTTTACCCTTGAACTGCACCTGAATTACCTGCACGAAGTGAAGCTCGACGCCGAGGTCGAGGTGCGCACGCAGATCATCGGTCACGACAGCAAACGCCTGCACCTCTATCACAGCCTGCACCTGGCCGGCGACGACAAGGAACTGGCCGGTAACGAGCAGATGCTGTTGCACGTCGATCTCGCCGGCCCACGTTCCGCGCCGTTCACCCCGGACACCTTGAGCCGCCTGCAAGCCATCGCCGCCGAGCAAGTCGATCTGCCCGCCCCGGCTTACATCGGTCGGGTCATCGCCCTGCCACCCGCCCGTTAATCCCTCCCACGCAAGGAGCCGCCATGCACACCGCTGCCGCTGTTGCCGATTTCCGTACTTATCCGTTGATCAGCGCGCTGAGCGGCGTGCAGAACCTGACGGATCGCGTGTCGATTGCCTGGGCCGATGGCCGCGTCAGCCCGTTCCACCATGCCTGGCTGCGGGACAACTGTCCGTGCCCGCAATGCGTCTACAACGTCACCCGTGAACAGGTATTCGAGATCGTCGATGCTGCGCCGGATCTCGTCCCCGCCAACGCGCACATCGACAGCGACGGCTGTCTGCAGATCGATTGGCAGGATGGCCATCGCAGTCGCTTCGATCCGGGCTGGCTGCGCGCGCACGCCTATGACGACGAGTCCCGCGCCGAACGTCTGGCCGCCAAACCCAAGGCTTACCTGTGGCGCAGCGATTTGCAGCTACCGGTATTCGAATATTCAGCGCTGATGAACGACAACGGCGCGCTGCTGCAATGGCTGATCGCGGTGCGCGACATCGGCCTGACGCAAGTACGCGGCGTGCCCACCGAGCCGGGTTCGCTGAAGCTGATCGCGCAGCGCATTTCGTTCATCCGCGAGAGCAACTTCGGCGTGCTGTTCAACGTGCAGTCCAAGGCCGATGCCGACAGCAACGCCTACACCGCTTTCAACCTGCCGTTGCACACCGACTTGCCGACTCGCGAACTGCAACCGGGTCTGCAATTTCTGCATTGCCTGGTGAATGATGCCGAGGGTGGCGAGAGTATTTTTGTCGACGGTTTTGCGATTGCCGACGCGTTGCGTCAGGAAGCACCGGAGCTGTTTCAGGCGCTGTGCGAAATCCCCGTGGAATTCCGCAACAAGGATCGCCACAGCGACTATCGCTGCCTGGCGCCGATCATTGCGCTGGACGCGTTGGGCCGGGTCGCGGAGGTTCGCATGGCGAACTTTCTGCGCGGAGCGTTCGATACATCGGTGGAGCAAATGCCGCTGCTGTACCGGGCCTATCGGCGCTTGATCGCCATGACCCGTGAGCCACGTTTTCGCCTGATGCAGCGACTCAATCCGGGTGAACTGTGGTGCTTCGATAATCGCCGCACGCTGCATGCGCGCAATGCGTTTGATCCAGCGACCGGGGCGCGGCATTTCCAGGGTTGCTACATCGATCGGGATGAGTTGTTGTCGCGGATTCTGGTGTTGCAAAGGTAAACCGCGTCATCGTTCTTCGCGAGCAAGCCCGCTCCCACACTGGAATGCATTTCAAATGTGGGAGCGAGCCTGCTCGCGAAGGCGTCAGCGCCAACCACATCCCTCTCCCGGATTCACAGGCAAAAAAAGCCCCGATACAAGCCGTGACAGGATCGGGGCAGAGGGTACTGTTGAGGAGCTGCCAGTCGAGGGTGACCAAACCGTCTGTAGCGAGCTGAGGTCAGTGTGCCGACTCCCCCGGGCACTGAGTTAGCCGAAAACGACCTGTTCATAGCCGTCGCGGCCACTGTGACAAATCGCCCTTGCCGTGCCTCCACATGCCCACCAGAATCGAGTCACGACCTCCGTTGCCGAAGAAGGAAGCGCGCCATGATGTATGCCGATTTGATCGATCAGGAAGACTTGTTGGGCCAGCTCAAGGCATTGGGTTTTCAAGTGCCGAGCGGTTCGACCGCCGAGCAGGCCTGTGAGTGTGCGGTGCGTGGTCTGGACAATGTTCGCGCGTTTGAATTGCGCAAGATGGTCAAGGACATGTACACCAGCGGCGCCAGTATCCAGCCTGCGGTGCGCCAGGCGATCGACAAACAGTTGTTGCCGGCGTTGGCGCAATACCAACAGACCCACAGCGCCTGACGAGCAACTGTGGCGAGGGAGCTTGCTCCCGCTGGGCCGCGAAGCGGCCCCAAACCGGCAGATGCTCTATTCCAGATAAATCGCATTCGCAGGTTTAACGAGCGCTTCGCGCCCGAGCGGGAGCAAGCTCCCTCGCCACAAAAACTTTCCGGTCTACAGCCTTACGCTGGCAAACGTCGACTCATTACGCGCCTGACTCAACGCCGACATCGGTCCCGATAGCGGCGACATCACGATCGCCTGCGGCAGCGGCAGCATCGCCACTTGCTGGGTGGTGTTGGAGCCTACGCGTTCGTCACGCGGCGGAATGCCGAAGTATTCGCGGTAGCACTTGGAGAAGTGCGGCGTCGAGACGAACCCACACACCGACGCCACTTCGATGATCGACATCGGCGTTTGCTTGAGCAACTGCCGCGCGCGGATCAGGCGCAGCTTCAAGTAGTAGCGCGACGGCGAGCAGTGCAGGTATTTCTGGAACAGCCGCTCCAGCTGGCGACGCGACACGGCGACGTACACCGCCAGTTCGTCGAGGTCGATCGGCTCTTCCAGATTGGCTTCCATCAGCGCGACGATTTCCTGCAGCTTCGGCTGGTTGGTGCCGAGCATATGCTTGAGCGGCACACGCTGATGATCCTGCTCGTTGCGGATGCGTTCGTAAACGAACATTTCCGAGATCGCGGCGGACAGCTCACGCCCATGATCGCGGCTGATCAGGTGCAGCATCATGTCCAATGGCGCGGTGCCGCCGGAGCTGGTGAAACGGTTACGGTCGAGGGTGAACAGACGGGTGCTCATCGCCACGCGCGGGAATGCTTCCTGCATCGCCGCCAGACATTCCCAGTGCACACTGCAATCGAAACCGTCGAGCAGACCGGCGCAAGCCAAAGCCCAACTGCCGGTGCACACTGCGCCCAGACGCTTGGACTGACGCGCCTGGCTCTGCAGCCATGACACGTGTTCACGGGTCACGGTGCGTTGAATGCCGATCCCGCCGCAGACGATCACGGTGTCCAGGGGCGGAGCTTTGTGCATGGAGGCATCGGGGGTGATTTGCAGACCGTCACTGGCCCACACCTGACCGCCATCGACGGTCAGTGTGCTCCAGCGATACAGCTCACGACCGGACAATTGGTTGGCCATGCGCAGGGGCTCGACTGCGGAGGCCAGAGAAATCAGCGTGAAATTGTCCAGCAGCAGAAAGCCGATGGATTGAGGCGCACGGTTCTGGGGTTGGGCCCCGGAGTTGAACGACGTCATCGCGGTATCTCCTCACACAAAGCGGGTGATGGCCTCAGGCGGAGGCTCTTGTTATTGCCGGCGTTCTCGCGTGGGAGACGGGCTTTGTTATGACAGAGCAATTGCCATGCCTAAAATTGAATGGCTGTTCAATAACTCCTGAAAACGACGTCGCGACGTGTCTATTCAAGACGTCGGACACACGGTGTTTCGAAGTGCCATCAGCGGCGCCGAGAGCCCTGCCCCGCTGCCCGTGAGCAGATCGGTAGCACTTGTGGGAACGGGCTTGCGCGCAGTTGTTTCAGAGTGTCACCGCAAGCACGGGTGACGGACGGTAGGGAGTGCGAATGGCGCACTGCGAGTGGGAAAAGCTCTTATCTGATTGCGACGCGCTAAAAGGTGGCGCCTGCGGTTATGTGTGTTCCGTTAGCGAGCAGTTTTGACTGGTCTGGCGCTTCCAAATCAAACATAAATCCTGTGGCGAGGGGATTTATCCCCGATCGGCTGCGCAGCAGCCGTAAACCATTCAGCGCGGTGTGTCAGGCAACACTCGATTGCAGGATTTGGGGCCGCTTCGCAGCCCATCGGGGATAAATCCCCTCGCCACAGGACATCTCGGTCTCAGCATTCTACGGCGCTAACCGCCAAACCACCCCGCGAGGTCTCTTTATATTTGTCATGCATATCGGCGCCGGTATCACGCATGGTGCGGATCACCCGGTCCAGCGAGATGAAGTGCTGACCATCGCCGCGCAGGGCCATCTGCGCCGCGTTGATCGCCTTCACAGCGGCAATTGCGTTGCGCTCGATGCACGGCACCTGCACCAGGCCGCCGACCGGATCACAGGTCAGGCCGAGGTTATGTTCCAGGCCGATTTCCGCCGCGTTGCACAGTTGCTCCGGAGTGGCACCGAGGATCTCCGCCAGTCCCGCCGCCGCCATCGCGCAGGCCGAACCAACCTCGCCCTGGCAGCCGACTTCGGCACCGGAGATCGAGGCGTTCTTCTTGCACAGAATCCCCACCGCCGCCGCGCCCAGGAAGTAATCGACCACATTGGCGTCGGTGACCGCTTCGCTGAACTTCATAAAGTAGTGCAACACCGCCGGGATGATCCCCGCCGCGCCATTGGTCGGTGCGGTGACCATGCGCCCGCCCGCCGCATTTTCTTCATTGACCGCGAGGGCAAACAGGTTGACCCACTCCATGGCACTGAGGGTCGAGCCGATCACGTTGGGCTTGTTCAACTCCTGCAGGCTGCGATGCAACTTGGCTGCACGGCGACGCACATTGAGGCCGCCGGGGAGGATGCCTTCGTGCTTGAGGCCCTGCTCGACGCAATCCTGCATCGCCCGCCACAGCTTCATCAGCCCGGCACGGATTTCCTCTTCGCTGCGCCAGACCTTTTCGTTGGCCATCATCAGTTCGGCGACACGCAGGTTGTTCTTTTGGCACAGCTGCAGCAGTTCCACCGCGCTGGAAAAGTCATAAGGCAATTCCGTGCGATCCAGATCGACCACACCGCTGGATGCCTGCGCCTGATCCACGACAAAACCGCCACCGACCGAATAGTAGGTGTCGCGATGAATCTCGCCGTGATCGCCTTCGGCAACCAGAGTCATGGCGTTGGGATGGAACGGCAGGTTCTCGTCGATCAGGCGCATGTCGCGAGCCCAGACAAACGGCACCGACAGACGACCATCCAATAACAGCGTGTGAGTTTCGCGCAGCGCCTGAATGCGCGGGCCGATCTGCGACGGGTCGATTGCGTCCGGCCATTCGCCCATCAGTCCCATGATCACTGCGTTGTCGCTGCCGTGGCCGATACCGGTGGCCGACAGCGAGCCGAACAGTTGCACTTCTATACGCCGTACCTGTTCGAGCAGGTGCCGGTCGCGCAGCGCTTCGACAAACAGGGCGGCGGCGCGCATCGGGCCGACGGTGTGGGAACTGGACGGGCCGATGCCGATTTTGAACAGGTCGAAAACGCTGATAGCCATTGCTGCAGAGCTCCTGAGGATGCCGTTCCCGGGCGTTAAGCGCCCGCTGGCGGAGCTGCTACGCTCAAGCTGCGATCCGCCGGAATGCCCGCATCATCAGGCTTTTGTCAGGTCGCTCGGCGTCTGACACCGACGCACTCATGCCCACCAACGCCGTGCCGGTTTCCTCCCGTGTTTTCGCCGTTTTTATGCGGTTCAGATGGCCAAACGGGGTGGAAAAAAGCTGTAAACGACGTCACTGACACTGGATGCGACCATCCCTGTACTGGATACGACCCACCCTGTAGGCGTCAGATTTTCACTGGTACATGATCGTTATGACTCGATTGCAAGGCGCCGTGGTAGAGCTGTCTCCAGAACGCCATCCAACCGCAACCTATAAGTGCGGTGGTCCACAGTCGGAACACTGCCAAAAAAAACACCAAGGAGTCCATCCATGAAAGGTTCCCCGTCGTTGTTGTTGGCCGCCATGCTGAGTCTGCCGTTACTGGCTCAAGCCGCAGAACCGGCGCAGTGCAGTACCGTAAATTTCTCCGATGTCGGCTGGACCGACATCACCGCCACCACCGCCACCACGTCGGTGGTGCTCGACGCCCTCGGCTACAAGACCAAGACCACCATGATCTCCGTGCCCGTGACCTACAAGTCGCTGGCCGACGGCAAGAACATGGACGTGTTCCTCGGTAACTGGATGCCGACCATGGAAAACGACATCAAGGCCTACCGCGATGCCGGCACCGTCGAAGTGGTGCGCACCAATCTCAAAGGTGCCAAGTACACCCTCGCCGTACCGCAAGCCCTGTACGACAAGGGACTGCATGACTTCGCCGACATCGCCAAATTCAAGAAAGAGCTCGATGGCAAGATCTACGGCATCGAGCCTGGCAACGACGGCAACCGTCTGATCCAGAGCATGATCGACAAGGACGCTTTCGGTTTGAAAACCGCCGGCTTCAAGGTCGTCGAATCGTCCGAAGCGGGCATGCTCTCGCAGGTCGACCGCGCGCAGAAACGCGACACCGCCGTGGTCTTCCTCGGCTGGGCGCCGCACCCGATGAACAAGCGCTTCAAGATTCAATACCTGACCGGCGGCGATGACTTCTTCGGACCCGATTTCGGTGCTGCCACCGTGGCGACCAACACCCGCAAGGGCTACACCACCGAATGCAGCAACGTCGGTCAGTTGCTGAAGAACCTGGAGTTCACCGTCGACATGGAAAGTACCCTGATGGGCAACATCCTCGACGACAAGATGAAGCCTGAAGCGGCCGCCAAGGCCTGGCTGAAAAAGAACCCTCAGGTGCTCGATACCTGGCTCGCTGGCGTGACCACCATTGACGGTAAACCAGGCCTGGAGGCCGTGAAAGCCAAGCTCGCACAGTAATTGCCTTACGCCGGGCGAGTTCGCTCGCCCGGGCTGTTTATTCCTTGCATGCGGACGTTCACTACCATGCTGATTGATCAGAAAATCCCTTTAGGCCAGTACATCGCGGGCTTCGTTGAATGGTTGACGCAACACGGCGCCAGCACCTTCGACGCAATCGCCGTGACACTGGAAACGATGATCCACGGCGTGACGTTTGCGCTGACCTGGTTCAATCCCTTTGTCTTGATCGGCCTCATCGCCCTGCTCGCGCATTTCATCCAGCGCAAATGGGGGCTGACTGTTTTTGTGATTGCCTCGTTCCTGCTGATCCTCAACCTGGGGTACTGGCAGGAAACCATGGAAACCCTCGCCCAGGTCATGTTCGCGACCCTGGTCTGCGTGGTCATCGGCGTGCCGTTGGGCATCGTCGCCGCCCACAAGCCGATGTTCTACACTTTAATGCGTCCGGTACTCGATCTGATGCAGACCGTACCGACCTTCGTTTACCTCATTCCTACCCTGACCCTCTTCGGGTTGGGTGTGGTGCCGGGCCTGATCTCCACGGTGGTGTTCGCCATCGCTGCGCCGATCCGCCTGACCTACCTGGGCATCCGCGATGTCCCGCAAGAACTGATGGACGCCGGCAAGGCCTTCGGCTGCTCGCGTCGCCAATTGCTCTCACGGATCGAACTGCCTCACGCCATGCCGAGCATCGCTGCCGGCATCACCCAGTGCATCATGCTGTCGCTGTCGATGGTGGTGATCGCGGCACTGGTAGGCGCCGACGGACTCGGCAAACCGGTGGTCAACGCACTGAACACTGCTGATATCGCCCTGGGCTTCGAAGCGGGCCTGGCGATCGTACTGCTGGCGATCATGCTCGACCGTATCTGCAAACAACCCGACGCCAAAGTAGGGGGTGACGCATGAGCATAATTCGCTTCGATAACGTTGACGTGATCTTCACCAAGGATCCGCGCGAAGCACTGAAACTTCTCGATCAAGGTTTGACCCGCAGCGAGATCCTGAAAAAGACCGGGCAGATCGTCGGCGTGGAAAAGGCCAGTCTGGACATCAACAAGGGCGAGATCTGCGTACTGATGGGCCTGTCCGGCTCCGGCAAGTCAAGCCTGCTGCGCTGCATCAACGGCCTCAACACCGTGAGTCGCGGCAAGCTGTTCGTCGAGCACGAAGGCAAGCAGATCGACATCGCTTCCTGCACCCCGGCCGAACTGAAAATGATGCGCACCAAACGCATCGCCATGGTGTTCCAGAAGTTCGCCCTGATGCCGTGGCTGACGGTGCGCGAGAACATCAGCTTCGGTCTGGAAATGCAGGGCCGACCGGAAAAGGAACGGCGCAAGCTGGTCGACGACAAGCTCGAACTGGTGGGCCTGACCCAATGGCGCAACAAGAAGCCCGATGAACTCTCCGGCGGCATGCAGCAGCGTGTCGGCCTGGCCCGGGCGCTGGCGATGGACGCCGACATTCTGCTGATGGACGAACCGTTCTCGGCACTCGACCCGCTGATCCGTCAGGGCCTGCAGGATGAACTGCTGGAATTGCAACGCAAGCTGAGCAAGACCATCGTTTTTGTGAGTCACGATCTCGACGAGGCACTCAAACTGGGTAGCCGCATCGCGATCATGAAGGACGGCCGGATCATCCAGTACAGCGTGCCGGAAGAGATCGTACTGAACCCGGCGGACGACTATGTGCGCACCTTCGTGGCCCACACCAATCCGCTCAACGTCCTGTGTGGCCGCAGCCTGATGCGCACGCTGGACAACTGCAAACGCATCAACGGTTCGGTATGCCTCGACCCGGGTGGCGATTCGTGGCTGGACCTGGCCGAAGGCAACACGATCAAGGGTGCGCGGCAGAACGGTTCGGTACTGAACCTGCAGAACTGGGCACCGGGGCAAGCAGTGGAAGCGCTGGAGCGCAAGCCGACACTGGTGGACTCGAACATCGGCATGCGCGATGCGCTGCAGATTCGCTACCAGACCGGCAACAAACTGGTGCTGCACGACAACAACCATGTGGTGGGGATTCTGGGCGACAGCGAGCTGTATCACGCGTTGCTGGGCAAGAACCTGGGGTAAGAACCACAGACACAAAAACGCCGCGAGAGGATCGCGGCGTTTTTGTTTATCGGAATACAGGGCGTTCAGCGTTGGAGCTGATGGCCCCTTCGCGAGCAAGCCCGCTCCCACAGTTAAAATGCATTCCAATGTGGGAGCGGGCTTGCTCGCGAAGAATGCGGCACGGTGCTTCAGACAGAAACACCGCACCACCTACAACTTAGCTATACACCCGGCCAAGGAGCTGCCGATGGCTTTCAAACTGATCGAGCACATCGCGTGTGATCTGATCCTGCGTGAAGCCCATCAGGTCGTAGTCCTGGCTGCCGTTGTGCAAATACACCTCGGCGCGGTAGTAACGCTGGCGAGCTTCATCGGACTGGGCCGATTCGGTCGGGGTCGCCAGATAGCCGTCCAGGCTCACTTCGTAGACGAAAGGGTTACCCTCTTCCATCTCGACGCGCACGCCCATGCAGCGCTTGGATTTGCCCAGCAGCGTCTGCACTTCCAGACCCTGCGCACGCATTTGTGCGGCAGCGTCTTCCAGCGCCGGGCTGACCTGCTTGTCCATGAAACGCTGCACCACCGATTGGCTCGGTTGCAGATCCAGCTGCGTCAGACGCTCGCTGAAACCACGACGACCGCGCTCAGCCAGTTGCGCCTGCTCCTGTTCGATTTGCACGTCCTGGCGCATGGCCTTGTGCAAGCCGAACATGAAGAACACCAGCACCACCGAGAACGGCAGACCGGCCAGCACCACCATGGTTTGCATGGCTTCGAAGTTACCGGCGAACAGCAGACCGATGGTCACCAGCGTGATCACCACCGACCAGAAGATCCGCAGCCAGTGCGGCGCATCTTCATCAACGTTGCCGCCCTTGCAGGACAGATTCGCCATCATCACCGCGCCGGAGTCGGCCGGGGTCAGGAACAGCACGAAACCGACGAAGATCGACACACCGATGACGACTTTCGACGCCGGGTAGTGTTCCAGCAACTGGTAGATCGCCATCGACGGTTGTTCCAGCGCCGTCTTGCCGAGTTCCACCGCCCCCTGGTTCATCACCAGATCCAGTGCCGAGTTACCGAAGATCGACAGCCACGCCAGGGTGAAACCCAACGGGATCAGCAGTACGCCAGCGACCAGCTCACGCACGGTACGACCACGGGAAATACGCGCGATGAACATGCCGACGAATGGTGCCCAGGAAATCCACCACGCCCAGTAGAACAGGGTCCACAGGCCCAGCCAGCGGTCGGACTTGGCGCTGTCACCTTCATAGACGTACAGGTCGAAGGTCTTCAGCACCACGCCGTTGAGGTAGTCGCCGATGTTCTGCACGAAGCCGTTGAGCAGGTGCAGGGTCGGGCCGAACAGCAGGACAAAAATCAGCAGACCGCTGAACAGCACGATGTTCAGGTTGGACAGACGACGAATGCCATTTTCCACGCCGGACACGGCAGCAATGGTCGCCACGGTGCTCATCACGATGATCACGATCAGCAGGTTGGTGTTGCTGTGCTCCATGCCGAACAGGTTTTCCAGACCCGAGGACACCTGCAACGAGCCGATCCCCAGGTTGGTCACCAGACCCAGCAGGGTCACGAACATGCCGAAGCCGTCCACCGCGTGACCGGCCGCGCCTTTGACCCAACGCTCGCCGACCAGCGGATACAGCGCCGAACGCAGGGCCAATGGCTGGTTATGACGGTAAGCGAAGTACGCCACGGCCAGACCGACCAGCGCATAGATCGCCCAGCCGTGCAGGCCCCAGTGCAGGAAGGTCAGTTGCACCGCCTGACGCGCGGCCAGGTTGGTGGCCGATGCGCCTTCCGGCGGATTGAAGTAGTGGTCCAGCGGCTCGGAGGCGCCGAAGTACAGCAGCGAAATGCCGATACCCGACGAGAACAGCATCCCCGCCCAGGCGCCGTAACTGAAATCCGGAGTGTCGTCCTTGCTGCCCAGTTTGAGTTTGCCGTAGGAGGAAAACGCCAGGCCCACCACAAACACCAGGTAGGCGGCGATCACCACCATGTAGTACCAGCCGAAGCTGCGCGACAACCAGGCCTGAGCGATACCCAACAATCTGCCGGCCTCTTGCGGGGCGATGATCAGAATGGCGGTCAACAACAGAATCAACGCGGTAGAGGTGTAAAACACCCAACCGTTGACCGTCACCTTCTCGGGCGGGGTCTTTATAAGAGAGGCAGAACTCATGGCACAAATGCTCCAGGCAGTGCGAGAGAAGAACACAAGGCAACACGGAACCCGACCAATCGGTTAGTTGGCAGCCGACCGGCGGGTGATATAAAGACACCCCGAAAAAAGCCCGAACCTGCCGAAATGGCGTTGCGAATCGCTTTCGTGGCCAAAGCTGTGCGGACGTTCATCCGAAACCTGGCCCCGAGCGTCTTGCCCATTCAACACGTCCATCGAACAGCGAACCGCGCCATGCCCCACGCAGGTTTCAAGCATTTTCGGATGTCGTTTTATCGCCATTTACAAGCAGAAAAAATCTGTAGGCAGCGACGATTTGTCGCAGATCTTATTCTTTGTTGATTGAACGTTCAATCAAAACAAAATAGACTGGCCCTCAATCCGATAGGCGTTTATCGCCCTTCGGAAGGCCTAAGGAGATGTGCAAGATGCCCAAGGTCGGTATGCAACCCATCCGCCGCCAACAACTGATCGAAGCCACGTTGCAGGCGGTCGATCAGGTCGGTATGGGGGACGCCAGCATTGCGCTGATCGCCCGTTTGGCCGGTGTCTCGAATGGCATCATCAGTCACTACTTTCAGGACAAGAACGGCCTGATTGCCGCCACGATGCGGTATCTGATGAACGTCCTCAGCGAGAACGTCACCGCGCGCCGGCAGGCGCTGGCAGACAGCAGCCCACGGGCGCATCTGCAGGTGATCATCGAAGGCAACTTCGACGCCAGCCAGGTCAATGGCCCGGCAATGAAAACTTGGCTGGCCTTCTGGGCCACCAGCATGCACCAGCCGTCTTTGCACAGGTTGCAGCGGATCAACGATCACCGTCTGTATTCCAACCTGTGCTGCGAGTTCCGCCGTGTGTTGCCGCTCGAAGATGCGCGCAGCGCCGCGCGTGGACTGGCAGCGTTGATCGACGGCTTGTGGTTGCGCGGCGCGCTGTCGGGAGACGCTTTCGACACAGCGCAGGCGCAACAGATCGCGTACGAATACATGGATTTCCAATTGGCCAAGCAGGTGAGCCAGAGCACACAGAAAACGCTCGGTACCTGAACCGCCACCGCAGTTTCAGCGCGGTGGTCGACGCCAACCACTAATGCACTTGCGAGGACACTATGGCCCGTTTCGAACTGCAAAAACTCTACATCGATGGCGCGTACTCCGACGCTGGCAGCGATGCCACTTTCGAAGCCATCAACCCGGCGAACGGTGAAGTCCTCGCCCAAGTGCAACGTGCGACCAAGGAAGACGTCGAGCGTGCTGTGGTCAGCGCTGAAAAGGGCCAGAAAATCTGGGCCGCGATGACCGCCATGGAGCGTTCGCGCATCCTGCGTCGCGCCGTCGACATCCTGCGCGAGCGCAACGATGAGCTGGCTGCTCTGGAAACCCTCGACACCGGTAAAGCCTTCTCCGAAACCAAATACGTCGACATCGTCACCGGCGCCGACGTGCTGGAATACTACGCAGGCCTGGTGCCGGCGATCGAAGGCGAGCAGATTCCGCTGCGCGACACTTCCTTCGTCTACACCCGTCGCGAGCCACTGGGCGTGGTCGCCGGTATCGGCGCGTGGAACTACCCGATCCAGATCGCGCTGTGGAAATCCGCACCGGCCCTGGCTGCTGGTAACGCGATGATCTTCAAGCCAAGCGAAGTCACCTCGCTGACCACCCTGAAACTGGCCGAAATCTACACCGAAGCCGGCCTGCCAAACGGCGTGTTCAACGTGCTGACCGGCAGCGGCCGTGAAGTCGGCACCTGGCTGACCGAGCACCCGCGCATCGAGAAAGTCTCCTTCACCGGCGGCACCGACACCGGCAAGAAAGTCATGGCCAGCGCTTCGGCTTCGTCGCTGAAAGACGTGACCATGGAACTGGGCGGCAAGTCGCCGCTGATCATCTGCGACGACGCCGACCTGGATCGCGCCGCCGACACCGCGATGATGGCCAACTTCTACAGCTCCGGTCAGGTCTGCACCAACGGTACTCGCGTATTCGTACCGAGCCACCTGAAAGCCGCTTTCGAAGCCAAGATCGTCGAGCGCGTAGCGCGCATCCGCATCGGCAACCCGGAAGACGAAAACACCAACTTCGGCCCACTGGTCAGCTTCGCCCACATGGAAAGCGTGCTGGGCTACATCGCCAAGGGTAAAGAAGAAGGTGCCCGCGTGCTGTGCGGCGGCGAGCGTCTGACCGACGGTGAATTCGCCAAAGGCGCATTCGTCGCGCCGACCGTGTTCACCGACTGCACCGACGAAATGACCATCGTTCGTGAAGAAATCTTTGGCCCGGTGATGGCGATCCTCTCCTACGAGACCGAAGAAGAAGTGATCCGCCGCGCCAATGACACCGACTTCGGCCTGGCCGCCGGTATCGTCACCAAAGACCTGAACCGCGCGCACCGCGTGATTCATCAACTGGAAGCCGGTATCTGCTGGATCAACGCCTGGGGCGAGTCCGACGCGAAGATGCCGGTTGGCGGTTACAAGCAGTCGGGCGTGGGCCGTGAAAACGGCATCAGCTCGCTGACCAACTACACACGCATCAAATCGGTACAGGTCGAGCTGGGCGATTACGTCTCGGTGTTCTGATTGTGGCGAGGGGATTTATCCCCGATGGGCTGCGAAGCAGCCCCCCTCCAGACACTGCTGTTCTCCAGATAGATCTCAATCGCTGATTTCAGGACTGCTGCGCAGCCGGTCGGGGATAAATCCCCTCTCCACAGGGGATTTTCTCCTCAGCACAGGTTTTGCAGTGTTCCGGCGATCTTGACCTGACCACATCTAAAGAGGGTGCATTCAATGTCCCAAGAATTCGATTACATCATCATCGGTGCCGGCTCGGCCGGTAACACCCTGGCGACCCGTCTGACTGAAGACGAAGGCGTCACCGTGCTGCTGCTCGAAGCAGGCGGCCCGGACTACCGCTTCGACTTCCGCACGCAAATGCCGGCCGCGCTTGCATTCCCGCTGCAGGGTCGTCGCTACAACTGGGCGTACGAAACCGATCCGGAGCCACACATGGACGGCCGCCGGATGGAGTGCGGTCGCGGCAAAGGCCTTGGCGGCTCCTCGCTGATCAACGGCATGTGCTACATCCGTGGCAACGCGATGGACTACGACGGCTGGGCGAAGCTGCCAGGTCTGGAAGACTGGTCGTACCTCGACTGCCTGCCGTACTTCCGTAAAGCGGAAACCCGCGATATCGGCCCGAACGACTACCACGGTGGCGACGGCCCGGTCAGCGTGACCACGCCGAAGGCGGGCAACAACCCGCTGTTCCACGCCATGGTTGAAGCCGGCGTGCAGGCCGGTTACCCGCGCACCGAAGACTTGAACGGCTACCAGCAGGAAGGCTTCGGCCCGATGGACCGCACCGTGACGCCGAACGGCCGTCGTGCTTCCACCGCCCGTGGCTACCTCGACGTCGCCAAAAAGCGCTCGACCCTGACCATCGTCACCCACGCCCTGACCGACAAGATTCTGTTCGAAGGCAAGCGTGCGGTCGGCGTGCGGTACCTGGTCGGTTCGGCAGAAGAGCGTGTTGAAGCCAAAGCGCGCAAGGAAGTCCTGCTGTGCTCCGGCGCCATCGCTTCGCCGCAGATTCTGCAGCGCTCCGGTGTCGGCCCGGCAAAACTGCTGGAAAGCCTCGACATCCCGGTGGTGCATGACCTGCCGGGCGTCGGTGAAAACCTGCAGGATCACCTTGAGTTGTACCTGCAATACGCTTGCACCCAACCGGTCTCCCTGTACCCGTCGCTGCTCTGGTACAACCAGCCGGCCATCGGTGCCGAGTGGCTGTTCAACGGCACCGGCATCGGCGCCAGCAACCAGTTCGAAGCTGGCGGTTTCATCCGTTCGCGTCCGGAATTCGAGTGGCCGAACATCCAGTACCACTTCCTGCCGGTAGCGATTAACTACAACGGCAGCAACGGTGTGAAAGAGCACGGCTTCCAGGCACACATGGGTTCCATGCGTTCGCCGAGCCGTGGTCGCATCCAGTTGAAGTCCAAGGATCCGCGTCAGCACCCGAGCATCCTGTTCAACTACATGGCCACCGAGCAGGACTGGCAGGAGTTCCGTGACGGCATCCGCCTGACCCGCGAAATCATGCAACAGCCTGCGCTGGACGCTTTCCGTGGCCGCGAAATCAGCCCGGGCATCGACGTGCAAACCGATGAGCAGCTGGACAAGTTCATCCGCGAGCACGCCGAAACCGCGTTCCACCCGTCCTGCTCGTGCAAGATGGGCACCGACGAGATGGCCGTAGTGGATGGCGAAGGTCGCGTGCACGGTATGCAGAGCCTGCGTGTGGTCGACGCTTCGATCATGCCGATCATCACCACCGGTAACCTGAACGCGCCGACGATCATGATCGCCGAGAAAATCGCCGACAAGATCCGTGGCCGCAAGCCTCTGCCGCGTAGCAATGCTGCCTACTACGTTGCTGGCGGTGCGCCAGTGAAGGGCAAGCCGATGCGTGATATCACCCCGGCTGCTCAGTAAGACGTAATACCGAGGCGCTACCTTCGTCGGAACGCCGCCCGGAGACAAGCTCGCTCCCACATTGGAATGCATTTCAAAGGTGGGAGCGAGCTTGCTCGCGAAGGGGCCCTCACATTCAGCACAAATTCCCCTGCTGCACAGTAAATCCTCCTACACCCCCTCTTCACTTGATCCTACCCCCACGCAGGCCTACTCTAGACCTCGCGCAATCGTTTCCCCCCTCCCCGCCGAATCGCTTCACCCCGCAACTCCATAACAAGGAGGTTCCCGAATGTTCGATTTCCACCCCCAGCTCAAGCAGCGCTTCGCTGCCTTGCGCACGGGCGCCGAGTTTTTTTCCCTGCGGTATGTACGCGAGTCCGGCCAGTACCTGTCGGTGCGCAAGAACGTCGCCGAGCCGCCAAGCCTGAGCCGCGACGAAGGCGCGATGCTCACTGTGCGCGTCAACGGCGTCGAGGCTTACGCGGCGACCAACGACCTGTCGCAGCAAGGCCTGCAAGCCACCCTTGAGCGCGCCGAACAGCAGGCCCGGCGACTGAAGCCGCACGCCTTGCTCGACCTGCGCAACCAGCCGGTGTCGAGCGATCGCGCTGATTACTTTTCGCCCAATCTTGAGCAACCCTTCCCGTCCCTGAGCGAATGCTTCGAGCTGCTCGGCGCGGAATCCGCCTCGGTGCCAAAGGATGAGCGCCTGGTGAACTGGGAAGCGAGCATCGGCATCACCCACGTCGAGCAGATCTACCTGAGCAGCGCCGGTGCCGAATTGCGCCAGGCCCAGCGCTTCGTCTATCCGAGCCTGGATGTCACCGCCTACGACGGCCACGACAGCCAGACCCGCTCCCTCGGCCGCGAGAACTTCGGCCAGCAGGGCGGCGCGGACGTGATCAGCCGTTGCGGCCTGGTCGGCGCCGGCCCGAAAGTGGCCGATCAGGCCCTGCAACTGCTGCTCGCGCCGAACACCCCGCAAGGGCCGCGCGATCTGTTGCTGATGCCTGACCAGATGATGCTGCAGATCCACGAGTCGATCGGGCACCCGCTGGAGCTCGACCGCATCCTCGGTGACGAGCGCAATTACGCCGGCACCAGCTTCGTCAAAACCAGCGACTTCGGCAGCCTGCAATACGGCTCGAAGCTGCTCAACGTGACCTTCGACCCGGACATTCCCGAAGAGCTGGCCAGCTACGGCCACGATGACGACGGGACCAAGGCCAGCAAACAATTCCTGATTCGCGAAGGCTTGCTGCTGCGGCCACTGGGGGGCGCGCTGTCGCAGTTCCGCGCCGGTCTCGACGGCGTTGCCAACAGCCGCGCCTGCGGCTGGAACCGGCCGCCGATCGACCGCATGGCCAACCTCAACATCGAGCCGGGCGATCAGTCGCTGACGCAACTGATCAGCGGCATCGAGCATGGCATTCTGATGAGCACCAACCGTTCGTGGTCGATTGACGACGCGCGCAACAAATTCCAGTTCGGTTGCGAGTGGGGTCAGTTGATCGAGAACGGTGAACTTAAAGGTGTGGTGAAAAATCCGAACTACCGGGGCATATCCGCGCACTTCTGGAAGAGTCTGCGCGCGGTCGGCGATGCCGGCACCCGTAGGGTGCTGGGCACGCCAAACTGCGGCAAGGGCGAGCCGAACCAGGTGATCCGCGTCGGCCACGCTTCACCGGCCTGCGTATTCAGCAACGTTGATGTGTTTGGGGGAGACGCCTGATGAGCATTTCGAAGAGTCAGTCCGACGCCTTCAAGGTCATGGTCAATTGGCTGCGCGACAGCGTGCGCGAGCCGGAACAATTCACCCTCAGCTATGCCGCCGAATCCTCGGCGTTCGTGCGTTTCAATCACGCCAAGGTGCGTCAGGCCGGCCAGGTGCAGCAAGCCGACGTCGGGCTGAAGCTGATCAACGACGGGCGTCACGCCGATCTGCACATCACCCTGTCCGGTGATCAGGAAGCCGATCTGCAACGCCTCGCCGAAGGCCTGCAACAACTGCGCGAAACCCTGCCGCTGCTGCCACAGGATCCGTACCTGCTGCTCAACCACAACGGCTGGCAGAGCAACAACGTGCAGGAACATCCGCTGCCGGACACCGAGCAGGTAGTCGAGGAAATCTGCACCGCTGCTGAAGGTCTGGATCTGGTCGGATTCTATGCTGCCGGCCCGATCAGCCGCGGTTTCGCCAGTTCCTCGGGGGCGTTCGGCTGGCATCAGGCCAACAGCTTCAACTTCGACTTCAGCCTGTTCCACGACAACGGCGAAGCAGTGAAAGCCAGCTACGCCGGGCACGAGTGGAGCAGCGAAGGCTTCACCCGACGCTTCCAGCAGGCCCGCGAGCAACTGGCGTTCCTTGGTCGACCGTTACGCACCCTCGCACCGGGGCAATACCGCGCGTACCTGGCGCCGGCCGCGCTGGAAGAAATCATGGGCATGCTCAGCTGGGGCGGCTTCTCGGCGCAGTCGATTGCCAGCAAAAGCAGCCCGCTGCAGAAGCTGTATGTCGGCGATCAGACGTTCAGTCCGCTGGTCTCGCTGGATGAGCAAGTCAGCGGTTCGTTGAGCCCGGCATTCTCCGGCGAGGGTTATCCGCGCAGCGATCTGCGGCTGATTGTCGAAGGCAAGGCCGGCGATCAACTGGTCGGTTCGCGCAGTGCCGCCGAGTACGGCCTGACCGCCAACGGCGCCAGCGGCGGTGAAATGCCAAGTGCGCTGAACATGGCCGCCGGTGATCTGTCACAGGCAGAGATCCTCAAGCAGTTGGGCACCGGGCTGTACATCAGCAATCTGTGGTACCTGAACTACTCGGATCAACCGGCGGCGCGCCTGACCGGCATGACCCGCTTCGCAACTTTCTGGGTCGAGAACGGCGAGATTCAGGCGCCGGTCAGCACCATGCGCTTCGACGACAGCGCCTACAGTCTGCTGGGTTCGCAGCTGGAAGCATTGACCGCCGAGCGTGAGTTGCTGCTGTCGGCGAGCACGTATAGCCAGCGCAATACCTCGTCGGCGTTGTTGCCGGGGGCGCTGGTGAGCCGACTGACCTTGACCCTGTAAACGCAAACCTCCAGCACACCTTGGGATCAAGTACTGGAGTGAACCCTGTGGCGAGGGGATTTATCCCCGATGGGTCGCGTAGCGGCCCCGCTTTTAAAATCAAATGCAGGGGACTGCTGCGCAGTCCATCGGGGATAAATCCCCTCACCACAGAGTTTCATGCACAACAAGCCATTTGGATTAACCACCCACAAGAGGTTCCATGCCCACTCGCCCGCCTCTCGACGCCATCACCGCCCGCTGGTTGCCGTGGGTCGTCGCCATTGCTTTCTTCATGCAGTCCCTCGACGGGACCATCCTCAACACCGCCCTGCCGGCCATGGCCCGGGATCTGGCCGAAGACCCGTTGCGCATGCAAGGTGTGGTCATCGCCTACATGCTCACCGTGGCCTTGCTGATTCCGGCCTCGGGCTGGATCGCCGATCGCTTCGGCACCAAGAAAATCTTCTTCGGCGCGATCCTGCTGTTCAGTTTCGGCTCGCTGCTCTGCGCCTTGTCCAGCAGCCTGAGCATGCTGGTCGGCGCGCGGGTGATCCAGGGTCTGGGCGGCGCATTGATGCTGCCGGTCGGACGGCTGGTGGTGCTGCGCGCCTATCCGCGTTCGGAGCTGGTGCGGATCATGGGCTTCATCACCATTCCCGGCCTGCTCGGCCCGCTGATCGGTCCGACCATGGGCGGCTGGATGGTGCAATACCTGACGTGGCACTGGATCTTTCTGATCAACCTGCCGGTCGGTGTTCTCGGCTGCTACGCGGTGTGGAAATTCATCCCCGACCTGCGCGGTACTGAACGCACGCGCTTCGACAGCCTCGGTTTCCTGCTGTTTGGCGCGGCGATGATCCTGATCACCATCGCCATGGAAGGTCTGGGCGAATTGCACTTGCCGCACCTGCGGGTGATGCTGCTGCTGTTCGGCGGTCTGGCCTGTCTGGCGGCGTACTGGCTGCGCGCCGGGCGTGTCGAGAATCCGCTGTTCGCCCCGTCGTTGTTCAAGACCCGAACCTTCGCGGTCGGAATTATCGGCAACCTGTTCGCCCGTCTGGGCAGCGGCGCCCTGCCGTTTCTGGTGCCATTGCTGCTACAGGTGGCGCTGGGTTATTCGCCATCGCAAGCCGGAATGAGCATGTTGCCGCTGGCTGCAGCGGCGATGTTTGCCAAGTGGATGGCGCGGCCGCTGATCGAACGCCTTGGCTATCGCATCGTGCTCACCGGCAACACCCTGGCGCTGGGGATCATGCTGGCGAGCATGGGCCTGGTCAGCGAGCAGACACCTTACTGGCTGCTGCTGTGCCTGCTGGCGGTTCTCGGCGCGATCAACTCGCTGCAATTCACCGCGATGAACACCGTGACCCTGATCGACCTCGACGACGCCAGCGCCAGCAGCGGCAACAGCTTGCTGTCGGTGGTGGCGCAATTGTCGCTGAGTCTGGGCGTGGCCTGTGCCGGTGCGCTGCTTGGTGGCTTCACGGCGGAGATCGGCAACGATGGCGTCGAGACCGTACTGGGCGCGTTCCAGCTGACGTTTGTCACGGTCGGAATCATGGCGATGCTGGCGGCGACGATCTTCTCGCAACTGTCGAAAGAGGACGGTCGTCGGGTCAAACGCCCGGATGAACATCCGGATGAGCACATTGAACACTAGGCAGTGTCATGTCTTGTGAATGCTTTTGTGGTGAGGGGGTTTATCCCCGATGGGCTGCGCAGCAGCCCCATAATCTGCCGCCTCAGTACATCTGGCTGATCGCGTTCAACCTTTTCAGGGGGTGCTGCGCACCCCATCGGGGATAAATCCCCTCGCCACAAAGGCTCCCTCGCCACAGGTTTATCTTCATTCAAGGAAAGCCTGGGGGAATGAAATCAGGCACTGTTCGTCCAGAACTTTCGAGGAAAGTGGCACGGGGCTGCTACACTGCGCGACATTTTGTTTTGCAGGCCAGTCCCGTGACCACCATCGCCACCGCTTTTAATACTCTGCCGCTGTCCGCCGCCATGCTGGCTAACCTCGAATCCCTCGGTTATGCCCAGATGACGCCGATCCAGGCGCAGAGCTTGCCGGTGATCCTCAAGGGGATGGACCTGATCGCCCAGGCCAAGACCGGCAGCGGCAAGACCGCCGCGTTCGGCATCGGCCTGCTCAACCCGATCAACCCGCGCTACTTCGGTTGCCAGGCGCTGGTGATCTGCCCGACCCGTGAGCTGGCCGACCAGGTCGCCAAGGAAGTCCGGCGTCTGGCCCGTGCCGAAGACAACATCAAGGTCCTGACCCTGTGCGGCGGCGTGTCGTTCGGCCCGCAGATCGCTTCGCTGGAGCACGGCGCGCACATCATCGTCGGCACCCCGGGACGTATTCAGCAGCACCTGCGCAAGGGTTCGCTGGTGCTCGACGGTCTGAACACGCTGATCCTCGACGAAGCCGACCGCATGCTCGACATGGGCTTTTACGACGCGATCGAAGACATCATCGAAAAGACTCCGGCACGCCGTCAGACCCTGCTGTTCTCCGCCACATACCCGGTGGGCATCAAGCAACTGGCGTCGAAATTCATGCGAGATCCGCAAACGGTGAAAGCCGAAGCGTTCCACGACGACACGCAGATCGAACAGCGCTTCTACGAAATTTCTCCGGAAGAGCGCATGAGCGCAGTGACCAAAGTCCTGCACCACTTCCGCCCGGCTTCCTGCGTGGCGTTCTGCTTCACCAAGCAGCAAGTGCAGGAAACCGTTGACCACCTGACCTCCAAAGGCATTTCCGCCGTCGGCCTGCACGGCGATCTGGAACAGCGTGATCGCGATCAGGTGCTGGCGATGTTCGCCAACCGCAGTACCTCGGTCCTGGTCGCCACCGACGTGGCCGCCCGTGGTCTGGACATCGATGCGCTGGACATGGTGATCAACGTCGAGCTGGCCCGCGATTCGGAAATCCACATTCAC
The DNA here is from genome assembly GCF_004526365.1 of Pseudomonas sp. S150. Lineage (NCBI taxonomy): Bacteria > Pseudomonadati > Pseudomonadota > Gammaproteobacteria > Pseudomonadales > Pseudomonadaceae > Pseudomonas > Pseudomonas sp. S150. Next base: position 6,288,614 of record NZ_CP038207.1, read on the forward strand.
CGCGTTGGCCGTACCGGTCGTGCCGGCGAGAAAGGCATCGCGGTCAGCCTCGTTGCGCCGTCCGAAGCGCATCGCGCGCAAGCCATCGAACAGTTGCAGAAAGCTCCGCTGAACTGGGATCAGGTCGACAACCTCAAGTCCCAGGGCGGCGCCCCGCTGCAGCCACCGATGAGCACGCTGTGCATCGCCGGCGGGCGTAAAGACAAAGTGCGTCCGGGCGACATCCTCGGCGCACTGACCGGCGACGCCGGCATCCCGGGCGCGCAGGTGGGCAAGATCGCGATCTTCGACTTCCAGTCGTACGTGGCCGTTGAACGCACCGTGGTCATGCAGGCGCTGCAGCGCTTGAACAACGGCAAGATCAAGGGCCGTTCGCTGCGCGTGCGGGTTTTGTAAACGGTCTACCATCCAAAGTAGATCCCTGTGGGAGCGAGCTTGCTCGCGAATGCAATCTGTCAGTCGACACATATGTTGAATGACACACCGCTTTCGCGAGCAAGCTCGCTCCCACAGTTAGTTTTGTGGTGAACAACGTGAGGACACCGTTTTGCGCTCTACCGAAGTCGTGATCATTGGCGCTGGCGCCGCTGGGTTGATGTGTGCACTGACCGCCGCCGGGCGTGGGCGTCAGGTATTGCTGCTCGACCACGCGAACAAGGCCGGCAAGAAAATCCTGATGTCCGGTGGTGGCCGCTGCAATTTCACCAACATGTACACCGAGCCGAGCAATTTTCTCTCGCACAACCCGCATTTCTGCAAATCGGCACTGGCGCGCTACACCCAGTGGGATTTCATCGGCATGGTCGCCAAGCACGGCGTGCCGTACCACGAGAAGAAACTCGGCCAGCTGTTCTGCGATAACAAATCCAGCGACATCCTCGGCATGCTGCTCGACGAGTGCGATCAGGTCGGCGTCGAGCTGCACCTGGACACCTCGATCCAGACCATCGAGAAAGTCGAAAACGGCTACCTGCTCGACACCACCCTCGGCCAGCTCCAGTGCCAGTCGCTGGTGATCGCCACTGGCGGCCTGTCGATCCCGACGCTGGGCGCCACCGGTTTCGGTTATCAGGTCGCCAAGCAGTTTGGCCATGAACTGCTGCCGACCCGCGCCGGACTGGTGCCGTTCACCATCACTGATCAGCTCAAGGAACTGTGCACCGAGCTGTCCGGTACTTCGGTGGATTGTCTGGTCAGCTGCAACGACCAGAGCTTTCGCGAGAACATTCTGTTCACTCACCGTGGTCTCAGTGGCCCGGCGATTCTGCAGATCTCGTCGTTCTGGGAGCCGGGCGACACCGTGGAGATCAACCTGCTGCCGGATCACGACACCGCGGCATGGCTGCAGCAGCAAGTAGCCGAACGCCCGAACAGCGAGCTGAAAACTTTGCTTGGTGAGATCTTCACCAAGAAGATGGCCAATCTGCTGGCGGACAACTGGTTCGTGTCCAAACCGATGAAGCAGTACACCCACGCCGAACTGGCGCAGATCGCCGACAAGCTCGGCAGCTGGAAAGTCGTCCCGGCCGGCACCGAAGGCTATCGCACCGCCGAGGTCACGCTGGGCGGCGTCGATACCCGCGAAGTGTCGTCCAAGACCATGGAGTCGCTGAAAAGCCCGGGCCTGTATTTTGTCGGCGAAGTGCTCGACGTCACCGGGCATCTGGGCGGTTTCAACTTCCAGTGGGCCTGGGCCTCGGGGTACGCGGCTGCGCAGTACGTCTGATCCAAAGCTACATACAAAACCCTGTAGGAGTGAGCCTGCTCGCGATTGCTTTCTGTCATTCAATCATTGGCTGGCTGATACACCGCCATCGCGAGCAGGCTCACTCCTACAGTTGTTATGCGTGATGCAGTAAGGAACACTTTTTGCTGTCAGATGTGATCGGCGCCATTGCGTCGGCGTCATTACTGGCTCAATTTAGCGGCATCGCCTCGGAAGGCCTTCGCACTTCATGTCCTCGACCTCGTTTCGTCAGTCTTTGCGGCGCCTGTGGGCGCTGGATAAATTCAGCTACAGCGTGCGGGTGTTCATCGCCCTGACCGGCAGCATGGCGCTGTGTTGGTATCAGGATGAAATGGGCCTGTTGATCCCGTTGTTCCTGGGGATTATCGCCAGCGCCCTGGCCGAGACCGACGACAGTTGGCAGGGCCGCCTCAACGCCCTCGCCGTGACGCTGGTATGTTTCAGTATCGCCGCGCTGTCGGTGGAACTGCTCTTCCCCTACCCCATCGTGTTCGCCATCGCCCTGGCCTTGGCCAGCTTCGGCCTGACCATGCTCGGCGCACTCGGCGAGCGTTATGGCGCGATTGCCTCGGCGACGTTGATTCTGTCGGTTTACACCATGATCGGCGTGGATCAGCGCGGCGGCGCGGTCACCGATTTCTGGCACGAACCGATGCTGTTGGTGGCCGGTGCCGCGTGGTACGGCCTGCTCTCGGTGCTGTGGCAAGCGATGTTTTCCAACCAGCCGGTGCAGCAGAGTCTGGCGCGGCTGTTCCGTGAACTCGGTTTCTACCTGAAGCTGAAAGCCTCGCTGTTCGAGCCGATCCGCCAACTGGACGTCGAAGCCCGACGGCTGGAACTGGCGCAGCAAAACGGTCGCGTGGTCGCCGCGCTGAACAGTGCCAAGGAAATCATTCTGCACCGGGTCGGCAACGGCCGCCCGGGGTCGAAAGTCAGCCGTTATCTGAAGCTGTATTTCCTCGCCCAGGACATTCACGAACGCGCCAGCTCCTCGCACTATCCGTACAACGCGCTGGCCGATGCGTTCTTCCACAGCGACGTGCTGTTCCGCTGCCAGCGTTTATTGCGCCAGCAGGGCAAGGCCTGCCGCGCGCTGGCCGAATCGATCCAGATGCGCCAGCCGTTCGTCTACGACGCCAGTTTTGCCGAAGCCCTGACTGACCTCGATGCCTCCCTTGAACACCTGCGCATCCAGAGCAATCCGGCGTGGCGCGGCCTCCTGCGCTCGCTGCGTGCCCTGGCCGCCAACCTCGGCACCCTCGACCGTTTGCTCAGCGATGCGAGCAACCCCGACGCCTTGGCGGACGCCACCGACAGCAGCCTGCTCGACCGCTCGCCGCGCAACCTCAAGGACGTGTGGGTTCGCCTGCGTACGCAACTGACACCGACGTCCTTGCTGTTCCGTCACGCCCTGCGCCTGCCGCTGGCGCTGAGTATCGGCTATGGCATGGTGCATCTGATTCACCCTTCGCAGGGTTACTGGATCATCCTCACCACCCTGTTCGTCTGCCAGCCGAACTACGGCGCGACCCGGCGCAAGCTCGGGCAGCGGATTCTCGGCACTGCCATCGGCCTGACCGTGGCGTGGGCGCTGTTCGATCTGTTCCCCAGCCCGCTGGTGCAGTCGTGCTTCGCGATCGCCGCCGGGGTGGTGTTCTTTACCAACCGCACCACGCGCTACACCCTGGCGACCGCCGCCATCACCATCATGGTGCTGTTCTGCTTCAACCAGATCGGCGATGGCTACGGGCTGTTCCTGCCACGACTGTTCGATACCCTGCTCGGCAGCCTGATCGCCGGCCTGACGGTGTTCCTGTTCCTCCCGGACTGGCAGGGCCGACGCCTGAACAAGGTGCTGGCCAACACCCTGACCTGCAACAGCATCTACCTGCGCCAGATCATGCAGCAATACGCTGCCGGCAAGAGCGACGACCTCGCCTATCGCCTGGCCCGACGCAACGCGCACAACGCTGATGCGGCGCTGTCGACAACGCTGGCGAACATGCTCATGGAGCCGGGGCATTTCCGTAAGGAAGCGGACGTCGGTTTCCGTTTTCTGGTGCTGTCGCACACCCTGCTCAGCTACCTCTCCGGGTTGGGCGCGCATCGCGAAACGCAGCTACCGGCAGACGTGCGTGAACAACTGATAGACGGCGCCGGAGTGAAACTGGCCGCGAGCATCGACGACATTGCCCAGGGCCTGGCGAACAAGCAACCGGTGGCGATTCAGAGTGACGAAGAAGAAGCGCTGGCCAATGAGCTGGAGCAGATGCCGGACGAGATCGATGAAGGACAGCGACTGGTGCAGACGCAACTGGCGTTGATCTGCCGGCAGCTGGGGCCGTTGCGGACGTTGGCGGCGCATTTGATCAAAGACACCAGTGAGGTCAGCGGCGGCTGATCAGACGCCATCGCGAGCAGGCTCACTCCTACAAGGGAACGCATTTCAAACTGTAGGAGTGAGCCTGCTCGCGATAGGGCCATCAGCCACTTAACAAATTCTGGATCAGCTCTCACATCCCATGCTGGCGCAGCAACTTGTCATAACTGCCATCCGCCTTCATCGCCGCAATCGCCTTATCAAACCCGGCCACAATCTGCTCATGCTGCGGATTCTTCAGACTCACCAGAATATGCAGACTGTTCTCGCTCAGCGGCTTGGGCAGAAACTCCACGGCGTTGCGCACTTTCGGTGATTCGCGGGCCAGGTAATAGCGCGCGACGTACTCATCCTCCAGGGTCAGCTTGACCCGATCCGCCGCCAGCATGCGCACGGCCATGGCGAAGTTATGCACAGGGACTTTCTCCAGTGCGGTATCGGCATCGAAGGCCTGCGAGTAGGCATAACCGCGCACCACCGCCACCGGGTAGGTGTGCAGTTGCTCCAGGCTGCCGTACTCCAGCGGCGTGTCCTTGCGCTTGAGAAAGCGGATGCGGTTGAGCAGGTATTCGCCAGAGAACTGGCCGATTTTGGTCCGTTCGTCGTTGTACCAGGCGTTGACCAGCACGTCGTATCGTCCTTCGCCCACCCCCAGCAGTGCCCGCGCCCACGGCACCTGCTCGTAGTCGCTGGCATAACCGGCCCGCGCCAGCGCCGTGCTGACGATGTCGGTGGCCAGACCACCGTTGACCAGCGTGTCGTCGGTAAAGGGCGGCCAGATATCAAACACCAGTCGCAACTTCTCCGCTGAGGCGGTTTGGGCCAGCAAGAGCAATCCGATCAAAGCAAAGGCTCGATGCAGTCGCGGCATGCTTGAAAATCCTTAGCGGGCGGGCTGCCCAGCGTGTTTTCAGTCAAAACCCCAAGGCCCCTTACCGGCGAAACCCAGGCCCTAACAGTAGCTCATTGAAGCCAGTGCACAGCGCTTTCCAGCAGATTACACAAAGCAGCCGCTATCGCGAGAAAGGAATGATGGCATTTTGACCTTTGTCACAGACTGTTCCGCCATACAGACATCCGGCGCCAGTGCCCTTAGTATCGGGCGACGGAGTTCAAGGAGTCGGAAGATGACAATCGAGTGGGTCTGCAAGCATCACAGTGATCTGGGCAAAGAAGAGTTGTACGCACTGCTGAAGCTACGCTCGGAAGTGTTCGTGGTCGAACAGAAATGTGCCTACCCGGACCTCGACGGCCAGGATCTGGGCGGCGACACCCATCACCTCATGGGTTGGGAAGATGATCAGTTGATGGCCTATCTGCGCCTGCTTGATCCCGAGTCCCAGGGCGGTGACGTGGTGATCGGCCGCGTAATCATTGCGCCGCAGGGCCGCGGCAAAGGGCTGGGGCATGTGATGATGAAGCACGCGCTGAAACAGGCCGAGAAGCATTGGCCGCAGGTGCCGATCTATCTGTCGGCGCAGGCGCATTTGCAGGGGTATTACGGCAGGTACGGGTTTGTGGTGGCGGGTGAGGAGTATCTGGAGGATGACATTCCGCACATAGGCATGCGTCGCTCCTAAGGCCCTCATCGCTGGCAAGCCAGCTCCCACAGATTCAGCGGTTGTTCACAATAACTGTGTTCGCTGGAGATCCTTGTGGGAGCGGGCTTGCCCGCGAAGGCGTCAGCTCAAACACTGCAAAACTCAGGGATACTCCAGCACAGCCTTGATCTGCCGCAGATTACGCTCGATCCACCCGCGATCAATCGCCCCCCAGTCGCGAATCCGATAGCGCCCGGCATGGTTGCGCGCGCCCTCTTCCTGCTCGAATTCACAGACGATATCCAGATCCGCCAGCGCGGCGATCGTGTCCTGCGCCGTGCGCCGGGGCATGCCGGTCACTTCGGTCAGCGCCGGGACGCTTGGGGCCAGGCCGCTGTCGATCAGGTAGGCCACGTACAGGCGCCGGTAAAAGCTGCTTTTGGTCTTGCTGACGTCCATGCATGGGCTCCGTTAATTAAAAGATCAAAAGATCGCAGCCTTCGGCAGCTCCTACAAATCGCGCCACGTCAGGTATACCCGCAGATCGAACTCGATCTGGTGATACCCCGGCAGCATGTGTTCGCACAATTTATAGAAGGCCTTGTTGTGATCCGACTCCTTGAAGTGCGCCAGTTCATGCACGACGATCATCTTCAGGAACTCGGGGGCCGCCTCCTTGAACAACGAGGCGATGCGAATCTCTTTCTTGGCCTTGAGCTTGCCGCCCTGCACCCTTGAGACCGTGGTGTGCAGGCCCAGCGCGCGGTGCGTCAGGTCGAGGCGGTTGTCGAACAGCACCTTGTCGATGGCCGGCGCGTTGCGCAGGTATTCCTGCTTCAGGTCCAGCGCGTAGCTGTACAGCGCCTTGTCGCTCTGCACATCGTGACGCCCCGGATAGCGTTGGCTCAGGTAGTCACCCAGACGCTGTTCGGCGATCAGTTGGCGCACCTGATCCTGCAATTGCGCGGGATAGGCCTGGAGGTATTTCAACGCAGTCATGGACACGGCAACACGGTTCGAAAAGAGCGCCAGTGTAGCGAATTCAAACCGGCAGCGCGCCCCAGTCGAAGGGCTCGGCGAAGCTGGCGGCGTCTTCGGAGGTCAGCGGGCGCGCCACCAGGAAACCCTGCACATATTCGCAGCCATGCGCTTGCAGCCATTGATACTGTTCGATGGTTTCCACGCCTTCGGCGATCACCAGCAAGCCGTACTGTTTACACAGATTGATCACGTTGCTGACCAGCGCCGCGTCGCGCGTCGAATCCGGCAGCCGCGCAATCAGGTGTCGATCAAGCTTGAGCGTATCCAGCTCCAGATCACGCAGATGCGCCAGCGAGCACGGCCCTGAACCGAAATCATCCAGCGCCACCCGCACCCCGAGATTGCGTAGCAGGCGCAGCTGTTTGCGGGTCTCGTCGGGGTTGTGCATCAGTGCGTCTTCGGTGATTTCCACCTCCAGTTGCCGCGGCTGCAACGAATGCCGCTCCAGCACCTGACGCAATTCGGTGACCAGGTTCGGCAGACCGAACTGGGTGTTGCTCAAACTCACGCCGAGCACCAGATCTTCGGCAAACAACGTTTCCCAGGCTTTGCGCTGGCCGGCGCCGCGATGATAGATCCAACTGCCGAGCCGACTGATCAGCCGCGCCTCTTCCAGCAACGGCAGGAACAGCCCCGGCGGCACATCGCCGACGCTCGGATGCTGCCAGCGCAGCAGCAGCCTCGAAACCGCGGATCTGCCCGCTGTCGATCGCCACTTGTGGCTGATACACCAGATTGAAGTCACGGTTCTCGATGGCGTTGCGCACGCTCTCTTCGAGCATCAGTCGCGAGCGGGCGCGGCCGTTCATTTCGTGATCATAAAAACGATACTGCTGACGCCCGGCGCGCTTGGCTTCGTACATGGCAATGTCGGAGGCGCGCAGCAGGCCGTCGAGGTTCGAGCCGCAGTCCGGGTAAGTGGCGATGCCGATACTAGCGCCGAGGGCAATATCCAATCCCTCGATCTGCTGACAGATCGACACCCGCTCGATGAGCTTCTCGGCAATCTTCGCCGCCTGCTCGGGGAACTCCAGATCGAGCAATGCCGTGAACTCGTCACCGCCCATGCGCGCGAGTATATCGAACGGCCGCAGACAGGCCTTCAACTGCTCGGAGACCCAGCGCAGCACCCGGTCGCCGGCATCGTGGCCAAGGGAATCGTTGACCCGTTTAAAGCCATCTAGATCCAGATACAGCAGCACCCAACTGCTGTCGCTGCGTTCACCGCGCAGCAGCAGGTTTTCCACCGTCTGATAAAAGCCCCGGCGATTGAGCAGACCGGTCAACGGATCGGTGACCGCTTGAAATTCCAGCTGCTGATGCAGGTGACGCACCACTGACATGTCCAGCACCGTCACCACCATCGCCCGCTGCTCGGCCGGCAACGGCGCGCAGGACAACGCCACCGGCACCTGTTGCCCCGGCGCCGTGCGTAACAACGCATCGTGCAGACGCAAGGTCTCACCGCGTTTATAGCCGGCCAACAGCTCGGAATCAGCCCACAACGGGATGTGCGGTTTCTGCAGATAATCGAGAAATTCCTTGCCCTCCAGCTCCTTCACCGGCGCATTCAGCAGCCGCGAAATCGCCGGGTTGGCGAAGCGGATCAAACCGTCCTCGCCGAGCACCAATATTCCTTCCGCCGCGTTATCCAGCACCGAGGCATTGAAGGCCCGCGCGACCTCCAGATCATGACTCAGGCGCTGCAAGGCGCGGCGGTTGCGCTGGTGTTCGAGCAATGCCTGGACTTTGGGCTTGAGGATCTGCGGATCGAACGGCTTGAACAGGTAATCCACCGCGCCACTGGCGTAGCCCTTGATCACGGCGTCCTGGGACTGTTCGTTGGCGGTGAGGAAAATGATCGGCGTGAGACGTGTGCGCTGGCTGCCGCGCATCAGCCGCGCGACTTCAAAACCGTCCATTCCTGGCATCTGCACGTCCAGCAGCACCAGATCGACGTCGTGTTCGAGCAGCAGATTGAGTGCCTCGAAGCCGGAGGCGGCGGTCATGACGTGCCAATCCTGACGCTGCAGCAACGCGCGCATGCTGATCAGGTTTTCAGGGTAATCATCAACGATCAAAAGGACAGAGCTGCCTTCACCTGGCTGGGGTTGCGCGCATTCCATGCTGCTTCTCTTGTCGGGACATCTCTTGTCGGACTATCGGCCGGTTCTTGGGAAAACCGTACAGTTACTGAGCCATCACTCTAGTCGCGGATCTGTGAAAGCAGAAGCTGTCACGCCGCCATCATTTAGCCAAAGCGGCGACTTACCGACTAACGGTCACCCCTGCAGCCCCCGAAAACCGGCACAGATGGCATTTCGACAGGATGTTGACGCCAATCATCTGCCAAACGGGCGTTAACAAAAAACTCCTCTACGCTTATAACTGCCGCCCGAAAAGGCGCGGGCTAGAGCTTCTGGCACTCGCGTTCAGGATGAATTGAGTGGAAAACCGACATGATCGATCTCGCAACCTGGAACCTCAGCGTTCCCGTCGGCAGTCCGCCGTACACCGTCGAAACCTCCAAACTGGTGAATGGCTTCAAGGATCAGTACTTCCATTCCGACACCGGCACACTGTTTTTCTGGTCACCGGTGACCGGGTCAAAAACCGAAAACGCCATCTACCCGCGCACCGAACTGCGCGAAACCTTCAGCAACGGCACCCTGCGCAACTGGTATTATCCGGACGCCGACAACACCCTGCGCGCAACCCTCGCGGTGAACAAGGTGCCCAGCTCGGGCAAGATCGTCATCGGCCAGATCCACGCGTATGAAAGCCAGAAGCCGATGGTGAAACTCGAATACCAGTACAAGACCAAAACTGAAACCGGCAACCTCGTCATCAAGGTGCGCATGCACCCCGATGACGATGAAAGCCGCGTCATCACCCTCGCCACCGGCATCAAACTCGACCGCGAATTCAACTACCTGATCCACCTCAGCCCCGGCGGTGCACTGGGCGTGAGCGCAGCGGGTTATCAGTGGGATTCACAAATCAGCGCGACGTGGCGCAACAAGCCGCTGTACTTCAAGGCGGGGGTGTATGTGCAGGACAACACCGGGTATACCAGTGAGGGTGGGCAGGTGACGTTTACCAAGCTGGACATTGATCACGACAAATAGTACTAACATCGCTCAACCATCGGACAATGCAAAGATCAATAAACCGGCAGACTCCAAGAGTCTGCCGTATTACTTAAGGCCAGTATCAAAAACTAACGCCTGAACGTAAACGTCCCCTTAGCTGACAACTTTCCTTCAACGAGGTCGAACTCGCCTACAGGATACGGGCTTACCTGTGTCAATCTCAACGTACCGCTTGCATACTTATCATTTTCAATGCCATCAAATTCTAAATGCGCTCTCACGGGCTCATCTTTTCCATCTAACGTGTACTTGCCGACCCCAAGATCTTCTTTAAAATTAAGGCCCATATAATAACGATGCCCACCTAGCATCCTTTCCTTCGGATTAATATTAAAGAACCCACCCCCATGGGATAGATGGCCTCCACCCTCAAATTTTTCCTCATCATAATCTTCATGCTTGTATGTAACCTCCATGAATTCAGGAATTTGACTATTGATGCTTTTATTGGTGCTCATATTTTTCATCCAGAAAGTAAGTAAAACAGAAGAATAATCAGCTACCAGCGCCAGCGCGCTTGTAATATCTGACAGGTGTTTATATCCGTTCGCATTTGGCAGCTGGCTTTGAACTACAGAAAACAAGCGAAGCCCTAACTTTCCATAGTACCGACATCAACTATACGAGTGCTGGCGACTCAAACAGATCCGCCCCGTTTCCTGAGCTTACCAAGCTGGATATTAATCACGACAAATAGAACTTACAGCGCTCAACTATCGGACAATGCAAAGCTTAATAAACCAGCAGAGCGCCGGTGCAGCCTTAACCAGTATCAACTAAGGCTACTTCTTGTACTCAAATTCACCTGCTGCTGAAAAGACGCCTTCTTCAAAGATATCAAAGGTGCCTTTTGGGTAATCCCCACTTCTTGACAAATTAAACTTGCCGCTAGCCTGCTGATCACCTTTTATATCATCAATCTCCAAATGCGCGCTAACGGGTGTATCTTTTCCACCCAGTTCATAATTCTTGTGAACATCAAGGCCTGCCTTAAAGGACAATGACAAATAATACTTGTGACCTTCAAACTCTCGATACTTTGGAAGAAGCTGAAAAGACTTTTCCCCCTTATATAAAAATCCATAATCTTTAAATTCCTTCGGATGCTCACCATACTCTTCATGCTTGTAGGTGATTTTCATATAACCAAATAATGATTCGTCAACGCCAGCGTCACCTTTTATTTCTTTTTCGTTTTTCATTTCTATCTTTCCGAGGGACAAGTGAAACCCGATAGTAGGCGGCTTCATATTTCGGCACACCTGTAATATCTGACAGGTACTTATATTCCTTTGAAATAACAAATCTGCCTTTAACATAGAAATCACTGGACAACTCGGACGTGCGACTTACCAATCACTCACCCATAAAAAACCCGCCTCTCGGCGGGTTTTTTATCAGCGCAGCTCAACGTTCAGGCTTAGTTCACCTTGGCGTTCAACTCACCCTTCAGATAACGCTGGAACATCGCTTCCAGCGAGATCGGCTTGATCTTCGAAGCGTTACCGGCAGTACCGAACGCTTCATAACGTGCGATACACACATCACGCATTGCCGTCACAGTCGCGCCGAAGAATTTACGTGGGTCGAACTCGCTCGGGTTGGTGGCCATCAGGCGACGCATGGCGCCGGTGGATGCCAGTCGCAGGTCGGTGTCGATGTTGACCTTGCGTACGCCGTACTTGATGCCTTCGACGATTTCTTCAACCGGTACGCCGTAGGTTTCTTTAATGTCGCCGCCGTACTGGTTGATGATCGCCAGCCACTCTTGCGGAACCGAGGAAGAACCGTGCATCACCAAGTGGGTGTTCGGGATGCGCTTGTGGATTTCCTTGATGCGGTCGATCGCCAGCACGTCGCCGGTAGGTGGCTTGGTGAACTTGTAGGCGCCGTGGCTGGTGCCGATGGCGATGGCCAGGGCATCGACCTGGGTCTTCTTGACGAAGTCAGCGGCTTCTTCCGGGTCGGTCAGCATCTGGCTGTGATCCAGAACGCCTTCAGCGCCGATGCCGTCTTCTTCACCGGCCATGCCGGTTTCCAGCGAACCCAGGCAGCCCAGCTCGCCTTCTACCGAAACGCCGCAGGCGTGAGCCATGGCGACGGTTTGTTGGGTAACGCGGACGTTGTATTCGTAGTCGGTCGGGGTCTTGCCGTCTTCGCCCAGGGAGCCGTCCATCATCACCGAGCTGAAGCCCAGTTGAATGGAGCGCTGGCAGACGTCAGGGCTGGTGCCGTGGTCCTGGTGCATGCACACCGGGATGTGCGGGAATTCTTCGATCGCGGCCAGGATCAGGTGACGCAGGAACGGCGCGCCGGCGTATTTGCGAGCGCCGGCCGAAGCCTGGACGATCACCGGGGAGTCAGTCTTGTCAGCGGCTTCCATGATGGCGCGCATCTGCTCAAGGTTGTTGACGTTGAAGGCTGGAACGCCGTAGCCGAACTCGGCTGCGTGGTCCAGCATCTGGCGCATGCTGATAAGTGCCATTGTGTGTGTCTCTCCCGGTTGAGGGTCGTTAATCGTGCCAGCCTGCCGGAGCGGCGGCGGCTATTCAAGTGATTGCAGATCGGGGGTCGAAGCCCGGTCTGGTGATTCGGTGTTACCAAAATCTTGTGAACAACAGAGAACCCCTGTGGGAGCGGGCTTGCTCGCGAATGCGGTTTAACATTCACCATTACCGCAAGCTGATCCACCGCTTTCGCGAGCAAGCCCGCTCCCACCTTGGGATCTGTGTGAATCAATTCAATCGTCTTACTCGGCCTTGCAGCCGCGGCCGATCAGGTCATTGGTGGTTACCCAGTACACCAGGCCTTCGTCACCCTTGACGTGAAACGCCAGCATGCCGTCGCTGTACAACACGCCCGAGGCGCCCGGCTCTTCTTTCAGGCGATAGACCTGATCACCGCCGCCCAGTCGAACATCGACTTCCTTCTGGCTGGCATCGGCGTAACGCCACAGCACTTTGGCCTGGCTGTCGCAGGTCCAGGTGGTCCAGCTGTCCGCAGGTGCGGACGACTGAAACAGGTTCATCTGCGCGCAACCGCCCAACAATGCCAACGCCGCAATGGCGATCAAGCCTTTCATCCGTGTTCCTCGACTGACAGCCAACGCCGCCAGCCCTGAGTTAAAGAGTCAGACCGGTCAAGGACAACCATGTTCCTTGGCCGGGGTTTGCGTCTCGTATTTGTCCAGACCGTCCGGCCCCGAGCGCTTGTTCAGCACCGGGTTGGTTTCGGCCTGCCAGTCGGCCTGATAGCAGCCTTTCTGTGCCGCATCCGGCGCAGGCGTGGCCTCGGCCTTCGGGTTACTCCCGCAGGCCGCCAGCGTACCGGTCAGCAACAACAGCGCTAACGACTTGACCATCTGAACACTCCTTTGCCTGGCCAAACGGGCGGCCTCAGGCCTTGGCCCGACTTTCCAGGACTTCAACGGCTGGCAGCACCTTGCCTTCGACGAATTCGAGGAACGCGCCACCACCGGTGGAAATGTAGGAGATTTGCTCGGCCACGCCATATTTATCGATGGCCGCCAGGGTGTCGCCACCGCCGGCAATGGAGAACGCGGCGCTGTCGGCGATGGCCTGGGCCAGCACCTTGGTGCCGTTGCCGAACTGGTCGAATTCGAACACGCCGACCGGGCCGTTCCACAGAATGGTTTTCGACGACTTCAGCAGTTCGGCGAAGTTGGCCGCGGTTTGCGGGCCGATGTCCAGAATCATGTCGTCAGCGGCAACGTCAGCGATCAGCTTGACGGTGGCTTCGGCGCTTTCAGCGAATTCCTTGGCAACCACCACGTCCACCGGCAGCGGCACACTGACCTTGGCGGCGATGGCACGCGCGGTGTCCAGCAGGTCCGGCTCGTACAGCGACTTGCCGACCGGGTGACCGGCGGCAGCCAGGAAAGTGTTGGCGATGCCGCCACCGACGATCAGCTGATCGCAGATCTGGCTCAGGCTGTTGAGTACGTCGAGTTTGGTCGACACCTTGGAGCCGGCAACGATCGCAGCCATTGGCTTGGCCGGTGCGCCCAGCGCCTTGCCCAGTGCGTCCAGCTCAGCGGCCAGCAACGGGCCGGCAGCGGCGACTTTGGCGAACTTGGCCACGCCGTGGGTCGAACCCTCTGCGCGGTGCGCGGTGCCGAAGGCGTCCATCACGAACACGTCGCACAGGGCGGCGTATTGCTGGGCCAGCTCGTCAGCGTTCTTTTTCTCGCCCTTGTTGAAGCGCACGTTTTCGAACAGCACGATGTCGCCGGCCTTGACGTCAACGCCGCCCAAGTAATCGGCCACCAGCGGCACGTCGCGGCCCAGGGCCTTGCTCAGGTAGTCAGCGACTGGCTTGAGGCTGTTCTCGGCGGAGAACTCGCCTTCGGTCGGACGGCCCAGGTGTGAGCACACCATCACCGCCGCACCTTTTTCCAGGGCCAGCTTGATGGTCGGCAGCGAAGCCAGGATACGCGCATCGCTGGTGACAACACCGTCCTTGACTGGGACGTTGAGGTCTTCGCGGATCAATACGCGCTTACCTTGCAGATCGAGGTCGGACATCTTCAACACGGTCATGGGTCGCACTTCCTGAGTAGCTGTTCTTAGAGAGCAGGTTTTTTTGAAATCGCTGTTTGCAGATAGTGATCTGCAACGTCCAGCATTCGGTTGGCAAAACCCCATTCGTTGTCGAACCAGGCCAGGATGTTCACCAGCTTCGGGCCGGAAACACGGGTCTGACTGGCATCGACGATGGCCGAATGTGGGTCATGGTTGAAATCACAGCTGGCGTGCGGCAACTCGGTGTAGGCCAGCAGCCCCTTGAGCGGGCCGTTGGTGGCGGCTTCGCGCAGGATCCGGTTGACCTCGTTGGCATCGGTCGCGGTGGCGGTCTGCATCGTGATGTCGAGGCAGGACACGTTGACCGTCGGCACGCGTACGGCTTTGGCCTGAATTCGCCCGGCAAGTTCCGGCAGCAGGCGCTCGATGCCACGCGCCAGACCAGTGGACACCGGGATCACCGACTGGAACGCCGAACGGGTGCGGCGCAGGTCTTCGTGGTGATAGGCGTCGATCACCGGCTGATCGTTCATCGCCGAGTGAATCGTGGTGATCGACACGTAATCCAGGCCGATCGCCTTGTCCAGCAGACGCAACAGCGGCACGCCGCAGTTGGTGGTGCAGGAGGCGTTGGACACCAGCAGTTCATCGCCAGTCAGGCAATCCTGATTGACGCCGAAGACGATGGTGGCGTCGACATCCGCCTCGCTGGCCATCGGCTGTGAAAACAGCACGCGTGGCGCGCCGGCGTCGAGAAAACGCTGGCCGTCTTCGCGGGTGTGGTAGGCACCGGAACACTCCAGCACCAGGTCGACGCCCAGCGCCGCCCAGTCGATGCCTTCGGGGGTGGCACTGCGCAGGACCTTCACGCAGTCGCCATTAATATGCAGACAATCGCCTTCTACTCGCACTTCGCCGGGAAAGCGGCCGTGGGTGGAGTCGAAACGTGTCAGGTATTCGATGCTGGCCATGTCCGCCAGATCGTTGATCGCGACAATTTCAAACCCGGCCTTCTCGCCACGCTCGAACAACGCACGCAAGACGCAACGACCAATCCGGCCGTAGCCGTTGAGTGCAACTTTGTAGGGACGCGGTTGAGGCATGGGGTTCTCGATTACCGTTTGATTCCGTTATTGCAGTGGTGTCTGAACCACCGATTTCGCGAGCAAGCCCGCTCCCACATTGGATCAGGGTTGTGAACACTGTGTGTGTCACACAACAAATCCCCCTGTGGGAGCGGGCTTGCTCGCGAAGGCGTCAGTCCAGACGACGCAACTTCTGGATCAGTCTTCCAGCAGCTCTTCAGCCTGACCCAGGATGTTTTCCAGGGTGAAGCCGAACTCTTCGAACAGTGCCGAAGCCGGAGCCGATTCGCCGTAGGTGGTCATGCCGATCACGCGACCTTCCAGACCCACGTACTTGAACCAGAAGTCGGCGTGGGCCGCTTCGATCGCGATACGTGCGCTGACCTGCAACGGCAGAACCGATTGCTTGTAGCCGGCGTCCTGAGCGTCGAACACGCTGGTGCAAGGCATGGAAACCACGCGCACCTTGCGGCCTTGCTCGGTCAGTTTGTCGTAGGCCTGAACGGCCAGACCGACTTCCGAACCGGTGGAAATCAGGATCAGCTCAGGCTCGCCTGCGCAGTCCTTCAACACGTAACCACCGCGGCTGATGTCGGCGATCTGACCGGCATCGCGTTCCTGGTGCTGCAGGTTCTGACGCGAGAAGATCAGCGCCGAAGGGCCGTCCTTACGCTCCAGCGCATTTTTCCAGGCCACCGCCGATTCAACGGCATCGGCTGGACGCCAGGTGTCGAGGTTCGGCG